>UBZM01000062.1 GCA_900470095.1 Hyphomicrobiales bacterium
CTGGCCCCCGCAACCAAATCCTCCAAACAAACACACAGCCCGCCGTGCAACTCGCCGCGGGCTTTGCGCGTTCAACAAAGAGCGCCCGCGCATCGTCGTTGCCCCCTCCCCCCTTCGACCGGCCAGCACCCAGCAGGTGCTCGATGAAGCTATAATCCGAAGCTCGGTCTACCGCCGGAAATAGACGACCATCTTGAGGTGCCGGTACTCGTCCACAGTCAGCATCTCGTGCATGAAGCCGAGCTCGGTGCCACCTCGATCCAGGATGGCCCCGACGCCCCGAGCGTAGCTCTCCATGCTCGGTTGCTCGAACCATCGGCGGAAATCCGGGGACAGTTTCTTCAGTTCATCGACCAGGGTCAGCATTGCCGGATCATCGGGAGCGGCAGCCAGATCATACCGAAACTGCGCGAGCAGTTTTGGCGCTTCGTCGCGCCAATGGGGAAGACGTTGGCGGAACTCGGGATCAGCAAAGATCAAGCGCATGACATTGCGGTCCCGTTGCTCGCGATCTGCGAAGCCGAATACATCGTTCGCGGCCGCATTCCACGCAACGACATCCCAACGCAGGTTGGCGACATAAGCGGGTCGCGTCCTGAGATCATCCAGCAAATTCTGGATGAGCGGGCTGACGGTTGGCCAATGATAGGCTTCAGGTGGCGGAGGTCGTCTGTGTGCAAGCAGGAACAGATGGCTGCACTCGGCATCGTCCAGCTTCAGGGCTTTCGCCACCTTGAGCAGAAAACCCTCCGAGACCTGGATGTCTCGGCCCTGCTCAAACCATGTGTACCAGGTCAGGCCGACACCCGCGAGTGCCGCGAGTTCCTCTCGCCGGAGCCCCGGCGTGCGGCGTTGGCCGGTTGAGGGCAAGCCCGCATCGACGGGTGTGAGCTTTTTCCTGTGACGCATCAGGAAGTCAGAGAGGTCGGTTCGCGTGCGCGCAAATGTACGACCGGGCAAGACCGTTACCTCGAGTAACAGGATAATTTCTTATATTGTAACAGGATGATCGTGCCTCGAAAGTCCGCCCGCGGCAAGGAGGCAGCATGACTTCTCAGGACGAACCCGATCTTCCCCTTTCCAGAATGGCGGTAGAAGCAGCCACCTCACCGGCTGCGACAGTAGGGGTCCGCGAATGGTTGGGGCTGGCGCTGCTGGCCTTGCCGACGATCTTGCTCGGCTTGGACCTCACGCTGCTTCATCTGGCGCTTCCGGCACTTGCCGCGGATCTGCAACCGAGCAGCGTGCAGGCGCTCTGGATCATGGATGCCTACGGCTTCATGATTGCCGGCTTCCTGATCACGATGGGTACGCTCGGCGACCGTATCGGTCGCCGCAAGCTTCTGATGATGGGGGCGGCCGCCTTCGCCGTCGCCTCGGCGCTCACCGCCTTCTCCACAAGCGCCATGATGCTGATCGCGGCCCGGGCCGTGCTCGGGGTGGCCGCCGCAACGCTGATGCCGTCGACGCTGGCGCTCATCACGAACATGTTCGCTGACCCAAGGCAGCGCGCTCTTGGCTTTGGCATATGGACGACCATGTTCGCCCTCGGCATGGCTCTGGGGCCGGTTGTGGGCGGCGTGATGCTGGAGCATTTCTGGTGGGGCGCAGCCTTTCTCATAGCCGTGCCTGTTGTCGGCCTGCTGCTTCTGCTGGCCCCCGTCCTTCTCCCGGAGTATCGCGCATCCCAGGTCGGCAGGCTGGACCTCGCGAGCGTCGGCCTTTCGCTCGCCGCGATGCTGCCTGTGGTCTACGGCATCAAGCAGGTCGCCAAGGATGGCTTTGAACTTCACCCAGTCGGCGCCATTGCGGTGGGGCTAGCCTTCGCCGCCCTGTTCGTGCGCCGACAACTGCGCCTCGCCGATCCGCTGCTCGACATCACGCTGTTTGCCAACAGAGCCTTCAGCGTGGCGCTGATCGTGCTTCTGTTTGGCCTCGTCGCGGTCGGCGGCACAATGCTGCTGGTCACGCAGTATCTGCAACTCGTGGCCGGGTATTCTCCGCTTGTCGCGGGTCTCTGGATGGGACCGCCCGCATTTGCCATGGTCGCGGCCGGCGTCTCAGCGCCGCTGATGGCCCGGTATGTTCGCCCCGGCTACGTGCTGGCCGGAGCGCTGGGGTTGTCGGTGGTGGGCTATCTCCTGCTGACCCAGCTGGATAACAGCGCTTCCGACGTGGCCATTGTCGTCGCCGGCTTCTCGTTGGCCTATCTCGGGCTTGGCACCATAGCTGCGCTGGGTACGGACCTCGTGGTTGGGTCGGCCCCCGCCGACAAGGCAGGCTCGGCATCGGCGATGTCCGAAACGGTGCAGGACCTCGGCGTATCGCTCGGCATTGCCGTGCTTGGCAGCCTCGCTACCGCCATCTATCGCCGGACGATGCTCGACCGGATGCCCGAAAGTCTCGGTCCTGAAGCGCGTGAGGCCGTTGGCGACAGCTTGTGGGCGGCATCTTCGGTTGCGTCGGTACTGCCCGCTGGCCTTATTCAAGAGGCGCAGGCTGCGTTCACCGCGGGGTTCAGCAGTGCGGCAATATTCAGTGCCGTGAGCGTTTCCGTCCTTACAGTCCTCGCTGCCGTTTCGCTGCGGCATATTGGCGTGATTGACGGTAGCGAGCCGCGCAATTGAAGCGGGTGGAGCTTTCGGGACGATCCGGCGCTGAAGGGCCGCATCCCCCCGCCCCAAGGGCGATCCGGGATCAGGTGAGAGCCGGCGCCGACTGCGTGCGGACCCTGCTGGCACGTTCAGGGCTGAAAGCCATCACGCTTCGACTGGTTCGCGGATTCGCGAAAACCGACCAGAGCGGGAATACCGCCTGCAGCGGCGATTATCCCGCGATCACCTTGGGGGGGCGCCGGCCCAACGCGTCGAGGATGCACATCATGGCATCGAACGAGGACCTGCTCAGACCCCTTTGCCGCAGGATCCGGCGTAAAATCGACCACGCTCGACGTGGCCGGTTCTGTTTTGAAATGGCGGACAGGGCGGGATTCGAACCCGCGATACGGTTTCCCGTATACACACTTTCCAGGCGTGCGCCTTCAACCACTCGGCCACCTGTCCGGCGGGCTGCTTATGACCGCCGAGCCAGCTTCTTTCAAGGCCTGAAACGCGCTTTTCGCATTCTTGCGTGGAGAGCGCCGGACAAGGTTGCAAAGCCGTGCCCGAATGGGCACATCGGATGCGAGGGGCGCGTGCGGGGAATGGGGCGGGATGCTGCGTTTTTTCATCCGTTTGCTGGGTTATCTTGCTGTCGCCAGCGGTTTCGTCGCTCTGGTCATCGACGGCGCGCGTTCGATCGCCAATTCCTCTCTTCAGTTCACGCCGCTCGGCGAAATTCTCCTCATTCTGCTGCCGACGCGCTATCCGCTGCTGCAGCCGGCCATCGAGCGCAATCTCCATCCGCTGCTCTGGGACCCGATGCTGCTCTCGCTGATGCGGTCGCCGGTTGCGCTGGTCGCGCTGGTCCTCGGTTTCCTCCTGCTCTGGCTCGGCGCCAGGCCCGCGCCGCAGGTCGGCATCGTCACGCGACGGTGAAGGGCCACGCAGGGTGGACGCCTGTCGAAACGACGGCGCCTGCCCGCCATGCACTTGATCAGCCGGCAAAAGCCGCGAACACTGCCCGGTCCATAGGAGCTTCCGTGATATGACCATGGCTTTCAGATCGAAGCTTGCGGCCGCAGGTCTCGTCCTCGGCGGCATTGCGCTGGCTGCAGGTCTCGCCTTCGCTCAGCCGCCAGCCTTCTTTCGCATCGCCACGGGCGGCACCGCCGGCACCTATTATCCGATCGGCAGCCTGATCGCGCACGCGATCTCGGCGCCGCCGCAACTGGTCGCAACCGCCGTCGCCAGCAACGGCTCGGTCGCCAATATCAACGCGATCATCGGGGGCACTGCCGAATCCGGCTTCGTCCAGGCCGATGTCGCTTACTGGGCCTATTCCGCCACCGGCGTCTATGAGGGCAAGCCGAAGGTCGCGGATCTGCGCTCGATTGCCAACCTCTATCCCGAGTCGGTCCATCTCGTCGTCCGCAAGGCATCGAACATCAGGAGCGTCGCCGATCTCAGGGGCAAGACGATCTCCTTCGACGAGCCGGGTTCCGGCACGTTGCTCAACGCCAAAGCGATCCTCAACGCCTTCGGCCTGACCGGTAGCGATATCTCGATGGAATTCCTGAAGCCGAACGAGGCTGCCGAGAAGATGAGGGACGGCTCGGTCGATGCATTCTTCTTCACCGGCGGCTTCCCGGCTGCGGCGATCTCGGAACTGGCCTCGACCGGCTCTGGCATCGAGATCCTGCCGATCTCCGGCCCCCAGGTGGAGAAGCTCTTCAAAGAGTTCCCTTTTTTCGCTGCCGACGAAATCCCGGCCGGCACCTACAAGAATGCCGACGCGGTCAAGACCATCGCCGTCGGCGCCCATTGGGTGACCTCCACCAAGGTTTCGGCCGACACCGTCTACGCCGTGACCAAGGCGCTGTGGAACGACAAGACCCGCGCCGCACTCGATGCCGGCCACGCCAAGGGCAGGCTGATCCGGAAGGAGACCGCGCTGTCGGGCCTGCTGGGCGTGCCGCTGCATCCCGGCGCCGAAAGATTCTACAAGGAAGCCGGGCTGCTGAAGTAAGCGTAGGCCCTTCTCCTCCCTGTCGACCGGGAGTGCACCCCGGAGCCACTGATCGGCGACGGGTTCCTCACCACCAGCGCCTCCCCGAAGCTTTCGCCGGCTGGTTCTTGGCTCCGGTGGCGATGTGGAAAGGCGTTGTCGTGGGCATCGCCCCCTGCCGATGATCCTGGGACCACGGCCACTGTCCTGGTGGGCCTCGTCATCGCCACCCCGTCCTGCTGCGTCAGATGAAAGCGCGGTCAGCCAGCGCGCACCTGCTTGAGTTCCCGATATGTTCTTGCCAGCAGGCTGGGCATTCGCTAGCCTCCCCCTAGGGAATGGGGAGGCGCCGATGGTCACGCGGGTCGCGACGGTTGCGTTCGAGGGCATCGAGGCGCGCGCCGTCGACGTGCAGGTGCAGGTCACGCCGGGCGGTGTCGCCTTCCTTCTGGTCGGCCTGCCGGACAAGGCCGTGGCCGAAAGCCGCGAACGCGTGCGCGCCGCGCTGATCGCATCGGGACTGGCGCTGCCGGCCAAGCGCATTACCGTCAATCTGGCGCCAGCCGATCTGCCAAAAGAGGGCAGCCATTACGATCTGCCGATCGCGCTTGCGGTCATGGCCGCCATCGGCGCGATCCCTGCCGACGCGCTCGCCGGCTATACCGTGCTCGGTGAACTCGCGCTCGACGGCTCCATCACCTCCGTCGCAGGCGTGCTGCCGGCCGCGATAGCCGCCTATGCCCGCGGACAGGGGCTGATCTGCCCGGCCGCCTGCGGGCCGGAAGCCGCCTGGGCCGCCGCCGATGTCGACATCCTCAATCCGCGCTCGCTGATCCAGCTCGCCAACCATTTCAAGGGTACGCAGGTCATGGCGCGGCCGGTGCCGTCCGTGGCCCGGCAATCAGGCCCCCTGCCTGATCTCTCCGATATTCGCGGCCAGGAAAGCGCGCGCCGTGTGCTGGAGATCGCCGCCGCCGGGGGCCACAACCTCTTGATGAACGGGCCTCCCGGTGCCGGCAAATCGATGCTGGCGAGCCGCCTGCCATCCATCCTGCCGCCGCTCTCGCCACGCGAGCTGCTCGAGGTCTCGATGGTACATTCCGTCGCCGGGCATCTCGCCGAGGGGGCGCTGACCGACCGCCGCCCCTTTCGCGCCCCGCATCATTCAGCCTCGATGGCGGCACTCGTCGGCGGCGGCCTGCAGGCCAAGCCAGGCGAAGTTTCTCTCGCCCATCATGGCGTGCTTTTCCTCGACGAATTGCCGGAATTCCAGGCTCAGGCTCTCGACGCCCTGCGCCAGCCGATGGAGACCGGCGAGGTCCTGATCTCGCGGGCTAACCACCGCGCCATCTACCCCGCGCGATTCCAGCTTGTCGCCGCAATGAACCCGTGCCGGTGCGGCAAGGCAACCGAACCGGGCTATGCCTGCCGGCGGCAGCCGAACGAGCGCTGCATGGCGCAGTATCAGACCCGGATCTCAGGTCCGATGCTCGACCGCATCGATATCGTCATCGATGTGCCGGCCGTAACCGCAACCGACCTGTTTCCGCCGGCCGCCAGCGAAAGCTCGGCGGAGGTCGCGGCCCGGGTCGCCGTGGCGCGCCAGGCGCAGACGGCACGCTTCGAAGCGCTCGGCCTCTCCGAGATCGCGACCAACGCCACCTGCCCCGCCCCAGTGCTCGACCAGATCGCCCGGCCGGACAATGCCGGCATTTCGCTTCTGCGCGACGCCGCCGAGGCCCTGAAGCTGACGGCGCGCGGCTACCATCGTGTTCTGAAAGTCGCCCGAACGCTTGCCGATCTCGACGGCGAGGCGAAGATCGGCCGGGTCCATCTCGCCGAGGCGTTATCCTATCGTTCACGCATCGATCAGGTGGCGCAGGCCGCATGATGTCGGAAGGGGCCGCATCCGTGCCGCCAGGTTAACGAACTCATTCAAACCATCGCGAAAGCAGCGTTCGCGCGCGAACGCTTTCTCAAGGGGACAAATACTAGACTGGCATCATGGAGATTCCATCTTTCCCAGTGGTCTGGGCTGCGCTCGCCAGCCTGCTGACCGTTCTGGCCGGCCTTGCCGCCGTAATGCTGCTACGTGCACGCAATCGGGTCGTGGAACAGGCGCTGGACATGACCCAGGACCTTGAGAAGCTGACCGACCGTCTCTGGTCGCTGGCAGACAGCGAAGAGCGCTATCGCAGCCTGATCGAGGCTCAGGGCGATCTGATCGTCCGCCGGAACGAAGGCAGTATCGTCTATGCGAATGCCGCCTATGCCGCGCTTCTCGGAGCGACCGAGGCTGAGATCATCGGCAGCCGCACCGCACCGCGCGTCATCGAGAGCCGACCTGCGCAGGCGCTGACCGACGGCACGCGGATCTTCGACGAATGCATCGCCTCGCCCGAGGGAGGCGAGTGCTGGATCTCCTGGGTCGAGACCATCGTGCCGGTCGCGCTCGGCAAGACAGTGCTGCAGCGCGTCGGCCGCGATATCTCCGCCCGGATCGCCGGCGAGCAGGCGTTGGAGGAGGCGCGCAGCCGCGCCGAGAGCGCCAACGAGGCCAAGTCGCGTTTCCTTGCGACCGTCAGCCACGAGTTCCGGACGCCGCTCAACGGCATTCTCGGCATGGCCGACCTCCTGAACGACACCAGGCTCGACCCGGAGCAGACCACCTATGTCCGGGCACTCCGGACCTCGGGCGAAGCCTTGCTCGGCCTCGTCGACGACATTCTCGACTTTGCCAAGGTCGAAGCCGGCAGGCTCGAACTCGCCGAGGAGCGCTTCGATCTCGGCCAGTTGGTCGAGACGGTCAGCGAATTGATGGCGCCACGAGCCCAGGCCAAGGGGCTCGAGATTGCGACCTTCCTCGCGCCGGATCTCGCCTCGCACTGGATCGGAGACCGCGACCGGCTGCGCCAGATCCTGCTCAATCTCGTCGGCAACGCCATCAAGTTCACCGAGGCCGGCGGTGTCGGCATTCGTGTCGCCCGTGCGGGCGAGGCGATTGCCATCCACGTCTCCGATACCGGACCCGGCATTCCGCCAGGGCGATTGCAGGCGATCTTCGAGGAATTCGAGCAGGCCGACAGCTCTGCGGCCCGGCGCCATGACGGGACCGGTCTCGGGCTCGCGATCGTGCGCCGGCTCGTGACCTTGATGGGTGGTTCGGTCACCGCAGAAAACGCGCCGGGATCGGGCGCGATCTTCCGCGTTACATTGCCGCTTCCTGAGGGCGGCGCAGGGATACGGGTTTCAGCCCTACCTGAATGGCGCGGCAAGCTGATCATGATCGCATCTGCCGCGCCGTTCGGACCGGACTATCTCGCGGAAACCATGGAGATTGCCGGCGCGTCGGTCGCGCGAGCCCAGAATGTGACGGAAGCGCTCGCGCTGCTCGCCGACGCACGGCGCTTCGATGCCGCCTTGATCGACCAGGCCATCGGCGTCGATGAAGCGCGCGCCGTCGCTGCAGCCGCGCGGCAGGCCGGTGTCGGCGAATGCCTGATCCTGATGTCTCCCTTTGAACGCCGTCAATTCGGTTCACCGCTCGCTGGCGGTTTCACCGGCTTTCTCGTCAAGCCGGTCCGCGCCCGCTCGCTCTATGAGCGGCTTGCACCGCCCGCTCGGCCGCGGCGGGAAACTCTGCCGCCCCGTGGGGTAACGCCTATCCAGGCCAGAGATCCCGCTCCATCTCAACTGACGGTTTTGATCGCCGAGGATAACGATATCAACGGGCTGCTCGTGACGCGAACCCTCGAACGCCTCGGCTGCACGGCCGTCTGGGCGCGGGACGGGCGCGAAGCGGTCGCTCTCATCGAGGCCGGGCTCACGGGCAAACGTGCACCCTTCGATCTCATTCTGCTCGACATCCGGATGCCGGAGCTTGACGGATTGGAAGCCGCTCGCCGGATTCGCGCCCTGGAGGCATCGCTCGGGCGACCAAACTTGCTACCCATTGTCGCGGTCACCGCCAATGTCGCCGAGGAGGATCGGCAAGCCGCATTGGCCGCCGGAATGAATGATTGCCTGGCTAAACCATTGGCCCGTGAGGCGCTTCGCGCCTGGATCGCGCGAGTAAGCGGGGCGCAGCGCGTCACACTCCGCGCTTGACGGACCGTCACAACTCTGACGCAGTTCTGTCGCGATCCCGTAGGAACATCGGTACTAGCCTGGCGAACTGCAGATTCGACGGCACAGGGACGAGACGGACAATGGCCTTCGACATGTTGCGCGGCCTACGACAGCCGGCAAATCAGCTGCCGCCGGGCCACCCCTTCTTGTCGCGTTTCTCTCCACTCATGCTGATCACCGGCGACACCGTGCGCCGCCTCAGTCGGAAACAGGATCGCCTGGGTGAAACGCTCGGCCGCTCCGGCTCGCTGGAAGTGCGGCTGGCGCGGGGGCCCCGGGAGATCTGGCGCGCGCAGCGCCTGCGCTATCGGGTCTTCTACCAGGAGATGTCGGCAAAGCCGGATGTCGTCGCCCGCATGTTCCGGCGCGATGCGGATCGCTATGACGCGGCTTGCGACCATCTCCTTGTCATCGACCATGCGGCGCGCGGCCGTTTCGGCGGTCTGAAACCGAAGGTCGTGGGCACTTATCGCTTGATGCGCGAAGGTTCGGCTCTACGGCTTGGCGGCTTCTACACCCAATCGGAATTCGATCTCTCGGGAATGATCGAGCGCCATCGCGGCCTGCGCTTCCTCGAGCTCGGTCGCTCCTGTGTGCTCAAGCCCTATCGCACCAAGAAGACGGTGGAACTGCTCTGGCACGGCATCTGGGCCTATGTCCGGCACCATCGCATCGATGCGATGTTCGGCTGCGCCAGTTTTGATGGCACCGATCCGGATGCGCTGGCGCTGCCATTGAGCTTCCTGCATCACCATGCCCGCGCCGAGGGCGAGTGGGCCGCCACGGCCCGCCCGGAACGTCATATTGCGATGGACCGGCTGCCGATCGAAGAGGTCGATGCCAAGGCGGCGCTGAAGCTGCTGCCGCCGCTGATCAAGGGCTACTTGCGACTCGGCGCCCGCTTCGGCTCGGGCGCGGTCGTCGACAAGCAGTTCGGCACCACCGATGTGCTGGTCATCGTGCCGGTCTCGGCGATCGACCGGCGCTATCTCGACTACCTCGGCGACGAAGGGCAGCGCTACGCGGCTTGAGCACCGCTCACTCGCCTGCTGACGCCAGCGCCCGCAGCGCCTCCCTGTAAGTGGGATAGCGCAGCTCATACCGCAGTTCGCGCGTCACCAGAGCGTTCGAGACGCGCTTGTTCTCGCCGTAGAAACTCGCAGCCATCGGCGAGAGCTTTGCCGGGTCGAACGGAACTTCGGGAGGCGGGGCCAGACCCGCCAGTTCGGCGGCGAGCGTGATCACGTCCTGCGGCGGCGCCGGCTCGTCGTCGGTGACGTTGTAAACCGCGCCCGCTCGTGGCCTGGCCAGCGAAGCCAGCAGGATACCGGCGATATCGTCGACATGGATGCGATTGAAGACCTGGCCGGTCTTGATCAAGCGGTTGGCGGTGCCAGCGCGCAGCTTGGCGATGGCGTTGCGCCCGGGACCATAAATGCCGGAGAGCCGGAATATCTGCACCGGCTTGCCACTGCGTTCGCCCAGGGCAAGCCAGGCTTCGTCGATTTCGAGGCGCTGCTTCGAGCGCCGGCTCGTCGGCCGGCATTCGGCGCCTTCATCGATCCAGGCGCCGCCATGGTCGCCATAGACGCCAATGGTCGAGAGATAGCCGATCCAACGCAGGTTCGGCGCAGCAGCCAGCGCCTCGCCGAGTCCGTTCAGCACCGGATCGCCCGCGTCATCGGGCTGGACCGAGACGAGGACCGCGTCAGCCTCGGCGACGGCCTGGGCAAGGGGGCGCGATACCGCAAAACCGTCATAGACCAGCGTATGCAAGCCCTCGCGACTGAGGCGCCCCGCCTTCTCGGCCGATCGGACCGTACCGGTGACCTCCCAGCCCTCCGCTTGCGCCGCACGCGCGAAAAACCCGGCGGAGTAGCCGAGACCGAGAATGACAAGCTTCATGCGACGGGTTCCGGAGCGTTGGAAAGGGCAAGCCATTCCTGGCGGACATCAGGATCGGCTTCGCCGGAAAGTGCGGCCTCGGCAAGGCCGTGCGCGCGCCCAGGCGCGAGCCTGATCAAGGCCCAGGCGGCCATGGCGCGCACCAGAGGCGAAGCATCTGCAATCAACCGCTCTGCGCTCGCTGCAAGGTCCGGCCGGCCACTATTGCCGATGGCGATCAACACATTGCGAATGAAGCGGTCACGACCGGTGCGCTTGACCGGCGTGCCGGCAAAGAGCTGGCGGAAGGATGGGTCGTCGAGCGCCGCGAGATCGGCCAGGGGCAATGCCTCAAGCTCGTCTTTCAGGGCAAGGCGCGTCTCGTGCGCGGCCTCGGCGAACTTGTTCCAGGGACATACGGCCAGGCAATCGTCGCAGCCGAAAACGCGGTTGCCGATGCCGGGCCGCAGGGCCGGGTCGATATGGCCCTGATGCTCGATGGTGAGATAGGCGATGCAGCGGCGCGCATCGAGCTGATAGGGCGCGGGGAAGGCGTCGGTCGGGCAGATATCGAGGCAACGCCGGCAGGAGCCGCAATGGTCGCGTTCCGGCGCATCGACCGGCAGTTCCGCCGTGGTGTAGATCGCACCGAGAAAGAGCCAGGAGCCGTGCTCGCGTGAGACCAGCACGGTATGCTTGCCCTGCCAACCGAGCCCCGCGGCCTGCGCCAGCGGCTTTTCCATCACCGGCGCAGTATCGACGAAGACCTTCACGTCAGCCCCGCCGCGGGCCGCCAGCAGCCCGGCGACACTCTTCAGCCGGCCCTTGATGACATCGTGATAGTCGCGCCGGCGGGCATAGAGCGAAATCGCTGCCTTGTCGGGTTGGCCGAGGATGGCGAGTGGATCGCCGTCGCCCGCATAGCTCACACCGAGCATCACGACGCTGCGCACCTCACTCCAGAGCCGGCGCGGATCAGCGCGTTCGTCCATGCGCTCGGTCAGCCAACCCATATCGCCGTGATGTCCGGCTGCCAGCCAGGCCCGGAGCCGTTCAGGCGCCTCGGGGATCGCACTGGCGGAGGCAATGCGAGCGACCACGAAGCCTTCGGCGCGCGCGCGCTCCAGCACCGCGCGCTTGAGTTTCTCGCCGTTCAGAAGTCCAGATTGTCGTAATGGGCGCTCGGCGCCATGCCCGGCACCCGGTCGCTCAACAGCGGCCGGAAGCTCGGCCGGGATTTGATCCTCGCGTACCATGCGCGGGCGGCCTCGTCCTCTTCCCAGGGCACATCGCCGAGATAGTCGACGCAGGAGAGATGCGCCGCCGCGGCGAGATCGGCATAGCTCAGCGCGGTGCCTGCAAGCCAGTTCCGCTTGGCTGTCAGCCAGGCGATATAGCGCAAATGATAGCGCACATTGGCGCGTGCCGCGCGGATGGCGCTCATTTCCGGCGGGCCACCGCCCTCATCCCGGCTCATGAAGCGCTTCATGACCTTCTCAAGCACCAGCGGGTTGGTGATCTCGGTATCGAATTTGAGGTTGAACCAGTCGAGCAGGCGACGAACCTCGACGCGCTCGGCCATCCCTTCCGGCAACAGCCGCCGGGGACCCAGCGCCAGCCCGCGGGTCTCGTCGAGATATTCCGAGATCGGTCCGGCTCCCGGGACGGCAAAGCCATTCTCCTCGCGGAAGACCGGCGTCGTGCCTGCTGTGTTGAGTTCCAGAAACTCGCGCCGACGCTCCCAGACGCGCTCCTCGATCAGCTCTGCGTCCTGCCCGAACTCGCCAAGGACGAGCCGGATGAAACGCGAATGCGGGCATAACGGATAGTGATGAAGGGACGCCATTGCACTCTTGAAACAGATGGATGCGGCCGAAGCAGGGCTGTCGAAGGGGGAGGCATCGGGCTATGCGCCGCGCATTTGCTATAGTCTCGGCCACGCCCCCTCACAACCCGCTGCCCACCGGAAGCCACGAATCCACGGCATTGGCTTGGCGAAGTGGTAACCAATTGGCAAAGAGCTTGGTTCCATAGAGGGGTACGGTTTACCTCTGCCGCGGCGGCGATCTGAGGCTTCCTGGGAAACAGCCATGCAAAACCTGTTCGAAGCGATCGTGCTCGGCATCGTCGAGGGTCTGACCGAGTTCCTGCCAGTCTCCTCCACCGGCCATCTCCTGCTGCTCGGTCACTTTCTCGGCTTCGAATCGAACGGCAAGACCTTCGAGGTCCTGATCCAGCTCGGCGCGATCCTTGCCATCCTGCTGGTCTATTTCCGGCGGCTGCTCGACATTGCGCTGCGGCTGCGGACCGATCCGGCGGCACGGCGCTTCGTCATCGGCGTGCTCGTCGCCTTCCTGCCGGCGGCGGTGATCGGCGCATTGCTGCATGGCTTCATCAAGGGCGTTCTATTCAACCCGTTCCTGGTCTGCTGCGCCCTGATCGCGGGCGGGCTTGTACTGCTCGTCGTCGACGAACTCGAGCTCGAGGTGAAGCACACCGACGCCACCACCTTCCCGCTGCCGATGTATCTCAAGATCGGCTTCATCCAGTGTCTGGCGATGATCCCGGGCGTCTCGCGCTCGGGCTCGACCATCGTCGGCGCCATGCTGCTCGGCGCGAGCAAACGGGCGGCCGCGGAGTTCTCGTTCTTCCTCGCCATGCCGACCATGGCCGGCGCCTTCGCCTATGATCTCCTGAAGAATTACAAGACCCTGACCTTCGACGACACGATGCTGATCGTCGTCGGCTTCGTCGCGGCCTTCTTCGCGGCGCTCCTCGTGGTCAAGACCTTCCTCGACTACGTCTCGCGCCGTGGCTTCGCGCTCTTCGCCTGGTGGCGCATCATCGTCGGCGCGGCGGGCCTGGCGGGTCTGTGGGTGTTCGGCTGATCGGAAGGCCCGTCGAGAGCTGGGATCCCAGCAGCTCCGACTGAAGGCGCTTTCCATCGCGGCCTGCCGTGTGGCGCCTCGGCTTTTCCGGCGCTGCCGTGCTAGCCTGCAAGCGCCGCTATGGGTTGACCGGACGCTTTCAACCGGCCCCGAGATGCCAGGAGCGAGCCTGCCGTGAGTGTCATTGCCGCCTGTCACTATGTCGATGGGAAGCGCGTCGGGACCGTTTCGCTCGACCAGCCTTCGACCTGTGCCCAGGACCAATCCGATTTCGTCTGGATCGGCCTGCTGGAACCCTCTGAAGAGGAGTTGCGCACGCTCCAGAGCAGCTACGGCTTGCATCCACTTGCGGTCGAGGATGCGCTCAAGGCGCATCAGATGCCCAAGGTCGACATCTATGGCGACCAGCTCTTCATCGTGGCCCGCACGGCGCACCTGGAGGATGACCAGATCGCCTATGGCGAAACGGCGATCTTCGTTGGCAAGCACCACATCATCACGGTTCGCCACGGCTCCGCACGGGCCCATACCGAGCTGCGCAGCCAACTCGAGGCCGCAACCGCGCAGATGCGCTACGGCGTCGATTACGTCCTGCACGGCGTGCTGGACTTCATCGTCGACGGCTATTTCCCGATTGTGGAGACGATCGAGGAGGATGTCCTGGAGATGGAGCGGGAGATGCTCGCCAGCGAGTTCGGCCGGGTCGATGTGCCGCGCATCTTCGGACTGCGCCGCCAGCTCATCCGCTTCCAGCGGGTGCTCGGTCCGATGTCCGAACTCTGCCGCAAGCTGGTGCATCTGGATCTGCCTTGCATCGATGCCGAAGCGAAACCCTATTTCAATGACGTCTGGGACCATGCGCGGCGTGCCGAAGCCATGGTCGGGAGCCTGCGCGACATCCTGACCTCCGTCTTCGAAGCGAGCCATCTGCTGGAACAGCAGCGCCAGGGCGTCATCACCAGGCAACTCGCGGCCTGGGCGGCCATCCTCGCGGTCCCGACCGCGGTCGCCGGGATCTACGGCATGAATTTCGAGCACATGCCCGAACTCAAGACGCAGTACGGCTATTTCGTCGTGCTCGGGCTGATCGCAGCGTTCTGCGCCACGCTCTACATGCGCTTCAAGCGGTTCGGCTGGCTCTGAGGAGAAGCCTCCGCGTCGTCGTCACAGGTCCGGCTTGCGCCCCCTGAAATGCGAGGCCGTCGTCGAGCTTAGCGTCCTAGCCGATCCTGGGATCGGTCGTGGGGGTCGCCGCATCCTGCACCGGTTGTGGCTGGGCGAAGGGCAGCGAGCCGGTCTGCCGCTCAATGACGCGGTGCACCACGGGCGGATTGGGCCCCTGGTGCAGGGCCCGTACCCTGTCGCCGATCATCGCATCGGCCTGGGTGACGCGCTGGTTCTGGCGGATATATTCGACCCAGGTCGGACTGTCATAGCGCTCGATCCAGAGCTGCGGATCGGTCAGGTCACGCAGCAAGGCCCAGTGCCTGGCGCCGTCGCGACGACGGATGCGGCGGCGCTCGGCCATCACGTTCAGGAAGGGGACGATGTCCTCCTCGCGAATGATATACTCGATGGTGACGATGATCGGGCCGCTGCGTGGCTCGATGTCGACGGCCACCTTCGGGACCTGCCAGCGGCTGAGCGGGTCGAGATTGAGCTGCTCGAGCGGTGGCAGCGCATAGCGCAGCCCAAGTGCTGCTCCGACAAGCAGGACGGCGCCCGCACAGTACAGGGCACGATCGGTGCCGAAATGCAGGGCGATATAGCCCCAGACCCAGCTGCCGAGCGCCATCCCACCGAAGGTCGCCATCTGGTAGAGCGCCAGCGCCCGGCCGACGACCCAGCGCGGAGCCGAGAGCTGCACGGTCGCGTTGAAGGTCGAGAGTGCAAGGACCCAGCTCGCTCCGGCGATGAGCAGGGCCGCCATGGTCGTCACGGTATAGACGCTCAGCCCCGCCAGGATGACCGCGGCCGAGAAGGCCGCGAATGAGGCGCGCACCAGCGTTTCGGTGCTGAGCGCACGGCGTACCCGCGCGCTCAGCAGAGCCCCCCCGACCGCTCCTGCGCCGAAAGCACCGAGCAGCAGGCCGAAGGTCAAAGGCCCGCCTTTGACGAGGTCGCGCGCCACCAGCGGCAGCAGCGCCTGCACCGCAATGGCACCGAATCCGAAGGCCGCGCCGCGCAGCAGCACCGAGCGGATATTTGGCGACATCGCGACATAGCGAATGCCGGCGCTCATCGCGATGCCGAGCGTCTCGCGGGGCAACACACGCTCGATCTTTGGCGGGTTCCAGCGCGCCAGCACGGTGACGAGCCCGATATAGCTCAGCGCGTTCACCGTGAAGGAGGCGACGACGCCCGCTGCCGCGACAATGAAGCCGCCCAGCGCCGGCCCGACACTGCGGGCGATGTTGAAGCCGACGCTGTTCAGCGTGATCGCGGCCGGCAGATCGCGCCGCGGCACCATCTCGCCAACCGAGGATTGCCAGGCGGGCCCGTTCAAAGCAGTGCCGCAGCCGATCAGGAAGGTCAGGCTGAGCAGCAGCCAGGGGGTGATCACGCCGAACCAGGCCGAGACGGCGAGCGCCACGGAGACCGTGAACATGAAGCCCTGCGCCGTCAGCATGATCTTGCGACGGTCGAAATTGTCGGAGATCGCACCGGCCGCCAGCGAGAACATCATGATCGGCAAGGTCGTCGAGGCCTGCACCAGCGCAACCATATCGGCAGAACTGGCGATCGAAGTCATCAGCCAGGCTGCGCCGACCGACTGGATCATCCCGCCGAAATTGGAGGCGAGGCTCGCGAACCACACAGCCCGGAAGATCGGCTGGCGCAGAGGCACGAATGGCGAAGACAACCCCTCATCGACCGCCCCATCCCCCGTCGCGGCAACGTCGGCTGCGGCTACGTCGGCGGTGGGTTGGGCATTCGGATCGTCAGGCATGCCATAGGGTTAGAGCCTCGCCCGCGGGCTGCCAACCATCAGTTTGGAATGATTTGCTCTTAGGCACCCGTTTGCGCGGAAAGCCCTTCCCTGCGACGCCCACGCCGCTCGACCTGCCGCGCCTCAGGCGCACGCCAGTAATGGGCGAAGGCGACGAGAAGCCCCGCCAGCGCGACCCAATGCCCGGGCCTGAGGGCCTCGAGATCACCATAGACGACGATATCGGCATTGGCCTGGAACACCAGCCAGGCCGAGGCACCGGTCGCCAACGCATACCAGGCCGTCTCACAGAGCGCAGTCAGAAGGCCGGCCGCAAGCGCCGTCAGGATCAGCCGGGGCGTATCGAACGTCACGCCGAATCGCGGCAGCAGCCGATAAAGCATCAGCAGGCCGAAGAGCCCGGTCATCAACGCCGGCTGGGTAACGTCGATCTTCGACTGCAGGGCAAAGTGCAGCAGCCCTAGCGCGGCGATGGCATAGACGAGGTTATGCAGTAGTTGCCAGCGGGCGGAGCCCAGCCGGCGGATCATGCCGTCGGTCGAGGTTACACCCAGTGCGACCAGTCCGGTCAGCGCCGTGATGCCGACGACGAGATAGAAGCGCTTGGCGATTTCGGAGACGATCAGCCCGGCGTCAAATCCGAGATCGATGCAATAAAGCGCGAGATGGGCGAGCGCATAGGCCAGCACGGAGAGGCCGAGCATGCGGCGGATGCCGATGAGCTTGCTCCAGTCGAGAAGCCGGCGCAGCGGCGAGACAGAAAGCGTGACCAGCAGCAGCCTGAGCGCCCAGGTGCCGGTATCATGCACCGCCCGCGTCCAGGGCTTCGAGCCGAGCTGGCCAGTCCAGGCCTCGAAGGCGAGCCAGAGCGCCGGCAGCAGCACCAGCGCGAATGTCGCAGCGCGCAGCCCCGAGAAGCGCCCCTGCCGGTCCAGCCATGGCAACCATGCCGTCATGCCGATCTCCACCATCGCATGTCCCGAATACGCGAGAGGCCTTGCCTCTGTCTCGCACGTCTGCACACAAGGGCGTGAGCCTTCTGCGATCCCCCTCTTCCTCAGAATGGACCGGCCATGCCTTCGACCAGCCCCACCGTCGTTTTCGATGTCGGCAACGTCCTGATCCGTTGGGATCCGCGCCATCTCTACCGCCAGTTGATCCCTGACGAAGCGCGCATGGACTGGTTCATGCAGAATGTCTGTACCCCAGCCTGGAACATCGAGCAGGATCGCGGCCGATCCTGGGCGGAAGCCGTCGCCGAACGGGTCTCCGTTCATCCCGAATGGGAGCGCGAGATCAAGGCCTTCGACGAACGCTGGCACGAGACCGTATCCGGCGAAATCGCCGAGAGCGTCGAGGTCCTCACGGACCTGAAGGCCAGGGGCGAGAAGGTCTATGCAATCACCAATTTCTCGCGCGAGAAATGGGACGAGAGCGTCGCCCGCTTTCCCTTCCTCGGCTCCTTCGACGGCGTCGTGGTCTCGGCACATGAGCGGCTGATCAAGCCGGATCCTGCGATCTATCACGTGCTGCTGGAGCGCTACGGCCTCGCCGCAGCGTCCTGCATCTTCATCGACGACAGCGCCAAGAATATCGAGAGCGCCCGTCATGTCGGCATGCAGGCCGTGCATTTCGTCGAACCGATCGACCTGCGGGCGACGCTCCGTGGTCTCGGCGTCCAGATCTAGCGCCGAATCCGCCTACAACGGCCCCAGGACGACCAAGCCTACGAACGGCCTGACGGCGCCTCGAAGAAAGTTCGCCACATGAGCATTCCCGTCGAGAGCGTTCTGTCCACCGCCGGCACCGGCCCGTTCCAGCGTCGGCTGCTCGGTATCTTTGGTCTCGTCTGGGCGGCTGATGCCATGCAGGTGCTGGCGGTCGGTTTTACCGCCGCCTCGATCGCAGCGACCTTCGGGCTCAGCGTGCCGCAGGCCCTGCAGACCGGAACGCTGTTCTTCCTTGGCATGTTGATCGGCGCCGCGTTGTTTGGGCGCCTCGCCGATCGCTATGGCCGCCGTCGCGTGCTCCTGATCACGGTCGCCTGCGATGCGGTGTTCGGACTGCTCTCGGTCTTCGCCCCGTCCTTCGCAGCCCTTCTCGCGCTACGCTTCCTGACCGGGATCGCAGTCGGCGGCACGTTGCCCGTCGATTACGCGATGATGGCGGAGTTCCTGCCGCCCAGGAATCGCGGGCGTTGGCTGGTCATGCTGGAAGGGTTCTGGGCGGTCGGCACGATCGCGGTTGCCCTGGCCGCCTGGGCGGCAAGCATCGCCGGGATCCCTGACGCCTGGCGCTGGATCTTTGCTGCAACCGCGCTGCCCGCGCTGATCGGCATCTGGTTGCGCTTCTGGGTGCCCGAATCGCCGCTGTACCTGCTGAAGGAAGGGCGAGCGGACGATGCCAAGCGTGTGCTCAACCAGATGCTGCGTGCCAACGGGAAAGCCGAGCTCTCGTCTGATTCGGCGATCACCCTGCCGCCGGCGGCGACGTCCTCCGGACTGCTTGCGCCCGATCTGCGCCGGCGCACCCTGCTGATCCTCGGAATCTGGTTCCTCGTCTCGGTGTCCTATTACGGCGTCTTCACCTGGATGCCGGCCAAGCTCGCCGGCGAAGGTTTCGGCTTCGTCCGTGGCTATGGCTTCCTCGTCATCGTCGCGCTGGCCCAGCTGCCTGGCTATGCGCTGGCCGCGTATGGCGTCGAGACATGGGGCCGGCGACCGACCCTGATCGGCTTCCTGCTGCTCAGCGCGGCTGGTTGCGCCCTGTTTGTCGGCGCAGGTAGCGCAACGATGATCGGCGCGTCGATCCTGTTGATGAGCTTTGCGCTGCTGGGCACGTGGGGTGCGCTCTATGCCTTCACGCCCGAGCTCTACCCGACCGAACTGCGCGGGACAGGCATGGGGGTTGCTGGTGCCATGGCACGCCTCGGCGGCCTGCTCGCGCCATCGGCGGTGGCGCTCGTGATTGCACAGAGTTTTACGACCGCGATCGCCCTGTTCGCAGCGCTGCTGCTGGTCGCAGCGGTCGCAGCCTTCCTCATCGACGCCGAGACGCGCCAGGCAGTGCTGGCGTAGACTAACCGGCTGAGGTTTGCGTCATCCCGAATGGCCGAAGCGGGCCCCGGGATGACCACATCGATCTCCGCGAGAAGAGCCTGGGCTCCGCTCAGCTATCCATCTTCAGCGCGGCGATAAAGGCTTCCTGCGGGATTTCGACCTTGCCGAACTGCCGCATCTTCTTCTTGCCTTCCTTCTGCTTCTCCAGAAGCTTGCGCTTGCGGGTGGCGTCGCCGCCATAGCACTTGGCGGTCACGTCCTTGCGCAGCGCCCGGATGGTTTCGCGCGCGATGATCTTGCCGCCGATCGCGGCCTGGACCGGAATCTGGAACATGTGCGGTGGGATCAGCTCCTTGAGCTTCTCGCACATGGCGCGGCCGCGAGCCTCGGCGCGGGTCCGGTGGACCAGCATCGAGAGCGCGTCGACCGGCTCGGCATTGACCAGGATCGACATGCGCACGAGGTCGCCCTCGCGATAATCGGTGATGGCATAGTCGAAGGAGGCGTAACCCTTCGAGATCGACTTCAAGCGGTCGTAGAAATCGAACACCACCTCGTTCAGCGGCAGGTCATAGACGACCTTGGCCCGCGAGCCGACATAGCTCAGGTCGATCTGCAGCCCGCGGCGATCCTGACAGAGCTTCAGCACCGAGCCGAGATATTCGTCCGGCGTGAAGATGGTGGCGCGGATCCAGGGCTCCTCGATCGCCTCGATCTTCATCACATCCGGCATGTCCGCCGGATTGTGCAGCTCGAGCGTCGTCCCGTCCCGCAGCCTGAGATGATAGACCACGGACGGCGCGGTCGAGATCAGGTTGAGGTTGAACTCGCGCTCGAGCCGCTCCTGGATGATCTCGAGATGCAGCAGTCCGAGGAAGCCGCAGCGGAAGCCGAAGCCGAGTGCCGCCGAGGTCTCCATCTCGTAGGAGAACGAGGCGTCGTTCAGGCGCAGCTTCGACATCGCCGAGCGGAGCACCTCGAAATCGGCCGCATCGACCGGGAAAATGCCGCAGAACACCACCGGCTGCACCGGCTTGAAGCCCGGCAGCGGCTCGGCGACCGGCTTGCGGTCGTCGGTGATGGTGTCGCCGACGGCAGTGTCGGCGACTTCCTTGATCGAGGCGGTGAAGAAGCCGACCTCGCCGGGGCCGAGTTCCTTCACTTCCAGCATCTTCGGCTTGAATACGCCGACACGATCCACGCCATAGGCGGCATTGGCCCGCATCATGCGGATCGTCATGCCCTTCTTGAGCACGCCGTCGATGATGCGCACGAGCACGACGACGCCGAGATAGGCGTCGTACCAGGAATCGACCAGAAGTGCCTTCAGCGGCGCTTCGAGATTGCCCTTCGGCGCCGGCAGTTTCTGGACGATCGCTTCCAGCACGCCTTCGATGTTGAGTCCGGTCTTGGCCGAGATCGGCACGGCTTCCGAGGCATCGAGGCCGATCACGTCCTCGATCTGCTGCTTGATGCGCTCGGGCTCGGCTGCCGGCAGGTCGATCTTGTTGAGGACCGTGACGATCTCGTGGCCTGCATCGAGCGCCTGATAGACGTTGGCGAGTGTCTGCGCCTCGACGCCCTGAGAGGCGTCGACGACCAGCAGCGAGCCTTCGCAGGCGGCCAGCGAGCGCGAGACCTCATAGGCGAAGTCGACGTGGCCGGGCGTGTCCATCAGGTTGAGGATGTAATCCTTGCCATCCTGGGCACGATAATCGAGCCGGACCGTCTGCGCCTTGATGGTGATGCCGCGCTCCTTCTCGATATCCATCGAGTCGAGGATCTGCTCGCTCATGTCGCGGGCCGCGACCGTGCCGGTCTGCTGGATCAGCCGGTCGGCAAGGGTCGACTTGCCGTGGTCGATATGGGCCACAATCGAGAAATTGCGGATGTTGTCGAAACTGCGCGTGCTCATGGGCGCGCAATAGCAGTGAAGCCGCACGGGGCCAAGGGTTTGTGGCAGGCGCCTTGCTTCTGTGCAGCCCGGCAGGCGCTTGACATTCCATTATATTAGATTTTCTCTACTAAAATGGATAATCCTCCCGAGAGAGACATCGACAGGCGCCTTGCGGCGCGCCTGAAGTCAGCGCGCCAACGGCGCGACCTGACGCTCGACCTGCTTGCCGAGCGCACCGGCGTCAGCCGCGCGATGATCTCGCGAATCGAACGTGGAGAATCGAGCCCGACGGCAGCCTTGCTCGACCGGCTGACCGCCGGACTCGGCGTGACCTTGTCGTCACTGTTCCATGAGGAGCGCCATGCCGGCCCGGTCGCGCGCCTGGCCGATCAGCCCGCCTGGCTCGACCCCGGCAGCGGCTATGTGCGGCGCAATGTCTCGCCGCCGGGCGGCGGCTCGCCGGTCGAAATCGTCGACGTGACGCTGCCACCGGGAGCACGCGTCCTGCTCGACGGACCGCGCATGCTGCACCGCCTCGACCAGCAGGTCTGGCTGCTCGCGGGAGAGATCGAACTCAGCTTCGGCGGCGCCAGCCACCAACTGCGGACCGGCGACTGCATCCACATGCTGCTCGACGGGCCGATCACCTATCACAATCCCGGCCCGGAGCCGGCCCGCTACGCCGTCGTGCTGATGACGGCGGACGGCCTATCCCAGGAAAGATCAAAATGACGACGCAGTTCGTTGAAACGGCCTCGATCACGCGTCTCGATGCCGCTGGTGCGCGCAATGCCATCCCTGCGCTCACGAGCATCCTTCGGGATTCCGTCGCGAACGGCGCTTCGGTCGGCTTCATGGCGGAGAACACCGAGGCCGATTTCAGGGCCTATTGGACAGGCGTCGCATCCGGCGTCGAAGAGGGACAGATCCTGCTTCTGATCGGACGGCAGGGCGACGAGATCGTCGGCACCGCACAGGTCCACCCCGCCGGCAAGCCGAACCAGCCGCACCGCGCCGATATTGCCAAGGTGCTGGTGCATTCCTCCGCGCGCCGGCAGGGTATCGGCGAAGCGCTGATGCTGGCAGCGGAGGCCGAGGCGCTGGCGGCCGGACGGACGCTGCTTTGCCTCGACACGGACGAGGCCGGCCCGGCGCGGCGGCTCTACAACCGGCTGGGCTGGACCGAGATCGGCACCATCCCGCGCTATGCGCTGATGCCCGATGGCAGGGATTGCGGCTCGACCTTCTTCTTCAAGGCGCTCGCCTAATCCATCGGATTGGGGCTGACCGGCAGATCGGGCTTGGCCGGCTTGTCGGAGAGTGAGGAAATGATGCGGCGCATGCCGGCGAGCAGCTGCTCCGCCTCCTCCTCCGGGAAGCCGGCCAGCGCTCGCCGGTTGACCTGCCGCGCCTCCGCAAGCGCAGTCTGCTCCAGTTCCCGGGCCCGCCCCGTCAGATGAATGATACGGGCGCGGGCATCGGCAGCGTCGGGCCTGCGCTCGATCAAACCGTCGCGCTCCATGCGCGCAAGCGTGCTGGCCATTGTCGCCTGTTCGACATCGAGCCGTTCGACCAGCTGCTTCTGGGTAACGCCGTCCTCGCGCCAGAGCTCGAGCAGAACCATGAACTGTGCCGGCGCAAGTCCGTGCGGTCGGATGGCTTCAGCCAGGGCCTTGGCGAAAAGCCGCGCCATGTGGTTGGCGAGATAGCCGGCCGAATGGGTCTTGAAACTCGTCACGATCGCATCCCCCCTGCCGGGTCGAGATACCAGTTGAACAGCATGCTATGCAATGATATATAGCATACTATTCAAATTCAGGAGGTGACGATGCCCCAAGGGACCGACCTCATTCCGCAATCCGCAATCGCCCGGAGCATGGGACCGATCACATTGGCACTGGCGGCGCTGTTCAGCGGCGCAGCAATCTACATCCTCACGGCCGAACAGCCGGCGCGGCTGTCGCTCGACGACGGGGCGCTGCTGCGGCAATGGCAGGCCGCCATCGGCCCGGCGACGCGGATGCAGGCGACGCTGGTCGTGGTCACGACGCTGTGCGCCGGCCTGTCCTGGCGCTCCAGCCGCAATCCCGCCTGGCTGATCGGCATGTTCGCGATCCTGGCCAATCTGCCGTTCACGCTGCTGGTCATCGCACCGATCAATACGGAACTGCAGGCCATGGCTGCGGCGCAAGCCAGCGCCGCGAGCCGCCATCTGATTCAGCGGTGGGGCGAGCTACACGCCATCCGCGCCGGACTCGGGCTCGTCGCCGTCCTCAGCTTCGGCCGGGCACTGTCGCGACGTCCGTAAAGCCCTGAGCCTCACTCGGCGTTGCGATAGTAGGGCTCGACCGGCCCCTTGAGCGTGATCGTCATCGGCCGGCCGAAGCGGTCCTTGGCGGCGCCGGCCGCGACCTTGATCCAGCCCTCGCTGACGCAATACTCCTCGACATTGGTCTTCTCGGTGCCCTTGAACCGGATGCCGATATCTTTCGCCAGCACCTCGGCGTCGTAAAAGGGGCTGTCCGGGTTGACGGAGAGACGGTCGGGAAGCGTGTCGGTCATGTCTTTGGCCTTGTGGTCTGGAGCGCATCTGGTCGCTTTGGCGGCAGAGGTAACGCCAGAATGCGTCGATGCCAAATCGGGGTGCCTGAGCGGCCTCCCGGCGCGTGCGAAATGCAGGGGCCAGCGCCGCCATGGAGCACGGTGACCGGCCATCTGATCGACGGAAGAGCCGTCCCGGTCCGGGAAGGCTCGCAGCGATCAATTCACGCCGGCGAGCGGTTCATCACCGGCTGGCGGGAATAGTTCAGCGGCCGCCGGCCTTCTCGATCAAAGCCGCAACGGCCCGCTGACCGCGCTGGCGGGCATGGGCGAGCGGCGAGAGACTATCCTTGTCGGCAAGACTGGGATCGGCACCGGCGTCGAGCACAAGCTTTGCAACCTCCTGATGCCGCGGCCCGCCATCGCCCAGGATCACGATCTCGAGCAGGCAGGTCCAGCCGAGATCGTTGACATGGTTCAGGTCGATGCCGCTGGTCAGGAGCAGCTTGACCGTCTCGACATGAGCGCGCTCGCAGGCCGGGATCAGGGCGTTGCCGCCATAGCGGTTACGGATCGTGAGATCAGGCTTCAACGGGATCATCGCAGCGACGATCTCGGCACGGCCAGCAGCGCCAGCGAGCAGCCAGGGCGTGTCGCGATTGGCCGCCTGCGCATTGATATTGGCGCCGGCCGCCAGCAGCGCCTTGGCGATTGCGACATGATTGCCGGCGACAGCGAGCAGCAGCGGCGAGCGTCCCTGCGCATCGCGAACCTCGAGATCGGCTCCGGCCGTAATCAGCCGGGAGACCTCGGTAGTTCTGCCGGCGGCAGCCGCATCGAGGAGGCTCGCCTGTCCGTTCTGCCCCATGGCCGACATCGCAAAAACTCCAAGCACCAGAATCAGGCCGGCTCGCAAGACGCGCTTCACCGCGCACCATCCAGAAGGCGCCCGACGACCTTGGCTGTGTAGTCCACCATCGGCACGATGCGGGCATAGTTCAGCCGTGTCGGACCAATGATGCCGACGACACCTACGATGCGCTGCTCGGCATCATGGAAGGGCGCGGCGATCATCGAAGAACCTGACATCGAGAACAGCTTGTTCTCGGAGCCGATGAAGATGCGCACGCCGTCGCCGGCCTCGGCGCGGGAGAGAAGGTCGATCACGTCGGTCTGCGTCTCGAGATCCCCGAAGAGCAGGCGGATGCGCTCGAGATCCTCCTGTGCCTTGAGATCCTCCAGCAGATTGGCCTGGCCGCGCACGATCAGATGGCGATCGCTGCTCGGACCGGAGGCGGTGGCGATACCGCTCTCGACAAGCTTCGCCGTCAGCGCATCGAGTTCGCGTTCCATGGTAGCGCGATCGTCGGCGATCTCGCGCTGCAGTTCGCTCAGGGTCTTGCCGAGGACACGGGCGTTGAGAAAATTCGCAGCCTCCGTCAGAGCCGAGGCGGGCAGGCCCGGCGGCAGGACGAGCAAGCGATTCTCGACCGTGCCGTCCTCCGCCACGAGCACGACGAGCGCGCGCGCCGGCTCCAGCCGGACAAACTCGATATGCTTCAGCCGGGAATTGGCCTTGGTGGTGACAACGACGCCGGCACCACGCGACAGGCCGGATAGCAGTGCAGACGCCTCGGTCAGCGCGCCGTCCAGCGTCCGGGTCGAGGCCGCCGCCCGCATCTGCGCCTCGATGCGCGCGCGTTCGTCGGAGGTCAGGTTGCCGACTTCCATCATGGCGTCGACGAAGAAACGCAATCCGCGCTCGGTCGGCAATCGCCCGGCCGAGGTATGGGGCGCGTAGATCAGCCCGGCCATTTCGAGGTCGGTCATGACATTGCGCACAGTTGCCGGCGACAAGGCCACCGGCAGCAGCCGCGCGATATTGCGCGAGCCGACGGGCTCGCCGGTCGCGAGATAGCCGTCGACGATCTGCCGGAAAATCTCACGGGAGCGTTGGTCGGTCTCGACCAGCCCGCCAGGGCTGTCCTGCCGCGTGGGCGCGCTCATGGCGAGGCGAGTATCAGGTTGCACATAGGCTATTGTCCCTTCGGCGCGGCGGCGGATCAAGAGGCAAGCGCTGGCTGCTTGCCTTGCCGCGCCCGGCCCAAACGCCTACAAGCCGCCGAACTCACGAAATCGGGATGTGAACATGCGACCCTCCAAACGCGCGGCCGACGAGATGCGCAAGGTCACGCTGGAACGCGGCGTGGTGCGCTATGCGGAAGGTTCCTGCATGGTCAGCTTCGGCGAAACCAAAGTGCTCTGCGCCGCGACGGTCGAGGAAAAGGGTCCACCGTGGCTGCGCGGCACCGGCAAGGGCTGGGTCACAGCCGAGTACTCGATGCTGCCGCGTGCAACGCATGAACGCACGCGCCGCGAGGTCACCTCCGGCAAGCCATCGGGCCGCACGCAGGAAATCCAGCGCCTGGTCGGGCGCTCGCTTCGCGCGGTCGTCGACCTGACCGCCATCGGCGAGCGCCAGATCGTGGTCGATTGCGACGTTCTTCAGGCTGATGGCGGCACCCGCACGGCCTCGATCACCGGCGCGTGGGTCGCGCTGCACGACGCGCTGAAATGGATGGAAGGGCGCGGCATGCTCAAGGGATCGAACCCGCTCAAGGATCATGTCGCCGCGATCTCCTGCGGCATCGTCGCCGGCAACCCGGTCATCGACCTCGACTATGTCGAGGATTCCGGCGCGCAGACCGACGCGAACTTCGTCATCACCGGGACGGGCGGCCTGGTCGAGGTGCAAGGCACCGCCGAAGGCGCTCCCTTCTCGGAGGATGAGCTGATGGCCCTGCTCCGGCTCGCCAAGGGCGGTGTCAGCAAGCTGGTCGCGCTGCAGAAGGCGGCGGTGGCCTGATCATGAGCGGACATCGGCTTCTCCAAGGCAAGGTCGTGATTGCGACCCATAATCAGGGCAAGCTGCGCGAAATGCGCGAGCTGATGGCGCCTTATGGCGTCGATCTGGTCTCGGCCGGTGAACTCGGCCTGCCCGAGCCGGAGGAGAATGGCCACATGTTCTCGGAGAATGCCGCGATCAAGGCGGTGGCCTCCGCGCAAGCGAGCGGCCTGCCGGCGATTGCCGATGATTCCGGCCTGTGCATCGATGCGCTCGACGGCGCCCCCGGCCTGTTCTCCGCCAACTGGGCCGGGCCGGGCAAGAATTTTGCCCCGGCGCTCGCCCGTGTCCAGGCCGAGCTCGCAAAGCGCGGCGCAACGACCTCGGACAAGCGACGGGGTCATTTCGTCTCTGCACTGGTCATCGCCTGGCCGGACGGACACCAGGAGCTCTTCGAAGGCCGCGTCTACGGCGAGATCATCCATGAGCCGCGCGGCCCTTCCGGCTTCGGCTATGATCCGATTTTCAAGCCGGACGGCCGCGCCAAGACCTTTGGCGAGATGACGTCCGATGAAAAACACGGCGTGCCGGATGACGGTTCGGAGGCGCTGTCGCATCGCGCCCGCGCCTTCCAGCTTCTCGCCGCAGCCTGCCTGAGGCTGCCCCAGTGAACGCGCCGGCCGCCATCGCCGAGCGACGGGCGGTCCCGCCGCATCCGACCGCGGATGCCGGTTTCGCGGTCTATGTGCATTGGCCATTCTGCCTGGCCAAATGCCCCTATTGCGACTTCAACTCGCATGTGCGGCACACGCCGCCCGACCAGCAGCGCTTCATCGAAGCCTTCAGGCGCGAAATCGCGCACCGCGCCCAGCTGGCGCCCGGACGCACCGTCTCCTCGATCTTCTTCGGCGGCGGTACGCCTTCGCTGATGGAGGGCCGCACGGTCGGGGCAATCCTCGACGCGATCGGCGGCGCCTGGGCGGTCGATCCGAATTGCGAAGTCTCGCTCGAAGCAAACCCGACCAGCGTAGAGGCGGGACGCTTCCGGGACTTCCGCGCCGCCGGCGTCAACCGCGTCTCGCTCGGCGTGCAGGCGTTGAACGACGCCGACCTCAAGGCGCTCGGCCGGATGCACTCGACACAGGAAGCGCTCGATGCGGTGGCGATCGCGCGGCGCTATTTCGAGCGCTACTCCTTCGACCTGATCTATGCCCGCTCCGTCGAGCAGACCCCCGCGCTCTGGCGCGAAGAGCTCGAACTGGCGATCAGCCATGCCGCCGAGCATCTCTCGCTCTATCAGCTCACCATCGAACCCGACACCGCCTTCGCGGCCCTGTACAAGGCCGGCAAGCTGAAGGTGCCGGACTATGAGGTCGGCGCTGCGCTCTATGAGACGACGCAGGAGATCACGGCGAAGCACGGCCTGCCGGTCTACGAGATCTCGAACCATGCCAGGCCGGGCGCCGAATGCCGGCACAATCTCGTTTACTGGCGCTATGGAGAATATGCCGGCATTGGCCCCGGTGCGCATGGAAGGCTGGTCACGGCGGACGGCCGGATGGCGCAATCGACCGAGAAGCGGCCGGAAGTCTGGCTCGAGCGCGTCGAGGCCGAGGGGCATGCGCTGGTCGAGAACGAGTGCCTGAACGCCGAGGCGCAAGGCGACGAATATCTGCTGATGGGCCTGCGACTGGTCGAGGGCATCGATCCGGTCGCGTTCAGGGCGCTTTCGGGGCGCGACCTGAAAGCTGACCGCGTCGACAGCCTGATGAAGGAGGGCCTGCTGACACGCAAGCCCGGCGGCAAGCTCGCCGCGACCCCGGACGGAGCGCTGGTCCTGGATGCGCTCGTGGCGGATCTGGCGGCTTAGACCTGTCGCCGCTCGTGCCCGGCCTTGCGCCGGGCATCATTCTGTTTCTGAGAACCTGGGATCTGCGCGTCGCAGCGCCCGGAAACCGCGCGGGCCCCAGTTACGTTCTCGGCCCAAGGTCTCTCGGCGCGGCATTGACCGTCACGATCTGGCCGTTGCGCAGTTCGAGAACCGCAAGCCCGCGCTCGATCTGCCCATCCGGGCGGAAACGGAAGACGCCGTCCGCGCCGGCAAAGCCCTGCGGGTTGGTCAGAACCGACTCGGAGAAACGCTGGCTCCCCTGGGTCCGCGCCAATGCCGCCGCCAGCGAGACCGCATCATAGGCCAGTGTCGCGGTGCGGGTCGGCGCACTGTTGAAGCGCTGCTGATAGCGGCCGGCAAAGGCATTGAATCCGGCTGTGTCGGGCGATGCGAACCAGCCTCCCTGGATCGCCGGGACGCGCGCGACACTGGCATCGTTCCAGACACCGGTGCCGAGAGGTTTCACCTTGGCCGGATCGAACCCGGCCTGCTGAAGTGCCAGTCCGAGCGCCGGCATGGTATCGGCCGCGGCCGGGACGAAGAGCGCGTCCGCCTGCTGCAGGGCCGGCACGAGGCGCTGGACCGCGGTACGCATGCTGTTCTGGTCGGAGCCGAAGCGCTCGATGATGACAGCCCGTGCCCCGCGATTGGCGACGGCCTGCTGGAACGCAGCCTCGACGACCCTGCCATAGGCAGTATCGGGAACCAGCGCGGCAAAGGACTTGCGCCCCTGAGACGAGGCGTAGGCGATCACGCGATTGACGTCGTTCTCGGGCGGGAAGGAGAGCAGATAGACGCCGCGCGAGGCGACATTGCTATCGCTGGAGAAAGCCATGATCGGGCGGTTCGCGCCGCGCGCCACTTGAGCGGCAGCCTGCACCGAAGGTGCAAACAGCGGCCCGATGATCAGTTCAGCACCTTCACGCAGCGCTTCCTGAGCCGCGGCCTGCGCGCCTTCCGGGGACCCGCGATCATCCTTGACCAGCAACGTGAGGTCGGCGCCCGGGAATTCGGCAAGCGCCATCTCGGCAGCGTTCTTTAGGGAGTTGCCGACGATCGCGCCCTGCCCTTCCGCAGTCAGGGGCAGCACGAGACCGACCTTGACCTTGCCTGTGCCGATGGTCTGGCCGGTGGGCGCCTGAGCCTCGCCGCCCGGAGCCGCGGAGCCGCCGTCGAAGCCGGGCAGACCGGACGTGCCGCCGCTGCAGGCTGCGAGCCCAAGCGAAACACCGAGGGCAAGAGCCGCCAGACGCAACCTCGAGACCGGAAGGGGGAGCCGTTGGAGCCGCACGGGATCATCTCCAGTCGAAAACGGGGAACGCGGCCATTGCGACCGTATCCAGCTTGCAGTCCCCCGACCGTGGAGAACTCCTGCCAGTGCGACATGGTATTTTCAAGTTGTTAACTCTGTCTTGCCGCATTTGAAACGAGGCGAAGCCGCGTGCGGCCGTGGCATAAGGACCGCGGCTGTGGCAGCTTGCGGAGATGTCTGTCCGGTCCTCCGCTCCGCCCGCCTCCGCCGCGCCTGCATCTCAGCGCGCACCCAGCTACACGGCCTTCGGGCTCCGCGCCGAAGCGGAAACGCTGGCGCCGGGCCTGCACATCGTCGCAACCCCGATTGGCAATCTGCGCGACATCTCATTTCGCGCGCTGGCGACGCTCGCGGCGGCCGATGCTGTACTGGCCGAGGACACGCGCACCAGCAAGACGCTGCTGGCGCATTACGGAATCTCGACACCGCTCCTGCCCTATCATGAGCACAATGCCGCGCAGATGCGGCCGAAGATCCTCGCCAAGCTGCGGGAGGGCGGACGGCTTGCCCTGATTTCCGACGCGGGCACGCCGCTGGTGTCGGACCCTGGCTACAAGCTGGTCGCCGATGTCGTCGCTGAGGGCCTGCCGGTCACCGGCATTCCTGGCCCCTCGGCCGTCCTGGCGGCGCTGGTCCTTGCCGGCTTGCCGACGGACCGCTTCTTCTTCGAAGGTTTCCTGCCGCCGAAATCGGCCGCGCGGCGCGGACGACTGACCGAGCTGGCGGTCATCCCGGGTACCCTCGTCTTCTTCGAATCGCCGCGCCGCCTCGCCGAGATGCTTGCCGATGCCGGCGCGGTGCTGGGCGCGAGGCCGGCCGCGGTCGCCCGCGAACTGACCAAGTTCCACGAAACCGTGCAACGCGGGACGCTTGCTGAACTCGCCGCCCATTATGGCGAGGAGGAAGAAGCTCGCGGCGAGATCGTCGTGATCATCGGCCCACCCGGAGCAGAGGCCCTGCTTCCAGCGGGAGATGTCATCGATGAACGCCTGCGCGAGGCCATGGCGCGGCTCTCGCTCAAGGAGGCGGTGGCGCAGGTCGCCGCAGAGACGGGGCAGCCACGCCGCAAGGTCTATGCGCGCGCCCTCGAGCTGACCCGCGAGCCTTGAGAGCCAGGGCCCGCAGCCAGAAGGCGAGACGAGCCGGAACGACCGGCCGGCGCGGCGAGCTGCTGGCCATCCTTTGGCTTGCCGCCAAGGGTTACCGGCCGCTCGCACGGCGCTTCGGCGGCAAGGGCGGCGAGATCGACCTCATCGTGAAGCGCGGACGCACCATCGCCTTCGTCGAGGTCAAGGCCCGGGGCCTGCTCGACGATGCGCTGACCGCGATCACTCCGGAGAAACGCCGGCTGATCGAAGCGCGGATCCGGCAATGGCTCTCACGCAATGCCTGGGCGATGGACCATCATTTGCGAGCCGATGCCGTCTTCCTGGCGCCCTGGCGTCGGCCGCGCCATGTGCCCGGCGCCTTCGAGCTGATCCTGTGACGCGCAGCCTGCCCCTTGCACAGGCATGGGGCCTGGGCCGATATGAGGCCGCGCAACAGGAACCTTGCCCATGACCCTTGCCGTCGCCATCCAGATGGACCCCATCGAACGCGTCAGGATCGCCGGCGATACCGGCTTCGCCCTGATGCTGGAGGCGCAGCGGCGCGGACACAGCCTCTACACCTATACGCCGGACAAGCTTTCGCTGCGCGACGGCAAGGTCACCGCGCCGATCCGACCGGTCGAGGTGCGTGATATCGAGGGCGATCATTTCACCCTCGGAGCCGAGGAGCGCACCGATCTCTCGACGCTCGATGTCGTGCTGCTTCGGCAGGACCCGCCCTTCGACATGGCCTACATCACCTCCACGCATATGCTGGAGCGCATCCATCCAAGGACGCTGGTGGTCAACGATCCCGCGCAGGTGCGCAACGCACCCGAAAAGATCCTGGTCACGCATTTCCCCGAACTGATGCCGCCGACGCTGATCACCCGCGACAAGGCCGAGATCGAGGCCTTTCGTGAGGAGTTCGGCGAGATCGTGATGAAGCCGCTTTACGGCCATGGCGGCGCGACCGTGTTCAAGACCGGCAAGGGCGACCCCAATTTCGGCTCGCTGTTCGATCTCTTTTCCGGGATCTTCAAGGAAGCGTGGGTGGTCCAGCGCTTCATGAAGGAGGTCAGCGCCGGAGACAAACGCATCCTGCTGGTGGACGGCAAGGCGGCAGGCGCGGTCAACCGGGTCCCGGCCGATGGTGACCTGCGCGCCAACATGGTGCGCGGCGGCGCCGCCGCACCGACCGACCTCTCCAAGCGCGAGCTCGAGATCTGCGAGGCGATTGGCCCGACGCTGCGCGAGCGAGGCCTGATCCTGGTGGGCATCGACGTGATCGGCGGCAATCTCACCGAGATCAACGTCACGGCGCCGACGGGCGTGCGCGCCGTCAAGAAGCTAGGCGGGCCGGATATCGCCGCCCAGGTCTGGGACGCGATCGAGGCGAAGGTTAGCAGCCGAGGCTAAGGACTCCCGCCATCACGCAGAGCCGGCTTCCTGACAAGGCGAAGCCGCATCCTGGTCCGGAAGGACAACGGACCATCTGGGCCGGGGGGCTCAGGCGCTTCTGGCGACCGCCGTCCCGTTCAACGGGTTGGCGGCATCCCAGTCGTAGCGCATCGTATCGAAGCGCATCGTCATCGCGTCGACGAGCAGGAGCTTGCCGACCAGCGGCTCCCCGAAGCCGGTGATTGCGCGAATCACCTCCAGCGCCATCAGCGAGCCCATCACGCCGGCGAGCGCGCCAAGCACACCGGCCTCGGCACAGGGGGCGACCGTGCCGGGCGGCGGCGGATTGGGAAAAAGACAGCGATAGGTCGGGTTCGGCCGCCCGTCCGGCCGCTTCTCATGCGGGCGCAGCGTAGTCAGCGACCCATCGAAGCGGCCAAGGGCCGCGGTGACCAGCGGCTTCTTCTCGTAGAAGCAGGCATCGGCGACGGCGTAACGCGTCTCGAAATTGTCGGTGCCGTCGGCGATCACGTCGTAGAAGGCAACCATGGCGCGGGCATTATGCGGGTCGATGCGGGTGACATGCTCCTCGACCGCGACATGCGGGTTGAGGCGCTTGATGAAGCCCGCGGCCGCCACGGCCTTGTTCGCGCCGAGGTCGGCAGTGCTGAAGATGGTCTGGCGCTGCAGGTTCGAAAGCGAGACATGATCGGCGTCGACGATACCGATCATGCCGACCCCGGCGGCAGCCAGATACTGGATCAGAGGCGCGCCAAGCCCGCCGGCGCCGATCACAAGCACGCTGGTCGATTTGAGTTTGGCCTGCCCCGGACCGCCGATCTCGGGCAGCACCAGATGGCGCGCATAGCGTTCGATCTCGTCACCGTGCAGGCTCATGCATCAGAGTTAAGCCGAACCGCTGGATTGGGCAATCGTGGCGTTGGCAGGGCCAGGGGAAATGGCCTCCTGTCCGGCTTGGCCGGGCGAGGAAGCCGTGCCATCGTGCGCACAGGCAGGGGCGGAGAAACCGCGCCGCGCGTTCACAGGGGAAGCACATATGCGGGTCAGATCTCTTGCGCTGGCGCTAGCGGGCGTCGCCTTTTCGGCTCTCGCCGCCATGGCGCAAACCGCAATCAAGCCGGCAGTCGTCTATGACAAGGGCGGCAAATTCGACAAATCCTTCAACGAGGCCGCCTTCATCGGCGCCGAGAAATTCAAGAAGGAAACCGGTGTCGAGTTCCGCGATTTCGAGCCGACCAACGAGGCGCAGATCGAGCAGGCCCTGCGGCGCTTCGCACGCGACGGCCATTCCCCGATCATCGCGGTCGGCTTCAGCCAGGCGACCGCCCTGCAAAAGGTGGCAGCAGAATTTCCCGACCTGAAATTCACGATCATCGACATGGTCGTCGACCTGCCAAACGTGCAGTCGGTCGTGTTCAAGGAGCATGAGGGCTCCTATCTCGTCGGCCTGCTCGCCGGGATGGCATCCAAGAGCGGCAAGGTCGGTTTCGTCGGCGGCATGGATATCCCGCTGATCCGTAAGTTCGCCTGCGGCTATGTCCAGGGCGTCAAGGCGGCGAAGAAAGATGGCGAGGTCTTCCAGAACATGACGGGCTCGACGCCCTCCGCCTGGAACGACCCGGTGAAGGGCGGCGAGCTTGCAAAGTCGCAGATCGACCGCGGCGCAGACGTGATCTACCACGCCGCCGGCGGCACCGGCATCGGCGTGCTGCGGGCTGCAGCGGATGCCGGCAAGCTCGGCATCGGCGTCGATTCCAACCAGAACGCCCTGCAGCCGGGCAAGGTGCTGACCTCGATGCTGAAGCGCGTCGATGTCGCGACCTACGCCTCCTTCAAGGCGGCCCGCGAGGGCAGCTGGAAGCCGGGCATTTCCGTGCTCGGGCTGAAGGAGGACGGCGTCGCCTGGGCGCTCGACGATGCCAACCGGGCCTTGATCACGCCCGAGATGAAGGCCGCCGCCGACAAGGCGCGCGATGACATCATCGCCGGCACGGTGAAGGTCCACGACTACATGTCGGACTCTAAGTGCACGATGTGAGGAATGGGCGCATGACGCCCTCTCCTTCCTGGGGAGGGCAGTACTTCGGGGCCGCATCCGGATGATGATCACCATCCTTGGCTCCGGCGACGCCTTCGGATCCGGCGGGCGTTTCAACACCTGTCTGCTCGTCGAGGCCGCCGGCGAGCGCATGTTGCTCGACTGCGGCTCGTCGAGCATGGTCGCGCTGAACAAGGCGGACGTCGCCCGCAACCCGATCTCGACCCTGCTGTTCACGCATTTCCACGGCGACCATTTCGGCGCGCTGCCGGCCTTCCTGCTCGAAGCGCAATTCGTCTCGCGCCGGAGCGAGCCCCTGACCATCGCAGGGCCGGCGGGTATCGAGCACCGAGCGTGGCATGCACTGGAGGCCGATTTCCCCGGCGCCTCGGCCAATCCCTGGCGCTTCCCGATCCGTTTCGTCGAGGTGACGCCGGAAGCACCGACGAGGCTGGCCGGGCTCGCAATCACCGCCTTCCCGATGGTGCATGACGAGCGCGCCGGACCCTGCCAGGCCTATCGACTGGCACGCGACGGCAAGGTCTTTGCCTTTTCCGGCGATACGGCCTGGAGCGATGCGCTGATCCCGTTGGCCGCCGGAGCCGATGTGCTGCTTGTCGAGTGCTACAATTACGATCGGCCGCTGGCCAACCATCTCGACTACAAGACGCTCGCGGCACGGCGCGGTGACCTCGCGACCCCGCGCATCGTGCTGACGCATATGGGGCCCGGCATGCTTGCCCATGACGGCCCGTTGCCGGAGGAGCGGGCCCATGACGGCATGGTGATCGTGCCATGAGCCCTCCCGCCATCGAATTGATCGCGATCAGCAAGCGCTTCGGCCCCGTCCAGGCCAACAAGGACGTCTCGCTTTCAATCGCCGCCGGCTCGATCCACGGTATCGTCGGCGAGAACGGAGCCGGAAAATCGACGCTGATGTCGATCCTCTACGGCTTCTACGAAGCCGATTCCGGTGAGATCAGGGTCGCCGGCCGGCCCTTGCGGATTCGCCGACCGGCGGATGCGATCACGGCTGGCATCGGCATGGTCCATCAGCATTTCATGCTGGTCGAACCGCTCAGCGTCGTCGAGAACGTCGTGCTCGGTGCGGAAGGCGGCAAGCTGCTCAAGGGCGGTATCGCCAGGGCACGGGCCGAGCTTGCGCGCCTCTCCCGGGATTACGGCCTCGCCATCGACCCGGACGCCATCGTGGGGGATCTCTCCGTCGGCTTTCAGCAGCGCGTCGAAATCCTGAAGGCGCTCTACCGCGGCGCCGAGATCCTGATCCTCGACGAACCGACCGCCGTGCTGACCCCGTCGGAAGCCGACCAGCTCTTTGCGCTGCTGCGATCGCTGAAGGCGCAGGGCAAGACAGTGATCCTGATCACCCACAAGCTGCGCGAGATCATGGACGTGACCGACACGGTCTCGGTCATGCGGCGGGGGGCAATGGTCGCGCATGTCGAAACCGCCCGGACCTCGCCTCCCGAACTTGCCGAGGCGATGGTCGGACGACGCGTGCTGCTGCGGGTCGAGAAGACGCCGCATCCGCGCGGGGCACCCGTTCTGGAGGCTGCCGGCCTCAGCTTCCGCGACGAGCGTGGCTGCGAGAAGCTCAGCGATGTCAGCCTGACGCTGCATGCCGGCGAGATCGTCGGCATCGCCGGGGTCGCCGGCAATGGCCAGAGCGAGCTGCTCGAGGTGCTTGCCGGCCTGCTCCAGCCCTCGCGCGGCCTCATCCGGCTTGATGGCGAGATCCTCGACGCCGGCGACCGCACACCCGCCAATCTGCGCGAGCTCGGGCTGATGCACATCCCCGAGGACCGGCACAGGATGGGACTGGTCACCGCCTTCCCCGCGGCAGAGAACAGCATCCTCGGCTACCACGACGACCCAACCTTCGGACCAGGCCCCTTCCTCTCGCCGGCCAGGATCGCGGCGCACGCGCTCGCCGGCATGACGGCCTATGATGTGCGCCCGGCAGACCCGTCCCTGAAGGCCGCAAAATTCTCCGGCGGCAACCAGCAGAAGATCGTGCTGGCCCGCGAGATCGAGCGCGCACCAAAAGTCCTGCTCGTCGGCCAGCCGACACGCGGTGTCGATATCGGTGCGATCGAGTTCATCCATCGCCGCCTGATTGCGCTGCGCGATGCCGGAGTGGCGATCCTGCTTGTTTCGGTCGAGCTCGAGGAGGTGATGGCGTTGTCCGACCGGATCCTGGCCATGTGCGGCGGCCGGATCACCGGCGAGCGAGCGGCCGAGGCCACCGATGAGCGTGATCTCGGCCTGTTGATGGCCGGTGTGAACCAGGAAGCCGCATGAGCGCCACGCCGATCGACCTGCCCCGCTGGGCCGATGCCGGGCTGGTTCCGCTCGTCAGCGTCACTGCCGCGCTCCTTGTCGCCGGACTGGTGGTGCTCGGCATTGGCGAGAGCCCGTTGGAAGCCACGGCCCTGCTGCTGAAGGGAGCGCTCGGCAGCGTCGAGGGACTGGGCTTCACGCTCTACTACACCACGAATTTCATCTTCACGGGCCTTGCCGTCGCCGTCGCCTTCCATGCGGGGCTGTTCAACATCGGCGGCGAGGGCCAGGCGACCATCGCCGGCATCTTCCTTGCGCTGGCCTGCCTCTGGCTCGCGCCCTTGCCCGGCATCCTGCTGGTGCCGCTCGCCATCCTGGCGGGAGCGGCAGGAGGGGCGCTCTATGGTTTCATCCCCGGCTGGCTGCAGGCGACGCGCGGCAGCCATGTCGTGATCACCACGATCATGTTCAATTTTCTGGCCGCGACACTGAGCGTCTATCTGCTCGTCAACGTGATGGGAAAACCGGGCTCGATGCAGGCCGAGACTCCGGAATTCGCCGGGCACGCCGTGTTGACGCCGATGCACCAGTTGCTCGCACCGCTCGGGATCAAGCTGCCGGCGACCCCTCTCAACACGGCCTTCCTGCTTGCGCTTGCCGCGCTCGTCGCAATCTGGGCGCTGATCTATCGCTCGCGGCTCGGCTATGCGATCCGCACCGTCGGCGCCAACCCGCGTGCTGCCGCCTATGCCGGCATTTCGCCTGCCCGGATGACCATAGTTGCGATGGCGCTCTCCGGCGCCCTGGCTGGCGGGCTCGCGGTCAACGAGGCGATGGGCGTGCAGCACCGCCTCCTGATCGATTTCACGGCCGGCTACGGCTTCGTCGGCATCGCCGTCGGGTTGATGGGGCGCGGGCACCCGATCGGCGTCGCGCTCTCCGCCTTTCTGTTCGGCGTGCTCTATCAGGGCGGAGCGGAACTCTCCTTCGACAAGCCGACCATCACCCGCGACATGGTCGTCGTGATCGGCGGCGTGGTCATCCTCTTTGCCGGGGCGTTGGACGGGCTCTTTCGCAAGCTCGTCGCGAACACCCTCCAACTCGGCCGGGCGGCCTAGCCATGGACTGGCTCACGACCATCGCCGTCATCCTCGATTCCACGATCCGGCTGTCGATTCCGCTGCTCTGCGCCGCGCTCGCCGGGCTGTGGTCCGAACGCTCCGGCGTCGTCGATATCGGGCTGGAAGGAAAGATGCTGGTCGCGGCCTTCGCTTCGGCCGTCGCAGCCTTCGTCACCGGCTCCGCCTGGGCAGGGCTCGGCGCCGGCATCCTGGCCTCGGTCCTGCTCTCGCTCGTCCACGGCTTCGCAGCGATCACCTGGCGCGGCAACCAGATCGTCTCCGGCGTCGCCATCAACATGCTGGCAGCCGGCGTCACCGTGGTGCTCGGCAATGCCTGGTACGGACAGGGAGGACGGACCCCGCCGCTCGAAGGGGCGGCGCGTTTCGGCGATCTCACCCTGCCCTTCGCCAGGGCCATGCGCGAACATGTCCCCGTCCTCGGCCTTCTCTACGATGAGGTTATTTCCGGCCATGGGGCACCGGTCTATCTCGCCATCCTCGCGGTTCCGATCACCGCCTTCGTGCTGAAGCGCACACGCTTCGGCCTGCGGCTGCGCGCCGTCGGCGAGAACCCGGCTGCCGTCGATACAGCCGGCATCTCGGTCGCCGGGCTGCGCTATGGCGCGGTGGTGATCTGCGGCGTGCTTTGCGGGCTGGGCGGCACCTATCTTGCCGTCTCGCAATCGGCCGGCTTCCTGCCGCAAATGACGGCCGGAAAAGGCTTCATCGCACTTGCCGCCGTGATCTTTGCCAATTGGCGTCCCTGGCCGGCGCTAGGCGCCTGCCAGCTCTTCGGGCTGCTCGATGCCATCGCAATCCGGCTGCAGGGCGTGCTGCTCCCTGGTATCGGGCAGGTCCCCGTCCAGGCGATCCAGGCCCTGCCCTATCTTCTCACCGTCATCCTGCTTGCTGGTTTCATCGGCAAGGCCGTGCCACCGAAGGCCTCCGGCCTGCCCTATGTGAAGGAGCGTTGATGAGCGAGCCTGCGCCCAATTTCGACGCCCTCTTCGCTACGGCCAAGCGCGCGCAGGTCCGGGCCTATGCGCCCTATTCCGCATTCCGGGTCGGCGCCGCCATCCTCGATGACAACGGCGCGATCCATTCCGGCTGCAATGTCGAGAACGCCTCCTATCCCGTCGGGGTCTGCGCCGAGGCCGGCGCTATTTCCGCGATGATCGCGGCGGGCGGACGAGCGATCCATGCCATTCTGGTCCTTGGCGACGGTGAGGAACTGGTCACCCCTTGCGGTGCCTGCCGCCAGCGCATCCGCGAGTTCGCGAGCCCGGAAACGCCGATCGCGATTGCGGGCCCCGATGGCGTGCGTGCCCGGTTTTCGCTCGCCGAGCTGTTGCCAGCCTCGTTCGGACCGGCCAATTTGCGCACCTGATTTGCGCGAGGCCTGCGCGCATTCGCGTGCAGGCCGAACCCGATACCGAGGCATTGGAATGGCGGCTGACCCGAGTTTCGACAAGGCAGCGGGAACGCTGATCGACCGTGGCGTCGACGGCGGGATCGACTGCGCCTTCGTGCTCGGCACCGGGCTCGGCCGCATCGTCGACGATGTGGTCGACCCGGTCGTCATTCCGTTCGCCGACATCCCGGGTTTCCCGCAAGGCCATGTCTCAGGCCATGCCCGTGCGATCTGCTATGGCACGCTGCACGGCAAGCGCGTCCTGATTTTCCAGGGGCGGGCGCATTTCTACGAAACCGGAGATCCTGCGGTGATGCGCGTGCCGATCGGCATGCTGACCGCCTTCGGCTCGCCGCCCCTGGTCCTGACCAATGCATCGGGTTCGCTGAAGCCGGACCTGCGCCCCGGCGGCCTTGCCCTCATTACCGACCATATCAATCTCAACGCCCCGAACCCGTTGATCGGCGACACCGGCGACGGGCGTTTCGTGCCCATGGTCGATGCCTATGATCCGCATCTGCGGGCACGCCTGAAAAAGGCGGCGTCTGCTTCGGGCGTCAATATGGGCGAAGGCGTCTATATGTGGTTCTCGGGGCCGAGCTTCGAGACCCCGGCCGAGATCAGGATGGCGAAGATGCTTGGCGCCGATCTCGTCGGGATGTCGACCGTGCCGGAGGTCATCATCGCGCGCCGGCATGGCATTCGCGTCGCCGGCATTTCGGTGATCACCAATATGGGAGCGGGCATTCTTGGCGGCGCGCCAAGCCACGGCGAGACCCGCGACGTTGCAGCGGCCGCGTCAACGGGTCTGCGCCGCCTGTTCCGCTCCTTCCTGGCGGAGCTCTAGGGATGACCGATCTGGAAGCCGCAGCCCGAGCCCTGAGCCTCCTCGACCTGACCGATCTGTCGGATCAGGCGAGCGAGGCCGGCACCCTGCAACTTTGCGCGCGCGCCGTCGCAGCGCCTGGCCCCGTTGCGGCCGTCTGCATCTGGCCGCGCTTCGTCGAGATTGCGCGCAAGGCGCTGCGCGACTCGACCGTGAAGATCGCGACCGTGGTCAATTTCCCGGCCGGGGGCAGCAATTGCGCTCTGGTTGCCGGCGATGTCGCCGAGGCGCTGGGGGACGGTGCCGATGAGATCGACCTCGTCCTGCCATGGCGGGCCTTCCTCGACGGCGACAGCGACATTGCCCGCGAGATGGTGGCGAGCGCCAAGGACCAGTGTGGCGACAGGCTGCTGAAGGTCATCCTTGAAACCGGCGAGTACCCCGATCTCGACGCGGTAAAGCGTGCCTCGGTGCTCGCAATTTCGGCCGGAGCCGACTTCATCAAGACCTCGACCGGCAAGACAGCCCATTCCGCCAGCCTGCGGGCGGTCGAGACCATGCTGACCGTCATCAAGGCAGCCGGACGCCCTGTCGGCATCAAGCCTTCGGGCGGGATCAAGACGCTTACCGACGCAAACGCCTATCTCGCATTGGCCGACAAGACGATGGGGCCGGGCTGGGCGAAGCCCTCCACCTTCCGCATCGGCGCCAGCAGCCTGCACCAGGTCCTCGTCGACATCATCGAGGGCAAGACCGTCGGCGAGCGAATCGACGGGGCCTATTGATGCGGCTGCCCCAGGAGATCATTGCCGCCAAGCGCGATGGCGGCACACTTCCCGGCGAGGATATCCGCCAGATCGTCGCAGGGTTGACCGACGGCTCCGTCAGCGAGGGCCAGGCCGCCGCATTCGCCATGGCCGTGTTCTTCCGCGACATGAACGCCGAAGAACGCGTTGCCCTGACGCTCGCCATGCGCGATTCCGGCACGGTCCTGAACTGGGACGACCTGCCTGGCCCCGCACTCGACAAACATTCGACCGGCGGCGTCGGCGATACGGTCAGCTTGCCTCTAGCCGCGGTCGTCGCGGCCTGCGGGGGCTATGTGCCGATGATCTCAGGTCGTGGCCTCGGCCATACCGGCGGCACGCTCGACAAGCTCGACGCGGTGCCGGGATATGTGACGCAACCGGATATCACGCTGTTCCGCAAGGTGGTGCGCGAAACCGGCTGCGCCATCATCGGGCAGACCGCCGATCTCGCTCCCGCCGACAAGCGCCTCTATGCCATCCGCGACGTCACCGCGACGGTCGAGACGATTCCGCTGCTAGTGTCCTCGATCCTGTCCAAGAAGCTCGCCGCAGGCCTGCACGGCCTGGCCATGGACGTGAAATTCGGCTCCGGCGCCTTCCTGCCCGACTTCAACAAGGCGCATGACCTCGCAGAGGCTCTCGTCGGCGTCGCCAATGGCGCCGGCCTGCCGACGACCGCGCTGATGACCGACATGGCCGAGCCGCTCGCCTCGGCTGCCGGCAACACGCTCGAAGTCGTTTACGCGCTCGAGCACCTGACCGGCCGCCGGCGCGAACCGCGCTTCCATGAGGTGACTGTGGCCCTGGCCGCCGAGATGCTGCTGCTCGGCAAGCTCGCGCATAATCTCGACGAAGCCCGGGCGAAGATCGAGGCGGCCTTCAGCAGCGGCGCCGCCGCAGAGCGCTTCGCCGAGATGGTGGTCGCGCTTGGCGGCCCGGCCGACCTGCTGGAGAAGCCGACAAAGCATCTCGCGCCCGCCCCGGTCATCCGGGCAGCCTATCCGGCCGTGAGCGGAGCCGTCAGCAGCATCGACACGCGCGGCGTGGGGCTTGCTGTGGTGGCGCTCGGCGGTGGGCGGACGCGGCCGCAGGATCCGATCGACCATGCTGTCGGGCTCGTCGAACTGGCAGGGCTTGGCCAGGAGGTCGGGCCGGACCGGCCGCTCGCGATCATCCATGCGCGCGACGAGGCCAGCTTCACCGCGGCCGAAGCCCGGCTGCGGCAGGCCTATACACTCGGCGAGGACGCGGCCGGACACGGTCCGCTGATCGCACAACGCATCACGGAGACTTCAGGATCATGAGTCTGCTTCTGGCAATGACCGGCTGGCATGTCGAGGATTGGCGGGCGCGTTTTGCCGCCCTGCTGCCGGAGCTCCCGGTCGTCACGCTCGGCGAGCCCTTCGACCGCCGCGCCGTGCATTACGTCGCGAGCTGGAAGCATCCCGAGGGGAGCCTCGCGGGCCTGCCCAATCTCGCCGCGATCTTCTCGCTGGGTGCCGGCGTCGACCATATCTTCGCCGATAGCCGCCTGCCGCCGGTTCCGATCGCGCGCGTGGTCGATCCTGATCTGACGACGCGGATGAGCGAATACATCGTGCTGCACTGCCTGATGCATCTGCGCCAGCAGCGCCGCTACGACCGTCAGAAACTCGCCAAATCCTGGGAAGACGACCGCAACCAGCCGGCGGCCCGCTCGGTGCGAGTCGGCGTCATGGGGCTCGGCGAGCTTGGGCTCGACGCGGTGCGAAAACTGCAGGTTCTCGGCTTCGATGTCGCCGGCTGGAGCCGTTCCCCGAAGAGCGTCGACGGGCTTGCCACCTTCGCCGGGGAAGACGGCATGGCAGCGTTCCTCGCTCGCACCGACATCCTGGTCAGCCTCCTACCGCTGACACCGGATACGCGCGGGGTCATCAATGCAAAGCTGCTCGGCGGTCTGGCGCAGGACGGGCGGCTCGGCGGGCCGTTCCTGATCAATGCCGGTCGAGGTGGATTGCAGGTCGAGGCCGATATCCTTTCCACGCTTGAATCCGGGACGCTGAAGGGGGCGACACTGGACGTGTTCCAGAGCGAGCCGTTGCCGGCCGATTCACCGCTGTGGAGCCACCCGGCCGTGACCGTGACACCGCATAATGCCGCGATGTCGGACCCCGAGGCGATCGCGACGCTGATCGCGGCGCAGATCCGCCGGCTGCAGGCCGGCGAAGCGCTGGAACATGTCGTGGATCCGACACGGGGTTACTGAGCGGCCTGCCGCGCAGTCACGCAAGCGTCATGGCACCGTCGTTGTGCTGAGATGCTGCGCGCCCAAGCCGGCGCGGTCTTCTTACCCGCGCCGGAGTGACCCATGCGCCTTGCCCTCGCTGCAGCCCTGCTGCTGTCCTCGACCATGCTCGCCGGTGCGCAGGACGCACCGAAGGAATTCCCCGCCAAGCTCGCCGGCCATGCGCTCCTGGCGGCCAACACCATCATCCCGGCCCCGGCCGATGCGCCGGCCGACCTCAAGGTTTCCGGTAAGTTCGTTCAGCCCGGCAAGCGCGTCGAGGCCATCGGCACGGTCATGGGCACGTCGGGCGGCCGTCCCACCGGCCTGTCCACGCCATTTGCCGGTCAGCCGGTGCAGGGCTTCTCCGGCATCCGCTCGCTCGGCAATGGCGAGTTCCTGGTGCTGACCGATAACGGCTTCGGCTCCAAGGTGAACTCGCCGGATGCGATGTTGTTCTTCCATCGCCTCAAAGCCGATTTCAACGGCGGCAAGATCGAACGTCTCGCGACCACCTTCCTGCACGATCCCGACAAGAAGGTGCCGTTCCGCATCGTCCACGAGGGCACCGAGAAGCGCTATCTGACCGGTGCCGATTTCGACCCCGAATCCATCCAGCCGATCGGCGGCAAGTTCTGGATCGGTGAGGAATTCGGACCGTACCTGATCCGCGTCGACGCCGACGGCAAGGTCGAAGCGGTGTTCGAGACCACGGTCGACGGCAAGCCGGCGCGCTCGCCCGACCATTACGCCGTGACGACACCTGGCGCGCCGAACCTGCCCGTCGAGTTCAATGTACGCCGCTCCAAAGGATATGAGGGCATGGCGGCCTCGCCGGACGGGCGCTTCCTCTACCCGCTGCTCGAAGGCCCCCTCTGGAACGCCGAGACCAAGGGCAATGAGGAAGTCGACGGCAAGGAAGTGCTGCGCATCCTCGAATTCGACGTGCAGAACGAGAAATGGACCGGCCGCTCCTGGTTCTTCCCGCTCGAGCAGAAGGGGCTGGCCATCGGCGATTTCAACATGATCGACGCCACCACGGCCTTGATCATCGAGCGCGACAATGGCGAAGGCACGGCCGACAAGGCCTGCGCGCCCGGCCAGAAGGGCCCGGACTGCTTCCACGACCTCGCCAAGTTCAAGCGGATCGTGAAGATCGAGATGACCGACGCCAATGTCGGCAAATCGGTGCGCAAGATCGGCTTCATCGACCTGATGAAGATAGCCGACCCGGACAAGAAGGCGAAGCAGGGTGCCATCGACGGCGTGCTGCCCTTCCCCTTCTTCACGATCGAGAACGTCGATGTCGTCGACCGCGCCAATGGCATCATCGTCGTCGGCAACGACAACAACCTGCCCTTCTCCTCGTCGCGCGACCCGAAGAAGGCCGATGACAACGAACTCGTGCTGCTCTCGGTCAAGGACCTGCTCGACGCCAAGTGAGCGAGGCGGCCGGGCTTGCAGCGATCAAGTCGTTGCCAAGTAAGCCTCTCTTGGTGCGTAGCACTCGCAACATCATGGCCGGCCTCGTGCCGGCCATTCTCGTTCCGACGTGCCGAACTTGAACAGCTCTTCTGGCAACACCACATTTCTCTTACCAAGCGCCTTCAGGCGCTAGGCATGGTGGTTTGGATGATCGTCACTGATGGAGGTGATCATGTTGACCGCGAATACGGAAGGCAAACGGCCGCAGGACTTGTGCAATCTTCTTCTCGCCGCGTGCCTGTTCATCTCTCCCTGGATCATGCGTTTTACGGGCGACATGATGGCCGCCCGCAACGCCTGGATCATCGGCGTGGTGCTTGCCCTCGTGGCGGTCGCGGCGCTCTCGATGTTCAAGGAATGGGAGGAATGGGTGAACCTGGTGCTCGGCGTCTGGCTGATGGCAGCTCCCTGGGTGCTCGGCTTTACCGGCAACTTCAACGCGTTCTGGACCCACACGATCCTTGGCGTGCTGACGGCTGCCGTCTCTGCCTGGGCTGTCTGGGACTACCGGCACGAGCCGCACGCGACGGCCTGAACGGGTCGCGACACCGCGCGATCTCCTGACCCGCCGCTGCGAGGCGGCGGGTTCTACGCCTGGCCGCGCAGCGCGCCCGGTCCGGGAGTAGCGCCTGCGGGACATTTCCCAGAGATGATCATCGCCAGTACCTCGTCCTGCGTCACATCGCTGGTGCGCGCGGTCCCGACAACCCGGCCGTTCTTCATCACGCTGACCCGGTCGGCGAGATCGAAGACGTCATGCAGGTCATGACTGATCAGGAAGATGCCGATCCCCTGACGCTTCAACTCAAGGATGAGATCGGCAACCTGTTTCGTCTCTGCGGGCCCGAGCGCAGCCGTCGGCTCGTCCATGATCAGGACCCGGGCGTTGAAGTAAATCGCGCGCGCGATCGCAACCGATTGACGCTGGCCGCCCGAGAGCGCTTTGACCGGCTCCTTGAAGCGCCGGAAATGTGGATTGAGCCGCCCCATCACCTTGCGCGTCTCGGATTCCATCGCGGAATCATCGAGCGTGTGCCAGGGCGTCAGCAGTTCCCGTCCGAGGAAGATATTGGCTGCGGCATCGACATTGTCGGCCAAAGCCAGGGTCTGGTAGATCGTCTCGATGCCGTAGCGCTTGGCGTCGCGCGGATTGGCAATCACTGCCGGCTCGCCGCTGATGCGGATCTCGCCGGCATCGGCCCGGTAGGCTCCCGACAGGATCTTGATCAGCGTCGATTTGCCGGCACCGTTATGGCCGAGCAGGCCGACAACCTCGCCGGCCTTGAGGTCGACACTGACGGTGTCGACCGCCTTGATGCCGCCGAAGGCGATCGAGATGTCGCGCATCTCGACGAGCGGTGGGGGCTCGATGTCCCGGGCCGTGGCGAGGCTCATGCCGTCCCTCCTCCCTCAGCTCAGCTTCCGGCGATAGAGCCCGTCGAGCCAGACGGCCACGACCAACACCACGCCGACGACGATGTTCTGCAGCGGCGTGTCGACACCGATCAGCACCATGCCCGATTGCAACGACTGCATCACCAGTGCGCCCAGCATCGCACCCGCGATCGTGCCGACGCCACCGGCAAGCGATGTGCCGCCGATCACCGCCGCCGCGATGACATAGAGTTCGTCGAGTGCACCGGCCGAATTCGTCGCGGCATTGAGGCGGGCCGTGGAGATGCAGGCGGATATGCCGACAAGCACTCCCATCAACCCGAAGACCAGGGTCAGCACCTTGCGGGTGTTGACGCCGGACAACTGCGCGGCCTCGGGATTGCCGCCGATCGCGAAGACGTAGCGGCCGAAACGCAGCCGCTTGGTCAGGAAGCTCATCACGATGCCGACCGCGAGCGCCAGCAGCACGGGAACCGCAAGGCCATGGCCGATGGTCAGCCCGCCCTCCGGCCAGACGAGCCCCCTTGCCTCGACCAAGCGGCGCGCAACGCCGGCCGGCAGAGGGTAGGCATTGGCGACCATCACGGTGCCGAGCACGGCGCCACAGCCAAGCGCGGCAATCGCGCCTTCAGCCCAGATCGGCCGCAAGCCGAAACCGAAGCGCCGCCGACGGCGGCGGGCAAGCACGATCCCGGCAAGGATCAAGGCGCAGATCACCAGACCGATCGCCCAGGATGCACCCGTGCCGATCGCGCCTTCGATGCCGCCACCAAGGGGGCGGAAACGCGTGTCCATCGGCGCGATGGTCTGGCCCTGCGTCACCCACCAGGCAGCGCCACGCCAGACCAGCAGGCCGCCGAGCGTGACGATGAAAGAGGGAATGGCGAGATAGGCGATCAACGCGCCCTGAAACAGGCCGAGGACCCCGCCGAGCGCAACGGAAACCAGGATGCTGATGAACCATGTGGCGGGATGCTCGAAGCCCAGCAGCTCCGGCAGCAGTCGCGCCTGGATCAGCCCGACCACCATGCCGACGAAGCCGAGCATCGAACCGACCGAGAGGTCGATATTGCGCGTCACGATGACAAGCACCATGCCGCAAGCCATGACGGCGATGGACGCCGTCTGGACCAGCAGATTCCAGAGATTGCGCGGGGTCAGGAAGGCTCCGTCGGAAAGCCAGTTGAAACCGAGCCAGATCACTCCAAGCGCGGCGACCATGCCGATCATGCGCGGATCGAACTCGATCTCGCGCATGTGGTCGGCCACGCTCCTTGCGCCTGGCCCCGGCACCTTCTCGGAAACCGGGGCTGGAGCGACCTCAGTCACAAGCCTTGACCTTGCCGGCGCCAACGCCCTGGCAGACAGCGGCCTTGGGCGCCCAGCCCGCCTCGATCACCACACCGAGATTGTCCTTCGTCACCGGCACGGGCTTGAGGAAGAGCGCCGTCATCGCCTGCTTGCTCGGACCCTGGTTCCAGCTTGCCGCGCCCGCGATCTCGGTCAGCTTGGCGCCGCCGGCGAGCTTGATCGCGATCTCGGCGGCATTGCGCCCGAGCTCGCGTGCATCCTTCCAGATCGTCACCGTCTGCGTCCCGAGCGCGACGCGGTTCAATGCCGCGCGATCGGCGTCCTGGCCGGAAACCGGCACCGAGCCGGCGAGCCCCTGCGCGGCCATTGCCGCAATGGCTCCGCCCGCCGTTCCGTCATTGGCCGCGATCACAGCGTCGACCTTGTTGGCATTGCGGGTCAGGAACTGCTCCATGTTGCGCTGGGCGTTCGCAGGGAGCCAACCGTCGGTAAAGGCCTCGCCGACATTCTTGATCTTGCCGGAATCGATTGCCGGCTTCAGAATCTCGACCGAGCCCTGATAGAGAAAACCGGCATTCGGATCGGAGCTCGATCCCTTGATGAAGACGAAGTTTCCTTCCGGCTTCGCCTTCTGGACCTCGCGCGCCATCATGCGGCCGACCTCGACATTGTCGAAGGTCAGGTAGAAGGCCTGCGGAATCTCGATCAGACGGTCATAGCCGACAACCGCGATGCCTTCATTGACCGCCTTCTCGACGGCGGGCCGGATGGCCTGCGCATCCTGGGCCAGGACGATCAGCGCCTTGGCACCACGGGCGATCAGGCTTTCGACATCGGTGAGCTGCTTGGCGGGAGAGGATTGGGCATCGGCCGAGAGATAGGTGCCGCCGACCTTCTCGATCGCCGCCTTGATCGCGGCCTCGTCGGTCTTCCAGCGTTCTTCCTGGAAATTCGACCAGCTGACCCCGACGACCGGGCCCTTCGTCTGGGCGAAGGCAGGCGACAATCCCCCCGCTGCCGCCAAGGCAACGCCGGCGGCAAGCATCATATGTCTGAGCATGGCAATCTCCCGCGATTCCTCTGGCCGTGCGCTCTCTTGGGGGATCGCCTGGTCAGCGTCCGGAGCGCCTCACATGCAGAGGACAGCCTATCGCGAGAAAGGCGTCAAGCCACCCGCTTGTCGGGGGAGGCGCAGAGATCGTTGAGCAGGCAGCGGCCGCATTCGGGGCGCAGCGCCTTGCAGATGTAGCGCCCGTGCAGGATCAGCCAATGATGGGCATGGCGGCCGAATTCCGGCGGCACCGCGTTCTCCAATCCCATCTCGACTGCGAGCACGGTCTTGCCCGGCGCAATGCGCAGGCGGTTGGCGACGCGGAAGACATGGGTGTCGACAGCGTGGGTGATCTCGCCGAAGGCGATGTTGAGCACGACATTGGCGGTCTTGCGCCCGACGCCGGGCAGGCTTTCGAGCGCGGCACGATCGGCAGGGACCTCGCCGCCGAATTCCGCAATCAACTTCTCGCTGAGCAGGATCACATTCTTCGCCTTGGTGCGGAACAGGCCGATCGTCCTGACCAGCTCGCGCACCTTTTCCTCGCCGAGCGCCACCATCTTGTGCGGCGTGTCGGCAAGTTCGAAGAGCTTGCGCGTCGCCTTGTTGACGCCCGCATCGGTCGCCTGCGCCGACAGCACGACGGCGACCAACAAGGTGAAGGCGTTGGTCGCCTCGAGTTCGCCCTTAGGCTCGGGATTGGCGGCCTGGAAGCGCAGAAAGATCTCACGGATGCCTGCCGCGCTGCGCGGTCTCGGTGTCGTGATCTTTGCCAGGCCCTGGGCGCGGCCCGCGGGCCTGTTCCGTTCGCTCATGTGGGCGTTATAATTGCGCGATGAGCATCGGCAAGCACGATCGCGCTGGAGACGCCAGGGAGCGGACGCAGATTTCGGAGCGGCCGGTCTTCGACGCGACCATCACGCCGCATCGCTCGCTCGGCCGGAACGGCTTCCGCATCGTGATGACGCTCGTCTGCCTCGCCAGCATCGTCTCCTCGATTCCCTTCGTCGTGCTGGGCGCCTGGCCCGTCGCCGGCTTTTTCGGCCTCGACATCCTCGCACTCTTCATCGCCTTCAAGGTCAATTTCAACGCGGCGCGCGCCTTCGAACGCATCGTGGTGACGCCGCTCGAGGTACTGCTGCGCAAGGTTTCGCACCACGGCAAGGAGGCTATCTGGCGCTCCAATCCAGCCTGGACCAAGCTCGAGAGGGAGCAAGACGAGGATTACGGGCTAATGGGGCTCTCGTTGGTCTCGCGTGGCCGCAGCGTATCGGTGGCTGCCGCGCTCTCCCCACAGGAGCGGGAGGGTTTTGCGGATGCACTCGGCGCCGCGCTCGCCAGCGCAAGGCGGGGGACGGATTTCAGCGCGGCGTGAAGGCCGGCAACCTCTCGCCCCTGCTCTGGTAACCAACCCTTGAAGGAGGCGGCATGAGTGATGACGAGAGGGAGATTCGCGGGCTCATCGAGAAATGGCTCACCGCGAGCAAGGCCGGCGATGTGGCGTCGGTGCTGGAGCTGATGACGGAGGACGCCATATTCATGGTTCCGGGGCAGGCCCCCTTCGGTAGGGCGACCTTTTCCGCGATGTCCGACACCATGGGCGACCTCAAGATCGAAGGGAACAGCACGATCCACGAGCTGAAGGTCCTTGGCGACTGGGCCTTCGTGCGCAGTCATCTCGACATGACCGCAACATCTCTCGCCACAGGCTCATCGCGGCACCGGGCCGGCTACACGCTGACCCTGTTCAGGAAGGAGGCTGACGGGCGCTGGAGGCTGGCACGGGATGCCAATCTGCTGACGGAGATGGGTTGATCCGAGTACGGCGGAAGAGACCGAACGGTCCACTCCAGACTTGGAGGGCCGTGATGGGATACGTGCCGGACGGGCCGTCTGTGTCGAGATCTAAGGGCCGTCCGAGAAGGTCCGGTGGATCGTCTCGAAGCTGGCAGCGATCTCCGCGAAGACATCGGTCAGCGCGGGATCGAAATGGCGCCCTCGGTCGCCGACGATGATCTCGACCGCCTGCGCGTGCGGGAGCGCCGATTTGTAGGCACGCTCGGTGACGAGAGCGTCATAGACATCGGCGATCGCCATCAACCGCCCCGAGAGAGGGATCTCTTCTCCCTTCAACCCTCGTGGGTAGCCGCTGCCGTCCCATTTCTCGTGATGGCTATGGGCGATCTCCATGGCCAGGCCGAGGAACGAGCTCGCCCCCCCGAGATGCCGCTCGGCCTCGGCAATAGCCTGCCGGCCAAGCTCGGCATGCGTCATCATCACCGCGAACTCGTCCGCGTCGAGCTTACCGGGCTTAAGCAGGATGCTGTCTGGGATGCCGACCTTGCCGATATCGTGCAGCGGCGCGGATTTGTAGATCAGATCGACCATATCCGTATCGAGCACCTGTATGTATAGGCCACGATCGCGCGAAGCCTTGGCGAGGGCGCGAACATAGTGCTGGGTGCGGCGGATGTGGTTTCCCGTCTCGCTGTCTCGGGTCTCCGCCAGCGATGCCATTGCCAGGATGACCGCCTCTTTCGCCCGCACAGCCTCTTCCTTGGCCGCCTGGAGCGAGTTGAGGAGGGCGGCATTGGTCATCGCCACGGCAGCGCTGTTAGCGATGCGCTTGAGAACGATGACGCTGGCTTCGGACGGTGGCTGCTTGCTTGCCCAATAGGCTCCGATTGCAGCGACGGGGTCCTCCGGTCGAACCGGAACCATGACGAGGCTGCGTACGAATGTCGGACGATACGCGGCATGCGGGATACGGCTGTCGGCATAGATATCGTCGATGACAACGACTTCGCGATGCCCCATCGCCCAGCCGGAAATGCAGGATTCGAAGGGAAAGCGCTGGCCTTTCCAGAGCGGCGCGATCGCATCCTCGTCGGCATAGTAGCATTGGTCGCGCTCGCGCAGGACGAAGGTGATTCCGTCTGCGCCGACAAGCCTTCGCGCGCTGCCACGCACGATCGCCATGATCTCGTCGAGGCCCCGCGCCATCGATAGTGCCAGGGATAGTTCTTCCAGGTCAGTGAGCGGGACGTCGTAGGGGACGGCCTTCGGTGGAACCCGCATATCGCTGCCGAGGTTAAGCAGATGAGGCAGCTCGCTCATGGAACAGCTCGATGGTTTGCGACATCACGCTAGGGAACCAAGGCCTACCACAGGATGGAGCACACGCCTTCACGCCGTTTTCGACATTTGCAGGAATGTCATTAACAAGCGGTACAATGCCGCCCGGGCAGGCCGCACTATTCAATTGCAGACCGATGGCTATCTCAATCTTGCGAGCCAGATCGTGTGCCCGCCGCAGGCCGGATCCTCGGCGACATGGGACAGGACGTCGAAGCCGTTCTCATGGAGCAGCACGCCGTACTCCGCCGGGGCCAGGCTGCCGTGATAGAGACGCTCGCCCTCGAAGGAGCCGATCGCCTCGCCATGCCGGGGCCCGCTGGTGAACATCAGCGCCGCGCCCGGCGCAGCAAGTTCCCTGAAGATCGGGAACATCGGCCGCTGGTCTTCGGGGGTGAGATGAAAGAAACTGTCCCAGGCGATCAGCCCGTCAAAGCGGCGCTTCAGCGAAAGCTTGCGCATATCGGCGACCTGCCAGTCATCGGCCGGGAAGCGTTGCCGGCAGAGATCGATCAGGGGCGCCGAGGCATCGATGCCGGTCACGCGATAGCCACTCTCGATGAAATGGCGCGCAATCGGCTCCGCGGCGCCGCAGCCGATATCGAGGATCGACGCCCCGGCCGGCAGAAACTGCAGGAAGCGATCAAGCCAGGGCTTTTCGACGAGCATCCTGGATCGTGCCTCGTCGAAGGCCCGGGCATGGCGCTGGTAGAGGCCGATGATGTCCTGGTCCGGGCGGGGCATGGCGGCAGAAGGCTCGAATCGCGTGGCAAGGCCGCAGAGCTTGCCAGCTTTCGGGTGGAGGCGGCATCCTTTCGCCCCTAGATTCCCGGTCATGATCCATGACACGAGGCTCACGACCATGAACGCTCAGGTCCCGATGAAAACGGCAATGACACCAACCCGCTTCTCCAATGCCGTGCTCGCCCGCGCCGCACAGGCCATGCCGGCAGAGGTGGATTTTCCGGCCGCAGCGCCCGGGTCCGACTACGATACCGTCCGGCGCATCCTGGCCTACATCACGGAGAACTGGCGCGAGCAGCCGACGATCGGAGCGATCGCGGACGCTGCCGGCGCGACCCCGACCGACGTGCACCATCTCTTCCGGCGCTGGTGCGGGCTGACCCCGAAGGCCTTCCTGCAGGCGATCACGCTCGACCATGCCAAGGGCCTGCTCGGGTCATCGGCCAGCGTGCTCGACACGGCGCTCGAGGTCGGGCTCTCCGGCCCTGGCCGACTGCATGACCTCTTCGTCACGCATGAGGCGATGTCGCCCGGCGAGTGGAAGAGCGGCGGCGAGGGGCTGCGCCTCTCATACGGCTTCCATGAATCCCCCTTTGGCGAAGCGCTGATCGTCGTGACCGAACGCGGGCTTGCGGGGCTCGGCTGGGTCTCGACCAGCGTCGATGGCGGCAAGGTTATTGGCGGCCGGGCGGAGGCACTGGCCGACATGATGCGGCGCTGGCCGCATGCCGATTATCGCTTCGACCCGGCCTCGACCCGGCCCTATGCCGGCCGGATCTTCGACCCGAAGGCCTGGACCGCGGAGACGCCGTTGCGCGTCGTGCTGATCGGCACCGATTTCGAGGTGCGCGTCTGGGAGACCCTGCTGAAGATCCCTGTCGGCAGGGCAACGACCTATGGCGATGTCGCCTGCCATCTCGGTCGGCCGACGGCGGCACGGGCAGTGGGGATGGCGGTCGGCAAGAACCCGATCTCCTTCGTCGTGCCCTGCCATCGCGTCATCGGAAAGTCAGGTGCGCTCACCGGCTATCACTGGGGCCTGACGCGCAAGCGCGCCATCCTCGGTTGGGAGGCAGGCCAGACCGGCGGGGTGACGGCCTGAGAGGCAGTTCTCTTACGCCTTCAGATACATGTCCCAGCAGGGCGCCAGCGCGACCAGCCGGCGCCCCTTCAGTGCCTCCGAGAAATGCGTGGCGATGGTTTCGCGCGCGGTCGTCAGAGGGCATTTCGGAATCAGGATGGCATCGACCTGATTCAGGCTTTCCAGCGTTGGCGGATCGATCTCCGGCGTAGTCCGGCCGGGATCGACACCGATCGGCACGCCTCTCGGCGGCCTGCGGTCGAGCAGCTGGTTGAACGGATCGGTGAAATCAAGCGTGAAAAGGCTGTCGAGCCGGCGCCCGTTTGCCGCCTCCCAGGCGCGGATCGCCGCGATGCCCTGCTGCACTTCGAGCAGCCAGGTCGCCTGATAATCGATCTCCGAATAGAGGATGTAGGAGGGCAGCTCGCCGCGCTCGGCAAGATCGCGATAGCCCGCCTGCTGCGCCGCGTAGTGTGCGAGCATGATTACGGCACGTTCTGCGATGTCGGGCTTGACGCTGACCCGACCGAGCGGGCCGAGATCGGGCACGGCAAGCGCCTTGTAGTTCACCGCACCGAGGACCGCGCGGGCGCTGCGCTCGACGAAGATCAAAGCCGATGGCAGCGCAACCAGCAGGGCCAGCACCGTCACGATCCTGCCGAGCCGGTCGGTGCGACCGCTCCATTCCGCCAGGATCACCAGAAGGACGGGCCAGAGCCCGATGAATTCGAGCGAGCCCGTGTTCTGGGTCTCGAACAGGGTCAGCGCCAGCAGAACTGCGGTGAACCATCCAAGCGGCGAGGCCAGGAGACCGTGCAATCGGGCCAAGGAAAGCCTGCCGCCCGCCAGACAGGCAGCATAGGCCAGGGCGGCAAGCAGCAGCAGGCTCGGCCCGATGACATTGAACTTCACCGAGGCGACGGTGAGGAAGCGCGGCAGCAAGGCGCCGGTGTTCAGGCCGAGCAGGGTCAGGATGTCATCGACATAGGCGCGCACGATGCCGGTCACGAAATCGAGCGGGGCGAGCACGGCAATGACCAGCGCCGCGGCGACGGACGCGTCGCGCAGGCGCATCCGCCCGGACAGAACCGCATAGCCGACCAGGAACGTCCCCGATACCGCTCCCGTGACCTTGACCAGGAAGAGGGTGAGCATCAGCAGGGCGAGAAGTCCCACTTGCAGGCCGCGCGCCTCGACGAAGAGGAGTGTCGCCACGAGCAGGTAGAGCAGGAGGCTGATATGGCGGTTGTAGTGCCCGAAGCCATCGAAGCCTGGCATCGGATACAGGCTGTGCAGGTTGATCGGCAGCGACGCGAACAAGAGGAAGGGGAGCAGCAGGGCCAGAGCCTGGCCACGCGAGCGCTTCCCGACATCGGCGACAATCAGCGCCATCATCGGCAAGGCGACCGGCAAGATGCCCCAGTTCGCCAGCAGCATCGGCTGCGCCTGCGGGAACAGGGCGTGGAGCCAGGTCACGAGATAGTAGCCCAGAGGGCCGACGGGAGCGAAAAAGTCGATATTGGGCAATTGCCCGATCTCGATGCGCTGAGCGGCATCGAGATAGATGTTGGTGTCCCAGTAATTGGGCCCCAGCGGCAGGCGCATGGGCAGCATCAGGCCAATGATAACCGCTGCCGCGAACGCGACCAGCCAGATCAGCGGTGATCCCGCGAGCCGACTCAACATCTGCACGACGCCAAGCGCGGAGCCGGGCCTTCTGCCCTCTCTCATGTCCCCAACCGTCATGCCCAGATCCTTGGCCTCACGGCCAACATGACAGAGAAACCTTACTCGTATCCTGCACAAGGCAAGCCCAATACACTCTGCGGTCGAGTGAAGGGGTCCGCGCGCCGGGCGATATCGCGGCAGGCATGTTCAGCGCCGAGCGGCGCAGCTCGTCTCCCCATGACGGGCCAAAGCGCGATGCCTCTCACGAGAGCCGGCAGCAGATCCTTGTCATCATTCTTGCGCGGCACTGATCTCCGCGAAACGAGCAGGCAAAGCGAAGCCGAGTCCGAGCGGATCGTCGGCCTCGATGATGAAAGCGCCCTCGCCTGCGAGATGGCTAAGGCCGCCGACCTCGACGGTGACCGCTCCCTCGGCGGGATAGGCTGCAGGCCCGAGGACACGCCCCGAGAAACGGCCGCCTGTGATACTGCGGAAACTCCGTGTCCGCCCCAGCCCGACCAGCCCCTTGGCGTGGTCGAGCGCCATGCGGGCGGTCACGCCCGAGCCTGTCGGGGAGCGGTCGATCTGCCGCTCGGCGAAGATGCAGAGGTTGAAACTGGTCTCGCCCGAGCCGGCCTCGTCGGTCACGATCGTCCCGTAGAGAAAGCCGAGATCGGGCTCGGTGGGATGTGTGATCGGCGCGCCGGCCCGCACAATGTCGGTGAGGGCAGCAGCAGCCTCGGTCAACTGCTCGACCGGGGTTTCGAAGAGATCGAGCCCGAAGCGCGAAGCCGGAAGGATGCAGTAGAAGGCTCCTCCGTAGGCGATATCGGTTGTGATGCTTCCGAAGCCCGGCACCTCGACCACACGGTCGCGGGCATGGACGAAGGCAGGCACGCTCTCGAAGCGCACCTCCCCGACCTTCCCGTCGGCGACGTCGCAGGCAAGCCGCAGCAGGCCGCAGGGCGCCTCGATGGCAAAGTGCGTGACGGGCTCGACTGCCGGCACGAGGCCGCGCTCGATCGCATAGCGGCCGAGCGCGATGGTGGCATGGCCACACATCGTCGAGTAGCCCTCGTTATGAGTGAAAAGCACGCCGAAGGCAGCCTCGGGATGGCTCGCCTCGACCGGAATGACACCGTACATTCCGGCATGGCCGCGCGGTTCCAGCATCATCGCGCGGCGCAGGTGATCGTGGCTGTCGCGCGCCTGTCGACGCTTGTCGAGAATCGTCGCGCCGGTCAGCTCGGGATAGCCGCCCGTAACGATGCGCACCGGCTCGCCGCAGGTGTGGTAGTCGAGATAGCTCAGGCGCATCGGCGCGTTCCCCTCACTGATAGGGTGGCTTGGGTGTGAGACGCGGCGGATCACAGCCGCGCCGGCCGCAGGTCTCGGCTGCGACCTCCGCCGCGAAACCCATTGCGGATGCGGCAGCGCCGTCCGACAACCCGCGCAGACTTGCCCCGAGTTCGCCAGCCTGCGCGAGCGAAGCGAGGAATGCGCCGATGAAGCTGTCGCCGGCGCCGATCGTGTCGACCAGCTCCGCAACCGGAACGAAGCCGCGCACGGTCTCACTTCCTGGCCGTTCGAGCGCCGCTCCGCGATCGCCCTCGGTCAGCAGGATCGCTGAAACACCCCGGTCGAACCAACGGCGCAGCGGCGCAACGTAGCCGCCGGGATAGAGCCAGTCGGCATCGTCCGTACTGAGCCGGATGAGGTCTGACAGCGCCATGCGCTGCTCGATGGCGGCGAGCGCGGCCTCCCGATCCGGCAGCGCCGGCGTCCTGATATTGACGTCATAGCTGGTGCTCAGGCCGGCAGAGCGCGCATGGCGCAGCAGCGTCAACGCCGCGTCTCCGGATGGACCGACCGTCGCTCCGAACGAGGTGACATGCAGATGGCCAAAACCCGTGAGGCTGCGGGGCAATGGCGGAGGCTCGGCCAGCGCCGTACCGGCGAGGTGGAAGTGATATCGCGCCCCGCCATCTGCCCCAAGCGGGGCAACGACGGCCAGCGGTGTGGGGGCGTCGCTCTCCGCAATGAAGCGCCGATCGATCGCCTCTGCCACAAGGCGGGCCTGGAAGCGCCGCCCTGTGACGTCACGCGAGAGCGTCGCGCAATAAGCCACAGAGGTGCCGCAGCGCGCGAGCGCCAGCGCCGTGTTGAAGCCGGATCCGCCCAACACGCACTGATAGCGCTCGCCGCGTCCGTCCTCCGGCACCAGATCGGCGAGCGCTTCGCCAAAGACGAGCACCGCCCTCGGGTTCACAGCAGCCCGCGCTTCGCCAAATTGCGCATCAGATGCGAAGCGCCGAAGGTCCAGGGCTCGCATTCATCGGTGCGGCGCATGCAATTGACGAGCGCTCCCAGTTCCGGCGCAGCAATCGTGACGATGTCCCCGTATTTATGGGTAAAGCCACCGCCCGGCGTGTCGCGATCCTTGATCGGCGCAAACATGGTGCCGAGATAGAGCGCCGCACCATCCGGATACTGATGGTTCGGATTGAGCATCTGCGCGGCGAGATCAGCCGGATCGCGGCTGATTTTCGCGATCGAGGACGAGCCTTCCAGCCTGAAGCCATCCTCGCCCTCGACCGTCAGCGTCACGGTCGTCTTGCGGACATGGTCGAGCGAGAAGCCGGCATCGAAGAAGCGGATGAAGGGACCGACCGCCGCCGCAGCATTGTTGTCCTTGGCCTTGCCGAGCAGCAGCGCCGAGCGCCCCTCGACGTCGCGCAGATTGACGTCGTTGCCGAGCGTTGCTCCGACGATGGCACCGGTCGAGGCGACGATCAGCACGATCTCCGGCTCGGGATTGTTCCAGGTCGAGGCCGGGTGCAGGCCGGCATCGACACCGGTGCCGACGGCCGACATGGGCGGCGCCTTGGTGAAGATCTCGGCATCCGGCCCGATGCCGACCTCGAGATATTGGCTCCAGGCACCCTGCTTGATCAGCACGTCCTTGAGATGCATCGCCTCGGGCGAGCCGGGCTTCAACTTCGAAAGATCGTCACCGATGAGCTTGCCGATCTCCTCGCGGATCGTGGCGGCGGCGGCCGGATTGCCCCGCGCCTTCTCCTCGATCACGCGCTCCAGCATCGAGACCGCGAAGGTCACTCCGGCGGCCTTGACCGCCTGCAGGTCGAGCGGCGCGAGCAGCCAGGGCTTCGTTGCGTCGCGGCGCGCGGGCGGCGTGTTTGCAAGGATGTCGGCGAGCGTTCCGATGGGATCGCCCTTGGCGATGCGCAGGGCTGCCGCGGGATCGGCCGTCTCGCAGAGATCGCGCATCGTGGCAAAGGCAGCGGTGATATCCACAAGTTCATCACCACGCAGAACGACGACCGCGGGACCGGCAACCTCCGGGCGCCAGACCCGGCCAGCGAGCGCGGCGACTGCGGCGTCCGCCGGCAAAGTGTTCCGTGGCGTCAGGGCAAGCTCGGGCATGATCGTTCGTCCGCTGGTGGAATGGTCACGTTGAAAGTCGCACGCGAGAACAGCCGCTTCGCCGCCAATGTGCAAGAGTGCAGGGACGCGGATCAGACATGGCGCACATGTCGTGCGATTGTCATTGAAACGTCACCTGTTCTTCATGCTAGCTTGCGCACCAACGACAAGAGCCGCCCGCACGAGCGGGGCATAAGGGAGAGATAGATGACATCCAGATCGCGCTTGATGATTTCGGCTGCGCTGCTGACGCTGGCTGGTGCGGCTCCGGCCGTCGCGCAGACAGAGATTCAGTGGTGGCATGCGCTGACCGGCGCCAATAACGACGTGGTCGTGAAGCTGGCCGAGGAATTCAACGCCTCCCAGAAGGAATACAAGGTCGTTCCGGCCTATAAGGGCTCCTATCCCGACACGCTGAACGCTGGCGTCGCCGCCTTCCGCGCCGGTACCGCGCCCCACATTCTGCAGGTCTTCGAAGTCGGCACCGGCACGATGATGTCGGCCAAGGGCGCTGTGAAGCCCGTGCACGAACTGATGAAGGAAGCCGGCGAGCCTTTCGATCCCAAGGCTTATTTGCCGGCGATCACCGGCTATTACTCGACCGCCAAGGGCGACATGCTCTCCATGCCGTTCAACTCGTCGAGCATGGTGATGTGGTACAACAAGGACGCCTTCAAGAAGGCGGGCCTGAACCCCGACGCCCCGCCGAAGACCTGGCCAGAAGTCTTCGAGGCCGGAAGGAAGCTGAAGGCCGCCGGATATGACAAGTGCGGCTTCACCAATGCCTGGGCGACCTGGGCCAATATCGAGCAGTTCGGTGCCTGGCACAACATCCCGATTGCGACCAAGGCGAATGGTCTCGATGGCTTCGACACGGTCCTGAACTTCAACAGCCCGCTCTTCCTGAAGCACTGGACCAACCTGGTCGAGCTGCAGAAGGACAAGACCTACGATTACTCCGGCCGCACCAATAACGGGGAAGGCCGCTTCACCTCGGGCGAATGCCCGATCATGCTGACCTCGTCGGGCTTCTTCGGCAACGTCAAGGCCAACGCCAAGTTCGACTGGGCCAACGCCGCGATGCCGTATTATCCGGAAGCGGCCGGGGCACCGCAGAACTCGATCATCGGCGGCGCCTCGCTGTGGGTGATGGGCGGCAAGAAGGCTGACGAATACAAGGGCGTCGCCAAGTTCTTCACCTTCCTCTCCGATGTCGACCGTCAGGTGAAGCTGCACACCGAGTCCGGCTATCTGCCGATCACCAAGGCCGCCTATGCCAAGGTCAAGGATTCCGGCTTCTACAAGGACAAGCCCTATCTCGAGACGCCGCTGCTCGAACTCAACAACAAGGAGCCGACCGAGAATTCGCGCGGCCTGCGCTTCGGCGGCCTGGTCCAGATCCGCGACATCTGGTCGGAAGAGCTCGAAGCGGCGCTGAACGGCCAGAAGACGCCGAAGGCTGCGCTTGACGCCGCCGTCGAGCGTGGCAATCAGGCGCTGCGCCAGTTCGAGCGAACCGCCTCGCGCTGAACCGGTTACGATCCTGAGCCGGGGCCTTCCGCCCCGGCTTTTCTCTTGCTTCACGGGCTGCATGCAGAAGAACGCCTATTTCCGGAGCCTGACGATCCCGCTCCTGCTGCTCCTGCCGCAGCTCGCGATCACGGTCGTGTTCTTCTACTGGCCGGCGAGCCAGGCAGTCTGGCAGTCCTTCCTGCTGGAAGATGCCTTCGGCACGTCGACCCAGTTCGTCTGGTTCGAAAACTACCAGAGCCTTTTCGCCGACCCCGGTTACTTCAAGGCGCTGCGCAACACAGCGGTCTTCTCGACCTTCGTCTGCGTGTTCTCGCTGTCGATCGCGCTGCTCTTTGCCGTGATGGCCGACCGGCAGATCCGCGGCGCCGAAATCTACAAGACGCTTCTGATCTGGCCCTATGCGGTCGCTCCCGCCATCGCCGGCGTGCTATGGATCTTCATGTTCGATCCTTCGCTCGGCATGCTCGCGCGTGGGCTGCAGAGCCTCGGCATCGCTTGGAATCCGCGCCTCAACGGCAATGACGCCATGACGCTGGTCATCCTCGCCGCGACATGGAAGCAGATCAGCTACAATTTCCTGTTCTTCCTCGCCGGGCTGCAATCGATCCCCAAGAGCGTGATCGAGGCGGCGGTGATCGACGGTGCGCGACCGATGCGCCGCTTCTGGACCATCATCTTCCCGCTGCTGTCGCCAACCACGTTCTTCCTGCTCGTCGTCAACATCGTCTATGTCTTCTTCGACACCTTCGGCATCATCGACACGGTCACTGGCGGCGGGCCCGCGGGCGCGACCGAGACGCTGGTCTACAAGGTCTATTCCGACGGCAAGGGCGGCTCCAATCTTGGTGGCTCGGCGGCACAATCGGTCATCCTGCTCGTGATGGTCATCGCCATGACGGCGGTGCAGTTCCGCTTCATCGAGCGCAAGGTGAATTACTGATGGCCTCGGTGCTCTGGAAGGAACTGACGGCCGAGGATCTGCGTCACAAGGCGGCGAAGGATGCGATCGTCGTCCTGCCCGTGGCCTCGATGGAACAGCACGGGCCGCACCTGCCGGTCGGCGTCGACACCATCCTGTGCGAAGGCGTCTGCAAGGCCGCTGCCGAGCGCCTGGACGAGGCCGATGTCGTGGTCGCCCCGACGCTCTGGTGTGGCATGGCCGAGCATCACATGGCCTTCGGCGGCACCTTCACCTTCGACATCCCGACCTATCGGTCCGTGCTGCTTTCGCTGCTCAGGAGCATCGAGCGGCATGGCTTCCGCCGGGTCGTGATCGTCAATGGCCATGGCGGCAATATCGCCGCGCTCGGCGCGTTCCTGCCGGATTTCGCCCGCGAGACTGGCCTGCGCATCATCGCGACCACCTATTTCGAGCTGGCGCAGACCGCGATGCTGCCCTTCATGCAGGATCAGACCAGCGTGCTGCATGCCTGCGAGATCGAGACCTCGATGATGATGGTGCTGGCTCCGGAAACGGTTAAGCAGGAGCGACTGGGGCAGGCCTTCGGCATGCTCGGCGCCGATCCGCGTGGCCTGATGCGCCCGACCGTCGCGCGCTACCGCCCCTTCCGTGAGATGACGGAGACCGGCGTGATCGGCGATGCGCGGCGCGCGACGCCGAAGAAGGGCGAGGAATTTCTCAACGCTTGCGCCGAGGCGCTCGCGGCCTTGCTGCGCGACGGGGAGGCCTGGCACTGATGGTCGAGAACCGCCGCTTCGGCGACATCGTCGCCTATATCATCCTGACGATAGGCGTGCTGATCGTCGCCTTTCCGGTCTGGCTGACCTTCGTCGCCTCGACCTGGGATGCTGCGACCATCATCAACGGTCAGCTCCCGCTCTATCCTGGCCCGCATTTCTTCGAGAATTACTACCGCATCCTCTTCGTCGGCACCTCGGGCTCGACCCGCGAGCCGGTGGCCGTGATGATGTTCAACTCCTTCGTGATGGCGCTGGCCATCGCGTTCGGCAAGATCCTCATCTCCGTGCTCTCTGCCTATGCGGTCGTCTATTATCGCTTCCCGTTTCGGATGGCGGCATTCTGGATCATCTTCGTCACCCTGATGCTGCCGGTCGAAGTCCGCATCTTCCCGACCTTCAAGGTCGTCTCCGATCTCGGCATGCTCGATACCTACCAGGGCCTTGCCGTGCCGCTGATCGCCTCGGCGACCGGCACATTGCTGTTCCGGCAGTTCTTCATGACCATCCCCGACGAACTGCTCGAGGCCTCGAAGATCGATGGCGCCGGTCCGTTCAAGTTCTTCAAGGATACGGTGGTCCCGCTCTCGCTCACCACGATCGCGGCGCTCTTCGTCATCCAGTTCATCTATGGCTGGAACCAGTATCTCTGGCCGCTGCTGGTCACCACCAAGGATTCGATGCAGACCATCGTCATCGGCATCCGCAAGATGATCACCACGGCCGATGCGCTCACCGAATGGCAGCTCGCCATGGCAACCGCGATGCTGGCGATGCTGCCGCCCGTCTTCGTCGTCATCGCCATGCAGCGGCTCTTCGTGAAGGGCCTGGTGGAAACCGAGAAGTGACATTGCGTACCGGCCGCCCGGCCCGCTGAGCCGATCGCCGATTATCCGTTACCGACCGACCAAGGAACCCAATGGCCCAGGTTACTCTTTCCAGCGTCAAGAAGGTCTATGCCGGCGGCGTCGAGGCCGTGAAGGGCGTCTCTTTCGACATTCCCGATGGCGGCTTCTGCGTGCTGGTCGGCCCCTCCGGGTGCGGCAAGTCCACCTTGCTGCGCATGGTGGCAGGCCTGGAGACGATCTCGTCCGGCGAAGTCTCGATCAGCGGCAGGGTCGTCAACCAGATCGAACCGGCGGACCGGGACATCGCCATGGTGTTCCAGAATTATGCGCTCTATCCGCATATGAGCGTCTACGACAATATGGCCTATGGCCTGCGCAACCGCGGGACGCCGAAGGACGAGATCGAGAAGCGGGTCAAGGAAGCAGCCCGCATCCTCGCGATCGAAGGTCTGCTGGAGCGCCGGCCGCGCCAGCTCTCGGGCGGCCAGCGTCAGCGCGTCGCCATGGGCCGCGCCATCGTGCGCAAGCCCCAGGTCTTCCTGTTCGACGAGCCACTTTCCAATCTCGACGCAAAACTGCGGGTGCAGATGCGCGTCGAGATCAAGAAGCTTCAGCGGGCACTCGGCGTCACCGCGATCTATGTCACTCACGACCAGGTCGAGGCGATGACGCTCTCCGACAAGCTTGTGGTGATGAATGGTGGCCAGGTCGAGCAGATCGGCGTCCCGGCCGAGGTCTATCGCAAACCGGCAAGCCGCTTCGTCGCGACCTTCATCGGCTCGCCGCCGATGAACCTGCTGCCGGCAGCCATCGACGGACCCGGTATCGTTGCGCTCGGTGACGCGCTCCTCGAAGCGCGTGACCTCAAGCAGAACCTCGCATCGGGAACGAAGGTCGAGGTGGGCCTGAGGCCTGAGGATATCGAGATCGCCTCCGAGGGCCAGGCCGGTGCCCTGCCCTTCGATGTCGAGTTCATCGAGGAGCTGGGCGCAACCCAACTCTTCCACGGCAAGCTCGCCGGACAGCCTTTCGTGATGCAGGCCGCAACCGGCGATGTCGCCGCCGAGGCGAGGCGCCTGTGGATTTCGGTCGACCCCGACCGCGTCCACGTCTTCGATGCGCAATCGGGCATCCGGCTCGGGCGCGAATAGAAGGCTCGACCGGGGAAGATCAGCCGCGGCCGGAAACAGCCGCTGGATGCACTACTCAGCCGCCGACCGCCCTTTTGCATCGCGCTCGTAGACGGCGAGGAATGCCTTGCCCATCAACGAGCTTTCGCCATCGATGGCTTTCCGGAGCACCGCGCCCCGGATTGCCTGGATCTTTCCATCCTCAGGCGCTGCTAAACTCGCGAGTTCGGCGAGATGAACGGCGAGGCGCGTCTGGCCGTCCTCGGCCAGCGCTGCGGCTCGCTCAGCCAGTTTCTCGGCACCGCCTGCAAGCTGAGCCAGTTCTGACGCAAGATCAGCGTCCTTCGCCGGCTTCAGGCTTGCGGGGTTTCCGTCAAACCAGCCCGCATAGAAATGGTAGATGCCCCGGACGAGGAATTCGGGATCATCGTATTTCGGGAGGAGATAGGGTTTCGTCAGGTAGGCGGCCGGGAGCTTGACCGCGCCCAGCACCTCGTCGAGCGTCGCGCCCTTGTTCATCAGCGCCAGGGTTTCGCCGACCAGATGCTCAAGCGCTTCGGCTCCGTCGCGCAGCATCTGCGCCGCCCGGGCCTCTCCGATAATGACAGGACCATGTCCGGGGATCAGGACCTCCGGCTTCAGGCGCTCCATCCTTCGCAGGGCGACGGCCCACTCGGCGGCATAACGCTGGACCTTGCGCGGGTTGCCTGCGTTCGGGAAAACCCAGATCACGAAATCCCCGCTCGCCAGCACGCGCCGCTGCGGCAACCAGACGAATGTGGCATCGTCGGTCTCGCCGCGCCCGTGAATGAGTTCGAGCTGTTCGTCGCCGATCGCGAGGGACAATGTGTCGTCATAGACGTCATCGGGCCGCCGCTGGCCGATCGGGTAGACATAGTCCGGCTTGTTGAACTGCTGCCCCTGCACGATGCTGTTGAAGCCATGCGAGGCTTCATATCGCTCCATCCGGCGCGCGACGTTGCGATGAGCGATGATTCTCGGCCGGGGCCTCGCCCTCGCATCGGCCTCCTCGTCGATGACCTTGATGCCGCTGGTGTGGTCGATATGGCCGTGAGTATAGATCACGGTGTGGATGGGGCTGTCGTCCCAGCTGCGGATCGTCGCGAGCGTCTGGGCGGCGGTGTCTGGCTTGGCCGTATCGATCAGAACAAGGCCTTCACCCGTCCGAATGGCCGTGACGCTGCCACAGAAATAGGTGGTGTGGACGCTGATGATGTTCTCTGCCACCGCAGTGATAGCCCCGGCAGAGACCGCCTCGGTCCATTCTTCCATCTGCGCTGCGCCACTCCAAAGGCGCTCGAACAACGCGTCCTGCCGCATCTGAATTCCTCCGTCGACCAGAGCCTGTCGATAGCACCGCTGGGGAGGAATGACAGGCCACGCACGCGCAGTCCTGACGCGCGATGTCAGCTATGAGCCAGACGCTCGGTTCGCTGTCGCGACCGCGCTCCCGGTACATCCAATCTACGCTTCCGGGCCGCCTTCGATCTCGCTGACCCAAGCCAGCGCTGCCTCGTACTCGATCGGCTTGAAGCAGCGGATCTCGACAAAGGGGATGACTGGATTGGCGATCGTCACCAGCGTCTCGATCCAGCCCTTGTCGCTGATCAGGGCCTCACGCGGAAAGCGCCTGAGTTCCGACAGCTTGCTGAAGCCGTAGCGCAGATCCCTGGCACCCGCCCGAAGCGTGATATCGTGAAAGCCGGTCAGATCGACCAGAATGCCGATCTTCTCGTGCCGGGTCAGCCGCGCCTCGATATCGGCGATCAGGCTGTCATAATCCTCCACCGTCAGCGTGCCGGAGAGGCGGTAGGCCGCGACATGATCGGGCCCAACGAGGATTTCGAACATGGACGTCATCCTTTCGCTTCAGACAACGCAGCAGGCCCGCCGCGGTTTCGATTGCTGCCATTGCGCGGTCATGCGTCGTCGTTAGTCTCGCCCGCCACAGGAGGAACGCAGCATGAGCGATGAACTCGTCTTCTACACAAACCCAATGTCACGCGGCCGGATCGTGCGCTGGATGCTGGAGGAAGTCGGCCAGCCCTATCGCACAGAATTGGTCGGCTTCGGCCCACCGATGAAGGCGGCCGAGTACAAGGCACTCAATCCGATGGGCAAGGTGCCGGCCCTGAAGCATGGCGAGATGATTGTCACCGAATGCGCCGCGATCTGCGCCTATCTCGCGGACGCCTTTCCGCAGGCCGGGCTGGCGCCGGCTCCAGGCAGCAAGGAGCGCGGTCCCTATTATCGCTGGCTCTTCTTTGGCGCCGGCCCGACCGAGGCTGCGGTGACCAATAAGATGCTCGGCGTCGAGGTGCCACCGGAGAAGACCGGCTCTGTCGGCTATGGCTGCTTCGCCGATGTCATGGACACCTTGGAGAAAGCGGTATCGCAGGGCGAGTATCTGGTCGGCGACAGGTTCAGCGCGGCCGATGTCTATCTCGGCGCGCAAATCGGCTGGGGCCTGCAATTCGGCACCATGGAACGGCGGCCGGCCTTCGAGGCCTATGCCAAGCGACTGCAGGCCCGTCCCGCCGCGATCCGCGCCAACGAAATCGACAATGCGCTGATGCCCGAGCAGCAGCCGGCGGCGGAGTAGGCGTGCTCCACGCTGAGCGCATGCCAAACCCGGCCTTCGGCCGGGTTGTTGCGCCGCGGCACATCGCCTAATCCTGCGCAAACCGGCCGGCTATCTTGCTGGCCATTCCCGTCTGCGCGACGGGACGATCCGGGCCGTTCCCCCGGCAGCAGGCTGAGATGACCGACACAATCGACATTGCCCGGCCGCGCCACGGCATGGGTTTCTATCCTTTCGTGGCGATGATGGCCGCACTGATGGCGACGAACGCGCTTGCGATCGACGCCATGCTGCCGGCCCTGCCCCAAATGGGCGAGACACTCGGCATTGCCGAGCCCAACGACCGGCAGTGGATCGTCACCAGCTATCTGCTCGGTTTTGGCGTCGCCCAGATCATCTACGGCACCCTCTCCGACCGTTTCGGCCGTCGGCCGGTGCTGCTGACCGGGCTCAGCATCTATGTCGTCGCCAGCGTGTTTGCCGCCTTCTCCGGCTCCTTCGAGATCATGATGGCGGCGCGCGTGCTGCAGGGCGTCGGCGCAGCTGCCACGCGGGTGCTCGCCGTCTCGATCGTACGGGACTGCTATTCCGGCCGCGACATGGCTCGCGTCATGTCGCTGGCCCTGATCGTCTTCCTGGCGGTGCCGATTCTGGCGCCCTCGATTGGCCAGGCGATCCTCTGGGTCGCCCCCTGGCGCTGGATCTTCGGCGTCCTGACCGCCTTCGGCGCCGTCGTGATGCTCTGGACCGCAATGCGCCTGCCCGAGACATTGCATGAGGAGGACCGTACGCCGATCAAGCTCGCCAGCATCGTCTCCGCCTTCCGGACGGTGCTGACCTCGCGCATCGGCGTCGGTTACATGCTGGCGATGACCTTCGTTCTGGGCGGGCTGTTCGGCTTCATCAACTCGGCACAGCAGGTTTTTGTCGATGTCTTCCGGGCGCCGGAATGGTTCACCACCATCTTCGCGCTGATCGCCGCCTGCATGGCGGTCGCCTCGCTGCTGAATTCGCGCATCGTCGGCCGGCTCGGCATGCGCCGGGTCTCGCATGGCGCACTGCTCGGCTATATCGCGCTCACCAGCCTGCACGCGGTGCTGGCTCTCGCCGGCAAGGAATCGCTCTGGCTCTTCGCCATCATGCAGGGTGGGACGATGTTCTGCTTTGGCCTGCTGGCGCCGAATTTCGGGGCGATGGCGATGGACCCGCTTGGCCATGTCGCCGGCACGGCATCGTCCGTCCAGGGCTTCATCACCACGGTCGGCGGAGCGCTGCTCGGCTTCTATGTCGGCCAGCATTTCAACGGCACGGTCGTGCCGCTGACACTCGGCTTCTCACTCTGCGGGCTCATGGCGCTCGCGGTGGTTCTGGTGGTCGAGAAGGGGCAGCTCTTCCATCCGGCGCCGGGGCGCAGCTAGCGGCCCTCTGGGCGCGGGATGTCGTTCCAGGCCGGCCAGGCGCAGGTCGCAAGCCGTCGGGTCGTCAGGCCCGCTTTGTGCGCTTCGACGCTACGGTCTTGGGCCGCGCAGCCTCGGCAATAGCGGCGGCCTCTGCGTCCGCGGCTTCCTTTGCCAGTCGCAACGCGCGCAAGCGCGCGGTCTTCTCCGTGACGGCAACCTGCGCAGCGCGCTGCGCGTCCAGCCCACGCTGGGCTTCCTGCCGCTTCTGCTCGGCCTTCTCCAGATTCGCCTGGGCCCGACGCTTGGCTTCGTCCGCCGAGAGTCCTTTGGTCGACATGGCAGTCCACTCCCTCACGATTGCCGCCCGGTTGGCGGCACTCACAGCGGCGCGCCCTGTCGGTAGCGCGCATCCAGGCGTACTGGACTGCGTCGAGCAGACCCTTGCGCCGGCATCGTCAGGCTCGCCTGAGGTCAGGCTGCCGCCGGTGCAAGACGCGGCGGACGAGCAGGCTTGGCCTTGGGCTTCGGCGCTGCGATCAGTCCTTCGCGCTGAGCCTGCTTGCGAGCCAGCTTGCGCGCACGCCTAATGGCGTCGGCCTTCTCGCGAACCCGCTTCTCGGACGGCTTCTCATACGCCGCACGCCGCTTCATCTCGCGGAAGACGCCTTCGCGCTGCATCTTCTTCTTCAGGACGCGCAGCGCCTGGTCGACATTGTTGTCGCGAACGAGAACCTGCATCTCGGGCTCCTTTCAGAAAAGAAAAAAGGGCCGGGTAATCCCGACCCTTCGTCCAACCGTGCTGCGTATCGTCCTGAAAGGGGGCGCCAGTACATCCGTGGTCGCCGCTCGATTCGGAATGCTACGTTTGCACGGTCATGCAGCTCACTCGGCGCGAAGATTGTCCGCGGACATCTTGCCAGAGCGCTTGTCCTGGACGAGCTCGAAGGTGATCTTCTGACCTTCGCGGAGCTCGCGCAGACCAGCACGCTCGACAGCGCTGATGTGGACGAAAGCATCCTGACCGCCATCATCGGGCTGAATGAAGCCGAAACCCTTAGTCGAATTGAACCATTTAACAGTGCCGGTGGCCATGACGAATTCCTTCTCGCAAGGCATTAGTTCGCATGAGACGACGCCTCACACGGTGTTCGATTTTGAGCGGGAAGTTCGTCAGCTAGCGCGCCATTAGCGCGGGGGCCAATTCATTCGGCCTAAGATCGATGCCCCTATATGGGTGATTGTGACCAATTTGTCAATGCAACCTGTCGTCAGCGCAGGATCGGAGGCGTGCGCGCCCCTCCGCGGTCATCGATCCCGCCCAGGCAAGCCCCATCTCAGGGCACCCCTTCGATGCCCCTCGGGCTGTCGCTGAAGCAGCTTCAGCCGATCAAACCAACCATGCCCACCACGACCGGCCCCATCAGCGGCAGCAGGACGTTAGAGATCGCATAGGTCACGGTGTAGCCGATCACCGGCGTCGAATTGCCCGCGAGGGAAACCAATGCGCTGATTGATGGGGTGCTGCAATGCTGGCCGGCGATCGCTCCGAGCAGGATAGGCGCCTCGATTTTCAGCAGATAATGCCCGATATAGAGCGAAGCCAGGGCCGGCAGTGCGGAGACGAGAATCGCCAGGACCGGCAGTACCAGCCCGTATTGCTTGAGCAGCGCGAAGGCATCGGGACCGACCGACAGACCGATTGCAGCGATGAAGGTCGCCAGGCCGAAGTCCTTCATGAACTCCGCAGCATGCAGCGGTATCGCGCCATAAAGCGGACGATGCATGTGGAGCCAGCCGAAGACCAGGCCGGAGACAAGCGCACCGCCGCCTGTTCCCAGCGTCAGGTTCAGGGCACCGATCCTGAAGCTCAGTTCTCCCAGCAGAAGGCCCGCGACCACTCCCAGCCCGAGCATCACGAAGTCGGTACTCGAGGACGCTGGAAGCAAGTGACCCAGCTCCAGGGCCGCCCGCGTGATCGCATCCTCGGAGCCGTAGAGCGTCAGGACATCGCCTTGCTCGAGAACGGTGCCCGGCAAGGCGGGAACGACATGCCCAAGCCGCCTGATGCGCGAAATGAAGACGCCGCGCCGCTGTTCCGCACTCGCCAGCCGACGAAGATCCCGAATGCGTCGCCCCATCACCTCACTGCGGACCAGCACGACCTCGCGCTCGATGAGCGGCACATTGTCGCCGGCCGGCATAGGCACTTCGGCGCCCAATCTCTCACTGATCGCGATGACGGCGCGGCGGCGGCCGAGCACGAGGACAACATCGTCGGCCTCCAGCACCATGTCCGTGGTTGCCTTGGTGAAGCCTTCGCCGCGGCCGACCTGTTCGATGGTCACAACGCCATTGACGCTGTTTTCGAAGGCGCCGACGCTGCTTCCCGCAATCGGCCCGGCATGGAAGCAGCGCGAGACGATCTCGGGCACGCCGTTCTCCTTGCCCGCGTCGTCCTCGGCTCCCAGTTGTTTTGCAAGCGCGGCGGATTCCTCGCGCACGTCGATCCGCAGCAGCAGGGGGCCGATCTGCGTCGTGAAGACGACGATCGCCACAAGGCCGAAGAGATAGGTCACGCTGTAGGCCGTCGCCATGTTGGACTGCAGCCGCGCCACTTCGGCTGCCGGCAGGGCCAGCCGGGCGATCGCATCCGAAGCCGTCCCGAGCACAGCCGATTCCGTGGCCGAGCCGGCGAAGAGCCCCGACGTGGTGCCGGGATCCAGCCGGAACATGACGATGGCCGCTACAAGCAGCAGCAGGACGGTCCCGACCTCCACAAAGGACAGGATTCCATAGCGCCAGCCACCGCGGATATTGTTGAAGAACTGCGGGCCGGCCGTAAACCCGAGAGCGAAGATAAACAGCGCAAACGCCGTGTTCTTCAGGTCCGCGCTGATGGTGACGCCAAGCTGCCCGAGCGCCAATGCGACGAAGAGCGTGCCGCAGACACTGCCGATTTGAACAGGACCGATTCTGATCTTTCCGATCAAATGGCCAAGAGCCAGCGAAATGAACAGTGCAACAACCGGCTGTTCAACAAATGCCACGATGGACCCCAGTTCCAGAGCAGTGGTCGACGGCGACTATTCGCTGCCGGCTCCTACGCTGCAAGAGCCATGATCGCTGGCGAGGCACTCTTCTGCGGCACATCGAGGTCGTCCGCTCATCGGCCAGTGCCAAGTGAAGTCGCGGCACGCCGACGATTTGGATTGACTCCAAGGAAAGCCCATTCCTAAATCGTGCACGATCCAAGATGCAGGATATTAGGCATTGAACGGTGCGCGGAAGATCGAACGGGTCGTCCTTGGCGACCAGGTCTATGAGGCGATCAAGGAGCGCATCCTCGATCAGGCCTACGCGCCGGGCGAAAAACTCAATGTCGATGGGCTGGTGCGCGAACTGGCCGTCAGCTCAACGCCGATCCGCGAGGCGCTGACGCGGCTCGTCGCCGAAGGGCTCGTGTCGGCCGTGCCCTTCGTCGGATTCGCGACCGCCCCGCTGCCCGATCGCCGCTACTATGAGGACGTCTACAGTTTTCGCAGCGTGATCGAGCCCTGGGCTGCGGCAGAGGCCGCCAGGCGGCGCCCGGGTGCCGATGTCATTGCGGCACTCCGCGACGCGGTCGCGGTCATGATGGCCGATCCGCCGTCTCGCGAGTACCGCAGCCACCGAGCCTTCACTGAAGCCGATGACCATTTCCACCGCCTCATCCTGATGGTGGCGGGCAATCAGGTCGCGCTGAAGAGCTATGACGACCTGCGCTTCCATCTGCACATTTCACGGCTCTACCTCAGCCGCGAGCAGGATGTCGCGATCACTCATGCCGAGCATTTCCGCATCATCGATGCACTCGAGGCCGGTGATCCCGAAGCTGCGGCCGAGGCAATGCGACGGCATCTCGAGGGCTCCTATGAGAGGCTGATCAAATAGGCCGCCCGTCAGAGGCAGCCGCTCAAGAACCACCATAACGTCCGGGAGGATATGATGTTTCTACGACGCCTTGCCGCTGCGGCCCTGATCGCAGGCAGCTTCCTCGCGACAGCCGCCCAGGCACAGACCCTGCGCTTCGGCCATGCGAACACCACCACCGAGATCGCCGGCGAACTATTCCAAGAATTCGCCGATCGCGTGAACAAATCGACCGGCGGCGCCGTGACCATCAAGGTCTTCCCGGCCGAGCAGCTCGGCAAGGAGATCGACCTGTTCAAGCAGGTCAAGGAAGGCGCCCTCGACATCTCCGCGCCCTCGATGGCAGCCGCCTCCGCGCTCGTACCCGCTCTCGAGATTCCAAGCGCGCCCTTCCTCTGGAAGGACTGGAGCGAGGCCGAGGCGATCATTCGCTCTGCCGCCTTCGACCCGATCTTCGACGAACTCCGCGACAAGCACAGCATCGTCCCGATCAGCCGCATCTGGTACTGGGGCTGGCGCAACATGACGACGCTCGACCGCGCGGTGAAGAAGCCGGAAGACCTGCAGGGGCTCAAGATCCGGGTGCCGGAAAGCCCGGTCTGGGTCGAGATGATCAAGGCCTATGGCGCCTCTCCGACGCCGGTCCCCTTTGGCGAGGTCTACACCGCGCTCCAGCAGAAGACGGTCGACGGCCAGGAAAACCCGATCCCGACGATCTTCTCGCGCAAGTTCTATGAGGTGCAGGGCTATGTCGCGATGACGAAGCACATGCTCCAGAACAACATGATTGTCATCAACAAGGACAGCCTCGCCCGGCTGAAGCCCGAGCATCGCGAGGTCCTGTTCGCCGAAGCCGCCCGCGCCTCGGCCATGAACACCTATCTCCAGCAGAAGCGCGAGGCCTCGATGCTCGAGGACATCCGCAAGTCCGGCCGCTCCAAGATCACGGAGGATGTCGATCGCGACGCCTTCGCCGCCAGGTCCAAGGTCGTGGCAACCGCGATGGAGGGCCGCTGGGGCAAGGCCCATCTCGGCAGTGTGCTCGCGGCCATCGACGCCCAGCGCAAGCGCTGACCGGCATGACCGGGCTCGACCTGATCAGGCGGCTCGACGACTGGTCGAGCCGCCTGGAGAACGCCTTCCTTGCCGCGCTGCACGGCGCGATCGCGACGCTCGTCTGCGCCGCCGTCATCTTCCGCTACGCGCTGAACGATCCGCTGACCTGGTCCGAGGAACTGATCCTGCTGCTGTTCGGCTGGATGATCTTCCTCGGGATCGCCAACGCTTTCCATGCCCGGACCCACATCATCATCGATGTCGTGGTGCTGTTCGCACCGCGCTGGCTCTGCACCCTCTTCGGCGTCGTGGCGCTCCTGGTGACGGCGGCGGTTCTCGGCACGCTGACCTGGTTCTCCTGGCGCTATCTTCAGCGCGAACTGCCAAACCTGACGCCGATGCTCGGTATCTCGGCCGGCTGGACGGTGGCGCCGCTCTTCATCGGGAGTCTGCTGTCCCTGCTGCATCTCCTGCGCAACCTGATCGACGAAGGCGTCACCGGCGCGCTCTGGTCCGACATCACGACGCGGGACTAGCGGCATGGTCTCCGTCCTTCTCCTCACCTTCGCCGTCCTGCTCGTGGTCGGCACGCCGATCTGGGTCGCGATGGCGGGCTCGGCCCTGCTGACGATCTTCATCGAAGGCGTGCCCCTCACTGTCGCCGCCCAGCGCATCGTGGCCGGCGTGCAGTCCTTCCCCCTGCTGGCGATCCCGCTCTTCACGCTCGCTGGCTCTCTGATGAACGCGTCGGGCATCTCTGAGCGGCTCTTCAGCTTCACCAAGGCACTGGTCGGCCATATCCGCGGCGGCCCGGCCCATACGCTGGTCGTCGGCGAGGTCTTTCTCTCCGGCATCTCCGGCTCGTCCGTCGCCGATACGGCAGCGGCCGCACGGGTCTTCGTGCCGCAGCTCGAACGCATGGGCTATCCGCGCGCATTTGGGGCGGCGTTGTCGGCGGTTGCCGGCACGCTTGGCCCGATCATTCCGCCGTCGATCCTGATGGTGGTCTATGCCTGGCAGGCCAATATCTCGCTCGGCAGCCTCTTCGTCGCCGGCATCATTCCTGGCCTGGTGATGGCCGGCTGCATCATGGCGACCATCGCCATCCTGGCGCTGCGGCGCGACTTCAAGCCGGCCGGCGCATTCTCGTTCCCCAATCTCTGGAAGGAGTTCAAATACGCCTCACTGGCGCTGCTCATGCCGGTGCTGATCATCGTCGGCTTCCGGGCGGGGCTGTTCACCGCGACGGAGATCGCAGGCGTCGCCGCCGCCTATTCCCTGGTCGTCGGCATGTTCATCTACCGTTCGATCAAGCTTGCCGACCTGCCGGCGATCCTGATCGGCACGGCGCGCGAGACGGCGGTGGTCATCGCCATCGTCGCCGCGGCCTCGCCCTTCAGCTGGATTCTGGCCATCGAGCAGGCGCCGCAGCTGGTCACCAGCTTCATGACCTCGATCTCGACGGATCCGCTGGTCGTCCTGCTGATCCTGAACATCGCCCTGCTGATTGCCGGCATGTTCATGGAGACGATCGCCATCATGATCATCCTGGTGCCGATCCTGCTGCCGCTGCTGGCCGCGTTGCAGATCGACCTCGTGCATTTCGGGATCGTGCTGCTGGTCAACCTCGTCATCGGCCAGGTGACACCGCCCGTGGGCGTGCTCTGCTTCGTCGCCATGGCGATCACCCGCGTCAAGCTCGGGGCGCTGCTGCGCGAGCTCTGGCCCTTCCTGATCGCGCTCGTCGTGGCGCTCGCCATCATCACCTATGTGCCGGCCCTGAGCCTCTGGCTCCCCCGGATCGCCGGTTTCTGAGAGGATCATCATGACCAGGATTGCAGAGGTTGAGGTCGTCGAATTCTCGTTCAAGAGCAGAAATCTCGGCCGCTCGGCCGAGAATGCCCGGGCGGTCTACAATGTCGGGTACAAGCCGAATTCAGAGCTCGAGCTGACCAAGTTTGCGATCGTCATTCGCAGCGATGACGGCGCCGAGGGTCAATATGTCATGCACTGGGGCGGAACCCGGGCCACGATGGCGCAGACACTCTCGCTTGCGCCCAATCTGCTCGGCCGCAATCCGGACCACCGCGAAGAGATCTGGAACGACATGAAGCGGGAGCTCCGCCAGCATGACGGGATGGGTATCGGGCCGATCGACATCGCGCTCTGGGACCTGGCGGGAAAGCGCTTCGGCGCCTCGGTGTCGCAATTGCTCGGCGGCTTCCGCACGAGGCTCAAAACCTATGCTTCGACCTATCATGGCGACCGCAATGGCGGGCTCGACAGCAAGGAGGCCTTCTCCGACTTCGCCGAGGCCTGCTACGCACTGGGCTACCGCGCCTTCAAGCTCCATGGCTGGCACGAGGGCGACGCGCGCGAGGAGGCAGCAAACGTCCTGCATGTCGCTAGGACGGTGGGCGACCGCATGACCTTGATGCTCGACCCGGCCAACGAGCTCAGGACCTTCGCCGACGCGCTCTATGTCGGCCGAGCCTGCGACGAGGGCGGCTATTTCTGGTACGAGGACCCGATGCGCGACTGTGGGGTCTCCGCCTTCGCCCACAAGAAGCTGCGCGAGATGCTGAAGACGCCGATCCTGCAGACGGAATATCTGCGCGGCTTCGAACCTAAGGCCGATTTCCTGATCAATGGCGGCACCGATATGCTGCGCTCCGATCCGGAATACGATCTCGGCATCACCGGCGCGATGAAGATCGCCCATCTCGCCGAGGCCTTTGGCGTCGATGTCGAGATTCATGCCTGCGGGCCCGCGCATCGCCACTGCATGGCCGCGACGCGTAACACCAATTTCTATGAGCTTGCGCTGGTCGGCCCGGATTGCCCCAACGCCGTGCCGCCGGTCTACACCTGCGGGTACAGCGACCAGCTCGACGCCGTCGACAAGGATGGCTACTTTCCCGTGCCCACGGGGCCCGGCCTCGGCGTCAGCTATGACTGGGATTACATTCGAGCCCATCAGACGGGGCGGGAGCTGTTCAAGCTCTAGATGCGCATCGGGAGGGCCGGCCTTTTCGGGCTGGCCCTGGTCCTTTCTACCGCCGCCTTGGGGCGACGGGCATGCCGGGAATCGTCTTCAGTCCGGATAGAGAGATAGAGATTCGCATTGGCTCGGGAGGTGACGCCGCCGATCGCCCTCCCGCAGAAGGCGGAGATCAAGCCGTCTTGAGGTTCACCGCCGAGGACTTGCCGGTCTTGCGATCGGCCTCGAGATCGTAGCTGATCTTCTGGCCTTCGTTCAGGCCGCGCAGGCCCGAGCGCTCGACAGCACTGATATGGACGAAAATATCGCTTCCGCCCGCGTCAGGGGTGATGAAACCATAGCCCTTGGTCTCGTTGAACCATTTCACGGTACCCGTGCTCACGTGCTATTCCTTCAGTCGCTATTCAGGTTGGCTTATGCCAACCCGGGGACACTGTAGGGTCGAAAATACGCATGTGGCAATGATGCCGTGAAAAACCGCGTCGGCGCCCGCAAAACGCCCCAATGCTCAGGAGCGTCCACCGTCGACGGAAAGCACCTGGCCGCTGATCCAGCCGGCCTGTTCGCTGAGGAAAAACAGCGTCGCATTGGCAATGTCCCCGGGCGTACCGAGGCGTCGGGTGTGGATGCTCTCGACCAGTTTCTTCTGGCCGGCTTCGCCATAGCTTTGCCATTGCCGTTCCGTTGCCGGATTGGAGCGCACAAAGCCGGGCGCGACGGAGTTCACCGTGATGCCATGCGGGCCGAGTTCCCAGGCGAGTTGTTTCGTCAGCCCGACCAGCGCGTGCTTGGCGCTGGCATAGGCCTGGATGCCGGTCAGGCTCGGGCGCAATCCGGCACCGGACGAGATGGTGACGATGCGGCCATAGCCGGCCTGTTTCATCACCGGCGCGGCAGCCTGCGCCAGGAAGAAGGCGGCATCGACATTGGCGGCAAAAATGCTGCGCCAGTCTGCTTCCGGAATCTCTTCGATCGGCCGGCCGATCTGGCCGCGCACCCCACCCGCCGCATGGACGAGCAGGTCGAGCGAGCCGCTTTCGGTCGAGATCTTGCCGACCAGATCGCGCGCCGCGTCCGGCGTCGCGAGATCGACGGCATGAAACCTGGCCCCGATCTCCGCGGCGGTCTTCGCGACCCCCTCGGCATCGATATCGGCGAGTTGCACCGCGGCCCCGGACCGAGCCAGGGCTGTTGCGATGGCCCGGCCGATGCCCTGGGCGGCGCCTGTGACGAGGGCTACGCGATTGTCGAAGCGGAGTTGCATTGGTCGATCAGCACCTTCAGCGTATCGAAGGAGAGTGGGCGCTCGCCGTCCTCGACCTCGTGGATCAGTTTCACCAGCGTCTCGATCGTCGGGGTCGGAACGCCGGCCTCGCGCCCGAGGCGCGCGATGATGCCGATCTGGGGATCGACCTCGGTCTTGCGCTTGCGCACGGCAAGGTCGCGCCAGATCCCGGAATGCGTCTTGGCCGTCTTTGAGGTGTAATCGGCAAGCCAGGCGATCGCCGCGATCTGCGGATATTCCGGCCTTCCCGGTGCGAAGACCATCGGATCGAACTCGCCGAAGCCGAGCGAGGAGACGCCGCGCGCCGCCGCGACCGCACCGACCTCCCGCCCGAGCTCGAGCCAGACGGCGAGCCGCTTCGGGTCGGCGAAATTCGCCGACATCGAATCATCCGTCAGCGCGGTAGCAAACAGCATCGCCCCATAGGCGAGCTTGCCCCAGAGATAGCCCCAGATATTGCCGGTCAGAATCGAGTCGGGCTCGAAGAGCAGCATCAGCTTGTGCATTTCGAGGGCGCGCGGCGTCATCGCGCCGTCGATCTCGCCCACGACGACTGCGCCGCGGTTGCCATAGAGAATCTCGCCCGGCCCATGCCAGTCCGCGCCGAAATTGACGAAGCAGCCCATCGTGCGGGCCTCGCCGACGTGCCTGGCAATCGCCAGTTCGTTGAGACCATTCTGGGCGGAGAGCACGAAGCCGTCCTCGGCCAGATGCGGGGCGAGCGCGTCAAGTGCTGCCTCCGTGGCGCCCGCCTTCACCGCGAGCACGATGCGCTGGTAGGTTCCTGTCAGCTCCGCCGGCGTCACCGCGGGCACGACCTGGCGAAATTCCTCGATCGGGCCGCTGATCGCGAGGCCCGTCGTCCGGCAGGCTTCGACATGTTCGGGGACGACATCGACGAGCAGGACAGGAATGCCCGCGCGCGTCCAATAGGCCCCCAGCGTGCCGCCGATTGCGCCCGCGCCCCAGATGACGATCGGCTCAGGCGAGTTCACGCGGCCGCCTCGAGCTGGCCGGCGACTTCGACATCGCCATGCGTCGCGACATGGATGAAGCCGTCAGGCGTCACCCAACCACGATACATGCCAGCGGAATTATAGGGCGCGACGATGCTGCCATCGGCGCCAATCGCGACCAGGCCAGCCCCGATCCTGTGCTCGGTGAGCTCGGCGATCGCCCTGGCGGTCGCCTCCTCGAGACTCAGGCCGGCATAGGCCATCAGTGAGGCGATCTCGTGCCCGACGCAGTAGCGGATGAAATACTCGCCCTTGCCCGTGCCCGAGACCGCGCAACGCCCGTCGCGCGCATAAGTGCCGGCACCGATGATCGGCGAATCGCCGACACGGCCAGCCGGCTTGTTGGTGTAGCCACCCGTGGAGGTGGCGGCTGCGAGATGGCCCTGGGCATCCAGCGCGACCGCGCCGACCGTGCCGTGCTTCTCAGCCTCGCTTGCTTCGGACATGGTGCCGACGAGCTCACGGATCTTCATCGAGGACAGGTTCTTGCGGCGCCGCTCGGTCGAGAAATATTCGTTCTCGACCATGTCGAGCCCCTCCGACTCGGCGAAGCTGTCCGCGGCCGTGCCGGCCAGGAAAAGCGGGTCGCCGCGGCGCATCAGCACCTTGGCGGCGCCGATCGGGTTCCGGATGCGCTTGACGCCACAGAGGGCGCCGGCGGCCAGCGTCTCGCCATCCATGATGGAGGCGTCGAGCTCATGCTCGCCATCCGCGTTGAACGCGGCGCCATGGCCGGCATTGAAATGCGGCGAGTTCTCCATCACCAGCACTGCGGCCTCGACCGCATCGACGGCCGAGCCGCCCTTGCTGAGAATGGCCCAGCCGGCGCGGAGCGAGGCGGCGAGATCGGCCTTGGCCTCGGTCCACTCCGTTTCGGTCATCTCGGCCTTAGGCAAAGTGCCACAGCCGCCATGAATGGCCAGGGCAAGAGGTGAGGTTGTCATGGGTAATCCTGGTGCGTTTCCCTCTCTCCCGCAGTGGGAGAGGTCGAACCGTGTAGTCGGGAAAGGGGAGAGCAGGCGGCGGGGCACATACCCCACCTACTGGCCCTGCGGCTAGTCTCTCCACGCATGCCCGCTACTCGTCCGGCGCGTTTTTATACCGGTTCCCGCATATCCGCAGGAACCGGGCGACCGAGGCCGAAGCCTCATTTCTTGGCGGGCTTGATGTCCATGGCAAGCGTGTCCTCATCCACGCGCGGCCTGATCGCGACCTTATCCTTCTGCATGGCCCAGGCTGAGCCGACGGCGACGATCGGCAGGCGCGGACGGTCCTGTGCGACGATGCCATTGGCATCGGAGAGGAGCTTGTTGCGCTTGCCCTCGTCCATCTCGACCGCCGCATCCTCGATCAGCTTGTCGAGCTCGGCGTTCTTGTAACCCAGCACGTTGAAGGCGCCGAGCTTCTTCGCCGGATCGTTGGAGTGCACCACCGAGGAGAGCGTGTAGTTTGACTCACCGGTCAGCGTGCCCCAGCCGGACATCGACATCGAGAAATCGCCGCGCAGGCGGGCCGGGAAGAAGACCGCGCCCGGCTGGGCATTGGCATTTACCTCGATGCCGATCCGCGCCAGCATCTGCGCGATGGAGGTGCCGACCTGACGGTCGCCGGGGAGGCGATCATTGGTGAACGAGAAGGCGACCTTGAAGCCGTTGGCGTAACCGGCCTCCTCCATCAGCTTCTTGGCCTTGGCCAGGTCGGGCTTCAGCGGCGGCAGCGACTTGTTGTACCCGGCGATATCCGGCGTCACGAGCTGATTCACCGGCGAGCCGAGACCTTCCATCGCAATCTCCGCAAGGGCCGGGCGATCGATGGCGAGATCGATCGCCTCGCGCACCTTGACGTCCTGAAGCGGGTTCTTTGGCAGCGGCGAGCCATCCTTGGCGCTGACCTGCGGGGACTTGTCCCGCATGTCGAGCTCCATGTTGAAGACATAGACCGTATCGACCGTGGTGACCGCGAGCTTGGCGTCGCGTTTCAGTGTCGGCACATCGGATGCCGGTGCACGTACGATGATATCGACCTGCCCGGCCTTGAGCTGGGCGACGCGGGCGGCGTCGTTCGGCAGTTCCTTGCGCAGCACGCGGGCCCAAGGCTCCTTCTCGCCCCAATAGCCGTCGAAGCGCTCCAGCACGAGCTGGTCCTTCGGCGTCCAGGATACGAACTTGTAGGGACCGGTGCCGACCGCTGCCTTGCCGGTATTGAAGGCCTCGTTGGCATTGTCCTTGGTCAGTCCGGCGGCCGCCTTGTGGGAGACGATGAAGAGGCGGATGAAGTCGTTCGGCAGGTTCGGGGCCGGTCCGTCGGTGATGATATGGACCGTCAGCGGATCGATGATCCTCACCTCCTTGACGCGGCGTACATAGATCGTGGTCGGGTTCGGCCCGGCGACCACGGGAATGCGCTCGATCGAGAATTTCACGTCCTCGGCGGTGAAGTCGGAACCGTCATGGAACTTGACGCCGGGGCGCAGCTTGAACTCCCACACCGAAGGCTCGATTGCCTTCCAGCTGGTCGCGAGCCGCGGCTCGATCTGCAGCTTGTCGCCCGACCAGGTCAGCGTGTCGAAGACATGCTTCAGCGCTTCGGCATGGGTGCCGGTCGCGGTGAAATGCGGATCGATCGATTCCGGGCCGGCGCGAACGCCGATTGTGAGCGTCTGCGCAAGGGCGACCCCGGAGACGGAGGCGCTGAGTGCGGCCGCAAGTGCGAAGATGCGGACGGTCGTAGCAAGCTTCATGACGAGTTCCCCTGTTTTGTTTCGGTAAGGGCCGACATGTCGGCCCTCCCGCTGGTTTGTTGTATGGCCTCGGCGGTGGCACTCGGCCCACGTAGCGCGGCACCATGGTGTTACTTGATTAGGCGATCCTGGCTCGACTATTGTTCTGAATTGGCACGGTGCGGCAGTGGAGACCCACCACCATCCCGCGATTCTTTGGAAGAACGCTTCGCTCGACCCGGTCTATGACAGGGGTTCGAGATCCGCCGGCCACACCGGAGAGGCAATGACGAGCTTGTCCATCAATTCGCAAAGCTGGCGCTGCTCGGCTTCGGTCAAGGCCGAAAGCATGGCGCTCTGCTGCTTCACCATCAGCGGCATGGTCTCCTCGAAAATGGCGCGTCCTGCAGGCGTCAGGCGCAGCACGAAGCTGCGCAGATCGTCCCGGTCCGTCTCGCGCTTGAGCAGACGGCGGGTCAGCAGCTTCTGGATGGCGCGGCTGAGTGTGTTTTTCGGCAAGCCGGACGAGGACACGATGTTCTTTGCAGCCACCCCCTCCTTCAGGCCGACTGCGTAGAGCGCGACGAATTCCGGCCGGACCAGGCCGTAGCGGGTCTCGATCCAGCGATAGACCGGATCGTTGAAGCGGAAGGCGACGAAGTTCAGCCGGAACGACAGCCAGCAGGGATTGTCCCAGAGCTTGGTGACGGTGAGCGGATCGAGATCACGCAACGCCGCTTCGCGCTCATGATCGAGACGCGAAAGGGATGTGGGGGCGCGGCGCATGATGAGCTCCCGTTTAGTTCCAAATGGAACTTGACGACGTTCTGGCTGGGAGTCAAGGATGGCGCACCGCCAGAGAAAAGCAAGGAACGGGCCGTGCGTGTCGCCGAGATGAACTGGATGCAGATCGAAGCTCAGGCCCAGCGGGATAACCGCTGCGTACTGCCGCTCGGCTGTGTCGAGCAGCACGCCTATCTGAGCCTCGCCACCGACGCGATTCTGGCCGAGAAAGTGGCCGGCGACGCTGCCGAGCCGCTGAACGTGCCCGTCTTCCCGGTACTGGCCTATGGCATGACGCCAGGCTTCGTCGCCTTCCCCGGCACCGTCTCGCTGCGGATGAGCACCTATGTCGCGCTGATCGAGGACATGCTGGAGGGCTTCTACCGCTCCGGCTTCCGCCGCATCGTGCTGGTCAACGGCCATGGCGGCAATGCGCCCGTGATGACCTTCTGTACGGAATGGATGGGCCGCCGCCCCGATGCCAGCGTCAAGCTGCATGATTGGTGGGCAGGGCCCCGCTTCCAGGCGGCGGTGAAGGCGGTCGATCCCGCCGCTTCGCATGCCTCCTGGATGGAAAACTTCCCCTGGACCCGTCTCGACGGCGTCGCCATGCCCGAGGCGGTGAAGCCGCCCTTCGACCGCGCGCTCTACCAGGCCTCGAACCCGGCGAAGAAGCGCGAGATCCTGGGCGACGGCAATTTCCACGGGCGCTACCAGCGCTCCGACAACGAGATGCTCAGTCTCTGGCAGGTCGGCGTCGAGGAGACGCGGGCGGTGATCGCGGAGAACTGGCCGTGACCGCAGGCGCCAGGCGCTTCGTCAGATGCTAGGGCACATCCTCGGGCGCATCGTCCAGGCGCTGCTGGTGATGCTCGTCATGTCGGCGCTGGTTTTCGTCGGCGTCTACGCCATCGGCAACCCGATCGACGTGCTGATCGGGCCCGATGTCAGTCAGGAGATGAGACTCGAGACGATTGCCCGCTACGGGCTCGATCGACCGCTCTGGGAACAGTATTTCACCTTCCTCGGGCGTGTGCTCCACGGCGATTTCGGCCGCTCCTTCGTCTTCGGCATGCCGGTGCTGGAGCTTATCCTGTCGCGCCTGCCTGCGACGCTGGAACTGACGCTGGCTGCCGTCTTCGGAGCGGCCCTGATCGGCGTGCCGGCCGGCATCTATGCCGGCTACAAGCCCGACAGCCTGCTCGCCAAGATCATCATGGCGATCTCGATCCTCGGTTTCTCAGTGCCGACCTTCTGGATCGGCCTGGTTCTGATCATCACCTTCGCAGTCGAGCTGCAATGGCTACCTGCCGGCGGCCGCGGCGAGACCGCTTCGCTTTTCGGCGTCGAATGGAGTTTTCTGACGCTGAACGGGCTCAGCCACCTGCTGCTGCCGGCCCTCAACCTCGCCTTCTTCAAGCTCGCCCTGATGACGCGGCTGGCCCGGGCCGGGACGCGCGAGGTGATGCTGACCGACACGGTGAAATTTGCCCGAGCCGCCGGACTTTCGGAATGGACCGTCCTTCGCCGGCATGTGATGCGCCTGATCGCGATCCCGATCGTCACCGTCTTCGGGCTCGAATTCGCCTCGACGCTCGCCTTCGCGGTCGTCACCGAGACGATCTTCTCCTGGCCCGGCATCGGCAAGCTGATCATCGACTCCATCACCTCGCTCGACCGGCCGGTCATGGTCGCCTATCTGATGCTCGTCGCCTTCGTCTTCATCACCATCAATTTCCTGGTCGATCTGACCTATGTCGCGCTCGATCCGCGCCTGAGAAAGGCGCGCGCGTAATGAAGCAGGCTTCGCCCCTCGCCCGATTCTGGAACGAGTTCCGCGAGAGCAAGGTGGCGCTCGCAGCCCTCGTCGTCGTCGTGTTGATGATCGGCGTGGCGCTCCTTGCGCCCTGGATCGCGCCGCAGGATCCCTATGATCTCGCCAATCTCACCCTGTCAGATGCGCGCCGCCCGCCGGGCTATGTCGGCTCCGGCGGCTTCACCCATCTGCTTGGCACCGACGCGCAGGGCCGCGACCTGTTCTCGGCCATCCTCTATGGCCTGCGCATCTCACTGCAGATGGGGCTGATTGCCGGTTCGCTCGCTTTCACGGTCGGCGTCACGCTTGGCATCACCGCCGCCTATCTCGGTGGCCGCTGGGAAGCGTTCATCATGCGCGTCATCGACCTTCAGCTCGCCTTCCCGGCGATCCTGCTCGCACTGGTGATCTCGGCCGTGCTCGGCCAGGGCAAATTCCAGCTGATCGCGGCGCTGGCAGCCGCGCAATATGCGTACTTTGCCCGTACAGCCCATGGCGCAGCCGCTGCCGAACGGGGCAAGGACTATGTCGAGGCGGCTTTTTCGACGCCGCTGCCAGCGCGCCGGGTGGTCTGGCGCCATATCCTGCCGAACTGCCTGCCGCCCCTGATCGTGGTCGCGACGGTGCAGGTGGCGAGCGCCATCGCGCTCGAAGCGACGCTTTCCTTTCTCGGTGTCGGCCTGCCGGTGACCGAGCCCTCGCTCGGCATGCTGATCGCCAACGGCTTCCAGTACATGATGTCGGGCCGTTACTGGATTTCGATCTATCCCGGCGTCGCGCTGATCATCCTGATCGTCGCCATCAACCTCGTCGGCGACCAGATCCGCGACCAGGTCAACCCAAGGCTCAGGCGATGAGTGGCTCGGCCGAGGCAGTGCCGCTGCTCGAGGTCCGGGACCTCGCGACGCATTTTCACACCCGTGCCGGCGTCGTGAAAGCCGTCGACGGGGTATCCTTTTCCCTGAGGCGCGGCGAGGTCATGGGCCTCGTCGGCGAATCCGGCTCCGGCAAGAGCATCACCGGCTTTTCGATCATCGGCCTGATCGATCCGCCCGGAAAAATCGAAAGCGGCTCGATCCGGCTCGAAGGGCGGGAATTGATCGGATTGCCGTCCCGCGAGCTGCGCGCCATTCGCGGCAAGGTCATCTCGATGGTCTTCCAGGACCCGCTGATGACGCTGAACCCGGTCCTGACCATCGGCGCCCAGATCCTGCTGGCGCTGGAAGCGCATGAGAAGGTTTCGGCCGAAGCGGGGCGCAAGCGTGCGATCGCGGCGCTCGCCCAGGTTCGGATTCCAGAACCCGAGGCGAAGGTTGATTTCTACCCGCATCAGTTCTCCGGCGGGATGCGCCAGCGCGTCGCCATCGCCATCGCGCTGCTGCACCGGCCAAAACTGATCATCTGCGACGAACCGACCACGGCACTCGATGTCTCGATCCAGGCCGAGATCCTGGCCGAAATGAAGGAGCTGGTGGCGGAGCTCGGCATGGCACTGATCTGGATCAGCCATGATCTGGCGACAGTCGCCTCGATCACCAGCCGCGTCTGCGTGATGCGCCACGGCAAAATCGTCGAGACCGGGCCGGTGCTCGACGTGCTGACCAGGCCGCAGCATCCCTACACCCAGTCGCTGCTCGATTCGCTGCCATCCCGCGCCAAGCCGGGCACTTTCCTCGCCCGCGGCGGCGGTGTCCCCGATGCATCGCCGCCGGCACGCAGATCCGGTGCCTCGCCGTCGCGTGGATCGAAGGCGGACGCCTCCTATTTCGTCATCCAGGACGTCAGCAAGCTGTTCCAGACCCCGCCCGGCATCCTGCGCCTGCTCGGCCAGAAGCTTGGGCTGTCGCAGCCCAGCCGTGGCGTCCAGGCCGTCGATTCCGTCAGCCTGACCGTCCCGCGTGGCGAGGCGCTCGGCCTCGTCGGCGAATCGGGCTCGGGCAAATCAACGCTCGGGCGCATGGCGGCCGGCATATACGCGCCGAATTCCGGCACGGTGCGGCTGGAGGGCGAGCCGGTGATGGGCGGCGGCGCGCGGCCGCACAAGAACACCACCCGGATCCAGACCATCTTCCAGGACCCCTTCGCCTCGCTCAATCCGCGGATGAGCATCGGCGACAGCATCGCCGAGGGGCCGATCGCCCATCGCATCGTCTCCAGGGCGGGGGCGGCCGAATATGTCCGGCAATGGCTCGCCGCCGTCGGCCTCGATCCCACCTTCGCGAGCCGCTATCCGCATCAATTCTCCGGCGGCCAGCGCCAGCGCGTCGCAATTGCGCGTGCGCTCGCCATGCAGCCTGATGTCGTGGTCTGCGACGAGCCGGTCGCCTCGCTCGACGTCTCGATCCAGGCACAGATCATCAACCTGCTGATGCGGTTGCGGACCGAGCTGAACCTGACCCTGATCTTCATCTCGCACGACCTCTCGGTGGTGCGCCATCTCTGCGACCGGGTCGCGATCATGTATCGCGGCAAGATCGTCGAGGAGGGGCCAGCGGGTCAAATCTACGACAATCCGCGCCACGAATACACACGCAGGCTCCTGGCCGCCGTGCCGGTCCTGCCGACCGCCCCGCCAGCCTGAAGGACACCCGCCATGACCGAACCTGCTCTCGAACCCTGGCAATGGCCCGAGGAGGTCTGGCGCGGCAAGGTCGAGCGCGTGCGCGCAGGCCGCAACCTGAAGCCCACGAAATGGAAGAACGGCGCGCGCTGCGCCGTCGCCCTCTCCTTCGACGTCGATCACGAGACGAACGAATTGCGCGATGGCGGCAAATCGGTCGGCCGCCTCTCCTGGGGCCAGTATGGCAACCGCGTGGGCATGCCGCGCATCCTCAATCTGATGGCGAAGGAACAGATCCAGGCGACCTTCTTCGTGCCGGCGGTGACCGCCCTGCTCTATCCCGACGAGCAACGCCGCGTCATCGCGGAAGGCCACGAGATCGGCCTGCATGGCTGGATCCACGAGGTCAACACCGCCGTGCCGCCCGCGGCCGAACGCGAACTGCATCTGCGCTCAGCCGATACGCTAGAGAAGATCACCGGCGTCAGGCCGGTCGGTATGCGCACACCGTCCTGGGACTTTTCGGAAGTGACCCTGAGCATCGAGCGCGAACTCGGCCTGCTCTACGATTCATCGCTCTTCGCCGATGACGACCCTTACGAGATCATCGAGAAGGGCGAGCCGACGGGCATTGTCGAGCTCCCGGTCGAATGGATTCGCGACGATGCGGTCTATTTCAACATGAACCGTTTCCAGGCGCTGCGGCCCTACACGGCACCGGAAGCCGTTTTCGACATCTTCCGCCGCGAATTCGACCGAGCTCATGAGGAAGGCGGGCTCTTCCTGCTGACCATGCATCCCCATGTCATCACCTACCGCTCGCGTATCTGGATCCTCGAGGAGCTGATCCGGCATGCCAAGGCGAAAGGCGACTGCTGGTTTGCCAGCCATGCCGAGATCGCGCGCTATGTGAAGGCCGAGGCCGGGCTTTAGCCCGCAGAGCGCAGGTTGGGCAGGGAGGAACCCTGCCCAATTTCGGCCGTTTTCGGTTCATGGCGGGTTCAGTGCGCAAGCGCGCTGATAGCCCCAGCCACTGAAACGGAAACGGAACTCATGACGCGCACGAAAAACTGGCTTCTGATCGGTACTGTCCTTCCCGGCCTGACCCTGTCGCATGGCGGCTTCGCGGTCGAACCGGCGCAGGCACCGATGAGACTAGCGCAAGCTCCTGCGCCGTCGGACGAAGAGCCCGGACAGCCGCGCCGGCCTCGCCCCCCGGGAGCGCCAGCTGCGCCCGGCGAGGCGCGCCCGCCTGGGGCCGAACGCCCGCGGCCGGCTCCCGGAGCGCCCGGGGCGCCGCCGGCGATCCAGCGGCCGGTCGCGCCTCCGGCGCCAAGCGCAGCGCCACCCGCGCAGCCACGCCCACCTGCCGCGCCGCCGCCTGAACCGCGCCGCGAGCCGCAGATGCCGCGCCCCGTGCCGCCGATCACCGCGCCGGGAGCCGGCGAACCCGGACGTCCGCCAGCCCTGCGGCCGCAACCCGCGCCCCCGCCCTCCGCACCTCAGCCAATCCCGGCGGTGCCGCGCCCGGCTCCGCCAGCCCAGCCCAGCCAGCCTCAGGCCGTGCCGCCGCGCGCCCAGCCGCCTGTCTCGGCCCCCGGGCAGCCGCCGGCAGCCCGTCCGATTCCCGCCCCGCAGGCGCAGCCGCCGGCAACCGCACCGTTGACGCC
>UBZM01000096.1 GCA_900470095.1 Hyphomicrobiales bacterium
GACGACGTCCTGATCGGGGCGGGCGGCGACGACACGCTCTCGGCCGGCGACGGCAACGATTTCGTCGATGCCGGGGAGGGCCGCGACGTGGTCCTCGGCGGGGCCGGCGACGACGTGCTGCTCGGCGGGGCCGGCAACGACCTGATCGATGGCGGGGCGGGCGAGGACAGGATCTTCGGTGGCACGGGCGACGACCGGATCACGGCCGGCGCCGGCGACGACACGGTGGTGGCGGGTGCGGGCAATGACGTGATCGTCGCGACAATCGGCGACGGCAACGACGTCTATTTCGGCGATGACAGCGACGGCGGCTCGGGCATCGACACGCTCGACATGTCGGCGATCACGGCGAACCTGACGGTCGATCTCGGCACCGGCCTGCTCGGACGCGGCAGCGCGGTCAGCACGCAAACCGGCAGCGACACGCTCTGGAGCATCGAGAACGTCGCGACCGGCTCGGGCAACGACACGATCACGGCCAGTGCCGCGGTGAACGTGATCGAGGGCGGGGCCGGCAACGACATCTTCCGCTTCGAGAGCAAGGAAGCGGCGGATGGCGACACCATCCTCGACTTCGAGCCCGGCGATAAGCTCGACCTCTCCGGCATCGACGCCAATGGCGCGCTCGCCGGCAACCAGAGCTTCACCCTGACCAACGGCCCGGCCTTCACCGCCACGGCCCAGCTGGTGGTCGCCTACGAGACCCGGGCCGACGGCGACTACACCGTGGTCAAGGGCAATGTCGACGGCGATGCCGATGCCGACTTCCAGATCAACCTGAAGGGCAGCCACACCCTGACCGGCAGCAACTTCAGCTTCTAGAAGCGGCGCCTTTTCGGCCGGCGGGCTCCTGGTCCGCCGGCCACTCCCACCGTCCTGCACCGCCTTCCTGCCGACTGCTTCATTTGACGGTTTGCGATCATGGCACCTTCCAAGGCACAGACCTCCGCCCGCCGCCGCGATGCCGCCCGGCTGACGCTCGGCTTCCGCTCGGCCTTCCTCTTCCTGTTCGCGATCTCGGGGCTGATCAATGTGCTGGCGCTGACCGGCTCATTCTACATGCTGCAGGTCTATGACCGGGCGCTGACCTCGGGCAGCGTCCAGACGCTGGCGGCACTCTCGGCGCTGGCGATCGGGCTCTATTTGTTCCAGGGCGCCTTCGACGTGATCCGCTCGCAGGTGCTGGTCCGGGTCGGGGCCAGGCTCGACAAGGACATCGCGCCGCTGGCGCACCGGGTGGCGATCGACATGCCGCGCTTCGGCTTCTCCAGCACCGAGGCGCTGGAGCGCGGCCGCGATGTCGACACGGTGCGCGGCTTCCTCGGCAGCCAGGGGCCGGGCGCGCTGTTCGACCTGCCCTGGATTCCGCTCTATCTCGCCTTCGCCTATTTCCTGCACCCCTGGCTCGGCGCGCTGACGCTGGCGGGCGCCGTGGTCCTGACCCTGCTGACGGTGGCCAGCGAGATCCTGACCCGCCGGCTCAACGGCACGACGCGCCAGGCGGCGATCACCCGCGGCGCGATCGCCGATTCCAATGCCCGCAATGCCGAGGTGCTGAAGGCGATGGGCTTTGCCGACCGGGCGGTCGCGCGCTTCAACCTGGCCAATCGCGAGCACCTGGCGCTGCAGACCAAGGCCAATGACCTCGGCGGCAGCTTAGGGGCGGTCTCGCGCGTGCTGCGCATGATCCTGCAATCGGCGATCCTCGGCATGGGCGCCTATCTGACGATCAAGGGCGAGCTCTCGGCCGGGGCGATCATCGCCTCCTCGGTCGCCTCGTCGCGGGCGCTGGCGCCGGTCGATCTCGCCATTGCCAACTGGAAGTCCTTCGTCGCGGCACGCGCCGCCTTCCAGCGCCTGCGCGAGACGGTGGTGGCGCTGAGCCAGGCGGTGGTGCCGATGCAGCTGCCGGCGCCGGTCGGCTCGCTCAAGGTCGACAAGATCACGGTCGCCGCCCCGGTCTCGGGCCAGGTCCTGCTCAGCGAGGTCGGCTTCGACCTGAAGGCGGGCACGGCGCTCGGTCTGATCGGCCCGAGCGGCGGCGGCAAGACGACGCTGGTGCGGGCCCTGACCGGGATCTGGCCGTGCCTGCGCGGCTCGGTCCGGCTCGACGGCGCCGAGCTTTCGCAATGGCCGGAGGCCGCGCTCGGCCGCTTCGTCGGCTATCTCCCGCAGGAGGTCAGCCTGCTCGATGCCAGCGTCGAGGAGAACATCTCGCGGCTCTCGGCTGAGAGCGACGCCGCCGGGGTCGTGGCGGCGGCGAAGGCGGCGGGCATCCACGAGATGATCGTGCGGCTGGCCGATGGCTACCAGACCCAGCTCGGGCCGCAGGGCGCGGCGCTCTCGGCCGGCCAGCGCCAGCGCATCGGCCTGGCGCGGGCGCTCTACGGCAACCCGTTCCTGGTCGTCATGGACGAGCCGAACTCGAACCTCGACGGCGAGGGCGAGAGCGCGCTCAAGACGGCGATCGAGACGGTCAAGGAGCGCGGCGGCATCGCGATCATCGTGGCGCACCGGCCGAGCGCGCTCGCCGCCGTCGACTTCGTCGGCGTCATCCAGAACGGCAAGCTCGCCGCCTTCGGGCCGCGCAANNCCGGCAGCCCCGCTGCGGATGCCGCAGGCCAGTCCCATCGCAGCTCCCTTCAAGCCTGCGCATGAACGGGTGTCGGCATGATCGAGATCAAGACCCTCAAGTCTCCGGCGCCGGGCGCGCCCACCGCGGAGCAGAGCTACCGCAAGATCACGGACGAGGACGCGGCCCCGTCGCGCTGGCCGGCGCTGGTCGTGCTCGCGCTGACCGCGGTCGCGATCTACGTCAAGAGCCTCTTCCCCAGCCACGCCAAGTCCGATCTCGGTCCGCCCACTGAGACCCCGGGCGAGGATGCGGCTGGGGGAGGCGCACCGAAGCAGGCGCAGGCCGAGGCCGAGGACAAGGAGGCCGAGGACGAGACCGGCGCGATCAAGAAGGAGGCCGAGGACGAGCAGGCGCTCGGCTCCGGCGGCCAGGCCGTCGGCACGGCCGGGCTTGCCGCCTTTCTCGGCATCGATTCCCCGCCGATCGATTATGAGCAGCTGCCGCTGCGCCGCTTCTCGCCGGCGAAGCTCGAGGATGTTTTTGGCGGCGATCCGGCCAGCAACGACAACCTGACGCTGAGCTCCGGCGGCGGCCTCTCCGGCAGTGCCGGCTCTGGCAGCGGCCACGCCTTCGAGGGGATCGCCTCTGCCGGCGGCGGCTCCGGCGGCCACCATCCCGGCCCGGGTGGCCATCCCGGCCCCGGCGGTGAGAACCCTGGCGGACCCGGCGGTGAAAACCCCGGCGGGCCACGCAGCAACCGCGCCCCGCAGCT
>UBZM01000063.1 GCA_900470095.1 Hyphomicrobiales bacterium
ATCTGAAAGGGCCCCGGCGCGCGCCGCCATGGCACGATCGAGCAACGCCAGCCCTTCGGCAATCCGGGCGCCATCCCACAGCTTGCGGTCCTGCAATGCAAGGGGGATGCTGGTTCCGTCGGCATCGAGCCGTGCCGCGCGGCGGGCTTCGGTGATCAGCATCAGCGCCAGCAGCCCTTCGATTTCGGCCTGGTCCGGCCGTAGGCCATTCAACATGCGCGCAAGATAGATGGCCTCTTCGCCCAAGGGACTGGCGTGAGATTCGTCCGTGCCGGAATAGGCCTGGTTGAAGATGAGATAGACGACGGTCAGGACGGATTGCAGCCGTTCTGACCAGGCTTCCGGTCCGGGTACGGCGTAAGGAATGCCGGCCGCGAGTATCTTTGTCCGCGCCCGCGAAAGGCGCTGGCCCATGGTGGTTTCGTTGTCGAGGAAAGCAGCGGCAACGTCCGCCGTGCTCAGTCCGCCCAAGGTGCGCAGGGTCAGTGCGACGCGGGTTTTGGGCTCCAGCGCCGGATGGCAGCAGGTGAAGATCAGCCGCAGCCGTTCATCGGCAATATCCTCGGTCGTCGTCTCGGCTGCTTCCGCTAGGGAAAGGCGGGCGATCTCGCCAGCCTTGCGGTCTTCACGGGCCGACTTGCGCAAGCGATCGATCGCCTTGCGCAGCGCGGTCTTCAAGAGCCAGCCCTGAGGAGAAGCAGGCAGCCCTGTCATTCCCCAATGCACGACCGCCGAGGCCAGGGCGTCCTGCAGTGCATCCTCGGCAAGCTGAAAATTCTTCAGCTGAACAATCAGCGCAGACAGAAGCCGCCCCCGATCCATCCGCACCAAATTCTCGATGGCACAGGAAACGGATCGGGGATCGGGAGCGGCGTCCGACATCAGGCGTTGTAGTCCATCAACGGCCGCACTTCGATCGTCCCATAGGCCGCCGACGGGATCATGGCCGCAAAGCGCAGAGCGGCATCCAGGTCGGGAACCTCGAAAATATAGTACCCACCGAGGCGTTCCTTGGTCTCGGCGAAGGGGCCGTCCATCGTCTCCACCTTGCCACCGCGAATCCTCAGACTCGTGGCCGTATCGACATCCTTCAGGCCTTCGCCCGCCACATAGGCGCCCGCCGCCTTCAGGGTTTCGTTGAAGGCGAAATAGCCTTTCATCATCATCTCGAATTCAGGCGAGCCATAGGCTGGCTCAAGGGACGGATCACTATAGATCAGCGCCATGTGCTGCATGTCAGGTCTCCGGTGTTGAGCAGGTTCGGGGAGGTGTCAGGGGCGAGAGCCAAGCGCCACGACTGTGAGGGCCACAGTCAGCGTCAGGGTTGCAAGGATGCAGGCGGAGTTACCCGCGATCCGCAGGGGATGGGTGGGGGCATCGGCGCGCAAGCCGATGGGATGCAAGATCCGGCCGATGACCACCAGCGCGCCGGCCGCATGCAGCCAGAGCGGTCCGGCGCCCTGGCCCTCGGCCAGCACCATCAGGATGAGGATCATCGGCACCCATTCGACGAAATTGCCATGCCGGCGGATGCGTTCGTGCAGATCGGCATTGCCTGCATCTCCGATGGAGACGCTCAATGCCGTGCGGGTCTTGGTGACGCCGATCCACAGGGCCAGAAAAATCACGGCCAGGGGGATCGCATAGAGCGAGGTAATCGGAAAAATCATCTGGTTGGGCCATTCAGCTTGGTTTCGATGCCCCAAGAACGCTGCCCAATCTGGGATTTCGACATCCGAACAAAAAATTTCAAACGAGCACGTCGGGAGGCATCCACTAGGGTAAATTGGTCGCCTGGGCCAGTGATGTGAATTTCTATGAAGAATTATTCTAATAGATAAGAGTGAAGTAGTTTGTATGGCGTCCGTTTCCGATAATGTATCTTACGTCAGATAAATATAGCCCGAAATTCAGTCGATTGGCTGATGCGGATAGACTGTGCGACAAAACCGGTCCTTCACGTCGCTGCGCCTCGCACCGGAGAACGCGCGAGCGGTTAAACCGTCACGATGGGAACGCGACATCGCGCAGCGTCGACCGGCAGCGCCTCAGTGTTTACTGAGATATTTCATGCCGGTGTCGCACATCACGGTGACGACGGTCGCGCCGGAGCCGAGTTGATCGGCGAGGCGTAAAGCCGCGACGACATTGGCTCCCGTCGACGTTCCCGCGAAGAGGCCTTCCTCCCGGGCGAGGCGGCTGGCCATGGCAGCAGCCTCCTCCGTCGAAACCAGCTCGATCCGGTCGGCGACGTTCTTGTCCCAGAGCGGTACGACGTAGCCAGCCCCGATCCCGTCGATCTTGTGGGCTCCGGTCTCGCCGCCCGACAGCACCGGGGACTCGGCCGGTTCCACAGCCGTGATCGTGACCGCGGCGTTGTGCCGGCGCAGCGCCTCGCCGGTTCCGCGGAGCGAGGCGGCGGTGCCGACGCTCTGGACGAAGCCGTCGATCCTGCCCTTCGTTTGCGCCCAGACCTCGTCAGCCATCCCCTGATAGGCTGCCATCTGGTCGCGGTTCTTCATCTGGTCGGTCCAGAAACCGCCGGTCTCGGCGGCAACGAGCCGCGCGGCTTCGATCATGTCGCGGGTGAGTTTCTCGGTCATGCGGCCGCTCTCGCTGGGAATGATCTGAAGCTTCGCGCCCAGCATCTTCATGTGTTCGAGCTTTTCACGTGCGAAGGCGTCCGAAGTCACGATATGCAGCGGGTAACCCTTCACGGCACAGACCAGCGACAGGGAGACCCCCGTGCTACCGCCGGTATATTCGACGACGGTATCTCCCGGCTTCAGGCGGCCGTCCGCTTCGGCGGCCTCGACCATCGCGAGCGCCATCCGGTCCTTCATGCTCCCTGTCGGGTTTTCGCTTTCCAGCTTCAGCAGGATCCGGGCGTCGCTTGCCGGTGCGATCCGCCGCAGCGCGAGGAGGGTGGTGCTGCCGATGAGGTCCAGGATGGTTCGGTCCGGGCAATTCATCTCAAGGAGCCTTGCTTTTCCAACCAGATCTTGAGCGCAACCGCATTGTTCCGCTCTTCGTCGCGCGCCGCGTAGAGCAGGGTCACCGGACCTTCGCGCAGATGCTGGAAGAGCTCTTTGGCGGCGACCTGTGCCGTCTCGCTTGTCAGCTCGTCCGCATAGGCCCCGCAGAAAGCGTCCCAATCATCGGGCTTGCCGTGAAACTGCTTCCGCAGGGCATCGCTCGGCGCGATCTCCTTGAGCCAGAGGTCGACATGCGCCTTCTCCTTGGAGATGCCGCGGGGCCAGAGCCGGTCGACCAGGATGCGCCTGCCGTCAGCGGCAGCCGGCTGCTCGTAGACACGCTTGAGGGCGAATGCGGTCATTGGACGCCTGCCATGAGGGGAGTGAGGCGCGCACGGAACGCGCGGTTGCCTATTTTCATGCATCTACATCTATTGTAGATGCATATATCTATGAAAGCTGAGACGCAATCGCACGGCAGCCTGCGACGTGAGGCTCGCGCCCTGGTCGACGCTTGCCCGGCCTGGAATACCCGGCTCGCGGCGCGACGCATCTCGATGTTCATCGATCGGGAACTGGCGGGCCTTGGCCTCACTGCGGCGCAAGCCGGACTGATGGCCCAGATTGCGACCATCGGCGACGATACGCTCGGTGCGCTCGCTCAACGGACCGGGCTCGAGCAATCGACTCTGTCGCGCAACCTGCGGACGCTGGAGCGTGGGGGGCTCATCGAGATCGCGGTCGTGGAGACGGATCTGCGGCGCCGTGCGGTGTGGCTGACCGAAGCTGGTGTGCGGCGGCTGCAGGAGGCCCTGCCGATCTGGAGCAAGGCACAGGCCACCCTGGCGCAGATCCTGCCGCCTGGATTGCCGCGCGACCTCGCAGATCACAGCGAGGTGCTGAACGAGGCGAAGCCCGAACCCCGATTGCCTTGAAAGCTCCAAAATCTCTTGATCGAGTGCGCGCCCTGGTCCCCCTCCGGCGAGCGTCACAGCGCTGAGGTCGGTCGCGCTGCGATTGGAGGCCTTGCTAGCGGCAGCAGGACAAGAGGTATCGGATCTAGCGCTGCCCTAGCGGTCTGACGGCTTGCCGGACAGGTCGAGAGCGAGGTGCGAGATGACACCTGTCGACGCGTCTGATGTGTTGATGCCGGATCTCGGGCTTCCGCAGAACCTTCGCGGCCCACCACGACCAGGCAGCCGCGAGAATGTCGCGATCTTCTTCGCCCTCCTGCCGGAGCCGGATACCGCGAACTACATTGCCCATCTTGCCGGCGACCTTCGCGCCGAGTTCAACCTGCATGGCCGGCTGCGCCCGACGAGGCTGCTTCATGTCTCGCTCAACAAGGTCGGCAACTTCATCGAATTGCCCGAGGAGATTGTCGCCGCGGCACAGGAAGCGGGCCGAATGGTCGAAGCGCATCAATTTGCCGTGAGCCTTGACCGGTTCCTCAGTTTCAGTGGCGGTGAACCCCACGCCCTTGTCCTGTGCTGCGGGGAGGACCTCGCCGCCCTTTCGACACTGCGCCGCACCATTGATCGGGCGCTCAAGAGGGTCGGGCTGAAACCGGGGGGGCAGGCAGGTTCGACGCCCCATGTGACCATATTATACGACCGCGAGCTCGTACCTCCCATGGGGCTCGAGCGGCCGATCGGCTGGGTTGCCCGCGATTTTGTCCTGATCGAGAGTTTCCAGGGACAAGGCCGATACGAGATTCTGGGGCGCTGGCCGCTGCACCCGCTATGTTGAAGGTCGAATGCGGTAAGCACAGCGCCGCGCGCCCTGGAGGATGTGTTCCTCTCGTTCGACTGAACAGTCCGGTCCGAGCGCGTCTTGGAAGATCGCGAGTTCGGCGCGGCAAAACCCCTGACAGATCGACGCGGCGGCGCAGATCGGGCAGTGGTTCTCGATCAGAAGCCAGCCATCGTCGGATCGCTGCCATTCGGCCATATAGCCCTCGCGGCTCCGGATCTCGGTGAGCGCCGCAATGCGGGTTTCCAGCCCTTCGGCGTCCACCATGGCCGCCTGATAGGCGGTGCGCATCTCGGTTTCGCGGGCGTTGATCAAACGGTCGAGCGCGTCTGCCCCCAGGAGTTCGCGCACGGACCGCAACAGGCTGACCGTGAGCTCCGCATGGCTGTCGGGGAAGCGCGCCTGGCCCTTGTCGCTCAAACGCCAGAACTGGGTCGGACGGCCAACGCCTCGGGATACGGCCTCGGTTTCGACAAGCGCGTCGGCTGCGAGCTTCGCGAGTTGCTGCCGCGCGTTCTCGCCCGTGGTGCCAAGCGCCTTTCCCAGATCGGCCGCGGTCTGCGCCCCGCGTGTCTTCAACAGGGTCAGGAGCCGCTCCGCCGGTGGGCGGGGCAGCGAGGATTCATTTTCCAAGTGAATGCTTGACATATTTGCGGGACGCCAATATTCCAAGTTAATACTTGTTTTATAGAGCTTGCGGCAGCTCACTGCAAGCCCGCGCTGGAGACGATAATGCCCTTCACCCTTCCGAGCCTGCCTTACGCCTCCGATGCGCTGGCACCCGTTATGTCGGCGGAGACGCTGGAGCTGCATCACGGCAAGCACCATCAGGCCTATGTCACCAAGCTCAACGAGCTTGTTCCGGGCTCGTCCTTCGAAGGCTTGAGCCTCGAGGAGATCATTCGCGGTTCCTTCGAAAAACCGGGCGCAGAGGCGATCTTCAACAATGCCGGCCAGCACTGGAACCACAATTTCTTCTGGCCCTCGCTGCGGCGCGACGCCGGTGGCATGCCCGGCAGGCTGGAAGCCCGGCTGAAGGACGATTTCGGAACGATCGATGGGTTCAAGGCCGAGTTCGTGAAGCAGGGCCTTGCCCAGTTCGGTTCCGGCTGGGTCTGGCTGGTCCAGACGCGGGAAGGGCGTCTTGCCATCACCAAGTCAGCCAACGCGATCAATCCGCTGGTCCATGACCAGACCCCGCTGCTCGGCTGCGATGTCTGGGAGCATTCCTACTATGTCGACTATCGCAACCGCCGTGCCGATTACCTCCAGGCCTTCGTCGATCACCTCGTCGACTGGGAGGTCGTCGCGTCGCGCTTGCCGGCCTGAGCCGGTGACGGGACTCGCCGAGCGGCTCTCGGCGCGGTTGGCGGCTGGCGCGGATAGCGCGATCCTCCGCTTCGCGCTCGGCACTGCCTGCCTGAAGCACGGCGACAGCCCGGCCGCGATCGTGCATCTCGAGCGCGCGGTCGCGCTTGATCCCGATTATTCGGCGGCGTGGGCGCAGCTTGGCCGCGCCCGGTTGCTGGGAGGTCTGACGCAAGCGGCGTGCACGGCGTGGCAGAGCGGAATTGCGGCTGCCGAGCGGCGGGGCGACATTCAGTCCGCCCGGCAGATGCAGGTCTTCCTCAACCGCGCTTCAAGACCTGTCGGAGGCGTGGATCGTGCCTGATCTGCCCTCAGCGATCCTGCTGTTCAAGACGATGCTGGTCGGCGGCCTTGCGCTCTGGTCGGCAATCACGGTCCTGAACAATATTCGCGACTTTCGCGGGGCTGTCGGTGCCATTGCGCGCACATTGGCGATGACGCCGCTCAAGGAGGAGCCTGCCATTCCGACACCGCTGCTGCGGCGGGCATTGCACTCCGGGAGCTGGTCCGTTCTCGCGCTCGCGGGCATCCTTATGATGCAGGCTCTTGCGACCGTGCTGCTCGGCTTTGGCGCGGTTGAACTGATCCACGCCTGTCTCTCTGCTGCAGCTCCGGCCCGGGGAATCTGGTTCTCGACTGCGGGGCTCGGCGTGATGGTGCTGGTCTGGCTGTCGATGATGAGCGGAGGGCTCTGGTTTGCCTACTGGATCCGCCAGGGCGAACTCCAGCTCACGCAGATCGCCCTGCTCGTCATGACCATCGTGGCTGCGCTCGCGGTCAATGCCTGACGCCGCTCGGGCGTCAGGCTGGCTTGTCCTGCTGTCTCAGACGATGGGCGGGTTGAGCCGGGCAAACCCCGCCTGACGGCGATAGGGGAAATAGGGATAAGCCGCGGTCACGCTGCTTGCTGCATCCAGCCGCGCGATCTGCTCGGCGGTCAGCGACCAGCCGACCGCTCCGAGATTCTGCCGGAGCTGCTCCTCGTTGCGGGCGCCGATGATGACGCTCGATACGGTCGGGCGCTGAAGCAGCCAGTTGATCGCGATCTGCGGCACGGATCTGCCGGTCTCCTTGGCGACCTCGTCGAGCGCATCGACCACTGCATAGAGCCGGTGATCATCGACCGGCGGACCGAACTCGGCTGTCTGGTGCAGGCGGCTTCCCTCCGGCAGCGGCTGACCGCGGCGCAGCTTGCCGGTGAGGCGGCCCCAGCCGAGCGGGCTCCAGACCAGTGCGCCGACGCCCTGATCGCGCCCGAGCGGCATCAGTTCCCATTCGTAGTCGCGCCCGACCAGCGAGTAATAGACCTGATGCGCGACATAGCGCGGGTAGCCATGCTTTTCCGCGATTGCGAGCGACTTCATCAGCTCCCAGCCGGCAAAGTTGGAGACGCCGACATAGCGGAGCTTGCCGGCGCGCACGAGGTCAGCGAGCGTCGACAGGACCTCCTCGATCGGCGTATGCGCGTCGAAGGCGTGGAGCTGCAACAGGTCGATATGCTCGGTGCCGAGCCGGCGGAGCGCATCCTCGACCGCCTTGATCAGGCGTGGGCGCGACGAGCCGGCATCGTTTGGTCCATCGCCCATCGGAAGGCTGGTCTTGGTCGAGATCAGCACCTCGTTGCGGCGGCCCTTGATCGCTTCGCCCAGTACCTCCTCCGACGCGCCGTTGGAATAGACATCGGCAGTGTCGAAGAGGTTGAGACCGGCCTCGAGGCAGATGTCGACCAGTCGCCGGGCTTCCGTGGCGTCGGTGGTGCCCCAGGCTCCGAAGAGTGGGCCCTGGCCGCCGAAGGTTCCGGCGCCGAAGCTGAGGGCAGGGACCTTGAGGCCGGATGCTCCGAGATTGCGATAGTCCATGATGGCTCTCCTTGATGGTGTGATGGAGCAGATAAGTCTGGTTGGATGAAATCGCTCAGCAGCGACTCAGGGCCGGTGCCGTGAGCGCGGCCTTGCGATCGAGGCGCAGGCTCCAGAGTGCGACCATGAGGCCGCCGATCGGCATCAGCGCTGCGACGAGGGGGACGGCCGTCAGGCCCGGCCCGTGGTCGATCACGGCGCCGCCGGCCCAGGCGCCCAGCGCATTGCCGAGATTGAAGGCGGCAATATTGAGGCTGGAGGCGAGGCTCTGGCCCGCCCCGGAGGCTTTCTCCAGCACCCAGATCTGCAGCGGAGGCACGGTCGCGAAGCCGGCGGCGCCGAGCAGTCCGACGAAGATGGTGGCTGCGATGCCATCGTGAATGGCGAAGGTCATCAGGCCGAGCACCACAGCCAGGACAAGCATGCTGCCGATCACCGTCGGGACCAGGTAACGGTCGGCCAGTCGCCCGCCGATCAGGTTGCCGACGATCAACCCGCCGCCGAAGACGAGCATGACCGGCGAGACCAGGCTATCGCCGAGCCCCGTCACCTTGGTCAGGATCGGCGCGATATAGGTGAAGACCGCGAACACGCCGGCAAAGCCAAGGACAGTCGTCAGCAGGCCGAGCAGCACCGGGCGTTGCGCCATCGCCTTCAGATCGGTGCGCCAGTCGCTGGCCTCCGGTGCCGTCTTGTCCTTCGGCACAAAGGCCGCGATGATCGCGAGCGCAACGATGCCGACGAGCGTCACAGCCCAGAAGGTGGCGCGCCAGCCGAGCTGCTGCCCGAGCCAGGTACCGAACGGCACGCCGAGGATATTGGCGATCGTCAGGCCGGTGAACATGATCGCGATGGCCGAGGCCTTGCGCTCCTGCGGGACCAGACCCGTGGCGACGACCGAGCCGACGCCGAAGAAGGTGCCATGCGCGAAGGCGGTGAGGATGCGCGCTGCCATCAGCAGCCCGTAATCCGGAGCCAATGCGCACGCGGCGTTGCCCAGCGTGAAGATGACCATGAGGGCGAGCAGCACGGTCTTGCGCGGCCAGCGCGCGGTGAAGGCGGTCATCAGCGGCGCCCCCACGACGACGCCGAGCGCATAGCCGGAGATCAGAAGGCCGGCCGAAGCGATCGAGACGCCGAGATCGGCGCTGACCTCGATCAGAAGCCCCATGATGACGAATTCGGTGACGCCGATGCCGAAAGCGCCGGCGGTGAGGGCATAGAGTGCAATGGGCATGGTGGTTGTCCGCAAGACGGGGAATGTCTCGTGGCAAGATGGCGCGTTGCAGCATCGTGCGTTAGGTTGCCGCAAGGAACATCATTTGTGAGATGAATTCATCATGGCACGTTTGGAGATCAACCGCTCCGGCGAGATGGAGGTCTTTGCCCGGGTCGTCGAGCTCGGCGGCTTCTCGGCGGCGGCCCGCGCCTTCCGGATGACGCCTTCGGCTGTCAGCAAGCTCGTCGCGCGGCTGGAGGCCCGCCTTGGCACGAGACTGGTGAACCGCTCGACGCGCAAGCTCCAGCTCACGCCGGAAGGCGGCATCTTCTATGAACGCAGCATCCGCGTCCTGGCCGATCTGGACGAGGCAGAGCGCAGCGCCTCCTCCAGCGAGAGCCCGACAGGCCGCATTCGCCTCAACACCAACGCCTCCTACGGCACGCATATTCTCGCGCCGGTCGTGCCGGAATTTCTGGCGCGCTACCCCGGCGTGACGCTGAACATCGTGCACACCGATGCGGTCATCGACCTTATGGAAGAGCGTACCGATGTCGCGGTCAGGGCCGGGCCGCTGAAGAGCTCCAATCTCATTGCCCGCAAGCTCGGCGCGACCCGCATGACGATCGTCGCGGCGCCGAGCTATCTGGAGCGGTTCGGCGAACCCAAAAGCGTCGCGGAACTCGACGATCATAACCGCATCGGACTTTGTTACGCTCGCACGATAGAAGGCTGGCCGCTGCTGGATGACGGTCAGGCCGTCACCGTCCCGATCGTCGGCAGCACGCAGACCAGCGATGGCGAAGCCTTGCGGCATCTGGCCGTCGCTGGGGTGGGGCTTGCGCGGCTCGCGACCTTCACCGTGCGCGAGGATATCCGGGCGGGACGGCTGCGGCCGGTTCTGGAGGAGAGCAATCCCGGCGATCTCGAGGAGGTGCACGCTGTCTATCTGGGGCAAGGCGGCCCCTTGCCGGCGCGTATCCGGGCCCTGCTCGATTTTCTGGGGGAGAAGGCTCGCGTCGGTTGAGCCCTGCCGATTCCCTGCCTAGACCAAGGCGTACAGGCAGGGGGCGACATGGCGATCACGATTTACGGCATCAAGAACTGCGACACGATGAAGAAGGCGCGAACCTGGCTGGACGAGCACGGGGTCGCCTATCGCTTCCATGACTACAAGGCCGAGGGTGTAGCACGCGCCAGCCTCGAGGCATGGTGTGCGGAGCATGGCTGGGAAACGGTCCTGAACCGCGCCGGCACGACCTTTCGCGCGCTGCCCGATGCCGACAAAACGGGGCTCGACACCGGCAAGGCAATTTCGCTGATGCTGGCGCAGCCCTCCCTGGTCAAGCGGCCGGTGCTCGACCTTGGCTCGCGGACACTGGTCGGTTTCAAGCCGGCGGTCTACGAGGCGGCCTTCCCGCGCTGATCCATGGTCATACCGCGCCCGGCCGTGCCGTCACGGTGGGCCGGCGTGCGCTGCACTTCCGTTGTCGCTGCTGCTGCGCTACCTCGCTGCGCATGACAACCGATTTCAGCTTCCATCTGCTCGGTCGGGACGGCGCTGCCCGTACCGGCGAGATCCGCATGCCACGCGGCGTAATCCGTACCCCGGCCTTCATGCCGGTCGGCACAGCCGCGACCGTCAAGGGAATGTATCCCGAGCAGGTCAAGGCGCTCGGTGCCGATGTCGTGCTCGGCAATACCTATCATCTGATGCTGCGCCCCGGCGCGGAGCGCATCGCGGGTCTTGGCGGCCTGCACCGGTTCATGAACTGGTCACATCCCATCCTGACCGATTCCGGCGGGTTCCAGGTGATGTCGCTCTCCCAGCTCCGGAAGCTGACCGAGGAGGGCGTGACCTTCCAGTCGCATATCGACGGCTCGCGCCACATGCTCTCGCCCGAGCGTTCGGTCGAGATCCAGAATCTGCTCGGCTCCGACATCGTCATGCAGCTCGACGAATGCGTCTCGCTGCCATGCGAGGATAAGGTCGCCGAGAAGGCGATGCGCCTGTCGCTGCGCTGGGCCGAGCGCTGCAAGACAGCCTTCGGAAATCCCGCGGGCAGGGCGCTCTTCGGCATCGTCCAGGGCGGTGCCGTACCGGCTCTGCGCGTCGAGAGCGCCCGGTCGCTCGTCGAAATGGATCTCAAGGGCTATGCGATCGGTGGCCTCGCGGTTGGCGAGCCGCAGGATGTGATGCTGGCGATGATCGAAACGGTCGAGCCGCATCTGCCGCAGGAGCGCCCACGCTATCTGATGGGCGTCGGCACGCCGGACGATATCGTCGAGGCGGTGAGCCGCGGCGTCGACATGTTCGACTGCGTGATGCCGACCCGTGCCGGCCGCCATGGCCAGATATTCACCCGCTTCGGCCGGATGAATCTGCGCAACGCCAAGCACGCCGACGACCCGCGGCCGATCGATCCCAAGTCGAGCTGCCAGGCCGCCAACGGCTATGCGCGCGCCTATCTGCACCATCTCGTCAAGGCCGACGAGATGCTCGGCAAGATGCTGCTGACCTGGGTCAATCTTGCCTATTATCAGGAGTTGATGGCCGGGCTGCGCGCCGCGATTGCGGCCGGAACACTTGCCGATTTCATTGCCGAGACCAAGGAAGGCTGGGCGAGAGGCGAGCCGGCATGATCCGGATCGCGGCAACGGATTCCCGGCTGGAGCGATGATCGACCCCTGGCTCGGCATGCTGCTGCTCAAGATGGCGACCGCGGCAGCGATCGTGGTCGGCTGTTCGCTGCTGGCCGAACGGACCGGTCCGCTTGTTGCGGCCCTGATCGCGACGCTGCCGATTTCGGCCGGGCCGGTCTATGTCTTCCTCGCGCTCGAGCACGACCCGGCCTTCATCGCCGCCGGTGCGCTCGGCAGCATGGCCGCCAATCTCTCGAATTCCGGCCTGGCGCTGGTTTATGTCCTGCTCGCCCAACGCCTCGGCACGGTGGCGAGCCTCGTGTCCGGGCTGGCGATGTGGTTGACGATCGCATTCGTGCTGCGGCAGCTCACGCCGCCGGTCATGGTCATGGCTGTGCTGACCGTTGCGGTCTTTGCCAGCCTTCACATGCTCTTCAGGCCGTATCTGGCGGCGAGACCGGCGGCGCCTCCTGGACGGCCCTGGTACGCGATCCCGCTGCGTGCCGCTTGCGTCGCTGGGCTGGCGGGAACAGTGACGACCATCAGCGCGCGCGTCGGCCCGGGCTGGTCCGGTGTGCTGGCCGCATTTCCGATCGTGCTGTCGAGCCTCATCGCGATGCTGCAGCCGCGCATTGGCGGCCCCGCGACGGCGGCCGTCATCGCCAACTGCGCGCTCGGCCTTCTCGGGTTCGGCCTTGCGCTTGGCCTTGTTCACCTGACGGCGGTGCCGCTCGGATCATGGCCGGCGCTCGGCCTCGGGCTTCTGCTTTGCGTCGGCTGGAATCTGGGCCTGATGTCCATGGCCCATCGCACGCGTCGGGCGGCGCCATGACGCGACAAACAGGCCGCCAATGATCAGGATGAAGCCCACCACCTGAAGCGGGCCCGGGATCTCGCCCAGGATCGGGATGGCGAGCAGGGTGCCGGTCACCGGGATCAAGGGGGGAAATCGCCCGACGACCGAGGCGCCGAGGACATGCGCCGCCCAGCCCCAGATCCAAAGGCCGATGATGACGTTGAGCACGCCCTGATTGAGCGCATGCGCGACGAGCACCCACCACGGCGCGACATCGAAGCCGCGGAAATAGAACGCGAAGTAGAACGGCAGATAGGCCATCGACAGGATCGAGACGATCGCCGCTGCCTTCAACCCGTTGACCTTCCAGAGCTGGATCAGCAGCGGGTAGAAGCCCCAGAGCAGCCCGACGCCGAGAAAGCAGAGATCGCCGCGCAAGGTGCCGGCCGTCGACCCGGTGCTGCCCGCAATGCCGAGGCAGGCCAGGCCTGCGAGAACCCCGATGACGCCGATGATCAGGTTCCGCGTCAGCAGGGCGCCAAACAACACGACGCTTCCTGCGATGCCGATCAGCGTCACGGTGCCGGGGCCGATGGTGGCGCCATGGGCCGCGGGGGCAAGCGTCAGCCCGGTCAGCATCAGATAGGTCATTGGGAAGCCGCTGGTGATCGCGAGCCAGATGCCGCGCCGCCAGGTCACCCCGCCGCATGTCGCCAAGCCCCCATCCCGGAGGAAGATCGGCAGCAGCAGAAGACCGGCGGTCGCGAAGCGCAGGGCAAGCAGATCATGCTGGCTCAGTCCGTTGAGTACGGCATGCCGGCTGATCACGAAGTTCGAGCCGAAGATCAGCACGCTGCAGAGCATGCCGATGACGGCAAGCCGCCAGCGCAGCCGCGCTGCCTTTTGATCGATCAGCGAAGCGTCGGCGATCCTGTCCATGCCTCGATTAATCCCGCATTGCACAATCGCGATATGCCCGATGCTGCATGGCTCGCCCGCACCGCTCGCGGGATGGGAAATCTGTCGGGGCCGCAATTGCTCCCCGGCTGCGCCATTTTGTCGCCGCGTCCGGCCGCTTCTCATGGGGCGACCAAGGGATGAACTCATGAACGACGATACGACGAAGATGGCGATCGGCCGGGTCCTGCGCAGCTTCGGCGGCCAGGTGGTGGTCTCTGTCACGGCCTCCGTGGCTGCCGCCGGAGTTCTAGCCTTTCTTCAGATCCAGTCCGGAGCGGCCCATCGCGCGACCAGGGCTGAGCAGATCGTCCGGGCATCGCAGCCTGATGCCGCGCTTGCAAATGCCTCGGAAGCGCCCGTGAGCAAGTTCCTGGAGCGGCATCGCGATCAGATGAGCGCAAGCAATGCTCAGCCCGTCTCGCCCGCCAGGGCCTTGGCGGTGCCGGCGACCTTGCTGATGCCGATGGCGACAAGCTGGGCTCTGCCGCCTGGCCCGACGACCGTATTGGCTCACTTTGAACCGCAACGCAGCAGCGCCCCTGTGACTGCGGCAGCACGCGCCATCCCGCGCGAGCGGATCAAGCCAAGCGTCGCAGCGGCGCAGCCGTTGCCGATTTCACCCCCGCTGCAATTCGCTGCCTCAACGGCGGATGCCGCCCAGGACGTTGCTTCAGCGCGCGGGTCGAGCGTGCTGGGAATCGCGTTGCCCGATGGCGTAACGCGGGCCGGCCGCGCGCTGGGCGGCCTGGCCGATCGGGTTGGCGCCGCCGGGACCTGGACAGTCTCGACGGCCAGCCAGCTCCTGCCGAGCTGGTGAGAGCGGGCGCTTTCAGCCTCAGGCCAGCGCCTTCAGCGCCGAGCGCCCGGCATAGATCGCCTGGGCGCCGAGCTCCTCCTCGATGCGGAGCAACTGGTTGTACTTCGCAGTGCGGTCCGAGCGGGCGAGTGAGCCGGTCTTGATCTGCCCGCAATTGGTCGCAACCGCGAGATCGGCGATGGTCGAGTCCTCGGTCTCGCCTGAACGGTGCGACATCACCGCGGTGTAGCCGGCACGCTGCGCCATCTCGACGGCGGCAAGCGTCTCGGTCAACGTGCCGATCTGGTTGACCTTCACCAGGATAGAGTTCGCGGTCTTGCTCTTGATGCCCTGGGACAGGCGGGTGACGTTTGTGACGAAGAGGTCGTCGCCCACGAGCTGGCACTTGCTGCCGACGAGATCGGTCAGGGCCTTCCAACCGTCCCAGTCATCCTCTGCCATGCCGTCTTCGATCGAAACGATCGGGTAGTTGCCGACGAGCTTAGCAAGGTATTTCGCCTGCGCCTTCGGATCGCGGGTTTTGCGTTCGCCCTCATAGACATAGGAGCCGTCCTTGAAGAACTCCGTCGCGGCGCAGTCGAGCGCCAGCGCGATGTCTTCGCCCGGCCGGTAGCCGGCCTTCTCGACCGCCTGCATGACGAAATCGAGCGCTGCCTCGGCCGATTTCAGGTTCGGCGCGAAGCCGCCCTCGTCACCGACATTGGTGTTGTGGCCGGCGTCGTGCAGCGCCTTCTTCAGCGTGTGGAACACCTCGGCGCCCATGCGCAGGGCTTCCGCGAAGGAGGGCGCGCCGACCGGCATGATCATGAATTCCTGGAAATCGATCGGGTTGTCGGCATGGGCGCCGCCATTGACGATGTTCATCATCGGCACGGGCAGGACGCGGGCGGAGGTGCCGCCGACATAGCGATAGAGCGGCAGGCCCGAGCATTCGGCTGCGGCCTTGGCGACGGCGAGCGAGACGCCGAGAATGGCATTGGCGCCAAGCTTCTTCTTGTTCGGGGTGCCATCGAGATCGATCATGGTCTGGTCGATCGCGGCCTGGTCCTCGGCATCCATGGCGACGAGGGCTTCGGCGATGGTGGTGTTGACGATCTCGACCGCCTTCAGCACGCCCTTGCCGAGATAGCGGCTCTTGTCGCCGTCACGAAGCTCGACCGCTTCATGCGCACCTGTCGAGGCGCCGGAAGGAACCGCGGCGCGGCCCATGGAGCCGTCTTCGAGCACCACGTCGACCTCGACGGTCGGGTTGCCACGGCTGTCGAGAATCTGGCGGCCGATGATGTCGATGATCGCGGTCATGGGAGGCTCCGGTGCGAGGCGAAACGGAAGGATGCGGCGCTTCTAGCCAAGCACAGGCGTAACGGAAAGAGGCGTCGCGGCGATTGGCCGGTGGCGCGGGCGCGCCCGAGGCTCTAGAAGGCCGCCTTCAAGGAGCCATGACCATGACGATCGATGCCTCGACCCTGCAGCTGGGACAATCCAGCGCCCTGCCGCAATCCCCGGAGGAGGCCCGCCTCGACCGCGTGCCCAATCCGCATGCGGGCACCAATTACCTCGCCCGCTTCACCTGCCCGGAATTCACGTCGATCTGCCCGGTGACCGGCCAGCCTGATTTCGGCATCCTGGTCATCGATTATCTGCCCGGCCAATGGCTGGTCGAATCGAAATCACTGAAGCTCTATCTCGGCTCGTTCCGCAACCACGGAGCCTTCCACGAGGATTGTACCGTCAATATCGGCAAGACCCTGGTCGAGCTGCTGGAGCCGGAATGGTTCCGCATCGGCGGCTATTGGTACCCGCGCGGTGGAATCCCGATCGATGTGTTCTGGCAGACCGGCGAGCCGCCGAAGGGGCTTTGGCTGCCCGATCAAGGTGTCGCCCCCTATCGCGGTCGCTGAGTTCAGGTCCGCGAGCCTGCCAGCGGCAGGATGCGCGGAGTCAGGATGCCGAGCAGGCCGATCCCAGCTGCGAAGAGCAGGATCGCGCCTGTCGTGCCGAGCAGATGCAGGGCGATGCCCATGGCGACCGGGCCGATCGCGTGGCCCAGGAACAGCGCGCAGGCGAAGAGCGAGACGGCCGAGCCGCGCGCGGTCGGAGCGAGTTCGGTCGCCTGAGCCTGGAAGGTGCCGTGCATCAGGAAGAAGCCGAACCCGTTCAGGGTGAACAGGCCAACCGCGCTCCACCAAGGCAGGAAGGGCAGTGAGAACAGCACATAACCCGTCGCCATCAGGAGCCCTCCGGTGACCGTCATGCGGGCCGGTCCGAGGCGCTCGACCAGGATGCGGGTCAGGATTCCATAGATGATGCCGCCAAGTCCGGTTCCGGCGATCACCAGCCCGGCCAGTGAGGGACCGATCCCTGAGCGCTCCTGCAGGATCGCCGCCACATAGGGTGGCATGCCGAAGATCAGGCTGCCCTCGGTGATGACGATCGCGTAGAGCAGCTTGCTGCGCGGGTTGGCGAAGACGGATCTGTAATTCGCCAGCGCGCCAGCAAAGCTGAGCGGCAGCCGTGCCGCATCCGGCCGCGGCTTCAGCACGAAGATGACAAGGAGCGCTGCAGCCGCCGCCATGGCAGCGGCCATCACGAAGACACTGCGCCAGCCGAAATGCTCCGCGATCACGCCCGAGCAGGCGGCTCCCGCCATTTGTCCGACGATCATCAGGACAAGGAAGCGCCCGAGCAGTACCTGCCGCTCGGCCATCGGCGCGCGGTCACCGATCGCGGCCATGGCGATGGGGATTACGCCGCCGGCGACGATGCCCGTGCTCGCCCGGATTACGGTCAGTACGTCGAAGGACAGGGAGAAGGCGGCCGCCATCGAGAGCAGGGCGAGCAGGCCGAGACAGACGCTGATCGTCCGCAACTTGCCGACCGAATCCGCGATCGGGCCGAGGAAGGGTTGACCGACCGCGTAGGCAAAGGAGAACGCGGTCGCCATGGCGGCGATCTGCACGATCGTCCGGCCGAACTCGGCCGCTAGTGTCGGCACCAGCGGATCGAGAATCCGCATGGTGAAGGTCGATGCGAAACCGCAGGCCCCGAGGACCAGGATCAGCGGGCGCAGCGAGGCGGGCTTGGTTGCGGTAACGATCTTGTCCATACGCGCCTTAAACCGGCGCGCGCCTCGCCTTGGCAAGCCGATCAAAGCCTTGCAGCTCTGCGATCAGCGCAGGGAAGTCCGCGAGCGGAACCATGTTGGGGCCGTCCGACGGTGCATTGTCGGGGTCTGGATGGGTCTCGATGAAGAGGCCGGCGACGCCGACCGCGACCGCTGCCCGCGACAGCACGGGTACGAATTCACGCTGGCCGCCCGTGGAGGCGCCCTTGCCACCCGGCTGCTGGACGGAATGCGTTGCGTCGAAGATCACCGGCGCGCCGATGCCTTCGGCCATGATCGGCAGCGCCCGCATGTCGGTGACAAGTGTGTTGTAGCCGAAGGAGGCACCGCGCTCGGTGACCATGACATTCGGGTTGCCGCTCTCGGTGACCTTGGCTGCGACATTGACCATGTCCCAGGGGGCCAGAAACTGGCCCTTCTTGACGTTGACCACGCGCCCGGTCTGCGCGGCGGCAACCAGCAGATCGGTCTGACGGCACAGGAAGGCAGGAATCTGCAGGACGTCGACGACCCCAGCCACGGCCGCGCATTGCCCGGCTTCGTGCACATCGGTCAGGACCGGCAGGCCGGTGCGTTCGCGGATCTCGGCGAAGACGGGCAGGGCGGCCTCCAGGCCCATGCCGCGCTGCCCCTTGACGCTGGTCCGGTTCGCCTTGTCGAAGGAGGTCTTGAAGACCAACCCGATCTCAAGTTTTACCGCCATCTCCTTGAGCACAAGGGCGATTTCGAGCGCGTGCTCGCGGCTTTCCATCTGGCAGGGGCCAGCGATCAATGCGAGAGGCAGAGCGTTGCCGAAGCGGACCGGCCTTGCGAGGTCGGCGCCGATCGTGACGATGGCGTTGGCGGACATGGCGGCTCCAATGCGGTTGTTGGCGGCGGGCTTAGGGCCCTCGTCCCGCTGAGGTCAAGCCGGAGCTTGCGGGTCACGTCACCTCGAACCAGGTCCAGAGACCGAGATCGAATCGCTCCAGCACAGTCGACGAAATGAGCCAGCGGCCGGGATTGTCGGCGATGAAGGCGATGTGAAGCCGCCGCCCTTCGGGGATCTGGACCGTATCGAGGAAATAGGGCTCCCAGCCGTCGTCGAGGGGATGCAGCAGGCGAAAACTATGGCCGTGGACATGGAACGGCTGCAGGAAGGCGGTGCGATTGTCGATTGCGATCACCACCGGGGCGCCGCGCCTGACGCTGAAGAGGGGCCTGGCATCGGGCGTGCCGATAGCACCATTGATCGCCCAGGGCCGGGCGAGATCAAGGCCGGAGAGGTCCAGTTTGCTGTCGGCGGTGACCTTGGCTCCGCCGGTCACGACGATTTCGCTGCGCCTGGCGTCTTGCAGCCGCACGGCGGGCGGCAGGGTCGGGTTCGGCTTGAGTGCGGCGATTTCGCCTGCCGCCGCCTGCTTTGCTCCCTCCGCGACGAAGCGCAGGAGAGGGACGCCCGAGCCGGTGAGCGCCGTGACCATTGCCGTGGCGCCGGCTTCATCCGGCATATCGAAGACGAGATCGTAGCGCGTGCCGGGAGCGAAGGGCAGCTGCGCGCGCACGGGTTCGAAATTATCGGTCGGCTGGCTGTCGACGGCCATGACGAACGGCTTGATGCCCTCGAAGCGCAGCCGCGTGATCCGGGCATTGCAGGCATTGGCGAGGCGCAGCCGAACGCGTGCGCCTGGAGGCAGCGCGATGCGCTGGGGCGGCGCCTTGCCATTGACGGTGATCCAGTTGCCGAGCCGGCCGGCCGCGGCTCCCTCCGGTCCCTTTGCGTCGAAGGGCTGAATCGACTGGTCGTCGCCCAGCAGCCAGTCAGCGAGGATCACCGGCAGGTCGAGATCGACGCGTGGCGGCTCAGTCTCCTCGACGATGAGCAGGCCGGCCAGGCCGCGTCCTGCTGGCTCGGACGAGACCCCGACGAGGAGAGGGCGATACAGGAAGAAGCCCGAATCGGGCGGCGTCAGCCGGTATTCGAAACTGGCTCCCGGCGCCATCGGCTGCTGGCTGAAGCCGCCGACCCCATCCATCTCGGACGATCCGCGCAGACCATGCCAATGCAGGCTCAGCGGTTTCGTCGTTCGGTTCTCCAGCCGGAGCCGCAGCGTCTGCCCCAGTTTGATCCGCAATACGGGCCCTGGCGTTTCGCCATCGACGGCCCAGACCTCGCTCTCCGGCGCCGGAGACGGCCGCAAGCGCGCCTTCGCCGGGCCGACAACGAGGTTCCGGCTCGGCAGCGCAGCCGAATCGGCGTTCTTCGTCAGAGACTTCACTGCGGGGGCGGTCGGCAAGGATTGTGCGCCGGCCTCGCCCAGAACTGCACTGGCGCCCAGCCCTGCCAGCAGCATGCGCCGTGTTGGCAGGGTCGGCTGGAGACTGTGAGAGATTGGACGGCGAGCGCTTCTGTCGGTCATGGCAAGCGGCATAATCCGTGGCGCGCGATCTGGCGAGAGGCCGGGATGGCATGCCTGTTTCAGCGGTTTCGCAGAACCGTCGCATTTTTTTGCTGCATGCTGCGCCTGAAATGCGTATAGCACCGCGGCCCAACGATGGCGGCGCTGCGTTTGCTCGCGCGCAGCGCATCGGGTCGGCGGGCGTGGCGGAATTGGTAGACGCACTGGATTTAGGTTCCAGCGGCGAAAGTCGTGGGGGTTCGAGTCCCTCCGCCCGCACCAGACTTGGCCGGATTTCTCAAGCGCGGCGGCGGGCAACCCGACGGCGCGCGTTTGGATTTTTGAATTAACGAGCAGTTGGCGGAACGAAACAATGAACGTGACCGAAACCCTGTCCCAGGGCCTCAAGCGCGAATTCCAGGTGGTGCTGAACGCTGCCGACCTCAAGACCAGGCTCGATGATGGCCTGCAGGGCCTGCAGGGCAAGGCGCGTATCAACGGTTTCCGCCCCGGCAAGGTACCGGTCGCGCATCTGCGCCGGCTCTACGGCCGCTCGGTCATGGCCGATGTGCTGCAGAACGCAGTCAACGAGGCCAACCAGAAAATCGTCGCGGATAACGGCCTGAAGCTCGCTTTCGAGCCGCAGATCCGTTTCCCCGAGAATAAGGACGAGATCGAGGCCGCGATGGAAGCCAAGGGCGACCTCGCCTTCACGGTCGCGCTCGAGGTCCTGCCGAAGATCGAGCTCGCCGACATCTCCGACGTTTCGCTGGTCAAGCCGGTTGCGGAAGTGCCGGAGAGCGAAGTCGACGCTGCGCTCGAGCGCATGGCGTCGCAGAATCGCAGCTTCACCTCGAAGGGTGAAAAGGCCAAGGCCGAGAAGGGAGATCGCCTGATGATCTCCTTCGTCGGTACGCTCGAGGGCCAGCCCTTCGACGGCGGCACCGGCGAGGGCATCCCGCTCGATCTCGGCGCGGGGCAGTTCATTCCCGGCTTCGAAGACCAGCTCGAAGGTGCCAAGACCGGCGAGAAGCGCACCGTCAAGGTGACGTTCCCGGAGAACTATACCGCGACCCACCTTGCCGGTAAGCCGGCGGAGTTCGAGGTCACCGTCGACGACGTGCAGGGGCCCGACGCCCTCAAGATCGACGACGAACTCGCCAAGGGCTTCGGCATGGAGTCGCTCGATGCGCTCAAGAGCGCCGTTCGCGAGCAGATCGGCCGTGATTTCGACGCCCAGTCGCGCCGCAAGATCAAGAAGAGCCTGCTCGACGCACTTGATGGCAAGTACACGTTCGAGCTGCCGCCGACCTTGGTCGAGCAGGAATTCGCTGCCGTCTGGAGCCAGGTCGAGGCCGACATGAAGGACGCGAAGAAGACCTTCGCGGACGAGAATACCACCGAGGACGAGGCCCGCGCCGAGTACCGCCGGATCGCCGAGCGCCGGGTGCGCCTGGGCCTCGTGCTGGCCGAAATCGGCGAGCAGGCCAAGGTTCAGATCTCTGATGACGAGGTCACCCAGGCCCTGGTCGAGCGCGTCCGTCAGTTCCCCGGGCAGGAAAAGCAGGTCTGGGAGTTCTACCAGAAGAACCCGCAGGCTCTCGCCGAGATCCGCGCTCCGATCTTCGAGGAGAAGGTCGTCGACCATTTGCTCAGCCAGGTGAAGGTCGAGGACCAGACGGTCAGCCGCGAGGCGCTCTACGCCGATGAGGACGCCACTGAGGAGGCCGGTGAGGCCAAGCCGAAGAAGGCAGCCGCCAAGAAGGCCAAGAAGTCCGAGGCCAAGGCCGACGACGCTGCCAAGGCCGACGACGCTTCGGCCTGAGACTTTCGGAAACCTTGATTCAAGATTGGCGCCGCCCGGCAATGGCCAGGGCGGCGCTTCCCTTTTCAGCCACGATCCGCGTGCTTATGTGGATGGCATTCACGAAATCCGCTGATTCCCGGCGACCGCGACCCCAAGGATAGACCCATGCTGCGCGATCCGATCGAGACCTACAACAATCTCGTCCCGATGGTGGTCGAGCAGTCGAGCCGCGGCGAGCGCGCCTTCGACATCTACTCGCGCCTGCTGCGGGAACGCATCATCTTCCTGACCGGCCCGGTCGAGGATTTCTCCGCCTCGCTGATCGTGGCGCAGCTGCTGTTTCTCGAGGCAGAGAATCCGAAGAAGGAAATTTCCTTCTACATCAACTCGCCGGGGGGCGTGGTCACGTCAGGCCTGTCGATCTATGATACGATGCAGTTCATCCGCTGCCCGGTCACGACATTGTGCGTCGGGCAGGCGGCCTCGATGGGCTCGCTGTTGCTGACCGCGGGTGCCAAGGATATGCGCTTCGCGCTGCCGAATGCGCGCATCATGGTGCATCAGCCCTCCGGCGGCTTTCAGGGCCAGGTCACCGATATCCTGATCCACGCGCGCGAGGTCGAGAACCTCAAGCGCCGGTTGAACGAGATCTATGTCAGGCATACCGGGCGCAACTACGACGAGGTCGAGGCTGCGCTGGAGCGCGACAACTTTATGACTGCCGAGGCGGCCCGCGATTTCGGTCTGATCGACAAGGTCATCGATCGGCGTCCGGAAGACGCCGCGGCCTGATCGGGCCGGAATGGAGAACCGGGCAGGGGCCGAAGCACGCCTTGGGCGTTTCGGCTATCGTCTGGTGTCGGCTGCGACGAGCCGCCCCGCTATCTGTGGGTTGGCTTGCTCAGCCGGGCGTCCCATATTGATTTGGAAAGCGGCCCCATGCTTGCATGGGGACTCGGGTGAGCGGACAGGCACAGCTGGTGTCCGGTTTTGGGTCAGGTTTTCAGGTCAGATGTCTCGGCCTGGCGCGTTAACCTAATAATCGCGAACTGAGCGGCCTATTATGACGGAGAGACGACGCCCGCACCCGCTTCGGCTGGTGTGGACCGACTCCGGAAATGGAGATGAACGATGAGTAAGGTCAGCAGCGGCGATTCGAAGAGCACGCTCTACTGCTCCTTCTGCGGCAAGAGCCAGCACGAGGTTCGCAAGCTGATTGCGGGACCGACCGTGTTCATCTGCGACGAGTGCGTCGAGCTCTGCATGGACATTATCCGCGAGGAATCCAAATCCGCGCTGGTGAAGTCGAAGGACGGCGTGCCGACCCCGCGCGAGATCCGCAAGGTGCTGGATGACTATGTCATCGGCCAGGACCACGCCAAGAAGGTGCTCTCGGTTGCGGTTCACAACCACTACAAGCGGCTCTCGCACGCGACGAAGCACAACGACGTCGAGCTGGCGAAGTCGAACATCCTGCTGATCGGGCCGACGGGCTCGGGCAAGACGCTGCTCGCGCAGACGCTCGCCCGTATCCTCGACGTGCCTTTCACCATGGCGGATGCGACGACGCTGACCGAGGCCGGCTATGTCGGCGAGGATGTCGAGAACATCATCCTGAAGCTGCTCCAGGCCTCCGACTACAATGTCGAGCGGGCGCAGCGCGGCATCGTCTATATCGACGAGATCGACAAGATCAGTCGCAAGTCAGACAATCCCTCGATCACCCGCGACGTCTCGGGCGAGGGTGTCCAGCAGGCGCTGCTCAAGATCATGGAAGGCACGGTCGCCTCCGTGCCGCCGCAGGGCGGGCGCAAGCATCCCCAGCAGGAATTCCTGCAGGTCGACACCACCAACATCCTGTTCATCTGCGGCGGCGCCTTCGCCGGACTGGACAAGATCATCTCCAGCCGCGGCAAGGGCACCTCGATCGGCTTCGGCGCGATCGTGAAGGCCCCGGACGACCGCCGTACCGGCGCGATCTTCCGTGAGGTCGAGCCCGAGGATCTGCTGAAGTTCGGCCTGATCCCGGAATTCGTCGGCCGTCTGCCGGTCCTGGCGACGCTCGAGGATCTCGACGAGGCGGCGCTGAAGACGATCCTGACCGAACCGAAGAACGCGCTGGTGAAGCAGTATCAGCGCCTCTTCGAGATGGAGGATACCGAGCTCACCTTCACCGATGAGGCCGTCAGCCTGATCGCGCGCAAGGCAATCGAGCGCAAAACCGGCGCACGCGGCCTGCGTTCGATCATGGAAAGCATCCTGCTCGAGACGATGTACGAACTGCCGGGGCTAGAAGGCGTCGAGCAGGTCGTGATCGGGCCGGAGGCTGTCGAAAACAAGTCGCGCCCGCTGTTCATCTATGCGGAACGCGAGGACGACGCGAAGTCAGCCTCGGCCTGACATCCGCTGAATCCTGTAATTTCGGGAACGCGCGCCGGTTGGCGCGCGTTTTGCGTTCGAGAGGCCGTTGCCTTGCCGGAATCGCTCCTTGCGGCAAAGCAACGTTGGAAGACCTCTTCGGCTTGCTTGAAAGCCGGCACAGAAGCCTCCACTTTAGGTGCACCTGCGAGAGTCGCGCGCCTTCTAAGGGCGGGGCCCGCGGGGGCGGTCAGGCGAATGGTCGTCTAGCCGCTTACGTCCGATCGTTCCGCCCATCAGGGGGTTCGCCGGGCGCAACTGCAAAGGATAAGTCATGACTGGCTCGGCGCCCCGCGCTCCTTTCGTTCCCGGCGAGACCGGCACCTATCCGGTTCTCCCCCTGCGCGACATCGTCGTTTTCCCCCATATGATCGTCCCGCTCTTCGTCGGGCGCGAGAAGTCCATTCGCGCCCTTGAGGAAGTGGTCAAGACCGACGGCCTGATCCTGCTTGCGACGCAGAAGAACGCCGGCGATGACGATCCGGCGACCAAGGACATTTATGAGATCGGCACGCTCGCCCGCGTGCTTCAGCTGCTGAAGCTGCCCGACTCCACCGTCAAGGTGCTGGTCGAGGGCGTCGGCCGCGCCAAGGCGACCTCCTATGTCGCCGAGGAAGCCTTCTATCAGGCTGATGCGATCGGCCTCTCCGAGGAAGAGGGCAAGAAGGTCGAGGTCGAGGCACTCGGCCGCTCGGTCGTCAGCGAGTTCGAGAGCTATGTGAAGCTCAACAAGAAGATCTCGCCCGAGATCGTTGCCGCCGTCTCGCAGATCGACGAGCCCTCCAAGCTCGCCGACACGGTTGCCTCGCATCTTGCCGTCAAGATCGCCGACCGCCAGGCCGTGCTCGAGATCGTCAATGTCGCGCACCGCCTGGAGAAGGTGCTCTCGCTGATGGAAAGCGAGATGTCGGTTCTGCAGGTCGAGAAGCGCATCCGCTCGCGCGTCAAGCGCCAGATGGAGAAGACCCAGCGCGAGTACTATCTCAACGAGCAGATGAAGGCGATCCAGAAGGAGCTTGGTGACGGCGAGGAAGGCCGCGACGAGCTGGCCGAACTGGAAGAGCGCATCGTCAACACGAAGCTCTCCAAGGAAGCCCGCGACAAGGCGATGGCGGAGATGAAGAAGCTTCGCCAGATGTCGCCGATGTCGGCCGAGGCGACGGTGGTCCGCAACTATCTCGACTGGATGCTCGGCATTCCGTGGGGCAAGAAGTCGAAGATCAAGAAGGACCTCGCCGTCGCCCAGCAGGTGCTCGACGACGATCACTACGGGCTCGACAAGGTCAAGGACCGCATCGTCGAATACCTGGCCGTGCAGCAGCGCGCCAACCGGCTCGCCGGCCCGATCCTCTGCCTCGTCGGCCCTCCCGGCGTCGGCAAGACCTCGCTCGGCAAGTCGATCGCCAAGGCGACCGGCCGTGAGTTCGTGCGCATGTCGCTCGGCGGCGTGCGCGACGAGGCCGAGATCCGTGGCCACCGGCGTACCTATATCGGTTCGATGCCCGGCAAGATCATCCAGTCGATGAAGAAGGCGAAGACCGCCAATCCGCTCATCCTGCTCGATGAGATCGACAAGATGGGTCAGGACTTCCGCGGCGATCCTTCGGCGGCTCTGCTCGAGGTGCTCGACCCCGAGCAGAACGCGGCCTTCAACGACCACTATCTGGAGGTGGACTACGACCTCTCGAACGTGATGTTCGTGACCACGGCCAACACGCTGAACATTCCGCCGGCCCTTCTGGACCGCATGGAGGTGATCCGCATTGCTGGCTACACCGAGGAAGAAAAGGTCGAGATCTCTCGTCGTCACCTGATTCCGGAGACGATCAAGAAGCACGGCCTTGAATCCAAGGAATGGTCGATCGATGACGAGGCCCTGATGACGCTGATCCGGCGCTATACGCGCGAGGCCGGCGTCCGCAACCTCGAGCGCGAGCTTTCCAACACCGTGCGCAAGGCGGTGAAGGACATCATCCTGACCAAGAAGAAGAAGGTCGCGATCACCCCGACCGTGCTTGAGGACTATCTCGGCCCGCCGCGCTACCGCTATGGCGAAGCCGAGACCGAGGATCAGGTTGGTGTCGTCACGGGTCTTGCCTGGACGGAGGTCGGCGGCGAACTGCTGACGATCGAAGGCGTCATGATGCCCGGTCGGGGCAAGATGACCGTCACCGGCAATCTGCGCGACGTGATGAAGGAATCGATCTCGGCAGCGGCATCTTATGTCCGCTCGCGTGCCATCGATTTCGGCATCGAGCCGCCGCTCTTCGAGCGGCGCGACATCCACGTCCACGTTCCCGAGGGCGCGACCCCGAAGGACGGTCCGTCGGCCGGTATCGCCATGGCGACTGCGATCGTCTCGGTCCTGACCGGCATTCCGACCCGTCGTGACCTTGCCATGACCGGCGAGGTGACGCTGCGGGGCAGGGTGCTGCCGATCGGCGGCCTCAAGGAGAAGCTCCTGGCCGCGCTGAGAGGCGGTATCAAGAAGGTGCTGATCCCAGAGGACAATGCCAAGGATCTGGTCGATCTGCCGAAGTCGGTGAAGAGCGGCCTGGAGATCGTGCCGGTGGCGCGCATGGAGCAGGTGCTCCAGCACGCGCTGATCCGCCAGCCGGTGCCGATCGTCTGGGAGGAAGACCTCTCGGCGGTTCGGCCCAAGGCGGCTGAGGATGACGCTTCCGGTGGGCTCGTCGCCCACTGACGCATCCCGCACGACGCACGAGTGACGAGAAGGCCGGCAGCATCGCTGCCGGCCTTTTTCGTTTCCGGATGGTTGGCGTGATTGCGCTGTGTTCCGCTCGCTCGCAGCTTGCCGAAGAAGGCGCTTGAGCCGGTCCCTGGGTCATAGCTTACGCCGGGGTCGAGGAGCAGAGATGAGCAACCGATCCGACAGAAACATGTTGCTGGCCGCTCATGAATGCGCAGAGCGCATTGGTATGACGGCGCGTGCGCTGCGCCTCTACGAGAAGCGCGGCCTGATCAAGCCGCGCCGCACCGAGAAGGGCTGGCGGCTCTACGGCGCCGAGGAGATCGCCCGCCTGCATGAGGTCCTTGCGCTGAAGCAGCTCGGGCTCAGTCTGGCACGCATCACCGCGCTGCTGCAGGGCAAGGCGGTCGATCTCGATCGCATCCTGACGCTGCAGCAAGCCGCCCTGCGGGAGCAGCACAGCCGCACTGAGCGTGGGCTGTCCCTGGTCGGGGCGGCGCTGGCGAAGCTGTCGACCGGCGGCTCATTGTCGACCGACGAACTGATCAAGCTGGCGAAGGAGGCCACGATGAGTGAAACGCAGACCGACGAAGTCGCCTGGCGGCGCTATGAGCAAGCGCGGCCGCGCTCCGCTATCACGATCGATCCGGCCCTGCTCGACGACTATGTCGGGGACTACCGGCTCACCTCCGGGCTGATCCTGTCGATCAGTCGAAAGGGCGATGCGCTTCTTCTGGAAACGTCGGGGCAGATGCCCGTGGAACTCTTTGCCGAGAGCGCCACGAAGTTCTTTCTGAAGTTTCCAGCAGCGCAGGTCAGCTTTGTTCCCGGTCCTGGCGGGCGCGCCGAGGCTCTGGTCCTCCATCAGGATGGTCACGAATCGATGGCCGAGCGCATCAGCGCGGACGAGGCCCGGAGGATCGCAGAGGCGCTGGGCCGCAGGGTCCAGTCCAACCTCCCGCATCCCGACAGCGAGACGACACTGCGCCGCGTCATCGAGGAGCATCAGGCAGGATATCGCTATGTCGAGAAGATGAGCCCGGAACTGGCTGTGGCCGTCGAGGAGCAGTTCTCCCTGGTGAGCGCTGCGTTGCTGGCCAAGGGGGCTCTGGAGGCGCTGCGCTTCAACGGCGTCGGACAGAGTGGGGTCGATGTCTATGAGGCGCGCTTCGCCGCGCCCGGCGTGCTGGAATGCGGAATCGGCTGGACTGACGACGGCGTGATTCACACCCTGTGGCTGCGACCAGTGCCATAGGCGCGAGAGCGTCTTCCGATTCGAAGCGAGAATCGACGGCGCGTGCAGACGGCGAATCTGCAGCGCCTGCGGCGGTCACTTCGACGCATCAAACACGTCGTGATGGAGCGCTCGAAACCGTGCTTGGACCACACCGAAAACAATGAGAGGCGAAGGCGGGAGGAGCAGTCACCCCGGGCCCAACATCATCCAAAACCGCTTGTAACGGTGGATGCGAATTTTCATCTATCTGCTTGAGATAAATGGCGCGGGCGACGGGGCTCGAACCCGCGACCTCCGGCGTGACAGGCCGGCACTCTAACCAACTGAGCTACGCCCGCGCTGGGCGGCTAAGGCGTCTTGGCCTCAGCGAGGTTGGGATTAGGGTGCCGGGCCGGCGGTGTCAAGCGCGAGGTGCCGGCAAAATTCATCTTCCCCAAATTCCAAACCGTCGGGTGCGCCGGCAGGCGCAAGCCGCCGACTTTTGCAGTGCAAAACGAGACACAAGTCGCCTCGAACTCGATTTCATCGGCACTTTCGGCTGCTCGCGTGAGCCGTCGCGCGTCGTGAAAGCTCGAGCCGGGCAGAGGCTCAGAACCCCGAAAATGGGCCGGGGCCCGGTCCAAAGACGGATTCGGCAGGCTCCTCAGCCGAAGCACCTCAGCCGAGTTATCAACAGGCCGGTTCGGCCGACAACTTTCGGACACGCTCGCAACGGCCACCCCCATTGGAGAGGGCGGCTTCATGGCATCGCGGAGCGGCGAGCCGGCTCCATTGCCGGCTTTTTGTTCGCACATGAATCCGCTTGCCGGCCGAAATCTGCTCATGCTTACCTGTGGTTAACCAACAGGCCCGGGCGGGGGCGAAACGATGACGGACGCGACGCGCATTCGACAATTGCGAGCGGAACTCTGCCTCCGGCTTGAGGCGCATGGCGTCGCAGGCCCGCGGGCAGCGCAGATGATCGACCCGATCGGGATGGTAACCAGCTGGCCGCTGGGTGAGCCTGTGGAGCAGGCTGGCGACCATCCGGCGCTGCTCCGCTCAGAGGCTCGCGACGCTCACATACTGGGCTGTCTCGATGGCGCGATCCGTCAGATCTCCCGGCGATGATCGGTGCGGGGCGACACGATCAGAAAGCTGCTCGAGCAGCTGAGCGAAACGACACGATCCAGGGGAGGCGCCAGCAGCTCTCATCTCCCCGGCCCTGAACTGGTCGGATTGTGCGGATGGCAGCGAGCGTGGCTGTTGATCCTCGTCTTGCTGCTGCTGCTGTGGGGCGCTCCCTGGATCATCGTGCACGTCACGAGAACGGCGTCCCTGTGAACGGCTCGGCGACCTCTGGGCGTTGTCCGCGCGCACAGGATAACGACACTTCACGGCCGGTGCCTTGCAAAAGAGTCAAAGGGCCGTCGCATGTACGGTGCAATCAACCACCCTGCCGATCGAGAATGCAGAACAGGGCTATGGACCGATAGACACCCGTTGCCGCGACAGCCTGAACGAATCCCTGGGGGCGGCAATCGCGGACAGAATGGGGCTAGATGAGCACACCGGCCCCGCGCTCTGCCGGAAGCAGGGCGGGAACTGGCCTGAATTCATGGTGCCGGGCGCTGGTGGGCGGTGACGGGCTCGAACCGCCGACCCTCTCGGTGTAAACGAGATGCTCTACCAACTGAGCTAACCGCCCCTCCGAGTTGCGGTTTAAGGCTTCATCGCCGCGCCTTCAAGCCTTGAGAACAGGGGAAGCCAGGATAAGGCCCCTCCAGTCTCACCAGGGCCGGCGTGGTCCCGTGTCGATGTGGATAAGTCCGTTCCAGTAGACCTTGTGGCCGCCGACCTCCGGGAGTGAGCGGGCATAGTCGAGCACGACGCGCGGCCGCACGCCGGGTACGCGGAAATCCATGGCCTCACAGCGCTTATGATAGGAGCCGCGCCGGGCGCGCCAGGGCGGCCGCCAGGTCGAGGTCACCTTCACGGCTCCGTACTTGTCGGCAATCTTGCCGAGAATCGATTTGAGCAATTGCGGCAGGCAGGCGGTCGAGGTGCCGGGGTCAGTCGAGATGCCCGGCCGGTCCGGTTTTTCGTCCGGATCGAAGGCCGGCTCCGCTCCGGCCTTCTGGCCGGGTGTCAGCTTCGGCCATTCCGGGCCTTCATCTTCATCGGGTTCTGTCGCGGCAGGCGAATTCGGGGCCGGCGGAGAATCGGCCTGCTCGGCGACTGGCACGGGAGCAAGAACCGGGGCGGCCGGGGGAGGGACCACGATGGCAGGCATCGCCGCCTTTGCCGGCAGGTCCAGATCGAAGGGACGTCCGGGTGGGAGCGGCGCCAGCATCATCTGGCCGTCCTCTGCGCCGGCGTGAGATGCCGACAAGGCGAAGACGATCGCGAGCAGCGGCAACGGGAACCTGAGCGGCAGGGGCGATCCGGTATTTCCTGTAGGCAAGGGCTTAGGCAAAGGCATCTCAGGGGGTGGGCGCTGGCAGGAACACGGCGCGTGTCTCGGCGCCGAGGAGCGGAAGCTGCGGCGTCTTTGCGCAGAGCGAGAGAAGTTCGGCAGGCGCCGCGGTGACCTTCTCGACGTCGAGCAACGGACGCTGCGCGCCGCCGGCATAATAGCCGGCGAGCCACAGCACGAGCTGACTCTGGTCGTTGCCGGTCATGGCGCTGAAATCGGCGCAGGTCGCGCGGGTGAGATCGATACTCTCGGCATGTGTTGCACCAGCGGGGGCGAGCAAGCTTCCGGCCAGAGTCGCGAGCGCCGCGATATGGTGGAGTGGTCGGACCATGCGTCTCGCTCCTGGGGCGGCTGATTCCCGCAATAAAGCCGATTCGTAACCATCTTGTCGCGGCGCGCGCCTGCTACTTGGTGCGAGCTATCGGTTTCGCAGTAAAAAATGCGTGCAATGCGTCTGGTTCATTGCGGTGGCGCGGTTGTGCGACGCGGCGAACCCTTGCGTGATTCTAGAGTAGGGGCTAATCGACTGCCGATGCGTGTGCCGCGGGTCTGGGCCCGCGAAGCGAGGTTGTCCATGCAAGCATTACCTGTACCGTCCTTGCTGAGCGACTACCTGCCGCTGGCCATCTTCATCGGCGTTTCCATGGTCATTGGTCTTGCGCTGCTGATCGCACCGTTCGCCGTCGCGTATTCAAAACCGGACGCTGAAAAGCTCTCCGCCTATGAGTGCGGTTTCAACGCGTTCGATGACGCGCGCATGAAGTTCGATGTCCGCTTCTATCTGGTCTCGATCCTGTTCATCATCTTCGATCTCGAGGTCGCCTTCCTGTTTCCCTGGGCGGTCGCGTTCGGTGATCTCGGCTGGTATGGTTTTTGGTCAATGATGATCTTTTTGGGCGTCCTGACCGTCGGATTCGTCTACGAATGGCGCAAGGGCGCGTTGGAGTGGGACTAACCGTCGGCTCGCGAGGCGCCGCCTCGGTGTTGATCTGACGGTAACGGGTTCACAAGGGTAGTTTCATGGCAATCACAGCGATCGACCGCGGCGATCCGCTCGTCGCGCCCGCGCCCCGGGGGCTGCTCGGCCCGGACGGGAAGCCGGTGGGTGCGCGCGATCCCTTCTTCGTCGAGATCAACAACGAACTCGCGGACAAGGGTTTCCTCGTCACGGCGACCGACGACCTGATCAACTGGTCACGTACCGGTTCACTGATGTGGATGACCTTCGGCCTCGCCTGTTGCGCCGTCGAGATGATGCAGCTGTCGATGCCGCGCTATGACGTCGAGCGCTTCGGCTTCGCGCCACGCGCGTCCCCACGCCAGTCCGACGTGATGATCGTTGCCGGCACGCTGACCAACAAGATGGCTCCGGCGCTGCGCAAGGTCTACGACCAGATGCCGGAGCCGCGCTACGTCATCTCGATGGGCTCCTGCGCCAATGGCGGCGGCTATTACCACTACAGCTACTCGGTGGTGCGCGGCTGCGACCGCATCGTGCCGATCGACATCTATGTTCCCGGCTGCCCGCCGACTGCGGAAGCGCTGCTCTACGGCGTGCTGCTGCTGCAGAAGAAGATTCGGCGCACCGGCACGATCGAACGCTAAACGCCCCCGCACCAAGGCGGGTCTTGCTCCGGTCGTGACGATGCGAGCGGCGAAAAGGTTGAGGTTGAGATGAGCGAAGAGCTCGTGACACTCGGTGAAGAGATCAAGGCTGCGCTGCCTGGCGCGGTCGTGAGTGCTGTCGTCGCCTTTGAGGAGTTGACGGTCGAGGTCGAGGCCGCGTCGATCGTCCAGGTCATGGCGACGCTTCGTGACGATCCGCGCTTTCGCTTCGTGAACTTCACCGATATCGCCGGCGCCGATTATCCCGCCCGCGAAAAACGCTTCGACGTCGTCTATCATCTGCTGTCGCCGCGCCATAACCGGCGTATCCGCGTCAAGGTGCAGACCGATGAGGCGACACCGGTTCCGTCGATCATCGATATCTTCCCGGCGGCGAACTGGTACGAGCGGGAGGCCTATGATTTCTATGGAATCCTGTTCTCGGGGCACCCGGATCTGCGTCGGATCCTCACCGATTACGGTTTCGAGGGCTATCCGCTGCGCAAGGATTTCCCGCTGACCGGCTTCGTCGAGGTACGTTATGACGACGAGCAGAAGCGGGTCGTCTACGAACCCGTGAAGCTCACCCAGGAATTCAGGAATTTCGACTTTTTGAGCCCCTGGGAAGGCACGGATTACGTGCTACCCGGTGACGAGAAGGCGAAGGGAGCCTGAACGCGATGGCTGCTGCCGACAAAACCCTGTCCGGAGGCTGTCTCTGCGGCGCGGTCCGTTTTGCGGCCGTGCCGGAGAAGCTGGAAATGGATGTCTGCCATTGCGGCATGTGCCGGAAATGGAGCGGCGGCACCTTCATGGCCGTGCCCTGCACCGGGGTGACGGTCGACGACGACGCCGCGCTCGGCGTCTATCCGTCCTCTGACTGGGGCGAGCGCGTGTTCTGCAGGACCTGCGGCTCCAGTCTGTTCTGGCGGCTGCGCGGCGCAGAGGGGCATGTCGCCGTCTCGATGCAGAGCTTCGACGACCTTTCGCCCTTCGCCTTCACCGAAGAAATCTTCATCGACGAGAAGCCAGCGCTCTATGCCTTTGCAGGAGAGCGGCCGCGCAAGACCGGCGCGCAGGTCGTCGCCGAATTCGCCGCGAAACAGGCGGGCTGAGAATGACCGAGCACAACATCCGCAATTTCTCGATCAATTTCGGGCCGCAGCACCCGGCGGCACACGGCGTGCTGCGCCTCGTGCTGGAGCTCGATGGTGAGATCGTCGAACGCGTCGATCCGCATATCGGCCTGCTGCATCGTGGCACCGAGAAACTGATCGAAGCCAAGACCTATCTGCAGGCGCTGCCCTATTTCGATCGGCTCGACTATGTCGCGCCGATGAACCAGGAGCATGCCTATTCGCTTGCGGTCGAGAAGCTGATGGGGGTGATCGTGCCGCGGCGCGGCCAGCTCATCCGCGTGCTCTATTCTGAGATTGGTCGCATCCTCTCGCATATCCTCAACGTCACCACGCAGGCGATGGACGTCGGCGCGCTGACGCCGCCGCTCTGGGGCTTCGAGGAACGCGAGAAGCTGATGATCTTCTACGAGCGGGCCTGCGGCGCGCGCATGCATGCGGCCTATGTTCGGCCGGGCGGCGTTCACCAGGACCTGCCGCCGTCGCTGATCCACGATATCGCCGAATGGTGCGACCCGTTCCTCAAGGTCTGCGACGACCTCGAGGGGCTGCTCACCGACAACCGCATCTTCAAGCAGCGCAATGTCGATATCGGCGTCGTCGATCTCGACACCTGCTGGAAATGGGGGTTCTCGGGCGTGATGGTGCGCGGCTCCGGCGCCGCCTGGGACCTGCGCAAGAGCCAGCCCTATGAATGCTATGAGGAGATGGAATTCGACATCCCCATCGGCAAGAACGGCGACTGCTACGACCGCTACTGCATCCGCATGGAAGAGATGCGCCAGTCCGTGCGCATCATGAAGCAGTGCTGCGAGAAGCTGCTGGCTGCCGATGGCGGCGGGCCGGTCTCGTCCCTCGACGGCAAGATGGTCCCGCCGAAGCGGGGCGAGATGAAGCGCTCGATGGAAGCGCTCATCCACCATTTCAAGCTTTACACCGAGGGCTACAAGGTTCCCGAAGGCGAAGTCTATGCCGCCGTCGAGGCGCCGAAGGGCGAGTTCGGCGTCTATCTCGTCTCCGACGGCACCAACAAGCCATATCGCTGCAAGATCAAGGCTCCTGGCTTCGCCCATCTCCAGGCCATGGATTTCATGTGCCGCAAGCACATGCTGGCGGACGTCTCCGCGATCCTCGGCTCTCTTGACATCGTTTTTGGTGAGGTGGACCGCTAATGTCCGTCCGTCGTCTCGCACCCGATCATATTCAACCCGCTTCCTTCGCCTTCACGGCGGCGAACGAGAACTGGGCCGACCAGCAGATCGCCAAATATCCGGAAGGCCGGCAGGCCTCCGCCGTGATTCCGCTGCTGTGGAAGGCTCAGGAACAGCATCATGGCTGGGTTCCGCGCGCCGCGATCGAGGCGGTGGCAAAGAAGCTCTCCATGGCGCCGATGCGCGTGCTGGAGATCGCGACCTTCTACACCATGTTCAACCTGCAGCCGGTCGGCGCTCACTTCATCCAGCTTTGCGGCACGACGCCTTGCGCCTTGCGCGGCGCCGAGGCGCTGAAGAAGGTCTGCGAGGATGTCATCGGCCCGCAATGGACCGTATCAGCCGATGGCAAGCTGTCCTGGCTCGAGGTCGAATGCCTGGGCGCCTGCTGCAACGCTCCGATGGCGCAGATCAATTTCGACTATTACGAAGACCTGACTCCCGAGAATTTCCGCGCGCTCCTCGACGATTTGCGACATGATCGGCCGACCAAGCCCGGCCCGCAGATTGACCGCTCCTGCTCGGAACCGGTCGGCGGCGGTGAAACGCTCAAGGATCCGGGCCTCTATGACGGCTCGATGGTCGGGGCGGGCAATTGGCAGGCCCGCGTCACCGAACAGCGCAAAGCAGCGGCCGAGGCCGCGGTCGCCAAGGCTGCGGCGGAAGCAGCGGCCAAGGCTGCCGAGGCGACGCCGGCTGCGGTTGAGACCAAGCCGGCGACCGAAACCGCGGCTCCCGCCCGTCCGAAGCCTTCGTCCCCGGCACAGCCTGCGGGCTCCGCGCAGGACACGCCGGCAGCTGGCGGCAAGGTCGACAAGGACGCCGTTGCTGAATCTGCGAAGCCGGCCGATGCGCCGGCGCGCCGTACGCGGGCTGCCAAGCCCAGCGACAAGCCGAAAGAGTGAGGCGAGACATGCTCGCAGATCGCGACCGCATCTTTACGAACCTCTACGGCCGGCACGACCTGTCGCTGAAGGGCGCCATGGCGCGTGGCGCCTGGGACGGCACCAAGTTCCTGCTCGAGCAGGGGCGCGACTGGATCATCGACGAGATGAAGCGCTCGGGCCTGCGCGGGCGCGGCGGCGCCGGCTTCCCGACCGGTCTCAAGTGGTCGTTCATGCCGAAGCAGAACGACGGGCGTCCGCATTACCTCGTCGTCAATGCCGACGAATCGGAGCCCGGCACCTGCAAGGACCGCGAGATCATGCGCAACGACCCGCATACGCTGGTCGAGGGCTGCCTGATCGCCTCCTTCGCCATGGGCGCGCATGCGGCCTACATCTATATTCGCGGCGAATATGTCCGTGAGCGCGAGGCGCTGCAGCGCGCCGTCGACGAGGCCTATGCGGCAAACCTCATCGGCAAGAACAACAAGCACGGCTATCCGTTTGATCTCTATGTGCATCACGGCGCGGGCGCCTATATCTGCGGCGAGGAAACGGCGCTGCTGGAGAGCCTCGAGGGCAAGAAGGGCATGCCGCGGCTGAAGCCGCCATTCCCGGCCAATGTCGGCCTCTATGGCTGCCCGACCACCGTCAACAATGTCGAGTCGATCGCGGTGGCGCCGACCATCCTGCGCCGCGGCGCGAGCTGGTTCTCCTCGCTCGGCAACCCGAACAATGTCGGCACCAAGCTGTTCTGCGTCTCGGGCCATGTGAACAAGCCCTGCAACGTCGAAGAGGTGATGGGCATCCCGTTCCGCGAGCTGATCGACCGCCATTGCGGCGGCATCCGCGGTGGCTGGGACAATCTGCTCGCCGTCATCCCCGGCGGCTCTTCCGTGCGCATGGTGCCTGCGGAGCAGATCATCGACACGCCGATGGATTTCGACTCGCTCTCGAAGCTGCGCTCGGGCCTCGGCACCGCCGCGGTGATCGTCATGGACAAGTCGACCGACATCGTCCGCGCCATTGCCCGCATCAGCTATTTCTACAAGCATGAGAGCTGCGGCCAGTGCACACCGTGCCGCGAGGGCACGGGCTGGATGTGGCGCGTGCTCAACCGCATGGCCGAGGGCAGGGCGCAGAAGCGCGAGATCGACATGCTGCTGGACGTCACCAAGCAGGTCGAAGGCCACACAATCTGCGCACTCGGCGATGCCGCGGCCTGGCCGATCCAGGGCCTGATCGCGCATTTCCGTCACGAGATCGAAAAGCGCATCGACGATTATGCCGCCAATCCGCATTCCGAGCCGGCGCGGCTGATGGCGGCGGAGTAAGACCATGACCAAACTCGTCATCGACGGTATCGAGGTCGACGTCCCGGCCGATTACACCGTGCTCCAGGCCTGCGAGGCTGCCGGCGCCGAAGTGCCGCGCTTCTGCTTCCATGAGCGGCTCTCGATCGCCGGCAATTGCCGCATGTGCCTGGTCGAGGTGAAGGGCGGACCGCCGAAGCCCCAGGCCTCCTGCGCCATCGGCGTGCGCGACCTGCGCCCCGGCCCGAATGGCGAGCCGCCGGTCGTCTCGACCAAGTCGCCGATGGTCAAGAAGGCGCGCGAAGGGGTGATGGAGTTCCTGCTCATCAATCACCCGCTCGACTGCCCGATCTGCGACCAGGGCGGCGAGTGCGACCTGCAGGACCAGGCGATGGCCTATGGCGTGGACAATTCCCGCTATGCCGAGAACAAGCGCGCGGTCGAGGACAAGTATATTGGCCCGTTGGTGAAGACGACGATGACGCGCTGCATCCACTGCACGCGCTGCGTCCGCTTCACCACCGAAGTCGCCGGCGGTACCGATCTCGGCGCCATTGGCCGCGGCGAGGACATGGAGATCACGACCTATCTCGAACAAGCGATGGGTTCGGAACTCCAGGGCAATATCGTCGATCTTTGCCCGGTCGGCGCGCTGACCTCGCGGCCCTACCAGAACAAGGCCCGCCCCTGGGAACTGACCAAGACCGAATCCGTCGACGTGATGGATGCGGTCGGCTCCGCCATCCGGGTCGATTCCCGTGGCCGCGAAGTGATGCGCATCCTGCCGCGCGTCAACGAGGCGGTGAACGAGGAGTGGATCTCCGACAAGACCCGCCATGTCGTCGACGGCCTGCGCACGCAACGTCTCGACCGGCCCTATATCCGGCAGAACGGCGCGCTGAAGCCTGCAAGCTGGAACGAGGCCTTCGCGCTGATTGCGGACCGGCTGAATGCGACCGGGCCTGAGCGCGTCGGCGCGATCGTCGGCGACCTTGCCGCGGTCGAGGAGACGTTCGCACTCAAGAGCCTGATGGCCTCGCTTGGGGTCGGTAATATCGATAGTCGCCAGGATGGTGCGAAACTGCATCCCAAGCATGGCCGCGCCAGCTACCTTCTCAATGCCGGCATCGCCGGGATCGAGGATGCGACCTCGCTGCTGATCATCGGTGCCAATCCCCGCAGGGAAGCGCCGATCCTTAACGCCCGCATCCGCAAGCGCTGGCTGCGCGGTGACTTCAAGGTCTCGCTGATTGGCGAACAGGCCGATCTGACCTACGCCCATGACTATCTCGGCGCTGGTCCCGAGACCCTGGCCGATCTCGTCAAGCGCGCTCCGGCCGCCGGCGACAAGCCGATGGTTCTGGTCGGGCAGGGCGCTCTGGCCCGCGCGGATGGCGAAGCGATCCTCTCGCTCGCCGCCAAGGCGGCACAGGTGCTGGGCACGGTCAAGGATGGCTGGAACGGCTTCGGCGTGCTGCATACCGCGGCCGCGCGCGTCGGTGCGCTCGATCTCGGCTTCGTGCCGGGCGAGGGGGCACTCGATGTCGACGGCATGGTTTCGCCCGGCGCACTTGATGTGCTGTTCCTGCTCGGCGCCGACGAGGTCGAAGTCCCGGCCGGGGCTTTCGTGGTCTATCAGGGCACGCATGGCGACCGTGGCGCGCATCGCGCCGATGTCATCCTCCCGGGCGCCGCCTATACCGAGAAGTCCGGCACCTATGCCAATACCGAGGGCAGGGTGCAGATGACCGATCGTGCCACCTTCCCGCCGGGCGATGCCCGCGAGGATTGGGCGATTCTGCGGGCGCTCTCCGGTGTACTCGGCAAGACCTTGCCCTTCGACTCGCTCGCGGCGCTGCGCCAGGCACTCTATGCTGCCCATCCGCATTTCGCCGGGCTCGATACGCTTCCCGCGGCTGACGCCTCTTCGCTTGGCGCCCTTGCGGGACTCGGCGGCAAGACCGACAAGGCTGGCTTCGCCTCGCCGGTCTCTGATTTCTACCAGACCAACCCGATCGCGCGTGCCTCGGCCGTGATGGCGGAATGCTCGGCGCTGGCCTCTGGCCGGATGCGGCAGGCGGCGGAGTAAGGCCAGATGAACTGGGATATCGTCCTCGATCTCGCGATCATTCTCGGCAAGAGCCTGCTGCTGCTGGTTTGCCTGCTCGTCTTCATCGCCTTCATCCTGCTGGCGGACCGCAAGATCTGGGCGGCGGTGCAGCTTCGGCGCGGACCGAACGTGGTCGGGCCGTTCGGCCTGTTCCAGAGTTTTGCCGACCTGCTGAAATTCGTCTTCAAGGAGCCGATCGTCCCGTCGAGCTCCAACAAGGGCGTCTTCCTGCTCGCCCCGCTGGTCTCCTGCGTGCTCTCGCTCGCGGCCTGGGCGGTCATCCCGGTTGCGGATGGCTGGGCGATCGCCGACATCAATGTCGGCATCCTCTATATCTTCGCGATCTCGTCGCTCGGCGTCTATGGCGTGATCATGGGCGGCTGGGCCTCGAATTCGAAATACCCGTTCCTCGGCGCCCTGCGCTCGGCGGCCCAGATGGTCTCCTACGAAGTCTCGATCGGCTTCGTCATCATCACCGTCCTGCTTTGCGTCGGTTCGCTGAACCTGTCGGCCATCGTGGAGGCGCAGAACACGAGCTGGGGTATGCTGCGCTGGTTCTTCCTGCCGCTGTTCCCGATGTTCGTCGTCTTCTTCATCTCGGCTCTGGCCGAGACGAACCGGCCGCCCTTCGATCTGCCGGAAGCGGAGTCCGAGCTCGTCGCCGGCTTCATGGTCGAGTACTCCTCGACGCCGTATCTGCTGTTCATGCTCGGCGAATACGTGGCGATCATGACGATGTGCTCGCTGACCACGATCCTGTTCCTCGGGGGCTGGCTGCCGCCGTTCCCGATCGCGCCCTTCACCTGGCTGCCCGGCGTGTTCTGGTTCGCGCTCAAGATCTGCCTGGTGTTCTTCATGTTCGCCATGGTGAAGGCCTTCGTGCCGCGCTACCGCTATGATCAGCTGATGCGGCTGGGCTGGAAGGTGTTCCTGCCGATCTCGCTGGTCTCGGTCGTGGTCGTCGCGGCAGTGCTGCAGATCACCGGCTGGGGGCCGGTGCGCTGATGGAATTATCCACCGCGGGGCTGATCGGCGCTGCCGTCGGTCTGGTCCTGGGGTGGGTGGACTACAAGGTCGTCGGAGGCCTCGTCGAGCGCGCGCTGCGCCGGACGGATACCTCGACGACACGCGAGGAGAAAGACGATTACGAACGGCGCATCAGGCTGTTCAGGATCGTCTTTCTGATCGGCACCATGGGGTTCTTCCCCATTCTGGGTTACCTGCTCGGCCGTCTGCTGTTCGGTTGAGTTTGTGAAGAGGATGAGAGCGATGTCACTCGCGCAAGCCGCCAAAGGGCTGCTTCTCAAGGAGTTCGTTTCGGCGTTCTTCCTGTCGATGCGCTATTTCTTCAAGCCGAAGGCGACGCTCAACTATCCCTTCGAGAAGGGCGTGCTTTCGCCGCGCTTCCGCGGCGAGCACGCGTTGCGCCGCTATCCCAATGGCGAGGAACGCTGCATTGCGTGCAAGCTCTGCGAAGCGATCTGCCCGGCGCAGGCGATCACCATCGAGGCCGGCCCGCGCCGAAATGATGGCACGCGTCGCACCACGCGCTACGACATCGACATGACGAAGTGCATCTATTGCGGCTTCTGTCAGGAAGCCTGCCCGGTGGACGCCATCGTCGAGGGGCCGAACTTCGAATTCGCGACCGAAACCCGCGAAGAACTGTTCTACGACAAGGCAAAACTGCTGGCGAACGGCGATCGCTGGGAGCGCGAGATCGCGCGCAACATCGCGATGGATGCGCCGTATCGCTGAGGCGGTGAAGTCCTCCACGGCTCCGGGCATCTGGGGCAGCGGGCAGGGATGACGAGGGATGGGGAGCGTCGCGCGGTTGTCGCGTCCGGCGGGCCTCTCTATAGACGCTCAAAACTGTGCCTGACTCGCTTGGGCACGCTTGAAACGAGGGCCGCCCGCAAGGGCGGAAGGGCTGACCGAGATGAACGCCGCAGCGGCATTCTTCTATCTGTTCTCTGGCATCACCGTCGCTTCGGCGTTCATGGTGGTGTCGTCGCGCAACCCCGTTCATTCGGTGCTGTTCCTGATCCTGGCCTTCGTCAATGCGGCGGGCCTGTTCCTGCTGCTCGGGGCCGAGTTCCTCGCGATGCTGCTGGTCGTCGTCTATGTCGGCGCGGTCGCGGTGCTCTTCCTCTTCGTGGTGATGATGCTCGACGTCGACTTCGCCGAGTTCCGCCAGGGCTTCCTGAACTACCTGCCGGTCGGGGCGCTGGTCGGGTTGATCTTCCTGGTCGAACTGCTGCTGGTGGTTGGCGCCTGGGTGATCGATCCGAAGATCGTCAGCACGCCTGTCGCCGCGATCCCGGCCAATATCAGCAACACCGAGGCGCTCGGCCAGGTGCTCTACACCCAGTATGTCTATTATTTCCAGGCGGCCGGTCTGGTGCTGCTCGTCGCCATGATCGGCGCGATCGTGCTGACCCTGCGCGACCGTCCCGGCGTCAAGCGCCAGAATGTCGTCGCCCAGAATGCCCGCACCAAGGAAACCGCGATGGAAGTGCGCAAGGTGCCTTCGCGCGCCGGCCTGCCTGAGGAGACCGTCTGATGATCGGCCTGGGACATTATCTCGCGGTCGGCGCGATCCTGTTCACGCTCGGCGTGCTCGGCATCTTCATCAACCGCAAGAACGTCATCGTCATCCTGATGTCGATCGAGCTCATCCTGCTCGCGGTCAACATCAACTTCGTGGCCTTCTCGTCGTTCATGAACGACCTCGTCGGCCAGGTCTTTGCGCTCTTGGTGCTGACTGTCGCGGCGGCGGAAGCCGCGATCGGCCTCGCCATTCTTGTCGTCTACTTCCGAAATCGCGGCACGATCGCGGTGGAAGACATCAACATGATGAAAGGCTGAGCGCGCCTGCGCGCCCTGCTAGCTGCCATGTATCACGCGATCGTCTTCCTCCCGCTCCTCGGCTTCCTGATTGCCGGCCTCTTCGGCCGGCTGATCGGATCACGCGCCTCGGAGATCGTCACCACCTCGCTGCTGATGGTCTCGGCCGTCCTGTCCTGGATCGCCTTCTTCAATGTCGGGTTCGGCGCGGGCACCACGCGCATCCAGGTCGCGACCTGGCTCGCATCCGCCGATCTGCGCGTCGACTGGGCCTTCCGCATCGACACGCTGACCGCGGTCATGCTGGTCGTCGTCAACACCGTCTCCTCGCTCGTGCACCTCTACTCGATCGGCTACATGCAGGAGGATCCGCACCGGCCGCGCTTCTTCGCTTATCTCTCGCTCTTCACCTTCGCCATGCTGATGCTGGTGACGGCGGACAACCTGGTCCAGATGTTCTTCGGCTGGGAAGGCGTCGGTCTCGCCTCCTATCTGCTGATCGGCTTCTGGTACCAGAAGCCCTCGGCGAACGCGGCTGCGATCAAGGCGTTCGTCGTCAACCGCGTGGGCGATTTCGGTTTCCTCCTCGGCCTGGCCCTGGTCTTCGTGCTGTTCGGCTCGGTCACCTTCGACAGCATCTTCCCGAAGGCGGGCGAACTGACCGGCCAGACCTTCCGGTTCCTCGGCTATGAGTGGAACGCGCTGACCCTGACCTGCCTGCTGCTGTTCATGGGCGCGATGGGCAAGTCGGCGCAGTTCCTGCTGCACACCTGGCTGCCTGACGCGATGGAAGGCCCGACCCCGGTCTCGGCACTGATTCATGCCGCGACCATGGTCACCGCCGGCGTCTTCATGGTGGCGCGCCTGTCGCCGATCTTCGAATATGCGCCAGTTGCAATGACCGTTGTCGTCGTCATCGGCGCAACCACCGCCTTCTTCGCGGCGACCGTCGGTCTGGTGCAGAACGACATCAAGCGCGTGATCGCTTATTCGACCTGCTCGCAGCTCGGCTACATGTTTGTCGCGATGGGCGTCGGAGCCTACTCCGCCGGCATCTTCCACCTCTTCACCCACGCCTTCTTCAAGGCGCTGCTGTTCCTCGGGGCCGGCTCGGTCATCCACGCGATGCACCATGAGCAGGACATGCGTCACATGGGCGGCCTGCGGAAGCACATCCCCTTCACTGCGGCGGCGATGACGATCGGCACGCTAGCGCTGACCGGCTTCCCGTTCTTCGCCGGCTACTTCTCGAAGGACGCGATCATCGAGAGCGCCTTTGCGGCCAAGCATGGCTTCGCCACCGACTACGCCTTCGTGCTCCTGGTCGTGGCTGCCTGCTTCACCTCGTTCTACTCCTGGCGCCTGTATTTCATGACCTTCGAGGGGCGTCCGCGCTGGGCCGGCCACGGCCATGACGCGCATGGTCACGACGACCACGCACATGCTGCGCACGCCCATGGTCACGATGACCATGCGCATGCCGGACATGGTCATGACGGTCACGGCGACCACGCGCTCCAGCCGCATGAGAGCCCACTCAGCATGCTCGTGCCGCTCGCGGTGCTCGCGCTCGGTGCCGTTGCCGCCGGCTTCGTCTTCAAGGAAGCCTTCATCGGCCACGACTACGAGCATTTCTGGAAGGCCTCGCTGTTCACCGGCAAGGACAACCACATCCTGCACGCGATGCACGAGGTTCCCGGCTGGGTCGTGGCCTCGCCTTTCATCGCGATGGTGCTCGGCTTCGTCGGCGCGCTCTACTGCTACGTGCTGCGTCCGGACGTGCCAGGCAAGCTCGCGAAGGCGAACCCTGTCCTGTACCGCTTCCTGCTCAACAAGTGGTATTTCGACGAGATCTACGACTTCCTGTTCGTTCGTCCGGCGAAATGGCTCGGCCGCTTCCTCTGGAAGAAGGGCGATGGCTTCATCATCGACGGTTTCGGCCCCGATGGCGTCTCGGCTCGGGTGGTCGATGTCACCAACCGCGTCGTCCGGCTCCAGACCGGTTTTGTCTATCACTATGCCTTCGCCATGCTGATCGGCGTTGCGGGCCTGGTGACCTGGTATTTGCTGACTCGCGGGTGAGATGATGTTCGGTTTCGGTATCCTCACCGGTCTACTCGTCCTGCCGCTGGTTGGCGCCGCCTTCATCCTGGCGCAACGCGGCGACGAGGCTTCCGTCAGCTCCAACGCTCGCTATGTCGCGCTGGCGACGACGATCGCGACCTTCTTCCTGGCTTGCGTCGCCTGGGGCCGATTCGACTCGGCCAATCCGGCCTTCCAGCTGGTCGAGACCCATGGCTGGGTCTCGGATGCGATCAGGTTCAAGCTCGGCGTCGACGGTTTCTCATTCCCGTTCGTGGTGCTGACCGCCTTCCTGATGCCGTTCTGCATCCTCGCGTCCTGGACGTCGGTCGAGAAGCGGGTTCGCGAATACATGGTCGCGTTCCTGATCCTCGAAACGCTGATGATCGGTGTCTTCGTCGCGCTCGATCTCGTGCTGTTCTACGTCTTCTTCGAGGCCGGCCTGATCCCGATGTTCCTGATCATCGGCATCTGGGGCGGCAAGCGCCGCGTCTACGCGTCCTACAAGTTCTTCCTCTACACGCTGCTCGGCTCGGTGCTGATGCTGCTTGCGCTGATGGCGATGTACTGGAATGCCGGTACCACCGACATCCCGACGCTGCTTGCGCACAAGTTCCCGGTCTCGATGCAGCCCTGGCTCTGGCTCGCCTTCTTCGCATCCTTCGCCGTGAAGATGCCGATGTGGCCGGTCCATACCTGGCTGCCTGACGCCCACGTGGAAGCACCGACCGCGGGCTCCGTCATCCTGGCGGCGATCCTGCTGAAGATGGGCGGCTACGGCTTCATCCGTTTCTCGATCCCGATGTTCCCGGAAGCCTCGGCGATGTTTGCGCCGCTGGTCTTCGCGCTCTCCGTCATCGCCATCATCTACACCTCGCTGGTGGCGCTGATGCAGGAGGACATCAAGAAGCTGATCGCCTACTCGTCCGTCGCCCATATGGGTTTCGTCACCATGGGCCTCTTCACCCTGACGCCGCAGGGCATTCAGGGTGCGATGTTCCAGATGGTCAGCCACGGGCTGGTCTCCGGCGCACTCTTCCTTTGCGTCGGCGTGATCTATGACCGCATGCATACCCGCGAAATCGCCGCCTATGGCGGACTGGTCAACCGGATGCCGCGTTACGCCGTCGCGTTCATGGTCTTCACCATGGCCAATGTCGGATTGCCCGGTACGGCCGGCTTCGTCGGCGAGTTCCTGACCATCCTGGGGGCCTTCAAGGCCAATCCCTGGGTCGCGTTCTTTGCGGCTTTCGGCGTCATCCTCTCGGCTGGCTATGCGCTCTGGCTCTATCGCCGCGTCGTGTTCGGCGAACTGGTCAAGCCCGAGCTCAAGAGCATCACCGATCTCAACACCCGCGAGGTCGTCATCCTCGCTCCGCTGATGCTGCTGACGATCTGGTACGGCATTGCGCCGGGTACCATCCTCGACGCCTTTGCCGCGCCGACCGAAGCCCTCATCAAGAATTATCAGGCCGCACTCACCGCCGCGAAAACGGCGATGCTGGTCGTACAGTAAGGTTTGGCAGCAATGACCTTGCCCGCCCTCGGCCCAGCTCTGCCGGAAATCACCCTCGCCATCGGCGCGATCGCCATGGTGCTCTACGGCGCTATTCGCGGCGAGGGCGCGACCCGTACGCTCGAAGCCATCGGACTTGCCTTGCTCGCGCTCGCGCTCGTGCTGGTGCTGGCAGGCACCGGCAAGGCAGTGACCTTCAACGGCGGCTTCGTCGCTGACGGATTCGGCCGCTTCATGAAGGCGCTGACCCTGATCGGTGCAGGCGCGGCGATCGTGCTCGCAGGCGATTTCATGCGCCGCGACGGCTCGATGCGTTTCGAGTTCCCGGTGCTGGTCGTGCTCGCCACGATCGGCATGATGATGATGATCTCGGCCAGCGACCTGATCGGCCTTTATATCGGTCTCGAGCTGCAGAGCCTTGCGCTCTATGTCGTCGCCGCCTTCGACCGCGACAATACCAGGTCGACCGAAGCGGGCCTGAAATACTTTGTCCTCGGCGCGCTGTCCTCGGGCATGCTGCTCTATGGCAGCTCGCTGGTCTATGGCTTCACCGGCACCGTGACCTATTCCGGCATCGCCCAGGCGGTTCACGGCGAGCATATCAGCCTCGGGCTGATCTTCGGCATCGTCTTCGTCGCCGCCGGCCTTGCCTTCAAGATCTCGGCTGTGCCCTTCCACATGTGGACGCCGGACGTCTATGAGGGGGCGCCGACGCCGGTCGCCGCCTTCTTCGCGACTGCGCCCAAGATGGCTGCGATGGCGATGATGGTTCGCATCTTCGTCGGGGCGTTCCCGGGCGCGCTGCATGAGTGGCAGCAGATCATCATCTTCATGTCGATCGCCTCGATGGCGCTCGGTGCCTTCGCTGCCATCGGCCAGCGCAACATCAAGCGCCTGCTCGCCTATTCCTCGATCGCCAATATGGGCTACGCGCTGGTTGGCCTCGCGACGGGAACGGCAGCGGGCGTCCAGGGCGTGATGACCTATATGGCGATCTATCTCGCCACGACGCTTGCCGCTTTTGCCTGCGTTCTGATGATGCGCCGCGACGGCAAGCCCGTCGAAGACATCTCCGAGCTTGCCGGGCTCTCGCGTACCAATCCCTGGATGGCTTTCGCGCTGGCGATGATGATGTTCTCGCTCGCCGGCATTCCGCCGCTGGCCGGTTTCTGGGCGAAGTTCTACGTTTTCTATGCCGCGATCGATGCAAAGCTCTACGCACTTGCCGTGATCGGCGTGGTGACCAGCGTGGTCGGCGCCTACTACTACCTGCGCGTCATCAAGGTGATGTATTTCGACGAGGCGAAGCCGGCCTTCGAGAAGGGGGACATCGGCGTGCGCGGCGTGCTGCTGGTCTCGACCCTGTTCGTGCTGATGCTCTCCTTCGTGCCGGCCCCGCTGTTCGACTCGGCTGCTGCTGCCGCCAAGTCGCTGTTCTAAGGGGGCGGGCGGCGTGCTCGGCGAGGCGGCACGCGCCGCCGGCTACCGGCTGATCGTGCGGGACGCGGTCGGCTCGACCATGGAAGAGGCGCGTCGCGCCTCCGACCAGGGCGACCTTGGCTTACTCTGGATCGTGGCTCGCAGCCAAAGCGCCGGGCGCGGTCGTCATGGTCGCAACTGGGGCTCTCCGCCCGGAAATCTCTACGCCAGCCTCTTGCTCGTGCAGCCCTGCGAGCCCGCCTTGGCGCCGCAGCTCGGCTTTGTTGCCGGCCTCGCCTTGCATGACGCCGCAGCCAGGGTGACCGGCCTCTCTGCTCCGCGCCTTGCTTTGAAATGGCCCAATGACCTGCTGATCGACCGCGCCAAGACGGCGGGGCTGCTGCTCGAAGGCGAGAGCCGGGCAGGGCGCTTTGCGGTCACCATCGGCATGGGCGTCAATGTCGCCAGCCGACCGGACGATACCCCCTATCCAGCGACCTTCCTGAAGGCCGAAGACCAGGCTGCGAGTATCGAGGCTCTGCTGGCCGCGCTCAGCGACGCCTGGGTTGCCCGCTTCAATGCCTGGTCATTGCCGGGCGGCTTTGGCCCGACCCGGGCGGCCTGGCTCGAACGTGCAGCATTCCTCGGCGAGACCATCACCCTGCGCCTGGCGGAGGGGCCGCTGAGCGGTCGCTTTCTTGGCCTCGACGCTTCGGGCCGGCTCGAACTCGATGTCGCCGGCGCGCGCCATCTGGTTGACGCAGGCGATCTCTATTTCGGCCCTCCCGGCTGAACGGTCACGCCTGTCCCAGGGCGGCTCCTGTCGCTCTTCCACGGCCTTCATGCTAGGCCTTGCCATTCATCCGGCGCGCCCTGCGCCTGCCTTTCTGCCTTAGGATTTCCCGTGACCCGTTCCAGCGACCAACTCGTCTTCGTTCCCCTCGGCGGCCTAGGCGAGATCGGTATGAATGCGGCACTCTACGGCTTCGGACCTGAAGGGCGGCGCAAATGGATCCTGGTCGATTGCGGCCTGTCATTTGCCGGTCCCGAGGTTCCGGGCGTCGACATCGTCCTGCCCGACCTGTGCTATATCATCGAGGAACGGGCCAATCTGCTCGGCATCGTGATCACCCACGCGCATGAGGATCATATCGGCGCGCTCGCTGCGCTGTGGCCCTCCCTGCGCGCGCCCGTCTACTGCACGCCGTTCGCGGCTGGGCTGCTTGCCACGCGGCGGCTGGGCGAGCCCGGCGCTCCGAAGGTCCCGATCAACGTCGTCGCCCAGGGCGGACATGTCACGCTTGGCCCCTTCGAGATCGAGTTCGTGCCGGTCGCCCATTCCATTCCGGAATCCTGCGCTCTGGCGATCCGAACCCCTGTTGGCCTCGTCGTTCATACCGGCGACTGGAAGATCGACCCGACCCCGCAAGTCGGCCTGCCGACCGACGAGAAGCGACTGCGCGAGCTTGGCGACGAGGGCGTGCTCGCCCTGGTCTGTGACTCGACTAACGTCATGCGCGACGGCATCAGCCCGAGTGAGGCGGACGTCGCAGCCAAGCTGAAGGAACTGGTCGCTTCGGCGCCCGGCCGCGTCGCCGTTACGACATTCGCCTCGAATGTGGCCCGCCTGCGAGCCGTCGCCGAAGCTGCCATGGCCGGTCATCGCGATGTCGTCGTGGTTGGCCGCGCGATGGACCGTGTCATCGATGTCGCGCGCGAATGCGGCTACCTTGACGGCATTCCGGCATTCCGCTCCGTCGAGCACTATGGCTACCTGCCGCGCGACAAGGTTGTGGCGCTGCTCACCGGCAGTCAGGGTGAGCCACGCGCTGCACTCTCGCGCATTGCGTCCGACGATCATCCCGAGATCGCCCTGTCGCCAGGCGACCGCGTGATCTTCTCGTCCCGCACCATTCCGGGCAATGAGAAGGCGGTCGGCAACATCCTGAATGCGCTGGCACGGGACAATATCGAGATCATCACCGACCGCACGCATCTGGTCCACGTCTCGGGCCATCCGCGCCGCGAGGAGATGGCCCGGCTCTATGGCTGGCTCCGGCCGAAGATCGCGATTCCCGCCCATGGCGAGGATCTGCATCTCAGCGAACACGCGGCCTTCGCACGCGGGCTCGGCGTCAAGAACGTCGTTCGTGCCGGCAATGGCGACATCATCGCCATCACGGCCGACGGCGCCGGCAAGATCGATGAAGCACCCCATGGCCGGCTTTATCAGGACGGCGCTCTCCTGGTGAACGCTACGGAGAAGACGATCCAGGAGCGTCGCAGGCTTTCCTTTGCCGGCATGATTTCGGTCGCGGTTGCGGTCGACGACAAGGGCGGCATCGCCGGCGAGCCGGAGATTGCCGTGCTCGGCCTGCCGCCAACCGCGCGCGACGGCACGCCCTTCGACGAACTGGTCGCCGATGCTGTCTCAGACCTGCTCGACAACATCCCCAAGGCCCGCCGTCGCGACCCTGAAGCGCTGCGCAACGCGCTGGAGCGTGGCCTGCGCAGCACCGTCAACGAGGAATGGGGCAAGAAGCCGCTGGTGCATGCGCTGGTGATCGAGGTCTAAAGCATCGGCCCGAAGAGTGGATTGCTGTTTTCGGGAAGGCCGATTCTAACAGTGAAAGGTTGGATCATCGGACTGGATACGAGATCCGGTGCGATTATTTCGCGGGTGTCGGCAGCACGGACGGCAGTGTACCTGCCGGATGCAAGGGAGCTCTCAATGATCGGTCGCCTCAACCACGTCGCCATCGCCGTAAAGGACCTTGCGGCTTCAAGCGCGCTCTATCGCGATACGCTGGGTGCACGCGTCTCCCAGCCGCTGCCGCAGCCTGAGCACGGCGTTACGGTCGTCTTCGTCGAGTTGCCCAACACGAAGATCGAGTTGCTCGAGCCCCTCGGGGCGGATTCGCCGGTCGCGAAATTTCTCGAGCGGAATGCCGATGGTGGCATTCATCACATCTGCTACGAGGTCGACGACATCCTTGCGGCGCGTGACCGGCTGAAGGCAACGGGCGCGCGCGTGCTCGGCTCCGGCGAGCCGCGCATCGGTGCCCATGGCAAGCCTGTCCTGTTCCTGCACCCCAAGGATTTCTGCGGGACGCTCGTTGAACTGGAACAGGCCTGAAATCGCGCGGCGCGAAACATGCGGGAGACGATTGATGATCGAGTTCATCGGGGAGCCCGAAGCAGGCTCGCCACGCCCGTTCAGTGCGGCGACGCGGGCAGGGGGGCTGATCTTTGTCTCCGGACATTCGGCTCCGCATGATCCTGCAAACGGCATCCACCGCGGTGAAACACCGGCCGATGAGGTCCGCAATGCGCTGGGGCGGATCAGCGAGATTCTGACGGAGGCCGGCAGCAGCCTCGACCGCGTCGTGCAGATGACGATGCTGATCACCGACCCATCCGACTACGCCGCCTGCAATGCTGAATATATGAAGCATTTTCCCGGCGGCCTGCCGGCGCGCCATACCGCGCGGTTCGGCGTGCCCACCGAAGCGCGCGTCGCATTCTCCTGCGTCGCCTTGGCCGGATAGGCTTTCGCGTGGATTGCGACGGGCTGCGGCAGCGAGGAACCTTGCCGCAATCCCGCTGGCTTGCCATGAGATGACCGCCTCCGCCCGAGAAAGGATCAGGCCATGACCATTGCTGGCGGTCTCGCCGTTTATTTCGTGATCTGGTGGACGGTTCTGTTCGTGACCCTGCCGTTCGGAGTCCGCAGTCAGGCGGAGGACGGGGAGGTCGTTCAGGGCACCGAGCCAGGCGCCCCCGTGCTTCCGGGCCTCGCCAAGAAGGCGCTGATTACAACGATCCTGGCCGCAATCATCTTCGTGTTCGTCTGGTATATCTGGTCGGCCTACGATCTTTGATCGACAGCGGACGGTAACGCCAAAAACAAAGGGCAAGGCCGAAGCCTTGCCCTGGAGTCTGTTTTTTCCGCAGTAACGGCGCACATCTGGTTGCGTACGACTCATATACTAGGCGGGCGTTTGTTCCTCCCGAGACCTGGTCCGCGGCGCTCAAGGTTTCCCCGAGCGAGCCCAGCGCCAGATGAGTATCCGATTGTGACAGGGCTGTCACCCATTTAGGCAGCGCTAGCCTGATCTTTTTGCAAGTTAAATGAAGTTTGCTCTTGTGCAGTGCAGCATGCTCCAGATCAGGCGGCTCAACGCCTTGTTCCGGTCAAAGGATGCCGTTACGACGCCCGTAATCATCGGCCGGATCCTCCGGCAACGACGGAGATGCTTCACATGCTGCGCAGTTCTCTCGCCATTCTCGCCCTTGCTGCGTCGCTCGGCTGCGCCCAGGCGCAAGCGCCGGCCTCCGACCCCAACAATACGGTCGTGCTCGAGACCAAGGACGGCAACATTACGATTCGCCTTCGTCCCGATCTGGCTCCCAAGCATGTCGAGCAGATCAAGGCGCTGACCAAGCGTGGCTTCTATGATGGTATCGTCTTCCATCGCGTCATCGATGGCTTCATGGCCCAGACCGGTGATCCCACTGGTACCGGCACCGGCAAGTCCGACCTTCCGAATCTCCCGGCTGAATTCACCCCCACGCCCTACAAGGTCGGCTCGGTCGGAATGGCGCGTTCCGCATCGCCCGATTCCGCCAATTCCCAGTTCTTCATCTGCTACGAAGGCTGTGGCTCGCTGACCGGGCAGTACACCTTGTTCGGCGAGGTGGTGTCCGGCATGGACGTGGCGCGCAAGATCAAGAAGGGCAGCTCGGCCAATAACGGCCAGGTCAGCGCCCCCGACAAGATCGTGCGCATGCGTCTTCAGTCCGACGCGAAATAGCAAGGAGCGGCTGCAGCCATGTCGCGTGTCCTGCCCCTGTTCGTCGCCGTCCTGTCGATCGTCATGGTCGGCGCTGGCGCGGCGCAGGACACAAACGATCTCGGCCTGCCGCCGCCCTCCGGCTCGCAGAACCCGGTTCTGCCGCCGCCTTCCGGCTCGCAGAACCCGGTTCTGCCGCCACCTTCGGGGCAGCGCTACCTGCCAGGAATCGGTGGGCCATTCGGGGAGCACGCGCCACGCCGCGCGGTTCCAAGCCTGCCGCCCCCAGTCGATTCGGGGCTGAGCGGGTCCGTGTCACCAGTGACCCGGGCCTTTGATGGCGATGCTGTCGATCGCATTTCCGAGCTCGGTCCAGCGTTTCGACGCTGCTGGAATCCGCCTGCGATGACCGGCTCCAGCGACAGCGCCATGGCGACTGTCCGCTTCAGCCTGCGGCGCGACGGCAGCATCTTTGGCCAGCCGCGCGTCACCTGGGAAACGCGCCGTACCGATCCCGATCTGCGGGAACGGTTCACCGCCTCCGTGATCGACGCCATCCGGAACTGCGCACCTGTGAGGTTGTCGCCGCGCTTCGGAGCGAGTATCGCGGGGCGACCCTTCACCATTCGCTTCCACGGCCGTGCGCCGTCCAATGAAAGGCCGATCTGATGTCGCTCGATCCCGAGAACACCCTCGTCATGGAAACCACAAAGGGCCGCGTTGTCATCAAGCTGCGCCCGGACCTCGCTCCTGGCCATGTCGAGCGCCTGAAGACCCTCGCGCGCCAGGGCTTCTATGACGGCATTGTCTTCCACCGCGTCATCGACGGCTTCATGGCTCAGGTCGGCTGCCCGCATGGCACCGGTACCGGCGGCTCCGACCTGCCGGATCTGAAGGCCGAGTTCAACGCCGAGCCGCATGTCCGGGGCATCTGCTCGATGGCCCGTTCGCAGAACCCGAACTCGGCCAACAGCCAGTTCTTCATCGTCTTCGACGACGCCCGCTTCCTCGACAAGCAGTACACGGTCTGGGGGCAGGTCGTTGAAGGCATGGAGAATGTCGACAACATCAAGCGCGGCGAGCCGGTGCGTGACCCGGACTCCATCGTCTCGATGAAGGTGATGGCTGACGCGGCCTGATATCGCCACAGGCCCCGTGCGAATGGGGCTTGAGTTCAGATGGGCCCTCATCCCGGCAGCGCCGCAGGCGCATCCCGATGGATGGGGGCTTATCTTGTTTTGGTTCGCAGTTTTGTGAGGCGGATTCGATCGTGGATGTCGAACTTTTCGACTTCGACCTGCCGGAAGAGCGTATCGCGCTGAGGCCCGTCAGCCCACGGGATGCTGCGCGGATGCTCGTGGTGCGGCCGGATGCAGCCGAACCATTCGAGGGGCGCGGCGTTCGCGAACTTGCCAGCCTGCTTCAGCCCGGCGACGCGCTCGTCCTCAACGATACGCGTGTGATCCCGTCCCGACTCTATGGCCGACGCGTCAGGGGAGAGGCCTCGGCGCGTGTCGAGATCATGCTGCACAAGCGCGAAGCGTCCGACCGCTGGCTTGCCTTCGCCAGGCCGGCCAAGAAGCTGGCCCTTGGCGAGACGGTGGTGTTCGGCTCGGACGCGGCGTCGAATGCGTGCGAGCTTGGCGCGCTGCATGCCGAGGTCGTCGGAAAGGGCGAGGGCGGCGAGGTCGAGTTGCGGTTCGCCTGGTCCGGGCCGATCCTGGATGAAGCGATCGCGCGGATGGGTGAGTTGCCGCTCCCGCCCTATATCGCCGGCAAGCGTCCGACCGATCAGGCCGATGCCCATGACTACCAGACGGTTCACGCCCGCACCGATGGAGCCGTGGCCGCCCCGACTGCCGGTCTCCACTTCACGCCGGAACTGTTTGCAGCCCTCGATGCACGCGGCATATCCCGCCATTTCGTGACGCTTCATGTCGGCGCGGGCACGTTCCTCCCGGTCAAGGCCGAGGATACGCGCGAGCACCGCATGCATGCCGAATGGGGCAGTGTGAGCGCGGAGACCGCAGCAGCGCTGAACCAGGTCAAGGCAAGGGGAGGCCGCATCGTTGCCGTCGGCACCACGGCCCTGCGGCTGCTCGAGAGCGCCACCGGCGAGAACGGCGTCGTCGCGCCGTTCTCCGGTGATACGGCCATCTTCATTACGCCTGGCTATCGCTTCAGGGCCGTCGACATCCTGATGACGAACTTTCACCTGCCGCGCTCGACATTGTTCATGCTGGTCTCGGCTTTCTGCGGGCTCGACCTCATGAAACGGGCCTATGCCCATGCGATCGCGGAGAAATACCGTTTCTATTCCTATGGCGACGGCAGTTTGCTGTTCAGGGCTGAACCCACCACGCCACGCCACGCTTGATCCGGCTCGCAATCGGCCAGCGAAAATGCTACCCGGCAGGGTGAAGAGGATTGTGACACCCTATGGCCGATATTTTTCGTGAGATCGACGAGGAGGTCCGGCGCGACAAGGCGGCGGCGCTCTGGAAGAGATATGGCAACCTGCTCATCGGCTTGGCCGTGGCTGCTGTCGTGGCCGTCGCGGCCTGGCAGGTCTGGCTCTATCGCGAGCAGCAGGCTTCGCAGGCCGTGGGTGCGCGGCTGGAAGAGGCGCTGAGGGCTTCGCGCGACAACCGTGGCGCCGAGGCGGAGTCGATCCTCGTCGACCTCGCGGCCAACGCGCCGGCAGGGTACCGCCAGATCGCGCGGTTCCGCCTGGCGGCCGAGACCGGCAAGCGCGACGCTGCCGCAGGCGCAACGGCCTTCGACGCGCTGGCGAATGACAGCTCTCTCGATCAGCTCTATCGCGATCTTGCCCGGCTTCGTGCCGGCATGTTGCGCGTCGATCTTGCGCCCTATACCGAGACCCGCGCCGCGCTTGAGCCGCTCGCGTCTCCGCAGGGCGTCTGGCGCCATTCGGCCCGTGAGTTTCTCGGCATTGCCGCGCTCAAGGCCAATCTGTTCGAGGATGCCGGCCGCTGGTTCGATGCCATCGTGACCGATCCGCAATCGCCGCAGGTGCTACGCCAGCGTACCGATCTCTATCTCGCTCTGGTGCGCGGCGGCGCCGTCGAGACCAAGAATTGACCCGACGCGCCGATCCCGGCGCGTAACAGGACGAATTTGAACACCATGACCGCGACCGTCGCCATCATCGGCCGGCCGAATGTCGGCAAATCGACGCTTTTCAACCGGCTCGTGGGCAAGAAGCTCGCTCTGGTCGATGACCGGCCGGGCGTGACCCGCGACCGGCGCGAAGGCGATGCCTCACTCGGCCATTTGCGCTTCCGCATCATCGATACCGCCGGACTCGAGGAGGCCGACAAGGACTCGCTCGCGGGCCGCATGCGCGCTCAGACCGAGACAGCGATCGCCCAGGCCGATGTGATCCTCTTCATGATCGATGCCCGGCTTGGCCTGACGCCGATGGACCAGCCCTTCGCGGACCTGGTGCGCCGTTCTGGAAAGCCTGTGATCCTGCTCGCCAACAAGGCGGAAGGGAACAAGGGCAAGGACGGCACATTCGAGGCCTATGCGCTCGGCCTTGGCGACCCTGTGCCGTTCTCGGCCGAGCACGGCGAAGGCACCGCGGATCTGCTTGAAGCGCTTGTGCCCTTCATTGCCGACGAGCCGGACGAAGACGAGGACGATCAAGCCTGGGCCGAAGCCCCGGCTGCCGATTTCGACGAGGAGAGCGACCCCAACAAGCCGCTGCGCGTCACCATCATCGGCCGCCCCAATGCCGGCAAGTCGACCCTTGTCAACCGGATGATTGGCGAGGACCGTCTTCTGACGGGGCCGGAAGCCGGTATCACCCGGGACACCATTTCGGTCGACTGGGAGTGGCGCAGCCGCCCGGTCAAGCTCTTCGACACGGCGGGCATGCGCAAGCGCGCCCGTATCGAGGAGAAACTCGAAAAACTCTCGGTCGCCGATGCGCTTCGGGCCATTCGCTTCGCCGAAGTCGTCGTGGTCCTGCTCGATTCGACCATTCCCTTCGAGAAGCAGGACCTGACGCTGGTCGACCTGACCGAGCGCGAAGGCCGGTCGGTCGTCATCGGTCTGAACAAATGGGATCTCGTTGCCGACAAGCAGGGCCTGTTGGCGGAGCTCAAGGAGAAGGCGAACCATTTGCTGGCGCAGGTGCGCGGCGTGCAGATCGTTCCGCTGTCAGGCCTGGCGGGCGAGGGCATCGACCGGCTGATGCAGGCTGTCTTCGCGAGCTATGACGTCTGGAATCGTCGCGTCTCCACGGCGCGGATCAACCGCTGGCTGGAAGGCGTGCTCTCGGCTCACCCGCCTCCGGCAGTCGCTGGGCGCCGCATCAAGATCCGCTACATGACGCAGGCGAAGGCACGCCCGCCGACTTTCGCGCTGTTCGGCAACCAGCTCGACCATTTGCCGGTGTCCTATACGCGCTATCTCGTCAACAATCTGCGCGAGGCATTCGAGCTGCCGGGCACGCCGATCCGCCTGCACACGCGTGGTGGCGACAATCCCTACGATCGAAACAAGCGCAAGTGATCGTCACCGTCGTCGGTGCGGGCATTGGCGGCCTTGCCACCGCCTGGGCTCTCAGCGGGCGTGGCCATGAGGTAACGCTGCTCGAGCAGGCGCCGGTGATTCCCAATCCCTACGCCGCCTCGGGCGACCAGCATCGTATCATCCGTCGCGCCTATGGCAGTGCCGACGGCTATGCCCGCACCATCCCGGAAGCTTTCGCGGCATGGGATGACATGTGGGTTGATCTTGGCCGGTCCCATCTCGCCAATTGCGGCGTTCTCGGCGTGTCGCTGGAGAAGGGCGACGAGGGCGAGCAGTTTCGCGATGGGCTCGACCGGATGTCAGCGCCCTACATGTTGCATGAGCCTGCCGAAGCTGCGACGCGCTGGCCCTTTCTCGATGCGGCAAGCCTGCGCTACGCTTATTTCAGTGCTGACGGCGGCGCACTTTTCCCGGCACGGATTGCGGCGGATCTGCTCCGGCTTCTGGCGGAACGCGGCGTCGCGATTCAGGCCAATGCGCGCGTCTCGGCCGTGGAGGCGGATGCCGGTGTCGTCATCCTTGACGATGGGACGCGGATTGCTGCCGACCAGATCGTCGTGACGGCTGGGGCCTGGGTGTTGCGTCTGTTCCCGGAACTCGGCGATGCGCTGAAGACCTACCGCACTGCGGTCGTATATCTCGATCCGCCCAGGGATCTTCATGAGGCCTGGCAGCGTGCGCCCGCCATGGTCAGCGTCGGTGGGGATAGACACGGCTATATCCTGCCCCCAGTGGACGGGACCGAACTGAAGCTGGGCGCCGGAATCCATCGCCGCCCGAGAGAGCCCGATGAGGAGCGTGAGCCTCATCCCGGGGAAGGCGAGCAGATCCGGGACTATTTCGCCCCGCCGCTCGTTCGGCTCAATGAGTATCGCGTCAAGCGTACTGCGACCTGCGCCTATACCTTCACCGAGGATGGCGCATTCTTCGCGCGCCGGATTGGCAAGGCGCTCGCGGTCTCCGCCTGTTCGGGGCATGGCTACAAATTTGGCGCCGCGGTCGGTCGGCGTGTCGCGACTGCTTTGGAGAGCGGAGACGACGCCGGATTGTTCCGCTGGCTGCGGGCGGAGTAGGCGAAATGGAAGGGCGGATGCTCGAGACGGTCAGCGCCCTGTTCGTCAGCCCGGAGAACACGGTTCTGCTCGGCCTGAGGGCATCCTGGAAGCGCGCATGGGCCGATCACTGGGACGCGATCGGTGGCCGGGTCGAAGCGGGTGAAGGCCTCCAGGCGGCGCTTCTGCGCGAATGTCGTGAGGAGGTCGGCCTTGTTCCGACGCGCTATCAGCTGGTGCTGTCGGAACCGGAGCGCTTTCCCGAACGAAACGGCGAGGCGCTGCACCACATCTATGTCGTGCATGCCTGGGAGGGCGGAGAGGCGGTCAATCTCTGCGACGAGCATGTCGAGATACGCTGGTTTTCGCTCGACGAGATGGTGGCGCTGCCAAACCTCACCATTCCCGATCTGATCACGCTGGTGCGTGCATCGCCGCGCCCAGGGGCCTGATCGCTCGTCACCCAAGGGCATCGGACCGAAAAGTCGAATCCACCTTTCGGAGAAATCCCATGCCACGCAAAGAGACTGATCGGCGACCTAGGCCGGCATCTGCGGGCTCAGTACTTTGCCCTGCGGAAAGTCAAAAATCTTGCCCGTCTCGCTCCAGTCGGGCGAGGCCAGGCGTATGAGATGCGGAGCGAGTTCTTCGGGGGTCTTCAGCGTCAGCGGATCCTCGCCCGGCATCGCTTCTTCCCGCATGCGGGTGCGCAGGGGGCCGGGATTGACGATCATCACCTTGAGCGGGGTCGTCACGGTCTCGGCCGCATAGGTGCGCGCCATGGCCTCGACGGCCGCCTTCGAGATCGAGTACGGGCCCCAATAGGCCAAGCACTTATGCGCCGCACCTGACGACATCACGATGACTCGGCCCGCATCCGAAGCCTGCAGCGCCGGTTCCACCGATTTGATCAGGCGCCAGTTAGCCGTGACATTGGTCTCGAACACCTTGGCCCATTCCTTCGGCGAGGCGTGGGTCAGCGGGGTCAGGGGGCCCAGGATGCCGGCATTGGCGAGCAGGATGTCGAGTTTGCCCCAACGCTGCAGCAGAGCCGGGCCAAGCTTCTCGATTGCCGCCGCGTCGCTGAGGTCGACAGGTACCAGCGTCGTGCTGCCGCCGATGCCCTGAATCTCGTCATCGAGTTCCTCAAGCGCGCCTGAGGTTCGCGCCAGGGCGACGACATGCGCGCCTGCATTGGCGAAGGCGAGGGCTGCGGCGCGGCCAATACCGCGCGACGCGCCAGTGACGAGCGCGATGCGCCCTGCGAGAGGCTTGGTCATCATATGCTCTGGGTGATCAGCCGGCTTCGGCCAGGAGGGACAATTCCTGCTTGGCGCTCTCGCCGATGACGTCGGTCAGCGAGGTCGGGTAGTCGCCGGTGAAGCAATGGTCGGTAAATTGCGGCCGGACGGGATCACGCCGCTCATGTCCCATGGCGCGATAAAGACCGTCGACCGAGAGAAAGGCGAGAGAATCCGCGCCGACGAACTGGCGCATCTCTTCGAGGGTGTGGGTTGCCGCCAGCAGCTTCTCGCGGTCGGGCGTGTCGATGCCGTAATAGTCCGGATGGGTGATCGGCGGCGACGAAATGCGGAAATGCACCTCGCGCGCGCCCGCCTCGCGCATCATCTTGACGATCTTGAACGAGGTCGTGCCGCGCACGATCGAATCATCGACCAGAACGATGCTCTTGCCCTCGACCACGCTGCGATTGGCCGAGTGCTTCAGGCGCACGCCGAGTTCGCGGACCTTCTGGGTCGGTTCGATGAAGGTGCGCCCGACATAGTGGTTGCGGATGATGCCGAGTTCGAAGGGAACGCCGCTTGCCTGGGCAAAGCCGAGGGCAGCTGGCACGCCGGAATCCGGCACCGGCACGATCACATCGGCATTCGCTGGCGCTTCAGCTGCCAATTGTGCACCCATGCGCTTGCGCCGCTCATAGATGCTTTGGCCCTTAACGATCGAATCCGGCCGGGCGAAGTAGATGTACTCGAAGATGCAGGGGCGTTCCGCAACCGGCGGGAAGGGCTTGTGGCTCTCGATGCCGTCTTCGGAGATGACGACGACTTCGCCGTTCTCGACCTCACGGACGAACTTGGCTCCGATGATGTCGAGCGCGCAGGTCTCGGAGGTCAGAATCGGAGCGCCGTCGAGTTCGCCGAGCACGAGCGGGCGGATGCCCAGCGGATCGCGTGCGCCAATCAGCTTCTTATTGGTGATGCCGACGAAGGCATAAGCGCCCTCGATCTGGCGGATGGCATCGACAAAACGATCGATGAAGCGGGTCTTTCGGCTGCGGGCGACGAGATGGAGCAGCACCTCCGTGTCGGAGGTCGACTGATAAATCGCACCGTCACGGACGAGATTGCGGCGCAGCGTCAGGCCGTTCGTGAGGTTGCCGTTATGCGCAACGGCAAAGCCGCCGCCATGCAGTTCGGCGAAGAGCGGCTGGACGTTGCGGAGGATCGTCTCGCCTGTCGTCGAATAGCGCACATGGCCAATCGCCTGCGCACCTTGGAGCTTGTCGATGACCGAGGCTTCCGAGAACGCATCGCCGACAAGGCCGAGTCGCCGCTCCGAATGGAAGCGTCTGCCGTCGAAGGTGACGATCCCCGCCGCTTCCTGGCCACGATGCTGGAGAGCATGCAGGCCGAGCGCCGTCAGCGCGGCGGCATCGGCATGACCGAAGATGCCGAAAACGCCGCATTCCTCGCGCAGCCGGTCGGCATAGGGATCGAAGGCGTCGTGGGTCTCGGGGTGAGACGTCATTACGGGCTCCATACGCTGTAACACGGCTGCGTTACGCTCTAATTACGGACGAGTTTGGGCAGGTGTTGCCGGGCGTGTGCCTTCGATCGCACGCTGCAGCGCCTGGCGGTCGTTGGCGTTCGGCACCTCGGTGCGGCGCTGCGGGTCGGCGGTCGGGCTCGCCGGCGGGCGCGGCTCCTCGGCCGGCGCTTCGGCGGGCTCTTCGCCGGTCTTGGGCTTCAGCAGCTTCTTGACGAAGTCGGAATTGATATCCTGCGGCAGCATCGTCAGGAGCGAGCGGCCGGTCTCTTCGAGGATCGGCTTGGCCTTGGCGTCCTTTGCCCAGGTCGGCAGGTTCTTGTCGCCCATCAGCGCGGTGAAAAACACGTAACCGATGACCGCCAGCAGCAGTCCGCGGGCCGCGCCGAAGACAAAGCCGAGCGTCCGGTCGAGCGCGCCGATACGCGAGTCGAGGACGAAATCGGAAATCCGGGCAGTCACGAGCGACACGATGATCAATGTTACCAGGAACAGGGCCGCGATCACGGCGACCAGCGCGATGGTCTGGTTCGGAATATGTTGCTGTGCCAGCGGCAGGAGCTGGGGATGAAACACCCAAGCCACCACGGCTGCCGTCGCCCAGGACGCGATAGCCAACACTTCTCGTGTCAGCCCGCGCACAGCGGCCAGCAACGCCGAGATCAAAACCACGCCGATGACGACGAGATCGAGGATTGTGACAGGCATGTAGGAAGCCGCTTCTCTAGCATCTAGGGGTGGCCCGCAAGAAATGGGCTGGCCGCAACGATTTTGCTATACGCGTTCGAAGGGGTTCCGTCACCCTTGGGGGCGGTTCATTTCACATCCCTGCGAGGAGCGCGGGCCGCAATGTCGGCGACAAGCTCGGCAACATGCCCGAAACGGCGGAGTCCAAGCCCGCTGCCCTCGCCGAAATCCGCTCCCCCGGCGGGGAGGAGCGCCGCCTCGAATCCGAGCTTGGCCGCCTCGCGCAGGCGGGCCGCCGTGACGGAAACCGGGCGAATCGCCCCCGACAAGGCAATCTCGCCGAAATAGACGCCTTCGGCCGGCAGGATCGCTCCGGTCAGCGAGGAGATGAGCGAGGCGGCAACCGCCAGATCGGCGGCCGGCTCGTTGACCCGCAGGCCGCCGGCCACGTTGAGATAGACGTCGTGCTGGCCGAGCCTGAGGCCGCCATGGGTTTCGAGCACGGCGAGCACCATGGCGAGACGGCTGTTCTCCCAGCCGACGACGGCACGCCGGGGCGTGCCAAGCGAGGTCGGCGAGACCAGCGCCTGGATCTCGACCAGGACCGGCCGCGTACCCTCGACCCCGGCGAAGACGGCGGCGCCGGGGGCAGCCTGGTCTCGGCCAGCCAGGAAAAGCGCTGATGGATTAGTAACTTCCGACAATCCCTTGCCGGTCATCTCGAAGACGCCGATCTCGTCGGTCGCCCCGAAGCGGTTCTTCTGTCCGCGCAGGACGCGGAAGGCATGCGCGCCTTCGCCCTCGAAGGAGAGAACGGCGTCGACCATATGCTCGACCACACGCGGCCCCGCGATCTGTCCGTCCTTGGTGACATGGCCGACGAGGATCAGGCAGGCGCCGCTGGTCTTGGCATAGCGGATCAGTGCCTGGGCCGAGCCGCGGACCTGCGTCACTGTGCCCGGCGCGCTTTCGACCTCGCCCGACCACATGGTCTGGATCGAATCGATCACCACGAGGGCCGGGCGCTGGCCCTGGTTGAGCGTGGCGACGATGTCCTCGACATTGGTTTCGGCGGCAAGGTCGACCGGCGCATCGGCGAGGCCCATGCGCTCGGCCCGCAGGCGCACCTGCCCGGTCGATTCTTCGCCCGAGACATAAACGACGCGATGGCCGCCATTGGCGAGCGCGGCACAGGCCTGCATCAGCAGGGTCGATTTGCCGATGCCGGGATCGCCACCGATCAGTAGCACCGAGCCCGGCACAAAGCCGCCACCGGTGACCCGGTCGAGCTCACCGATGCCGGCGACGATGCGGGGAGCATCCTGTGTCTCGCCTCTGAGCGTCTCGAGCGCAAAGACACGGCCCCGGGCACGGCTGTTCGACGAGACGCGCCCGCCGGGTACCGGCGCGGCCTGTGCTTCCTCGCTGAGAGAGGACCATGTGCCGCAGGCGTCGCATTTGCCCTGCCAGCGATGATAGACCGCTCCGCAGGCTTGGCAGGTATAGGTCGGGCCGCGTTTCGCCATCCGGCACTAGAGCCCGAGATAGCGGCGCGCATAGCGTCCGCCGAGACCGGTCAGGATTTCGTAGCCGATGGTCTTGGCTCCGGCACCCACCGCTTCGAGGTCGAGCGGGCCGCCGATCAGCGTCACCGGCGCGCCCCTCACGGCAGCAGCCGCGGGTGCTTCCGTGACATCGATGATGATCAGGTCCATCGAGACCGTGCCGACGAAGGGGCAGGTGACACCGCCGACGATGGCCGAGCCACCAGTGCTGCTATCCGTCCAGCTCGCGTTGCGCGGGTAGCCATCGGCATAGCCGAGGCAGATCGTCGCGAGCTTGCGCGCACCCCGTGCCGTCCAGCGACCGTTATAGCCCACCTGCGTGCCCGCCTTGACCTCGCGCTGCTGGAGAATGCGTGCTTCCAGTCCGATGACAGGCTGCATCGGGTTGGGCAGGTGCGGCGTCGGATTGCCGCCATAGAGCGCATAGCCCGGCCGGGTGATCTGGTAGGACGGCACATCCTTGAGGAAATGCCCCGAAGAGTTCTTCAGCGAGGCGGGAATGCCGGGGAGGGCCGCAGCAATCTCGGCGAAGGCGGCGGCTTGCCGCGCGTTGGCCGGATCGGCTTCATCCTCGGACGAGGCGAAATGCGACATCACTAGGCCGATGCCTGCTGCGGTGAGCGTGCCCGGGCGCTCACGAGCGAGGTTCAAACCTTCGCCGGCCCAGAGCCCGAGCCGGTTCATCGCGGTGTCGACATGCAGGGCGGCCGGCCTGACTGCGGCTCCGCCCTGGCGGAACGCGGCCCATTCGACCAGTTCCTCGTGCGAGCCGAGCACCGGTGACAGGTCGTGCTGGGCAAAGTAGCCGCAGGCTTCCGGCAAGAGGCCGTTCAGCACATAGATCGCTGCGTCCGGAGCCACGGCTCGCGCCCTAACGCCCTCGGACAGATGGGCGACGAAAAACGTGCGGCAGCCGGCCCTTGCGAGAGCCGTGACCGCAGGTTCGGTGCCGATGCCATAGGCGTCGGCCTTGACCACGGCGCCGGCTTCGGCACCGCCGGCGCGCTGCCCCAGTGCATGCCAGTTCGCGACCAGCGCCCCCAAATCGATCGTCAGTGTTGCGCCGGCCGTGCCGGCATCCGGGGTATCGAAGGCGGTCATATCTGTTCCGGCAGATGGGCTTCTTCGGCGCGATCGGAGAAGCGTGTGACGTCGGCATCGAACTGCAGGGCGATGGTGCCGGTCGGGCCGTGGCGCTGCTTGCCGATGATCAACTCGGCGAGTCCATGGGCCACCTCCATTTCGTTGAGCCAGGTCGCATGTTCCGGCGTACCGGCCCGCGGTTCCTTGCCCTTGAGATAGTATTCTTCGCGATAGACGAACATCACGACGTCGGCGTCCTGCTCGATCGAGCCGGATTCGCGCAGGTCCGAGAGCTGGGGCCGCTTGTCGTCGCGGTTTTCGACCTGGCGCGACAACTGCGAGAGCGCGATGATCGGTACCGAGAGCTCCTTCGCCAGCGCCTTCAGGCTGGTCGTGATCTCGGTCAGTTCCTGCACACGGTTCTCGCCCTTCTTGGCCGAACCTGAGAGCAGCTGGAGGTAGTCGATGAAGAGAGCATCGAGCCCCTTCTGGCGCTTCAGTCGCCGTGCGCGCGCCATCAGTTGGGCGATCGAGAGGCCGCCGGTCTGGTCGATGTAGAGCGGTAATTTCTCGATCTGGTTTGCAACATCGGCCAGTCGCGCGAAATCGCCTTCGGAGATGCGGCCCTGCCTGATCTTGTAGGACGAGATGCCCGATTGTTCGGCGACGATACGGGTCGCGAGCTGGTCGGCCGACATTTCGAGTGAGAAGAAGGCGACGATGCCGCCGTCGACGGACTTGAGCGAGCCGTCATCCTGTCGCTCGCCGCGCCAGGCCTTGGCGATATTGAACGCAATATTGGTCGCAAGCGAGGTCTTGCCCATGGCCGGGCGACCGGCAAGCACGATCAGGTCCGAGCGCTGTAGACCGCCCATGCGCGCGTCGAGATCGCGGAGGCCCGACGAGATGCCTGAGAGACCGCCGGCGCGCTGGTAGGCGCTCGCCGCCATGTCGATCGCGAGGCGAAGCGCGCCATCGAATTTCTGGAAGCCGCCCTCGTAGCGGCCTTTCTCGGCCAGCTCGTAGAGTCGACGCTCGGCTTCTTCGATCTGCTCGCGAGGCGCCATCTCGACCGGCGCGTCATAGGCGACGTTGACCAGATCCTCGCCGACGCCGATGAGCAGGCGCCGGATGGCGAGCTCGTAGATCGTCCGCCCGTAATCCTGCGCGTTGATGATGGTCGTGGCCTCGGCCGCGAGGCGCGCCAGGTATTGCGAGGCTGTGATGCCGCCAAGATCGATCTCGGCGAGGAATGTCTTCAGCGTGATCGGCGTCGCAATCTTGCCCGCTCGGATGAGACTCGCGGTCAGCTCGAAGATGCGCTGGTGGATCGGCTCGAAGAAATGGTCCTGCAGCAGGAAGTCGGAGACGCGGTAGAAGGCGTCGTTATTGACCAGGATTGCGCCCAGCAACGCCTGTTCAGCCTCGATATTATGCGGCTGGACGCGATACTCCGCCTCTTGATTGTCGAGACGTGCAACGAGGGCGGTGGCAGTGGCCATGATCTGCGGGCAAGCTCGGCTGTGATGAGTCGGGTGTTCTGTAGTCTAGCACCCTGACGCCCGATGCCAGCATGCAATGCAGCTTCCTCCCGATCTTCACACCCCTCCGACGAAAAGGGCGCCGTGTTGCCACGGCGCCCTTGACTCATGGTCAGACGAGGTCGTCTCAGCGATCGTCGTTGTCGCCGGCCTCGGCCAGCGCTGCGCCGACCTCGAGACCGAGATCGTCAAGGTCGAACTCTTCGCGAGCCGTGACGTTCTCGCCGCGGACCTGGCGCTCGGCTTCCTCGGCGGAGCGGGCGATGTTGACCGTGACGGTGACCGAAACCTCGGGATGCAGCACGACCGGAACGGTGTGCAGGCCGAGCGTCTTGATCGGCGCATTCAGCGTGATCTGGCTGCGATCGACGCTGAAGCCGTCTGCAGTCAGGGCCTCGGCGATGTCGCGGGTCGAGACCGAACCGTAGAGCACACCGGATTCGCCCGACTGACGCAGCATCACGACCGAGTGGCCGTTCAGCGTCTCGGCGACCGAATCGGCCTCCTTCTTGAGCTCGAGATTGCGGGTCTCGAGCTGGGCGCGCTGCGTCTCGAAGCGCTTCTTGTTCTCTTCGGTGGCGCGCAGCGCCTTGCCCCGGGGCAGCAGAAAGTTACGGCCGAAGCCGTCGCGGACGCGGACGACTTCGCCCATCTGGCCGAGCTTGGCGACGCGTTCAAGCAGGATCACTTCCATTGGTCTTCTCCTTTTTGTGTTCGATGTCAGGCGTTAGGCATGGGTGGAACGGAGGGCGGGCCAGAGGCCTTTCGGCGCCTCAGCAGCGAATCGACGATGCCGGCAAGCGACAGCAGCGGCGTCAGCAGGGCCTGCATGACGACGAGAGCGAGATAAACCGAGATCAGCGCCGGGCCGCGCCAGGCTTTGCCGCGCGTCAGGTCGTGGATCGTCGCCAGCCCGCTGAACATGAAGACAGCGAGGAGGGCGCCGGTCATCGCCGCTCCGGCAACGCCGATGAAACCGCCGAGCGTGGCTGTCGCCATCGCGAGGCCGAGCAGGATCAGCGCGCGGCGCGGAACAGTGGTTGCCGGAATGAAAGGCCACGGACGCGGTAGTCGGCCGGAGACCTGCACTGCCTTCGCCGCAAGCCAGAGATTGGCGACGATCGTCGTGACGAAGGACGCGCCGATCCCGACGGGGACCGCGGGCGCCAGCGTCAGCGCAAGTTCGGAGACCTTCACATCGGCAGGCAAGGCGATAAGCCGGCTGCGCACCATCTCGGAGAGCAGGTTCTCGATGACGCGTGCAATTACCGTGCGATAGGTGTCGTAGTCCGTCGTCATCACGAGTGCGCTGCCGACGGTGGTCAGCGCGGCCGTCGCGGCGATCCAGACCAGAAGATGGCCGAGCGGATACCATTCGGCGACGCCGGTGCCGTCATTGCGGGCAAGCAGCGCCAGATAGGCAATCCACCAGGCCGGCAGCGCGACGATCAGCGCATAATTCAGCCCGGCGGCAAAGCTGAGCGCGATCATGCCGGCGATCGCGCCGGCTGCGGTCGCAACAAGCCCGGCGCGATGATTCCAGCCGAGTGCGGCGATGAAGATCGGAAGAGGGGCTGCAGAATACAGCAGAATCGCCAGCGGCGATCCGGTGATCACCACTGCAAAAAGAAGGGCCGAGACCAGGCCCGCGCCGATGCCGACGATCGGAAGCATTCTTCGTCCTGCTGTCCCACTGCTCGAAAATGGCAGGGTGAGAGGCATCTCGCCTCAACATACCCGGCGGGGTTTCACCGCTGGGCGACTAGGGGTTCGGCCATCGCCGGTGCCAGGCACCGGCGATGGGTCGCAATCCGCTTAGCGGATGACGTAGGGCAGCAGGCCCAGGAAGCGGGCGCGCTTGATCGCCTGGGCGAGCTCACGCTGCTTCTTGGCCGAAACGGCCGTGATACGCGACGGCACGATCTTGCCGCGCTCGGAGATGTAGCGCGAAAGCAGGCGCACATCCTTGTAGTCGATCTTCGGAGCGCCTTCGCCCGAGAACGGGCAGGACTTGCGGCGGCGGAAGAAGGGGCGGCGGGCGCCGGCGGAAGCGGTCGACATGGCTTAGGCCTCCGTGCCGGTGGTTTCGGTGGTCTCGTCTTCGCGACGCGGACGGTCACGGCGCGGGCCGCGATCGAAACGGTCGCCGCCACGCTCGAAGCGGTCACCGCCGCGCTCGCCGCGATCGTCACGATCGCGCTTCTGCAGCATGGCCGACTGGCCTTCCTCAAGCTCCTCGACGCGGATCGTCAGGAAGCGCAGGACGTCTTCGTTGATGCGCATCTGGCGCTCCATCTCCAGCACGGCGGCGGAGGGAGCGTCGATGTTCAGCAGCGAGTAATGAGCCTTGCGGTTCTTGCGGATGCGATACCCGAGCGACTTCACGCCCCAGTATTCGGTCTTAGTGACCGAGCCGCCATTCGCCTCGATGATGCCCTTGAACTGTTCGACAAGAGCTTCGACTTGCTGCGCGCTGACATCCTGCCGCGCGAGCAGCACATGCTCGTACAATGCCATTATGGCCTTCCTTTGTTTCACCCTGTTTCGCTCGGCGCGGAGCCCTCCGAGCCCTGGATAAGGCCCGACAGGATTTCATCGAAGGCGGAGACACGGGATGGCGGTTCGAGAGCCGAACCTGCGGGATACTTGATAAGCGCCCGCCATCCGTTCAGCCTCCGGCCGAACAAACAGGAGGCGGCTGATACAGGGTCGTGGCCATTTCCGCAAGCCAAATCACTGCACAAGCGGCTGCGAATTCTCCAGCAAAGCTTGACTTGGCCTCCCAAGCAATGTGAGAGCGCCGTCGCGATGACTAATTTATGAACATCGGGATTTTCTCAGCATGACAACCGCGTTCATCTTTCCCGGCCAGGGCTCTCAGGCCGTCGGCATGGGCAAGACCTTGGCCGACGCTTTTCCTGTGGCCAGGGCAGTCTTCGCCGAGGTTGACGACGCCCTGTCGCAGAAGCTTTCGGCGATCATGTGGGATGGTCCCGCTGAGGAGCTGACGCTGACCGCCAATGCCCAGCCGGCCCTGATGGCGGTGAGCCTTGCCGTGATCCGCGTCCTTGAGGCGGAGGCCGGCCTGTCGCTGCAGCGCGATGCAGCCTTCGTGGCTGGCCACTCGCTCGGTGAGTATTCCGCGCTGGCGGCTGCGGGCAGCTTCTCGGTTGCGGATGCTGCTCGCCTGCTGCGGATTCGCGGCGACGCCATGCAGAAGGCCGTGCCGGCAGGCGAGGGGGCGATGGCAGCGCTCCTCGGCGTCGAGCTCGAGAAAGCGCGTGAGATCGCCAGGGATGCAGCGCAAGGCGAAGTCTGCGAGGCGGCCAATGACAATGGCGGCGGGCAGGTCGTTCTCTCCGGGAGCAAGGGAGCGATCGAGCGCGCGATTGCGCTTTCCGGGGAGCGCGGCGTCAAGCGCGCCCTGCCTCTGCCGGTGTCGGCGCCCTTCCATTGTGCGTTGATGCAGCCTGCCGCCGATGCGATGCGCGAGGCCCTGGCCAGGGTCGCCCTCGCGGCGCCGGTTGTTCCGGTGATGGCCAATGTCGGTGCGGCTCCGCTGAGCGACCCTGACGCGATCCGCGCCTCGCTTGTGGCGCAGGTGACGGGAACCGTGCGCTGGCGCGAATGCGTGCAGGCCATGGCCGATGCTGGCGTGACCCGTTTCGTCGAGGCGGGGAGCGGCAAGGTGCTGGCCGGCTTGGTCAAGCGTATCGCAGCGGGCACCAGCGTGGTTTCGCTCGGCGCTGCCGACGATATCCGCAATTACAGTGCCCAGAACGGGTGAGTCGGCAGGATGCCGGGTCCATATAAAAGGGAGGCAGCATGTTTGACCTGACGGGGAGAAAAGCCCTGGTCACCGGCGCGACCGGCGGACTTGGCGGCGCGATCGCCCGCACGCTCCATAGCCTCGGCGCCAGCGTCGCGCTGTCTGGTACGCGGGTCGAGGCGCTCGAGGCTCTCGCTGCCGAGCTTGGCGAGCGCGCCGTGATTGCGCCTTGCAACCTGTCGGACAAGGATTCGGTCGAGGCGCTCGTCCCGGCTGCCGAAGAGAAGCTCGGCGGGCTCGATATCCTCGTCAATAATGCTGGCGTGACGCGCGACAATCTTTTCTTGCGCCTCAAGGACGAGGACTGGGACAGCGTGATCGCCGTCAATCTGACGGCGGCGTTCCGGTTGTCGCGGGCCGCCGTGAAGACGATGATGCGCCGTCGCTATGGCCGCATCGTCTCGATCGGGTCCGTCGTCGGCGTCACCGGGAATCCCGGGCAGGGCAATTATGCTGCCTCGAAAGCCGGGCTGATCGGGATGTCCAAGGCTCTTGCTGCGGAAGTCGCGAGCCGCAACATCACGGTGAACGTCGTTGCGCCGGGCTTCATCGAGTCGCCGATGACACAGGCCCTCAACGACAAGCAACGCGAAGGCATCCTCGCCGATGTGCCGATGGGCCGATTGGGTGTGGGTGACGATGTTGCTGCGGCGGTTGCCTATCTCGCCAGCACCGAGGCCGCTTACGTGACCGGGCAGACGCTTCACGTCAACGGTGGAATGGCAATGATTTGAAGGTCTTGAGAAGGTTCTTTGTAACCTTCCGAGATCGGTTTCCGGCTCTCGTCAGCTCTCGACGAGTGTGTTAACTAGCGCCGTCGCGCTGCAGCGCGCGTGCTCGGGGGGACTTGACGCGAACCCTGTTGTTGCGTTTGTGCAGCCTTAAGAGTTCCGCCCCGGCGGCATTCCGGAAGGGGTGCCGGGTGGCGGGAGCGGTTCCCTACACGCATCGCGATCCAGCGATGCGTTTCAAGCTTTGAGGAAAAGATCCATGAGCGATGTCGCCGAGCGCGTGAAGAAGATCGTGATCGAGCATCTCGGCGTCGAACCCGAGAAGGTCGTCGAAGGTGCCAACTTCATTGAAGATCTGGGTGCCGACAGCCTCGATACGGTCGAGCTCGTGATGGCTTTCGAGGAAGAGTTCGGCGTCGAGATTCCGGACGACGCTGCCGAGACGATCGTCACGGTCGGCGACGCCGTCAAGTTCCTCTCGAAGAGCGCCTGATCGGCCTCTGGCCGTTACTGCATCATGAGCCCACGCAGCTACACCATGCGACGTGTCGTGGTGACCGGGCTTGGCATGGTGACGCCGCTTGCATGCGGCGTCGAGCCGACCTGGTCACGTTTGATCTCCGGCGCCAGCGGCGCCGGTCCGATCACGAGCTTCGACGCGAGCGACCTTCCCGCCCAGATCGCCTGCAATATTCCGCGCGGCGATGGTTCCAACGGCACCTTCAATCCTGACGATTGGATGGAGCCCAAGGAACAGCGCAAGGTCGATGATTTCATCGTCTTCGCAATGGCGGCTGCGACGCAGGCGCTCAATGATGCCGGGTGGAAACCCGAAAGCTATGAGGATCAGATCGCGACCGGTGTCGCGATCGGGTCCGGCATTGGTGGGCTCGGCGGCATCTATGAAGCGTCGATCCTGCTCAAGGAGCGCGGCCCGCGCCGCCTCTCGCCTTTCTTCATTCCCGGCCGGTTGAGCAATCTCGCCGCCGGCTATGTTTCGATCACGCACGGCCTCAAGGGGCCGAATCACGCAGTGGTCACGGCTTGCTCGACCGGCGCCCATGCCATTGGCGACGCCTCGCGGATGATCGCTCTCGGCGATGCCAAGGTGATGGTCGCGGGTGGCACCGAATCGGCGATCAACCGCATCGGCATTGCCGGGTTCTGCGCGTGTCGCGCTCTGTCCACTGGCTTCAACGACACGCCCGAGAAGGCCTCGCGTCCCTATGACAAGGATCGCGACGGCTTCGTCATGGGCGAGGGGGCAGGGGTCGTCGTTCTCGAGGATCTCGAGCATGCGAAGGCCCGCGGCGCGCGCATCTATGCCGAGATCGTCGGGTACGGCATGTCGGGTGACGCCTATCACATCACCTCGCCGGCCGAAGATGGCGACGGTGCCTATCGTTGCATGTCGGCGGCGCTCGATCGCGCCGGCGTCACGGCGGGCGATCTCGACTACATCAACGCGCATGGCACCTCGACCCAGCTCGGCGACGAAATCGAGCTGCGGGCAGTCGAGCGGCTGCTCGCCAACGCCCCGCGGAAGCCCGCCATGTCCTCGACCAAGTCGGCGACTGGACACCTGCTCGGCGCGGCAGGCGCGATCGAGGCGATCTTCACGGTCCTCGCGATTCGCGACCAGATCGCACCGCCGACGATCAATCTCGACAACCCATCCGTCGAGACCGATCTGGACCTGGTGCCGAATGTCGCGAAGAAGCGCAGCATCGAGACCGCTCTCTCCAATTCCTTCGGGTTTGGCGGGACGAACGCCTCGCTGGTGATCCGGCGCTTCGTCGACTGACGCACCGGCCGATGAGGCTCAGCGCGCTTTCGCCATAATTTCTGCTAGTCTATCACCGGATTTCGGGACAGGCTCGGAATGCGTCGCATCGCCAGGGCATTGCGGCGAACCTCAAGACACCAGAACGCGAGCGCCAGCACTGTGAACACTTCGCCCCGCGTTGCCCCGAAGAGCCCGAGCGAGGCGTTGAAGCCGGTGGCGCCGCCTGCTCCGCCGCCGAAGGCGCGTCGCAGGAGGCGCAATCCCTTCATCGGCATGCTCAGCGGGTTGTTCACGACTGCGCTCGTATTGGCCGGCGTCGTCGGCGCTGGAATCGCGGTGGTCGGTAGTCAGAGCAAGGCGCCAGGGCCACTCGCAAGCGACCGTGTCCTGATCATTCCCAAGGAAAGCGGCCTCACCGAGATCGCCGAGCTGCTACAGCGGGAGGGACTGATCGAGCATCCCTGGACCTTCAAGGTTTCGGCGCTGATCTCCGGCAACTGGACCAAGCTCAAGGCCGGTGAGTACCTGTTCAAGGCGCGCGCCAGCCAGCAAGACATTCTCGACATCATTGCCGAAGGCAAGGCCGTCGAGCATTCGATCACCGTGCCGGAAGGCCTGACCAGCGAACAGATCATTGCGCGGCTGCGCGACAACGATCTCCTTACGGGCGACGTCATTCAGGTGCCTCGCGAGGGGACCATCCTGCCCGATACCTTCAAGTTTCCGCGCGGGTTCACACGGCAGGCGATCGTCGATCGGATGACGCGCGACCAGCGCCGTGTCCTCAACGACGTCTGGAATCGCCGCCCTGCGGACCTGCCGATCAAGACGCCGCAGGAGTTGGTGATCCTGGCGTCGATCGTCGAGAAGGAAACCGGCCGAGCCGACGAGCGCCCGCGCGTTGCCGGCGTCTTCATCAATCGTCTGAACCGCAAGATGAAGCTGCAATCCGACCCGACGATCGTTTACGGGATCGTCGGCGGCAAGGGCACGCTCGGCCGCGCGATCCAGCGCAACGAGATCAGCCAGGCGACGCCCTACAACACCTATGTCATCGACGGCCTGCCGCCGGGCCCGATCGCGAATCCGGGCCGCGCCGCAATGGAGGCCGTGGTCAACCATTCCAGAACAAAGGATCTCTATTTCGTTGCCGATGGCAGCGGCGGGCATGCCTTCGCCGAGACCCTGGAGCAGCATAACCGCAATGTGGCCCGTTGGCGGCAGGTCGAGTCGCAGCGGCGGGAGGCCGGCAAGCCCTCGCCGGATTCGAATGTCGACAAGGTGGAGCCGCCGCCGGCGCCGGATAACCGCACCGAAGCGCCTGGCGCCTCACGGGCGGCCGATGCGGCGTCCGGAGACATCGAGACCGCGGCAGGCAACCGCCGTGCCTCGGCGGATGGTCCGGCGGGCGCGCGCACCCGCGCCTTCGATGCGTCGGAAGGCACGAACCGCGATCCGCTGCTGAACCGAAGCTACGATCTCAACTCACCCAAGCAGGTTCCGGCACTGCGTCCCTGAGCAGCTCGGGCAAGTATTGGCAGCCGCACCCGGTTTCTCCCCATCTTCGCGTTGCGGAGTGTGCAGCGCGACTTGCGAGCGGTGTTTCCCCTCACTACGGTCCCGCCGCATCAGATACAGCGTCGAGTGGTGATCCTGCGCATTGCGATCGCACGGTGAGCCGTCGGGGGGAGTTTCAGCGTCCATGGCGATCGAGAGCATGACCGGCTTTGCCCGCGCAGCCGGTACCGCAGGTCTTCATGCCTGGGCTTGGGAAATCCGCAGCGTCAATGCGCGCGGCCTCGATGTGCGCGTCCGGGTGCCCTCCGGGTTCGAAGCCCTGGCCGAGGCTGCGCGCAAGCGCCTCGGCGCCGCTTTTTCTCGCGGTACATTGCACGTGAATCTCTCGATCAACAGCGATGCCCGGCCGGCGAAGCCCCGTATCAACGAGGCGGTGCTTGCGGGCCTGCTGGAATCCGTCGCGAGGCTGCCCGCGTCCGACAGCATCCGTCCGGCCTCCTTTGACGCGCTGCTTGGGATTCGCGGCGTGGTCGAGATTGCCGACGAGGACGAGGATGTCCTGGCGCAGCTCGAGGCTCCCTTGCTTGCCGGCCTGGAAGCGGTGGTTCTTGGCCTCAAGGAAGCACGCTCCGCCGAGGGGCGAGCGCTTGAATCCGTTCTCACGGGCCACCTTGCCAGCATTGGCCGTCTGACCGACGAGGCGGAGCAGCATCCCGGGCGGAGTGTGGAAGCGATCCGTGCACGGCTCGCGATGCAGGTGCAGGCCCTGCTCGATGCCAGCCCGGCACTCGACCCGCAGCGCCTCCATCAGGAGGCCGCGCTGCTTGCGGTCAAGGCCGATATCCGCGAGGAGATCGACCGGCTGCATGCTCATGTTGCCGCGTTGCGGGCCTTGTTCGATCAGGGCGGGCCGATCGGCCGGAAGCTCGACTTTCTTGCGCAGGAATTCGGGCGAGAATCCTCGACGCTTTGCGCCAAGGCCGGTGATGCCGGGTTGTCGCGCATCGGGCTCGAGCTGCGCACGGTCGTCGACCAGATGCGCGAACAGGTTCAGAATGTGGAGTGACGGCTGATGGCCGATCTGGTGCGCCCGGCCCGTCGCGGCCTGATGTTGATCCTGTCCTCTCCCTCGGGAGCGGGCAAATCGACCCTGACGCGAACGCTGTCGCAGAAGGAAACCAATCTCGATCTGTCGGTCTCGGTCACGACCCGGCTCAAGCGCCCCTCCGAGATCCATGGCGTCCATTATCACTTCATCGACCGCCCTGCCTTCGACACGTTGCGCGAGCGCGATGATCTGCTCGAATGGGCCGAGGTCCATGGCAATGGCTACGGGACGCCGCGCAAGCCCGTCGAGGATGCGCTGAAGGCTGGCCGCGATGTGCTCTTCGACATCGACTATCAGGGCACGCAGCAGATCCTTGAAAAGGCGCGCGAGGATGTCGTCGCCATCTTCATCCTGCCGCCATCGATGGCGGAACTGCGCTCTCGCCTCGTGCGTCGCGCCGAGGATGCGCCTGAGGTGATCGCCAAGCGGCTCGACAACGCCCGCGACGAGATCGCTCGTTGGAGCGTCTATGACTACGTCATCATCAATGACGATCTCGGTGCTGCCTATGAATCAGTCCGCGCCATCCTTACTGCCGAGCGCCTGAAGCGTTCGCGCGCGATTGGCATGAGTGAGTTTGTCGCCGGCCTCCTCAGCGAGGCAATTGCGTAGGGAGCGCCGCTATCCGGCCTTCAGCCCAGCCAGGGCGTTGGCGAGGCGCACGAAACCTGAAACGGGCACTTCCTCTGCGCGGGCTGTTGGCGACAGGCCGGCGGCCTCGATCATCGTCAGCGGATCCGGCGTCACGGCCTTGAGGCTCTGGCGCAGCATTTTCCGGCGCTGGCCGAAAGCAGCCAGAGTGACACGCTCCAGCAATCTCTGTTCGCAGGGCTCCGGCCTCAGTCGCGGCACGAGTTGAACGACCGAGGAGGTGATTTTCGGCGGCGGCACGAAAGCGGACCTGGGCACGTCGAACAGGATCTTGGTTTCGCAACGCCAGTTCGCGAGAACGGCCAGCCTGCCATAGTCAGCGCGCTGCTCCGGGGTTGCAACGATGCGCTCGGCCACCTCGCGCTGGAACATCAGCGTGAGCGAGTTCCACCAGGAGGGCCAGGGTTCCTGGCTGAGCCAGCCAACGAGCAACGGCGTGCCAATATTATAGGGCAGGTTCGCGATGATCCGGGCGGGCGAACCGCCGAGATGAGTGGACAGGTCGACGGCAAGCGCATCGCCGTCAATCACCTCGAGCCGTCCCGGGTAATGTGCGGCGATCTCTGCCAGCGCCGGCAGGCAGCGTCGATCACGCTCGATCGCAATGACACGCCCAGCGCCATTGGCCAGCAAGGCGCGTGTCAGCCCCCCGGGGCCAGGGCCGATCTCCACCACCGTCTCACCGTCAAGCGGCCCGGCGGCGCGGGCTATCCTGCTTGTCAGGTTGAGGTCGAACAGGAAGTTCTGGCCCAGCGATTTCTGCGCCATCAGCCCGTGGCGTTCAACCACCTCACGCAGCGGCGGCAGCGTGTCGATCTGGCTCATGGCAGGCGGCTTTCGAAATGGGCTGCCATGCGGGCTGCCAGCCGCAACGCGGCGCAAAGGCTGTCGGGGCGGGCAATGCCGCGGCCTGCGATGTCGAAAGCCGTTCCGTGATCCGGTGAGGTACGGATGAAGGGCAGGCCAAGCGTCACGTTGACGCCCTCGTCGAAGGCAATCGTCTTGATCGGGATCAGGGCCTGGTCGTGATACATCGCCAGTGCCGCATCGTACCCGGCGCGGGCGCGCGAATGGAACATTGTGTCGGCAGGATAGGGACCGCTTGCGTCGATTCCCAACGCCTTGAGCTGCTCGACGGCTGGCGCCACCACCGCAGCATCCTCCTCGCCCAGCGCTCCACCTTCTCCCGCATGCGGATTCAGCCCACTGAGTGCGATCCGCGGCCGCGCAATTCCGAAGCGGGCGGCCAGTTCGCGAGCGACAATTCGCCCCGTCTCGACAATCAGATCCGTCGTCAGCAGCGATGGTACCGCACTGAGCGGCACGTGGATCGTCACCGGAACAACCGCCAGATCTTCGCACCAGAGCATCATCACAGGGTGGGGCGTCCTGCCTCCATCCGCCGCAAGATGCGCCAGATATTCCGTATGGCCGGGATGCCTGAAACCGGCGGCGTAAAGAACGCTTTTTGAAATGGGATTGGTGACCAGCGCAGCCGCATGTCCTTCGCGCACCGCGGCGACGGCGCGATCAATCGCCTCGATCGTCCCCGCAGCGGTTGCAGGATCAGGATGTCCGGATACCACGATCGCGGTCTTCTCGAGCGCAATGACGGGCAGGGCCTGTTCGAAAAGCGCCTCTGCCTCATGCCAGGCGCAGCCAACGATGGGCACATCGAGGCCCAGCCGTCGTGACAGGCTTTCCAAAACGCCGGGGTCGGCAATGCAGGCAAACGGCGGAAGGGCTGCGGGTTCCCGCAGCACCCAGGCCTTCAAGGCGAGTTCGGGGCCGATCCCTGCCGGATCACCTTGCGTGAGAGCGAGCAGTCGCGGTGACACGTTCTTCTCCACCCGCACAGGCTCGCTCGCAGTAATGCTGATTCCACCCTCAGCGAGAGGCGACACCGTCGCCTGTCGAGCCCTGGCCCAGGTTCTGCGAGTAGCTGATCTCGCCCAAGGTGCGCAGTTCGAGCTTGAACATCACCGTCCGCGTATCCTTCGTGGCGCCGGACTGCCGGTCGGCATAGGACTGCGAATAGGAGATGTCGAACACGGTGCATTCGTCGGTGTAGTTGATACCCAGACTCATCGAGGCGGGCTGGAACGGGCCTGTCTTGGGATAGGTAAGTGCCGCCAAGGCTACAGGATTGAGCTGGGCCGCCACGAAGGCGTCGCGATACCGCTCGCGGTCGAACTTGTACTTGTCGAGGTCGAACAAGACCCCGGCGCGGACGCGCCAGTATTGCGCGATCCCGAGCGAGCCGTTCAGGCCGAGACCCTCGCGCCGCCGCGGAATGCCCAACTCGGGTTGAGGCTCATAGCGGCCATAGGTGACAGAGGTCGTGACCGTACCATTGCTGTAGGTCGCACCTGCGTCGATCCGCTGCGCCTCGAATGTCGACTCGTCCAGCCGCGCCGCGCCAGTCAGGAAGAAGTTCTTGAACGGCGAGATCTGCGCGCGGGTGACGAAATCGGACCGCGTCGTTTCGAGACCTGAATTCAGGCCGGTATTGACCAGGTCGGCTTGTGCGAAGGAATTGCGCCCAGCGAGATTGAAGGACTGGCCGACCAGGAAATTGGCGTAGGCCTCCTTACCGAAGCGGCCCGTGTAGAGCGCGCCGACATTCGCTCGCGTGCCACCCTCGACCCGATCATAGCCGGAGAACTTGCCGCTCCACTCGAACAGGTTGGTGTCGTCAAAGACGAGGCTTTGCGAATCTTCATTGGCGACGCGCAGGACATTCGTCTCGTTCGGACGTGCAACGAACTGGGCGACTGGCTCGATGATATGCGTGCCCCACGAGGTCTTGGCCACGAAGGGGTAGCGATACATCAGGCCGACCGCCGGCATGACGCGCCCGAAGACATCATCCGATGTGTTGAAGATCGAGGAAACGTTGGCGTTGGAAAAGCCGGTCGTGGACGGATTGACCGAAAAGATATCCGCGCGAACCGACGCATAGGGCGTCCAGACCTGACCGAGCGAATCGATGAAATTGCGCCGCCAGGACACTTCCGCTGTTGCACGCGCCACCGAACCGCCGATGCCGCGCACCAGGCACTGGTCCTTCTGGTAGACCGCGCAGCCGTCATAGAGTGGGTTCGGCGTCGTGATCAGGAAGTTCTTCTGGGCTGGGATCTGCTGGAAGGCAGCGGCATCCCGCGTCAGGCTTGTGACGTTCACATTGAACGCCAGTTCACCGCCAATGACGTCCGGCTTGTGCACCCGCTTGTTGTAATCGAACACCGGCAACACGAGCGGCTGCTGCTTCTGCCAATCGGACGACGTCAGGGGTTGGAAATAATAGCCACGCAGGTCGAACCAGGCATTCGGGCTCTGCCCGTTGAGATAGCCGGTCGAGATCGATTCCTGCAGATAGGTCGTCGAGCTGACGCTTTCGCTTCGGATGCGATAGTTCTTCCAGAACCAGCGGTCCGTCGACATCGCGATGTCCCAGCCGTAGGTCCAGCGCGGATTCAGATAGAATTTGCCAGTGGTTTCCAGCGAGCCGCGGAACTTGCTATCGCGTGCGCCGTACGGCGTCGGCTGGAACGCATCCGGCTCCGCCTGGAAGATACCGGCTGCACGGATGTTGTAGGATCCGTTGACGAGTCGGTGACGCCACTCGGCCTGGCCGAGGAAGCCCTGCCGCGAGAGATAGGTTGGCGTGACTGTGAGATCGTAGTTCGGGGCGAGGTTGAAGAAATAGGGCAGGCCAACACCGAACCCGAGCGCGCTGGTGTTGATGAAGGCCGGCGACAGAAAGCCGCTCTTGCGCTTCACCGTCGAGTCCGGGCCCGACATGTACGGGATATAGGCGATCGGAACCCCGGCGAATTCCAGCCGGGACGATTCGTAATAGATCGTCTGCTCGGACTTCTTGTGGATGATCCGCGCCGAGCGGACCTGCCAGAGCGGCGGCTTTTCGGGCTTGTCCTTGCAGGGCTCGCAAGCCGTGTAGATGCCCTTTTCAAAGACGAAGGTCTCGCCGTCCGTGCGTTCAGCCCGCGGAGCTGTAAACCGCGTCTTGTCCGGGTTCACGACGCGTAGCGAATCAATGAAACCGTCGCGGAAATCGTCGGTCAGATTGAAGCGATCGCCGGTGATGACGGTACCGTTCGACTCGGTGATCCGGGCATTGCCGCTGGCGATGACGCGCTTGCTGGCGCGGTCATAGGTGACCTTGTCCGCTTCGATCGTACGGCCCTGATAGAGAATCTGGACGTCGCCGACGGCTGAGACGCTGTTGTTCTTGTTGTCGTAGACCAGCTCGCGCGCGTCGACGACCATGCGCTCTTGCGGCTTCTGCGGAGCTTGCGCGAAAGCGCTCCCTCCTGCCGTAAGGCAATAGGCCAAACTCGAGGCGAGGGCGGTCGCCGCGGCAAAACGAGCCATGCGTCTCACGCCAGAGGCCATATGCTCAATCCAAAATTAACCATAGGCACAGTACTAGTTACCCGTCTTCCTGGTGAAGGAGAGCGAGCGCCCCAAGCATCGTCCCCACAACCGCCGGCAACCACGCGGCCACCATGGGATTGACGATCCCTGATGCCCCGAGCTCTTCCGACAGCTGCGTCGCGACATAGAGCACGAACCCGGCCGCCACGCCACCTATCACCAATCTCGTAACACCACCAAATCTGAAAAATCTTAAGGAAACGGATGCCGCCACCAAGATCATGGCAACGAGCAGAAGCGGCCGCGCCTTGAGCGACTGATAGCGCAGCTCGTAGCGCGTGGAATCAAGGCCGGCCTTCTGCGTCCGTTCGATCACTGTCGGCATCGACCAGAACCCAACAGCGTCGGGCGGGGTGAAACTTTGCCGCACCTGTTCGGGCTCCAGAGTCGTTGCGAGCAAATAGGTCGTGTAGCTCTGTGGCTCTTCCGTGGCAGACACGACGCGTGCGTCGGTCAATTCCCAATAGCCGCGATGCAGGATCGCTTCCCGCGCCTCCACGCGCTCGTTGAAGCCGCCATTCGCATCGAAGTTGAAGACCGCGACCTGCGAGAGGCCTGACGCGTCCGGCAAGGCTGCCGCAGCGCGAATAATCGCCTGTCCGTCGACGCTGCGCTGGCGAATCCAGATTTCCTGCGCCCCGGACGCCTGGGTGCTCCTCGCGAAGAGCCTGGCTTCGAGGGCCGTCGCGCTGCGCTTCAGTTCGGCCGCGAGCGGGTTGTAGACCATGATCGAGACAAAGCCGATCACTGCTGCGACCAATGCGGCCGGTTGCAGAAATTGCCAGGCTGAGACGCCCACGGAGCGGGCCACCACGAGCTCAAGCTTCCGGCTCAGCGTCAGCAGTGCGAACATGCCGCCGAACAGCACAGCAAAGGGGAAGATCTGCTCCGCCACCGCAGGCGCGCGAAAGAGCGCGAGCTTGATGATTTGTGGCGTCGTCGCGAGCGGAGAATCGCCGGCGCGACGCATCAACTCCACGAAATCGAGCGTCAGGATCAGAAAGAAGAAGGTGCTGAACACGCTGATGATGGCGCGTGTGAAGCGCTTCGTCAGGTATCGGCCGAAGGTCGAGACAAGCAGCATCAGGTGCGACGCAGGCGAGAGGGCAGGGCGGATAGCGACAGGATGATCGGCTCGAACAGCTTGTTGAGCCGCGGCCTCAGCGACGCGCCAAACATGATCAGGGCCGTAGAGCAGATGATTGTGACCAGAGGCAGAAGGTAGAGCAGGACGACTGCAAAGCCTGATCTGACGCTGGCGGTCCACGCGGCGTAGGCGCCGATGCGGACCGCGCCAACAATCAGAATCGCTGCCTGGATCGCGACATTGCGGCCCTGACGCGTCGTACGCGCTTCGCCCAGGGCGGCGAAGGCGACGAGCATGAACGCGATGGGGTAGAGCGGCGCCGAAAGACGATTGTGCAGTTCGGCGCGGAACCGCCCGGCCTGCAGCTTGTAATAGGCCTCGTTCGGATCCTGCCGCAGCAAGGCCCAGGTCGTACGTTCGCGTGGCTTGTAGATCACCTTGTCGCCATTGCCTTCGCCATCGCCGCCTGTCGGCTCGCCCGACAAGGCCGACAGATTGAGCGCATAGCGCTCGAACGAGATGATCGAAGTCGATTCCTTGTTCTTGGCCTCGCGCTGGATCGTCCCCTTCTCCAGCATCAGGAAGCTGTTGCCGTCCGATTCCACTGTCCGGCCGCGCTCGGCGATGTAGACGGCGGGTTGGCTGGGATCGCGGCGGTCCTGCATGAAGATGCCGAGCAGCGCGTCACCCGAGCGCTCGCGGTAGTGAAACGTCACGCCGGAATCGAGTGAGACGAACTGGCCTTCCTTCACGACATTGGCGACGAAATCAGCCCTGATTAGCGTGATCAGGTCCCGCAACGCCCGGAACCCCGACGGCATGACCGAAATCGCCATCCAGCCGACAAGGAGGGAGGTTGCCAGCGTCAGCACGATGAACGGGCGAGTCAGCCGGTACGGCGCGACTCCGGCCGCATTCATGACGATCAACTCCGAATCGCCGTTCAGCCGGTTCAACGTGTAGAGCGTCGACATGAACAGCGCGACAGGTGCGATGCCCGCGATCAGCGCCGGCAACGAAAGCAGAGTCACCGTGAAGAAGATATAGATCGTCTGGCCCTTGCCGGTAATCAGGTCGACTTCGCGCAGGGCTTGCGTCACCCAGATCACGCTTGTCAGCCCGATCAGAAGCACGATCGCTGCGACCGCGGCGATCTTCAGGATATAGCGGTCGAGACGGAGAAGACGCACGCGTTAGCTTCCGGTGAACCCGAGGGCAGTCCGAGGCTCCCCTTGGACGGTTCGCCAAACACTCCCTATGGTATAGCCACGATCATGGCGCAAACGGGAATCGTTCGCACCATGTTCACGACCTTCCTGATGAGCCCTATTCCCGCCAATTGTGAGCAGCTTATGTCGCAGCGCCTGAAGCTTGAGGTCAAAGCCCTGAACACCATCGGCGGGCAGGACCTCGTCATTTTCGTGTCGGACAAGCTGACGCCCGCCAAGCTTGCCGAAGATTGGCTCGGAGAGGGCGCTCATGCACTGCTCGCCAGAGCCGCGGCAGCCGACAAGTTCAAGGGCAAGGCGCTCTCCGGAATGACATTGCTGGCGCCTGACGGCGCCGGATATGAACGCCTGGTTGTCATCGGCGTCGGGCCGGATAGAGATGGCGATAAGCTCGATTTCGCCAAGTTGGGCGGGGCTGTTGCAGCCAAGCTTGGCGGTGGCCGCTCCGCCGATGTGATCATCGCCCTGCCTGACGCTGAAATCAGTGCCGAACAAGCCGCCGCGATCGCTCTGGGGTTGCGGCTCCGAGCCTATGTCTTCGACCGCTACAAGACCAAGACCCGCGAAGCCGACGATGCCGATCCGATCACCGTGACGCTGCGCGCGCCCGACCCGGCAGCGCTCAAGCGGGCCCTCAAGGCCTGCGAAGCCGTCGCCGGCGGCGTCGAGATTGCTCGCGATCTCGTGAACGAGCCGCCGAATGTGCTCTATCCCGAAGAATTCGCCGAACGCGCCGCAAAGCTCGAGAAGCTTGGCGTCGAGGTCGAGGTTCTCGACGAGAAGCAGCTCAAGAAGATCGGCATGCGGGCATTGCTCGGCGTTGGCCAGGGGTCGCGCCGCGAAAGCCGCGTCGTCGTCATGCGCTGGAATGGCGCCAAGTCGGGCGTTCAGCCCGTCGCCTTTGTCGGCAAGGGGGTCACATTCGACACTGGCGGCATCTCGCTGAAGCCCGGCGCGGGCATGGAGGACATGAAGGGCGACATGGCTGGTGCCGCCTGTGTCACCGGGCTGATGCATGCGCTCGCAGCACGTAAGGCCAAGGTCAATGCGATTGGCGTGATTGGGCTGGTCGAGAATATGCCGGATGGCAACGCCCAGCGCCCCGGTGACATCGTCACTTCGCTTTCAGGGCAGACCATCGAGATCATCAATACCGACGCCGAGGGGCGCCTCGTCCTTGCCGATGTGCTCTGGTACACGCAGGACAAGTACAAGCCGCGCTTCATGGTCAACCTGGCGACCCTGACGGGAGCGATTCTGGTGGCGCTCGCGCAGGAGAATGCCGGGCTGTTTTCGAATGATGACGAGCTCTCCGAACGACTCACTGTCGCTGGCAAGGCTACTGGCGAAACCGTCTGGCGCATGCCGCTTGGCCCAGCCTACGACAAGATGATCGATTCAAAGTTCGCAGATATGAAGAACTCGGCCGGGCGCTATGGCGGTTCGATCACCGCCGCGCAGTTCCTTCAGCGGCATGTCAATGAAACGCCCTGGGCCCATCTCGACATTGCTGGTACGGGCATGGGCTCGCCGAACAGTGAGACCAATCGCTCCTGGGGTTCGGGCTGGGGCGTGCGCCTCCTCGACCGGCTCGTCGCGAACCACTACGAGACCTGATCCCTTCTCGAAACGTTGTTTCACAATGCTCTGATAAGAAAGGGCTTTCATGACGGAAGTCCTGTTCTTCCACCTTCAGTCACGACCGCTTGAGCAGGTTCTTCCGACCATCCTCGATCGGGCGCTATCGCGTGGCCAGAAGGTGGTCATCGAGGTCTCCAGTTCCGAGCGCGCGAGCGTGCTGGACGATCATCTGTGGACCTATGCGGATGACAGCTTCCTGCCGCATGTCATGGCAAGCGAGCCGGATGCACCGACAAATCCGGTCGTACTGACGACGCAGCCCCACAATCCCAACGCAGCGCAGGTCCGAATCTGCGCCGACGGCGTCCGTATTCCCGACGCATTGCAGGATTACGAGCGCGTCGTCCTCATCTTCGACGGCGACGATCCCGACGCGCTCGCGGCTGCGCGCGAGGATTGGAAGGCGGTTCGTGCCACGGGCGCGGCGGCCAGCTACTGGCAGCAGGACGAAACCGGTCGCTGGGAGAAGAAAGCGTGAGATTGCCTGTTCTGTTCGCGTGCGCTGTGGCTCTGGGCGGATGTTCCGTCGATATTGGCGGCTTCTCCTTCACCCAGGATTCCAGCGGCACGCGAACCAGCAGCGCTTCAGCCCGCGCATCCACTCAGGAAGCCATGCTCACCGCCGATGGTGGCTGCGAGGCGGACGTTTCGCTGGATCCGTCGACGCGCCCCCTACCAAAGGAGATCGCGCTCGGCGTGACCGAATGCGAACTCGTGAAGTTGAAGGGCGCCCGGCCGACGGATGTCCTCATCGGCGAGAGCGGCAAGGGGCAGCGCGAGGTGCAGGTGCTCTATTCCGAGCCCGGCGGCCGCGAGATCTATATGTTCACCGACAACCGCCTCAGTCGGATCGTCAGGCCGGGACAAGGGGAGGGCTGAAGCATCGGCCCGAAAACCGGATTGCGGTTCTCGGGAAAGCTCATGCTCTCGGGAAAGCTCATGCAAACACTGAAGCTTGGATGATCGGACCGGATACGGGATCTGGCCCGATGACCCAAGCATCGGACGATGGGCTCGGATTTCGTCCGAACCTATCGCCGAGGTCGCTTCAGGCGCTCTCGAGCTCCTCGCTCAGCCCGAGCCATTCTTCCTCGGCGGCAGTCAGTGCCTCCGCCAATTCCGCGCGCTGACGCGAGAGCTGCAGGGCCTTTTCCGGATCGCGCGCGAATGCCGCGCCGTTGCCGAGCACGCCGTCGACCTTCTCGATCAACCCGGTCAGCTTGGCGATCCGTGCCTCGGCCAGGTTCAGCTTCTGGCGCAGCGGCCCTTGGGCCACGCGCTTGACGGCTGCACCCTTGCGCTCTTCGGCCTTGCTGTTGGTGTTCGCCGTCTCAGCGGGTTTATCGCGACGGGCAGCCTTGGCGCCACCGAGGACGAGGGCGCGATAATCCTCCATGTCGCCGTCAAAATTCTTCACCGTGCCGTCGCCGACGAGCCAGAGCCGATCGGCACAGGCTTCGATCAGGAAGCGGTCGTGACTGACCAGGATGACCGCGCCGGGATAATCGTTGATGGCCTTGACCAGGGCCGTGCGGCTGTCGATGTCGAGATGGTTCGTCGGCTCGTCCAGGATGAGCAGATGCGGGCCACCGAACGCAGCGATGCCGAGCATCAACCGCGCCTTTTCGCCCCCGGACAGATTCTTGACGGGGGTGTCCGCCTTGCTCGCGGGAAAGCCGATCTGCGCGGCCTTCGAGCGCACCTTGGCTTCCGGGGCATCTGGCATCAGGTCTCGCAGATGCGCGACCGGCGTTTCCTCCATCCGCAGCTCGTCGAGCTGATGCTGGGCGAAATAAGCGGTCTGGAGCTTCGACGAACGCCGCAGATCGCCAGACAGGGGCGGGAGCCGCCCGCCGATCAGCTTGCAGAAGGTCGATTTGCCGTTGCCGTTCGAACCGAGCAACGCAATGCGATCGTCCGGCAGCAATGTGAGGTCGAGCCGCGACAGCACTTTGCGCTCGCCATAGCCGGCGCTAACATCGTCTAGCACCACCATGGGCGGGGAGAGCGGTCGCTCCGGACCCGGAAGGCTGAACGGCTGCACGTCCCGATCGACGATGGTCGCGATCGATTCCATCTTCTCCAGCCGCTTGACCCGCGATTGCGCCTGGCGCGCCTTCGAGGCCTTGGCCTTGAAGCGATCGACGAAGGCCTGGAGATGCTTGCGCTCGGCGTCCTGCTTCTCGCGCTGCTTGGCGAGCAGCATCTGCTTCTCGGCGCGCTGGCGCTCGAAGGAGGAGTAACCGCCGCGATAGATCGTGAGCTTGCCCTGATCGAGATGCAGGATGTGGTCGACGCAGGTGTCGAGCAGTTCGCGGTCGTGGCTCACCACCAGGACGGTATGCGGATAGCGCTCCAGATAGTCGTAGAGCCAGAGCGTGCCTTCGAGATCGAGATAGTTAGTCGGCTCGTCGAGCAGCAGCAGATCCGGTTCGGCAAAGAGCACGGCCGCGAGCGCAACGCGCATGCGCCAACCGCCCGAATAATCGGAGCAGGGGCGTTGTTGCGCCGCCTCGTCGAAGCCGAGCCCGTGCAGCACGGTTGCGGCCCGGGCCGGGGCAGCATGTGCGCCGATATCGGCGAGCCGGGTCTCGATCTCGGCGATGCGCAGCGGGTCGGTCGCGGTCTCGGCCTCCTTCATCAGGGCCGCGCGCTCGGTATCGGCTGCGAGGACGACCTCGATCAGCGATTCCGGGCCTCCAGGAGCTTCCTGGGCGACGCCACCGATCCGCATGCCCCGCGGCACGCTGACGGAACCGCCTTCGGGCGAGAGATCGCCGGTGATGATGCGAAAGAGCGTGGTCTTGCCGGTACCGTTGCGGCCGACAAGGCCGACGCGTGATCCGTCGGGCAGAGCCGCACTGGCCCGGTCCAGGAGCAGCCGTTCGCCGAGCCTGTAGGTAATATCGTTGAGCGTGAGCATGGCGCGGATTTAGGGCCTGGGGCCATGGCAAGCAATGGTTAACGCTGCGGGCTAACGCGATCGAAAGACCAGTCATGCTTTTGACATGAAGCAGCCACGGCCCCGCCGGAGCTGCCCCTCAGCCATGGGATTGCGTCTACATCCATGATTCGCAAAGAGAAACCGATGCATCTCAGCCCCCGGCATATGGTTCAGCGGCGCTTCTCCACGACCGCAGCCGCGCTGGCGATCATCTCCCTGATTCTGGGCAGTGCCGGCGTGCTCAGCGCGCTTCTGCTCGATCGTCGCGCCGAACCGTCCGTGACCTGGCAGTCCATGCCGCCACAGGATGTCGGAGCGACATCGTTCAGATAGGCCCGCTTGGCCGCTGCGCTTGCCGCAAGGGCGCTCCGAGGTTAACGCTGTCCCATGAGCAGAACCGCTTTCTATCCCGGATCTTTCGACCCCATCACCAATGGCCATGCCGATGTGATCGCTGGTGCTTGCCAGCTATGCGATAGGCTAGTGCTCGCTATCGGGGTTCACCCGGGCAAGGCCCCGATCTTCTCTGCCGACGAGCGCGCCCACCTGCTGCGGGAGGTTGCAAGCCCGATTGCCGCTGCTGCCAACGTCGCCATTGAGGTCGTGACCTTCGACTATCTCGCTGTCCAGGCGGCCAGGGAGGCTGGTGCGACCATCATGATTCGCGGCCTGCGTGACGCCACTGATTTCGACTACGAGATGCAGCTTTCCGGCATGAACCAGGCCATGGTGCCCGAGTTGCAGACCGTGTTTCTGCCGGCTTCTGCGAGGACGCGCCACATCACTGCGACGCTCGTGCGGCAGATCGCCTCCATGGGAGGGGATGTCTCGGCCTTCGTGCCATCCGTGGTCAGCGGCCGCCTCAAGGCGAAGTTCCCGGCACGCTGACCCAGCGACAATCGAGAGCCGAGCCGATCGTTTGGCATCTTCCTCGGCATTCTGCGGATTTGCGTTTGCATTTTGCCGGCGGCGATGGTGTCTCTGGGACAACATGACTCGCTGCGCGCTGAGCCGCGTATTGCCCTCGAACGAGTTTTCCGATGCGCCTTTCCCGCTATTTCCTGCCGATCCTGCGTGACACGCCCAAGGAAGCCGAGATCGTCTCGCATCGCCTGATGCTGCGCGCCGGCATGATCCGCCAGCAATCGGCGGGAATCTACTCGTGGCTGCCGCTCGGCCTGCGGGTGCTCAACAAGATCAACGCAGTGGTTCGTGAGGAGCAGAACCGTTCGGGCGCCATCGAGGTCCTGATGCCGACCATTCAGTCGGCCGATCTCTGGCGCGAGAGCGGGCGTTACGACGCCTATGGCAAGGAGATGCTGCGCATCAAGGACCGGCACGACCGCGACATGCTGTACGGGCCGACCAATGAGGAGATGATCACCGACATCTTCCGATCCTATGTGAAGTCCTACAAGGACCTGCCGCTCAACCTCTACCATATCCAGTGGAAGTTCCGGGATGAGGTCAGGCCGCGCTTTGGCGTGATGCGCGGGCGCGAATTCCTGATGAAGGACGCCTATTCCTTCGACCTCGACCAGGCCGGCGCGCGGCATGCCTATAATCGCATGTTCACCGCCTATCTCAGGACCTTCGCCCGGCTCGGCCTGAAGGCGATCCCGATGCGCGCCGATACCGGCCCGATCGGTGGCGACCTGAGCCATGAGTTCATCGTCCTCGCATCCACCGGCGAAAGCGAAGTCTTCTGCCACAAGGACTATCTCAGCTTCGAGACGCCGAAGGTCGATACCGACTTCGACAGCGTCGACGGGTTGCAGGCCATCGTCGACAAATGGACGAGCCTCTACGCCGCGACCGAGGAAATGCACGACAAGGCGGCGTTCGACGCGGTTCCTGCTGGCCAGCAGTTGTCGGCGCGCGGCATCGAGGTCGGTCATATCTTCTATTTCGGCACGAAGTACTCCGAGCCGATGGGCGCCACGGTGACCGGCCCGGACGGGCAGCAGGTGCCGGTGCATATGGGCTCCTATGGCATTGGCCCGAGCCGCCTCGTCGCAGCATTGATCGAGGCCGGCCACGATGATGCCGGTATCGTCTGGCCGGACGAAATCGCGCCATTCGACGTCGCGGTGCTGAACCTGAAGACCGGCGATGCCGCGACCGATGGCGCCTGCGAGCAGCTCTACAGCGCGCTCTCCGCCAAGGGCTATGACACGCTCTATGACGACACCGAGGACCGGCCGGGCGCCAAATTCGCGACGGCGGACCTGATCGGCGTGCCGTGGCAGGTCATCGTCGGCCCGAAGGGTCTGGCCGAGGGCAAGGTCGAAATCAAACGCCGCGCCGGCGGAGAGCGCGAACTCGTCTCGCTCGCGGCTGCGCTGGAACGCTTCCCGGGCCGCCCGGCTTGAGTGGGAGCGTCATGATCGCGGAGCGGAGCAGGCGCCGATGAACGTGGCGGTGGAGTCGATGTCGACCGAAATGGAACAGCCCACCGGAACACGCCCCTTTGCGGGTTTCGAATGGCTGCTCGCCGGGCGCTATCTGCGCACGCGTCGACGCGAGGGCTTTGTCTCGGTCATCGCCGGCTTCTCCTTCCTCGGCATTTTGCTCGGGGTCGCCACGCTGATCATCGTGATGTCGGTGATGAACGGCTTCCGGAAAGAGCTCCTGGAGAAGATCGTCGGGGTCAACGGCCACATCTTTGCGACGCCGATCGATCGCCCGCTCGATGACTATGAAGCGGTCGCGGCACGGCTGCGGCAGGTTCCCGGCATCAAGCTCGCAATCCCCCTGGTGGAAGGCCAAGCGCTCGCTTCGTCGCAATATGCCAATAGCGGCGTGCTGGTGCGTGGCATTTCCGAGGGAGATCTCAAGTCGATCCCCTTCATCGGCAACAATATCAAGCGCGGCACGCTCGACGGTTTTGACGCGGCGGCAGGCGTCGCCATTGGCAGTCGGCTTGCCGCAGCGCTTTCGCTGACGGCTGGCGATACGATCACGCTGGTTTCGCCGAAGGGAGCCTCAACCCCATTCGGGACCGCTCCGCGCATCAAGGCCTATCCCATCCAGGCGGTGTTCGAGATCGGCATGACCGAGTTCGACGCCTCGTTCGTCTTCATGCCGCTGGCGGAATCGCAGGCCTATTTCAACCGCGACGGCGATGTGAACGTCATCGAGGTCTTCATCGACAACCCGGACCGGACGCAGGTCGTGCGCGACGCCATCGAGGCCGATGCACCCCGGCCGCTGGTGCTGTCCGACTGGCGACAGCGCAACCGCACCTTCTTCAACGCACTCGAGGTCGAGCGGAACGTCATGTTCATCATCCTCACGCTGATCGTGCTGGTGGCCGCGCTGAACATCGTCTCTGGTCTGATCATGCTGGTGAAGGACAAGACCGAGGACATCGCGATCATGCGCACCATGGGGGCGTCTCGCGGCACTGTGCTGCGCGTCTTCCTGATCACGGGGGCGGCCATCGGCGTGTTCGGTACGTTGGCGGGGCTGGGCCTCGGTGTTCTCTTCGCCAACAACATCAAGTCGATCATGGCCACGCTGAACTGGATCACCGGGGCCAATCTCTGGGACCCGACCGTACGCTTCCTGAGCGATATCCCCTCCGTGATCGACTGGCGGGAAGTGGCGAGTGTGGTCGGGATGGCGCTGGTCCTGTCGCTGCTGGCGACGCTGTATCCTGCCTGGAAGGCGGCTCGGCTGGACCCGGTCCAGGCCCTGCGGATGGGTTGAGGCAGAAGAACCCGTGGCCATGCAACGCGAAACACCGGCGCTTTTCCTCTCCCAGATCGAGCGCCATTACCCACAGACCGACGCCCCGCTCGAAATCCTGCGCAAGGCGGATTTCGCATTGTGGCCAGGCGAACTCGTCGCACTCGTCGCGCCGAGCGGTACGGGCAAGTCGACGCTGCTCCATGTCGCCGGCCTGCTCGAGAAGCCCGATGACGGCGAGGTCTTTGTCGGCGGAATCGCGACCAGCAAGCTGGACGACAAGGGCCGCACCCGGCTGCGCCGCACCGAGATCGGCTTCGTCTACCAGTTCCACCATTTGCTGCCGGAGTTCACGGCGCTCGAGAACGTCATGTTGCCACAGCGCATTCGCGGTCTGCGGAAGCGGGAAGCCGAAGAGCGTGCGACTGAGCTGCTCACCTTTCTCGGTCTGGGCGAGCGGCTCGATCATCTTCCCGGCGAGCTTTCCGGCGGCGAGCAGCAACGCGTCGCGATTGGGCGTGCGGTCGCCAATGCGCCGCGCCTGCTCCTGGCGGACGAGCCGACTGGCAATCTCGACCCGCACACTTCGCTGCATGTCTTCAACACGCTGGTGGCGCTGGCCCGTGCTTCAGGTCTCGCGGCCCTGATTGCGACCCATAATCTCGACCTCGCCCGGCGCATGGACCGACAGGTGACGATCCGCGACGGGCTGGTCGTCCCGCTGCGCTAGCGCGGGTTGGGCCTATTGGGCGCTCCTGCGCTTTCCCCGAGCCGGTGCCACCACTGCAAGGCCCGCAATCACGATCACGACAATGCCGATCCAGGTCGCGGCTGATGGCAAATCGCCGAACATCGCGTAACCCAGCGCGGTCGCGCCAAGCAGTTCGAGATAGACCAGCGGCGACAGCGTCGAGACCGGCGCCATCCTGAAAGCGCTGATCGTGAGCAGGTTGCTGCCGGCCGAAAGCAGGCCCATCAGGAGGATCAGCAGAATCTCCTCGCGATTGGGCACCGTCCACTGGAACAGGACGATAGGCGTCAGCAACAGGATACCGAAGACGAGCTGGATGGTCAGCGTCGACAAGGGCGTGCTGTCCTGGGCGGTGGCACGCGTCATCACGAGGTAGCACGCCATCAGTCCGCCCGACGCCAGCGCGATCAGTGTGCCGGAACTGCCTTCAGCGTCCGGTCTCACGATCAGCATGGCTCCGATGAAGCCTAGAATGACGGCCGCCAGCTTTCGGCGATCAAGCCGCTCGCGCAGGACAATCATGGCCAGCAGGGTGGCGATAATCGGAGCGATGAAGTAGGCCCCCAGCGCGTCGGCAAGCGGAATGCGCGCAATCGCGGTGAAATAGAGCGTCATCGCGCCAACCAGGAAGGCGGTGCGCAGAAGCTGCGGCAGGATCTGGTTGCGGCCAATCAGCGGCGCCGGCGCGCGCGCCTGCACACATAGCACGACAGGCAGTACGAAGCCGAGCGCTGCGACATAACGAGCCCAGCTTAGAAAGGCCGGGGAGTGCGCCCCGCTGAGATACTTGCCGATCGCATCCGCGCCGGGGATGAACAGCATCGATATGGCCATCAGAACGATGCCCAGCGCGGGGCCGCGAGTGCCGTCGGAGGCCGGCGCGCGCTCGTCCTGCTTGTTCGCCTCGACGGGGTTTGAGCGGGGATTAGCGACGGAAGCGCCGGAGGCATCTGAACTTTGGTCCATGCGGCTCTCTAGCAGATTCCGCGACGCCGACAGCCGTGGACGAGCCTGAATGCGCTGACGGGAGCGTACGCGACCTACGCCGAAGGGTTAACTGCCCTTCACCACCATCAAGGGGATGTTAACCGCCATCCAGACGTCCAGGATGGAACTAACGCTGCGCGATTGACGAGAACAAAACAGGAATTATGATGGACATATAGCGAACATCTGGAGGTCAAGATGGTTTTAGCACGTAAGCTGGTCGTCGGAATGGTGGAGCTTGCCTCGCTCGGCCTCTTCCTTGGGATGATCTGGCTCTGGGCGGCGCTGCTCGCCGCCCCCAGCGTCTGAGCCATCCACAGCCGGCGGAAAGCCTCTCGACTGGACCCGTCGGCTCGCTCCATAAGGGCGGACGAGGTGACCCGATGAGTCGAGAGCAGGGCCGATCCCGCATTTTGTCCGAGGTGGGTTTCGTCCATCTCCACGTTCATTCGAGCTATTCCCTGCTCGAAGGGGCCATGACGGTCAGCACCCTGGCCAAGCTCGCCACTGCGGACGGCCAGCCCGCTCTGGCGCTGACCGACAGCAACAACCTCTTCGGCGCACTCGAATTCTCCGAGAAGCTTGCTGGTGGCGGCATCCAGCCCATCGTGGGCGTCCAGCTCTCGGTCGATTTCGCCGACGAGATCGATAGCGGCCGCCGGCCCGTTCAGGCGCAGGCCGTACCGCATATCGTCCTGCTTGCCATGTCCGAGGCGGGCTACGGCAATCTGATGAAACTCGTCACCGAAGCGTGCCTGGCAAGCGGAGGCGCCGGGCAGCCGATTTCGTCGCTCGAGAAACTGACGGCACATCATGACGGCGTGATCGCGTTGACCGGCGGGCCGGGCGGCCCGATCGACAGTGCGCTGCGTGCCGGGCAGGTAGCCCAGGCCAGCGCGCGCCTGGCAAAGCTTGCCGAAATCTTCGGCGATCGGCTTTATGTCGAGATCCAGCGCCATGGCCGTGATGGCGAGGCCGCCGTCGAGGCGCATCTGCTCAGGCTCGCCTATGATTCCGACCTCGCCATCGTCGCGACCAACGAGCCCTTCTTTGCCAAGGCGGGGGATTTCGAGGCGCATGACGCGCTGCTTGCCGTAGCCGAAGGGCGACTGGTCTCTGACGGCGAGCGTCGGCGCGTGACGCCAGGGCATTTCTTCGTCACTCGGTCCGAGATGAAGCGCCGCTTCGCCGATCTGCCGGAGGCGCTGGCCGCCACCGTCGAGATCGCGATGCGCTGCACCTGGCGCGTCGCGACACGCAAGCCGATCTTGCCGCGTTTCGGCGAGGAAGGGCGCGACGAGGCAGAGGAACTCGAGGTCCAGGCGCGCGCCGGTCTGGCGGCTCGGCTGTCCAAGCACGGCCCGGCTTCGGGCTATACGGTCGGTGAATACGAGTCGCGGCTCGATTTCGAGCTTTCGATTATCAACCGCATGAAATTCCCGGGCTATTTCCTCATCGTCTCGGACTTCATCAAATGGGCGAAGGACCAGGGTATCCCAGTTGGGCCGGGCCGTGGCTCCGGCGCGGGTTCACTCGTTGCCTATGCGCTGACGATCACTGACGTCGACCCGCTCCGCTTCGGCCTGCTCTTCGAGCGCTTCCTCAACCCCGACCGCGTCTCGATGCCGGACTTCGACATCGACTTCTGCCAGAACCGGCGCGAAGAGGTGATCGACTACGTCAAGCGGCGCTATGGCGAGGAGCGCGTCGCGCAGATCATCACCTTCGGCACGCTGCTGGCGCGCGGCGTGCTGCGCGACGTCGGCCGTGTGCTGGAAATGCCCTATGGCCAGGTCGACAAGCTGACCAAGCTGGTGCCGCAGAACCCGGCGAAGCCGATCTCGCTGCCGGAGGCGATCGCCGGCGAGCCGAAGCTGCAGGCGGCTGCGGACGAAGAGCCGGTTGTGGCCCGCCTGCTCGAAATTGCGCAGAAACTGGAGGGACTTCACCGCCACGCTTCGACTCACGCCGCAGGCGTGGTGATCGGCGATCGGCCGCTCGAGCAACTCGTCGCGCTTTCGGTCGATCCGCGCACCGGTATGCGCGTGACCCAGTTCAACATGAAATGGGTCGAGCAGGCCGGCCTGGTGAAGTTCGACTTCCTCGGCCTCAAGACGCTGACGACGTTGACCACAGCCGTCACGCTGATTGCCCAGCGCGACATCCAGATCGACCTCGCCAAGCTGCCCTTCGACGATCCGAAGAGCTACGAAATGCTGGCGCGCGGCGAGACGGTCGGCGTGTTCCAGGTTGAATCGGCGGGCATGCGCAAGGCCCTGGTCGAGATGAAGGCCGACCGGATCGAGGACCTGATTGCGCTCGTCGCCCTCTACCGGCCGGGTCCGATGGACAACATCCCGACCTATTGCCGCCGCAAGCTGGGCTTGGAGGATCCCACCTATCTCCATCCGAAGCTGGAACCGATCCTGGCCGAAACGCATGGCATCATCGTCTACCAGGAACAGGTGATGCAGGTGGCGCAGGCGCTCTCGGGCTATTCGCTCGGTGAGGCCGATTTGCTGCGTCGCGCCATGGGCAAGAAGATCAAGGCGGAGATGGACGCTCAGCGCGACCGCTTCGTGAAGGGCGCCGTCGAAGGCGGCATGACGAAGAGCATCGCCTCCGAGATCTTCGACCTGCTCGCGAAGTTCGCCGACTATGGCTTCAACAAGAGCCACGCCGCCGCCTATGCCGTCGTCGCGTTCCAGACCGCCTATCTCAAGGCGAATTTCCCGGTCGAGTTCCTCGCCGCGTCGATGACGCTCGACATGGGCAACACCGACAAGCTCTCGGAATTCCGGCGTGATGCCGAGCGCCTCGGTATCACGGTCGAGCCGCCCTCGATCAACCGCTCGGGCGTCGAGTTCGACGTGGCCGATGGCGCGATCCGCTACGCGCTCGGCGCGATAAAGGGGGTGGGGCGCACGGCGGTCGAATCCGTCGTCGTGGCGCGTAATTCGGAAGGGCCGTTCCGCGATCTCGCCGATTTTGCGCGCCGCATCGACACCAAGCTCGTCAACCGCCGCACGATCGAGGCCTTGATCGCCGCTGGTGCGCTTGATCCGCTGGAGAAGGACCGCGCACGTGCCATGGCCGCGATCGACGGCATGCTGGCGCTCTCCAACCGCACGCGCGAGGCGGCTGCCGGTGGCCAGTCCGAGCTCTTTGGTGGGGGCTCCGTTGCGGAAGCCTTTCGCATCCCGCCGACCGAGCCGTGGGCGCCTGCCGAGCGACTGCGGCGCGAACATGACGCCGTCGGCTTCTTCCTGTCGGGACATCCGCTCGACGATTACGAACATGTGTTGAAGCGGCTGCGCGTTCAGCGTTTTGCCGATTTTGCCAAGACGGTCAGGGCAAACGGGACCTCCGTCGCCAAAGTCGCGGTCTCGGTCATCGACAAGTCGGAGCGCCGCACCAAGTCCGGCAACAAGATGGGCATCGTCAACCTGTCAGATCCCAGCGGGCAGTTCGAGGCGATCCTGTTCTCGGAAGGACTGCAGCGCTACCGCGATCTGCTGGAGCCGGGCCGGGCGCTGGTGTTGCGCCTCAGCGCGGTGCTCGATGGCGAGGACGTTCGACCCCGCATCGAGGATGTCGAGGTACTCGATGATCTGGCCGCTCGCCAGAAACAGGATCTGCTGGTCTACTTGCGCGACGACAGGGCACTGGGCAGCATTGCGGAGCGCATTCGCCCGCGCGAAGGCGCCCGCGCCGAGGGCAAGGTTGCGGTGATCATGATCCTCGACGATGGCGCGCAGGAGGTCGAGATCGAGTTGCCGGGCCGCTACCCGGTCAACCAGCAGATTGCCAACGCGGTACGGGCGGCGCCGGGCGTGGTCAGCGTGGAATTGCGCTGAGAAGCGGAGAGGGCAGCATGACAGCCCTGATTGTCGTCGATGTGCAGAACGATTTCTGCCCGGGCGGACCTCTCGCCATTGCTGGTGGAGACGAGATCATCCCCGTGGTCAACGCGCTCGGTCGCCGCTTTCAAACGGTGGTCCTGACCCAGGACTGGCATCCGGCAGGGCACTCCTCCTTTGCCTCGCACCATCCTGGCAGGACGCATTTTGAGAGCGTGGCGATGGCCTATGGCGAGCAGGTGCTTTGGCCTGATCACTGTGTCCAGGGCACGCGAGGCGCGGAGTTTCATCCAGGCCTCGACCTGCCGCATGCCCAGGCCATCATCCGAAAGGGCTATCGCTCCGGAATCGACAGCTACTCCGGCTTCTTCGAGGCCGACCGTGTGACTCCCACAGGATTGGGGGGCTATCTCAAGGAACGCGGCATCTCGCGAGTCGCCATTGTCGGGCTCGCGACGGATTTTTGCGTCAACTGGACCGCGCAGGATGCTGTCCGGAGTGGGCTGGAAACCTTTGTTGTCGAGGAGGCTTGCCGAGCCATTGATCTCAATGGCTCGCTAGCCAAGGCCTGGTCCGACATGTCGGCGCTTGGGGTCAGGCGCTTCGCCCCGCAGGAGTTACCGATGTGACGCAGGCAGATGTCGCGCTCGCAACGCCTGTTTGACCTGATCCAGCTGCTGCGGCGCCATCGTCGCCCGGTCTCCGGCCGGCGGCTCGCCGACGAACTTCGTGTCAGCATACGCACCCTCTACCGCGACATCGTCACCTTGCAGGCGCAAGGCGCGCCGATCGAAGGCGAGCCGGGACTGGGCTATATTCTCAAGCCGGGTTTCATGCTGCCGCCGCTGATGTTCTCCGAGGACGAGATCGAAGCACTGGTGCTCGGCTCGCGCTGGGTGTCCGACCGGGCTGATGGTCGTCTTGCCCTGGCGGCGCGCGATGCGCTGGCCAAGATCCTCGCCGTCCTGCCAGGTGATCTGCGCGATGATGCCGAGGCGTCCGCCCTGTTGGTCGGTCCCGGTGCCGCGATCATGGCGGAAAGCTCCGATCTCTCTGCCATCCGCAAGGCGATCCGTTCAGAGCGCAAACTCTCGATCCTCTACCGTGATGGTGTCGGGAAGGCGAGCGAGAGGGTCGTCTGGCCGTTCGCCTTGAGCTTTTTCGACCATGTCCGCGTCGTCGTCGCGTGGTGCGAACTGCGGCAGGATTTCCGGCATTTCCGCACCGACCGCATCTCGCAGGTTCAGCCGCTGGACATCCGCTATCCGCGCCGGCGCCAGGGCTTGCTGAAGGAGTGGCGCGAGCGGGAGGGAATTCCGCAACCATCGTGAGCGACACTGCCGGAAATTGGCAGCATCTGCATCTAGGATCTCCTCATCGCCCAACCGGAGACATGACCGATGCAGAACGCCAGTTTCGTCATCCTTTACGTCGACAGCCCGACTGCGAGCTGCCGGTTCTATCGTGCGCTGCTCGGAGCCGAACCGGTTGAAGCCTCTCCGACCTTTGCATTGTTCGCGCTGAAGTCGGGCATCATGCTCGGGCTCTGGTCGCGCCATACGGTCGAGCCCGGAGCGGAAGCAGCCGGCGGCGGCGGAGAGCTGGGCATGCCTGTTGGTCGCGCTGATCAGGTCGATGCGATCCATCAGGAGTGGAAGGAGCGCGGCATCACCATCCTTCAGGAGCCGGTCGATCTCGATTTCGGCCGCACCTTCGTCGCGACCGACCCGGATGGCCATCGCCTGCGTGTTTTCTCTCCGACCGAAGCCTGAGGAGGCGAGCATGGCCGGCTACTGGATCGTGGTCGCTTCAGCCGAGCATGCCCGGCTAGGATTGGCCGGAGGCTTCATGCAGGTTTGCCATGGCAAGGCCGGGCCCTTGCGTCGGATTCGGGCCGGTGATGGCGTCGCCTGCTACTCGCCGACTGAAACCTTCGGTGGCGGGGAGAGGCTGCAGGCCTTCACCGCGATCGGTCGAGTCTGCGGCGACGAGCCCTATCCTGCCGATATGGGGGGCGGCTTTCGACCGTCCCGGCGCGATGTCGCTTGGCTTGCCGCATCCGAGGCATCGATCAAGCCGCTGCTCGACAACCTGGAATTGACATCCGGGCGGCTGAACTGGGGCTACCTGTTTCGCTTCGGGCTGGTTGCCGTCAGCGCTCATGACTTCACACTGATCGCTCAGGCCATGTCGGCGCCCGAGTTGGAAACCCTGACAGCTGCGTGACGCCTGGCGTCCGAGCAGTGCCGTCGCACGGCGGACGGTTGTCCGGATCCTTTGCAAAAGGGGACGATCGAGAATGCTGGCGGCGAGCGCGCTGCGGGTCGACCTCCGGTTGAGTGTACCCTGCCATGACAGTCGCGCGATTGTCTTGACCTGCCCGCAAGGTTAGTCACGACCCTGGGGAAACGGGGTACGCGTCGATCCGATGTTCATTGCTTGAGGGAAAGCCGTTATGTCGTTTCTTTTGAAGCCCTTTTGCGCAGTTGGCGCACTGGTTTCCGTTCTCTCTGCCGGTCCGGCCTTGGCGCAGAGCCAGGCCGACCAGCTCGCGGTCGTCTATCAATCAGGCCGCAATCAGCTTGGGATACTGACCTACTGCAACGAGAAAGGTCACATCGGAGCTGATGTGGTCGAGATCCAGAAGAAGATGCTCGGCCTGATCCCGGCTCCTGCCGACAAGAGCGGCGGGGATGCCGCCGAAGCGCAGGGCAAGAAGGGGACGATTGCCATGATGGGCGTCACGCAGGACATCGAGGCGATAGCCAAGGCCCAGAATGCATCGGCCGCGACCTACTGCAAGCAGATTGGCGATGTGGTGAAGCAAGCGGGCGCAGCCCTGCCCAAATAGCGATCCGGGGTCGCGCTCTCGGGTTATGGTCGCCGGCCATGGTAAGGCCGGCGATCCGGCTTCCGGCTGAATTCGTTCCGGTTTGGGAGGTGAGGACGATGGCGACGGGAGATGATCTGCGCTGTCTGGCGCTGGCTCTGGACGGCACGATCGAGGCTCCGCACTTCGACCGGTCCGCCTTCAAGGTTTCGCGAATCTACGTCACTCTCGCTCCTGACGGTTGCAGCGCTAATTTCAGCTTCTCGCCCGAGGAGCAGGAATTCAGGTGCCTGATGGCGCCGGATGCCTTCAGCCCCGTGTCAAATGCCTGGGGCAAGCGAGGTTGGACGACGGCCAATCTTTCCAGGCTCGGCTTGGCTGAGCTTGCCGGAGCGCTCGAGGCGGCATGGGCGCATGGCGCGCAAAAGAAGCCACGGCGCCGATGACCTGCTGAGGTGCGAGCCTTGCGTTCCCACGCTTTCCCGTGTAAGGCGCAGGCCATCCCACATGGGGAGCATCGCCTCACTCCCGAGGCGTTCCGGTGACTTGGCAGTCCATGCCTTGTTCATTCGCACCCCAGAGGCTCAACCGGAAGGACGATCGAATCATGGCTCTGCCAGACTTTTCCATGCGCCAGTTGCTTGAAGCCGGCGCGCATTTCGGCCACCAGGCTCACCGCTGGAACCCGAAGATGTCGCCGTATATCTACGGCACCCGCAACAACATCCATATCCTCGACCTGTCGCAGTCGGTGCCGATGCTCTCGCGCGCCCTGCAGGCCGTCAGCGACACCGTGGCCCGTGGCGGCCGCGTCCTGTTCGTCGGCACCAAGCGTCAGGCGCAGGACTCGATCGCTGACGCCGCCAAACGTTCGGCGCAGTACTACGTCAACTCCCGTTGGCTCGGCGGCATGCTGACCAACTGGAAGACCATCTCGGCCTCGATCCAGCGCCTGCGCAAGGTCGACGAGCTCCTGAATGGCGGCAGCACCGGCCTGACCAAGAAGGAGCGCCTGATGCTGGCGCGTGAACGCGACAAGCTCGAGAAGGCGCTCGGCGGCATCAAGGACATGGGCGGTACGCCCGACATGATCTTCGTGATCGACACCAACAAGGAAGCGCTCGCGATCAAGGAGGCCCAGCGCCTCGGCATCCCGGTCGCCGCCATCGTCGACTCGAACTCGGATCCGGATGGCATCACCTTCCCGGTGCCGGCCAATGACGACGCCGGCCGCGCTATCCAGCTCTATTGCGACCTGATCGCCCGTTCGGCCATCGACGGCATCTCGCGCGCCTCGGGCGACCATGGCATCGATCTCGGCGCTGCCGAGGCTCCGATCGTCGAGACGGCGATCATCGAGCCGGCCGCAGACGCAGCCCCGGTGTTCGAACTGCTGACCGCGCCGCGCGGCGCGCCGGACGACTTCATGAAGCTCTCCGGCATGGGCCCGGAACTGGTTCAGAAGCTCAACGACGGCGGCCTGTTCCACTTCTGGCAGATCGCCGCGATGTCGCCGGCCGATGTCGCTAAGGTTGATTCCGAGCTGAAGCTCGGCGGCCGCATCGAGCGCGACGGCTGGGTTGCCCAGGCGCGCGATCTCGCCGAGGCCTGAGAGCACGCTCAGGGCGACGCGTCATCGGCGCGTCGCCTCGGCAGCGCAGCAATGCGCGGCACATGAATGAAGTCACGCCGACGGCCGGTCACGGAGCGTCGGCGTTTTCCCTTCGCGCTATGGCGCGCTCTGAAATCGAAGAACGTGCCGTCGGCCGCCAGCGTCGTGTTGCGCAGGCCCGGCACATGACAGCAAGGAACGACAGATGGCTGCGATCACCGCCGGCATGGTGAAGGAACTCCGCGACAAGACTGGCGCGGGCATGATGGATTGTAAGACCGCGCTGGCCGCGACCGACGGCAACATCGAGGCCGCCATCGACTGGCTGCGTACCAAGGGCCTGGCCAAGGCTGCCAAGAAGGCCGGCCGCGTTGCCGCCGAAGGCCTGGTCGCCGTGGCCGTGTCCGAGAATCGCGGCGTCGTCGCCGAGGTGAACTCCGAGACCGACTTTGTTGCGCGCAACCTCGAATTCCAGGCGCTCGCCCGTACGATCGCCGACGTCTCGCTGGAGCGCGGCGGCGACGTCGAGGCGCTGCTCGCCCATCACTATCCGGGCGGCGGCACCGTCGCTGACGCCATCGCCAATGCCATCGCCACGATTGGCGAGAACATGACCCTGCGCCGCGTCGCCGAGGTCAAGGTCAGCGCCGGCGTCATCGGCCATTACGTCCACGGCTCGGTCGCCGATGGGCTCGGCAAGATCGGCGTCATCGTCGGTCTCGAGACGACCGGCAAGGGCGAGGAGCTCGCAGCCCTCGGTCGTCAGCTTGCCATGCACGTCGCCGCCACCAATCCGGTCGCGCTCGATCTCGCTTCGGTCGATCCGGCGATCCTGGAGCGTGAGAAGGCGATCCTGGCCGAGAAGAATGCCGGCAAGCCCGCCAACGTGCTCGAGAAGATCACCGAGAGCGGCCTGAAGAGCTACGCCAAGGAATACTGCCTGCTTGAGCAGGCCTATATCCATGACGGCTCGAAGTCCGTCGCTCAGGTGCTGAAGGAAGCGGAGGGCAAGGTCGGTGCTCCGGTCAAGCTGACGGGCTTTGCTCGCTTCGCGCTCGGCGAGGGCATCGAGAAGGAAGAGACCGATTTCGCTGCCGAAGTCGCTGCGGCCGGTGGCACGACGGGCTGAGAAGCCGGTTGATAGGATCTGAAAAAGGCCGCGCTCTGCGCGGCCTTTTTTGTAAGAAGACGATGTTGGTGCCGAATCGCGCCGTCCCAGTCCATGGAGAAAGCCGGTGAGACCCAAACGCGTTCTTGTGAAGCTCTCCGGCGAAGCCCTTGCGGGGAATGCAGGATCCGGCCTCGACGGTACGACTCTGACGGCGCTCGCCGCCGATATCGCGAAGGCAGCGCATGAAGGTGTCGAGATTGCGATCGTCGTCGGCGGCGGCAATTTCTTTCGCGGTGTCCAGGGCTTGAACAAGGGCCTCGACCGACCAAGCGCCGACTCGATCGGTATGCTCGGCACCGTGATGAACGCGCTCGCGCTCGAGCATGCCATCGAGATTGCCGGCGCCCCAGCCCGCGCGATGTCGGCTGTGCCCATGCCCTCGCTCTGCGAGAGCTATGCGCGCCGGCGCGCGCTCGATCATCTCAGCCATGGCAAGGTCGTCATCCTTGGCGGCGGCACGGGCAATCCCTATTTCACCACCGATACCGGAGCGGCCCTTCGGGCGGCCGAGCTCGACTGCCAGCAATTGCTGAAGGCGACGCAGGTCGACGGCGTCTACACCGCCGATCCGAAGAAGGATCCAAACGCCAAGCGCTACGAAAGCCTGACCCATGCCGAGGCGATCAGGCATGATCTCAAGGTGATGGACACGGCTGCCTTCGCGCTGGCGCGCGACGCCGGGCTGACCATCGTTGTGTTCTCGATCGCCGAAACCGGCGCGCTTGCGGCCGTTCTGCGCGGCGAGGGCAGGGCGACCTATGTGACGCCCTGATCCTCGGGTTCCATTGCGGCAACACGACTCAGTAGTTCGGCCAGATCCCCGGCGTCATCAATTCCAGCAGGTGGCCGTCGGGATCACGGAAATAGATGCTGCTTCCGCCGCGATCCCAGCTCATCCGGCCCTCGATATCGATCCCGTGCTGCTGGAGCCGCTCTTCCCAGGCCGTGAGTTCGCTGGTGTCGATCGCGAAGCAGATATGGAGAGGGCCATGACCGTCATGCGGCGGAATATTGCCGTTGGCTGATGATTGGGTGTGGAGGGATTGCCCCCGGAGGAAGAGCAGAAGCACACTTTCTCCGCCGACATCGTAGGCGAACAACGTCCTGGTCTGCAGCATCGGCTTCAAGCCGAGCTTGGTCTCGTAGAAAGTCTGCGCGCGATCGAGATCTTCGACATAGAGTGCGGTTTCAATGATGCGGTTCAGACGGGGCACGTGGTTGTTCCTCAGAGCTTGCTCGAACCCGGCCGATGACGTCACGACGGAGGCCCGACCTTCAAACTAGGAAGCGTCGCGTGGTCTTGCCACTGTCTCCGATCGTCCGTGCGCCATGCCCGTCCTGCATCTGGAGGATTTTCCCTTGCAGATTGTCCCGGGAAGGTGCTGTTGGAGTATGAAATCCTTGACCCTGAGCGGGGCCGCGGCCATGGTCGCGCCGGTTTTCGATTATCTGCAAGGTCTTGACTAAAATGGCCCAGACGACATTCGACCTCGCCGACGTAAAGCGTCGGATGCAGGGTGCAGTGCAATCCTTCAGGAGCGATCTCGCCTCCCTGCGCACCGGCCGCGCGTCCGCCAACGTTCTCGATCCGATCCAGGTCGAGGCCTATGGCGCGCGTACGCCCTTGACCCAACTTGCCACGGTTAGCGTGCCTGAGGCGCGCCTGCTCAGTGTTCAGGTCTGGGACCGCAGCATGGTCCAAGCCGTGGAGAAGGCGATCCGCGAATCCGATCTCGGCCTCAACCCCCAGACCGAGGGGCAGGTGCTGCGCATCCGGATTCCGGAGCTGAACGAGCAGCGCCGCAAGGAGATGGTCAAGGTCGCCCATAAATATGCCGAGGAATCCAAGATCGCCGTGCGCCATGTCCGGCGCGACGGCATCGATGTGATCAAGAAGCTCGAAAAGGACGGTCATCTGACCAAGGATGATGTGACGCGCGAGTCGGATCAGGTCCAGAAGGCCACAGACCAGCATATCGCCGAAATCGATCAGGCGCTGGCGGCGAAGGAAAAGGAAATCCTGCACGTCTGATCCTGTCGCCCGGCGGGTTTGAGCCGCTGGCAAGGGTTCGGGACGCAACGCCGAAAGAGGCACGAGAATGTCAGCAGGCCAGCGTCCGGGTGTCCAGGCTGCAGGGCCCTCCCATGTCGCAGTGATCATGGATGGCAACGGGCGCTGGGCTCAGTTGCGCGGTCTGCCGCGACATGAAGGGCATCGGCGCGGGCTGGAGGCCTTGCGCCGTACTGTGCGGAACGCCAGCGATCTCGGCATCGAGATTCTGACGGTCTACAGTTTCTCGACAGAGAACTGGCGCCGGCCCGCTGCCGAAGTCTCGTTTCTGATGACGCTGCTCAAGCATTTCATCGAGAAGGATCTGACCGAGCTCGGTGCGGCCGGCGTGCGTGTCCGTGTTATTGGGGGCAGGACCGATCTGGCACCCGATCTGCGCCGGCTGGTCGAGCATGCCGAGGCGACCACGCGCGACAACACGGGAATGACGCTCGTCGTCGCCTTCAACTACGGCTCGCGCGACGAGATCGTCCGAGCGGCGCGCCGACTGGCCTCGGATGTTGCTGCGGGCCGTATCGACGCCGGTGCGATTGATGAGAGCAGCCTATCCGAGCGGCTCGATACCGCCGATCTGCCTGATCCCGAACTTGTCATCCGCACGTCGGGTGAGACGCGAATCTCAAATTTTCTACTGTGGCAGGCCGCCTATGCAGAATTCGTGTTCACCCCGGTACTCTGGCCGGATTTCGATCGTGCTGCGTTGGAAGAGGCGCTGACTGAGTATCGCCGCCGCGAACGCCGTTTCGGCGGTGTGTCGGAACCATCCGGCCGCAATGTGGGCGTAGCGTGAGTGACGAACCTTCCGGCAGTCCGGCTGCCGGCCCGAGCGAACTGAAGCTGCGTATCGCATCCGCGCTGGTGCTGGCTGCGGGCATTGTCGCCGCGACATTTGTCGGAGGCTGGCCGTTCAGACTCATCTGGGCGCTTGCTGCCGGGTTGGTCGCCTATGAATGGCTCGCGATCGTCAGCCGCCGGAATGCGGTGCCCGCAGGCATCGGCGTTACGATTGCCGGTCTGGCGCTCGGCCTCGCTCCGATCAACCCGGTGGCGCTTGCTGGTGTTTCGGCCTTCGCGGCTTTCTTTGGGGCCGTCCTGACCCCGTTCCTCGAAAGGCGGGGTTGGCTGGAAGCCTGCGGTGTCGCCTATGCGCTCGCCTTTGCCCTGATCACGCCAGCGCTGCGCGCACTTCCGGAATTCGGGTTTGCTGTGATCATCTGGACCTTCGCGGTCTGCTGGCTGACCGATATTGCCGCCTATTTTACGGGCCGCGCCCTTGGTGGTCCGAAGCTGATGCCCGCAATCAGTCCGAAGAAGACTTGGTCCGGCGCGCTCGGCGGAACGGCTGCCGGCACGCTTGGCGGCTACGCCGTCTGGGTGCTGACCCCGGGAGCGACGGCAGCCGCTGGTCCAGCCTTCGTGATTGCCGCGTCGCTCTTGGCCTCGATCGTGAGTCAGGCTGGCGATCTCTTTGAATCTGCGGTCAAACGCCGCTTTGGTACCAAGGATTCGAGCAAGCTGATCCCGGGCCATGGTGGCTTTTTCGATCGGCTTGATGGCTACTGGGCCGTCTTGGTCCTTGTTGGTGTTGCACTGTTCCTGGCGCACCTGGAGTTCTGACGACGTCATGCGCCGTCTCGTCACTCTGCTTGGAGCCACGGGCTCCATCGGCCGGTCGACGCGTGATGTCGTCGCGGAGAATCCTGATCGCCTGAAGATCGATGTCGTGGTTGGCGGCCGGGACGCAGCCGGCCTTGCTCGGGTGGCCGTCGAGACCGGTGCGCGCTTTGCCGCCCTGGCCGATGACGCAGGGGGCGACGCTCTGGCGCAGGCCCTGGCTGGCAGCGGCATTGGCAGTGGGGCGGGCCGCCAGGCCATTCTCGATGCCGTCGCGATGCCGAGCGATATCGTCGTCAGTGCCATAGCCGGAGCGGCCGGGCTGGAGGCAACCTTCGCAGCCTTGACGCCGGGCCGCGTGATTGCGCTGGCCAATAAAGAGAGTCTGGTTTGTGCCGGGGCCGCCGTGATGGCGCGGGCCAGGGCGGTGGGAGCGCATGTTCTTCCGCTCGATTCGGAGCATAATGCTCTCTTCCAGGCGCTTGGAGCCGAGCCCATCTCGGCGATCCGTTCCATGACGCTGACGGCATCGGGGGGGCCGTTCCGCACCTGGTCTGCAGAACGCATTGCAGCTGCCAAGCCGGAGCAGGCTCTGGCGCACCCGAATTATGCAATGGGCGCCAAGATCACGATCGACTCCGCCAGCATGATGAACAAGGGCCTTGAACTGATCGAGGCCTATTTCCTGTTCGGGCTGAACCATGATCAGCTCGAGGTTCTGGTGCATCCCCAGCAGATCGTGCATGGCCTCGTCACCTTCCGCGATGGCTCGGTCACGGCGGGCATGGCTGTTCCGGATATGCGGGTTGCCGCCGCGCATTGTCTCGGTGTCGATGGCCGCCTGGATGCGCCGGCCACGCGCTTTGTCGATCTTGTGACGACCGCTCCCCTGGCCTTCGAGCGCCCTGATCTTGCCCGCTTTCCGGCGCTTGCTCTAGCAATTGCAGCGTTGAAGACCGGAGGCGCGGTGCCGGCCATCCTCAATGCCGCCAATGAAGTCGCGGTCGAGGCTTTTCTTGCCGGACGAATCAGCTTTCCCGGCATCCCGGCTCTCGTCGATGCCGTCTGCAGCGGGTTCGGTGCCGGCATCGGGGCGCCGGTCGATATTGAAGCTGCCCTTGCTATTGACCATGAGGCGAGAAACCGCGCTCGCCTCCTCTTGTCGAGGGGCACCTTCACTGTCACGTAAGGGGCAGGGATCGGGAGAATTTTATGGATATTGCAGCGACCGTCTGGAACTCGGGCAGCTTCCTGCTCAGTTACCTGGTGCCGTTCCTGTTTGTCCTGACCATCGTTGTTTTCGTGCACGAGCTCGGGCACTTCCTCGTCGGTCGTTGGTGCGGCGTCGACGTGAAAGTGTTCTCGATTGGCTTCGGCCGCGAGATTTTCGGATTCGTTGACAAACACGGCACGCGCTGGCGCTTCGCGCTGATCCCACTCGGCGGCTATGTGAAGTTCTCCGGTGACGCGGATCCCTCGAGCTCCGCAGCCGATAGCGCTGAAGTCGAGCGCATGACGGCGGAACAGCGAGCGCGTTCCTTCCCGGCTCAATCGATCGCTGAACGGGTGGCGATCGTCGCGGCCGGCCCGATTGCCAATTTCGTACTGGCCATCCTCATCTTTGCCGGGACCGTCTACGCCTTCGGTCGCCCGGTCCTGACGCCCCGGGTCGAGCAGGTGATTGCCGGGAAGGCCGCTGAGCGCGCAGGTCTGCTCGCCGGGGACGTTGTCCTGACGATCGACGGCAAGCAGATCCGCAGCTTCAGCGACATGCAAAGAGTGGTCTCGACACACCCGAACGAGACCCTTTCGGTGACGGTCGATCGCGCGGGCACCATGGTGACCCTGCCTGTCACGCCTGATCTGAACGAGACATCGACGGCGCTCGGCAAACAGCGCATTGGCGTTATCGGGGTCCAGGCTTCCCGCCGGGCCGAGGACTGGACGACCCAGCATTACAGCCTCGGTGAAGCCGTGAAGGTTGGATTCTCCGAGACCTGGTTCGTGGTCGACCGGACCTATGACTATCTGTCCAAATTGATTAGCGGGCGTGAATCGACGGATCAGCTTTCTGGGCCGATCCGCATCGCCCAGGTTTCCGGGATGGTTGCTTCCAATGGAGGCCTGCTCGCGCTGATCAATCTTGCGGCGATTCTCTCGGTCTCGATCGGCCTGATGAACCTGTTGCCGGTTCCGATGCTCGATGGCGGACATCTGATGTTCTATGCGATCGAGGCTCTCCGCGGCCGCCCCTTGAGCGAGCGCGCCCAGGAAATCGGCTTTCGGGTCGGCTTTGGGCTGGTCCTGATGCTGATGCTCTTCGTGACCTGGAATGACATCGTCCACGTCCACTCGCGTCTGTAGACTCCGACTGGCAAGCCCACGAATGCTGTGACCTGCGGCAAGGTTCGTTGCCGATAGGCCAAAAGCTGCGTCGAATCGGGCGCTTTGCTCAGGGCGCGTGGCCTCCTGGCAACGACGAGGTTAAAAATAATTTGTTAACGACAATGTTCGTTTGCACCTCGTCGGAAACTTTGTAGAAGCGATTGGTCTGCAATGTCGCCATGCACCTGCCCAAAGGCAGGTGTCCCCGGTTGGGGTGGTGACCTACTAAATGGAATAGGCGACCCGATGACGTCGACCCCAAAGAGCCGGTCTTTCAAAATGCGGCTCTCTCGATCAGTCGGACTTTCGGCCTTTATGTTGGCCGTTAGCGGTGGCGTTGTTTTTGCGCAGGCCGTGATTGTCCAAGGCAACCGCCGCGTCGACGCGGAGACCATTCGGTCCTATGCAGGGCAGGGTGGTCCGCAGGAGGTTCGGCAGAGCCTGATGGCGACCGGACTGTTCTCGAACGTCCAGGTCAGCCGCCGCGGCAACCAGACTGTGATCTCGGTTCACGAGAACGACACGATCAATCGCGTCGCCTTCGAAGGCAACAAGCGCCTCAAGAGCGAGATCCTGCTGCAACAGGTCGAATCGAAGGCCCGTGGCCCTCTGAGCCAGGCGCTGATCGACTCCGATGTGCAGCGCCTGAAGGAGGTCTATCGCCGGGCCGGTTACGGCACTGCGACGATCTCCGGGCGTATCGCGCCATTGCCCAACGGTCGTTCGGACGTGGTCTTCACCATTGTCGAGAGCGGCAAGACCGGCATCAAGGAAATCAATTTCGCGGGTAACGGCGCCTATTCGGCATCGCGTCTGCGCGGGTTGATGAGCTCGACGGAATCGAATTTCCTCAGCTTCATCAAGACCTCCGACGTCTATGATCCCGACCGTATCGCGTCCGATCTCGATCTGGTTCGCCGCTTCTATCTGAAGAACGGCTATGCCGATTTCCGGGTCGTTGCGAGCGACGCGCGCTTCGATGACGCCAAGGGTGGCTGGGTCATCGACGTCACGGTCGATGAAGGGCCGCAGTACAAGGTCGGCAACGTCGCGGTGGATTCGCAGCTCAGCGATATCGACTCGGCGACGATGCAAAGGCTCCTCGCGACCTCGGCTGGCGATACCTACAATGCCGAGGCGGTCGAAAAGTCGCTCGTCAACCTCACGACCGAAGTGTCCCGCCGTGGTCATCCCTTTGCGCAGGTTCGCCCCCGCGGTGAGCGTGACGCCGCTGGGCGCCTGATCGGCATCACCTATGTCGTCGAAGACGGACCGCGGGTCTATGTCGAGCGCATCAATGTGCGCGGCAATACACGGACCCGCGACTATGTGGTCCGCCGCGAGCTCGACCTGGGTGAGGGCGATGCCTACAATAAGGTGATGGTTGATCGCGCCGAGCGGCGCCTGAACAATCTCGGCTTCTTCAACAAGGTTCGCATCACCAATGAGCCGGGCAGCGCGCCTGACCGGGTCATCATGAACATCGACGTCGAGGACAAGGCCACTGGCTCCTTCTCGATCGCGGGCGGTTATTCGACGTCTGACGGTGTCATCGGCGAAGTCTCGCTGTCGGAATCCAACTTCCTTGGCCGCGGCCAGTTCGTGAAGATTGCCGGCACGTTGGGTCAGCGGACGCAGGGCATCGACTTCTCGTTCACCGAGCCCTATTTCCTCGGTCGCCGGATCGCGGCCGGTATCGACCTGTTCTCGAAGTACAACGACAACTACAATATCGGCCGCTACGAGAGCCGTGTGACCGGCGGTCAGCTGCGGTTCACCTTCCCGATCACGGAAGAGTTCTCGATCACGCCGCGCTATTCGCTCTATACGACCGAGATCAAGATCCCGAACACGTCGAGCCGGCCGTATAACGACTGCTCGTTCCCGATCCCCGGGATCACACCCGGACCGGGGTCGAGCTTTCCAGCAACGCAGAACTTCAACTGCGTGACGAATGGCGAAGCGACGCTCGCGGTCAAGGAAGCCCGCGGCGAAACGCTGACCTCCCTTGCGGGCGTGACGCTGAACTACAACTCGCTTGATAACTACCAGACGCCGCGCAACGGCTTCATTGCGGAGTTGAAGCCGGAATTCGCGGGCCTTGGCGGCGACTCGAAGTTCCTTCGTGTCGCGGCGGATGCGCGCTACTACCGCGAGATCTTCGACGATGTCGTCGGCTTCCTCCGGGTCCAGGGCGGTCACGTCCAGGCGACGGAAGGTACCCTGCGCATGGTCGATCACTACTTCCTCGGCCCGAGCCTGGTGCGTGGCTTCGCTCCGTCGGGCATCGGTCCGCGCGACGTGCTGAACGACCCGACGGCCAACGCTCTCGGCGGCCAGTCGTATTTCGGTGGCTCGGTCGAAGTGCAGTTCCCGATCTGGGGCCTGCCGCGTGACCTTGGCCTGCGCGGCGCGATCTTCGCCGATGCCGGTACGCTGTTCGACTATGATGGCGGCTCGAAGGTGATCACCAGCCCGATCCCGACGACGAACGGGCTTTGCCCGGGTGGGTCGGAGCCCCGGCAGTTCAATGTCCCGAGCACGTCCCAGTTCCAGAGCAACGTGGCCTGCGTTCGCGACAAGAACGTCATCCGCTCCTCGATCGGCGCGAGCCTGCTCTGGCAGTCGCCGCTCGGGCCGATCCGGTTCGACTATGCTTATGCTCTCAGCAAGGATGAGGGCACGCGCGATCCGCTCACCGGTGTCCGCTATGGCGGCGACCGTCTGCAGGCCTTCCGCTTCTCCGGCGGCACACGCTTCTGACGCGGCGGGGCGGCTACGCCCCGCAACGGACCCATTTCATGTCAGATCCTCAATTCTTTCCGATCGCGACCTCGCTGAGCTACGGCGAGGTCGCTGCCGTTTCAGGCATCACTCTTCCCGAAGGCGTGGATGCCACGCGGCTCGTTACTGGCGCGGCTGCCCTCGAGGTGGCAGGGCCTGACGACATCGCCTATATGGACAACCCCAAATATACGGATGCGCTGGCCGGAACTTCGGCAGGGCTATGCCTGGTCTCGTCTCGCTTTGCCGCCCGCGTTCCCTCGGGCACCGTCGCACTTATCTCGCCCGCGCCCTATCATGCCTTTGCCAGGATCATGGCGCGCTTCTATCCAGAAGCGCTTAAGCCGCGGTCGGTCTTTGGCTCGCAGGGCGTCGCGCCGGGGGCTTTCGTCCACGCGACCGCAAGGATCGAGGATAACGTCACGATCGATCCGGGCGCCGTTGTCGGCCCCGGTGCCGAGATCGGCGCCGGTTCCGTGATCGCCTCGCATGCCGTGATCGGACCCCAGGTTCGAATCGGGCGTGATTGCGCGATCGGCGCCGGTAGCACCTTGCAATCGGCCCTGATCGGAAATCGGGTCATCATTCACCCGGGTGTCCGGATCGGCCAGGACGGCTTTGGTTTCGCGATGAGCCCGAAGGGCCATATGAAAGTGCCTCAGATCGGGCGGGTCATCATCCAGGATGATGTCGAGATCGGCGCCAATAGCTGCATCGACCGAGGCGCAAGCCGAGATACGGTCATCGGTGAAGGGACCAAGATCGATAACCTCGTTCAGATCGGCCATAACTGCGTGATCGGCCGCCATTGCGTGATCGTTTCGCAGGTCGGCATCGCCGGTTCTTCGACCCTGGAAGATTTCGTCGTGCTCGGCGGCCAGGTCGGACTCGCCGGCCATCTCACGGTCGGGATGGGTGCGCAGGTTGCCGCTCAGAGCGGCGTCGCCGGTGACATCCCTCGCGGCGCGCGCTATGGCGGTTATCCCGCGCAGCCGGCGCTCAGCTGGGCGCGCGAGACAGCGCTTCTCAAATCTCTTGTTGCAAAGCGCGGCAAGTCTTCGGGCGGTTCGGAGAGCTGAGGATACGCGAGAGCGCGAGGCAGCCTTCGCAATCCAGGCGAAGAGTGGGCCTGGTGTCGAATTCGCTTGATCGTCCGGTACCATTTCCGGCAAACGGGCATAGAAGCTGACAGGAACCCGGCGCCAGCCGCATCCTCCTGTTCCGGCATCGATTTAAACGATACAACTTTGCGGGCGAAGCCGGCAGGCCTGCGCGGGAGACGGGAGAGCATGACCGACGCGACGACATCGCTGGGTGTGGCCGATATTCAGAAGATCATGGCCTGCATTCCCCACCGCTATCCGTTCCTTCTCGTCGACCGTGTCATCGAGATGAATGGCGACGAGTCCGGCATTGGCATCAAGAACGTCACCGCCAACGAACCCCAGTTCACCGGACATTTCCCCGGCCGTCCGGTCTTTCCGGGTGTGTTGATGATCGAGGCCATGGCGCAGACCGCCGGCGTGCTCGTCGTCAGCGCGCGGGGAATTGACGAGGAAGCGGTACAGTCCGTCCTCTTCACCACGATCGACAAGGCCAAGTTCCGCAAACCGGTCGTGCCGGGCGATACCTTGCGTTTCCACCTCACCAAGGTCGCCCGCAAGCGCAATATCTGGTTCTATCGCGGTGAGGCGAAAGTTGACGGCGTGCTTGTCGCGGAGGCTGAGATCTCCGCGATGGTGGCTTAAGGCCAGCCGCTTTCCGTCGAAATCAGGACAGAACCTTCATGAGTGCGACTATCCATCCGATGTCGGTCGTCGACCCGGCTGCGCAGCTGGGCGAGGGGGTCGTTATCGGTCCGTTCTGCACGGTCGGCCCCCATGTCGTTCTCGGGGACGGCGCTGAGCTGTTGAGCCACGTTGCAATCGCCGGCCGAACCACGATCGGCCCCCGGACCAGGATCTACCCCTTCGCTTCCATCGGCCACCCGCCGCAGGATCTCAAATATCATGGCGAGCCGTCGACGCTGACGATTGGCGCGGATTGCATGATCCGCGAAGGCGTGACGATGAATCCGGGCACCGAAGGCGGCGGCATGAAGACGGTCATCGGCGACCGCTGCCTGTTCCTTGCCAATTCGCATGTCGGCCACGACAACGAGATCGGCAACAACGTCATCTTTTCGAACAACGTGATGAGCGCCGGCCATGTCAAGGTTGGCGACTATGTCATCGTCAGTGGCGGGACGGGACTCCACCAGTTCGTTCGCATCGGAGAGCACGCCTTCATCGGCGGCGGCGCCGGCGTGATGAATGATGTCATTCCCTTCGGCATGGTGCGGGACAATCCTGCGCATCTGGCCGGGCTCAATCTGGTCGGGCTGAAGCGGCGTGGTTTCTCGCGGGAGCAGATTCATGAGCTGCGCCGCGCCTATCGCCTGCTCTTCGCCGATGAAGGCACCTTGGCCGAGCGTGTCGAAGATGTGGCGACTGAATTTGCGTCGCACCCGCTGATGCTCGAGATCCTCGATTTCATCCGCTCGGGCAGCGACCGCGCCATCTGCATTCCGCGCGACGTCAACGCGCCCGACCGGTGAGCACGGGCAGCGACGCAGCGACCGGCGCCTTTCCTCTCGCGATCATAGCCGGAGGCGGCGAATACCCTCCGCATCTGGCCCGGCTGGCGACAGCGCGGGGGCATCAGCTTTATATCGCGGCGATCGACGGCGCAGCCAACCCGAGCGATTTCGATCCTGAATCCTCGCGTGTCTATCGCCTGGGACAACTCGGGCGATTGCTCGACGAGCTCAAGCGACGCGGGATCGTCGATATCGTCATGATCGGCGCGCTGCCGCGGCCGAGCTTTGGCTCGCTGATGCCCGAGCCCTCGACGCTGAAATACCTGCCCCACTTCGCTCGCGCCTTTCGCGGCGGAGACGATCATTTGCTCAAGGGCGTGGTCCAGTTCTTCGAGGGGCGGGGTTTTCGCGTTCATGGTCCAGCCGAGATCGCTCCGGGCTTGACCGCGCCGCTCGGCCCACTGGGGCGCCGCAGCGTCTCGGCCGTGGCGCGCGACGGCATCGAACATGGCTTCTCCTTGCTGGCGGCTTTGTCGCCCTTCGATGTCGGTCAGGCCGCAATCGTTGCCGATCATCGTATCGTGGCAATTGAGGCTGCAGAGGGTACCGACGCCATGATCAGGCGCGTCGCCGAGCTGGTGAGCGCAGGGCGTCTCAAGATCGACAAGGGCGACGGCGTTCTGGTCAAGGCCCCCAAGGACGGCCAAGACCTGCGCGTCGACATGCCGGCGATCGGACCTGAAACCCTGCGGAACGCGGCCAAGGCCGGACTCTCCGGCATCGCACTTCGCGCCGGCAATGTGCTAGTCGGAGACAGCGTTCGACTGGGCGCACTGGCCGACGAGCTTGGCCTCTTCGTCGAGGGCGTCGCGTGAACCGGCCCTTCAGACTCGCCGTCATTGCGGGCGAAGCGTCTGGTGATGCTCTGGCACTGCGTTTTCTCACCGTCCTGCGGCAGCGGTTGGGTGATCGTCCGCTCGAGATCGTGGGCGTCGGCGGAGAGGGCCTGATCGCACAGGGACTGCGGCCGCTTTTTCCCCAATCCGATATCGCCGTGATGGGGTTTGGTCCGGTCCTGGCGAGGCTGCCCCTGTTGCTCCGGCGCATGTCTGATGCAGCCAAGGGGGTCGTTGCTTTCGCGCCTGATCTCCTGCTCACCATCGACAGCCCGGATTTCTCGCTGCGCGTCGCGAAAAAAGTCCGACGGGCATCGTCCGCAATCCCGATTGCGCATTGGGTTTGCCCCAGCGTCTGGGCCTGGCGTTCGGGCCGCGCCCGCAAGATGGCGCCACATGTCGATCGCATCCTGGCGCTGTTACCCTTCGAGCCGGCTGCGCTGGAAAGGCTGGGCGGCCCGAAGACGATCTATGTCGGTCACCCCTTGATCGAGCGGCTTGCCGAGCTGCGGCCGAGTGACGAGGAACAGGTGCGGCGCAATGCCCCTTCGACGCCGGACATCCTGGTCCTTCCCGGCAGCCGCCGCTCGGAAATCAACCACCTCATGCCGGCCTTTGGCGAGACGGTCTCACGCATCGCGGACAAGGTGCCCGGCGCGCGCTTCGTGCTGCCGGCCGTGCCGCATCTGCGCAGCATGATCGAAGAGGCTGCCTCAAGCTGGCCGGTGAAGCCGCATCTCGTCGATGGCGAGGACGCCAAGCTTGCAGCTTTTCGCACGGCGCGCGCAGCACTCGCGGCCTCCGGGACCGTGACGCTCGAACTTGCCTTGGCACAGGTGCCTCTCGTCGCAGCTTATCGCGGCGCTGCTTGGGAAGCGATGCTGGCGCGCAGGCTGATCAAGCTGCCCACCGTGATCCTGCCCAATCTCGTTGCGGGCGCGCGTATCGTTCCCGAGTTCATCCAGGACGAAGCCTCACCCGAAGCGCTCAGCGCAGCCTTGTTGGCGGTCCTGAGCGATGGCCCTGTGCGCGAGGCCCAGCTTACCGGCTTCGCGGATGTCGAGCGCATCATGAAATCGGCCGGGGCGAGCCCGGCCGAGAACGCGGTCGATGCCGCCCTGGGACTATTGGCGGCCTGATCAGCGCGGTGCAGCGCTCATTCGAGCGCCGCACCCGATGCCTTGGCGATGGGGCCCCATTTCGCGAATTCGACCTTGACGTGTTCGCCCAGGGCTTCCGGTGTCGAGCCGACGATGACGGCGCTGACATCGTTCAAGCGCTGCTTCACCGTGGGATCTGTCAGCGCCTTGTTGGCCTCGGCGTTCAAGCGCTCGACGACTGGCCTTGGCATATTCGCCGGACCAAACAGCGCGTTCCACGTATAGGTTTCATAGCCGGCAAGACCACCTTCGGCGATGGTCGGTATCTCCGGGAACGAGGGCACGCGCTCCTTCGTAGTAACGCCGATCGCGCGGAGTTGGCCGCTGCGAATGAACTGCGCGGAGGAGGGCAGGTTGTCGAACATGATCGGCACGGCGCCCGACACGACATCGTTGAGCGCCGGGCCGGCGCCGCGGTAGGGAACATGGTTCATGCTCACGCCGCCGAGCGACTTGAAGAGCTCTCCCGAAAGATGCAGCGGCGTGCCCACACCCGATGAGGCGTAGGAGTACTTGCCTGGGTTGTCCTTCAGGACCTTGACGACCTCCTGGACCGTCTTGGCCGGAAAGCTCGGGTGTACGACCATGACGTTGGGCACGACCGCCAACAGGGAGATCGGCGTGAAATCCTTGACCGGATCGAATGTCACGACCTTGAGGATCGCCGGATTGAGGGCATGGGTCGAAATCGTGCCCATCAGGATCGTATAGCCATCGGGCGCGGCGCGTGCGACCGCGGTCGAGCCGACATTGCCGCCTGCGCCGGCGCGGTTCTCGATCACCACTTGCTGGCCAAGCGACTCGGCCATTTTCGCACCGACAAGGCGGGCGACGATATCGGTCGAGCCGCCAGCGGCAAAGGGCACGACCAGCATGATCGGCCGTGCCGGGAAGCTCTGGGCTCGCGCGGGCAAGCTGCCGGCCACGAGGGCGGACGCCCCGGCCCCAGCCATGAAAGCGCGGCGGTTCGGTGTTGTGATGCGGTCCATCTGGCGTTTTCCGTCATTGCTCTGCGGAACGCAGGTTATGGCGGCGCACCATATGATAAACCCCACCGGATTGTTAAATCCGATGGGGTTCGACCTTCGTCATAAAGATCGTGTCAGGTTGTTCTCAGCGACGGCCGATCGGCGTGTAATCGCGCTTCGGCGACCCGGTATAGAGCTGGCGCGGGCGGCCGATCCGCTGGGACGGATCCTCGATCATTTCCTTCCACTGCGCGATCCAGCCGACGGTGCGGGCGAGCGCAAAGAGGGCGGTGAACATCGAGGTCGGGAAGCCCATCGCCTTCAAGGTGATGCCCGAATAGAAATCGATGTTCGGATAGAGCTTCTTCTCAATGAAGTAGCTGTCGCTGAGCGCGATGCGCTCAAGCTCGATCGCCACGTCGAGCAATGGGTCGTCCTTGATGCCGAGCTCGTTCAGCACCTCATGCGACGTCTTCTGCATGATCTTGGCGCGCGGATCGTAGTTCTTGTAGACGCGATGCCCGAAGCCCATCAGGCGGAACGGGTCGTTCTTGTCCTTCGCCTTGGCGATGTATTTCGGGATGTTGTCGACCGACCCGATTTCCTCGAGCATCTTGAGGGCCGCTTCATTGGCTCCGCCATGCGCAGGGCCCCAGAGGCAGGCGATGCCGGCCGCGATGCAGGCGAAGGGATTGGCGCCCGAGGAACCGGCGAGACGCACCGTCGAGGTCGAGGCGTTCTGCTCGTGATCGGCGTGCAGGATGAAGATGCGGTCAAGTGCGCGCGACAGCACCGGGTTGACCTTGTACTCCTCAGCCGGCACCGCGAAGCACATGCGCAGGAAATTCGAGGTGTAGTCGAGCGAGTTCAGCGGATACACGAAAGGCTGGCCGATCGTATACTTGTAGGCCATCGCGGCCAGCGTCGGCAGCTTGGCGATCATCCGCATCGACGCGATCATGCGCTGCTGCGGATCCGAGATGTCGGTCGAGTCGTGATAGAAGGCCGACATCGCGCCGACTGACGCCACCAGCACCGCCATCGGATGCGCGTCACGGCGGAAGCCCTGGAAGAAGCGGGCCATCTGCTCGTGCACCATGGTGTGGCGCGTTACGCGATAGTCGAAATCCGCCTTCTGCGCCGCTGTCGGCAGATCGCCGTAGAGCAGGAGATAGCAGGTCTCGAGAAAGTCGCCATGCTCGGCAAGCTGCTCGATCGGGTAGCCACGATGGAGCAGAACACCCTCGTCGCCGTCGATATAAGTGATTTCCGACTCGCAGCTCGCGGTCGAGGTGAAGCCGGGATCATAGGTGAACATCCCGGTTTGTGCGTAGAGCTTGCTGATATCGATGACGGACGGGCCGATCGATCCGGTCTTGACCGTCAGGTCGACGGTTTTTCCGTCCACACTCAGCTGGCTGTTGGTTCCGCTCATCGATACCGATCCTTTCAGGCTCGCTGCTGATCAATCTTCGTTCCATCCGAGCCGGCACGAAAGGGTGCCGGAACGGCAATCATCATCCGAGTAGCTCTGCGTAACGGCCATGTGACGGGATTGCAGGCACGGGACGGTACATCCGACTGATACTAAAGCAATATTTATACTGGGCGCCGCTCCGGACACCCCCGGCATATGCGGCGTCACTAGCCCATTTGCCCCTGGGGTTCAACCAATCACAAAGGCGGGGCTGCCCTGCCTTTGATCACGTTTGATCGCTGAGGCGAGCGAGCGTTTCCTCGCGGCCGAGCACCGCCATCACATCGAACAGGCCGGGTGACTGACTGCGTCCGGTCAGGGCGGCCCGCAGCGGCTGGGCTACCTGTCCGAGCTTGAGTGCCTGCTCTTCGGCGAAGGCCCGGACAGCAGCCTCGAGTGGCGCCGGAGTCCAGTCGTTCACTGCGGCAAGCTTCTCGGCCAAGCTGGGCATGCGCTGGCGGGCACCTTCATCCAGCAGCGTCGCCGCCTTTGGGTCGAGTGCGAGCGGGCGCTTCGCAAAAAGATAGGAGGCGCTGTCGAGTAGCTCGATCAGCGTCTTGGCGCGCTCCTTCAGCCCCGGCATTGCAGCAAGCAGCTTGGCTTCGAGAGCCGGATCGAGCTCGGGGCCGAGTCCATGCGCCGGGCCGATCTCTGGGAGGATCTGCTTAAGTGCATTGAGCAGGTCATGGTCATCGGCCTGGCGCATGTAGAGCCCGTTCAGGCTCTCCAGCTTGGCGTAGTCGAAACGTGCCGGCGAGCGGCCGATCGAGGAAAGATTGAACAGCGAGACCATCTCTTCGGTCGAGAAGATCTCCTGGTCGCCATGGCTCCAGCCGAGTCGGAGCAGGTAGTTGCGCAGGGCCACCGGCAGATAACCCATGGAGCGATAGGCATCGACGCCGAGCGCGCCATGGCGCTTAGAGAGCTTCGCGCCGTCCGCCCCGTGGATCAGCGGGATGTGCGACATGCTTGGCACGCGCCAGCCCATCGCCTGGTAGATCTGGGTCTGACGGGCGGCGTTGGTGAGATGGTCGTCGCCACGGATGACATGGGTCACCGCCATGTCATGGTCGTCTACAACGACAGCCAGCATATAGGTCGGGTTGCCGTCGGAGCGCAGCAGCACGAGGTCGTCGAGATTCTCGTTCTGCCAGACGACGCGGCCCTGCACCTCATCCTCGACCACGGTCTCACCGGTCTGCGGCGCGCGCAGGCGGATGACCGGCTTCACGCCGGCCGGAGCGGTTGCCGGATCGCGATCGCGCCAACGTCCGTCATAGCGCATGGGACGGCCCTCAGCGCGCGCCCTTTCGCGCATCTCCTCGAGTTCCTGCGGCGTCGCATAGCAATGATAGGCCTTGCCGGCCGCGAGCATCTGCTCGGCGACCTCGCGATGCCGGGCCGCACGGGCGAACTGGTAGACGGTCTCGCCGTCCCAATCGAGGCCGAGCCAGGACAGACCGTCGAGAATCGCTGCGATGGCCGGTTCGGTCGAGCGTTCGCGGTCGGTGTCTTCGATGCGCAGCAGCATCTTGCCGCCATGACGGCGGGCATAGAGCCAGTTGAACAGCGCGGTACGCGCGCCGCCGATATGCAGGAATCCGGTTGGAGACGGCGCGAAGCGCGTAACGACCGCATCACTCATGAAAGGCAGGCTCCGGCAGGACGGGGAATGAGGCCGACAGAGCGGCAAAGGAACAAGACGTCAATCGAACATGACAACCGACGCGGCCCCTGTAACATGCTGATGGGGCCGACGTTAAGCGCAAGATCGCATCCGGTCGTCTGCCCGAGGGACGGTTTATGCGCGAGGCGCCGCCAGACCCGAGCCGGCTGCGCGGTGCGCGCATTCGCACCGTACCGTTCCGCATTCCCGAGAGAGGGCTCCACGCCGCTGCCATTGGGTTGCTTCTCGCCGAATGGCGCGCGCGATTCCTGGGCGCCATCGCGATCGAGGCCGGGCGCAGGCGGCTCTTTCTCTGGCTGCCGGTGCTGATCGGAAGCGGCATCCTGCTCTATTTCGCGGCAGATCGCGAGCCATCCGTCTGGGTCCCACTCTCCGGCTTTGGCGTTTCCGCTGCGATGGCCGCGCTGTCGCGCCCATGGCGCCCGGTCATGCTCGTTTGCGTCGGCCTTGCTGCCATATTCGCCGGCTTTGGTGCCGCGGCTTGGCGCACGGCGACGATCGCAGCGCCGATGCTCGATCGAACGCGCGTCGGACAACTCACCGGCTTTGTCGAATCGGTCGAGGCGCGTGACGCTGGCGCGCGCCTTGTGGTCCTGGTGACCGGCATTGCCGGGCTGGAGCCCGAACGCCTGCCACGGCGGGTTCGGGTCAACGTCAAGGGGGGCTCGGTCTCACCGGGCGATCATATTGCCGCTGTCGCGCGCCTCCTGCCACCGCCCGGTCCGGTGCGGCCAGGCGGCTACGATTTCGGCCGCGATGCCTTCTTCCGGGGGCTCGGGGCAGTCGGGACCATTCCGGGAAAGATCACGCTCGCCCCACCGCCCTCGCAGCCACCTCTCGAGCTTCAGTTTCGCGCAATGGTCGACCGAGCGCGCAATGCCCTGACGGAGCGCATCGCCGGTATCGGGGGAGGGCAGGCTGGCGCGGTGGCAGCGTCGCTGGTCACCGGCAAGCGTGGCCTCATCACAGAGGCGACCAATATCGATCTGCGCGCGGCCGGTATCTATCACATCATCTCGATCTCCGGCCTTCACATGGTGCTGGCCTCCGCCACGATCTTCGGCCTGGTCCGTGGCCTGCTGGCGCTGTCGGAAACGCTGGCATTGCGCTGGCCGGTGAAGAAACTCGCCGCCCTTGCCGCGATGCTCGGTGCCACCGCCTATTGCATCTTCTCAGGAGCCGAGGTCGCGACGGTCCGCTCGCTGCTCATGACGCTGGTCATGTTCGGTGCGATCCTCGTCGATCGCCCGGCGCTCAGCATGCGCAACCTGGCTCTTGCCGCGATGATCGTTCTGCTGCGCGAGCCTGACGCGCTGCTCGGTCCGAGCTTCCAGATGTCCTTTGGTGCTGTTGCGGCTCTGATCGCCTTCGCCGAGCGCTGGGAGGATCGCGGCCACTCCGAGGCCCCGGCGAGCCTGCCCTGGCCGCTACGTCCGATCTGGATCGCGGTCGTCGGGCTCACGGTCACGACCCTGCTGGCGACCGTAGCAACCGCACCCTTCGGGGCCTATCATTTCCAGACATTCAACCCCTTCGGCCTGCTCGGCAACGCGCTCGCCTTGCCGTTCGTTTCACTGATCGTCATGCCTGCGGCCGTCTTCGGCGTGCTCGCCTATCCCTTCGGTTTGGATTGGCTGGCCTGGGCGTCAATGGGAGTCGCTTCGGACTATGTGCTGCAATCGGCGCGCTGGGTTGCGGGATTCGACCACTCCGCAGTGGTCATTCCTGCGTTCGGGACCGCGGCGCTCGCATGCTTTGCCGCCGCGCTCCTCTGGATCACGCTCTGGACGACACCGCTGCGCTTTCTGGCCATCGTTCCCCTGATCGCGGGACTGGTCGTGGCAGCCAAGCCGGAGAGGCCCGATATCCTGATCGAACGTGATGGCTCCGGCATCCTGGTCCGCGGGGGGGATGACCGCATGATCCTGGCCGGTCAACCGAGCCGCTTCGTGCTGCAACAATGGCTGAACGCAGATGGCGATAATCGCCGGCCTGACGACAACAGCCTCCGGGAAGGCGCAGCCTGCGACACTCTGGGTTGTGTCGTCCGCAGCAAGGATGGACGAAGCATTGCCTTTGCTCGTGATCGCCTGGCCATCGTCGAGGACTGCAGGCGCGCTGACCTCGTCATCACGCCGATTCCCTGGACCAGTCCTTGCGCTGCACGGCTGATCGACCGCCTGGCATTGTCGCGCGATGGTGCAACGGCCCTTGTCAGCCACAAGGGCGGCTGGCGCACGCATTTATCCGAGCAGGGTGGCGTTGATCGCCCCTGGAGCCGCAAGCGGGCGCGGTCTGTCACTACGCCGCCGGAATCATCGTCAACGGCCCCGCTGCCCGTGGCCGCTGAAGACCACGATCGGCTTCAGTAGCGCCGCATCAGGTTGACCAGGCGGCCTTGAATTTTGACGCGGTCCGGTCCCAGCACTCTTGTTTCATAAGCGGGATTGGCGGCTTCCAGAGCGATCGAGGAGCCGCGCTTGCGCAGCCGCTTCAGCGTCGCTTCCTCGTCATCGATCAGGGCCACGATGATATCGCCGGTATTGGCGGTGTCCTGCCGTTTGATCACGACCGTATCACCGTCGAGGATGCCGGCTTCCACCATCGAGTCGCCGCGCACCTCGAGAGCAAAATGTTCACCGGGGCCAAGCATATCGGCAGGCAGCGCTACGCTATGGCTGCGGCTCTGGATCGCGGAAATCGGCGTACCGGCGGCAATCCGCCCCATGACCGGAATCGCGACCGTGGAGCGCACGTCCTCTTCCGGGGGCGGTGCGATCGGCCGGACCTTGCCAAGGCCACCCTGAACGACGGAGGGGCTGAACCGTCCGCGTGTCGCCTGAGGGCCGCCAGCCCCTTCAGGCAGCTTTATGATCTCGAGCGCTCGGGCTCGGTTGGGAAGGCGGCGAATGAAACCGCGCTCCTCCAGCGCCATGATCAGGCGATGGATACCGGACTTGGAGCGCAGATCGAGCGCGTCCTTCATCTCGTCGAAGGAGGGGGGCACCCCTGTCTCGCGCAGGCGTTCCTGGATGAAACGAAGCAGTTCGAACTGTTTGCGTGTCAGCATGGTCCCCGCCAGCGCTCTTTGTACGGAATCGAAACAAAGCACGAACACCATACAGGTTCGCGTTGTGTTCCGCAAGCACGCTCAGCGTAGGCGGATGATCCGGCAGTTGTCGCCTTTGTTTGCCGGCGCAGCAAATGATTCGCGGATCAGTAGCGCGTCGGCGCGGGCTAGACTGGCCAGCATCGAGGAATCCTGCTTGGTGAAGGGCGTTGCCAGCCATCCCTCCGGGGTGAGAATCAGTTCCGACCTCATGTAGTCCCGCCGCTCATCATTTGCCGGCAAATCTCTTCCGACGATAGCAGGCTCACTCAGATCGCGCTCCGGTTCCGGTACGCCGAGGAGGGCCTTGAGCAGCGGCACGAGGAAGAGATGCCCGCAGACGATGGACGAGACGGGGTTTCCGGGCAGGCCGAGCGCGACCATACGGCCGAGGCGACCCATCATCATCGGCTTGCCCGGCCGCATGGCGATTTTCCAGAAACCGAGCGCCATGCCTTGCCCGATCAACGCTGCCTGGACGAGATCGTGTTCACCTACCGAGGCTCCTCCCAGGGTGATCAGCACATCGGCATCGGCCTTCCGTGCCTGGCCAATCTTGTCGGCGAGGTCGGCATGATCATCGCGGGCGATCCCGAGATCGAGCGCTGTGCCGCCGGCCTGCTCGACCAGCGCGGCGAGTGCAAAACTGTTGGACGCGACGATCTGGTCGGGTCCGACCGGCTCGCCCGGCTGGACCAGTTCGTCGCCGGTCGCGAGGATCGCGACCAGTGGCTTGCGACGCACAGCGAGTGTGGGGTGGCCCATGGCTGCCGCGAGGCCGAGGCTCGCACTGTCGAGTCGGCTGCCGGCGAGAAGCAACACCTCGCCCTCGGAGAAGTCCAATCCTGCCTGACGAACGAACTTGCCGCGCTCGGCACTCTCGCGCACGCGGATCGTCGAGCTGCCGACGCCGTCGGCATTCTCCTGAATCAGGATGGTATCGGCGCCATCAGGCATCGGAGCGCCCGTGAAGATGCGAACAGCCTCATTCGAGCGGACGATCCCTGAGAAGGAGCGACCGGCAGCCGATTCGCCGATGACCCGCAATTCATTTGCCGGCGCAATGTCGTCTGCGCGAACGGCGTATCCGTCCATTGCGGAATTGGCGAAGGGGGGCTGGGTCCGAAGCGCCTGCAGATCGGCGGCGAGCACGCGCCCTACGCAATGTGCGAGCGGCAGTGTTTCTGATGGTGTCAGTGCCGGAACGCTGTCGATCAGCGCCTTCAGGGCGACGGGGACGGGCGTGAGGCTCATCGCGCAGTTTCCGGGAGATTGAAGGTGCCGGATTTTCCACCGGACTTGTGGACGAGCCTGATGCCTTCGATCCGCATCGCCCGGTCGACCGCCTTGACCATGTCGTAAACTGTGAGGCAGGCGACGCCGACAGCGGTCAACGCTTCCATCTCGACGCCGGTCTGTCCCTTCATCTTGACCTCAGCGCTCACGCGCACCCCAGGCAATGTCTCGTCCAGGGTGAGGTCGACGCTGATCTTGCTGATCAACAGCGGGTGACAGAGCGGGATCAGTTCATGCGTGCGCTTGGCGGCCATGATTCCAGCCAGGCGCGCCGTGCCAAGCACGTCGCCCTTCTTGGCGTCGCCATCGCGCACGATGGCCAAGGTCGAGGGCTGCATGACGACATAGCCCTCGGCGACAGCGATGCGCGAGGTCTCCTCCTTGTCGCCGACATCGACCATATGGGCCTGGCCGCTGGCGTCGAGATGGCTGAGCTTGCTCATGCTGCGCTGCGCGCAGAACCGGTCAGAAGATCACGGGTCGCAGCGGCGACATCGTCCTGCCGCATCAGGCTCTCGCCAACGAGGAAGGTGTTGACGCCGGCACGCTGCAACCGCGCGATGTCGGCATGGCTGAAGATGCCGCTCTCGCCAACGATGATGCGGTCCGCGGGGACGCGCGGCGCCAGCCTCTCGGTGACGGCGAGATCGACGGCAAAGCTGCGAAGATCGCGATTGTTGATGCCGAGCAGCGGGCTGTCGAGCTCGAGGGCACGATCGAGCTCGGCTTCGTTATGAACCTCCACCAGGACGTCGATGCCGAGCGACTTTGCCGTCTCGTTCAGCGCGCGGGCCGTCCCGTCATCGACGCCAGCCATGATGATCAGGATACAGTCGGCGCCCCAGGCGCGAGCCTCGAAGACCTGATAGGGGTCGTAGAGGAAATCCTTGCGCAGGGCGGGCAGGCCGCTCGCCGCGCGCGCCTGCTGCAGGAATTCCGGCTGTCCCTGGAAAGAGGGCGCATCTGTCAGCACGGACAGGCAGGCCGCGCCGCCTTCGGCATAGGCGCGTGCCAGAGATGGCGGGTCGAAATCGGCGCGGATCAGCCCCTTGGACGGGCTGGCCTTCTTGATCTCGGCGATCAATGCAGGCTTGCCGGCCGCGTGTTTCGCGGTAAGCGCGGCCGTGAAGCCCCGTACGGGACCAGCAGCCTGGGCGCGCTGCTCGATCTCCGCCTGGGGCACTGCGGCCTTGGCTGCGGCGATCTCCTGGCGCTTATAGGCCTCGATGCGGGCGAGGATGTCGCTCATGACGTCCTCACGCGTTCGAGCAGGCGATGAGGGCGGTCAGCGTCGCCTTGGCCTTGCCGCTGTCGATCGCCGAGGTGGCGCGGGCGAGGCCATCGCGCAAATCGCTGGCCTGGCCGGCCACGACGAGCGCGGCGGCAGCATTGAAGGCCGCGATATCGCGGAAGGGCGTCTTCTTGCCGTCGAGAACCGCACGGAGCGCCTCGGCATTCTGTGCCGGTTCACCGCCCCGCAGATCTTCGGACTTTGCACGGGCCAGGCCGACATCGTCCGGGCTGATCGAGAAACTCTCGATCTTGCCCTTGTCGAGCGCGACGACGCGGGTCGGCCCGGTGGTGGTGATCTCGTCAAGGCCGTCAGAACCGTTCACGGCCCAGATGCGGTCGGAGCCGAGCGCAGACAGCACGCGCACCATAGGCTCGAGCCAGGTCTCTGAGAAGGCGCCGACGAGCTGCCTCTTGACACCGGCCGGGTTGGAGAGCGGCCCGAGCAGGTTGAAGATGGTGCGGGTGCCGAGTTCGGTGCGCACCGGCGCAACATGCCGCATCGAGGCGTGATGGGTCGGTGCGAACATGAAGCCGACGCCGGCCTCTGCGATGCAACGCTCCGTGCCCGCGGGCTCGAGCCCCACCTTGACGCCGAGCGCTGTGAGCACGTCGGCCGCTCCGGAACGTGACGAGGCGGCGCGATTGCCATGCTTGGCGACCGGCACGCCGCAGGAAGCGGTGATGATCGCAGCCAGCGTCGAGACGTTATAGGAGCCCGATGCATCGCCGCCGGTTCCGACGATGTCGATCGCGCCGGCCGGAGCTTTCACCGGCAGCATCTTGCCGCGCATGGCGCTGACCGCGCCGGCGATCTCCTCGACAGTCTCGCCACGGACGCGCAGCGCCATCAAGAAGGCGGCCGCCTGCGCATTGGTGACCTCGCCGGACAGGATGGTGTCAAAGGCATCGCGCGCCTCCTCGCGGGAGAGCGAGGCGCCGGTCGCCACCTTGGCGATGAAGGGTTTGAAATCGTCCATGGGTTCTTCGAAGTCAGGCTGTTTCGGAAAGGGCGGCGCGGTCCTGTGTCTGCGACCATCGTTCCGCCAGGCCGAGGAAATTGCGCAGGATCGTCGCACCATGCTCCGATGCGATGCTCTCGGGGTGGAACTGCACGCCATGCACCGGCAGGGAGCGGTGCGAGAGTGCCATGATTTGCCCGTCTTCCGTCGCAGCTTCGATCTCCAGCTCTGTCGGGCAGCTTTCGCGTGCCACGATGAGCGAGTGGTAGCGCGTTGCCTGGATCGGCCCGTTGACGCCGTGAAACAGGCCGCGGGCGTGATGGCTGATGGTCGAAATCTTGCCGTGCATCGGCAGCGGCGCGCGCACGATCTCGCCACCAAAGGCCTGACCAATGGTCTGGAGGCCAAGGCAGACGCCAAAGATCGGCTTCCTGTCGGCGCCCTGGCGCACGAGGTCAAGGCAGATGCCGGCCTCATTGGGGGTGCAGGGACCTGGCGACAATACGATTGCGTCATGCCCTCCGCCCAGCGCCTCTTCGACGGTAAGGGCATCGTTGCGGCGAACCTCGACCTCCGCCCCAAGCCCGCCGATCAGGTGGACGAGGTTCCAGGTGAAGCTGTCGTAATTGTCGATCAGCAGGATACGCATTGCCGCTAACGAGATCTCCGGTCGCGATGATGGCAAGGTGGTCATGCCCGTTCGGGGGGCAAGTGGTCAAGTTATTGTCGGAGCGTGGCTCCATCGCGATTGCGTTCGCAGGCGTGCTGGCGACAAGATGGTCCTGATGAGACCGCGCAATCTTGCGGGGGGCGTTCGGTGTGTGGGGCATGGCGATGTTGCGTCGGGCCAGGGCGATCAGGCGCGTGCTGCTGGCCTCGGCGCTGCTCGGCCTGGCTGCATGCAATTCCGGGGAACGTCCGCAAGCTCTGCCTGCCGAAGGGGTGTCGACAGCCGAGGTCGTCGGATTCGGCACGATCCGCTTCTGGGGGGATGCGGTCGTCCCCACCACAAGCAAATATCTCGATATCCAGTACAGGCAGATCGCTGCTTCGGGCTGTAGCAAATGCCAGGTGGCCGCAACATTCCTCGGGATTTCAGGCGGGAGCGGAGAGGGGGCCTATGGCGCGGGTTTCCTGAAAGGCTGGACTGCGCGCGGCGACAGGCCCCAATTCGAGGTTGTCACCGGCGTCAGTACCGGCTCGCTCGCCGCGCCCTTTGCGTTCCTCGGCTCGCACTATGACGGCGCCCTGGAGGAGATCTATACGCGTTACGGCGATAGCGATCTCTTTCGCAGCAAGGGAATCCTCGGGCTGTTTGGCGAATCCCTCTACGATACGACGCCGTTGCGCCACCTGGTTGAACGCTATGCGACCGAGCAACTGCTCGATGAAATCGCCGCCGAGCATCGCAAAGGCCGCCGATTATTGGTCCAGACCACCAATCTCGACGCTCAGCGGCCGGTGATCTGGGACGTGGGCAGCATCGCCGCGAGTCAGCATCCGGGCCGGCAGAAGCTCTTCGTCGACATCCTGCTCGCTTCAGCGGCCATACCGGCGGTCTTTCCGGCCGTGCGCCTCAATGTCACCAGCAATGGCAAGGTCTTCGACGAGCTTCACGTCGACGGCGGCGTCACCTCGCAGATCTTCTTCGCGCCACCGGGTCTTGATCTCAACGGTGCTGCCCGGCGCAACCTCGGTCAGGAACGCAGTCTTGCGCTCTATGTCATTCGCAACGGCAAGCTCAAGCCGGAATACAAGGCCAGCACCCAGACCGTGGCGGGGCTGGCCACACGCTCGATCTCGACGCTGGTGAAATACCAGGCGCTCGCCAATATCGCAGCGATCTCGGAGATGGCGAAGCGACTGCATGCGCGCTTCGCCTTCACCGCCATTCCCGACAGCTTTCAAGGCAATCAGCGCTCCGAATTCGATACGGAGTATATGAAGGCCCTGTTCCAGCTCGGCTATGAGCAAGGCCGCAGCGGCAAGGCCTGGGAGACGCAGCCGCCGCTCTCGCCGACGCTGGCCGCGCGCTGATTGTCAGCCCTCATGCGCCCGGCCGGCGCTGAGGGCGTTCCAGTGCCGGATATAGGTCGCAAGCGCATTGGCGATGGCGGGGACCTCGCGCCCAGCGGCGTCGATCCATTCCGGCGGTGCTTCCGCCAGCCAGGATACCGGCAGGTCGGGATCGAGTGCTTTGCCCTCGATCGACGTCATCATGCCTGCCAGGAGGTGCGTGCGTGGAAGTGCAAAGCTGGCGGGCAGGCGGCCGGCCAGAGCCCTGTCGAAATAGAGACAGGCGTCGAAATCGATCGCGTGCAGCGTACCGCCCGCCCCGCGCAGGAGATTCGGATTCGAGCGCGGCCGGTCGACATTGTGCAGGAAGCAATCCGCCTCCGCGATCGCCCGGAGACATGCCGCATCGTCGGGGCCAAGCTCCGCGGCTACGACCGGGGCGGTATTCGGGATGAAACCGACGCCGAGATTCCAGCCAAAGCTGCGCTGGATCATCTCGTCGAATTCGTCGGTACCGACCATCCATGGAAAGCCATGCAGCAGCAGCAGCGGCGCGGCATCCGGGACCGGTGCGCCGAGCAGCTTCGCGAAGCGCAGGGCAAGGAACTCGATGAGCAGGCCACGAGGACCTGGCCCGGCGCCGGCGAGCTTCAGGACATGCAGCCCGCCGTCCGTCGTCCGCACCAGGCAGGGGCGCGTGCTCGCATCACTGAAGACCCGCAGGATTTCGACGACCGTACCGGCTTCGGCGCCCCCGGGCTCCGGCAGGGGCACTATTGTCCCCGGCCAGCGCGCGCCGCGAAACGGATCGCCTCTTCCGCTGCCTTGAACAGGGCCTTGGCCTTGTTGATGCATTCGAGCTGTTCGGAGGCCGGGTTCGAATCATAGACGATGCCGGCGCCGGCCTGGACATGCATGCGGCCGTCCTTCACCACGGCGGTGCGCAGCACGATGCAGGTGTCCATTTCGCCATTGGCACCGAAATAGCCGATGCAGCCGCCGTAGGCGCCGCGCGCGTCATGTTCCATCTCATCGATGATCTCCATGGCACGCACCTTCGGCGCTCCGGAGACGGTGCCGGCCGGGAAGCCCGCGGCGAGTGCGGCCAGCGCATCATGCTGAGGGTCGATCGCTCCCTCGACATTGGAAACGATGTGCATGACCTGGCTGTAACGCTCGATGAAGAAGGAATCGGTGACCTTGACCGAGCCGATCCGCGCAACGCGGCCGACGTCATTGCGGCCAAGATCGAGCAGCATCAGATGCTCTGCCCGTTCCTTGGGGTCGGCCAGCAGTTCCTCGGCGAGCGCCTCATCCTCTTCCGTTGTCGCGCCGCGCCGCCGCGTGCCGGCGATCGGCCGGATCGTGACGGTATCGTCACGCAGCCGGACCAGGATCTCGGGGCTCGAACAGACGATCTGGAAATCAGCGAAGTCGAGATAGCACAGGAACGGCGCAGGGTTGACACGCCGCAGCGCCCGGTAAAGCGCAAAGGAGGGCAGGGCGAAGGGCGCCTCGAAACGCTGCGACAGTACGACCTGGAAGATGTCGCCGGCGCGGATATAGTCCTGCGCCTTCGCCACCATGGCGTGAAACTCGGCCTCGGTCGTGTTGGAAACGATGTCGGGCTGCGGCAGCGCCGCGATATCGATGTCGGCTTCCGGGGGGAGAGGGCCCTCGAGGATATCCGTGACCCGGTCGAGCCGCTCCTGTGCCCGCTCATGAGCGACGCGCGCGGCAACGCCCGGTTGCTGGCGGACAGGCGTCACGAGATGAATCTCGTCGCGCACGGAATCAAACACCACCATCAGGGTCGGACGGGTCAGGATCGCGTCGGGGACGCCCGTCCCGGTGTCCTTTGGCTGCGGCAGGCGCTCCATCAGCCGCACCATGTCGTAGCCGAGATAGCCGAAGACGCCGGCCGCCATCGGGGGCAGGCCGTCCTCGTCGGGGATGGCGCTCTCGGCAAGCAGAGCCCGCAGGCTCTCGAAGGCGGGGCGCGGATCGGCGACGAAGGCCTCGCCCAATGCCGGCCGGCAGAGCGAAGCCTCGCCACGATGGCAGCGCCAGATCACGTCCGGCTCGATGCCGATCATCGAGTAACGCCCGCGTACGGCGCCGCCCTCGACCGATTCGAGCAGGAAGCTCGGGCCGGACGTGGCGTGCCTCAGCTTCATGAAGGCGGCGACGGGCGTCTCGCAATCACCGACCAGGATCCGCCGCAGAAGCTGTGGCACTCCCGCATCATACGCCTCCACAAAGGAGGACAGTTCGGAGGGCGCAGACATCAGTTCTGCGCGCCGCCGGTGGCGTTCCGGAAGGCCGTCTCGTTGACCGTGACGCCGAGATTGCTCTGCAGTTTCGCGACATATTGCGCGAGGATATCCTCGCTGACGCTGGAGCCGAGCAGGCGGGCAAAGTTCTCCGCTTCCTGCGTCGTGCGGGCATAGGGCGGTACCGTCGCAGAAACGACCTTGAAGAGGACGCGCCCGCTGTCGTTTGCGCCCAGCGCCGAGTTGCTCTTGCCGACAGGCGTCCCGAAGATCAGGCTGACGACATTGGCGGGCAGTTCCGGCTTCTGGTCCTGCCGGCCCAGATCCGCGGCCTGCTCGACAACCAGACCGGCCGAGGCGGCCACGGCATCGAAGGCCTCGCCGGAATCGAGACGCTGCACGAGTTCACGGGCCTTGGCCGAGAGCTTGCTCGCCACCTCGTCTGCCCGCCATTGGCGCTCGACCTCGCCCTTGACCTCGTCAAAGGTCCGCTCGCGCGAGGGTTCGATCTTGGTCACATCGAACCAGACATAGCCCGTGTCGCGTGGCAGGCGAATGGCCTCGTTGTCGACGCCGATATCCGAGCGGAAGATGGCGGGAAGCGTGGCGTCGCCGCCCGGCAGGGGCTGCTCCTGCGTGCCGTCCGGCTTGCCCAGGCTGGCATCGACCGGGCCAACCGTCAGCAGGGGCAGGTTGAACTCGCGCGCGATCTCGGCAAGCGGCTTGGCAGCGGCCCGCTGGTCCTCGATCCGGTCATGCAGGTCCGTGAGCTGGCTGGCGGCCTTGCCGGTCGCGACGTCCTTGCGCACCTCGGCAGCAACCTCATCGAACGGCCGGACATGCTCGAGTTCGATCGTCGGGACGCGGAGCAGTACAGAGCCGAACGCGCTGGCGACCGGCGCGCTGACGGCACCCTGGGCAAGCGCGAACGCGGCCTCGCGCACAACCGGATCGAAAACCTGATTGGGCGTGAAGGTGCCGAGCGTCAGGTCCTTCTCGGCGACATTGCGCGCCGCAGCGATCGCCTCGAACGCCTCGCCGGCATCGATCTTCGCCTTGGCAGCCTGCGCCTCCTCGGCATTCGGGAAGGTGATCTGCTGGATCGTGCGCTTCTCGGGCGAACCAAAGCGCTGGGCCTTGACCTGCTCGTAGCGGGCCTTGGCCTCTTCGTCGGTGACCTTGCTGGGGTCGGCCAATGCCTCGGTCGAGATCGTCAGTATGTTGGCGCTACGGAACTCGGGAGCGCGGAAGGTCGCCTTGCGCTCGTCGAAATAGCTCTTGAGCTGAGCTTCGGTCGGTGCCGCAATCTCACCGGCGGCAGCCGGCGGCAGCCTGGCGAACGTCACTGCGCGTCGCTCGTTGCGCAGGCGATGTCCGAGTTCCTGCAGCGCGACCGGAGCGGTCACGCCGCCGACCACCATCTCGGCGATCTGCTGGCGCAGGATCGTGGCGCGCTGCTCGCGCACATAATTCTGTTCGTTCAGCCCGTTCGAGCGCAGCAATTCGTTGAAGCGTGCCGGCGAGAAGTTGCCGGAGGCATCGCGGAAGACCGGGTCCTGGAAAATCAGGTTGCGGATGGTCTCGTCGGAGACGGCAAGCCGCATCCGGCTCGCGGTCTGATCGAGCACGGCCTCGGTGACGAGGCGCGAAAGCACCTGGCGGTCGAGACCGAGCGCTCGCGCCATTTCGGGTGTAATCGAGCGGCGCTGCTGGCGCGTCAGGTTCTGGACTTCGTTCTGATAGGCCACGCGCATCTGCTCGAGGCCGATCTCGGTCTTCCCGACCTGAGCGACCGAGTTGCGTCCATAGCCTCGGAAGATGTCGCCGATGCCCCAGATCGCGAAGGACAGGATCAGGAATCCGAACATCACTGTGATGATGAGCTTGCCAATGAGGCCCTGACCCGCCTTGCGGATGCGATTCATCATCATGGGGTCGTTCTTTCCCTCTCCGGCCGCATCGCTGCGACGCGAGCCTTCGCGTTTTGTCGGCGCTGCTTATAGGAACCGATCACGCTGCCCGCAATCTTCACCGTGCTTCTGCCGGCCGATTGCGGCGCGCTGCGGGCATTGGTAGAGCCCGGAGCGAGACAAGAGGAGAAAAATGGTGACGCGCAGCATCAAGCCGTTGGTGGCGGGCAATTGGAAGATGAACGGGCTCAAAGCCGAGCTCGCCGTCGCAACCGAGATAGCCAGGGGCTACGACCGGGAGCTGAAGCACACGGTCGATCTCGCCATCTGCCCGCCTGCGACTCTGCTCTTCCCCATGACGGCAGCCCTGACCGGCTCGCGGATTGCCACGGGCGGACAGGATTGCAGTGAGCAGGAGAGCGGAGCCTTCACCGGGGAAGTTTCTGCCGCCATGCTGGCCGATGCCGGCGCCGGCTATGCGATCGTCGGTCATTCCGAGCGCCGTACCCTCCACGGCGAGACCAATGCCATCGTCAAGGCCAAGGCGGAGGCGGCACAGCGCTGCCTGCTCGTCCCGATCGTCTGCGTCGGCGAGACGCAAGCCGAGCGCGCAGCCGACAAGGCGCTTGCCGTGGTCAGGAAACAGCTTCGCGGCTCGGTTCCCGATGCCTCGACGCCCGCGACCCTCGTCATCGCCTACGAACCGGTCTGGGCCATCGGCACCGGACTGACACCGAT
>UBZM01000106.1 GCA_900470095.1 Hyphomicrobiales bacterium
TTCAGCGTTCCTTGAAGATCCTGTTGGCATGGTCTGCGAAGGGCTTTGTCAGGAATGACAGCGCGGTTCGCTCTTCGGTGGTGATGAAGACCTCGACCGGCATCCCGGGCTGGAGCTTGCGGTCGCCGAGGGCAGCGACGAGATCGCCGTCGATCTGGATCTCGCCGGTGTAGAAATTGACGCCGGTGGTGGGGTCACGGGTGGTGGCCGGGGAGAGATGGCTGACGCTGCCCGGCAGCTCCGGGGTCGCGTTCTTGGCGAAGGCGGAGAAGCGCAGGCGGGCGGGCTGGCCCGGCCTGACCTGGTCGATATCGGTCGGCGCGATCCTGACCTCGACGGTGAGCTTGGCCTCGCCCGGCACGATGGTGGCAAGCCGGGCGGCCGGGGTGATGACGCCGCCGACGGTGAAGACCGTCAACTCGTTGACGAGGCCGGCGATCGGGGCGCGGATCTCGGAGCGCGAGAGCCGGTCCTCGCTGGCGAGACGCCGGTCGCTGAGTTCCGAGACCTTGGCCTCGACCTGGCGCAGCTCGCGCTGGGCCTCGGTGCGGGCGGTCTCGTCGACGGCGATGATCTGGAGGCGAGCCTCGCTGATGCGCAGCCGGGCGCGGGCCATCGAGGCTTCGATCTCGCCGCGCTCGCCGAGCAGGCGGGCCCATTCGCGGTTGATGTTGTAGACCTTGGTGCCGTCGATGAAGCCCTTCTGGAACAGGCCGAGATATTTGTTGCGCTCGAGCTCGACCAGGCGCAGCTCCTCGACCTTGGCGACCTGGCGGGCCTCGAGGCCTTTCACCTCCTCGCCGGACTGGACGATGCTGATCTCGAGCTGTTCCTTGCGGCTTTCGCGGTTGGTGCGGTTGCCGTCGAACAGCCGGGTCTCGCCCTGGATGATCTGGGCGGCCTCTTCCGAGAATCTGGCGAACTCGGCCGGGAAGGTGATCGCGGCAAGGTTGTCGCGCTCGGCGATCAGGCGGGCCTTGCGGCCGAGATTCTCGCCGAGCTGTGAGCGGATGATCGAGAGCTCGGCCTTGGTCTGGACA
>UBZM01000058.1 GCA_900470095.1 Hyphomicrobiales bacterium
CAGCGACCAGCCGCTTCTGCCGGAGCTGCCGGTCAAGGTGAACATCACCGCCTTCCAGCTCAATGAGTTGTCGCTGGGCGCCCCGATCGTCGGCGTGCCGGCCCGGTTGGGCGCGACCGGCGCCGCGTCGCTGGGCGCTCCGTCCGAGGGGCTTTCGCTGCGTCTCGAGGCGCGCCGGCTCGATGCGCCGGGCGAGTTCACGCTCAGGCTCGGTTTCGTGCCGCAGACCACGCGCCTGCAGATCGCCGGCAAGGTCGACGAGCCTCAGGGCGGCCTGATCGCGCGTGTCGCCAATCTCCCGGACCAGCCGCCGGTCAAGCTCGACCTCAATGGCGATGGCCCGCTCGACGCCTTCCGCTCGACCCTGACATTCACGGCCGGCCCGACCATCGGGGCGCAGGGCTCGGCCAATCTCTCACGCGTCGGCACTGGCCGTGACCTGGCCCTTGCCCTCGATGCCCGCATCGAGGGGCTGATGCCGGCGCCGGCCGCACCGATCTTTGCGGGCTCGACCCGTCTCGACGGCACGGTCGGCTTCGTCGATGACGGTGCCGTCGACCTGCGCAACATCGCGCTTGTCTCGGCACTGGCGCGTCTCGATGTCACTGGGCGCTACGGAGCCGACAAGACCCTCGATATCCGCGTCACCGCTGCGGCCGTGCCCAATGCCAACGGCCGCACTGTTGCCGCGGGCAGCGAGATCGGCAAACTCGCCCTGGATGCCACCATCAACGGCCCGGTGAACGGGCCGCGCGTCGTCGCCACGCTCGACGCGCGGGATCTGCGCCTGCCGACCGGTCGCCTTGGCAAACTCGTGGCGCGCTTCACCGCGACGCCGAACGGATCGATCGGCAATGCCGACACGCGCATCGCGCTTGTCTCGGATGGGGAGGCGACGGGCGTGGCGCTGGCCGATCCCAAGCTCGCCCGCGTGGTTGGCGACCGCATCGTCTTCACGCTGCGCGGGACAGGGCGGGGCGAGGGGAGTGCCGATTTCGAGACCCTGCGGCTCGCGATGTCCGGCGTGGAGCTCGACTACAAGGGGGAGCTCGGCAAAGCCCGCATCCTGGGGCAGGCGCGCGCGGTCCTGCCCGATCTCTCGCGGCTCAGCGGTCTTGCCGGTCGCAAGCTTTCAGGCAAGGCGCAGCTCGGCGCCGATATCGATGCCGTGCCGCGCCAGAACATCTATTCCGCGACCCTCGATGGCCGTGGCGATCAGATCGGGACCGGGGAGGCGGCGCTCGACCGGCTGCTCGCCGGCAATCTGACGCTGGCCGGGCGCGTAGGGACACTCGCTGACGGCGGTGTGAATGTCAGTGGTCTTCGTCTCGCCGGGCAGCATGTCGCCCTCACTGCCGATGGCGGCATCGGCCGCGAGCGCTCGGATCTGCGGGCCGCGATCACCCTGCCTGATCTGAAACGGGCCGATCCGCGCCTCTCCGGCAAGGGCGAGGTCACGGCACAGCTTACCGGACCGCAGAACAAGCTCGATGCCTCGGCACGGATCGCGGTGACGAATGCGAGCGCGCTCGGTCGCCCGATCCCGCGCCTGTCGATCGATGCCGTGATCCGCGACCTGCAGGGCGCGCTCGAGACGCGGGCGACGCTTGCCGGTGAGGTCGAGGGCAAGCCCGCGACCGGCACGCTGCAATTCGCGCGACTGCCCGATGATGCCTGGGATCTGTCGAAGCTCGATCTCGCCATCGGCTCGGTCAAGCTGACCGGAGCTGTGACGCTCGACCAGGCCAGGCGAGCCGCCGGCCGGCTGACGCTCGCTGCACGCAATCTCGACGATCTCTCGGCGCTGGCCCTCACCAAGCTCGGCGGACAGCTCGATGCGGATATCGTGCTCGCTCTTGTCGAGGGGCGGCAGAACCTGGACCTGAAAGCCAAGGGCACGCGCATCAGTGCCGCCGGGGTCTCGCTCGACAAGCTCGATGCCAGCGTCGCTGCCACGGATCTCCATGGTCGCCCGGCGATCGATGCCGCCATCGCCATCGATCGCGCGGTGATCTCCGGCGAGGCGATCAATGCGATCCGCTTCGATTCGAAGGGCGGGCCGGATGCGAGCGCCTTCACCCTCAGTGCCAATGCCCGGGGCTTCACGCTCAATGGCGCCGGCCAGCTCGTTCCCGGTGATCCGCTGCGGCTCGACATCGCCTCCTTCGATGCCCGGCGCGAGGGCAAGCGCATCACGCTCGCCAACCCGGCCTCGCTGAGCTTTCCGGCCGGCGGCGTCGAGATCTCGAAGCTGGCGCTTGCGATCGATGCCGGCCGGCTCAGCCTGGACGGCCGAGCGGGTGAGACGCTCGATCTGCGCGTGAATGCAAAGGACATCCCGCTTTCGGCAGTCAAGCTGGTGGCCCCGAAGCTCGAGCTTTCCGGCACGCTGAACGCCGAGGCGCAGATTTCCGGCAAGCCGGATGCTCTCGCCGGCCCCTGGCAGATCCGGGTCGCGCGGCTGGTGACGCCCGAAACCCGCAGCGCCGGCCTGCCTCCGGTCGAGATCAGCGGCAACGGTCAATTCTCCGGCCGGCAGACCAGCGTCGAGGCGACGCTGACGGCCGGTCGCGGCGCCAATCTCGCGGTTCGTGGCACGGCGCCCCTGAGCGCAAGCGGCGCGCTTGCTCTCACCATTCAGGGCAAGCTCGACGCGGCTCTCGCCAATGCGCTGCTCGCGGCGCAGGGGCAACGGCTGACCGGCGCTGTGACGCTCGACCTTCGGGCTGGCGGCACTGCGGCAGCACCCGAACTGAACGGCGCCGCGACGCTTGCCAATGGCAGCTTCACCGACGCGCTCCAGGGCGTGCGGCTGACCGGGATCGAAGCGCGCATCGCGGCCAATGGCGACAATCTGCGCATCGAGCGCGCGGTTGCCCGCACCGCCAATGGCGGCACGCTGTCGGCGTCAGGCCAGGTCCGCGTCGATCCCGCCGCCGGTTTCCCGGGCGAGATCAAGATCGAGGGGCGCCGGGCCCAACTCGTCTCGAACGGCATCGTGACATCGGTTGCCGACCTCAATCTCGCGATCGCCGGCCCCCTGGCGCAGCGCCCGCGCGTCGATGGGCGTGTCGATATCATCTCGCTCGATGTCGCCGTGCCGGATCGGTTGCCGGCTTCCTTGCGCCCCGTCGACGGGATTCGCCACGTCAATGCGAAGGGCGCTGCGGCGGTGCGGCTTGCCGCGCAACGCAAGGCGGCGCGCAGCGCCGGCAAAGGCGGACGAGCGGCGCCTGCCTTCGATGCCGCACTCGCCGTCACCATCTCCGCGCCGAACCGCGTCTTCATCCGTGGTCGCGGAATCGATGCCGAACTTGGGGGCGAGCTGCGCGTCGGCGGCACGCTCTCTGCTCCCGTGCTTGATGGCGGGTTCGATCTCAGGCGCGGCCGCTTGTCGGTCGCGAGCCAGCGGCTCGATTTCAGCCGCGGCCGCCTGACCTTCACGGGCGGCGTGATTCCCGAACTCGATTTCGTCGCCGAGACCCGCGCCTCGGACGTGACCGCGCGAATCCTCGTCACCGGGCCGGCGGACCAGCCGGCCTTTGCCTTCACCTCCCAGCCCGAGTTGCCGCAGGACGAGGTGCTGTCGCGCCTGCTCTTCGCCCGCGCCTCCGGCTCGCTCTCGCCGTTCCAGGCCCTGCAGCTGGCACAGACGGCCGCGCAGTTCGCGGGGACCGGCGGCGACGATGCCTTCGAGAAGCTGCGCAAATCGCTCGGCGTCGACAATCTCGACATCCAGATGGGCGCCGGCGGCCCGACGGTCGGTGTCTCCCGCTACATCGGCGACAACGTCTCGATCGGGATCAAGGCCGGCGCCAAGCCCGAGGATAGCGGCGTCTCCATCGGCATCGACGTGACGAAGCGGCTTCGCATCCAGGCCGAGACCGGTGCGGATGGCAGCGCCGCCGTCGGCGTCGGCGCCGAATGGGAATACTGACGGCGCCGGCGTGCTCCCTTCCGGATGCTGCGGCTTGAGTCGGTCATTCCGATTCGAACAGGCCGTGATTCTGCCGTCTTTTGCCTGCAGGACGTGCTCAGCCGGGGCACGCGGTTAACCGCTGGTAAATTTCGACCCTCAAAGCGTGGCGCGCCTGCAACACCGGGTTTCAAAGCACCCCCTCGGACCTCGCGGCGGCGTGATCTCGGTTGATCGGCCACCCGGCATTCGTATGGTGAAGATGCGTCGGGACGTTCCCGGTCGCTGTTTTTCGTCTTCGCCTCTGAATGGTTCAGGGACGTGGGCGAAAGACCGGGATAGGCGGGTTCGCCGGTTTGGTCTCCTGGGGCCGATCGTCAAGAACACGCTGAAGCCCGAGGGTCTCGAAACTCTTTTGGAGGTTACCAATGAAGCTCGTTAAGAGCCTCCTCCTCGGTTCTGCCGCCGGCTTCGCCGCGGTCGCCGGGGCTCAGGCCGCCGATCTTCCCTCGCGGAAGGCCGCTCCGGTCGAATACGTTCGCGTCTGCACCGCCTATGGCAGCGGCTTCTTCTACATCCCGGGCACCGATAGCTGCCTGCGCATCGGCGGCCGTCTCCGCGCTGAGTACACCTTCGGCGAGCGTTGGGGCGACCTGCAGGACTCGTACGGCACCCGCGCTCGTGGTCGTCTGAACATCGACCTGCGCACCGCCACCGCTTACGGCACCCTGCGCACCTTCATCCGTTATGACGTGACGGTTTCGACCGGCCCGTACGGCTACGGCGCGCTGAACGGCGGCGCGATCTTCGCCAACGGCGCGGCCGGCGCCAACAGCAACTCGACGGGCATTTCGCTCGACAAGGGCTTCATCCAGTTCGGACCGATCACCGCTGGTCGCGCGCAGTCGTTCTTCGACTTCTACGCCAACGACCTCGGCTTCAGCTCGCTCCGCGGCTCGGACAACAGCCCGAACCTGTTGGCCTACACCGCGACCTTCGGCTCGGGCTTCTCGGCCACGATCTCGCTTGAAGACCGCCTGGCCGGCCGTAACGCGATCGCTCGCAACGCCCTCGCCTTCAACACCGGTTCTGTCGCCCTCGAGGGCAGCCAGTATCCGGACCTCGTCGGTGCGTTGAACGTGACCCAGGGCTGGGGCTCTGCTCAGCTGTCGGGTGCCATCGGTCAGCGTAACGTCGCCAGCTTCCCGGTTGGTGTTATCGGCAATCCCGCCATCATCCGTGGTGGTGACGAGACTGCTTGGGCCATCCAGGGCGGTCTGAAGTTCAACCTGCCGATGCTCGCCGCTGGCGACGTCCTGTGGTTGCAGGCCGCTTACGCTGAGGGCATGAACTCCTACCTCGGCTACGGCAGCATCTATGGCTACGGCCGTCTCGGTGCGCTCACCGCTGCCGACATCGTCGTCGACCAGACCACCGGTCGTTCGAAGCTGACCAAGGGCTTCGCCATCACCGCTGGCCTGAAGCACTACTGGACCCCGACCATCCGTTCGGAAGTCTATGGTTCGTACTCCCAGCTCGACATCGGCGCTGCGATCCAGAACGGCCTCGGCGCGGTCAATGGCACGCTCAATGGCACCGCGGTTCCGGTCAAGCTGAACCCGAAGGAGTTCATCATCGGCACCAACCTCGTCTGGACCCCGGTTTCGGGTCTCGATATCGGCGTGGAAGTTCTCTACTCCAAGGTTGAGCTGAAGAACCGCATCGGTCAGGTCGACAACTTCGGCAACCGCAACAACAACCTGCTGATCAAGAGCGACGACGCCCTCACCGGCCGTCTGCGCATCCAGCGCGACTTCTGATCGGTTCTCCGATCCTAGTCGGAAGCCCCGGGGAAACCCGGGGCTTTTTTCGTTTGGATATCGTGGGTTAGGCCTGTTCACTCACTTGACAGGGGCAGCCGAACCGTCCTGACTTGGCAGCCTGGGGACGGTGATCGGTAAGGGCCTGACAAGTCTGTGCCGACGCGGGGAGCGGGAATGGCGCAGCCGGCAAACTGGTTATGGGGGCTCGTGCCGCTGGCGCTGCTCTGGAGCGCCGGCAACCTCTATCTCGATGAGCCGATTCAGGACGATGTCAGCCGCCGTGCCATCGCGGTGGCGACGCAGGTTGCCGGCGAGGCACCAGGCGCAAGGCCCGTCATGGCGCTCGTGGCCGGACGCGATGTGCTGATCGTAGGGGAGGCGCTCTCGGCCGATGGCGCTGCCAAGGCCATGGTGCAGTTGCGCGGTGAATTCGGCATACGCCGGGCGCTCGGCGGCCTGTCCCAGGTCGTCGCGCAGAAACCCTATAGCTGGTCGGCGACGCGCGAGCGCGATGCGGTGACGCTGAGCGGCTTCGTTCCCGACGAGGCGACGGCGACCGCCAATGTTGCCGCGGCGAGTGCGGCGGTATCGGGACTGCGCGTCGACGATCGCCAGATGCTCGCTTTCGGCGCGCCTGCCGGTTTTGCCGCCGTGACGCAAAAGATGCTCGGTGAGCTGGCCGGACTCTCGAGCGGCAAGGTGGCGCTGGACGACACGCGCTTCTGCATCGAGGGCAAGGCGACGACGCCGGAGCGCTTCCTTGCGCTACGCGAGAGCACTGCATCCCTGGGGCAGGGTGGGTTCACCGCAGTCGAGTGCAGCCTCGAGCCGCCGACGATCGCTCCTTATCGCTGGGCTGTGGAGAAGGGCGCAGATGGTGGGCTGAGCGTCACCGGCTTCTACCCGTCGGATGAGGCCAGGCAGCAGATTTCGGCAGCCTTGCGGCGGAGCTTTCCCGAGCCCGCTCGGATCGATGATCAAAGCAAGCCGGCCCTTGGCGAGCCGGGCGCTTTCCTGGCCAAGGTTACGCGCGCCTTCGGCGATCTTGCCCGACTCCGCAGCGGCAAGGCCGAGCTCGATGCCGGCACCTACAGGCTGTCCGGCGACGGGCCCGAGGATTTCGAATCCTGCCAGGCCTTGCAACTGCTGATCGCACAGACGGACGGGCCGGATTCGGTTGCGCAGGCCACTATCATCTGCCCTCCGGCGCCCCCGCCCATGCCACCGCTGCCGGAGATTCCGCCGCTCTTCGTTCCGGTCGAGCCTCCAGCGCCTTCGGAGCCTTCAACGCCTCCTGCACCTCAGCGCGGTGAGTTGCCATCGCCCGGCAGCTCCCACGCCGGCGCTGGCAAGATGAAGGCGGCGATCCCGGTACTCGTAGTGCCCGAGCGTACGGTTCCGCTGCAATGGCGGGCGGAGAAGACCGAGCAGGGCGTCGTGCTGAGCGGCCTTGTTCCCGACGAGGGGGCGAGACAGGGAGTGCTGCAATCTGTCGACCGCGGGGCGGCTGCGATTCGGGTCACCGATCGCATGACCGGCGAACCGAAGCTGCGTGAAGCTCCGGATTTCGGCACGGCCACCAGCTTCCTGCTGGACCTGCTCGGCAAAATGAGCAGCGGCGTGGTTTCCATCGAAGGGACGCAGGCTTCGCTGTCCGGTGCCGTTGCCGACGAAGAGGCCTGGCGCGCGATCGAGGCCGCACTCAGGCAACAGCCTTTGCCGGGAGGCCTCACCGGCACGCCAGACCTGGCTGGCCTTGGCCTGCGCCCCTTTGGGCTTACGATATCGTCGGATCGGTCGGGCGTCGGCCTGTCCGGATATCTTCCCGATGAGCAGACGCGCTCGGCGCTTCTGGGATTGCTGGACGGCTCGCCCTTGCAGGGCAAGGTCGTGGACGAGACGCGTATCGTGCCCGGAGCGCCTGCCGGTTTCGGCGGCGCGGCGCGCGTCGCCGTGACCGATCTGCTCAGGCTGGATCTCGGCACAGCGCGCCTGGTCGATGGCAAGGTCGAGCTTCAGGGGCTGACCTGCCGCGAGCTGATCAAGGGCGAGGTCGAGACCAGCGCCGCGAGCGGTCTACCGGCCGGTTTTGCAGGCCGGGCCGAGATCGGCTTGCGCCAGACGGGTTGCGTCACTGAACCGCCCAATACCTGTCAGAACGACCTTGATGCCCTGACCAAGCGCCAGTCCGTGCTGTTCGGCCAGGGCACCGCAGCGGTCGTGCTCGATGCGACGACGGAACGGGCCATGGCGGAAGCCTCCGCGATCCTCAAGCAATGCCCGGATGTGCGCGTCACGATCGAGGGGCATGCCAATCTCGATGGCGAGCGGCGCGGGTTCGATAATCTCGATCTTTCGAACCGGCGTGCCCGGCGCGTGCTTGATGAGCTGGTCATTCGTGGCATCAGCGCTGCCCGGCTCGAACCGAAGGGCTTTGGCGCGCAGCGACCGCTCGTTCCCCATGACGAGCCGGAGGCGAAGGCGATGAACCGTCGCGTCCAGTTCACGGTCGAGAAGTAGGGAACGCTGGCATGCTCTATCTGGCCACCCAGTTCGCCTGGTTCCTGCTCGCGGCCTTTGGCATCGGCCTCGCCATGGGCTGGATCACCTGCACAGGCGGGAAGGTCCGTTTCTGGACCGGTCCGATTCCCCTGCTGGTCGGCGCCTGGGCCGCGGTCGCCGCGCTCACCTGGTTGCAGGTGGTGAACGGCGTTGCCGCGCTCTGGCTGGAAACCGCGCTGCTCTATGTCGCGGCCTATCTGGCAGGCTGCTGTCTCGCCTGCTTTGTCCGCACGCTCTTCGCCCATCGCGATTCGGTCCTCGCCATTGCCGGCGCCAATGTCGGCTCGATCCCTGAGGCCCCGGCTGCGCCTGCCGTCGCTGCGGTGAAGCCGGTTTCGACGCAGTCGGCCCCACTGCTGGACAAGGTCGAGGGCGAGGATTTGATCCCCGGCAGGCGGCCATCCGGCCTTGTCGCAGCCCGCAGCGGGAAGGCTGACGATCTCAAATTGATCCGGGGTATCGGCCAGCAGAACGAAGGCAGGCTGCATGGCCTCGGGATCTGGCATTTCGAGCAGATCGCAGCCTGGACGTCCGAGAACATCGAATGGGTCGGCCATTATCTCGCCTTTCCCGGCCGGATCGAGCGTGAGGACTGGGTTGCCCAGGCCCGTTCGCTCGCAGCCGGCATCGAGACGGAATTTTCGACACGGGCCCGTGCCGGCGAGGTCGCGACCTCGCGTGACGATGGTACGCAGGGGCAGGGCAATGTCGCCGGCATCTCCGAAGGAGGAACCGACGGCAAGCGGCGGTAAATCCTCGATTTCAGTCGGCCCCGGCGTGTTGCGACCGCCGGGCGCTGGCAGGGAATGGGCCGGCCCAAGGCTCAGGCGGCGCGCTTTTCCGCCTTGCCGATCAGCTTGCCGATGCGCCGCACCATATCCTTCGATCCGAGCAGGGGCGCATGGCCCTGTCCCGGCGCGACGAAAATCTCGCAATCGGGATGGCGCGCACCCATCTCACGCAGCGTCTCCTCCGAGAGAAGATCGGAATTGGCGCCGCGGATTGCCAGGATCGGCACGGCATTCAGGCCGGCGAAATAGGTCCAGAGCACGGGCAGAGGGGCTTCGAGGTCAAGTTCTTCCAGGATCTTCATCAGATTGGGGTCGTAATCGGTGACGAGATGTCCGTCGCGCTGGGTCCAGGTCCGTCGCGCCATGGTCTCCCACTCCCGTTCGCCGAAAGCCGGGAATTGCTGGTCAGACAGGCGCTTGAGGATTTCGGCCCCTTCGACAAAGCTGCGCGGGCTTGGCAGCTTGCCGACATAGCCGCGGATCCGCAGCAATCCGCGCGCATCGATCACCGGGCCGACATCGTTCAGGACGACGCCCTTGATCATGGCCGGTCGCGCCGCCGCCAGCGCCATCGTCAACAGGCCCCCGCGCGAGGTTCCGACGAACACGGCGGCTTCGATGCCGGCCGCCGTCAGCAGCTGCATCATGTCGTCGAGCTCGACGCGGATATCGTAATTGGCCCAGTTCTTGTCATAGGCGGAGCGTCCGCGCCCACGGTAATCGAGCGCCAGGACCCGCCGTGGCCTGCCCTCGTCCTTGGCGAGCGCCGTTGCCAGTTCGTGGAAGTCGGCAGCCGTGCGTGCCAGCCCCGGCAGGCAGACCACCGGCAGGGCGTGGGAGGCGAGGGGGCCGTAATCGCGGGCGTGGAGTTTCAGGCCGTCGCGGGCACTGATGAAGAAGGAGCGGAAACCGCTGTCAGAATCCATTCGCCCTCCGGCGGCACTGCAGGAGGCTGGACTAAAGCATCTTCAGGCGAAAGGAGCACTGGTCCCAGTGAAGAAAATGCACCGGAACAGAAGGGGCGAGGGGCTTTCCGACCTCTCGGGGTCGGAAAGCGCCGCCTAATCCCGCGTCCAGGTCCGCTTCAGGTCGTAGTCGATCAGATAGGCGGTGCGCTGGTTCAGCCGCTGCCGATAGACCTGCAGGTTCTCCATCACGCGCTGGACGTAGTTGCGGGTCTCATAGATCGAGATGCGCTCGACCCAGTCGACCGCGTCGATACCCGGTTTGCGGGGGTCGCCATAGGCGTCGATCCAGCGCTTCACATTGCCGGAGCCGGCATTATAGGCCGCGAAACTCAGGATGTAGGAGCCGCGCCATTCGCGGATCAGGTCGTTGAGATGGGCCGCGCCCATCTGGGCCGAGTAGAGCGCATCGCTGCCGAGCCGCGGCAGGTCGAACGGCATATTGGCGCGCCGTGCCGTCTCCCGGGCTGTTGCGGGCATCATCTGCATCAGTCCGCGCGCGCCGGCATGCGAGACCGCATTGGGATCGAATGCGCTCTCCTGCCGGGCGATGGCATGGACGATCGCCCGCTCCATCGGGTCGCCCAGCACGGGGAAGTCCGGCACGCCGGAGGTGGGGAATGCGGCCGTGTCGAGCGGGAAGCCGCGCTGCAGGGCGGTCTTGCCGATCGTCAGCAGGGTCCTGACATCCCCTTCACGGCTGGCGATCGCGGCCACGGCTTCCAGCGCGGTCGTCGTATGCAGGCGCTGCGACAGGTCGACCAGCATGGTTGCGGCAAGGTCGCGCGCGCCGATCTGGTAGAGCAGGCGCACGCCCTGGTGGCCGGGCAGATGTTCGAGTGCTGCCGACTCCGTCGTCCGGATCGGCAGGTCCGGCAGGCCGAGCTTGGCCCGGGCGAGCTGGCCGTAATAGGCGACGGAATGAACCGCCGCGCGTTCATAGGCTTCCTGCGCGCGCTCGGTCAGCCCGATCGCCTCGGCTGCGCGGCCTTGCCAATAGGCGACGCGCGAGACCGAGACCGGCGTTTCCGCCCATTTGGCTGCCTCGTCGAAATGGGCGAGAGCCAGGCCAGGCTGATCCCGGAACCGCAATGCGATCCAGCCTGCGTGCCATTCCGCGTCGATACGCTCGGCGGCGCCTTCGGCACCGTGACCGGCTGCGACCTCGTAGGCCTTGGCGGCATCGCCTTCGTCGAGGAGCTTGCGCGCGATCAGGCGACGCTCCGTCCACCATTCGTCGCCATCGCCGAGCAGAGCGGGGTCGCGCGGCACCTTGGCGAGAATCTGGGCGGCTTCGCCGGCCTTGTTGGCGCGCCGGGCCTGCTGGGCCTGCAGAAAGGCGAAGGAAAGGTCGTTGCGGAGCGACGCCGGCACGGCCGCCACCAGTGCGGGCGCGATCGTGCCCTTGGATTGCGCGCTCGCGAGCCGCGCCTTGGCGAGCAGGACATAGTCGGCAGAGACGCGCGCGGCATTGCGCAGTGCCGCCGCATTGTTCTCCTGAAAGAGATAGCGTTCCGTGCGCAGGCGATGGTCGGTCACTGTGAGCCGGTCGCCGAAGCTGTTCAGGACGATCGCCTCCAGCGGCTGGCCGAGATGGTCGCGCTGCCAGGTCTCTCGGATCAGAGCCATCGCATCGTCGGGCTTGCCATCAGCCTTCAGGGCCATGGCCAGCGCCACGCGGCCGACCGGGCTGACCGGCCGCTGCGCATGGAAGAAGGCCCGGATCACGGTCACGCTCTTCTTCTCGGCGATCAGCGCGGCCTCGGCGCGGCGGCGGAACAATGTCGTTGCCGGATAGTTCGGATAGGCCTCGAGAAAGGCGTTGATGCGGGAAAAGCCCACCGTGCTGCCGCCGAAACGGATGGCGGCCCATTCGAGCATGGCGCGCGTCCCGCGGTCGTCGAAGGCCGAGGCGAGGGTATCGCCCTCGGCCACCGCACCGCGGCGGTAGGCCTCGACGGCAGTCTTGAGAGCGTCCTGATTGGTCGGCGCGCCGGCGCGTAACTGCTCGTCGGGCGAGCGCAGGAGCGTCGCCGTCGTCGCAGGATCGGCAATGGCCGCAACACGGTCCCGTTGCTGGACGTGGTCGGCGTCGTTGGTCGCTTGGGCGCTCGCAGTCACAAGGAGCGCAGGCACGGCCCATGAAAGGAGCCGTCGAGAGGCAGGCAGCCGTACCATGGTGGATTTCCCCGGGATGGCGCTTGGACTTCGATGGTCGGCGAAGGGTCTTGATGGACCGTTAACTGAGGTGCAAGCGATTTTTGACGGGCTTTCGCCTTTGCGCATGCGGTGGGAGGCGGTATGTCTGTCGCCCGCTACACACGGATTTTGTTCTTAGGACGGCTCGATCATGACCAAGCATGCGCCCATCACCGGCTCGCTCACAGCCTTGGTGACGCCGTTCAAAGGCGGGAAGATCGACGAAGATGGCCTGCGCGCGCTGATCGCCTGGCAGATCGAAAGCGGCAGCCACGGCTTCGTCCCCGTGGGCACCACCGGCGAGAGCCCGACGCTCAGCCATGACGAGCACAAGCGGGTCATCGAGATCTGCATCGATGCGGTAAAGGGTCGCGTCCCCGTCATCGCCGGAGCCGGCTCGAACAATACGGCCGAGGCGATCGACCTCGCGATCCACGCCGAAAAGGCCGGAGCGCCGGCGCTGCTGGTCGTCACGCCCTATTACAACAAGCCCACGCAAGAGGGCATGTACCAGCACTTCAAGGCAGTGAACGACGCCGTCGGCATCCCGATCATCATCTACAACATTCCGCCACGCTCGGTGGTCGACATGTCGGTCGAGACCATGGCGCGGCTCTACGAGCTGAAGAACATCGCTGGCGTCAAGGATGCGACCGCCAATCTCGCGCGCGTCTCGCAGCAGCGCCACGCCATGGGGCCGGATTTCATCCAGCTCTCGGGCGAGGACATGACGGCGCTGGCCTACATGGCGGCTGGAGGCCACGGCTGCATCTCGGTCGTCGCCAATGTGGCGCCGAGACTCTGCTCCGAACTGATGGTCGCCGCGCTGAAGGGCGATTTCGCTGGTGCGCTCAAGGTCCAGGATCGGCTCGTGCCGTTGCACGATGCGGTGTTCAAGGAGCCGGGCCTTGCCGGCGCCAAGCATGGGCTCAAGCTGCTTGGCCGGATCGAGGAGGAGCTTCGCCTGCCGCTGCTGCCGGTGACGCCCCCGACCGGCAAGGTTATCCGCGAGGCCATGGTTCACGCCGGGCTGTTGAATGCCTAGATAGAGAGTTGCGTTCGTCCGGGGTGCTCGGCGAACCGCCCCGGAGCCGCTGATGTACGAACCGAGCCATTTCAAGGTTGAAGACCGGGACGCGTTGCACGGCGTCATTCGCGCAAATCCGCTCGCCATATTGGTGACGGCCGGCGTCGACGGCCTTCTCGCCAACCCCGTGCCTTTCGTGCTGCATCCGGAACTCGGCGAGCAGGGGTTGCTGCGCGCGCATCTGGCGCGCCCCAATCCGCAATGGCGCGCCATTGCCGCCGGAGCCGAGACGCTGGTCGTCTTCACCGGAGTGGAGCGCTATGTCACACCGGCCTGGTATGCCTCGAAGCAGGAACACGGCAAGGTCGTGCCGACCTGGAACTATGTCACCGTGCAGGTGCGCGGCCCGGCCCGCGCCATCGAGGATGGTGCGTGGCTGCGCGATCAGCTCGAGTCCTTGACGCGGCAGCAGGAAGCGCCGCGCTCCGAGCCATGGTCGGTCTCCGATGCGCCCGAGCCCTTCATTGCGGCGCAGGCCCGCGGCATTGTCGGCATCGAGATCGAGATCGCCTCGATCATCGGCAAGTTCAAGCTCAGCCAGAACCGGCAGGACGCCGACAGGCTGGGAGTTCTCAACGGCCTGAGTGCTGACCCCGAAACGGAGTCGCAGGCCATGGCGGGTCTCGTGAAGACCTATGGATTTGGTCACCCGGCATGAGCAAGCCTGATCCCGAGCGCTATCGCCTCGCGGCCGATAACCGCAAGGCGCGTTACAATTACGAGATCATCGAGACACTCGAGGCCGGCATCGCGTTGCAGGGTACCGAGATCAAATCGCTGCGCGGTGGCAAGGCGACGATCGGGGAGAGCTATGCCGGGCCGATGGGGACCGAGCTCTTCCTGTTCAACGCCCATATCCCGGAATATCTCGAAGCCAACCGCTTCAACCACGATGTCCGCCGGCCGCGGAAGCTGCTGCTGCATCGCCGGCAGATCAACAAGCTGATGGGGGCGATCCAGCGCGACGGCTTCACGGTGATCCCGCTCAAGGTCTATTTCAACGACAAGGGTCGCGCGAAGGTCGAGCTTGGGCTTGGCCGCGGCAAGAAGCTGCATGACAAGCGCGAGACCGAAAAGACCCGTGACTGGAACCGCGACAAGGCGCGGATCATGAAGACGGGCGGCTGAACCGACAGGCCTTTCCGCAAGGCGACCGTCACGAAAGAGGGCCGCTCGCGCGGCCCTTTTCCTTTGTCAGGACGTCTGGGGAAGCCCGCTGCCAGAGCATCGGCCCGAAAAGTGGACCGCGGTTTTCGGGAAAGCCGATGCAAGAACAGAAGGTTAGACCATCGCCTTCTTGAAATTGGCGTTGGCCTTGTCCCAGTTCACCGTCTTCCACCACGCCGCCAGATAGTCGGCGCGGCGGCTCTGGTGCTTGAGATAATAGGCGTGTTCCCAGACATCGACGCCGACGACAGCCTTGGCGCCGAGTTCGAGCGGGGTGTCCTGATTGGCGGTGCTGACGATCGCGAGCTTCTTGTCCTTGCCGACGACCAGCCAGGCCCAGCCCGAGCCGAAGCGGCCCAGGGCGGCGGCGTTGAGCTTGGTCGCCATATCGCTGACGGAGCCGAGCGAGGCCTCGATTGCGCTCTTGAGTTCGGGCGAGGGCTGCTCCGCGCCGCCCGGCGTCATCAGCTCCCAGAAGAACGTGTGGTTCCAGTGGCCGCCGACATTGTTGCGGACGCCGGTGCGAACGTTTTCGGGAACCGCGCCGAGATCGGCCAGCACGGTCTCGATCGGCGTCGTCCTCAGGTCTGCCCATTGATTGGCCAGCGCGTTGGCGTTGTTCACATAGGCCTGATGATGGGCGGTGTGATGGATACGCATGGTGGCCGCGTCGATATTGGGCTCCAGCGCCTCATAGGCATAGCCCAGCGGCGGCAGCGTGAAGGCGGGTGCAGCCGTCGGCGCGGCGGGGGCAGGCGTAGCCTGCGCCAGGACGAGAGCGGGCTTGGCGATGATGAAAACGCCCGCGGAGCCCCCCGCGAGCCCCGCGAGAAAATGACGGCGATGCATGATGAAGCCTCCCAGTCCCGTTGCTGCCATAGCCCGGCCCGGCCGAATCACATGGCGGCCTGGGGCCTCGCTCCAACGGTCGTATCACAGCCCCTGACCACGCGTCAGTGGCGTGCCGGAATCAGCCTTCGACCGGTTCGTCGCCCTGGCGGATGCCATAGCGGCGTTCCAGTCCGGGATGGCCGGGCGTGCCGGCCGCGCCACCGCGCGGAGCGCGCTCCGAGGGGTCGCGCCCGATTTTCGCCATGAGATGCGAAAGGTCGAGGAACTCGTCGCATTGGCGGCGCAACTCGTCTGAGACCATGGGAGGATTGGTCGTGATGGTCGAGACCACCGAGACCTTCACACCCTTGCGTTGAACCGCTTCAACCAGCGGGCGAAAGTCACCGTCGCCCGAGAACAAGTAGATCTGGTCAAGATGGGGAGCAAGTTCGAGCATTTCGATGGCGAGCTCGATGTCCATATTGCCCTTGACCCGGCGGCGGCCAGTCGCGTCGGTGAATTCCTTGGCCGCCTTGGTGATGACCCGGTAGCCATTGTAATCGAGCCAGTCGACCAGGGGTCTGATCGACGAGTACTCTTCGCTCTCGACCAGCGTGGTGAAGTAGAAGGCCCGGATGAGGTTGCCTCGTGCCTGGAATTCCTTCAACAGTCGACGGTAATCCATGTCGAAGCCAAGCTGCTTCGATGTGGCATACAGGTTGGCCCCATCGATAAAAAGCGCGATGCGCGGCTCCGCCATGGGAACGACTCCAGTAAAAAACGACTCAAATACGTCAGATCGAAAGGATAGCGGTCAGGCAATGTCGAAAGATCGGCGAATTCTGATCAGCCAAGCACTAATTATGTGGCCACTTGCTGGAGTCTTGCAAGTGCGCCTGCTCAGGCTGGTTTCCTTCAGCTGGCCAGGGTCCTTCAGCTGGCCAGGGTGCTTCAACTGGCGAGCCCCCGGCTGCCCGGCTTGACTGCTGGGATGGCGGCAAGCTCGGGCGGTAGCGCGTCGGGGGCATAGGCCGGGATGTCGAGTGCGACGAGGCTGACCAGTCTGACGCCAAGATCGGCCTTGCCGGCTGAACGGTCGACCAGGCAGGCGGCGCCGAGAATCTGGCCCGGCTCACCGGCGATCGAGGCAAGGCATTCCCGCGAGGAGAGGCCGGTGGTGACGATGTCCTCGACCATCACCACGCGCGCGCCGGCGGGGATGGCAAAGCCGCGGCGCAGCTTGAACTGCCCATCCTCGCGTTCGACGAACACCGCCTTGGCCTTGAGGTGCCGTGCCGTTTCGTAGCCCGGCACGATGCCGCCCACCGCGGGTGAGACGACATAGTCGACCTTGCCGAATGTGGCTTCGATCTTGGCGGCAAGCGCCTTGCAGAGCCGCTCAGTGCGAACCGGATCCTGGAAGATGAACATCTTCTGCAGGAAAACCGGGCTGCGCAGTCCGGAAGACAGGATGAAATGACCCTCGAGCAATGCGCCGGCATCGCGGAATTCGGCCAGGACCTCGTCGTCGGTCATCGGTGCGCCTCGCAGATGGTGTGATCCCACTGCCTGCGACGGGCACAGGCGAGTGCTTTTGCGCCGGAACGGCCCGCGTTTCAAGCGCGGTCCCAAGCGGAGCTGTGGAAGGCTGCTCGCTCCTCGGCCGGGATCTCCCATCCGGCCCGGTGAACTCACCTTCCGTGATGGCATCGGCTTTCCCGAAAACCGCAATCCAGCGTTCAGGCCGATGCCTTAGCCGACGACGCGCTCGACCCGGCTGATCACCCGTTTCTCGCGCAGCTCGCTGATGATGGCGCTGAGATGCTTCAGGTCCCAGACCGTGAGATCGATGGTGACATCGGTGAAGTCCGGCGTCGGCCGCACCATCGTCACCGCATCGATATTGCCGTCATGCTCGGCGATCGTGGTGGTGATCTGCGCCAGCGAACCGGGCTCGTTGATCGAGTTGAGCGCGATGCGCGCCGGAAAGCGCTGGGGCGTCTTGTCGTCGAGGTCCCAGCGCACATCGAGCCAGCGATCGGGCTCGTTGTCGAAGGCCGCCAGGGAAGGCGACTGGATCGGGTAGATCGTCACACCTTCGCCCGGCGTCAGGATTCCGACGATGCGATCGCCCGGCACGGCACCGCCATTCGGCGCGAAGCGCACCGGCAGATCGCCGCCGAGGCCGCGGATCGGGATGGCGTTGGCGCCCGGCGTCTCGCCGGGCAGCTTGAACTTGAGGTTGTCGCCCTTGCGCAGCTCGAACCAGCCCTTGCCGTTGCTTTCGCCACGGGCTTCGGGCGTGGACCGCTTCTCCGGCTCGAGATCGGGATAGACCGCCTTGACGACGTCGCCCGAGAACATCTCGCCGCGCCCGACAGCGGCGAACACGTCGTCGACGGCGGTGCGGGCCAGCCGCTTCAGCGCCGCCTTGAGCTTTTCGTCTGTGAAGACACGCTCGGCGCGCATGAAGGCGCGTTCGAGGATCTGGCGGCCAAGGCCGGCATATTGCTTGCGCACAGCCGCGCGCGTCGCCCTGCGGATCGCGGCGCGCGCCTTGCCGGTAACGACGAGCGATTCCCAGGCTGCGGGAGGCACCTGCCCGTCGGCGCGGGTGATCTCGACCTCGTCGCCATTCTGCAGCTCGGTGAGCAGCGGCGCGATGCGGCCATTGATCTTGGCGCCGACTGCGGTGTTGCCGACATCGGTATGGACCGCATAGGCGAAGTCGATCGGGGTCGCCCCGCGTGGCAGGGCGATCAGGCGGCCCTTGGGCGTGAAGCAGAAAACCTGGTCGTGGAAGAGCTCGAGCTTGGTGTGCTCGAGGAACTCTTCGGGATTGTCGCCTTCGGCGAGCAGGTCGACGGTGCGCCGCAGCCATTGATAGGCCCGGCTTTCATCGGCTGCGCCGGAGAGTTCCGTGGTCCGTCCGTCCTTGTAATGGGCATGGGCCGCGATGCCGTATTCGGCGATGCGGTCCATCTTGTCGGTGCGGATCTGCAGTTCGACGCGGCTATGGCCGGGGCCGACCACCGTGGTGTGGATCGAGCGATAGTCGTTCTGCTTCGGCGTCGAGATGTAGTCCTTGTAGCGCCCGGGAACCATCGGCCAGGTCGTGTGGACGATCCCGAGCACCCGGTAGCAATCCTCCAGCTGGTCGACGATGACCCGGAAGCCGAAAATATCCGAAAGCTGCTCGAAGGAGACCGATTTGCGCTCCATCTTGCGCCAGATCGAATAGGGACGCTTGCGGCGCCCGGCGACCTCGGCCTGGATGCCGCGCGCCGCCAGCTTCTCCTTGAGATCGATCTCGATCGCGCTGATCACGGAGCCTTCGCGCTCGGTCACCTCTTCGAGGCGCTTGGTGATGGTGGAATGGGCTTCCGGCTTGATATGGCGGAAAGCCAGTTCCTCCAGCTCCTCGCGCAGCTCCTGCATGCCCATGCGCCCGGCGAGCGGGGCATAGATCTCGGCCGTCTCCTCGGCGACGCGCAGCCGCTTCTCGGGTGGGACGAAATGCAGGGTGCGCATGTTGTGCAGCCGGTCGGCGAGCTTGACCAGGAGCACCCGGACATCTTCGGCGATGGCCAGCAGCAGCTTGCGGAAATTCTCGCCCTGCGCCGCCTTCTTCGAGACGAGGTCGAGCTTCTTGATCTTGGTCAGCCCGTCGACGAGCCGGCGGATATCCGGCCCGAACATGCTCTCGATCTCTTCGAGAGTGGCGGCCGTGTCCTCGACGGTGTCGTGCAGCACGGCGGCGACGATCGTCGCATCGTCCAGCTTGAGATCGGTGAGGATCGCCGCGACTTCGAGGGGATGTGCAAAGAAGGGGTCGCCCGAGGCGCGCTTCTGTGTGCCATGCGCGCGCATGGCATAGACATAAGCTCGGTTGAGCAGGTCTTCGTCGGTGTTCGGATTATAGCTCCGGACCCGGTCAACAAGCTCGTATTGCCGCATCATGCCCATGCGGGCCCCTGTAACGCCTGCCAAGAATTGCAAAGTTTCAATATCGGCACGGCGTTCCGGCGGAGCAAGGCGAATCTATGCAGGGTAGGCATGAAAAAGCCCGGCAATGCCGGGCTTTAGCGTGGACTGGTGAACGCTTTGATCAGTCTTCGTCGTCGGCGCTCTCGGTCGGCGGGACGAGGCCGTCGAGGCCGCGCAGCAGATCTTCCTCGCTCATGCGGTCGAACTGGACTTCCGAATCGGGCGTCGCTGCGCTGGACGGGCCGCTGGTCAGGAGCGGCACGGTCTCGGCCTCAGGCTCGTCGACCTCGACATGCTTCTGCAGCGAGTGGATCAGCTCTTCCTTCAAATCTTCGGGAGTGAGCTTCTCTTCGGCGATTTCGCGCAGCGCCACGACGGGGTTCTTGTCGTTGTCGCGGGGAACGAGAATCTGCGTGCCCGAAGCGATCATGCGGGCGCGGTGGCTGGCCAGCAGAACCAGCTCGAAGCGGTTCTCGACCTTGTCGATGCAGTCCTCAACGGTAACGCGAGCCATTGAACGGCTCCTTCTGATCTTGGCGATGCAGGGAAAGATTGATGTGAGCCGGCCATACAGGCAAAGCCGGGCGGATGCAAGATTTTGCTGCGCGCTCCAGGCTCAGGCCTTACCAGCCCTCGCCCTGCATCCGGCTGACCAGTTCGTCGAGCCTAGGCTCACGATGGGCCAGGCCGTCGAGGATCGATCCCCCGGCCATCGCGGGCAGCTCATGCGGCGCAAGCTCGGCAAAGCGCATGCGCATCGGCGTCGCCACGCCCTCGCCGAAGGCGATCGCCTCGCGATTGCCGATGGCCGAGAGGAAGCCGATCGTGCTCGCCGAGGCATCGGCAATGGCCGAGCGGATGATCTGCTGGTCGCGGTCATTGGCGAGCCGCATCGCAAAGATGGTCGAGCATTGCGACAGGATCGTGGGGTCGAGTTCGCCCGGGCGCTGGGTCACGACGCCGAGATAGGCGCCGTATTTGCGGCCTTCCTTGGCGATGCGGGCGATGGCCTGCCGGGTCGGCGCGAAACCGAGCGACTGATCCGCCGGCACATAACGATGGGCTTCCTCGCAGAGCAGCAGCACCTCGTAGCCGCCATGGCTGAACATGGCGAGGTCGAAGGCGATGCGCGACAGCACGGAGGCGACAGAGTTGACGACATCGGCCGGCAGGCCTGCGAGCTGGAACACGCAGATCGGCCGGCCATGCTGCGGAATCCGGAAGATCTGGCCGATCACCTGGCCCATGCCGTCGTTCATGTTCGCGCGTGCGAACATGAACTGGTAGCTCGGGTCGCCGTAGAGGGCTTCGAGGCGGACCTTCAGCGATCGCAGCGCGGCCCGCGGATAACGGATCTCATGGAGTCCCATCAACTCGTCCAGGACCGCAATCGCGTCGACCATTCTGTAGGGCAGGGGGGCGTCGCCGCTGGAGGCTGCGCCACCGGCCGCCGACCGCCGCGCCGTCGGATCGAGCGGCCGCTTCAACAGCGAGGAGCCGAGGTCGCGGGCGAAATCCTGGGTTGCGGGCTTGCGATAGCGGGCGCGGGCCGCGGCGATGACCTCGCGCAGGATGTCGATCTCGTCGAGATCGGGACGGCCGCGAAAGACGACATCGGCAAATTCTTCGAGGCGGAACATCCAGAAGGGCAGGTCGAGGCTCTGCGCATCGGTGACCACGGCCTTGTCGGGAAAGGCGTGGGCGTATTCGTTGTGCGGATCGAGGATCAGCACCCGCAGATGCGGCTTGGCGGCAATCGCCTTGCGCAGCAGCAGCGAGACGGCGCTGGACTTGCCGACGCCGGTCGTGCCGACCAGCGCGAAATGGCGCGACAGCAGATCGTCGATGCAGACCGTCGCCGGAATGGCGGCATCCTGCGTCAGGTGGCCGATGGTGACGCCGGCCCTGGCGCCGAGGTCATGCACCAGGGCAAGATCATGGGCCCGGATGCGGTGCGCGATCGCTCCGACCGGCGGATAGGTGGTGATGCCGGTCTGGAAATAGGCGCGGCCGCCTTCGGCCTCCAGCACTTCGCCGAGCAGCTCCACCTCGATATGGACGGGATTGTCGGCCAGTTCGTCCCAGAATTCCCTGACGGCCTTGATCTCATAGACCATGCCGACGATCCGGTTGCGCCCGAGATTGATCGAGATCATCCGCCCGATCGTCCAGACCTCGGGCGTTGCCGTGCCGCCGCGTGGCATGATGGTCCCGATCGTCGCGCGCGCGCCAGTGCATGACAGAACGCGGCCGATCGACCGGTCGGCAACCTGGCCGGCCGTGCGACGGTCCGGCACGATGTCGTTCTCGAACTGGCCCTGATTGACGGAAATCTGCACGGCCCTGGGCCTCTCGATCTGATCTGGCTCAGGAATGAAAGGGCGTGCGCGCTTAAGATTGGTTTCCAGGCTGCGTTAGCTTGTCGGCGCGGTTAGCAAATCACGAAGAAATCCGGGAAAGCTCTCGCGATATCCATCAGCGAACGTGGTCTTGCCGATCAATTTCCGTGCCTTGAGCCGGACCGGGCCAGGCGGTATGCACGCTGGCAACGGGCGAGGGGACTTGAGATGACAAATGGCCGGTTGCGACTGGGCGTGAACATCGATCACGTTGCTACGGTGCGCAATGCGCGCGGCGGAGCCCTGCCCGATCCGATCCGCGCCGCGCATCTTGCGGTCGAGGCCGGGGCCGACGGCATCACGGCGCATCTGCGCGAAGACCGGCGCCACATCCGCGATGCCGACATCGAGCGGCTGGTGGCGGAGCTCACCGTGCCCCTGAATTTCGAGATGGCAGCCACGGCGGAGATGATCGCGCTGGCTGAGCGCCTGAAGCCGCATGCGGCCTGCCTCGTGCCCGAGAAGCGTGAGGAGCGCACGACCGAAGGCGGGCTCGATGTCGTTGGACAGGAGCGTGCTTTGGCGCCAGCGATCGCGCAGCTCAACGCGGCGGGCTCCAGGGTGTCGCTCTTCATCGAGCCGGATGCGGCGCCGATCAGGATGGCGGCCAAGCTCGGCGCGCCGGTGGTCGAGCTGCATACCGGGACCTGGTGCCATGCCGTCATCGACGGCAAGCGGGACAAAGCTGACGCGGAGTTTCGCCGTCTTGCCGAAGGGGCTGCGCTTGCGGCTTCGCTCGGCCTCGAGGTTCATGCCGGCCATGGGCTCGATTACGACACTGCGCGCGAATTGGCGGTCGTTCCCGATTTCGTCGAGTTCAATATTGGCCACTTCCTGGTCGGCGAAGCGCTCTTCATCGGCCTCGAGCAGGCGATCGTGCAGATGCGTGCAGCCATGGACGAAGGGCGCGCCGCCAAGTAGACCGGCTGCATGATCCTCGGCATCGGCTCCGACCTCTGCGATATCCGCCGCATCGAGCAATCGCTGGAGCGATTCGGCGAGCGCTTCACCCATCGCATCTTTACCGAAGGCGAGCGTGCCAAGTCGGACCGCCGTGCCACCCGGGCGGCCTCCTATGCCCGCCGCTTTGCCGCCAAGGAGGCCTGCTCGAAGGCGCTTGGCACCGGTCTGAGCCGCGGCGTGTTCTGGCGCGACATGGAGGTGGTGAACCTGCCCGGCGGCCAGCCGACCATGCGGTTGACCGGCGGCGCCGCCGAGCGCCTCGCGGCGATGCTGCCGCCAGGGCACGAAGCCTTCGTCCATGTCTCGCTGACCGATGATCCGCCAATGGCGCAGGCTTTCGTCGTGATCGAGGCGCGGCCGCTTCTTCCCTGACAGGGAGTACGGGCATGGCAGGTGTCGTCGGCGCGGAACGCGAGGAGCGTATTCGTGCGAGTTTCCGGGGCCAGGCGGAGGCCTGCCGCGGGCTTGGCTCGCCCTTCACGGCGCTGTTCTGCGAGGTGATGGCAAGAGGGCTCGATCAAACCAGCGGTTTTGGCCGGCGCGCCCTTGGCTGGCCGGGCGACCCGGCTGCCGATGCGCTGCCCTTGCGGGCAGCCGGCGCCTTCAACGCCCTGGCGCGTTCCGGAAAGATGCCGTCACTGCAGGCGCTCTACCCGCCGGCTCTTGCCAGCGCGGATGCATTGTGGCGCGGGCTTGCCGCGGCCATCGACGCCCATGACGCGGATCTTGCCGCTTATCTCGACAGTGCCCCGCAGACCAATGAGGTGAAGCGCTGCGCCGCGCTGCTCGGTGGGGCCCTGATCGTTGCCCATGATACCGGCCTGCCGCTCGATCTTCTGGAGATCGGCGCCAGTGCCGGGCTCAATCTCGGTTTCGAGCGCTATCGCTACGCACTCAGTGCCGCCAGTTGGGGGCGCGACGATGCGCCGGTCACGATCCGCAGCGAATGGCGCGGGCTGCTGCCCCGGCTCGATGTCGCGCTTCGCGTGGCGGCACGGCGTGCCTGCGACCTGAATCCGCTCGACCCATCGCGGCCGGCCGATCGCGCTCGCGTCCTCTCCTATATCTGGCCGGATCAGGCCGACCGCCTGCACACAACGGAAGCAGCCTTCGATGCCGCGTCTGCTGCCCCATGGCGCGTCGAGCGAGCCGATGCCGCCGTCTGGGTCGAGGCACGGCTGGCCGAGGCGGCAGTGCCGGGCAGCGCCCGCATGCTGATGCACACCATCATGTGGCAATATCTGCCGGAGCCGACCAAGCAGCGCATTATTGCGGCCATGGCCGCAGCCGGCGCCGCGGCGACCGTCGAGCGCCCGCTGGCTTGGCTCCGCATGGAGCCGGACGGCAAGCCAGGCCATGCAGCGGTGACCCTGACGCAATGGCCGGGAGGGGTGGAGCGTGAGCTCGGGCGCGCCGATTATCACGGCCGCTGGGTCGAGTGGCACTGAGGCGGATTAGCCGACGATGCAAAACGGGCCGGCGCTGCGTGCGCCGGCCCGTTCGATCAGAGAGATACGAGACGCCGGACCGAGCCGGCGCCGTCTTGACCGCTTACGCAGGCTTGTCGGACTTCAGCCAGCGATAGAGCACGCCGCCGAGAGCGCCGCCGATCAGCGGTGCGACCCAGAACAGCCAGAGCTGCTGCAGCGCCCAGCCGCCGACGAACAGCGCCGGGCCGGTGCTGCGCGCCGGATTGACCGAGGTATTCGTCACCGGAATGCTGACCAGGTGGATGAGGGCGAGGCCGAGGCCGATGGCGAGCGGTGCGAAGCCGGCCGGTGCCTTGCCATGGGTCGCGCCCATGATGATGAAGAGGAACATCATCGTCATGACGACTTCCATCAGGAAGCCGGAAAGCAGGCTGTACTGGCCCGGCGAATGTTCGCCATAGCCGTTCGAGGCAAAGCCCTTGGCGAGATCGAAGCCGGGGGCGCCCTTGGCGATCAGATAGAGGATGAAGGCGCCGGCGACCGCACCGATCACCTGCGCAATGATATAGGGGATCACCTCTCCGGAGGGGAAACGCCCGCCGGCCGCGAGTCCGACGGTGACTGCCGGATTGAGATGGCAGCCCGAAATATGGCCGATCGCATAGGCCATGGTGACGACCGTCAGGCCGAACGCAAGTGAGACGCCGAGCAGCCCAATGCCGACCTGCGGGAAACCTGCGGCGATGACCGCGCTGCCGCAGCCGGCGAAGGTCAGCCAGAATGTGCCGATGGCTTCAGCCGCATATTTCTTCGAGCTCATACTGATTCCCCCAGAGGTTGTGACCAACTATCAGTGAACCTGGGCTCGGAATGCGTCAATTACGCTACTGCGGGGCCGCCCTTCACCAGCGGCAGGGGGCAATCTTCACCGGTTGCCGCGCGCCCTGGGGCAATGTCGGGCCGGCCGGATTGCGGCGCCGCAGTTGCGGCAGGTCCGGACTGCAAGCAGCCGGGGAAATTCGCGATGGCAGAACCAATGTTGCATTGCGAGGCCGGGCGGCCCTGTTCGCGCCATCTTGTGCGAGGATATCGCGTTGTCCCCGGCCGTACATTCCGCTATGCCGCGCCTCGGAACCGATGAAGGAGCGCCCCGGGTGGCCAACGACGCCGAAATCAAGAGCAAGACGGCCAAGGACGAGGGCGGCATCCTTGAGACGATCAAGGTCGTCGTCCAGGCGCTTCTCATCGCGCTCGTCATCCGCACGCTGTTGTTCCAGCCCTTCAACATTCCGTCGGGCTCGCTGATCCCGACATTGCTGATCGGCGACTATCTCTTCGTCTCCAAATACACCTACGGCTATTCCAAGCATTCGATCCCGTTCAGCCCGCCGCTGTTCAAGGGGCGGGTCTGGGCTGCCGAGCCGAAGCGCGGCGACATCGCCGTCTTCAAGCTGCCGAGCGACAATTCCACCGATTACATCAAGCGCGTCATCGGCCTGCCGGGCGACCGCATCCAGATGATCGACGGCATCCTCCACATCAACAACCAGCCGGTGAAGCGCGAGCGCATCGCCGATTTCGAAACCACCGACAACTGGGGCCGCAGCACCAAGGTCATCCAGTATCGCGAGACGCTGCCTGAGGGCGTCAGCCACAACATCATCGAGCGCGAGGGCGACACCGGCACCTTCGACAACACGCCGGTCTTCCACGTGCCCGAGGGCCATTTCTTCATGATGGGCGACAACCGCGACAACTCGCTGGACTCGCGCGACCGCAGCGTCGGCTACGTGCCTTTCGAGAACTTCGTCGGCCGCGCCGAGATCATCTTCTTCTCCATCGACGACGGTGCCTCCGCCTGGCGTGTCTGGGAATGGCCCTGGACCGTGCGTTGGAACCGCCTGTTCAGCACGATCAAGTGACGAAGCCGCAAGTGACGAAGCCGGGAGACAGCGGGCGTAAGACGCCCGATCTCGCTCGGCTTGAGGCGAAGCTTGGCCATGTCTTCGCCAATCGCTCCCTGCTTGACACCGCCCTGACCCACATGAGCGCCGAGAGTTCGCGGCTCGGCAGCTATCAGCGGCTTGAATTCCTGGGCGATCGCGTCCTGGGATTGAGTGTCGCCGACATGCTCTTCGAGCGCTATCCGCAGGCCGAGGAAGGCGACATGTCGCGCCGCCTGGCCGATCTCGTGCGCAAGGAGACCTGCGCCGAAGTCGCTCTGGGCTGGGACATCGGCAGCTTCCTGAAGCTCGGCGATGGCGAGATCCTGGGCGGCGCCCGCAAGAACAAGGCGATCCTGGCCGATGCCTGCGAGTCGATCATCGGTGCGGTCTTCATCGATGGCGGCTATGCTGCAGCAAGAGGACTGGTCGAGCGCGCCTTTGGCGAACGCCTGCTGAAGCCGGTGCGCCCGTTGCGCGATGCGAAGACCGCGTTGCAGGAATGGGCGCAGGGCAAGGGCTACCAGACGCCGACTTATACCGAGCGCGGCCGCTCGGGCCCGGACCATGCCCCGCTCTTCCGGGTTGCGGCCCGGATCGCGGGATTGATCGACGCCGAAGCCGAAGGGCGCTCCAAGCGCCTCGCCGAACAAGCTGCTGCCGAGGCGTTCCTGCGCCGCGAGGGGCTCTGGAACGAAACCATGGGAGATGACAATGGCTGAGGCCGACAAGCCCACACGCTGCGGCTTCGTTGCGCTGATCGGCGCGCCCAATGCCGGCAAGTCGACGCTGCTGAACAAGCTCGTCGGCGCCAAGATCTCGATCGTCTCGCGCAAGGTGCAGACGACGCGGACCCAGGTGCGCGGCATCGCGCTCGCCGGCACGGCGCAGGTCATCTTCGTCGACACGCCCGGCATCTTCGCACCCAAGCGCCGGCTCGACCGCGCCATGGTGACGAGCGCCTGGGGCGGCGCGACCGATGCCGACCTGATCGGCGTGCTGATCGATGTCGAGCGCTTCGACAATGAGGAGAACACAAGGCTGCTGGAAAAGCTCGCCGAGCTGAAGCAACCCAAGTTCCTGATCCTCAACAAGATCGACACGATCGAGAAGGAGAAGCTGCTCGCCATCACGACGCAGCTGAACGAGCGGGGCAAGTTCGAGACCACCTTCATGGTCGCGGCGCTGACCGGCTACGGCGTCAAGGACATCCTCGACTGGCTCGAGACGCGTCTGCCGTTCAGCCCCTGGCTCTACCCGGAGGATCAGATCTCGGATGCGCCTCTGCGCTTCCTCGCCGCCGAGATCACGCGCGAGAAGATCTTCGAGCGCCTGCACGACGAATTGCCCTATCGCTCGACCGTCGAGACCGAACAATGGCAGCAGCGGCCCGATGGCTCGGTGCGCATCGAGCAGACGATCTATGTCGAGCGCGAGGGCCAGCGGAAGATCGTGCTCGGTGAGGGTGGCCAGACCATCAAGGCGATCGGTCAGAAGGCCCGCGTCGAGATTGCCGAGGCGGCCGAGGCCAAGGTCCATCTCTTCCTCTTCGTCAAGGTTCGCGAGAACTGGAGCGACGATCCGGAGCGCTATCGCGAGATGGGGCTGGAGTTCCCCAAGGGCTAGATTCGTAAAGGCTGAACCGGTCCGCGAAACGCTGCCGCCAGCTCCCTGACGAAGGCGTTGGCGCGCGGCGTGGTGACGTTACTGCGCAGCACGACCTCGGATGAGCCCAGCACTGGGAGGCCCCAATCCGTGCCGACCTCGACGGTTCCGGGTGGGGCGATGCGCGCGGCGAGCGGCGTGACGCCGAGCCCGGCCTGGACGGCCGCCACGACCGCAGCCATGCCGCCGCCGACAAAGGCCTCGCGCCATCCCAGTCCGGCGCCGCTCACCGCCTCGATGGCATGACGCCTGAGTGCGCATTCCGTCATCAGACTGACGAGCGGCAGCGGCTCAGACGGATCGCGCGTCAGCGTTGGCGCGGCGAACCAGCCAAAGGCGTCGCGGCGCAGCGTTTCGCCCGTTCGCCCTTGTCCAATCCGTAGCGTCACGGCGACATCGATCTCGCCGCGTTCGAAGGCCGTCTCGAGCAGGCTCGAGCGTTCGATCCGCAGGCTGATCACCAGCGTCGGGTCATGGCCGAAGAGACGCGCCAGCAGAGCCGGGGCATCGGCGCCGACCGCCTGCTCGCTGATCCCGACTGAGATGCGCTCGGGTGCCTCGGTGAAGGCGGCCCGCGCCCGTTCATGTGCGGCGAGCAGCTCGCGCGCCGCCGGTACGAAACGCTCGCCCTCGGCGGTGAGCTTGACGAGACGCGGGTGGCGCTGGAGCAGGGCCCGGCCGAGAACCTCCTCGAGCCGCTTGACCCGGGTGCTGACCAGCGACTGGGTCGTGCCCAGCGCCTCGGCGGCGCGCGTGAAGCTGCGCAGATCGGCCGCACTGAGAAAGGCGGCGACCGCATCGATATCGAGCGTCGTAGCCAACATAAATCAAAAATCCATATGATTGATATCTACAACCATACACTACAACGATGTTTCGAACGGCGCTAGCTTGATCTGGACAGCGAGGCCAATGCCCTCGCAAACCGGAGATCCAACCATGCCCCTGATCCGCATTTCCATGAGGCGCGGCCGTCCCGCCTCCGAGCCGGCCGCCATTCTCGACGGCGTCTATCGGGCGATGCGCGAGACCTTCGAGGTGCCGGAGGACGATCTCTTCGCCGTGATCCACCAGCACGACCCCGACGAGTTCATCTTCAACGCCCGCTATTTCGGCTTCGAGCGCACGGCCGGTCTCGTTCTCATCCAGATCACCTGCAACAACAGCCGCGGCGTCACCCAGAAGAAGGCGCTCTTTGCCAAGATCGCCGAGAACCTGCGCCGCGAGCCTGGACTGAAGCCCGACGACATCTTCATCAACCTGATCGAGACCGCGCGTGAAAACTGGTCCTTCGGCGGCGGCATCGCCCAGTATGTCTGAGATCAGCTGCCCGCCCTCGCGCATCGGCCGCTGACGCGAGCTGTCGGGAGGGCGCGCCTGCGGAAATTGACCCGGCCGGGTGCGCCGCCTAACTCCTAGCCATGGAGTGGAGCGATGACGGCACCATCATCGGCGTCCGGCATCACGGCGAGAATGCCGTGATCCTGGAGGTGCTGACGCGCCTGCATGGCCGCCATTTCGGGCTCGTGCGCGGTGGGCGCTCGGCCCGGGCGCAGCCGGTGCTGCAGCCCGGCAATGCGGTCTCGCTGACCTGGCGGGCCCGGCTCGACGAGCATCTCGGCGAATACAAGGTCGAGCTCATCACCTCGCATGCGGCGCGGCTGATCGCGGCGCCCGTCGCCCTCTATGGGCTGGCGGTGATCTCGGCCCTGCTGCGCCTGCTGCCGGAGCGCGATCCCCATCCCGCCCTGCACGAGGGGCTGGCGGTGCTGATCGAGCATCTCGACGAGCAGACGCTGGCGCCGGCCCTGATCGTGCGGTTCGAGGTCGCCATGCTGTCCGAGCTCGGCTTCGGACTTGATCTGACGCGCTGTGCCGTTACCGGCTCGCCCGATGATCTCACCCATGTCTCGCCGAAATCGGGCAAGGCGGTCAGCCGCAAGGTCGCCGAGCCCTATCAGGATCGTCTGCTGGCGCTGCCGCGCTTCCTCAGCGAAGGGCAGGGCGCGCGGCAACCCTCGGCGGCGGATATCGCGGCGGGCTTCGCCCTGACCGGCTTTTTCCTGCGCCGCCATCTGCTTGAGCCGCGCGGATTGCTCGAGTCGCCGGAGCGGGCGCGGCTGCTGGAGTTGGTCGCACGAATTCACTGATTTCTGCCGCGTTTGCGGGTATGACGCTTTGCGCGGCTTGCATCGGGCCGGCATCGTCATAGGAAGTGATTCGCGGCCGGCGTTTCCCGGCGGCCGCAACGTAGATCGAGGTTGAGTGACACATGGGAAAGCCGGTCGAGCCGCCACCGGAGGACGAGACCGAGCGCATCGATCTGAAATCGGCGCTCGAAGAGCGCTATCTCGCCTATGCGCTGTCCACCATCATGCACCGTGCCCTGCCGGATGCGCGTGACGGCCTGAAGCCCGTCCATCGCCGCATCCTGCATGCGATGCGGCTGCTGCGCCTCGACCCCGGCCAGGTGCACAAGAAATGCGCCCGCATCGTCGGCGACGTCATCGGTAAGTTCCACCCGCACGGCGACCAGTCGGTCTATGACGCGCTGGTGCGCCTCGCCCAGGATTTCGCGCAGCGTTACCCGCTCGTCGACGGCCAGGGCAACTTTGGCAATATCGACGGCGATAACGCCGCTGCCTACCGCTATACCGAAGCGCGCATGACCGAGGTCGCGCGCCTCCTGCTCGACGGGATCGAGGAGGACGCGGTCGATTTCCGCGAGACCTATAACGGCGAGGACGAGGAGCCGATCGTCCTGCCGGCGGCGTTCCCCAATCTGCTGGCCAATGGCTCGCAGGGCATCGCGGTCGGCATGGCGACCTCGATCCCGCCGCATAACGCGGCCGAACTCTGCGATGCCGCGCTCTATCTGATCCAGCATCCGGAGACCTCCTCCGAGCAGCTCATGACCTTTGTGCCCGGGCCGGATTTCCCGACTGGCGGCATCATCGTCGAGACCCGGGCCTCGATGGCCGAGACCTATCGCACCGGGCGCGGCGCCTTCCGCACCCGGGCGCGCTGGCATGTCGAGGACCAGGGCCGCGGCACCTGGCTCGCAGTGGTCACCGAGATTCCCTACATGGTCTCGAAGGGCCGGCTGATCGAGAAGATCGCCGAACTGCTGAACGACCGGAAGCTGCCGCTGGTCGGGGATCTGCGCGACGAGTCGGCCGAAGACATCCGCGTCGTCATCGAGCCGCGCAGCCGCGCTGTCGATGCCAATCTGATGATGGAATCGCTGTTCAAGCTCACCGAGCTCGAATCGCGCATTTCGATGAACATGAACGTGCTGACCGGCGGGCTGGTGCCGCGGGTGCTCGGCCTCAACGAGGCTCTGCGCGCCTGGCTCGACCATCGCCGCGAAGTGTTGCTGCGCCGCTCGCGCTTCCGCCTCGGCCAGATCGAGAAGCGGCTCGAGATCCTGCGCGGCCTTCTGATCGTCTATCTCGACCTCGACCGCGTCATCAAGATCATCCGCGAGGAGGACGAGCCGAAGGTCGAGCTGATGCGCTATTTCGAGCTCAGCGAGGTCCAGGCCAATGCGATCCTCGACACGCGCCTGCGCGCCCTGCGCAAGCTCGAGGAGATGCAGCTCAAGACCGAGCTCGACGAGCTCACCACCGAGAAGGGCCAGATCGAGGGGCTGCTGGCCTCCGAGGCGACGCAGTGGAAGACCATCTCCTGGGACATCCGCGAGGTGAAGAAGCTCTTCGGCCCGGAAACCGCGATCGGCAAGCGCCGCACCGATTTCGCCGACATGCCGGAGACGACCGATATCGACCTGACGCAGGCCATGGTCGAGCGCGAGCCGATCACGGTCGTCGTCTCCAAGAAGGGCTGGATCAGGGCGCTGAAGGGCCATGTCCAGGACCTCTCGACGCTGTCCTTCAAGGGTGATGACGCGCTGCAGCTCGGGTTCCACACCGAGACCACAGCGAAGCTCCTGGTGCTGGCCTCGAACGGCAAGGTCTTCACGCTGGAGGCGTCCAAGCTGCCGGGCGGCCGGGGCTTCGGCGATCCCATCCGCCTGATGATCGAGCTGGAGGAGACGGCCGACATCGTCTCCGCCTTCCCTTATCGGCCGGGCCTCAAGCTCCTGATGGTGACGACGGATGGGCGCGGCTTCGTCGCCCCCAGCGACGATGTCGTGGCCAATACCCGCAAGGGTCGCCAGGTGCTCAATGTCACCGAGCCGGTCAAGGCCCTGCTCGCCGTTCCCGCCGAGGGCGACCATGTCGCGATCATCGGCGAGAACCGCAAGCTGCTCTGCTTCCCGCTCTCCGAGGTCGCGGAGATGGGGCGCGGCAAGGGCGTGCGCCTGCAGCGCTACAAGGATGGCGGCGTCTCCGACGCCAAGACCTTCAAGCTGGCCGAGGGCCTGACCTGGCTCGACACCTCGAACCGGACCTGGACGGTCGGGGCTGCCGAGCTGATCGAATGGCTCGGCCATCGTGCGGAATCGGGCCGCCTGCCGCCCAAGGGCTTTCCGAAGAACAACAGGTTCGGCGGCTGAGGCTGCATCGGCCCGGGCTTAGATCACGCTGCGTTTGGACGAATTCGTCCAAACGCAGCGTGATCGGCTCTCATGGTTTAGAGCAGGCTGAGTGCGAAAAACCGTTGCCGCTTTTTCGCAGCATGCCGGAGGGCCCGGGTCTCTGCTCCGCCTGGCTGGGGCCGTGATGGCCGCGGGTTGCTCGCAAAGACGCGCTCGCAAGCCCTTTGGCCGGCGCATCAGCATCGTAAAAAGTAACGAATTTTCAACCAGTTGACCGGGCGCCTTGAATCAGCGCGGCAAGGCGTTGAATCAATGTCTCCGGTCCCTGAATCACTCTCTCAGCCAGGGCTTGCAGCCCCCGGCGTCTCTGCCGGGAGGATGGACCTACCTGATCGCCTGGCCGACCACGCCGACCTCGAGGCCGAGCGTCAGATTGTTGGTCACGGCCCATTCGACACCGGCGCGGGCTTCGGGCCTGACCGCGATCTCGCTGCGGTTGAACGGCGAACTGAAGGGCGTCGGGCCATAGCGCCAGGTCTCGTTCGCGGCAGCGAGCCCGACCTTGGTGTAGAGCAGCACGTTCTCGGTTGCGAACACGCCGGCCTTGAGCTGGAAGGCGCCGGCGACATCGCGCGTCCAGGCCGCCGTGTTGAAGCTCGGCGTGCCATAGCCGCCGATCGCAGGGGCGTATTCGAGCGCGCCGATGACGCCGTAGAGGAAGTCGCCATCGCGCCACATCTTGCCGCCTTCGAGCCCGATCGTCGGGCCGGCCGAGGTGCCCAGCCCCTTGGCGCTGGTCACCTGGAAGCCCGTGGAGATGCGGGCATAGGAGCCTTCCCACTTCACGCCACCGGGCGCCAGCGTCGGCTCCGACCAGGCGAAGGACGGCACGGAGGCAAAGCCCGTGAAGGGCAGATAGGCCTGGGCCTGCGAGGCGCCAGCGCTGAGCGCAAGCGCGCAGAGCGCGCCGGAAAGGATCGGTAGTCTCACGTCGAAGGCATCCTCTCGGCCAAACCCCTGTGCGTAAGCCTAGCAGAAGGTCGCGTGAATGTCGCGGATTTGTGGCGGGAGTGGCGCAAGAGCTGATCCAGCCTCTTGTCTTTGCATCGGCTTTGCCCGGAAAACCGCAATCCACCTTTCGGGCCGATGCTTTAGCCGATCTTCGTCTTCAGCTTGAGGAAACGCAGCGTCCGCTCGGCGGTGGCGGTGTCGAGACTGGCATAGTTCTTCAGGTCGCCCTCGGCATCGCGCGCGCCGAAGAGCAGCCGCCGCGAGCGCAATTCCAGCACGGATTTGAAGGCCGCAATGCCGAGATTCAGCGAGCGGCAGGTCACCGCGATGCCGCTGACATCGCGCTGCAGCAGGACACGCAGCGCCTGCTCATTGGTGATGCCGGACGCCTGTGCGATCACCTCGGCAAGGTGATAGGCCCGGTCCTCCTCGGCCAGCATGGTCACGATCTCGTCGAGCTCGCGCTTGCCGGCGCCGAGATCGGCGAGCAGGAGTTTCACCTCCAGCCGCTGCTGGCGGGCACGGCGGGCGAGCGTCGCGGCCTCGTCGGCGGGCTTGGACCAGGCGCCGCCGCTGAGCCCCTCGACGATCTCCAGGACGCGGCTGGCCCGGTTCGGCGTCAGGTCGGAACGCCTGGCCAGCGCGCCGCCGATCTCGGCATCCTTGCCGCCGCGTTCCAGCAGCGTGTCAAAGCCCTTGTCGGAGAAATGCGCGCCTTCATTGGCGCTGACCGTGTGCAGCACGGTGCGGTCGCCGCGCTGGACGAGAATGTCGGTGACGCTTTCCGAGAGGCGGGCGCGTTCGGCAATCGCCGCGAGATGGTGCTGCGACTGGCTCACCGCGATCGCGGCGAGGTCGGTGTCGGTCAGCACCGGGGAGAGCTTCAGCACGAGGCGTGCGACCTCGGAATCGGCATCGCCGGCAAGCGTGACCGCGACCTCATGCGGCAGGCTCGGCACGGCCGCGACATGGCCGGCATAGGCCTTGCGCGCCTCGTCCTCGAGATGCGGCAGCGAACGCAGCGCGATCTCGCCGTAATGCGCCTTGGAGGGCTCGGTCGGATCCTGGTCGAGCAGAAAAAGGTCCGTGACGGCATTGAGCAGCTGCCGGCGTGCCTCCGAGGACATCTCGGAGGGCATCCGTGTCAAAGAACTCAGCATTGGCCCCCCAGATACGCGTCAGGCAAGTATCCGCAACCTGCGCCGGTCCGGTTTGATTTAGTCTTAAATCCGTCGCGGATTTTCGCGGGAAGCGAGGATTTTCTTCTGCGTGTTCAACGGGCCGGCACGCCGCGAATGCATGCCGGCCCGCGATGCCGCTAGCGCGCGGTCCTCGGCCAGAGGCAGCGGTCGACGACCAGCATGACGATCAACGACGCGCCGACGAGCGGAAAGACCAGTCCGCCGACCGCCAGGATGGCGAAGACGCCGTAGAGCGTCCGGCGCTCCGGCGGCAGCGGCGGCACCCCGAGCGATCCGGCCGGGCGTCGCTTCCACCACATCACCCCGGCGGAGACCGCGAGCAGGATGATCGCCAGGCAGACGGCCAGCATGAAGAGCTGGTTCGTCAGGCCGAATTCCTGCCCCATATGGACGTTGATGCCCCATTCCAGCCATTTCCCGAGCGGGCCGTAATCCGCGAAGGACATGTCGAGCAAGGGCTCGCCGCTATACTGGTCGAGATGGATGACGCGCTGCTGCGACAGGTCGTTCGGGTAGACCGAGCCGGTGAAGACGCCGTTGGGACCGGCCGGCAGGTTGACGGCGTAGCCGCGCGCCAGGCCGAGTGCATCGAACCTCGCCACGGCCGCGTCGAGGCTGATCGGCGCTGCCGCCGTCGCGATGGATTCCGGCACGCGTGCCTGTTCCAGCGACCATGAGGTCGGCCCGGCATGGTGCAGATGCTCATCCGACATCGGCAGGTTGACGCGGATACCGGCCGGGTAGCCGAAATTATGCCCGTTCGCCCAGCGATTGACCTGGTCGCCCCAGAACACCGACCAGGGCATGCCGGTGATCGCGAGGAAGACGATGAAGAAGCCGGCGAAGGCGCCGGTGACGGCATGCAGGTCGCGCCAGAAGACCCGCTTGCCGGCATCACCGCGCACGGAAACGACACCGCCCTTGCGGCCCCGAGGCCACCACAGATAGAGCCCGGTCCCGACCAGCAGGATCGACCAGCCGCCGGCGATCTCGATCACGCCATTCGCGACCGGCCCGAAATAGGCGAGGCTGTGGATCTGCCGGACCACCCACATCACTGTGCCCTTGTCGGGAATCTGGCCAAGCACACGCCCGTCATAGGGGTCGACATGCACGACCTTGCGCGCACCAGTGGCGTCCCGGACGGTGATTTCCGCTGCCGATGACGCTGTTGCCGCGGGCACGAATTTCACGGCCTTGCCGGGAAAGGCCGCAAGCGCATTGGCGACCAGTGTCGTCGTGGGGGCCAGGGCGGTCGATCGCATCTCCACCCGCTTGAGATCGCGATGAACCAGCGCGTCGATCTCGGTTCGGAAGAGATAGAGCCCGCCGGTGACCGCGAGCAGGATGAGGAAGGGCAGCGTCACCAGCCCGGCATAGAAATGCCAGCGCCAGACGGCGCGGTAGAGGGAGGCGGCGCGTGTGTCCGCGCGCGCAGGCGCTGCCTGCGTCGATGAAACGATGGTCATGGGTATGTCCTGTCCTGAAGGGGGAAAGTCTGGCTTCAGACCAGGGCAGGCGGGGCGCGCGCTCCAAGCGGGTAGAGGCTCCGCCCGATCGTGGCGCGCTGGGCAGGCGGGGAGGCGAAGTCCGCCGCGATAATGATGCTGCGGTGGAGGGCAAGTACAGCGGCTGCGACCGGAGGAGCGCCGCTGGCGCTTGCAAGGCAGCCAAGCGCGCAGCAGGTCTTGGATTGCTCCGGGCTCGCGGGCGCCGTCGGTTCGGACGATCCACCGGGCGCGCAGAGCACATGCTGCGGAAACGGCGAGGGCGCGGCCGAGAGCCCGGCGCCGATCGAGAGCAGGACCGCGTTGAGGATCAGCGCATAGGCGCAGAGCACGGCAACGATGCCGCGCCCCCATCTCGCCCCTGTCGCCGTCGCGCCCATGCTTGCTGCGCTACGGTGCGGCAGGTCGGCGGTCAATGACCCCAGGCGACGAAGCCCCTGCGCTCCCTCGTCACGCCGCCGGCAGGCAGGCGGGGCCGAGCGGTTCGAAGCTCTTATAGGTCAGGATGAACTCCTGGTGGCCGAGCTCTTCCGATTTGGTGCACCCGCCCTTGGCCAGGGAAATGACAAGGTCGCGAATCTCGCGGCCGACCTCGTCGAGCCCTGCGCGGCCCTCGAGGATCCGGCCGGCATCGACATCCATGTCGTCTGCCATCCGCCGATAGGTTTCCGGATTCGCGCAGATCTTGACCACAGGCGAGATCGCCGAGCCGACGACCGAGCCGCGGCCGGTGACGAAGAGCACGCAATGGGCGCCGCAGGCGATCAGCTCCGCGATCTCGGCATTGTCGTTGATATTGGGGAAGCCGAAGCGCACTTCGCCATCCGGCACGACATCGAGCAGATAGAGCCCGCCATGGGGCGGGATGTCGCCGGGCTTGATCAGGCCCGAGATCGGCGAGGCCCCGGATTTGGCATAGGCGCCCATCGATTTCTCCTCGATGGTCGACAACCCGCCCTCGGCATTGCCGGCGGCGAAGGAGCCATAGCCGAGCGTCGCGTAATAGCGGGCCGCCTTGGCGACCGATTTCTCCAGCTCCTCGCCCAGCTCCGGCGTCACGGCGCGCGCCGCCATGATGTGCTCGCAGCCGATCAGTTCGCCGGTCTCCTCGAAGATGCAGGCGGCGCCCTCGGAAATCAGCAGGTCGAAGGCGCGCCCGGCCGCAGGGTTTCCGGTGATGCCCGAAGTGCCGTCCGAGCCGCCGCAGACGGTGCCGACGACGAGCTCACTGAGCGCCATCGGCACGGTCTCCTGCTCGTCGAGACGCGCACGTTCGGTCTCGACCCAGGCGCGACCCTCCTTGATCGAGCTGCGCGTGCCGCCCGTGCCCTGGATGATGATGGTCTTCACCGGCCGGCCGGAGGCGCGCACGACGCGCTCGAGCGCGTATTTGTTGAAGCTCTCGCAGCCGAGCGAGATCAGCAGCACGGCCCCGACATTGGGGTGGGTGCAGAGCCGCTCCATCATCTTTTCGGCATAGCCATTGGGATAGCAGCCGGGAAAGCCGATGACATGGACGCCGTTCTCGCGCCAGGGCAGGGCGATCTCGCGCGCGACGTGATGCGCGCATTCGACGAGATAGGCGACGGCGATCGTGTTGCGGATGCCCTTGCGCCCGTCGGACCGGAGATAGCCGCGCATGTCGTTCATTGGGCGGCTCCCGCCTTGCGCTCGTCTTCGAGATGATAGGTCGGGGTGTAGTCGCTCTTCATGTTCTGAACATGGACATGCTGGCCGGCCGCGATCGCTTCGGTCGCCACGCCGATCGGCGCCCCGTATTTCAGGATTTTTTCGCCGGTGACGATCGGCTTTCGCGCGACCTTGTGGGCGAGCGCGATATCACGGTCGAGCACGGCCGGGCCTGAACCGGTTTCGACGGTCTCGCCGGCGGCGAGCCGCATCCGCGCGACAAAGACGTTGTCGCGCGGGTCGAGCAGGATGAGCCGGGGATCGTGCTGAGCCATGGGCGTCACTCCTCGAGGAACTGGCCGGATCGGTCGGGCTGACCGGGAGAGGCCGGCCGCAGGCGTTCAGAACTTGCCGAACTGGAGATAGGCTTCCTGCGGGTCCGTGCCGGCAAGGATCGCGGTGCGGACTTTGTTCTCGGCCGAGATCGCGGTTTCCGCCTTCTCCAGCACCTCCTCGATCACCTCGACGGGAATGCGCACGATGCCGTCGCGGTCGCCCAGGATGTAGTCGCCGGGGCGGATCCAGACCGCGCCGATCTTGATCGGCTCGTCGATCGTCTTCGGCATCCAGAAGCCGACGATGTCGCGTGGCGTATAGGCGCGGAAATAGGCCTGGAAGCCCATATCGACCATGAACTCGGTATCACGCGACAGGCCGTCGATGACGCAGCCGCGCACGCCCTTGTTCTTCAGCGTCTCGGCGGAAAGCTCGCCCATCAGCGCGACCTCGTCGGTATTCGGCTGGCAGACCCAGACATGGCCGGGCTTGGCGCGCGAGAGCAGGCCGGTCCAGCCGAGCAGGGTCTCATGCGCATCGAAATCCGGATCGGTCTTGCCCTCGACGGTGAAGGCCGGGCCGGCGAGCTTCTGGCCGGGCAGGAGCGGCCTCAGATCGGGCGGGAGCGTGAAATCCTTCAGCCCCATGGCGCGCATGACATCGTGGATGATGCCGGTATAGCAGCGTTCCAGCCGCTCGGTCAGTTGATCGCTCAAGGCTTCCTCCATAGTGGCACGTCGCTGTGCCGGGGGGCCTACCACTGACACCCGGGCACCCTGCCATTGCGGGCAGGGTGCCGGCAGGGAGCATGGGCCGCAAGCGCGTTTTGCGCGCCTCGACGATGCGTTTCAAACGGTTTAAGTGTTCGAGTCGACCCGTTCCCAGCCCTGGGGCGAGAGGCGCTCCTGCGGCAGGAAGCGGGACTTGTAGGCCATCTTGGGCGAGCCATCGACCCAATAGCCGAGATAGACATAGGGCAGGCCGAGCTTGCGGGCCCGCTCGATATGGTCGAGCACCATGAAGGTGCCGAGCGAGCGCTGCTCCAGCATCGGGTCGAACACCGAATAGACCATGGAAAGCCCGTCATTCAGCCGGTCGGTCAGCGCCATCGCGAAGAGATCGCCGACACCGCGCCCGGTGAAGCCGCTATCGGGACCGCGCCGGCGATACTCGATCAGGTTGGTCTCGACATGCGTGTCCTCGATCATCATCGCGAAATCGAGGGCCGACATCGAGGCCATGCCGCCATCGGGGTGGCGTTCGTCGAGATAGCTGCGGAACAGCGAGTAATGCTCGGAGCGCGGCTCCGGCGGCAGCTCCTCGCCGATCAGGTCGCAATTGCGCGTGAGCACGCGCCGGAACCCACGAGACGGTCGGAAGTCGTCGACGCAGACGCGGACGGAGACGCAGGAGCGGCAGGTCTCGCAGGCGGGCCGATAGGCGATGCTCTGCGAACGCCGGAAGCCGCCTTGCGAGAGCACGTCGTTGAGGTCGCGCGCCCGTCCGCCGACAAGGTGGGTGAACACCTTGCGTTCCTCCCGCCCGGGCAGATACGGGCAGGAGGTCGGTGACGTCAGATAGAATTGCGGGGCATCCCGCAACGGGCGCGTCACGTTCGTATCGCTCCGGAAACGACCTGAACCACGAGTGTAGCAGCAGCGCAGCCGGCAACAAGAGTGGCGATGCGGATCAGGTGCGGACGACGACCAGTCCGGTCAGGATGTCATGGCCGAGCCTGCGGTCATCGCGCACCAATCCGCAGAGGATATCGAGCACCCAGAGCGCGACCGTGCCTGCCGCGACATAGAACAGCAGGGCGTGGACGGCGGCTGCGAGCCCGTCGGGACGGCCGCCATTGACGGTCTCGACCCTGAGACCCGCCATGCGCATGCCCCAGGTCGCCTGCTTCCGACCACCGATGGTCAGCGCCGCATAGCCGAGCGCGGTCGCGACCGTCGCGATCGGCAGGAGCAGCCAGGTCGCGCCGAAGGTGACGAGGCCGAGGAAGATCAGGAGCGCGACCACGAGCCAGCCCAGGATGAACAGGGCGATGATGTCGCCGATCCAGGCGAACAGGCGCGACCCCAGCACGCCGCTGACATTCTGCAGCGGGCGCTGCTCGATCGGCGTGATCGCGGGTTGCTGATAGCTGCGTTCGCTCATCGAAAGTCGAAACCCCTTGTTTCGCGGGCGCGTCCGGTGGTGGTGCGCTCCGCCGCCATAATGTTTGATCAGCGGTCCTGTTCCGCAAGGCCACGCGGAAAGATACGGCGCGGCTGGAAGCCATTGGCCCGCAGCGCCTCCTCGATGGCGCGTGTATGGCTCTCGCCGCGCGTCTCGACGGTGACGTCGAGCGTCACGCCCTTGGCCGGCACGTCGAGGAAGAGCCGGCCATGGCTGACCTCGAGGATGTTGGCGCCATGATCGCCGAGGAGGCTCGCGACCTTGCCGAGCAGGCCCGGCCGGTCGCTGGCGGTGAGGCGGAAGGCGGCGATCCGGTCCTCGCGCTCCAGCTCGCGCACCATGATCGCGGCGAGCAGCCTGGTGTCGATATTGCCGCCGCAGAGCACGAGGCCGACCTTGCGGCCGCGATAGCGCTCCGGCTCCTTCAGCATCGCGGCCAGCCCCGCGGCGCCGGCGCCCTCGGCCAGCGAATGCTGCAGGCTGGCATAGGCGTTGACCGCGCGCTCGATCAGATCCTCGCCGACAAGGACGATATCGGAGACCAGGCTGGAGACGATCGGCAAGGTCAGTTCGCCGACGGTCTTCACGGCGATGCCCTCAGCCAGGGTCGCGCCGCCGATCGGCCGGTCCTCGGCATTCACGGCATTGTAGAAGGAGGGATAAAGCTCGGCCTCGACGCCGATCAGCTCGATTTCCGGCTTCAGGGCCTTGGCCGCGATGGCATTGCCCGCCATCAGCCCGCCGCCGCCAAGCGGGATGATCAGCACGTCGAGATCAGGCGCATCGGCCAGCATCTCGCGTGCGACCGTGCCCTGGCCGGCCATCACCACGGCGTCGTCATAGGGATGCACGAAGACCAGGGTCTCGGCCTGCGCCAGCTCGCGGGCGCGCACGGCCGATTCGTAGAGTGTCTCGCCATAGAGCACGACGCGGGCGCCATGGGCCCTGGTGTTCTCGACCTTCACCAGCGGCGTCGTCTCCGGCATCACGATCGTCGCCGGGATGCCGAAGCGGCGGGCGTGATAGGCGACGGCCTGTGCATGGTTGCCGGCCGACATGGCGATGACGCCGCGGGCCCGCTCGGCTTCAGTCAGGGTGAGCAGCTTGTTGACCGCGCCGCGCTCCTTGAAGGAGGCCGTCGCCTGCATGTTCTCGTGCTTGACCAGCACGGTCGCGCCGGTGAGCTCGGACAGGCGCGGCGCCGGCACCAGCGGCGTGCGCAGCACATGCCCCTCGATACGCTGTGCGGCCGCTTCGATATCGGCGGGAGTGATCGAGAAAGGCTCGCTCATGCGTGAAGTTCCGTTCAGACCTGACGAGGCGAAAGCGCGCCCTCGCCGAAGAAACCGCCGGGGCGCAGGATCAGCACCACGGCGAGCAAGCTATAGACGGCGATGTCGCGCTGTTCGATAGGCATGGTTGATGACCAGATGACCTCGAAGAGCGCAATGCTGAGGCCGCCGAGGCAGGCGCCGGCGACCGAGCCGATGCCGCCCAGGATCGCGGCGACGAGCGCCTTCAGCCCGAGCGTGAAGCCGCCGGCAAAGCCCATGCCGCCATAGATCGCGGTGACGATGACGCCGGCCGCGCCGCAGGCCGCGCAGGCGAGGATCAGCGCCCGGTCATGCACGGCACGCGCGTTGACGCCGAAAAGCGCCGCGGTGCCGGCATCGTCCGAGACCGCGCGCCAGGCCCGGCCGAAGGCGGAGTAGCGGATCAGCAGCACGAGCCCGAGCGCGGCGCTGAGGCCGCCGGCCGCGAGCGCCAGCCCGACGGGGGTTGCGGTGAGGATGAAGCTGCCGGAGCGCGCCAGCGGCCAGGGCTCGTTGTAGACCGGCGGCAGCCAGCGCAGATCGGGCCCCTGCGCCAGCCGCAGATATTCAGACAGCGCAATCGCGAGCCCGATCGTCGCGATCAGCATCTGCTGGCCGCTGGCGCGCTCGAGATGGCGCAGCACGAAACGCCCCATGGCGAAGCCGTGAAAGGCCGCGACCAGCATGGCCACGACGAAGGCGACCAGGAGCCCCGAGACCGGCGTCGAGATCGCCGTCGAGACAAGCAGCGCCACGCCGATGACGGCCGAGAGCGCGCCGAGCGCCGCGAATTCGCCAAAGCTCAGGATGATGCGCCCGGTCAGGCCATAGATCAGCGCATAGGCCGAGGCGAGCAGCGCGTAGACCGCGGCCGAGGGCAGGGCGCTCAAGCCTTGCTGCAGGGCATAGGCGAAGCCGGGGGAGAGCTGCGGCAGGCCATCGATGCGGGCTGAGCCCGGATCGACCGGCGGTTCCTCGCGATTCTCCAAATAGAAGCGCCGCAGCAGGTAGAAACTGGCATCGTTCATCGGCCGTCCATCGACCGCGACGCCGAGCAACGCGCCGCGCTGCAGACCCGCGCCCTCGCCGGCGAAGAGGCAATCGATCATGCGCTGGCGCGCCGGGCCGCTGCCTGTCTCGACATGGTAGAGGATGCGCAGGGTATTGGCGCGCGGGCCATTGGTTGCGCGGTCGACGGTGATCCGCGCGTCCTGCGTGTTGAGTGCCGGGATGGCCTGGCGGCAAAGCCGCGTCTGGTCCGTATCGAAGCGTTCGCTGCAGCCGGTCAGCAGCAAGGCCATGAGAATCGGGAGGAGCGCGCGCATTGCGCGAAGGCTAGCGCCAGTTGCGACGCGTTGATACTCGCTGCGACGCGCAATCCATCGCTTTGGCGGGCGCCTGTGGCTTCAGCCGCAAACCTTCAGCTTTTCGGCGACGCGCGGCGCGAAATAGCTCAGCACCCCGTCGGCGCCGGCGCGTTTGAAGGCGATCAGGCTCTCCATCATGGCCTTGTCGCCATCGATCCAGCCATTCAGGGCGGCGGCCTGGATCATCGCGTACTCGCCGGAGACCTGATAGGCGAAGGTCGGCACCCGGAAATGGTCCTTCACGCGCGCGATCACGTCGAGATAGGGCATGCCGGGCTTGATCATCACCATGTCGGCGCCCTCTTCGAGATCGAGCGCCACCTCTGCAATGGCCTCGTCCGAATTGGCAGGGTCCATCTGATAGGTGCGCTTGTCGCCGATCAGCGTCGCATTGGTGCCGATCGCATCCCGGAACGGACCATAGAAGGCCGAGGCGTATTTCGCCGCATAGGCCATGATCTGGACATCCTCGAAACCGGCCTCGTCGAGCTCGACCCGGATGGCGCCGACACGGCCGTCCATCATGTCGGAGGGGGCGATGACATCGGCGCCGGCATCGGCCAGCGCCAGCGCCTGCTGCGTCAGGATGCGCACGCTCGCATCGTTCAGGATGCGCTCGCCCGCCATGACGCCGTCATGGCCGTGCGAGGTGTAGGGGTCGAGCGCGGCGTCGCAGATGATGCCGATCTCGGGCACCTCGGCCTTGATGGCGCGCACGGCGCGGCACATCAGGTTGTGCGTGTTCAGCGCCTCGGACGCCGTTGCGTCGCGCAGCGACTTCTCGACATAGGGAAAGGGCGCGATCGCCGGGATGCCGAGGCTGGCGGCATGGGCGCTCTGGCGCACCGCCTCCTCGATATTCAGCCGGTCGACGCCCGGCATCCACTCGACGGCGGAGCGGGCCTCGCTCGAATCCACCAGGAATATCGGCCAGATCAGGTCGTTCGCGGTCAGGACCGCCTCGCGCACGAGCCGGCGCGACCACTCGGCCTTGCGGTTGCGCCGCATCCGGCGGGTCAGGTCGAGCGAATCCTTGCTGCGCAGGGCCGCCGACGGCAGGTCATCCTGCCGCGCCACGGGCGCCGGAAACGGCCTTACAACCCGATATGCCATAAAATCCTCCGCCGCCTGGGCGCGTGAGCTTGTCCTTTGCCGGATGCTTAGCACATCGGAACCATTCCAAAACAGAGGTGGATGGTCGCAACTGTGGCGGTGGGCCCGCGCAGCACCGCGCGTTGACAATCGCCCGAGCCCCGGCCCAGAACCGGACCCTGTTGTCAGGGATCAGCACGGCATGTCGCAGGAACCAGAGATCATTTGCGAAATCCGGGGCGCGGCGGGTGTCGTCATCCTCAACCGTCCCAAGGCGCTGAATGCGCTGAGCCTGGCCATGGTCCGCGAACTGGCGCGCGCGCTCGATGCCTGGGAGCATGACCCGCAGGTGACGCGCATCGTGGTGATGGGCGCGGGCGAGAAGGCCTTTTGCGCGGGCGGCGATATCCGGTCGCTGCATGATCTTGGCCGCGCCGGCCGCCAGGGCGAGATGCTCGCCTTCTGGGGTGAGGAATACATCCTCAATCACCGTATCAAGCACTATCCCAAGCCCTATATCGCGCTGATCGACGGCATCGTCATGGGCGGCGGCGTCGGCATTTCGCTGCATGGCAGCCATCGCATCGCTGGCGAGCGCTACCTCTTCGCCATGCCCGAGGTCGGGATCGGCTTCTTCCCGGATGTCGGCGCAACCTATGCCCTGCCGCGCCTGCATGGTGCGGCCGGCATCTATCTCGCGCTGACGGGAGACCGCGTCGGGGCAGCGGACGCCCTTGCGCTGGGGCTTGCGTCCCATGCCGTACCGAGCAGCCGGATGGCCGAACTCGCCGACGCCCTGACGGGCCGCGGTGCCGTCGATGAGATTCTGGCCGGATACACGCAGGATCCCGGCCCGCAAAAGCTCGCAGCCGAGCGCGCAACCATCGCCGAGTGCTTTGGTGCCGCAGAGCTGGACGGCATCAGGGAGCGGCTGAAGCTGAAGGCCGAATCCGGCGACGCCTTCGCCGGCAAGACCCTACAGACGCTTGCCGTCAAATCTCCGACCAGCATTGCCATCGCCTTCGAGCAGATGCGTCGTGGGGCACGGCTCGATTTCGCGGAAGCGATGCGCACCGAGTACCGCATCGTCTCGCGGATTGCCGAGGGCCATGACTTCTATGAGGGCGTGCGGGCGGTGGTGATCGACAAGGATCATGCCCCGCACTGGCAACCGGCCACGCTGGATGAGGTCGATCCGCAGGTGATCGCACGCTACTTCGCTTCGCTCGGCGCGAACGAACTCGTCCTGGAGCATTGAGCGATGGGAATGGGGAGGGGAGATGCCGAGCCCCTGCGCGGGCAGCGCGTCATCGGTTCGGCTGGCCCCGAGGAGAAGAAGAGCAAGCTGACCCGCTGGCGGCGCGTGCTGGTCTGGCTGCTCCGCCTGCTGTCGCTCGCCTGGATGGCCAAGGGGCTGATGGCCTGGGCGGTGATCTTCGGTATCGGCATGGAGGGGCAGACGCCATTCGAGTCGCAGTTGCTGAGCTACCAGGCAATCACCGTCTATTTCGCGGTGATCGATCTCGTCGCCGCGGTCGGGCTCTGGCTGACCAGCACCTGGGGCGGAGTGCTCTGGCTCCTGGCCGCGGTCAGCCAACTGCTGCTCGGCTTCTTCTTCCCGCGGCTGCTGCCGGTGACGCCCTATCTGATCGCGACCTATGTCGGGTTGATGGCCGCCTATTTCCTGGCCACCTGGGCGGCGGAAAACGAGGAGACCTGAGATGGGCCGATGCGGGCCTGCCATGCGCGCGGCTCGCGGCCCAGGCCCTGGCAATGGCGCTGCTCAGGCGGGCGCTCGGGCTGTGGCGCGGAGAGCCCCGTTTCGCCCGAAAGCGCCTCGATTGCGTCGAGTCATGGTAACAAACGCTTTAGCTTAAGCGTTTCTGGCTTCACTTACGATTCACCCAAAGGGGTAAATCTCCGATTCATCCTGATATTTAAACTCGTTTTCATCGGTCCGGCCTATGGTGTTTTCAGAAGCGGACCGGGAGATAAATCCTGGCCGGCATGCAACAGGCGGGATATACAATGGCAACGAGCATGAAGACTTTGGCTCCTGTGAAGTCGGAAGAAGTTCAACTCAAGGTGAAGCCCCTTTACCTTGAGTCCCTTACCCTGGTTGAGCGGCTGCATCGCCGCCTGCTCGATGTCATCAAGGATGAATTCGAGCGCCGCAACCGTGACGACGTCAACAGCGTCCAGGCGCTGTTGCTCTACAATATCGGCGATGCCGAGCTCAGCGCCAGCGAGCTCCGGACACGCGGTTACTATCTCGGCTCGAACGTGTCCTACAATGTCAAGAAGCTGGTCGAGCTCGGCTACCTGCACCATGCCCGTTCGCGCATCGACCGCCGCTCGGTCCGCATCAGTCTGACCGAGAAGGGCCATGAGGTGCACAATCTCGTGAAGGGCGTCTACGACAAGCATGTCCAGACGGTCGAGCAGATCGGTGGCATTGCGGCCGATGACTTCGAGCGTATGAACAACGCGCTGCTGCGTCTCGAGCGCTTCTGGACCGACCAGATCCGCTACAAGCTCTGATTTCCGGCCTGAACCGCCAGACAATCGGCGCTGACCTGACCTGAACTTGCAAACTCCCGCCCTCGCTGCGGGAGTCTTTCGGGCCGCTCTTGCTCTCCGGTCCGCTGCTGTTGCAGTTGGGCGACGCAGGGCGCCCATGCTGCATTCCCTGCTTCCCCTTCGTCGCCAATGCCCTAAAAACGCCGCGCTCATCACGAGACGTTAACTGTGGTATTGGATCGTCGCTCGCAACCGGGCCGCCGTCCATGGCGGAGCCGGTCTTGTAGTTTGCGGCGCTGATGCGCGGTCTTGCTCTTTGAGGACGAGGGAAGAGGAATACGATGTCGAATTTCAGCCTGACCCGCCGCGAAACCGTGCTGGCACTGCTTTCGGGTGCAGCAACGGCCGCGACTGCGCCAGCTTGGGCTCAGCAGGCGGAGTGGCGCCAGAGCTATGATTCAGGCGCTCGCAATGCTGTTGCCCGTTCCTCGACCCCGACCTTGTCTGCCGAGACGCTGCAGGCGACGGAGCAGGCGATCGTCGCCTATCGCGACCTTGCCGCCCGTGGCGGCTGGACCCCGATCCAGCTGACTGACAAGCTTGGCGTCGGCTCGCGCGGTCCCGGCGTGGTCGCGCTGCGCCAGCGCCTGATCATCACCGGCGATCTCGATTCCGCTGCCGGCACCAGCAATATCTATGACTCCTATGTCGAAGCCGGAGTGCGCCGCTTCCAGTCGCGCGTCGGGCTGTCGACGACGGGCGCCATCAACCGCGCCACCCTGACCGCCCTGAACGTGCCGATCGAGCGGCGTATCCGTCAGCTCGAGACCAATGTGGTGCGCCTGCGCTCCTGGTCGGGCAATCTCGGCAACCGCTATGTCGTCGCCAATATCCCGGCGGCCTCGGTCGAGACGGTCGAGAACGGCCATGTCGCGACCCGCCATGCTGCCGGCGTCGGCAAGGCCGACCGGCAGTCGCCGCTGCTGCAGACCAAGATCCCCGAGGTCAATTTCAACCCGACCTGGACCGTGCCGGCTTCGATCATCCGCAAGGATCTGATCCCGAAGATGCGCAAGGAGCCGAACTACCTCACCGAGAACAAGATCCGCATCATCGGCCCTGCCGGCGAGATCGCGCCCGAGCGCGTCAACTGGAATTCGGACGAGGCCACCCGCTACACCTTCCGCCAGGATCCCGGCGGCGAGTTCAATTCGCTCGGCTTCGTGCGCATCAATATCCCGAGCCCGCACGGCGTCTATATGCATGACACGCCGGCCAAGGGCATTTTCGGCGACGATTTCCGCTTCGTCTCCTCGGGCTGCATCCGCGTCCAGAACGTGCGCGACTATATCGCCTGGCTGCTCAAGGAGACGCCCGGCTGGGATCGCGCCAAGATCGACGAGGTGATCCAGTCCGGCGAGCGCATCAACGCCCGGATCAGCAATCCGGTGCCGTGCTACTGGGTCTACATCACCGCCTGGGCGACGCCCGATGGCGGCGTCCAGTTCCGCGACGACATCTACAACAAGGATGGCCTGGGCCCGGCGCCGGTTGCGGCGCTGCAGGAAGACCAGAACATCTGAGCGCAAACTCTTTCAGCTCCAAACGCTCTCTCACTCACAATGAAAACGGCCCGCCGATTCTGGCGGGCCTTTTTCATTTGGTCTCCGATGGGCTGTGGTCGGGCGCTGCCGTCAGGCTGCTGTCGCGGCCTCCCGGAGCACGGCAACGACGCGCTCGGTGAAAGCTTTGGTCCCGAGCGTTCCGCCGAGATCGCGCGTGCGCTGCCCCGGCAGGCGGATCGTGCGGTCGAGCGCGGCTTCGATCGCCTGGCCGGCACGCAGCAGGGCGGGGTCCTGCCTGCGCTCGCCCAGCCAGGTCAGCAGCATCGCGGCCGAGCCGATCAGCGAACAGGGATTGGCGAGGTCGCGGCCGGCGATGTCGGGAGCCGAGCCATGCTGCGCCTGGGCGACCGCATGGTCCTGTCCCGCATTGAGCGAGGCGGCAAGGCCGAGGCTGCCCGAAATCTCCGAGGCCTGGTCGGAGAGGATGTCCCCGAACATGTTCGTCGTCACGATGACGTCGAACACGCCGGCATCGCGGACGAGCAGCGCCGCCATCGCGTCGATGATCTTCTCCTCATAGGCGACGTCGGGATAGCGTTCGGCGACCGAACGCACGCATTCCAGGAACAGCCCGTCGGAGATCCGCAGCACGTTCGCCTTGTGCACGGCCGTGACCTTGCGCCGGCGCTGGCGGGCAAGGACAAAGGCGCTCTCGGCGATGCGCAGCGAGGCCTGCCGCGTCACTTTCCGGAAGGAGAGGGCCAGGTCCGGCGTCGGCATCATCTCGCCGGGGCCGAGATGCATCGAGCGGTCGGAATAGAACCCCTCGGTGTTCTCGCGCACCACGACGAGGTCGAGCGGCTTGCCGCAGCGCGGCTCGAAACCCTCGCGCGAGCGGGCCGGGCGGATATTGGCGTAGAGGTCGAGCCGCTTGCGCAGCTGGCCGGAGGGATTGAGCCCGCCCTTCTCGGCCGGCGGATAGTCGTTATGGGATACGGGCCCGAGAATGACGCCGTCGGCCTGACGCGCGGCTTCGAAGACGCCCTCCGGGAAGGTCGAGCCGACCTTGCCGAGCGCGGCAAAGCCAATCTCGGCATGCTCATAGGCCAGCGCGAAGCCGAATAGCTGGCTGGCCTCGTCGAGCACGCGACGGGTGGCGGCGCTGATCTCGGGGCCGATGCCGTCTCCGTCCAGGACGAGAAGCTGCAGGGCAGCGCTTTTCGGTGATGTGTCGGTCATTACAGGGGCTTCGTCCGGGACAGGGTTGGAGCGGCCCGCCCTGCGCGTCGCCGCGCGGGCGGGCGGCAGGGATCATTCGACCTTGATGTTGGCTTGCGCCACCACCTTCGCCCATTTCTCGCGCTCCGCCTTGACGAAGGCGGCGAACTCCTGCGGCGTGTTGCCGATCGGCTGCGCGCCTTCCAGTTCGAGATTTCGGCGCACTTCGGGCAGGTTGATGATGGTCGCGACCTCGCTGCGCAGCCGGTCGATGATCGGCTGCGGCGTGCCCTTGCGCACGAAGACGCCATACCAGCCGCTGGCCTCGTAGCCGGGCACACCGGCCTCAGTGAGCGTCGGGACGGCCGGCAGGGCCGGCGCGCGCTCGGAGGTCGTGACGGCGAGCGCCCGCAAGGAGCCGCCATGCACATGGCCGATCGCCGAGGGCAGGGTCGCGAACATCATCGGGATATGGCCACCGATCAGGTCGTTGAGGGCGGGGCCGGCGCCGCGATAGGCGGCATGCTTCAGATTGGTCTGCGCCATCAGCTCGAACAGCGCGGTCGCGATATGGTTGGCCGAGCCGTGGCCGGCCGTGCCGTAGGTCAGGCCTTCCGGCTGCGCCTTCGACAGCGCGATCAGCTCCGCGACCGAGTTGGCCTTGACCGACGGATGCACCAGCAGGAGCAGCGGCGCCTTGGCGATCAGGGTAACGGGCTCGAGCACCTCGGCCGGATCGTATTTGAGATTCTTGAACAGGCTCGGATTCACGGCCATCGGGCCGATATTGCTGATCAGCACGGTGTAGCCGTCGGCCGGCGCCTGCGCCGCGGCCGTCGTGCCGAGATTGCCGCCCGCACCGGCGCGGTTCTCGACCACGACGCCGACGCCGAGGCGCGACTGCAGCTTCTCGGCCACGGCCCGCGCGATCACGTCCGTGCCGCCGCCGGCGGCATAGGGCACCACCATGGTGATCGGCCGGCTGGGCCAGTCCTGGGCCGTGGCAACGCCGGTCATGCCCAGCATCGCCCCGAGCATGGCGCCCAGCCGTCGTCCTGCAAATCTGCGCATCGCAACTCCTCCCATCGATTGTTTCTCGTCGGTCTTTCGCCGACGATGTCTTATTTCGGTATACCGAATTATACTGAGGCAGATTGATGCGAGGCAAGCGTTGATTTCGGCGCCGGCTCACGCGATCACGCGGGACAGGCGGAGCGCGCGCCGGGCGAAGCGAGGAAATGGCCTTGAGTGATTTTGCCGACATGCAGCCCGCGCCCTCGCTGGCAGGCCAGGCCTATGCGCGCTTGCGCGACGCGATCGCCAGCGGCGAGCTTCGGCCCGGAGCCAGGCTGCGCGAGGAGGATCTGGCGAAGCATATGCAGATGAGCCGCACGCCGCTGCGCGAGGCGGTGCGCCGGCTCGAGGCGGAAGGCTTCTTCACGCGCGAATCGCGCAGTCTCGTCGTCGCCTCGCTCGATCATCAGGCGGTCTCGGAACTCTATGCGATGCGCGAGGTGCTCGAGGGCACGGCGGCCGCCTTCGCCGCGCGCCATGCCGCGGAGGTCGAAATCGAGGCGCTGCGCGATCTCCATACGCTGGAGGCGGGTTTGCTGGCGCAGCCGCAGGATCTGGCGCGCCACAATGAGCGCTTCCATTCCGCGCTCTACGGCGCTGCGCATAATCGCTATCTGCTCAAGACCCTGAACGCGTTGCGTGACGCCCGCGCGCTGCTCGGCCCCTCGACCCTGCTGGACCCCGTCCGCGCCGCACAGGCCCATGCCGAGCACGAGGCCCTGGTCGCGGCTGTCGAGCGCCGCGACCCGGTCGCGGCCGATGCAGCCGCACGCAGCCATATCCGCTCGGCCCAGCGCGAGCGGCTGCGGCGGCTGGTGACCGGCGAGTAGACGGCTTCCCCGGAAGGGGAGCGCGCTCAGGGAACGGGCTTCTTGCCGCTGGGGCCTGCCGAAGCCAGCTTCAGCACAAGCGCTCCGGCAAGCGCCGAGAGCAGCGAGCCCATCAGCACGCCGATCTTGGTGGCGTCGCCGAGTTCGGGATTCTGCGGAAAGGCCAGCGCTCCGATGAACAGGCTCATCGTGAAGCCGATGCCGCAGAGCAGTGCGACGCCATAGAGCTGCAGGTAATTCGCCTTGGCCGGCATGGTGCCGAGCCCGGTCTTCACCGCCACCCAGGCGAAGCCGAAGACGCCGACCTGCTTGCCGACGAACAGGCCAAGCGCGATGCCGAGCGGAATCGGCGCGAGCAGGCTCGACGGCGACATGCCTGCAAAGGACACGCCCGCATTGGCGAAGCCGAAGATCGGCACGATCAGGAAGGACACCCAAGGGTGCAGCTTGTGCTCGAGCATGTGCAGCGGGGAATGCTCAGGCTCGTCGCTGTCGCTGCCGTCGCCGATCGGGATCGTCAGCGCCAGGATGACGCCCGCGAGCGTCGCGTGCACCCCCGATTTCAGCTGGAAGAACCAGAGCAGCGCGCCGATGGCGAGGTAGAGCCAGAGTCGCGTCACGTTCATCCGGTTGAGAACGATCAGGATGGCAAGGCACAAGCCCGCCATGCCGAGCATCGGCAGCGAGATCTCGCTGGTATAGAACAGGGCGATGATCAGGACGGCGCCGAGATCGTCGAGAATCGCAAGCGCGGTCAGGAAGACCTTGAGCGAGACCGGCACGCGCGGCCCGAGCAGGGCGAGCACGCCGAGCGCGAAGGCGATGTCGGTTGCCGCCGGGATCGCCCAGCCGCGCATCGCGACCGGGTCGCCACGCGTCAGCGCCAGATAGATCAGGGCGGGCGCGATCATGCCGCCGAGCGCGGCAATGCCGGGCAGGGCGCGTCGCGACCAGGTCGAGAGCTGCCCCTCGATGAATTCGCGTTTGATCTCCAGCCCGACGAGCAGGAAGAAGATCGCCATCAGCCCGTCATTGACCCAGTGCAGGACGCTGAGGCCGCCGACATAGCTGCCGAGCAGCTTGAAATAGGCGGGCGCTGCCGGCGAATTGGCGATCAGCAGGGCTATCGCAGCCACGCCCATGAGCAGGAGACCGCCGGCCGCTTCACTCGCCAGCAAGGCCTTCAACGGCGAGCGCCGGGCAGGTGGAGCATTCCCGGCGATGTCTTGCGTCACGTTCAACTCCTTGCTGGCTGCTGTCACTGCCCTTTGTGCAGGCGGCGCGCGCTCATGTCACCCCGCATCAGCCCTTGGAATGGCGCCCCCCACCGTGCTACGGAGCGCGCGATAGCGGGCTCGGCCGCGAGATTCCGCAACAGCCAGAACTGCGTGGCTGCCGCATGGCCTTTGCCGGCCCCCTGCGGCAATCCGAAGCGCCGATGGAGCATCCCATGAGCCGTGACGCCGCCGCTGAGAAGCACCTCTCGAACTCCTTCTTCGGTGCTTCGCTCGCCGATTCCGATCCGGAGATTTCGCGTGCCATCGGTCTCGAACTCGGTCGCCAGCGCGACGAGATCGAGCTGATCGCCTCGGAGAACATCGTGTCGCGCGCCGTGCTCGAGGCGCAGGGCTCGGTGATGACCAATAAATACGCGGAAGGCTATCCGGGCCGCCGCTATTATGGCGGCTGCCAGTTCGTCGACATCGCCGAGAAGCTCGCGATCGAGCGCGCCTGCCGCCTGTTCGACTGCCAGTTCGCCAATGTCCAGCCGAATTCCGGCAGCCAGGCCAATCAGGCCGTGTTCATGGCGCTGATGCAGCCCGGCGACACCTTCATGGGCCTCGATCTCGCCGCCGGCGGCCATCTTACCCATGGCGCCCCGGTCAACCAGTCCGGCAAGTGGTTCAAGGTCGTGCCTTACGGCGTCTGCGTCGTCGACCAGACCATCGACTATGACGCGATGGAGCGCCTCGCCGTCGAGAACAAGCCCAAGGTCATCGTCGCCGGTGGCTCGGCCTATGCCCGGCACTGGGATTTCGCCCGCTTCCGCGAGATCGCCGACAAGGTCGGCGCCTATTTCATGGTCGATATCGCGCATTTCGCCGGCCTGGTGGCGGGCGGCGCGCATCCCTCGCCATTCCCGCACGCCCATGTCGTCACCACCACCACGCATAAGACCCTGCGCGGTCCGCGCGGCGGCATGATCCTGACCAATGACGAGGCGCTGGCGAAGAAGATCAACTCGGCGATCTTCCCCGGCATCCAGGGCGGCCCGCTGATGCATGTCATCGCCGCCAAGGCGGTCTCATTCCACGAGGCGCTGCAGCCGGAGTTCAAGATCTACGCCCGCGCCGTCGTCGAGAACGCCAAGGCGCTGGCCGAGACGCTGAAGACCAAGGGCTTCGACCTCGTCACCGGCGGCACCGACAATCACCTGATGCTGGTCGATCTGCGCTCTAAGAAGATTACCGGCAAGGCTGCGGAAGCAGCCCTCGGCCGTGCCCACATCACCTGCAACAAGAACGGCATCCCCTTCGATCCGGAGAAGCCGATGGTCACCTCCGGCATCCGCCTGGGCACGCCGGCTGCGACCTCGCGCGGCTTCGGTGTCGCCGAGTTCCAGCGTGTCGGCGAGCTGATCGCCGAGGTGCTGGACGGGCTCGCCGCGCATGGCGAGGAGGGCAATGCCGCTGTCGAGCAGGCGGTGAAGGCCAAGGCCCACGAGCTGACGGCACGTTTCCCGATCTATTGAAGGCAACGCGACCCGGTCGCCTGAAGGAGAAGAGCCGCGATGCGCTGTCCCTATTGCGGCTCCCTCGAGACCCAGGTGAAGGACTCGCGTCCCACCGACGATCACGCCTCGATCCGCCGCCGCCGCGTCTGCCCTGACTGCGGCGGCCGCTTCACCACCTTCGAGCGCGTGCAGCTGCGCGAGCTCACCGTGGTGAAGCGCTCCGGCCGGCGCACGCTCTTCGATCGCGACAAGCTGCAGACCTCGATCGAGATCGCATTGCGCAAGCGCCCGGTCGCGCCGGAACGCGTCGAGCGCATGGTCAACGGCATCGTCCGCCAGCTCGAGAGTTCGGGCGAGGGCGAGGTCTCGAGCTCCACCATCGGCGAACTGGTGATGGAGGGGCTGAAATCCCTCGACGATGTCGCCTATGTCCGCTTCGCTTCGGTCTACAAGAATTTTCGCGAGGCCCGCGATTTCGAGGAGCTGCTCGGCCAGCTCAGCAGCGACGAGATCGAGGCTGCCGGCGTGGTTCCCCCGATTCGTGGCGATGACTGAGCAGAGCGCGCTCGACCGCGCCTTCATGCAGCAGACCCTCGCCTATGGCGCGCGCGGGCTGGGTACCACCGGCACCAACCCTTGCGTCGGCGCGCTGATCACGCAGGACACGCCGGACGGCCCCGTCGTGATCGCACGTGGCCACACCCAGATCGGTGGCCGGCCGCATGGCGAGGCCCATGCCTTCGACCGGGCGGGCGCTGCCGCGACAGGCGGCACGCTCTATGTCACGCTCGAACCCTGCTCCCACCGCACCATCCGCGCCGCGACGCCTTGCGTCGAGCGCACCATTCGGGCCGGGGTGAAGCGGGTCGTGGTGGCGATGGCCGATCCGAATCCGCGCTTTCGCGGACTGGGCTTCGCGCTGCTGCGCAGCGCCGGCATCAGCGTCACCACCGGCGTTCTGGAAGAGGAAGCCAGGCGGACCCATCGCGGTTATGTCCTGCGCATCACCGAGGGGCGGCCGATGGTGACCTTCAAGGTGGCACGCACCGCCGATGGCTACGCGGGCACGGCCGCGGGCGGTCCCATCGCGGTTTCCTGCCAGGCTGCGAATGGCTGGGTCCATCTCCAGCGGGCGCATCATGATGCGATCATGCTCGGCATCGGTTCGGTGCTCGCCGATGATCCGATGCTGACGGTCCGCCTGCCGGGAATGGCGGCACGCTCGCCGATCAGGGTCATCCTCGATTCGCATCTGCGCCTGCCGCCGGGCTCCCGGCTCGTGCAGTCGGCCGGGGAGGTTCCTGTCTGGGTGATCGCGGCGGAATCCGCGCCCGTTGCCAACGAGGCCGAGCTGGTCGCTGCAGGTGTCGAGGTCATGCGCGTCTCCGCCGGACCGGACGGTCATCTCGATCTCCGTGAGGCGTTGCAGCTGCTCGGCACGCGCGGCATCAACCGGGTCTTTTCCGAAGGCGGCCCGACGATCGGCGAGAAGCTGGCTTTGGCGGGCCTGACTGATGAGGTCATCGTTTCGACCTCGCCGCGTTTGCTGGGTTGCCCCGGCGTCGTCGCCGTTCGTCCGGCCCTTGCCGGATTGCTGGCCGACCCCGATCTGTACCGGCTTGCGGAGAGCGGCCTGATCGGCCACGACCGTTTCGAGCGCTATGAGAGGATTGCCTGATGTTCACCGGCATCGTCACCGCCATTGGCACGATCGTGGAGGCCCAGAACAAGGGGCCGAGCCTGAAGCGGCTAGCAATAGCGAGCCCGTTCGAGGCTCAGGGAATCGAGATCGGCGCATCGATCTGCTGCGCCGGCATCTGCCTGACGGTGACGGCTCTGAAGCCTCGCGAAGACGGTGAGGCCGGCTGCATCTTCCAGGTCGAGGCCGCTGCCGAGACCCTGTCCAAGACCCTCGCCGGGGAGTGGGAGCCGGGCACGAAGGTCAATCTCGAACGCTCGCTGAAAATGGGCGACGAGCTGGGCGGCCATCTGGTGACCGGCCATGTCGACGGCGTCGGCACGATCCTGAAGATCGAGCCGATCGCGGCCGATCCCGACGAACCCTGGGGCGCAACCGCGCGCTTCCATATCCGCGCGCCGCAGGGGCTGCCGCGTTTCATCGCGACCAAGGGCTCGATTTGCCTCGACGGCACCTCGCTCACGGTCAACAGCGTCGAGGACGATGTCTTCACCGTCCTGCTGATTCCGCACTCCTTCAGCGTCACCACCTGGGGCGAGCGCAAGCAGGGGGACCGCATTCATGTCGAGGTCGATCTGATGGCGCGGTATGCCGCGCGGCTTGCGGAGGCGAGCCCGGGGGGGTAACCAGCCGACTTGAAATCCAACAAGGATAAGAACGATGGCCGGACCCCGGCAGATCTCGGCCGACAAGGCCGCAACTCCCGCCGCTCCCCTGGACGGCGCACGCGTGCTCGTCGTCGAGGCGCGCTTCTATGACAAGCTGGCGGACGAGCTGCTGGAAGGCGCGCTCGCGGTGCTCGACAAGGCCGAGTGCCGTGTCGACGTCGTGACCGTGCCCGGCGCGCTCGAAATCCCGGCAGCGATCGTCATCGGCCTGCGGGCCGCCGACGAGGCGGTCGACCCCTATGAGGCCGTCGTCGCGCTCGGCACCGTCATTCGTGGCGAGACCGGCCATTACGATATCGTCGCCGGCGAAAGCTCGCGCGCGCTGATGGACGTCTCGGTTGCCTATGCCATGCCGCTCGGCAACGGCATCCTGACCGTCGAGAACGATGCCCAGGCCTGGGCCCGCGCCAATCGCGCCGATATGGACAAGGGCGGCGGCGCGGCGGAAGCGGCGCTCGCCGTACTGCGTTACAAGCGTTCGCTCGCGGATAAATCCTCATGAGCCGCGCGGAACTGCGTCGCGGTGCACGACTCTCTGTCGTGCAGGCGCTCTATGAGATGGAGATCGGCGGGCGCGGCGTCATCGAGGCGATGGCCGAGTTCGAGGCGTTCTGGATCGGCAAGGAGGTCGAGGATATCGAGCTTCCCAAGGCCGAGATCGCCTTCTTCCGGGACCTGCTCGGCGGCGTCGTCCGCGAACAGCGCCTGATCGACCGCTCGGTGGACGATGTTCTCGCTGCGGGCTGGCCGCTCAAGCGCGTTGAGGCCGTGGTGCGCGCCATCCTGCGCGGCGGCGCCTATGAGCTCGCCTTCCGCAAGGATGTGCCGGCGCGCGCCGTGATCTCGGAATATGTCGCGGTCGCCCGTGCCTTCTACGAAGGCGAAGAGATCGGCATGATCAACGCCGTGCTCGACAAGATGGCCCGCGAATTCCGCGCCGACGAATTCGACACGCCGGCCGCCTGACACGCTGATGGCCGGCGCTCCCCAACGACCCGGCGAGTTCGAGCTGATTGCGCGTTATTTCGCGCCGATCGCCGGTGCGGGCGGCCTCGGCCTGCGCGACGATGCCGGGCTGCTGCGCCCGGCGCGCGGCTTCGAGCTTGTGGTCACGACGGATGCGCTCGTCGCAGGCGTGCATTTCCTGCCCGACGATCCGCCGGCCTCGATTGCCCGCAAGGCGCTCGCGGTCAACCTGTCGGACCTGGCGGCCAAGGGGGCATCTCCCTTGGGCTTCGTGCTCTCGCTGGTCCTGCCCAAGGGCTGGACAGAAGCGTGGCTCGCCGGCTTCGCCCAGGGGCTAGGCGAGATCGCGGCCGAGAGCGCCTGTCCGCTCGTCGGCGGCGATACCGTTTCGACGCCGGGGCCGCTCACGCTCTCCATCACCGCCTTCGGCAGCGTTCCGGCCGGACGCATGGTGCTGCGCTCGGGCGCAAAGCCAGGTGATCTCGTCCTCGTCTCCGGTACGATCGGCGACGGTGCGCTCGGCCTCAAGGTCCATGCGCCGGGCAAGCCGGACTGGGTCGCAGGCCTCTCCGAGGCCGATCGCGCCCATCTCGCCGACCGCTACCTGCATCCGCGCCCGCGCCTGGCGCTTGCGGCTGCCCTGCAAGCCCATGCCTCGGCCGCTATGGATGTCTCCGACGGGCTCGTCGGCGATCTCGCCAAGCTGGTTGCGGCGTCTGGAATCGGGGCCGAGATCGACCTCGATACCGTTCCGCTCTCGGCTGCGGCCCGCGCCGCGATCATGGCTGACCCTGCTCTGACGGAACTGGCCTGGACCGGCGGAGACGACTACGAAATTCTCTGCACGGCCTCGGAAAGGGAATTTCCTGCTATGGCTGCTGCGGCCGAGGCGGCGGGTCTTGGACTCGCCTGCATCGGCCGGGTCACGTCCGAGCTGGGCGTGGTGCGTTTTCTCGAACGGGGCAGGGCGCGCAGCTTCGCGCAAGGCTCCTTCGCCCATTTCTGAGGGCCGCCCGCTCAGGCCGCCCGGTATGTGAACGACGGCCCCAGCGATGAACCAGCATGTTTCCGTGGCCGAGGGCGATGCCCTGGCGAAACGCAATGCCCTCGTCCTCGCCTGCGCCCAGGCGTTTGGCGGCGCGAACCCGGCGATCGTGGTCTCGCTCGGCGGCATCGTCGGCTCGCAGCTCGTCGCCGACAAGACCTTCGCCACCGTACCGGTCAGCCTGATGCAGCTCGGCATCGCCTGCGGCGTCATCCCCGCTGCGATGCTGATGCGCCGGCTCGGCCGCCGCAACGGCTATCTCATCGGGGCGCTGACCGGCGTCATCGCCTCCAGCATCGCGGCTGCCGGCACGGGGAGCCGGATCTTCTGGCTGTTCTGCCTGGGCACCTTCATGTGCGGCCTCTACGGCGCCTTCGTGCAGAGCTATCGCTTCGCGGCGGCCGACACCGCGAGCGAGAGCTTCAAGCCGCGCGCCATCTCCTGGGTGATGATCGGCGGGCTCGCCGCGGGCGTGATCGGCCCGCAATCGGTCTACTGGACCCGCGACCTGACGCCGTCCGCGCCCTTCGCCGCCAGCTTCATGGCGCAGGGGGTGCTGGCGCTGCTGGCGATCGGCGTCGTCATGATGCTGCGTGCTCCGCCGGTCGCGGCCGTGCGTTCGAGCGGCGGCCGGCCGCTCTCGGAGATCATGCGCCAGCCCAAATTCATCGCCTCGGTCACCGCCGCGCTCGTCTCCTATGGCCTGATGAGCTTCGTGATGACGGCTGCGCCATTGGCCATGGTCGGCTGCGGTCACAGCATCGGCGATGCCGCGCTCGGCATTCAGTGGCACGTGCTCTCGATGTTCGGGCCGAGCTTCTTCACCGGCCGGCTGATCGCCCGCTTCGGCAAGGAGAAGGTCACGGCGGCCGGCCTGCTGCTGCTGGCCTGCGCCGCCGTTGTCGGCCTGAACGGCCTCAGCGTCGCGCATTTCTGGATCGCGCTCGTCCTGCTCGGCATCGGCTGGAATTTCGGCTTCATTGGCGCGACCGCGCTCGTCACCGACTGCTATCGCCCGGAGGAACGCGTCAAGGTCCAGGCCGCCAACGACTTCCTCGTCTTCGGCTCGGTCGCCATCGCCTCCTTCTCGGCCGGCGGGCTGCTGAACACCGGCGGCTGGAATAGCGTCAACTGGCTGGTCTTCCCGCCCGTGGCGGTCGCGCTGGCGCTGGTCGCCTGGCAGGCCACGCAGAAGCGCGTCCAGCTGGCCTGAGAGGCGGCCAAGCGCGTAGCCGACCGATAGGCTCCGCAAACAAGCTTCACCCCCAAGGATCCGGCAGGAGATACGATGCGCCCGCACCAGTTGCCCGTCACGACAGGCCGGTTTCCGCCCGGCGCCATCGGCCATAATCGCGGTGTGGTGCGGCCGAACTATGCGTTCATGCCGCCGGAAGGCGTGCTGATCAGCCGGCTGCCGCATTTCAGCGGGACGATCGTGCGGATTCTGGCCGCGCCCGTCCTGGGTGCGAAATTCGCGCAGTACCTGCTCGAGATCGCGCCCGGCGGCGGCACCCCCGAGGCCTTCCGGGAAGAAGACATCCAGCATTTTTATTACGTGCTCTCCGGCCAGGGCCGGTTCGTCATGGCGGATGCGCCGGCGCTTGACCTGCGGCCGGGCCACTTCGCCTATGTCCCGCCCGGCACCGCCTTTACACTGAGCAATACCGGTTCCGAGCCCTTGCGCGTGCTCGGGCTGCGCAAGCGCTTCGAGGCGATCGGCCTGCCGGCGCCCGAGCCGATCCTGTCGCATCGCGACGAGATCCCGGTCACCAACCATACCGGGGCCGAGGGACGCGGCTTCCAGTTCCTGCTGCCCTGGGGCGACATGCGCTTCGATTTCGAGATGAACCTGATGTGGTTCAAGCCCGGCGCACATTTCCCCGATGTCGAGACCCATGTCATGGAGCACGGGCTCTATATGCTGGAAGGGCAGGGGCTCTATTTCCTCGGCACCGAATGGCACGAGATCTGGGCCGGCGATTTCATCTGGATGGGCGGCTACTGCCCGCAGCAATTCTACCCGACCGGCTTTGCCGACGCGGCCTATCTGCTCTACAAGAACGTCAACCGGGACGTGGCGCTCTGACGCCCGCGTAGAGCTCCCGAACGGCCGGCCGCGCCTCAAAGCGGGCCGGCGCGTCCTGACATCTGCGTAAAATTGTCAGCCTCCGCGTTTGCGATTCTGTCGAAAGCTTGGCAGAAAGTTGGCCGGTACTGGCGATGCGCGACGCGGGCGCGATTCCCTCGACCCGTATTCTTCGTCTCCGGACCCAAGAAACCGAATGAATTCGGGGTCTGAAGCCCCGTTGGACGGAAGCTCGAGGTCAGGAATCCCGAATGTCAGCCTTGCTCATCATCATAGTTTTGAGTGCGCTATCGATAGCCTACGGCATCTGGGCCTATGGCGATGTCATGAAGCGCGACGCCGGCAACCAGCGCATGCAGGAAATCTCCGGCGCGGTGGCCGAGGGCGCGCAGGCCTATCTGAAGCGTCAATACGTTACGATTGCCATGGTCGGCGCGGTGCTTTTCGTGGTCCTGACCTATCTGCTCGGCCAATGGGTCGGCATCGGCTTCCTGATCGGCGCCGTCCTCTCCGGCGCGGCCGGCTTCATCGGAATGAACGTCTCGGTCCGTGCCAATGTCCGCACCGCGCAGGCGGCGATGAAGTCGCTCGGTGACGGGCTTGATGTCGCCTTCAAGGCGGGCGCGGTCACCGGCATGCTGGTCGCCGGCCTCGCCCTGCTCGGCGTCGCCGTCTATTACGGCGTCCTGACCTCGTTCCTCGGCTTCTCCCCGTCGAGCCGCACCGTCATCGACTCGCTCGTGGCGCTGGGCTTCGGCGCCTCGCTGATCTCGATCTTCGCCCGCCTCGGCGGCGGCATCTTCACCAAGGGCGCCGATGTCGGCGCCGATCTCGTCGGCAAGGTCGAAGCCGGCATTCCCGAGGATGATCCGCGCAACCCCGCGACCATCGCCGACAATGTCGGTGACAATGTCGGCGACTGCGCCGGCATGGCTGCCGACCTGTTCGAGACCTATGCCGTGACGCTCGTCGCCACCATGGTGCTCTCGGCGATCTTCTTCGCCGGCCAGCCGGTGCTCGGCACGATGATGCTCTATCCGATGGCGATCGGCGCGGCCTGCATCGTGACCTCGATCATCGGCACCTTCTTCGTCAAGCTCGGCGCCAACCAGTCGATCATGGGCGCGCTCTACAAGGGCTTCATCGCCGCCGGGGTGCTCTCGGTCGGCGCGATCGCCATCGTCAACTGGCTGATGTTCGGCAGCTTCTCCACCGCGTTCACGACGGGGCAGGGCGTCAGCTTCACCTCCGCCAACCTGTTCGGTTGCGCGCTGGTCGGCCTGACCGTGACGCTCTTCATCGTCGTCATCACCGAATACTATACCGGCACCGGCAAGCGCCCGGTGGTCTCGATCGCCCAGGCCTCGGTCACCGGCCATGGCACCAACGTCATCCAGGGCCTCGCGGTCTCGCTGGAATCGACCGCGGCGCCGACCATCGTGATCATCGCCGGCATCATCGTCTCCTACACGCTGGCCGGCCTGTTCGGCATCGCCATCGCCACCACTGCCATGCTGGCGCTGGCCGGCGTCGTCGTCGCGCTCGATGCCTTCGGCCCGGTCACCGACAATGCCGGCGGCATCGCCGAGATGGCGGGCCTGCCCAAGGAGGTGCGCCACTCCACCGATGCGCTCGATGCGGTCGGCAACACCACCAAGGCCGTCACCAAGGGCTATGCGATCGGCTCCGCCGGCCTCGGCGCCCTGGTGCTCTTCGCGGCCTATACCTCGGACCTGAACTTCTTCATCGCCGAGGCCAACAAGGCAGGCTCGACCAGCTTCCAGTACTTCAAGGGCGTCACGGTCGATTTCAGCCTGTCCAACCCCTTCGTCGTCGTCGGCCTGCTGCTCGGCGGCCTCATTCCCTTCCTCTTCGGCGGCATGGGCATGACCGCGGTCGGCCGCGCCGCCGGCTCGGTCGTCGAGGAGGTGCGTCGCCAGTTCAAGGAGAAGCCCGGCATCATGCTGGGTACGGACCGGCCGGATTACGGCCGCGCCGTCGACATGCTGACCAAGGCCGCGATCAAGGAGATGATCGTGCCCTCGCTGCTGCCGGTCCTGGCGCCGATCGTCACCTTCTTCGCCATCAACGCCATTGCCGGCCGCAACCAGGCCTTCGCCTCGGTCGGCGCCATGCTGATGGGCGTCATCGTCACCGGCATCTTCGTCGCCATCTCGATGACCTCGGGCGGCGGCGCCTGGGACAACGCCAAGAAGAGCTTCGAGGACGGCTTCGTCGACAAGGACGGCGTGCGCCACATGAAGGGCTCCGAGGCGCATAAGGCCTCAGTCACCGGCGACACCGTCGGCGACCCCTACAAGGACACCGCCGGCCCGGCGGTGAACCCCGCGATCAAGATCACCAACATCATCGCGCTGCTGCTGCTGGCGATCCTGGCCCATTCCTGAGCCGGTTCGCACGGTACGCCGACATGGCCCCGCGGAGCGATCCGCGGGGTTTTTCTTTGAGGAGTTTTTCCTCGATGGCGCAACGGCTTGGCGTGCCAACTTGAATCAAGCTGGCGGCGACTTGAATCAGGATGTGAAGCTGCGGCCGGGACCGTAGCGTTCCTGCAAGCTCCGGGCGGTCCGCGATGGCATTGTCTCTCCAACAGAAGGAGAGCCACCATGACGACCCCAGCCGCTGCTGCACCCGCCGAGGTCAGGTCCGGGCAGGTCAGGTCCGGGCATGCCGTCGAGCTTGCCCTGCTGCTCCTGCTCGCCACCCTCTGGGGCGGCTCCTACACCTTCATCAAGATCGGCGTGGAGACGATTCCGCCCCTGACCCTGATCGCCGGGCGTACCCTGATCGCGGGCGCGATCTTGCTGGCCGTCATCCGCTGGCGCGGCCTGAGGCTGCCGCGCGAGCTCGACAGCTGGCGCAAGTTCCTGTTCCAGGCCTGCCTGAACAGTGCCGTTCCCTTCACCCTGATCGCCTGGGCCGAGCGCAGCGTCGATGCCGGCCTTGCCGCGATCCTGAATGCGACGACCCCGGTCTTCGTCTTCCTGATCACGCTGGCGCTGACCCGGAGCCGCGAGGTCGACCTGCGCAAGGCCTTTGGCGTTGCGGCCGGGCTCGCCGGCATCACCCTGGTGGTCGGGATGCAGGCGCTGGGCGGGGTCGGCAGCGAGCTGGTCGCGCAGCTCGCCATCGTGCTCGCCACGGTCTGCTATGCCTGCGCCGCCCTGTTCGGCCGCCACTTCACCGGCTTTGATCCGCTCATCCCTGCCGCCGGCTCGCTGATCTGTGGCGCGGCGCTGCTCACGCCGGTCGCGTTGGTCGTCGACCGGCCCTGGACGCTGAGCCCCTCGCAGGATTCGCTCTATGCGCTCCTGGCGCTGGCGGCGGTCTCGACCGCGCTCGCCTTCGCCATTTATTTCCGCCTGATCCGCACGCTCGGTCCCGTCGGCACCACGGCGGTGTCCTATCTGCGCGTGCCGGTCGGCGTCGCGATCGGCATCGTCTTCCTCGGCGAGCGCCTGAGCCCGACGGCCTGGGCGGGGCTCACCCTGGTCATCCCTGGCGTGATCGCGATGACGCTGCCCGAGCGCAAGCCGGAGCAGCCGGCCTAGGCAAATTCTCGTCCCAAACAAAAACCCCTGCGGCGTGGGCCGCAGGGGTTTTTGTGTTCGGTCGATACGGTCGGGTGCCGCTCAGTTGCTGGGCCCGCCCAGGCCGCCGAGCGGCGAGAACTTGGTGACGCCGCGGAAGAGGTTGCGCAGGAAGCTCTGCTCCTCGCCGCCGGTGACGGTGGTGCGGCTGATGAAGTCGAAGATCACGCCGTCCTGGAGGCCGTACTGGGCGATGCGCTCGACCTTGAAGGACTTGTTGAAATAGATCACCAGCACCTTCTGGTCGATGACGCTGGGTTCCTGGAACTGGAAGCGGCGGCGCACCGTCTGGCTGATGTAGTAGAAAGTCCGGTTCCCGACGGTCGAGGTCGTCGAGGGCGTGCCCAGTATGGTCAGCACCTGCTGCACATCCATGCCGGTCTTCACCTGCGAGACCAGACGCTCGTCCATGACGAAGCCGCGGGTGTATTGTTCGTTCAGCCCCGCCGATGTCGGCAGCACGAAGCCGCCCCGATCTGCTCCGCATCCGGCTAGAGCGAGTGACGAGGTCGCGAGAAGGCCGAGGAGGGCCGCGCGGCGGGTCATGTCGATCATGCGGGAGAATCCAGGAGCAGAGTGGGCAAGGAGGTATCCGAAGCCGCTTGTCAAACGGGTAGAGGTTGGCGTAACGCCCGAGAATGGCTTTGGCAAGGCAGTGGCGGCGAGCGGAGATGCGCTGGTGATCTTCGGCTTGTTCGGAAAACGCGCAAAACGGCTCGCGCCGGTCGAGGCGCTGCTGGCCCGCGTGGCTGACGCGTCGCGCCAGCCGGGCCTCTATATCGGCGGCGGCATCCCCGACACATTCGAAGGGCGCTTCGAATCGCTGACGCTGCATGCCTTCCTGATTCTGCGCCGCCTGCGCGAACTTCCGGCGCCGGCCGGCGATCTGGCACAGGATTTCGTCGATGCCTGCTTCGCCTATCTCGAGCTCGGCTTTCGCCAGGGCGGGATCAGCGACATCGCCGTGCCCAAGCGCATGAAGAAGATCGGGCAAAGCTTCTACGGACGCATCAAGGCCTATGAGACCGCGCTTGCTGCGCCTGAGCCAGGCGCGCTGGCCGAGGCCCTGCGCCGCAATGTCAGCCCGGGCGAGGAGGCGACAGCCCTGGCCGATTATGTCGGCCAGGCACAACAGCGCCTGTCGCAGCTCGATCTTGACGCAATTTTGGGGCAGGAGACTCTCTTCCCTGCATTCCCGGTTCACGAAAGTACCCCCAGTGTCTGATTCCGCTCGTGCCTTGCCGCTGAGCCAGCCCGTCCGCGTCGAAACGATCAAGCCGCGTGGCACCCATATCGTGGTCAGGCCCGAGGGCTCGGCGCTCGCCGGGCTCGCCCGTGCGCTCGACCTGCCTTCGATCGAAGCGCTCGAGGCGCGCTATGAGCTCGCGCGCAATGGCGAGCGCGTGAAGCTGGAGGGCGAGATCGCGGCGCAACTGCATCAAACCTGCATCATCACGCTCGAGGCCTTCCCCGTCAGCATCAAGCTGCCCGTGAAACTCGATTTCGCGCCGGAGGCCGAGGCCCTCGCCGCCGCCCGCCGCGAGGAAGAGGAGGCGGAGAAGGGCGAGATCGACATCGAGGTCATGCTCAACGAGGAAGACCCGCCGGAGCCGATCATCGACGGCATGATCGACCTTGGCGCGATCACCCTCGAGTTCCTGGCCCTCGGGCTCGATCCCTATCCGCGCAAGCCCGGGGCGAGTTTCGAAGCGCAGGTCGACGACCCGGCGCTTGCATCGCCCTTCGCGGCCCTGGCCAAACTGAAACGCGGCGAATGACGGCTTTGCCGCCACGCGCAGTGGCTTGCGGCGGCTCGCCAAGTCGCTATTGTCCGCCGCCGCCCTATTTTGCGCCACAGCGGCCGAGCCCCTCGGGAACAATCAGCACCCAATGAAACGACCAGTTACAATCGCGCTCGATGCGATGGGCGGGGACCATGGCCCCGCCGTCGTCGTGCCCGGCGCGGCGCTGACCCTCGAGCGGCGGCCCGACGCGCGCTTCGTCATCTTCGGCGATCAGGCCCTGGTCCTGCCGCTTCTGGAGGCTCACCCGAAGCTCAAGGCGGTGACGACCTTCCACCACACGGAAGTGTCGGTGAAGATGGACGACAAGCCGAGCCAGGCCCTGCGCTATGGCCGCTACAAGTCCTCGATGTGGCGCGCGATCGACGCGACCAAGACCGGTGAGGCCGACGTTACCGTCTCGGCCGGCAATACCGGCGCCCTGATGGCGATGTCGAAATTCTGCCTGAAGTCGATGCCGCAGGTCGACCGCCCGGCGATCGCGGCGCTCTGGCCGACGGTCCGCGGCGAGAGCGTCGTGTTGGATGTCGGCGCGACGATCGGCGCCGATGCGCGCCATCTCGTCGATCTCGCGGTGATGGGCGCGGCCATGGCCCGCGTCGTCTTCGATCTCGACCGGCCGACCGTCGGCCTGCTCAATGTCGGCGTCGAGGAGATCAAGGGCGTCGAGGCCGTCAAGGAGGCCGGGCGCATCCTGCGCGAGGGCAACCTGCCGCATCTCGACTATCGCGGCTTCGTCGAGGGCGACGACCTCGGCAAGGGCACGGTCGACGTCGTGGTGACCGAGGGCTTCACCGGCAACATCGCCCTGAAGACGGCCGAGGGCACCGCCCGGCAGATCGGCGAGTATCTGCGCGCCGCGATGAGCCGGTCGCTGATGGCCAAGATCGGCTATCTCTTCGCACGTGGCGCATTTGCCGCGTTGAAGGACAAGATGGATCCGCGCAAGGTCAATGGCGGCGTTTTCCTCGGGCTCGAAGGCATCGTCATCAAGAGCCATGGCGGGACGGACGCGATCGGTTTCGCCAGCGCGACCGAACTGGCCTATGAGATGGCGCGCGATGACCTGATGGCCAAGCTGCGCGAGATGGTGGCTGCCTCGGTGCAGCCGGAGACGGCGCCTCAGCCCGCTGCCGTCGAATAGGGATCCCTGACTTGTCCATTCTGCGATCTGTGGTTTGCGGATGCGGCTCCTATCTGCCGGAGCGCATCGTCACCAATGCCGAGCTTGCCGAGCGCGTCGACACGACCGACGAGTGGATCGTCCAGCGCACCGGCATCCACCAGCGCCATATTGCGGCCGATGACGAACCGACCTCGGTGGTCGGTCTCAAGGCGGCGCAGGCGGCCCTGGCCGATGCCGGCATGGATGCGTCCGAGATCGACCTGATCATCGTCGCCACCGCCACGCCGGACCATACCTTTCCGGCAACCGCGACCCAGATCCAGGCTGCGCTGGGCATCACCGAAGGCGCGGCCTTCGACCTGCAGGCGGTCTGCTCCGGCTTCGTCTTCGCCCTCGCGACCGCCGATAATTTCATCAAGGCCGGGGGGGCCCGCGCCGCGCTCGTGATCGGTGCCGAGACCTTCTCCCGGATTCTCGACTGGGAAGACCGCACCACCTGCGTCCTGTTCGGCGATGGCGCCGGTGCCGTCGTGCTCAAGGCGGAGCAGGGAGAGGGCACGCTCGCCGACCGCGGTGTTCTCGCGACGCATATCCGCTCCGACGGACGCTACAAGAACAAGCTCTATGTCGACGGCGGCGCAGGCTCGACCAAGACGGTCGGTTTCCTGCGCATGGAGGGCAAGGAGGTCTTCCGCCACGCGGTGCTCAACCTGGCCGAGACCGTCCGCCACACCTTCGCCGCGACCGGGCTCAGCGGAAACGATATCGACTGGTTCGTGCCGCACCAGGCCAACCGGCGCATCATCGATGCCACCGCCGACAAGCTCGGCATCGCGCATGACCGCGTCGTGGTGACCGTCGACAGGCACGGCAACACCTCGGCCGCCTCGATTCCGCTGGCTCTGGCGGAGGCCCATCGCGACGGGCGAATCCAGCCCGGCCAGCTCGTCCTGATCGAGGCGATGGGCGGCGGCTTTACCTGGGGGTCGGCCTTGATCCGCTGGTGAGCATTTCGGCTGAGAACGCTGGCACTTAGGACAGTTTCTCTTCCCTTTTTTTGCCATTTCGACCAAGCGCGCCACTAAACGGCGCTCGAGGATTGACCGGACCGTCCGGGACGCATAGCGTCCGGCGTCCGTAATGGCGCAAGGCTGGTGACGAGGTCGCCGGCCCATGAACGCCTTGGAGGCTATGAATGGCGGGGCAAACGGTCACTCGCGCCGATTTGTGCGAGGCTGTGTATCAGAAGATCGGTCTGTCGCGGACAGAGTCGTCGAAACTTGTCGAAGCGGTGCTCGACGAGATCTGCGACGCCGTTGCGCGCGGCGAGAATGTGAAATTATCGTCCTTTGGCTCGTTCGTCGTGCGAGACAAAGGCGAGCGAATCGGGCGTAATCCGAAAACGGGCGTTGAGGTCCCCATCGAGCCGCGTCGCGTGATGGTGTTCAAGCCTTCGAATGTGATGAAGGCGCGCATCAACGGGCAAGCGGGCGAGGGCGACGAGGAGTGAGTCTGGAGTTCCACACCGGCAATGTAGAGGCCGAATTGGACACCAAGAGCCCAGATGCCTTCCGGACAATCAGCGAGGTCGCAGACGACCTCGACATCCCCCAGCACGTCCTGCGTTTCTGGGAAACGCGCTTTACCCAGATCAAGCCGCTCAAGCGCGGTGGCGGCCGGCGCTATTACCGGCCGGACGATGTCGCCCTCCTGAAGGGCATTCGCCGACTGCTTTACGGCGAGGGCTATACGATCAAGGGCTTGCAGCGGATCCTGAAGGACCAGGGGCCGCGCCATGTCCAGGCCATTGGCCGGGGCGGGCCGATCGGCGGGCAGGCTCCTGCTGCGGCTGCCGCGCCCGTGCCGGCGCCGCGTCGGCCCATGCCGGCGAACGCCGCAGACGGCGCCGATGACGAATTGCCCTGGCAGCTCGATATGGAACCGGCGCAGCCGGAGGAGCCCGATCACCGGGCCGAGTTCGGCGACGATCTGATCCTGCTGAGAGCCGCGCTCGTCGAAATGACGGAATGCCAGCGCGTCCTGCGCGGCGTGTTGCAGCCGGAACTTGGTGGCGACGCGGGCTGAGAGGCCCGCATCGCGGTTGGCTGTCTTCCCAGAGATCAGGAAACACTGGAATCAGGAAACGGGCGTGGCCCGTGCCGCACGCAGGCGGCGGCTGAAGCGCGAGCTGCGCGTGCGGGATTCGATCCTGGCGGTCGGCACCAGCGTGGCCACGACCGGATTCGGATAGTGCTCCAGCGTCGAGCCGGTCACGGCATCGACGCCCATTCCGACGACGCCCCCGACGATGACGTTTCCGGCGAAGCCGGCAGCTCCTGCCCCGGCGATCCGGGTCGAGACCGGGATCTGGGCATCGTGGAAGCCGCGCTTGCTGTAGCTGACCGTGAATTCCGACTTGCGGCTGACCTCGATCGTGCAGGGCGTCGAGGGGCAGCTATGCCCCGTCGAGGTGCGTGCGTCCGCGCCCGGCGGAATGCTGTCGATCGTAACCTGGCTTGTCGTACCCCGTGTGACGGTGGCGCAGCCGCCGAGCAGCGCGGCGCCTACGATCAAACCCACCCATGTCCCCAGATTCATCTTTGCTTGGCCCCTTGTTGCCCCCACCGGCAATGCCGGTGCAATGCCCGTAGTCAGCGCCTGTGCACGGCGCCACGCCGCAGGCCGAACTCCGGGGGGCGGCAAGCGCCTTATGCACAAGACTTACGTAGGGGTGGGTTGGCAGGGGGGCGCCAAGGGAGTTGGTCATGAGAGCCGCGCGGGGGGCGGCGGCGACGCCCTCCTTCCCAACCGGCAGAGGCGCGGCCTAGTTTGGGCGAAGGGCGCCGTCTTCTGCCGCGTCCCGGGGCGCGGACGCGCTTGCCCTCTTCCAACTTGGCCCCATCTCACGCGGAGCGCGCTGCCATGGCCTGGCTCTATCTGTTCGTCGCAGGCCTGTTCGAGGTCGGTTGGGCGATCGGCCTCAAATACACGCAGGGCTTCACCCGCCTGGTTCCGACCCTGCTGACGCTTGCCAGCATGGTCGTCAGCCTCGGCCTGCTCGGGCTGGCGCTGAAGACGCTGCCGGTCGGCACCGCCTATGCGGTCTGGACGGGAATCGGCACGATCGGCACGGCGGCGCTGGGCATCGTGCTGCTCGGCGAGCCGGCAGGCGCGCTGCGGCTCGCTTGCATCTCGCTCATCGTGGCGGGAATCGTCGGGCTGAAGCTGGTCTCGTGACCAGCGTCACGTTCCGACCGGCGTCACCTTCTGACCGGTGTCATCTGCGGAAAGCGTCCGGCCAGTTGCCGCTTCTTTCGAGCAGCACGATCAGCAGGACCACGGCGAGCGTGATCGCCAATGTGATCAGCTTGGCATTCCAGGGCGCGCCGCGGCCGATCAGCCAGATCAGGCTGAGCCCGATCGCGAGGGGGATAAGCATCTCCATGACCAGAGACTAGAGCATGCTGCGAAAAAGTGGCAACGGTTTTTCGCACTAAGCATGCTCTAAACTATTAGATTCGATCACGTTTTCTGCGTTTTGACGATTTCGTCCAAACGCAGAAAACGTGATTGAGCGCCGGCTGCGCCGTAAGGGAACCCGACCGCCCCCGGCTCAGCCGCCGCGCGCCGCGACCGCCCGGTCGCCCTCGATCAGGGGTTTCATCCGGCCGATCTCGGCGGCCATGAAATCGAGGAACAGCCGCACGCGCGGCGCGTGCCTGAGATCGGGATGGGTCAGGAGCCAGAGATCGGCCGCAAATTCCGGATCGGGCGCCGCCAGGCGGACGAGGGCCGGCTTGGTGTCGGCAATGAAGCAGGGCAGGAAGCCGATGCCGATGCCGGCCTCGACGGCCTCGGCCAGGCCGAGCACCGTGTTGACCTTGTAGACGATGCGCTCGGGCGGCACGTAATCCTGCAGGAAGCGGACGGCCTTCAGCCAGGCGAACTGGTCGCCCAGCGAAATCCAGTTCTGGTTCCGGAGCGCGTCCATGCTGGTATCGGCATCGGGCGGGAAGTGGCTCGCCAGCCCATAGAGCGCCCAGGCGATGCGGGCGCCGCGCCGGCCGACCAGGGTCTCGGGTGGATTATCGGTCGCCCTGATCGCGACATCGGCGTCGCGCTTGGAGAGGTTGAGTGCCTGGTTGCTGAGCAGGATGTCGAGGCGGATTTCGGGACATTGCTTGAGGAAGGCCGCGAAGACCGGGGTCAGCAGGTCGACCAGCAGGGTGTCGTTGGTGGTGACGCGCAATTCGCCGGCGGGCTGGATTTCCTGCCCGGCGAGCTTGCGGGTGAAGGCGGTGATGTCCTCGTCCAGCCGCCCGGCGAGCTGCACCATCTCCTCTCCGGCGGGCGTCGGCACATAGCCGCTGCGATGCCGCTCGAACAGTTTCAGGCCGAGCCCGTCCTCGATCTGGCCGAGGCGCCGGAACACCGTGGAATGATTCAGTCCGATCAGGCTGGCGGCAGCCGGCAGGGCGCGGGCTTCGGCGATCGCCTTGATCAACCGGAAATCGTCCCAGGCGAGGGTCTTGCTCGTGCCGCTCATCCGCTCTTCGTCCTTTCATGCGTCCGCCGCCGTGATGGCGCCAGAGCATCGGCCCGGAAAGTGGATACCGGTTTTCGGAAAAAGCCGATGCAAGAACAATGCGCTACAGCATCCGGCCGGATGCCCGGTCGGATGCTGTAAGCCATGCGGCGGCGATCGGGAAGACGTGGCGCGGGCCCTTGGCCCGCGCTCAACGATAGTCTCACCGCCGCTCAGGCGGTGGCGACCGCAGCGCGGGGGCTGAACCGCACCGGGCGCAGAGCGAGCGCGCCGTCGCCGATCAGGCCGTGAGCCAGCGCCGTCAGCGCCAGGAAGGCGGGATATTCCCAGCCGCCATTGGCAGCGGTGAACAGCCAGCCATTCGGAGCATGCACCATCAGGGCGCCCAGCAGGACCGGCAGCAGCGCCAGCGAGACGAGACGGCCGTAGAAGCCGGTCAGGATGGCGACGCCGCCAATGAACTCGGCCAGGATGATCGGCCAGGCGAGGAAACCGGGCAAGCCGACCTGGCCCAGAAAGCCGGCGAAACCTGCGGGGGTGAACACGGCAAGCTTGAGATAGGCATGGGCGATGAACATCAGGCCGAGCGCGACACGCAGGCCGAGGGCGCCGTAGGGGGCGAGGCGATTGTCGATCATGATTGCATCTCCAGGGCAGGGGGACCGGGTTTGGGGACCGGGTTGGTCTCGCCACTGAAAATGCCGTCTCTTGCCTGCAATGCAAATTGTTAGATGCCAAGATATTCATTGCTTCCATGCAATGATGCCGGGCTGGCACTTTGCCTGCCGCACTCCGATCTTTGGCCGGAACGAGGCGCCTCGCCTCAAGCCATTTCGGAGGACCGGCCATGCAGATCAACGGCATCCACCACGTCACCGCCATTTCCGGCCCCGCGCGCCGCAACCTTGATTTCTACGGACGCGTGCTCGGGCTGCGCCTGGTCAAGAAGACCGTCAATTTCGACGATCCGAGCAGCTATCACCTCTATTATGGCGACGAGGGCGGCTCGCCCGGCACGATCCTGACCTTCTTTCCCTGGGAGCATGCGGCTCCGGGCAGGCTCGGCGTCGGCGAGACCCAGGAAACCGCCTTGCGCGTACCGGAGGGGGCGATCGGATACTGGACGCATCGCTTCGTCGCGCTTGGCGTCGCCCATGAGGCGCCGCTGAAGCGCTTCGGCGAAACCGTGCTGCCCTTCCGGGACCCGGACGGGATGCGGCTTGCCCTGATCGGCCTGCCCGGCATTGCCGCCGAGCCGGCCTGGACGGGCGGCGATATCCCGGCCGAGCACGCGATCCGCGGCTTCCACTCCGTCAGCCTGCTGCTCGAGGATGCGGCGGCGACCGGCGCAATCCTCAGCGACATCTTCGGCTTTGCCGAGATCGCCAGGGAAGGCAGCGTGACCCGCTTCCGGACCGAGGGCGCGGCATGCGGCGGGATTGTCGACCTGCGCACCGCCGGCGGCTTCCTGCCGGCACGCCAGGGCGCGGGCTCGGTGCACCATATCGCCTTCCGGGCGGCGGGTGATGCCGAGCAGGCCGATATGGTGCGCCGCCTCAAGGAGAACCATGGCATCCGCGCCACGGAGCAGCGGGACCGGAACTATTTCCGCTCCGTCTATTTCCGCGAGCCCGGCCGGGTTCTCTTCGAGATCGCCACCGACGTGCCGGGCTTCGGCATCGACGAAGCCAGCGACAGCCTCGGCCAGGCGCTGAAGCTGCCGCCGCAATACGAGGCGCAGCGCAGCCGCATCGAGGCCGTGCTGCCGGAACTCGCCTGACACCCTGACCCGAGAACACGCCCTGCCTCGCCGCGTTGACGGGGCAGGGCCGTCCCCTGCGTTATCGAGGAGATTGCCATGCTGGACGCCGTCGCGACCACAGCCTTCATCCATGCCTTCGAGCCGGGCACTGATTCCGCCCGCAAGCCCCTGCTGCTGCTCCATGGCACCGGCGGCAACGAGCATGACCTGCTGCCGCTTGGCCGCATGGTCGCGCCTGGCGCCGCCTTGCTCTCGCCGCGCGGCCAGGTGCTGGAAGGCACCATGCCGCGCTTCTTCCGCAGGCTCGCCGAAGGCGTCTTCGACGAGGCCGACCTGCGCCGCCGCAGCCATGAACTGGCGGATTTCATCGGCGATGCGCGCCGGCGCTATGATCTTGCCGCGCCGATCGCCGTCGGCTTCTCGAACGGGGCGAATATCGCGGCGAGCCTGCTGTTGCTGCGCCCCGAGGTGCTGGCCGGTGCGGCCTTGCTGAGGGCGATGTCGCCCTTCAAGGAGCCGCCGCAAGCCGATCTCGCCGGCAAGCGCGTGCTGATGCTGTCTGGAGCGCAGGACCCGATCATTCCGGCAACTGACGCCGGACGGCTCGCCGCGACCCTGTCGGGCAATGGTGCGACGGTCGAGCACCGCATCCTGCCGGCGGGCCATGGCCTCTCGCAGGCCGATATCGGGCTGCTCAGTGCCTGGCTCGACCAGGCCTGAACGCCTCGGCGAATCGGCGTTCCGCACTTGGGGCGCCGTTCCCGCACAAACAAAAACCCCGGATCCATCGCAACACCTGCGGCGTTCGATGGATCCGGGGTCGAATCTCGTCAATCCAGGGCGTCCACAAGCCGGCCCTGCTGCCGTTCGGACCAGTCCTAGGGCGCCGTCGCCTTCGGCTTGCCGCGCGCTGCCGGCTTGGGCTCGGGCGGAGGTTCGGCTGCTTCCTTCGCCAGCCGCTGCGCCCGCAAGGCCTCGATCTTCTTGCGCGCGGCAGCCTCTTCCGCTGCGATTCGCCCGCTGGCCTTCTGCCTCTCGCGCGGCGCCTCCTGCACGCTGTGTACGTCATGCCAGACGCGTGGCCGACGGTCGTCACCTGCCATCTTCTTCTCCCACCGCAGTTTTCCCCAGCCGGTGAGTGTACGCTTGATTGTGGCGGGATACGAGCGCGCGATTGCCGGGAGCAGGCGAGGGCTCAGCGTTCGACGCGGGTCGAGAGAATGATCGACGACATCGTCCGCTCGACGCCGTCGAGCGCACCGATCCGGTCGATCAGCTCGTCGAGTTCGCCGATCGACGGCGCGATCACGATCGCGATCATGTCGAAATGGCCGCTGACCGAGTGCAGGGTCCGGACCTCCGGAATGCGGCGCAGTTCCGCCTCGACCTTGGGAGCGAGCTTGGTCAGCGCGGTGATCAGGACATGGGCCTTGACCTGGCCGCGCTCATGCTCGTCGGAGAGCCGCGCCGTGTAGCCGGTGATGACGCCGCGGCGTTCCAGCCGTTCGATCCGGCTTTGCACGGTGGTGCGCGAGAGGCCGAGCTGGCGGCCGAGCTCGGCCACCGGCGCCCGGGCGTTCTCGGTCAGCAGGATGAGGAGCTGTCTGTCTGTGCGGTCGATCGGCATAATGCAGAGTACTTACGGCAGATCGCCGTAAAATCCCATATGAATCGTCGTGATGGCCGCTTCTATTCGACGAAATCGTCAGCCAGCATAAGGCATCAACGAACGCACGGAGCGCCACAATGAAGGAAATCGTCGTTATTGGCGCGGGTAAGATCGGCCAGACCATCGCCGACATGCTCGGCAGCACCGGGGATTACCGCGTCACCGTCGCCGACCGCTCCGAGACGCAGCTCGCCGGCATCCGCACCAGCGCCACGGTTTCGACCCGCAAGGTCGACATCGCCGACAAGGAAGCGCTGACCGCGTTGCTCGAAGGCCGTTTCGCCGTGCTGAGCGCCGCCCCCTACGATCTGACGACGCGGATCGCCGAAGTGGCGGCCCCGCTCGGCGTGCATTATCTCGACCTGACCGAGGACGTCGCCAGCACGCGTCGCGTCAAGGAGCTCGCCAAGACGGCGAAGGCCGCTCTCATCCCGCAATGCGGCCTGGCGCCCGGCTTCATCTCGATCGTCGCCGCCGATCTGGCGCGCGATTTCGACACGCTCGACAGCCTCAGGCTGCGCGTCGGCGCCCTGCCGCAATACCCCTCCAACGCGCTCAACTACAACCTGACCTGGAGCACGGACGGGGTCATCAACGAGTATTGCGAACCCTGCGAAGCGGTCGTCAACGGCGAGCTGACCCTCGTCCCGGCGATGGAAGAGCGCGAGGAATTCTCGCTCGACGGCGTCACCTATGAGGCGTTCAACACCTCTGGCGGCCTCGGCACGCTCTGCGAGACGCTGGCCGGCAAGGTGCGGACGCTGAACTACCGCACGATCCGCTATCCCGGCCATTGCGCGATCATGAAGGCGCTGCTCCAGGACCTGCGCCTGGCCGATCGCCGCGACGTGCTGAAGGACATTTTCGAGAACGCCCTGCCGAGCACCTTGCAGGACGTCGTGGTGATCTTCGTCACCGTCAGCGGCATGAAGGACGGTCGCCTGCTGCAGCAGACCTATGCCAACAAGGTCTATAGCGCCAATGTCGGCGGCGTGACGCGCAGCGCCATCCAGATCACCACCGCTTCGGGCATTTGCGCGGTGCTCGACATGCTGGCGCAGGGCAAGCTGCCGCAGCAGGGCTTTGTCCGCCAGGAAGAGATCACGCTTGATTCCTTCCTCGCCAACCGCTTCGGCCGGGCCTATGCGCGGGCCGAGGACGGCACCCCGGGCAAGGGCGAAATCGAGCGCAGCCGCGCGGCCTAGAGCATCCTGCGAAGAAGCGGCACCGGTTTTTCGCATGACTATGAGAGTCGATCACGTTTTCTGCGTCTGGGCGATTTCGTCCAGACGCAGCGCGGCCTAAGGCCGCGCTTGCGACGAACGGCAGGCGCTCCACGCAGGGAGCGCATGCTGTATACACATCTGGCATAGACCCGAACGACCGTTAAAAAGAGTCGAAAAGGGTCCGGGAGGGACACGAGGATTATGGCACGACGCGTTCTGGTCGCAGAGTTCATGCATGAGACGAACACATTCAGTGTTCAGCTCACCGGGGAAGAGGTCTTTCGCAACGCCGGCCTCTATCTCGACAACGAGATTCCCCCGGCTTTCAGCGGCACGCGGACATCGCTCGGCGCAGCTTTCGAGGCGGCCGAGAAGTTCGGCTGGAGCCTGACCCATCCGATCGTCGCCCATGCCAATCCCTCAGGTCGCGTCACCGATGCGGCCTTCGAGCTGTGCGCAGGCAAGATCGTCGCGGCCTGTGCCGGTGTCGATGGCGTGCTGCTGCATCTCCATGGCGCCATGGCGACGGAAAGCTCCGATGACGGCGAGGGCGAGCTGCTCTCCCGCATCCGGGCCAAGGTCGGCCCCTCCGTGCCGGTCGTCGCGGTGCTCGATCTGCACGCCACGCTCACCCAGCTGATGGCCGACAGCGCCAATGCGCTGATCTCCTACCGGACCTATCCGCATATCGACCAGTATGAGCGCACCTGGCAGGCGGCCGAGCTGCTGCAGAAGGCGATGGATGGCGAGATCACGCCGACCGCCGCCGTCGCCCGCCGGCCGATCCTCTACGCTCTGGATGGCGGCCGCACGACCTCGCCGCCGTTCAAGGAGCTGCTGCGCCGCGGCGACGAGCTCGAGGCGAAGGGCGAGGCGCTGGTGGTCAGCGTCCAGGCCGGTTTTTCCTCGGCCGACGTGCACGATATCGGCCCCTCCATCGTCGTCACCGCCAATGACCGGGAAAAGGCCCAGGCCATCGCCGAAGAGCTGATGGATTATGCCTGGGAGCAGCGGCATTTCTCCTCGATCCATTTCACGCCTGTGGCCGAAGCCATGGTGAAGGCGAAGAATGGCGAGCGCCAGAACGGCGAGGGGAAGGCCGGCAAGCCGCTGGTGATCTCCGACTATTCCGACAATCCCGGCGCGGGCGCCTATGGCGACGCCACGAACCTGCTGCGCGCAGTCCTGGCCACCGGCCTGGAGAATGTCGCCTTCCACGCGATCTGCGACGGCGAGGCTGCCCTGCAGGCGCAGGCTGCCGGCGTCGGCAACACCGTGACGCTGACGCTCGGCGGCAAGGTCGACCCGAGCATGGGCGGCGGCCCGCTCCAAGTCACCGGCCGGGTCGTCTCGATCACCGACGGTCATTTCATCGCCTATGGCCCGATGGGCGGTGGCGCCTGGCGCAGCTACGGGCTCAGCGTCATGCTGCGCATCGGCGGCGTCGAGCTCATCATCATCACCCATAACGGCCAGGCGACCGACCTCGCGCAGTTCACCTCGCTCGGCGTCGACCCGACGCGGAAATCGACGGTGATCGTCAAGTCGATGCAGCATTTCCGGGCCGCCTTCGAGCCGATCGCCCGCGAGGTGGTCGAGGTCGATACCGGCGCGCTGGCGACACGCAACTTCAAGGAGCGCCCCTACAAGAGCGTGCGACGGCCGATCTTCCCGCTCGACGACATCTAGCGCCCGGCCGGGGGCTTGGCCTCCGGCGTGACGTTCGGACTAAAGCCCTGACAGGATTTCGGAGTTTCCATGACGCTCTCCGCTCAAACCCCGGCCAACCGCGCCCGGCCGCAGGCCGATCTCGTCCTCAGGAACGGCCCGATCTGGTGCGGCCGCGAGGACGGGGTCGTCGAGGCCCTGGCGATCTGGCAGGGCCGGGTGCTCGCCGCCGGCAGCGATGCCGAGATCGCCGGCCTGATCGGCCCGGGCACCAAGGTGATCGATCTCGAGGGCCGGCTCGCCACGCCCGGCCTGAACGATTCCCACCTGCATCTCGTCTCGCTCGGCATGACCATGGACTGGGTCGACGCCCGCCCGGCGGTCGCGCCCGATCTCGCCTCCCTGCTCGATGCCATCGCCAAGCGTGCGGCGGGCACCAAGCCCGGCGACTGGATCCTGTCGCGCGGCTACGACCAGACCAAGCTCGACACCGGCCGGCATCCCTATCGCGAGGAGCTCGACCGCGCCGCGCCGAACAACCCGGTCATGCTGATCCGGACCTGCGGCCATGTCTCGATCTGCAACTCGATGGCACTGGAGCTCGCCGGCATCGACGAGGCCTCGCCGACCCCGCCCGGCGGCCTGATCGAGCAGCAGAACGGCAGGCTCACCGGCATGCTGGCCGAGAATGCCCGCGCCCCGGTCTGGGCCGCGATTCCGCGCCCGACCGAGGAGGACCTCGTCGCCGGCATCGAGCGCGGCGGCCAATATCTGCTCTCGCTCGGCATCACCAGCTGCATGGATGCGGCGGTCGGCCAGCGCGGCGCCTTCGGCGAGATTTCCGCCTATCACCGCGCCAAGCGCGACGGACGCCTGCCGGTGCGCACCTGGCTGACACTGCTCGGCGACGAGGGGCGCTCGGTCGTGCCGCAATGCTACGAGGCCGGCCTGATCTCCGGCACCGGCGACGACATGCTGATGGTCGGCGCGGTCAAGCTCTTCCTCGACGGCTCGGCCGGCGGCCGCACCGCCTGGATGAACGCGCCCTATCTCGGCGAGGACAAGACCACCGGCGTGCAGATGTGCTCGAACGAGGATGTCGAGCGCCAGGTCATGGACGCCCATGTGAAGGGCTACCAGCTCGCCTGCCACGCGATTGGCGATGCCGCGATCGAACAGCTGATCACCGCCTATGAGAAGGCGCTCGCCGCCCATCCCGATCCGGACCGCCGCCACCGCATCGAGCATTGCGGCTTCTCGACGCCCGAGCAGCACGAACGCATGGTCGCGGCCGGCATCTATCCCTGCCCGCAGCAGGTCTTCATCTACGATTTCGGCGACGCCTATGTGAAGGTGCTCGGGCCGGAGCGGGCGCTGTCGAGCTATCCCTTGCGGACCTGGTTCGATCTCGGCCTGAAGCCGGCGACGGGCAGCGACGCACCGGTCTGCGACCCCAACCCGTTCCCGAATTTCTACACCATGCTGACCCGCAAGACCTGGCGCGGCACGGTGATGGACGAGGCCCAGTGCGTCTCGATCGACGAGGCGCTGCAGGCCTATACCGAATTCGGCGCCTTCTCGCAGAAGCAGGAAGCGGTGAAGGGGCGGCTCGTGCCGGGCTATCTCGCCGACGTTGCCGTGTTCTCACGCAACCTTTTGACCGCAGCGCCCGAAGAGATCCTGAAGGACACGCGCTGCGATCTCACCATCCTGAACGGCAAGGTCGTCTTCGACCGCGCCGCGCAGAAAGCCTGACCGGATAATTGCTCGGGGACAGCCGGCTAAACGACGGAGACAGACCGGAAAAACCAAGTAAGGTTCCGCACGGGACTGACCGGCGTCGCCCGAAAAGGGGCGGCGCCACCAAAAAATCAACGGTAAATTTGGGAGGATTTGACGTGTTGAAACGACTGGCTTTGACCACTGCCCTGACGCTGACGATGGCGTTCTCGGCCCAGGCGCAGGAACCGCGCCGCGGCGGCACGATCCGCTTCACGGCGCCCTATGCCGCATCCTTCGTCAGCAATGACAGCCATGTCTCGAACCAGGTTCAGGACGAAATCTACGGCTACGCGCTGCACCGCACGCTCTACAAATGGGACTCGACCAACAACAAGCCGGTGCTGGAACTCGCCAAGAGCGTGACCGCCTCGGCCGACGGCACGGTCCACACCTTCAAGCTGCGCGACGATGCGCTCTTCCATAACGGCCGCAAGATGACGGCCGACGACATCATCTGGAGCTTCACCCGGCTGATGGATCCCACCAAGAACTATCCCGGCGCGGCCTATGTCCGGCGCGTCAAGGGCGCCCAGGAGTTCCAGAAGGGCGAGGCCAAGGAAATCTCGGGCCTGAAGAAGATCGATGATTTCACCCTCGAGATCACGTTGATCGAGAAGGCCGATCCCGGCTTCCTGTTCCGGACCGCGCTGACCTCGATCTTCCCGGCCAAGGAAGCGCAGGAACCCGATTTCTTCAACAAGCCGATCGGTCTCGGCCCGTACAAGTTCGTCGAGCATGTTCCGGGTTCGCGCATGGTGCTGGAGCGCTGGGAGAAGTTCTACCAGACCGGCAAGCCCTATGCCGACAAGGTCGTGATCTCGCCGATGGGCGAGGCGGCTGCCCGCGACATCGCCTTCCGCAACAAGGAGATCGACGTCTCGATCCTGGGACCGACGCAATATGTCGCCTATCAGGCCGATCCGAACCTGAAGAAGGGCATCCTCGAGGTCGCGGAAGTCTTCACCCGCAACATGGGCATGAACCCGAACTTCAAGCCCTTCTCCGACAAGCGCGTGCGCCAGGCGATCAACCACGCGATCGACAGCGACCTGATCATCAAGCGCCTCGTCCGTGACAAGGCCTATCGCGCCACCGGCTGGCTGCCGCTCTCCTCGCCGGCCTATGACAAGGACATGAAGCCCTACGACTTCAATCCCGAGAAGGCGAAGAAGCTCCTGACTGAAGCCGGCTATCCCGATGGTTTCGAGTTCGAATGGACCGCGACGCCGAACGAGAGCTGGGGCGTTCCGATCGTCGAGGCGGTGATCCCGATGCTCGCCAAGGTCGGCGTCAAGGTGAAGGTCAAGCCGGTCGAGGGCTCGGCGCTCGGCGGCATCGTCGCGAAGGGCGACTACCAGGCCTATATCTGGTCGAACACCTCTGGTCCCGATCCGCTGACCCAGATGAAGTGCTTCTACTCGCAGACGCCCCAGAGCGCCTGCAACTACACCACCTACAAGAACCCGGCCGTCGACAAGCTGATCGACGAAGCCGCCGCGACGGACGATGTGGCCAAGCGCATCGACCTGCTGAAGAAGGCCAACGGCATCGTCTATGAAGACGCCCCGGTCTGGTTCTTCAACTACAACAAGGCAGTCATGGCCTATCAGCCCTGGCTGAAGGGCTTGCAGCCCAACGCGACGGAACTCGCCCTGCAGTATTTCGAGGATCTCTGGGTCGACGCGTCGTCCCCGGCCGCGAAGTAACCTGGAGCATCGGCCCGAATAGTGCGAATTTCGGGGAAACCGATGCAAACACAAAGGGTTGGATCATCGGATCGGATACGGTTTCCGGTCCGATGATCTGGAGCGCATCCAAGCCCGACGCCCGGCGGCCTTCACTGCCGGGCGTTCGCGGCCAGGAATCCGCGGCCAGGAGTTCTGCATGCTGTCCTATGTCTTTCGGCGCCTGCTGCAGGCGATCCCGATTCTGCTCGCTGTCGCGGCGCTGATCTTCCTGCTGTTCAGCGTCATCCCGGGCAGCTTCGCCTCCAGCCAGATGGCTGACGGGCGCACCGTCATGGATGCGGAAGCCGTCACCCGCATGAACCAGCAATTCGGGCTCGACCAGCCCGTCGCGACGCGGTTCGTGAAATATATCGGGCAATTGGTGACACTCGATCTCGGCACCTCGTTCCGCACCCGCCAGCCGGTCTGGCACCTGATTGCCGAACGTCTCTGGCCGACCCTGCAGCTCGCCTTCGCCTCGATGCTGTTTGCGATCGCGATCGGTGTTCCCTTGGGCTTCCTGGCGGCGCTGCGGCCGGGCAGCTGGATCGACATGGTCTCGATGGTGGCGGCCGTCTCCGGCCTCAGCCTGCCGAAGTTCTGGCTCGGCCTGATGCTGATGTATCTCTTCGCGCTGACCTTGGGCTGGCTGCCGAGCTTCGGCTATGGCGACGGCGCGATGAAGAACCTGATCCTGCCCTCGATCGCGCTTGGCGTCGCGCCGCTCGCCCTGCTGGCGCGCACCACGCGGGCCTCCGTGCTCGAGATCATGAATGCCGATTTCGTCCGCACCGCCCGGTCCAAGGGCATGAGCGAGCGCCGTGTCGTGCAGTGGCATCTGGCGCGCAATGCGCTCGTCATCGTGCTCACCACGGTTGGCCTGCAATTCGGCTCGGTGATCGGCCAGGCCGTCGTGGTCGAAAAGCTCTTCGCCTGGCCGGGCCTCGGCTCGCTGCTCGTCGACAGCGTCTCGTTGCGCGATATCCCGGTGGTGCAGGGCTGCATCCTGGTGATCGTGCTGTTCTTCCTGCTGGTCAACATGCTCGTGGACGTTCTCGCCGCGATCATCGACCCCCGCATCAGATACACCTGAGGGTGCCGATGAAATTCAGAGCCAATCTCGTGATCGGGGGCGTGCTGTTCGCGGCCGTCGTCGTCGCCGGTACCTTCGCCCCCTTCCTCGCCCATACCGATCCGGTCATGGACGCCAACCTGATGAATGCCGAGATTCCGCCCGGCAGCGAATTCTGGTTCGGCACCGATGCGCAGGGGCGTGACATCTACAGCCGCGTGCTGCATGGCGCCCGCATCTCGCTGACGGTCGGCATCGTCTCGCAGCTGATCAACACGGTGATCGGCGTGGCGCTTGGCCTGTCGGCCGGCTATTGGGGCGGCTGGTGGGACGATCTCGTCAGCGGCCTGACCAACATGATGCTGGCGATCCCCTCGCTGATCTTCGCCCTGGCGATCATGGCGATCCTCAGCCCCGGCCTGACCAGCCTCCTGATCGCGCTCGGCCTGACCAACTGGTCTTATACCTGCCGGCTCTCGCGCGCCTCGACGCTCTCGCTCAAGAACCAGGGCTATGTCCAGGCCGCCAAGGTGCTGGGCTACAGCGATATCCGCATCATGGCGACGCAGATCCTGCCCAACATCCTGGGGCCGATCATCGTCATCGGCACGCTCGGCATGGGCGGCGCGGTGCTGGCGGAAGCCGCGCTCTCCTTCCTCGGGCTCGGCATCCGTCCGCCCTTCCCGAGCTGGGGCAGCATGCTCTCGGACGCGCGCGACCAGATCACCACGGCACCCTGGATCTCGGTCTTCCCCGGCCTTGCGATCTTCGTCACCGTGCTCGGGCTGAACCTGCTCGGTGACGGCCTGCGCGACATCCTCGATCCGCAGTCACGGGCGCGACGCGCATGAGTGGCGAGGCGCTTCTCGAAGTCGAGAACCTGCGGCTCGACCTGATCGTCGGCGCGAGGCGCTTTCCGGCGGTGAAGGATGTCTCCTTCACCATCGGGCGCGGCGAGACGCTCGGCCTCGTCGGCGAGTCCGGCTGCGGCAAGAGCATCACCGCGCTCTCGCTGATCGGCCTGCTCAGGCACCCGCTGGCGATCGGCGGCGGCACGATCCGGTTCAAGGGCCGCGAGATCCAGAACCTGTCGGCTGGCGAGATGCGCAAGCTGCGCGGCAACGCGATCTCGATGATCTTCCAGGAGCCGATGACGGCGCTGAACCCGCTTTCGCCGGTCGGCCGCCAGATCGCCGAGATGTTCGTGCTGCACAAGGGCGCGACCTGGCACGAGGCTGAAGCCAAGGCCGTCGAGGCGCTCGCCAATGTCCGCGTCCCGGCGCCGGACCGGCGCGTCAAGGATTTCCCGCACCAGCTCTCGGGCGGCATGCGCCAGCGCGTGATGATCGCGATCGCGCTCGCCTGCCGGCCGGACCTGCTGCTCGCCGACGAGCCGACNNCGACGGCGCTCGACGTCACCGTCCAGGCCGAAATCCTCGACCTGATCCGCGACCTCTCGGCGGCGCAGGGCACGGCCGTGCTGATGATCAGCCATGATCTCGGCCTGATCGCCAATATGTGCGCCCGCGTCGGCGTGATGTATGCCGGCCGTCTCGTCGAGCAGCGCCCGGCGCAGGAGGTCTTTCGGACGCCGAGCCACCCCTATACCAAGGGCCTCGTCGCCTCACTTCCGCTGCTGGGTGCGCGCGCCCGCCATGGCCGCCACAAGCTCAAGGAGATCACCGGCGTCGTGCCGGCGGTGACGGCTTTTCCGGACGGGTGCCGCTTCAACCCGCGCTGCTATGCCAGGACCGAGATCTGCGTGGCGCAGGATCCCGGAGTGACAGCGTTGCCGCATGACGGCCTGGTGAGGTGCCATCATCATGAGTGACACGGGCGACCAGACCATCCTCAAGGTCGAGGACCTCGAGGTGAAGTTCGATCTCGGCGGCGGGCTGTTCGGCGGCAAGCGCCGCACGGTCCATGCCGTCGACGGCGTCGATCTCGTGCTGCGCAAGGGCGAATGCCTCGGGCTGGTCGGGGAATCCGGCTGCGGAAAATCGACGCTGGCGCTCTCGATCCTCGGCCTGCAGGCGCCGACGCGCGGCCGCGTCATTCTCGACGGGCAGGACATCGCCGCGCCCGGCGTCGACCGCAAGGCGCGGGCCCGCATCGCGCAGATGGTGTTCCAGGACCCGTATTCCTCGCTGAACCCGCGCCAGTCGGTGCGCCGGACGCTGGAAGCGCCGCTGCGCATGCATGGCGTGACGACGAAGAGCGAGGTCGACGACCGCATCGCCGAGATCATGCGCCATGTCGGCCTGCGGGTGGAGCAGGCCGAGCGCTATCCGCATGAATTCTCCGGCGGCCAGCGCCAGCGCATCGGCATTGCGCGCGCCCTGATCCTGAAGCCGAAGATCGTGGTGCTGGACGAGCCGGTCTCGGCGCTCGACGTCTCGATCCGGGCGCAGATCATCAACCTGCTGCTCGAGCTCAAGGACACGCTCTCGCTCTCCTACATCATGATCAGCCATGATCTCGGTGTCGTCGAGCATATGAGCGACCGCGTCGCGGTGATGTATCTCGGCCGGATCGTCGAGACCGGCGACTGGCACACCATCTTCACCCAGCCGCGCCACCCCTATACCCGCGCGCTGATCGCCGCGATCCCGGACCCCTTCAACCACGGGCTGGCGGTAAAAATGTCGGGCGAGGTGCCGAACCCGCTGGAGCCGCCCTCCGGCTGCCGCTTCCACCCGCGCTGCCCGGAGATGCGGGAGGGCTGCCGCGCCCAGCCGACGCCGCCGCTGGCCTCGATCGGGCAGGGGCACCCGGTCCCGCACGAGGTCCGCTGCGTCAGGGCGGCAGAACTCGTCTGAGCGGCCCTCAAGCATCGGCCCGAAAAGTGGATTGCGGTTTTCGGGACAAAGCCGATGCAAACACAAAGGGTTAGATCATCGGAGCGGATACGATTTCCCGTCCGATGATCGAGCCGCGACGGTCTCAAACATCGTTATTCGAAGGACAAGAAACCATGGCCAAGCCCATGCCAAACCATTCCGCCCCGGCTCAGGCCGCTGCTGGCCTCGATGACGGCCCGCTGGAGAGCATCCGCTTCACCGGCCTCAACGCCGGCCCAAAACTGATCGTGCTCGGCGCCGTCCATGGCAACGAGACCTGCGGCCCGAACGCGATCCGCCGCGTCATCGAGGAGTGCCGCTCCGGCAAGCTGGTCATTCGCCGCGGCGAGGTCACCTTCCTGCCGATCGCCAACCCCAAGGCCTACCGCCTGAAGACCCGCGAAGGCGACCGCAACCTCAACCGCGACATGCGCGAGAAGCCGCTGCCGGCGAATTACGAGGACCGGATCGGCAACCACATCTGCGCGCTGCTGCGCCAGCATGAGGTCCTGCTCGATGTCCATTCCTTCCGGGGCGAGGGCGAGCCCTTCGTCTTCTTCGGCCCCGAGGACAACCGGGGCGAGCTGGAGCCGTTTAGCCAGGCGCAGGCCGAGGGCGCCTTTGCCGCCTGCCTCGGCGTGCCCGTGGTGATCCATGGCTGGCTCGACAATTACGCCAGGCTGATCGCGGCGCGCGAGGAGCTGAACCTGCCGCGCCTTTCGGTCACCGAGGGCTATGGCACGACCGAATATATGCGCTTTGCCGGCGGCTATGGCGTGACGCTCGAATGCGGCTCGCATGACGACCCGGCCTCGATCGAGATCGGCTATGCCGCGATCCTGAACGCGCTCGCCCATCTCGGCCTGATCGATGCCCCGGCGCCTTCGACCGCCGGCCGGACCGTCATCCACATCACTGAGGTGATCATCTGCGAGGCCGAGGGCGACAAGGTCGAGGGCGACTGGAAGACCGGCGACGCGCTCGCCAAGGGCCAGGTGATCGCGCGCCGCGCCAATGGCGAGGCCGTGACGGCGCCGGAGGCCGGCTACATCATCTTCCCCAGCGCCACGGCCAAGCCCGGCGAAGGCATCTGCTATTTCGGGGTGAAGAGCGCCAGAACGCTCTGAGCGGCAAGAGGGCTTTGAGTGGAAACTGCGCCCTGAGCCGAACGAGTGCTCCGGGCGCAGACGCGTTCGGCCGGGCAGGAGGCAGTCGCCTTCTGCCCGGCCTCAGAAGCAGGTGAAGGAATAGGTCTTCTGGGTCTGCAGCAGGCGGTCGGTCAGACCGCCGGGCGGATCGGAATTGTCGTTGAAGTCGAAGCCGTACGGGCAGATCGTCGACGCATAGCGGTTCGCGAAGGAATCCATGCGCAGCACCACCGAGGCGCGCGGCTCGTCAAACTCGCGCTTGGTGTGGATCTTCAGGAGATAGCTGTAGAGGCCGAGTTTCTCGACCGAGTACTTGATCGGCCCGGTCGGGGCATTGATGCCGTCGGGAATATCGATCAGCACGGAATTGGCGCAGGCCGACAGGGCAGCCCCCAGCGCCAGCGCGAGCAAGGCCTGACTTCTCATGGCGACTCAAGCCCCCGCGACCCGACAGCGACAAGCTCAGCATAGTCCGGTGCAACTGTCGATTTTCAAAGCGGCTTCAGAGGATCCACGGCCTGGCCATTGATCCGGCCCGGAGCCATTGCAGCTCCGCCGAAAGCATCGGCACGTGCCCGCTTCAGGTCGACCTCATCGCGTGGCAGCCTTGCTGCGAGATCATTCGATGACCTCGTCGGCCAGAGCGATCAGCGAATCCGGCAGGGTGAGGCCGATCTGCCTTGCCGTCTTGAGATTGAGCACGAGTTCGAACTCGGAGGATCGTTCAACCGGCAGTTCGGAGGGCTTGGCGCCCTTGAGGATGCGAGCGGTATAATAGGCCAGCCTCCTGAAGCTCTCCTCGAGGCGGGGACCAAAGGTCAGGAGCCCGCCGCTTCGGGCAAACATGCTCCAGCCGGATAGGGCCGGGATCCGGTGCTCCGAGGCGAACGCGGCGACCTGCTCCCGGCTCGCCAGCATGACGCTGTCAGGCAGCACCACGAGGGCGTCCGGCGGGGACCCGGCAAGGCTCGCAAGAAGCTCGCTGACCTCCTGGACAGTGCGGGTCGGCACCCAGCGGAGCTCCATCCCGAGCCGGCGTGCCATGGCCTGTGACGCGGCGATTTCGAGGTCGGCACCGGGATGGACGGGGTCGCCCATCAGCACGACCCTCCTGGCCTGTGGTGCGGCCATCCGCAGCAGATCCAGCCGCTTCTCGTTCAACTCGATCGCCATGAAGCTGACACCGGTCAGGTTCCGGCTCGGGCGGGCCAGGCTGTCGGTGAGTTCAGCCGCGACGGGGTCGCCGCTGAAGCCATAGACGACGGGGATCTCGGTCACCCCCAGCAGGCCGAAGATCGCCGTGCCCTGGGAGATGATCACATCGGGCTTGAGGCCGACCAGCTCGTCGACGACGGCCGATAGCCGTTCCGGCTTCCCCTCGGCCGAGCGGGCGAGGACTTCGACATCACGGCCTTCGACATAGCCTTCGGCAGCAAGACCGCTCCGGAAGGCGCCAAGATAGCTCTCGACCTGAGCCAGCGGGAACACGGAGACCCAGCCGATCCGCGCGGGCTTGCGCGCCGCCTGCTGCGCCTGAGCGGGGCTGCCGAAGAGAACAAGACTGATCACCAGAACAAGGCCGACCAGGAGGATGGGGCTGAAAACGAGACGCCAGCTTGGCTTCATCGGTCCCTCCACAGAGCCTGTCGGTGCCGCGCCCGGCCAGTCTCAGCCTTGAGAAGAAGGTCTCAGCCCTGAGCAGAAGAAGGCCTCTCGTCGAAGGATAGGCCGGACACGGGCGGCCGGCGCATCATACGCTTCGATGCGCCATTGGGTAGCGAACTCTGCCGGGCGCTGAGGCTGCGGCAGGACGCGGGAAGGGCCAGGAGGATTGCGCGCTATCGCGTCGCGGGATCATTCGCCCGCGTCGCGATAGCGCTGCTCGAACCGCCGCTCGTCGCTGTGCTGCGACCAGTCCTCGTCCGGGATCGGCTTCCAGAACAGCACGCGAATGAAGAGCATCATCAGCGCCCCCAGAAGGATCAGGGCGACAAAAGCGGCGATCAGGTATTCCAGGATGGTCGGTGCCATCGGTCAGCCTCCAAGCGGCCGTTCGTGGGGGATGTCGGCGCGCAACGGCGCGGGCAGGCCGGCGGCCTCAGCATTCGCGCCCGTGATCGTGATGATCCGGAACGGCCCGCCGGCGGCGAGCCGGGTCGCCTCCGAGCAGGCCAGCGCGCCAAGGCGCGCGATCTGCTGCTGGTCGAAACCGGCGCCGCGCAGCGCCGCATCAGCGCATTCGCCCTGGTCGCCGGTGATCTCGATGATCGCGAGCGCCATCCTGCGGATGCTGTTTCTGTCCGCGAGCGAACGGGCCTGCTCCCAGTTGCTGCGCAGATCGTCTAGCGCCTCGGCAAAACCTGGCCCACGGCCATGGATGCAGTGGCCGGCCGCGATCCCCTGGGGGTAGAGCACGCCGCGCACGGCGGACTCATCCGGGTGCTCGGTGCTGACCGAGAGATCGGCCCAGGCGGCCGGCCCGGCTTCCCCCGCGATGCTGCGCAAGGCCTCCCTGATGGCGATCGGTGTCATCTGCGAATCCTCTGAGGCGATGGGTTTGGAAAGGCTCGTCATCGCCATGGCGCTCATTCCGCGGCCTCAAGGCGCCGGGCGCGGGTGAAATCGGCATAGGCTGCGGCGCGGGCGTCGGGGCCCGTCGCCTCGATCATCGCCTCATGCAGCTGGCTGAATTTCCGCAGCGCCTGGATCGCGATCCATTCCTGCGCCATGCCCCAGCGCCAGTCCTGCGAGCGCACCGTCTTGCCGTCGCTGGTCATCGCCTGGAGATCGAAGAAGGTGGCCTCCGCATCGGTGGCAATCACCAGCTCGTAAAATCCCTCCGACCGGTCGTCATGGCCGAGCTCCAGCGTCTCGATACTGACCGGGAAGCTGCGGGCCATCTCAGGCCCTCGGCAGCGCGGCGACGAGGCTGGTCTGGCACGGGGAGGGTTGCTCCGCCGGCCATCCGATGCGCGTCCGCTCGCCGTCCGCGGTTCCGAAACTGGTCTCGCTCATCCCCATCATCCCGCTCTCCTCCGGGGAGGGCGCTGCCAGCCCGATGGCTGGCGCGCCTCTCCGTTCGATGCTGGAATGATAACTTAAATTATCGTCCTGTCAATAATGAAAGTTATCGAAATCGCCGGGGGCGAGCCGTCGATCGAGACTCGACTTGTCCTCCGCCCTCTGGCTTAAATGAGAACGAAACAGGAACGAAAGGGATCTGTGATGAGCCTGGCCTATTCGGGAAGTGGTGAGCGGCCCGAACTGTCTTACGTCGCGTCGCTGGACATCCAATGCGAGGATTGCGGGCGCACGAAGCGGATGTGGCCGGGCGCGATCCAGGAGGTGATCGGGCAGGGGACGCGCACCCTGATGGGCCTGCACAACCGGCTGTCCTGCTCGGTCTGCCGCGAGCGCGGCGGGCTCGGCAAGAACATCAACCTCGTGCCGATTTTCAGGAGGAGCGCATGACGATTCCAGCGAGCCGACTGCAGGCAATCCAGAACCGGGACATGGCCGGCGGCGCCCTGGCGCGCCCTACAACAGGATCGTTAGATACTGTTGTATGTGATTGTGATTGTGATTGGCATGCCTGGAGCATATGCCGGAGGCATGCCCCGGCCATGCCGCAGCATGTGCACCGGCATATGCAGCAGCATCTGCACTGGCATGTGCTGCAACTATCCTGCAGCATCCCGCCGATCGATCAGACACCCCTGGCGTTCGCGCCGTTCTGCGGGGGCTTCGTGCCCGCGACGCTCGGCCTGTCCGGCGAGGCGCGAAACGCCCGCCGTGAGCGCATCCGGAACAGCCTCGGTCTCGTGGGCGAGGATGCCAGCGGAGGGCTGAAGACGCCGCCGGCACTGGCGCGGCTGCTGGAGATCAGGGCGGCGGTCGGGGCGTTGCTGGACATCCCATGCGAGGATTGCGGGCGCACGAGGCGGATGTGGCCGGGCGCAATCCAGGCGGTGATCGGGCAGGGCGCATGCACCCTGATGCGCCCCGACAACCGGCTCTCCTGCTCGGTCCGCCGCGAGCGCGGCGGGCTC
>UBZM01000065.1 GCA_900470095.1 Hyphomicrobiales bacterium
TTTCGGGAAAGCCGATGCGACCACCGAAAATCCGATGATCTGGCAGCGTCGGACACAAGCGAATTGACGGAGAAGGGGGCGCCCGGCAGGGGCGCTCCTTGGCTTTCAAGCGTGTCGCTTCCGGCCAGGGGGGGCGGTCGCGAATGTGCTGGAAAAACTTGATACTCATCGCATATGGTGATAATATCACCATATGAAATCATATCAATGCCGAATGGCCCGAGCGGCCCTGAACTGGAGCATGCCTGAGCTGGCGCAGAAGGCCGGCGTCGGCGTCAACACCGTCAACCGTTTCGAGGCGGGCCAGGATGCAAGGATGAGCCGCGTCGAGAAGATGCAGGCCGCCTTGTCCGAAGCCGGCATCATCTTCATCCCAGAGAATGGCGAAGGCGCGGGCGTGCGGCTGCGGAAGGGCTTTGTGCCCACGGCTGTCCCGACAGCGTCACATGCCTCGCTCAAGGTCAGCGCCAGCACGGTGCGGGCCCGCGCCGCACGCGCGGTGGACCATGCCATGAGCGACATGGACGCAAGCACGGCAGAGAAGACGGAACGCCGCGAGCGTTTGACCAACGAGCCTGACGTCGTCAGGAAAGCCCGCAGCAAGAGCAGGGACGCATCATGAACCACGACAGACCGCGCCGGCCGACCAGCGCCCGCGACCAGGCGGAAGCCCTGTTCAAGCCGGCTGCCCCGAAGGCGCCGCCCGTGATCGAGAAGCGACCCGCGCTTCCCGGTGCGAAGGAAATGGTGACGCTGCGGATCGACCGCGATGTCCTCGATCATTTCCAGAGCGGCGGACCAGGCTGGCAGGACCGCGTCAATGACGCGCTGCGCCAGGCGGCGGGCCTCGTAGGGGACGACGTGCTGAAGCTGGACGACCTCAACTCGTCGAATGACGGCTGAGGCGACCGGCGACGGCCGGCCCGGATCCGGCTGGTCGACAAACCCCTGAACTGGCCTCACCACCGCGCGGCCAACACCGGTTGCGCGGAGCGCGATGGTCAGGTCTTGTTCTTGAGGCCGTGCAGGCGGATGATTTCGGCGCGGAGCTTGGCCACCGCTGCCTCGCCACGAACGCCCTTGATGCCGCGCTCTTCGCGATCGGTCGAGCCGGGAACGCCATCGAGGAAGGTGTTGCGCTTCGCGGTCGGCATCGCCAGCAGATAGGCGATCTCGCATTCGTGCCGCCATTCTTCCGACGAGGTCGAGACTTCGCGCCCGGCGAGATGGGACCAGGCGAAGGAAGGGGCAGGGGCAGACAAGGCGAATCTCCTGAAATGACAGGCTAAGCCTTAGCCATTCCCGTAGTGCCGTGACGAGCCGATCGTCGCGGCATCCTCACATGTTTCTGTCCAACTGGCGGTTCAGCGGCCGCATCCGCGTTAAGTTCGCCACCGCGATGAAAACCTGGAATCCCGAGCCCGACCTGGGCTCATGACGTCTGGCGCGGCGGCTGTTTCCTGTTCGCACGCCGCTCGCTATTACGGCGCCTCGCGCCAGTGCCTTGCCAGCCGCCGAGCATGTCGAAGACCTCCAGCCCATCCCACGCTTCGTCCTCCTGCGAGCGGCGTTTCGCCAGCGTCACGAGGGCCCAGGCCTTGCGCAGGACGCGGCCCAGAGCGGACGGCTGCGTCGGCGCGGGATGCGCGCCCGGCGCTCCGCCATCTTGCGGTCTTTGCATGAAATCGTCGCGCCTCAGCCGGTGCTTGTTGCTTGGGCCTTCTTGCCGAAGGCCGGTTTTCTTCGGGCAGATCGTCGCGATTTCCAGGGCCAGCCGGAAGGTTTCAGATCACATCCACAACGCTCGATCCGCGATATCGATCGCGCTGTCACGGCCCCGAACCGGGTGGAACCGCGCATTGGGACGTCCAGTCATCAAGATGAGATCGGCGGGCAAGGCCGCCCTTACCGCCGGGGAAAGCGGCCTTCCAAGGGGGAATAATGGACGTCAGATGTCCAGATCGGTTTGCGCGTAATTCAGGAAGTATCCCGTGAAGACCGTCGCCCCCAGGAACGCAAACGCGTCGGTCAGCTGCACATCGCTCCAGCCGCTCTTCCGAGCTGCCGTCCAGGTGGCGTCGGTCACGTGTCCCGAATTGGCGGCGGATTCCCTGACCAGGCCGGCCAGCACATCGATCTTGGCGTCGTTTGTCGAGGTGCCCGTCGTCAAGGCCGTGACCTGCTCTTCGGTCCAGCCATTCATCTGGGCGAGCCGACTGGCGATACCGGTCATATAGCCGTTACCGACTCCGGACGCGGCCGCGAGGGTCAGCGCCGCACCCACCTTCGGGTCGAAGCTGGTCTGCTCGGCAAGCACGGCCCGTAACGACGTGTACGCTGTCAGGACCGCCGGAGAATGCGCCATCTGGGCATGCAGGTTCGCCGGGCGTCCCATCGGGGTGGCCTGGACGATCTTGTGCAGGAGCGGCCGCGATGCGGCGGGGGCATCCTCGACTGTGTGGGTTGGGATCCGGCCCATCGGTATCACCTCGCTCATGGGGGGCTGAAGGCGTCGGACGCGCGGTCGTCCGGGGCGCCATCGTCTTGAGCGCCGTCGTCTTGAGCGGCGTCGTCCTGGGCGCCTTGGAGAAGCGTGTTCCAATCCTGCGCCTTCGCCCACGACGCGAAGTCGTGAAAGGCGACGTCGGGGAACTCACGGCGGAGCGCCGCGCGATCGAGGGTGTAGCCGACATGGTCGAACCACGCGTACATCTTGGCCCAGTCTTCACCCATGCGTTGGCGGATGACGTCCAGCGGGACCTGGACATAGGTGAACGGACGACCGGTGACCCGCGAGAGGATGGCGAGAACCTCGTTGCCCGTCAGTTCGTCGCCCCCGAGGTCGAAGCGCTGGCCTGCAAAGCGGCCTGGGTTCTCGAGCAGGCGAACGGCGACGGCCCCGATATCCGCGACGGCGACTTGCGCGAGCTTTCTCGTCGGCGGGAGCGGCGTGGCGTAGATGCCCCTCGCGAGCTGCCCCTTGCCGAAAGCGAGGTTCTCCATGAAATAGACGGGCGCCAGGACCGTGGCGCGCACGCCGATCCTGGCGATGTGCTTTTCGACCTCGTATTTGCTGTCGAAATGCGGGACGCCCGTCTGTCGATTGGCGGAGCCGACCGAGCTGAAGACGAGATGTACGCCTGCGGCCTTGGCTGCGTCCGCAGCCGAGATGCCCTGCCGCGTCTCGGCTTGCGGACCTCCTTCGAATGGCGTCGTCATCGCGAAGAGGGAGGTCGCTCCTTCGAGCGCCTTCGTGAGCGCGGCCGTGTCTTCGAGTGACGCGCGGACGAGCGTGGCGCCTGCCTGTGCGAGCGCTCTCGCCTTCGCAGAGTCGGTGCTGCGCGTGACAGCGCGAACCGCGTGACCGCGTTCGAGCAGGGTCTTCACCACCGCGCCACCTTGTTGGCCGGTGGCCCCCGTGACGACGACGACAAGCTTCTGATCCATGACCAATCTCCTTGCGCTGGACCGTCCCGGCAGACCGTCCTCATCCGCGTGGGTGAACCGAGCGCCGGCTTGAAGCGTTCAGGCGGCCGACGCCTGTGCCGATGCGGCCTGACGCCCGGCTTGCAATGTGTGGCTCCACCAGGACAGGTCATCCAGCAGAGCGACCGCCGCCTGTTCGAGATGCGGAAAATCCACGAAATCCTTGCCCTGCTGCCAGATGCCAAGGAACTCGGCCATGCCGACATTCACGGATTTGGGGATCGGAGCCATCTGAAGTTCGACGGCAACCATGCGCAGTTGCTCGATGGCGCGTGCGGCGCCGACGCCGCCATAGCCGACGAAGGCGGCCGGCTTGCGGTTGAAGGGCTGGAAGGCATAGTCCAGCGCGTTCTTCAGCACGGCGCTGTATCCGTGATTATATTCGGGCGTGACGAAGACGAGCCCGTCAAGCTCGGCGAGTTTCGCCGTCCACCGCTCTGCAACCGGGTCCTTTGGTGGCACCCAGGCTGGCGATGCCGGCTCATCGAAGAATGGCAGCGGGTAGTCGCGCAGGTCGATGATTTCGACGCTGAGATCGGTCCGCCGAGCCGCAATCCTGTGAAACCATGCGGCCGCCCGCTCGCTGAAGCGACCCTCTCGCGTCGAGCCGATGACGATGCCGATATGCGGGTTCCTGGTCATGGGGTTGCTTCCTTCAGGCTGATTGGACAGTCGGGACCGCGTGCAAGTCCCGCTCCCCCTGAAAATGAGCGCCGCATGTTTGGTTGACTAGTTGGGGATATCGGATTTGACTCCCTCATTTTTCGGAGGAATATCCGCGATGCTCGACCTGAACGACATCGGCCTGTTCGTGCAGGTTGTTCGCTTCGGCAGTTTCGCGGAGGCCGGACGTCGTCTGGGGATTCCTGCCAATACGGTCAGCCGGCGTATCCAGGAACTGGAGGAGCAGCTCGGCGCCCGGCTCATGCAGCGATCGACCCGGAAACTGAAACTCACCGATGCCGGGCATGAACTCTACGGCAATAGCGCCGCGGCCGTGGACGGACTGCAGCAGGCAGGAGAGGACCTGATGGCCGGCGCGCGGGTCCCCAGGGGGCTGATACGTGTGGCGATGCCCGCCGATTTCTTCGACTTCTACAAGATGGAATGGGTGGCCGAATTCCTGGTCGCGTACCCGGAGGTACGCATCGAGTTCGCATTGAGCGACGCCACGGTCGATCTGATCGAAGAGGGCATCGATGTCGCCTTCCGAGGAAACGCAACGCGTGGTCCGAACTATGTCGTGCGCAAGATCCAGACGCGCTCGATCGGACTTGTCGCCAGCCCCTCCTACCTCGCCGCACGCGGGACGCCGGCCACAGTGCAGGATCTGGCCCATCATGACTGTCTGTTCGTGCCGCAGGCCCGGGACTATGCGACCTGGCGCCTTCAAGGGCCCGACGGCGCCGAGGAGGAGGTGACCGTCACCGGCCGCGTCATGGCGAATACTGCGCAGGCGATCCGAAAGGCGGCGATGGCAGGCCTCGGCATCGCGTTGACGCCAATCCTGGGGACGGCTGATTTCGCGGCTGGCCGACTGGTGCCGGTGTTGCCCCAATACATGCGTCGCAATCTCGGGATGAGCGTCGTCTACCCCAACCGGGCCCACTTGCCATTGGCCGTTTCGGCTTTCATCGATTCCGTCGTTGGCAGGCTGCGGGCCGAAATCCTGAGCATGCAGGGATTGCGGTAATTCGGGCCAGTGCCAGCCCATGGCGAGCAGCGCTCGGCTTCGGTGACGGTGAAGCGCTTATGCGCGGGAACCGGATCATGCCCGCAATCGGCGCTCTCCTCCGGCCCCGGCCCAGTCTCCGGCGCGAGCCGAAGCGAGCCAAGCCTCGGCCATCGAGCCCTCGGTTCCCATATCCTCCTCCGCCCAGCCCAGATACGCCAGGCTGCCATGCGCGTGCATGGTCGAGGCCTGCGCCGCGCTCGGGCTCATGCCATAGCGCTTCCGGAACGCACGGCTGAAATGGGCCTCGCTGCGAAATCCGTGCTGATGCGCGACGGCCGATATTTTCAGTTTTCCAGCAGATCTGACCATGACCTGCAGGCTGGCGCTCAGCCGGATCCCGACAAGCCAGCGCCGCACGCCGCCATGGGCCTCGAACGAGCGGAACAGTTTCGAGCGCGATACACCCAGCGCGGCCATCAGGTCGTCGGGGCCGAAATCCGGGTCGGACAGCCTGCCTCGGGCCAGCCGATGGGCGCGATCGAAGAGGGGGACATCCTCGCGCTCCTTTCTCGGCCCGCCGGAGGGAAGGGCGGCTGCGGCAAAGCGCAGGATGCCGTCGACGGCCGACTGCGCCTGGTCGACGCTGAGCCCGTCGATATGCTCCACCAGCGACCGGATCAGGGTGCAAAGAAGCTTGCCTGTGCTGCTACTGGCCGTCAGCACCATGCCATGCACGTCGCCTTGAAGCCCGGCCGGCGCGCTGGCTCTGTCGAAGGTGAGCGTGATTCCCTCATAGCCGGGCGTATGGGATTCATATGGCAGCGAGTAGTCGACGGCGACGACGTCGCCCGGTCCATGGCTGCGCTTGCGTCCGTCATAATCGGCGAATGCACTTCCGCTTGTCAGCACATAGAGGGACATCTGGGAGATCGGCCGGTCGTCGATGACGCGCTGGGTCCGGGACATCGACATGGCCGACCCGCCATTGATCTGTACGAAGGCCTCGGGGAGCTGCCAGGAGCGGCCATGAAAGTCGAACAGGGCCGGATCCGCGTCGGCCGGTATGGCGCAGTCGACCAGGCGCGCCAGCGCCGTCTTCCAGGCCGCGAAACACTCCGCGCCCGGGGGGAACGGCCAGACAATGCTGCGCGAGGCGCAAGTCTGCGAATGGGGGTCGGGCCTGGGCAGCGGCGCCGGCCATGGGCGTCCGCCGACAGACCGGCCGATCGCGCCGCCATGCGCGATGGCCTGTGAGAATGCTGACGAGACGATCTGCGCTGCGCTGGGCCGAGTTGAAATATTCATATGTCCCCCCGCGGTTCCCCATTGGCCCATCGCTGGGAACGAGGCACTTTGGAAGAAACTCTAGTCGAGGCGCTGTATTCGCTGGCGTTAATCTGCCGTTACACGACCGTTAATCTTGCGCGCCAGGCCTTTATGCAGCGCGGGATGTGGCTTTGGGGAGACTGTCGGCAGCCGACCCATGCTGTCCATGACGATGGCTGCCTGGCCGGTCGGTCCGGCACATCGGGGCCGGACCGACCGGGGATCATCCTGCCGCCAGCATCTCAGGCTTGATCGGCAGCTTGCGGAGCCTGACGCCGGTTGCCGCATGGACCGCATTCAGTACGGCGGGCGCCAGCGCCGACGTGCCGGGTTCGCCAAGCCCGCCAGGGGCCTCGCTACTCCCAACGATCTCGACTTCGATCGCCGGAGCCGCGTCGATGCGGAGCATCTGGTAGGTGTCGAAATTGGTCTGCTCGACCCTGCCGTTTCTAAGGGTGATCTCGCCGTACAAAGCCGCAGTGATGCCGAAGATAATGCCGCTTTCGATCTGCGCCACGATGGTGTCGGGATTGACTGCGACCCCGCAATCGACGACGGCGACAACGCGGTCGACATGGACCTCACCGCTCTTCGAGACCGTCACCTCGGCGACCTCGGCGAGATAGCTGCCGAAGGATTGCGACAAGGCGATGCCGCGCCCCTGGCGTGGCCCCAGCGGCGTTGCCCATCCCGCCTTCTGCGCAGCGCGTTCAAGCACGTGGAGCGCACGCGGATTCCCAGCCAGAAGTGCGCGTCGATACGCGACGGGGTCCTTCTTCGCGGCTGCGGCGAGTTCGTCGATGAAGCTCTCGACCACATAGACATTGTGGGTCGGACCGACGCCGCGCCAGAACGCGGTGGGAATTCCCGGAGGCTCGACCCGGACATAGTCGACATGCCTGTTCGCGATTGCGTAGGGGATTTCGGCGGCCCCCTCGACGGCGTCGGGATCGACACCATCCTTCACGGCCGCCGGGAAGTAGCGGGCCATGATCGACGAGCCCGCGATGCGGTGGTTCCAGGCGACCGGCATGCCCTGGCGATCGAGCCCGGCACTGATCCGATCATAGTAATAGGGCCGGTACATGTCGTGCTGGATGTCCTCTTCCCGACTCCAGACAACCTTGATCGGGTCCTTGGATTGCTTGGCGATCAGCGCCGCCTGGGCAATGAAATCGACCTCGAGCCGGCGCCCGAAGCCGCCGCCGAGCAGATGGTTGTGAATCCGCACCTGCTCAGGATTCAGCCCGAGATGTTTCGAGACGACGAGCTGGGCGATATCGGGAACCTGCGAGCCGACCCAGATATCGCAGCCGTCGCTCGTGACCTGGACGGTGCAGTTGATCGGCTCCATCGTGGCATGGGCCAGGAACGGGGCCTCATAGATCGCTGCAACCCTGGTCGCAGCCTTGGCGAGGGCGGCGGTCGCGTCACCTTCGCTTGTGGCAACGGCGCCGGGTTTTTCCGAAGCGGTTGCCAAGGCGGCAACAACATCGGCCGTGGAGGCGGTCGCATGCGGTCCATCGTCGAACCTGACGGCGCAGGCCTCCAGGCCCTGCTTCGCCGCCCAATAGTGATCGGCGATGACGGCAATCGCGTTGTCGAGCTTCGCGACCTGGTGGACGCCTGGAACCCTGAGGGCCGCCGCCTCATCGAAGGACGCGACCGTGCCGCCGAACACCGGAGAGGCGGAGACGGTAGCGACCTTCATGCCCGGCAGCCTGACGTCGATGCCGTAGATCGCACTGCCGTTGACCTTGGCCGGCGCATCGAGCCGCTTGGCCGGCGTGCCGATGATCCGGAAGGCACTCGGGTCCTTCAGCGCGACATCGCTCGGTATCGGGAGTGTGGCCGCAGCGTCGACCAGCTCGCCATAGCCGATCCGGCGCTGGCTCGCGGCGTGGACGACATGGCCCGGCTCGGTCGTCAGACTGCCTGCATCCACGTTCAGTTTCGCTGCCGCAGCAGTGATCAGCATCTTGCGCGCGGCGGCGCCGGCCTGGCGCAGCGGCAGATAGAAGGCGCGGATCGAGGTCGAGCCGCCCGTCATCTGCACGCCGGCGATCAGGGGATTGCCGTAGAGCTTTGCGTTCGCCGGGGCGGGCTCGACCGCGACATCGCTCATGGCGACGTCGAGTTCCTCGGCGATCAGCATCGGCAGCGACGTATAGGTGCCCTGGCCCATCTCGATCATCGGGGAGATGACGGTCACCTTTCCCGCGCGATCGATGCGGATGAAGGCGCCGGGCGCAAAGGGCTGCGCCTGCGTGGCGGTCGCTGCCGGTTGTGCTGCCCCCTGCAGCGGCCAGCCGATCAGCAATCCGCCGCCGACGGCCGCACCGGCATGGAGGAACGTCCGACGCGAAACGCGGGAATCCCGGAGATTCTGCACATGTGCCATGACTGCATCCTCACTGCGCGCCGGCGGATGCCGCGGCCTGCTTGATGGCTTCACGAATGCGCAAATAGGTGCCGCAGCGGCAGATATTGCCGGACATCGCGGCATCGATATCGGCGTCCGTGGGTTTGGGGTTGCCGGCAAGCAGCGCGCTTGCCGACATGATCTGCCCCGATTGGCAGTAGCCGCATTGCGCGACCTCCAGGTTCAGCCAGGCCGCCTGGATCGCCTTGCCGGCAGGCGTCTCGCCAATGGCCTCGATCGTCGTAATGGACGTGCCGGCGACATCGCTGATCGCCGTGATGCAGGAGCGGGTCGCCTCGCCGTCGATATGAACGGTACAGGCGCCGCATTGGGCGATACCGCAGCCGAATTTGGTTCCGGTCATGCCCAAAATGTCCCGGATCACCCAGAGCAGCGGCATGTCGTCGGGGGCATCAACCGACAGGGAGTGGCCGTTTATGTTGAGATCATGCATCGCACCATCCTCCTCAGCCTGCCCTGGTCGTGCTGATGAAACAATCGATCGATCCGGCAGCATGGTGCCGGCTTAGCCAACCGGACGGGGGCCCGGCCAACACATCGCTGAAGAGATCGCCGTAGCCCCGACGCGCCCTGTTCTCGTCTCGCCCGTTGCCGTGCCGGCACGGTTCGGTGGCTCGGAACTCCGCGGCTGGAAACACGGCTGGAGCCATCAGCACGCATGGCGATCTCCCCAACGCGTTGGCAAACCGTTGGCTGATCAGAGGCGCAGGACGGAGCATGACGTTCGCCGACGGCGCGTCATGGCATGACGGACTGCGCCCCCAAAACATGGCCGTAATATGGAAGGGAAGGGTGGGCGGCAGCACCGCTCTTCGACCGGCCTGGCTCCCGCTACCGCCCCTTGGCGGGCCTTCGAGCCTGCGCGCTGCGGTCCGCAACCCCAAGACGATACGGAACCACCGTCTCACCCCAATAGTTCCGTTTCGACACGCAATGGAGGAGTGACCGACATGAGACCCGTCGACGTGATCGCAAAATACGCCGGCGTCGAGATCGGCGTCCTGCTCCGTGGGCGTGACAAACATGCCGGCGAGGCCGAGACTGTCTATTGGAAGGAGTATCCGTCGATCGAATACGCCCTGGAGGCCGTCGCAGAGGACCTGTTCGAAGGTCGGGTGGAACAGATCACCGCCGATGGCCGGCCGCTGACCCAGGAAGAAGTGAGTACGTTGACCCATTAGGTCTGTGCCCGGCGAGACCTTCACGACGCTGACCAGACCAGGCGGGGAGCACCGGCATGGCAGCACATACCGGCTCACGCAGGGTGATCTACGCCGCCCTCGCTGGAAACCTGCTGATCGCGCTGACCAAGTTTGGTGCGGCCGCCTATACCGGCAGCTCGGCGATGCTGTCCGAGGGCATCCATTCCCTGGTCGACACCGGCAATGGCCTGCTCCTGCTCTATGGCCTGAGGCGCGCGGCGCGCCCGCCTGATGCCCTGCATCAGCTCGGCCATGGTCGCGAGCTCTATTTCTGGAGCTTCATCGTCGCCCTGATGGTCTTTGCCGTCGGGGCCGGCGTATCCTTCTACGAAGGCGTTCTTCACATCCTCGAGCCCCACCACGCGACAAATCTCCTGGTGAATTACGTCGTGCTCGGGCTGTCGCTGGTTTTCGAAGGCTATTCCTGGCGCGTGGCGCTGAAGGAGTTCCGGAAGACCAAAGGCAGGCTCGGCTATCTCGACGCCGTGCGGCAGAGCAAGGATCCAACCGTCTTTTCCGTTCTGTTCGAGGATTCCGCGGCCCTGATCGGCCTTGCCATTGCATTCGCCGGCATCACGGCGGCCGCATGGTTCGACCAGCCGATCCTGGACGGCGTCGCCTCGCTCGGCATCGCGGCCGTTCTGGCGACCACCGCCATCTTCCTGGCCCGTGAGAGCAAGGCGCTCCTGCTCGGCGAGGCCGCCATCCCGGAGGTTCAACAGGCCATCCTGGCGATCGTCCGCGCCGACGAAGAGGTCAGGACGGTCAATGGCATGACGACCGTTCATCTCGGCCCGAACGAGATCGTCGTCGCGCTGAGCCTCGAGTTCGAGGACGACCTGACCACGACCGGGATCGAGGCGAGCGTCGAGCGGATCGAAAGGCGGATCCGGGCAACCGAACCAGCCGTGACCTCAGTCTTCATCAAGCCTAAGGCTGCGGCCAGGCGAGCCTAAGGAGGGAGAGCCCGGCGCGATCGCGTACTGAGCGAACCACCACCCGCTCATTCCCGCGCAAGCGTTCTGCCTCCGTCACCCCTCGGACATAGCCTCGCTATCCCTGACGCCGTGGGGTGTCGGGTGCGGCTCGGACGCTGGAGGCAGAAACCGCAATGCAGCTGCCCTTAGCCGTCGCAATTCTATCGTTCTGATCGGGCTCGGTGGTTTGCCTTCAAGCTGTCTGATGCGTTCACAGACCAACCGGAACTCACGCTCCGTCCTGATGGTCAGCAAGATCGGAAACTCGGGCATAGGCGAGGCCTCCAGCGTGGCTGTATCCCCAAACGATGAGAGTGTGCAGCGCTCGATCCGTTCCTGGCAACCCTTTGACATTACCGTCCAGAATAGCACTGGACAGGGTTCGGTTGACAGATTGGGTCGCCATTCTTCCTCCCCCGGGGAATTTGAAGGGAAGGGCCGGTCAGGCGACCATTGGCTCGGCCTTGGGAGGCAGATGCATCGGCACTGAGGCCGAACGCCGAGGCGCGGGGAATCCGGGGAAGGCAGGGAACACGCGAGCCGCCCAATCGTTGAGTCCAGGCAGTTGCGTTGTGGTGTCAAAGATGGGTTCGCTCCCGAAGCCGTATCATCCAAGATGGAGAACGGGTTGGTCGGCTCTCCGCAGGGCAACTCTGCCGGCACACCCCCGCTCCATCGCGATCATGCCGACCGAACTCTATCGCGAGCCATGCGAAGACAGTGATGGAAACCGATACACTGTCATTGTCTGGCGCCTCTACCCCGGCCTGAGCAGCACCTCCTACACGCTCGATACCGGCGCCCTGGTGACCTATGTCGACGCGCGCACATTCGAGATCGACAGGACAGGGGTGATGATCACAAGGCTGGACTGTCTGTAAGCCCGGGATGGGTGCGAGGGTCGCGGATGGAGGCCGAACGGGCCTATGCCCGCGCGATCGCCCCTATGCCGCGTCCGGCGCCAGGCTGCCGGCCAGCTCGCCGGACAGGTGCACGCCGCGGCGAAGTGAGCGCCGGTCGCTGGAGTCTCCGCTTCGTGATGTCCCGCGTGCGGGTGTTGAGTTGCAGCATCGACGTCCGCGCCTGACCATCCAACCGGTTGTTCATCCACGGCCCCAAGGCAGGGGCGGCCGCCATGGCAGACGGAACTGACTGTCGATCTCGGAGCACATGGATCACCCGACGCCAGGCTGTGGCGAGCGGAGCGGGGCTGGCTGCGGCGGGGGTCGTCTTCAGCCTCACGCCTTCCCTGGCGGAGCCCAGCGCCATCGCGTCGCGCGCCATCCCCCACTCCGGCGAACTCCTTCCGGTTGTCGGCCTGGGGACGGCGACAGGCTATGGCGGCGCCGATGGCCAAGAGCAGGCAGCGCTTGGTCAGGTCATCGCGCAACTGATCGGCGGCGGCGGCAAGCTCATCGACACCGCCTCGTCCTATGGCAGTGCCGAAGAGGTGCTCGGCGCCATTATCCCTGGCGGCGATCGCCCCAAGATCTTCCTCGCGACCAAGCTGGAGAATGCCGAGGCCGGGCAGGGCACGGCGGAGTTGCGCCATTCGCTGGAGCGCCTGCGCACCAACACGGTCGATCTCCTGCAGCTTCACAACGTGCACAGATCCAGCCAGAGCCTTGCCGCATTCCGCGATTGGAAGGCGGAGGGCCTCTGTCGCTATATCGGCATCACCACCACCTACGGCCGCGACTACCAGGCAGCCGAGGCGATCCTGCGCCGTGAGAAGCCGGATTTCCTTCAGATCGATTATTCGCTGGCCGATCGCGAGGTCGAGGCCCGGCTGCTACCAGCCGCAGCCGAGGTCGGAGCCGGCGTGCTGACCGCGCTTCCCTTCGGCCGCCGATCCATTTTCCGGGCCGTGGCCGGCAAACCCGTGCCGGACTTCGCAAGGGAGTTCGATGCGGCGACATGGCCGCAGTTCTTCCTCAAATACCTCCTCGGGCACGAGGCGGTGACCGCGGTCATTCCCGGCACCACGAATGCCGAGCACATGGCCGACAATCTGGCGGCCGGCAGGGGCCGCTTTCCAAACGCGGCGCAGCGCAAGGCGATGATCGCATTCTACGAGGCTGCCTGATCAATGCGGCATCGGCGCCGTGCGGCGCTGTGCCGTGCCGATCCTCATGGACGGAGGCTTGCCGTGAACGGTTTCATGCGTTTCAGCCCCACCCGCAGGGCCCTGTTGCGGGATGGCATTCTCACGGTGCTGGCGATCGGAGTGGCCGGGCGCATCTCGGCGCAGCCGGCCGTGCCGGCACAGCCACTGCGGATCGGCATTATCGGTTCCGGCCATATCGGCAGCACGGTCGGAACGCTCTGGGTCAAGGCGGGCCATCCCGTCATGTTCTCCTCGCGTCATCCGGAGGAGCTTGCCTCGCTTGCGCATGATCTCGGTCCGCTGGCGAAGACGGGCAGCGTCGCGGAAGCGCTGGCCTTTGGCGATGTGGTGCTGATCGCGGTGCCCTATCGGGCCTATCCTGAAATCGGCAGGGACAATGCCGCGGCGCTGAAAGACAAGGTTGTGCTGGATGCCGGCAATGCGGTTCCGGCCCGGGACGGCGAGATCGCCACCGAGGCGCGCGACCGCGGCATCGGCGAAACTTCGGCCAAATATCTTGTCGGCGCCCGCATCGTCAGGGCCTTCAATACGCTCGGCTATCGCGTGCTGCAGGACAATGCCAACCGCCTCGGCGAGCGCATGGCCATACCCATTGCCGGAGACGATGCAGCCGCTCTCGCTCGGGCCTCCGACCTGGTCACCGCCGCCGGTTTCGACCCGGTGGTGGTCGGTCCCCTGACGCGGGCCCGGGAGTTTGCGCAGGGCGCGCCGCTCTACGGCCTGCAGGTCTCCGCTGCGGAACTGCGCCACCGCATCGAGACGATGAAGTGAGGGAGCCCGACACCTCTGCCGCGCCGGCCGGCCTCTGGCGGATCGTATTTCGCGCCATAAATGCGGTTGTCGAGGTCAGGCCAGCTGAAGCCGCAGCCCTGGCCTGGGCGTGGCTCTACATCTTCTCCGTATTGTCGGCCTATTACATCCTGCGGCCGATGCGCGATCAGATGGGCGTCGCGGGCGGCGTCGAGAACCTGCCATGGCTGTTCACCGGCACGCTCGCGGGCATGCTGCTGCTCAACATTCCCTACGGGTTCTTGGTCAAGAATTTCCCGCGCGCGGTGTTCATCCCGGTCGCCTATCGCTTTTTCGCTGCCAACATCCTGCTCTTTGCGGCGGCCCTGCATGTGGCCCGGCCGGAGCAGGCGATCTGGATCGGGCGCATCTTCTTCATCTGGACCTCGATCTTCAATCTCTTCGTGGTGTCGATCTTCTGGGCCCTGATCGTCGATATCTTCTCGTCGGAACAGGGCAAGCGACTGTTCGGTTTCATCGCGGCAGGCGCCACCCTGGGCTCCATCGCCGGGTCCGCGCTGACGGCGACGACGGTCCGCTATCTATCGCCCGTCTACCTCATGGTCGGCGCCGCGCTGCTTCTCGAGATCGCCGTCTTCTGTGTCCGGCGGTTGTCGCGGCTGTCGTCCGCCCTGTCGCGCCAGCCGGGCGCTGACGTGGGCGACCAGGCGATCGGCGGCAGCGGGCTCGCTGGCTTCCGCGATGCGATCTCCTCGCCCTATCTCCTGAATGTCAGCCTGTTCCTGCTTCTGTTCGCCGTCACGTCGACATTTCTCTATTTTCAGCAGGCGACCATCGTCAGCCGCTTCTTTCACGATCGCGCGTCGCAGACGGCCTTCTTCGCGACCGTCGACCTCGTGGTGAACGTCCTGACGCTTGCCTGTCAGCTTCTCCTGACCGGTCCGATCCTGCGCCGGATCGGTGTCGCCGCCACCTTGTCCATCCTGCCGGCGCTGAGCATCGCCGGTTTCGCTGCCGTCGCGCGCTGGCCGGAGCTCTGGTCCATCGTTTCGGTCCAGGTTCTCCGGCGCTCCGGCAATTTCGCGATTGCTCGTCCGACCCGCGAGATATTGTTCACCGTGGTTCCACGCGAGGACCGCTTCAAGACCAAGAGCTTCATTGACACGGTGGTCTATCGGCTCGGCGACCAGGTGGGCGCATGGTCGTTCACGCTCCTCGGTGGGCTCGGCCTGGGCCTGACCGCGGTATCGGCGGTGGCCGCGGTCGTATCGGCGCTCTGGCTCGTGAACAGCCTCTGGCTAGGCAAGCGCGAAGAAGAGCTTGCGGCCGTGATCGCCGAGAAAACGGCTGCCGGTTCGGATCGCGTCGATGTCTCCCCGACGGCGTGAATGGCCGTGCTGGGTGAGAGACCCGCTGGCGAAAGCTCGGATTCGATCCAGATTCCAGTCTCAGGCGACCTTGGCAGCCGGCCCGCGTTTGAGGGCGACGATCTTGAGCGCGGTCAGCGCCGCTTCGAGGTCCACCCCGGCAACGGGTTTGAGGACCACGCTGAAGACGCCCGATGAACGGCCCATGTGGCGCTTCCAGAAGGCATGGCCGGGGCAGGAGGGCAGGGCCGGGTGCAGCACCGTCTCGACCGCCGGCGAATGCGTCAGCCGCCGGGCGAAATCCTCCGAGACCTTGCCCATATGGGCGAGCCGCAGGCCCATGGTCTCGATACCGGCGCCCTGGTGACCTATGTCGACGAGCGCAGCTTCGAGATCGACAGGACGGGCGTGATCATCACAAGGCCGGACTGTCGTTAGAGCATCGGCCCGAAAAGTGGATTGCGGTTTTCGGGGAAAGCCGATGCAAACACAGGAGGTTAGATCATCGGGCCGGATACGGTATCCGGCCCCATGATCTAGGCTCAGGGGCCTTCAGCGCGCCTGCGACGTCGCGAAGGCAGAAAAGCCGGCCAGAAAGGCGCGCAAGCGGTCCCGGGTGGTGGGATCATTCAGTTCGCCCGCTTCATCGAACATGGTCTGTGCGCGCGAGACCAGCATCCGGCCCTCGAACCAGGGGCGGGTGCCGAGCGTCCGCAGCACCGGCAGCCAGGCCTCCTGCGCGAGCACGGTGCCAAAGCCGCCCATCGAGGCCCCAAGAACGGCGACGGGGCGGCCACCGAAGAGCGGGCCGATATCGCTCGCCGGGCGGGATAGCCAGTCGATCGCGTTCTTCATCACGCCGGGGATCGAGTTGTTGTACTCCGGCGTGAACAGGATCAGCCCGTCAGCCTGGGCGAGCTGCTGCTTGAGCGTCCGGACGGCGGGTGGAATGCCGGTCTCGGCCTCGTCATCGGCGTTGTAGAGCGGAATTCCGGCGATGCTGCCTTCGATCAGTTCCGCCCCGTCAGGCATCGACGCCTGGGCCGCCCGGAGCAGCGCGCTGTTATACGAGCCGCGCCGCAAGCTGCCTGAAATCCCGAGAATGCTGATCATTGCCTGTTTCCCCTGACGCATGCTGCGGCGGATACGTGAGATCGGCCCTTTGCCCGAGTGCATGGGGGAACACCAGCGCGGCCTTGCAGGCGTCCCCTGCGCGCCGTGCGTCGAAAGGGCAGCGGGGCACGTCCGCTGAACTGGCCGAGCAACTGAAGCGCCGAATCTTATCTCCTGTGGCGTCGTGAAGCATCCGTCACAGCGGGCAGGGCCGCCCGGTCTGCCAATGCAGTCCCGAGCGGCCGGCTCTGTGCCGGGGCACTGCGATCAGCGGAAGGGCGGGCTGTATTGCAGGCCGCCATTCGTCCAGAGCGCGTTCGGCCCGCGTTGCAGCTTCATCGGTGAATTCAGGCCGAGATGGCGCTCGAAACTCTCGCCGTAATTGCCGATGGCCGAGACGACGCGCACCACCCAGTCATTGCTGACGCCGAGCGCCTCGCCATATTTGCCGTCCTTGCCGAGGAAGCGCCGGATCTCGGGATTGGTCGAGTTCGCTGCGAGCTCCCTGGCATTGGCCTTGGTGACGCCGAGCTCTTCGGCATTGATCAGGGCAAACAGCGTCCAGCGCACCAGGTTGAACCAGGCATCGTCGCCGCTGCGCACCCAGGGGCCAAGCGGCTCCTTCGAGATGATCTCCGGCAGCACGGCATGCTCGTCGGGATTGCGGAACTTGAGGAGATTGGCCGAGAGCGCCGAGACATCGGTGGTATAGGCGTCGCAGCGTCCGGATTCATAGGCCTTCAGCGCTTCCTCGGGGGTGCCGAAGGCGGCGACCTCGTATTTCATCCGGGTGCGCCGGAAGAAGTCGGCGAGGTTGAGTTCGCTGGTCGTGCCCTGCGCCACGCAGATCGAGGCGCCGTCGAGCTTGGTCGCGCTGGTCACGCCCAGGCTCTTATGGACCATGAAACCCTGGCCGTCATAGTAGTTGACGCCGGTAAAGGTGACGCCTTGGCCGGAATTGCGCGCGAGCGTCCAGGTCGTGGTGCGCGGCAGGACATCGATCTCGCCGGCCTGGAGCGCGATCAGGCGGTCCTTCGAACTCAGCGGCACGAAGCCGGCTTTCTCGGAATCGTCGAAAATCGCCACGGCAAGCGCGCGACAGATGTCGATGTCGAAGCCCTGCCAGCGCCCGGCCGCATCCTGCGTCGAGAAGCCGGGGACACCGTTGCTCGTGCCGCAGATGATCCTGCCGCGCTCGCGAATGGTCTTGAGCGTATCCGCCGCCTGGGCGGAGGCCGCAGTACAGGTCGCCACCAGGGCGGCGGCCGCAAGCCGGATGAATGGGCGTGTCATTGAAGCTTCCCTCTCTGCTTGTTTGTTCTTGCTGTTCTTCTTGCTGGCTGGTTCTGGGCAAAGTTCTCCCTGCGCGGCGGAAGCCTGCTCCCGCCGCGTCGGTTTTTGGATCTGGATGGATCCGGATCGGTTGTCTCAGGCGACCTTGGCGGCCGGCCTGCGTTCGAGCGCGACGAGCAGCGCGTCGAGGTCGTTCCAGAGGTCGTCTTGATCCTCAAGGCCGATGCTGATGCGCAGCACGGTGCCCTCCGGCATCCAGGGGGTGATTGTGCGGTCGCCCTTGACCGCCATCGGCGCGACCAGGCTGCGCGTGCCGCCCCAAGAGGCGCCGATGGCGAAAACCTTGAGCGCGGTCAGGGCCGCTTCAAGATCTGCCTCGGCAACGCGTTTGAGGACGACGCTGAAGACGCCGGAGGAGCGGCCCATGTCACGCTTCCAGAAGGCATGGCCGGGGCAGGTGGGCAGCGCCGGGTGCAGCACCGTCTCGACTGCCGGCGAATGCGTCAGCCGCCGGGCGAAATCCTCGGAGACCTTGCCCATATGGGCGAGCCTCAGGCCCATGGTCTCGATGCCGCGCAGCGCGAGCTGGCACTCATCCGGCGAGACGCCGACGCCGAAGGCGCGCAGCGTCTCCTTCATCTTCTCGCGCAGCGCCATGTCGGAGACGGTGACGGAGCCGAGCAGCAGGTCGGAATGGCCGCCGACATATTTGGTCAGCGCCTCGCAGGCGAAATCGGCGCCATGGGCCAGCGGCTTGAAGATCAGCGGCGTCGCCCAGGTATTGTCGCAGCCGACGAGCACGCCCTTGGCCTTGGCCGCCTTGACGATGGCGGGAACGTCCTGGACCTCCATCGTGCCCGAACCCGGCGACTCGACCCAGACCAGCTTGGTGGCGTCGTCGATCAGGTCGGCAATATCAGCACCGATCAGCGGGTCGTAAACGCCGTAATCGATGCCGCGCGGCTTGAGGTATTCCTCGCAGAAGCTGCGCACCGGCGGGTAGACATGGTCGGGGATCAGCACCTTGTCGCCGGGCATCAGCACCGAGAGCATGACGATGGTGACGGCGGCCTGGCCCGAGGGCACCAGCACGGTGCGCACCCCGCCATGCAGCGCGCTGAGCTGCGCCTCCAGCGTGCGCGTCGTCGGCGTGCCGTGCAGACCGTAGGTATAGCCGTCGAAGCCGCGATATTTGCGCGCCGCGAAGCTCGCCGCGTCCTTGTAGACGATGGTCGAGGCGCGATGGGTCGGCACGGCGAGGCTGGCATAGCCCTCCTCGTTGACGGCCGGGTGGTGAACGCAGCGGGTAAGGTCGTGCATGGCTGATCCCTTTCGTGGGACAAGGTGTAAGCGCTTGGCGGGGCGGGACAATCAGGCTGCGGGCATGAGGCGATGCCTGGCTCTTATGGCTCACGCTGTATCTGCGAGCGCGCGCCTGGCGACCTCGCTCATCCAGCCGACGCAGACCGGCAGGATCGCGTCGTTGAAATCGTAGCGGGCATTGTGGAGCTCGCCCTCCGGACCGGCCGGGCCGTTGCCGATCCAGACATAGGCACCCGGCCGCTCCTTGATCAGGAAGGAGAAATCGTCGCCGGTGGTGCTCGGCCGGACGTCGCGCCGGACCGGCGCCCCAATCGCCTGTCCCGCCTGCACCGAGAGCGCGGCTTCCGCCGGGGTGTTGATGATCGGCCGGCCGGTCGACAGGATCTCGACATCGGCCTGCATGCCATAGGCCTCGCAGATCCCGGCGATGATGCTCTCCATCCGCTTGATCACCGCCTCGCGGACCTCGGGCCGGTAGGTCCGCAAGGTGCCGAGCAGCGTCACGCTTTCCGGGATCTGGTTGCTGACGACGCCGCCGCTGATCTGGCCGATCGAGAGCACGACTGCGTCGACCGGATCGACATTGCGCGCGACGATGGTCTGGAGCGCGACGATCAGGTGCCCGGCGGCAACGATCGGGTCGCGGGTCTGGTGCGGGATCGCGGCATGGCCGGCAAGCCCGTGCAGGGTGACGCTCCAGCGCCCGCCCGCCGCCATGACCGGCCCGTCATGCACCGCGATGGTGCCGGCTTCGAGCCCCGGCCAGTTATGGAAGGAAAAGACGCGCTCCATCGGAAAGCGCTCGAACAGCCCGTCCTGGATCATCGCCTTGGCGCCGACGCCGTTCTCCTCGGCGGGCTGGAAGATGAACTGGACCTGGCCCTTCCAGCTTTCGTCGGCGGCCAGCGTCGCAGCCGTGCCGAGCAGGGCGACGGTATGGCCGTCATGGCCGCAGGCATGCATCGCGCCCTGAATCTGCGAGGCGTAAGGAGCGCTGTTCAGCTCCTGGATCGGCAGCGCGTCCATATCGGCGCGTAAGCCGACGGTGCGGTTCGAGCCCGGCCGGGACAAAGTCGCGACGACACCGGTGCCGCCGACGCCCGCGACGAAGGGAATGCCGAGTTCGGTGAGTTTCTCCTGCACGAAGCGGGAGGTGGCATGCTCGTGCTCGGACAGCTCGGGCTGCGCATGCAGCTGGCGGCGCCATTGCGTGAGCTGGTCGAGGAAGGCCTGGTCCATGATCGGTCTCGGATGATGCGGGTTGCGGCGATGCCCGGGCAGAACGCGGCGCCCCGGGCCGGATTCAACGCCCGGGCAGGATTCAATGCTCGGGCAGGATTCTTGGCCTGGACGGACCTCAGCGCTGGGCCGAGAGCGCGAGATGCGCCTCGAATTTGCGGATGAGGAAGGAGAGCGTGACGGCGATAGCGAGGAAGAGCGCGCCGACGACAGCCATCGGTTCGCCGTAGCGGAAGGTGTCGGAGGCGATGTCGAGGGCCGAGCCGAAGGATTCCGGCACGGCGATGACCGCGAGATAGGGCGTCGATTTGAAGATCGAGATGAAATAATTGCCCATCGGCGCGGCGATGTTGCGCAGCATCTGGGGCGCGATCACCAGCAGGACGGTCTTGGTCCGGTTGAGCCCGAGCGCCTTGGCGGCCTCGAACTGTCCCTTCGGAATCCCGTCGATGCCGGCCTTGAACACCTCGGCGAGATAGCCGCAATAGTACAGGCTGAGCGCGGCGACGCCGACGACGAGGGCCGGCAGCTTGATGCCGTAGACCGGCAGCACATAGTAGAGGAAATAGAGCTGCACCAGCACCGGCGTGGAGCGGATGAAGTCGATGACGAAGCGCATCGCGTAGCGCATCGGTTTGCTGGAACGCCTGGTGATTTCCAGCCCGAAGCCGAGCAGCGCGGCAAATACGCAGCTCAGCAGGGTGACAGCGAGCGTCGTGGTCAGCGCGCGCGCGATCGGCGGCACGATCGAGAGGGCGAAGGCGAGGTCAAACGTCATGGGCGAATTTCCGCCCGGCGCCGACCTTGCGCTCGAGCCAGCGCCCGATGATCGTCGCGGGGTAGCAGAGCACGAAATAGGCGACGAGAAGGCCGGTATAGACCTTCACCGGGTCGTAATGGAGCTGCGAGATTTCCTTGGCCCGGAAGGTCATGTCGCTGAGCGTGATCAGCGAGACCAGGGCCGTGCTCTTCACCAACTGGATGAACTGGTTGACGAAGGTCGGCATCATCGCCAGCAGCGCCTGCGGCAGCTCGATCAGCAGCAGGATCTGCCAGCGCCGGAAGCCGAGCGAACGCCCGGCCTCGGCCTGGCCGCGATCGAGCGACTGCAGGGCGGCCCGCACCGCCTGGCTGCCATAGCCGCCGATATTGAGGCCGAGCACCAGCCCCCCGACCGCGAGGCCGGAAAGCCGGATGCCGAAGCCGGGCAGCGTGTAATAGAACGCATAGAGCAGGATGATCACCGGCGACGAGCGCCAGAACTCGATCACCGCGGTGATCGCGGCATGGGGCCAGCCGCGCGTGCTGAATTGCAGCACGCCGGCGATGAAGGCGAAGGGCACGGCATAGGCCATGCCGAGCAGCGTCACCGAGGCGGTGACGCCGAAACCCTGATAGATCCCGGCAAGGACGTCGGCGAAGCTCATGATCGGGCTGGCGTTTTCGGGCCGGCGCTCACGGCTTGGCCGCGCAGAGATCGGCGGTCGAGGCCTCAGGTGGCATCTCGGCATCGGTGAAGCCGTATTTCGCCATGATCGCCTTCATCGTGCCGTCGGTCTTCAGCGTGGCGAGCCTGGCGTTGTAGAGCGCCTGCAGCTCCTTGTCCTTCGGAGCGAAGACGACGGCGGTCGCCATCATGTATTCCTGCCCGCCCGGCTTGACATAGCCCTTGAAGGGCAGGGCGCGCTCGATCGCGTTCATGCCGCCGGCCTCCATCAGCCCGGCGACGCTCGGCGCCGACAGCGTCGCGGCATCGACGCGCCCGGCCAGCATGGCGCTGACCACGGCCTCGTTGTTCGGGAAGAGCAGCAGGCGGTCTTCGGGGACGCCGGCGGCCAGCGCGTTCTTCGCATTCTCCGTGCCGCGCCCGCCGCCGAGCTTGACGTTCGGGTTTTTCACGATGTCCTCGTAGCTGTGCAGCTTGAGCGGGTTGCCCTTGAGCACGAGCAGGCCGTCGCCGGCCGAGAGGTCGGGCTCGCTGAACAGTACCTGCTGGCAGCGCGCCGGGGTGATCGCGACGCCGGACGCGATGATGTCGAAGCGGCTGGCGAGCAGGCCCGGGATCAGCGCGCCGAAATCGGCCACGGTGAACTCGATCGCCTTGACACCGAGCGGGGCAAGCGCGGCGCGCACGAGGTCGGGGTGATAGCCGACGACATTGCCGTCCTTGTCGCGATAGCCCCAGGGCGAGCGGTTATGGATGCCGATGGTGATGGTCTTGCCCGAGAGGGTTCTGAGATCCGGCTGCTGGGCCTGCGCGGTCCAGCCGCTCAACGCAGCCAGTCCAAGGGCGGCAACACCGAGCGCCAGGCGCCGGGAAGGAAAGCTCATCGATAAATCCCCTGTCATTAGAGGCCGGCGCGCCACGGCCTGTTGCCGTTGCTGCGTGGCTCCGGCCATCACTGCAGGCCAAGCCTGCTGCGCCACGATAGCGGCGGGGCCCTTCGCGACAATTCAGCTGGGGAAATAGCTTGATGCCTAAATCTTATACCTGCGCGCCGCGTCCCTGCCGCGCCTCGGGTTCCTATCGGCCCCTGCGATCGTAGGCGGCTGAATAACAGCCGCCGAGGCGGGGACGCTGGCGCTGAGCGAAACGAAATCCACCCATGCCGGCGTCCTCGATCGCGTTCGAGGTCTCCGACGGACGGCGTTCGACTCATGAAGGCCGCTCATTCCAACGAGAGGTTTCCATGCCTGGACGATTACTTTGCGCAGCCGGATTTTGGTTGATCACGACGGTTCTTGCCCATTCCGCCGCCGGCATCGGCTTCCGGCAGACCACGCTCGACACGGGCGGGACGCGGCCGCTTCAGGTCAGCATCTGGTATCCGACGAGACAGGATGGCGGCACCGAGATCGTCGGAGACAATCCTGCCTTCCATGGGGTTCCCGTCATCCGCGGCGCCGCACCTCTCTCCGGTGATCTGCCGCTCGTCGTCCTGTCGCATGGCCATGGCGGCAGTTGGCGCAATCTCTCCTGGCTGGCCGCGGAGCTCGCCGCACGCGGCGCCATCGTCGCGGCTCCGGACCATCCCGGCACGACGACATTCGACATGGATCCTGCGCAGGCGGCGGTGCTGTGGGAACGCCCGCGTGATCTGAGCCGGGTCATTGACGTCGTGGCAGGCGATGCAACACTCGCGGGCAGGGTCGATCCGAGCCGGATCGCCGCGATCGGTCATTCCCTGGGAGGATGGACGGTTACGGCACAGGCTGGCGCTCGCTTCGACACCAAGCGGTTCGAGGCCGACTGCAAGGCCAATACCAGCCCCCGAGCCTGCCGTCTCAAGACTGAGCTCGGCCTGGACAGGGTCGAACTCGAACGCAGCATGGCTGACCCGCGCCTGAAGGCGTTCGTCTCCCTCGATCTCGGCCTTGCCCGGGGTTTTACGCCCGACAGCCTGGCGAGCCTTCAGATTCCGGCCCTGGTGATCGGCGCAGGGATCGATATCGACGGGTTACCGGCCAAGCTTGAATCCGGCTATCTCGCGGAGCATCTGCGCAAGCCCTCCGCGACCTCGGTCGCCATTCCGGACGCGACGCATTTCGCCTTTGTCGGGCTCTACAAGCCGGATGCCGCCGCCCTTATCGAAAAGGTCGAGCCCGGCAGCGGCATCATCTGCAGGGATGACGGACCACGCGGCCGCGAAGAGATCCACCGCGAAATCGCCTTTCTCGTGATCGGCTTTCTCGCCAGGTCCATTCCGGTCAGGCCGTAGAGCGGCTCGTCTCCCCGGCACGCGCTCCGCCCGCGCGGCGATACTCGCTCGGCGTCGTGCCGGTCACGCGCGCGAATTCCCGATTGAAGTTCGATTTCGTCTGGAAGCCGCACTCGAACATCACGTCCGTGACCGGCAGGTCGGTCTCTCCGAGCAGGCGCATGGCTTCGCGAACCCGATATTCATTGACGAGTTGCGGCACATTGCGGCCAAGCGTGCGGTTGATCGCAGCCGATATCGACCGTGAGGGCAGCCCGAGCCGGCGCGCGAGGCGGTTCAGGGTGAGATCGGGATCGCGATAGATCGCCTTCTGGCGCATCGCGGCCTCGACCAGCACCATGATCCTGGCGTCGTCCTCCGTTGCGGCCGGAAACGCGGCTTCATCCGGCCGGAGCCCGGCGTCTTCGGCTGGGCCCGAGCCGGATCGATCGCGCGTCTCGTCGTCCGGGACGCTGCGGCCGATCACCGCGATCGCATAGGCGATGATGGGGAGGAGCAGGAGGTTGCCGGCTGCAACGATCGCGGCTGCGTGGCTGCCTTGATGGGAACCAAAATCCGCGGCGATCAGAAGATCGATGATCCCCGAGCAGACCAGGAGCCCCCCGATGGCGGAAACGGCCCGGCGCGCGCCCTGGGCATCGGAGAGACGCACGCTCCCGAACTGATCAGGCGAGGCTTGGCCATGGCGAACCAGAGCCGCGCCATAGCCGAGAAAGAGCAGGGCGAGAATGAGGTCGATCGGCGCCTGCCAATTCTGCCACAGGGCAGACAGGATCAGGATTGCGACGGGAACCAGGACATGCGGCCAGGATCGCAGCGCGGACGGCTGCCGCAGCCTTGCAAAGCAGAGCCAGGCGATGGGCGGCAGAAGGGCCGCCATGACGGGCTGCAGGAACCGGACCCAACGGGCATCGATCGTCCAGCGCAAGCCGACCGTGACCACCAGCAGAATGCAGGCGCCGATGAAGATGCTCGCTGGCCGGACGGGCGTCCGGTCCTGAAGGAGGACCCGGATCAGCAGGATCGCCAGCAGCAGAGCAACCACGAAGGGCAGGGGTATCGCGGGCATCCAGTGGTCTCTCATCCCGATTGCGTCCAGATCGACGATAGCGCTGGTTTTGCCGCCGACAATCAGGCGGGAGACGGCTAGATGCCGCAATCCTGACCTGATGTCTTGCTGGCGCGGGCCTCAGCGCGAGGCGAGCAGGCAATCGATGAAATCGCGCACCAGCTGCGATTTCGGCCGGTCGAGCGGCAGGATCAGCAGGCTCTTGCTGTGCACCGCCGGCTCGAACGGCTTCAGCACGATCCGGCTCATATCGGCGCCGGCGACCGCATAGGGGCTGACCAGGCCGATGCCGACGCCTTCGGCGACGAGCGCGCAGACGGTCGCGGCATAGATCGTCTCGACCACGACATGCGGGCTGACCTCGGCCTGATGAAAGACCAGGTCGAGCCGCTGGCGGGTCCGGTCCTCCGGCACATAGGCGACGAAGGGCAGGCGGTGCAGGTCATGCGGCGTGATCAGGTCGCGCTCGGCCAGCGGATGCTCGCGCGGGATCGCGCAGAGCACGCGCGGCGAGACGAAGGGCTGGTGCAGCACGCCGCTGACATCGATCTCGTCGGCGGCGAGCCCAATATCGAACTGGCCGGAGACGACGCCCTCGCGCACGTCGCGCGAGGGCAGCACCATCAGGGTGACGCCGATATCGGGATGGCCTTCGCGAAAACGCCGGACGGCGCGGGGCACCAGCGACGAGCCGAGCGCCGAGAGCGAGCCGATCCGCAATTGTCCGGAGCCATGGTCGCGGATGCGGGCAGCCGTGGCCCGGAGCGTGTCCATGCCGCGAAACGAGGCTTCGACCTGCGCATAGAACAGCTTGGCCTCGGGCGTCGGGATGATGCGGTTGCGCACCCGGTCGAACAGCAGGAAGCCGACCGAGCGCTCCAGCTCGGCGATGGTGCGGCTGACCGCCGGCTGCGTGATGCCGAGCAACTCGGCTGCGCGCGAGACGGTGCCGGATTTCATCACGGCGGCAAACGTCTCAAGCTGGCGATGGTTCAAGTCATGGCACCTCGGCGGGGGGCGGCAGATTACACCGGCCGCGCCCCGTGGCGAGGCGCGTTCGAACGCACCTCGCCTCCGGTGGATGCAAGGCCGCGCGCCCTCAGTGCAGGATCTGGCTGAGGAAGAGCTTGGTGCGTTCGTGCTGCGGGTTCTTGAAGAACGCGTTGGGTTCGTTCATCTCG
>UBZM01000024.1 GCA_900470095.1 Hyphomicrobiales bacterium
TTCTTCAACGCAATCGACCCGAAGCAGGCCTCACGGCTCAACCTTATAGGTCTCTTCTAGGAAGCGCCGCCCCGCCTCCGTCCAATCGCCTCGAATGCGATGCCCGCCCTTAAGTGTGACGAGGCCATATTCTGAGAGCACCGTGAGTGCGTGCTCTCCTGCGCCCATGGCCATGCTGTCCAATTCAGTGTCTTGCACGCAGTGAACGAGATACTGCGCCGCCATCAGAGCCAACGGATAGAGAAGCCTTCGTTCTGTCTCGTTCATCGCAACCTTCAAGCGAAACCCTACCTCGGCGACTGACTATCATGAGGAAGGCATGGTCTGATTCCCACCCATTCAAGACGCTGCCGGTTTATACGTTGGGGAACGCAGGTGCGGTAATTCAATGACTTAGCTCCGCTTCCCAAGCTGAATGTCGTCGGTTCGATCCCGATCGCCCGCTCCAATTCCTTCCAACTACAATAGGTTACGGCGCTATTTCTCGAGCAGTGCCGGTCATTCGAACTCTCCGCCATGTCTGGCTGAGAACGCCGGCGTGCATCTTCAACAGTTTGAGAATTTGCGCTCAGGCATCTCAGCCGGTGCGTTCGGCGATGGCGGTCCCTGCCGCCCAGCCTGATGACCACGCCCATTGGAAGTTGTAGCCGCCAAGCCAGCCCGTGACGTCAACCACTTCACCGATGAAGTACAGGCCGTCGACTGTCCTTGCTTCCATCGTCCGTGAGTTCAGACCGGACGTATCGACGCCACCGAGCGTCACCTCCGCGGTCCGGTATCCTTCCGACCCGATGGGCATGACGTCCCAGCCCTGAACGGTCGAAGCGATCGCGGCCAGCTTCTTGTCGCTTGCGTCGCCGATGGGCCCCATCCAACCATGGCATCTGCGAGATAAGCGGCCAATCGCTTCGGCAGAAGATCACCAAGCGTATTTGCGATGCTTCGGCGGCCGTTTTCCTGTCTGGAAGAACGCACGTCGGCGAACACGTCCTGCGTGGGCAGGAAGGCGATCCTGATCGGTTCCTTCTCGCGCCAATACGACGAAATCTGCAGAATCGCGGGGCCGGAAAGCCCGCGATGTGTGAACAAAAGCGCCTCATCGAATGTGGTCTTGCCGCACGAGACCCGCGCATCCGCGGCGACGCCGGCAATCTCGCGAAACCCGGCAAGGACATCTTCACCGAAAGTCAGCGGTACCAGGGCTGGGCGCGTTTCCGTCACCGCCAGACCAAACCGGCCGGCGATCTGGTAGCCAAGGCTGGATGCCCCCATTTTCGGGATGGATTTTCCTCCGGATGCGACGACAAAATGCCGGCACCAAATTTTTGCAGCCCCATCGCCGGCAAGCGTGATCGCAAAGCCGTCATCAGCCCGCTCAAGGCTTTCCAGTGTGGTTCTGAGGCGCAATTCGCATGCCGCGCGCGCCATCTCATCCATCAGCATTGCGATGATATCCTTGGCGGAATCATCGCAGAAGAGCTGCCCGAGCGTCTTTTCGTGATAGGCAATGCCATGTTTCTCGACCAACGCAACGAAATCATGCTGCGTGTATCGGCCAAGCGCAGATTTTGCGAAATGTGGGTTGTTCGACAGAAAGTTTCGTGCGCTCGTGCCGATATTGGTGAAGTTGCAGCGACCCCCGCCTGAAATGCGGATTTTTTCGCCGGGTGCTTTGGCCTGATCGACGATGAGAACACGCCCGCCGCGTGATGCGGCATGGATCGCGCACATCATTCCAGCAGCACCCGCGCCCAGGATGACAGTGTCGAAACGCTCAATCGGCATCGAATGCTGCTAGCCCCAGACCAGCCCTGACGGGCATTGCGCGGCATTCCGGATGACATCGCGCTACACTCGGCTTCGGGTAGATGATCCAGGACCGTCCATCAACAGATGCGACGGGAATCGAGCGCTTTATCGCGGCCGGGCGATCCTGTCGGCCTATCCGCCTGGGAGCACGTAGGAGAGATTCAACGTCTAAGCAGCGCTTCCCAAGCGCGATGTCGCCGGTTCGATCCCGATCGCCCGCTCCAATCTCTCTCCCCTGCGTCACGGTTGCCGCTTCCGACCTCAGCTTGGCGCGGCTATGCTCGCGGTCATGACGCAATCGGACCAGACAGGCGCCGAGCATGAGGCCCAGGCCTCGCGGACCGGGCTATGGCTGCTCGGCGGCGGCGCTTTTGCGCTGCTGCTGACCGGACTGCTGCTCTGGTGGCGCGAGGGCGACCGGCTCTTCACAGACGGCCTCATCGCCGCCATCGTTGCCTGTTTCTGAGGCGCCCCGCGCCGTCCGACTTTTTCCGAGGATCCCGTGAACCGTCGCCTCATTCTGCCTCTCGTGGTCTTCCTGGCCGGCGCAATCGCCCTGGCAGCCGCCGCGATCCTGACCTTCAGCCCGGTGCGTCAGGGCCAGGGCGCGACCTCGAGCGTTGGCGGGCCCTTCGCGTTGACAACGGCCGAAGGCAAGCCGCTGACCGACACAGATCTGCGCGGCGCCCCGTTCCTGGTCTTCTTCGGCTTCACCCATTGCCCGGATATCTGCCCGACCAAGCTCTTCGAGATTTCGGAGACCCTGCGCGCCGCCGGCCCCAAGGGCGAAAAGCTGCGCGCGCTGTTCATCAGCGTCGACCCTGAGCGTGACACACCGGAGGTGCTGAAGAGCTATCTCGGCAGTTTCGACCCGCGCATCGTCGGCCTGACCGGCGACCGCGCCGCCATCGACGCCACGATCAAGGCTTATCGCGCCTATTCCAAGAAGGTTCCGCTCAAGGAAGGCGATTACACGATGGATCACACCGCGCTCGTCTATCTCATGGACAAGAAGGGCGGTTTCGTTGGCGCCTTCAATATCGAGCGGCCGCCCGCAGAAGCGGCCGCGGAGTGGCTCAGGCATCTGTGAGGCTGCGTCAGATCATCTGCGATTGCGTCGGCTCTCCCGAAAACCGCAATTCACTTTTCCGGCCGATGCTTGGCGCGCGATCCGCGCGCCGGCGGGCAAGCGCGGCGCCTGTGCTCGGCGGGAGCGACAGGAGCCGAGCGCTGCTCAGCTCTGGGGAATGAGCGTGACGCCCGAATTTGCGAAGGACAGCCCGACTTCGCTGCCATAGGGCAGCAGATCGCGCCCGCCCGGCTGGACGACGAAGAGTTCGCCAACCTCGGTCTCGATCATCAGATCGAGGTGGTTGCCGAGATAGGCACATTTGCGGACGGTGCCGCGCAGGCCCGGCCCGGAGGCAGGTCCCATCAACAGGCTCTCGGGCCGGATCGCCGCCCTGGCCGGTCCGGCCGCCAGGCCGCGCGCCGGCAATTTCACCTTTGCCGAGCCGATCATCACATCGGCGATGCCTTCGGAAACCTCCGCGATCGTGACCGGAACCATGTTGGCATCGCCGATGAAGTCGGCGACGAAGGGATTGGCCGGCTCCTCATAGAGCTCGCGGGGCGAGCCCTCCTGCGCGATACGGGCATTCGACATCACGATGATGCGGTCGGAGACGGCGAGCGCCTCTTCCTGATCATGGGTGACATAGGCCACCGTCAGATTGAGGCTCTGCTGCAGCTCGCGGATCTCCTCACGCACCTTGCGGCGGAGCTTGGCGTCGAGATTCGACAATGGCTCGTCGAAGAGCAGAACCTGCGGCTCGAGCACCAGCGCGCGCGCCACGGCGACACGCTGCTGCTGGCCGCCCGAGAGCTCGGAGGGATAGCGCTTCTCGAAGCCCTTGAGGCCGACGAGGGCGAGCTTGGCCAGCGCCATGTCCTGCGCCTCGGCCTTTGGCAGCCCCTTCACCAGCGGCCCGTAGGCGGCATTCTCCAGCACGCTCATATGCGGAAACAATGCATAGGACTGGAAGACCATGCTGACGTCACGGTCAGCGGCCGAGAGCCGCGTGACATCCTTGCCGCCGATCAGCACCTGGCCCTCGCTGGCGATCTCGAGCCCCGCGATCATGCGCAGGGTCGTGGTCTTGCCGCAGCCCGAGGGGCCGAGCAGGGTCACCAGCTTTCCCGGCTCGATCGTGAAGCTGATATTGTCGACGGCAGTCACCGCGCCGTAGCGCATGCTGACATTGCGGAATTCGACTGAGGCAGGTCCCGCCTTGGCCATGAGAGGTGCTGCTCCTTACTTGACGGGCTGTGCGGCGGATGTGGCGAGCGGGATCGCACTGCGCCGTCCGAGCTTGCGCTCGCCGACGCCGAGCTGGATCAGGCCGATACCAATGGCCATGACCACGATCAGCACCGAGGAATAGGCAATGGCGAGCCCGAACTCGCCGGCCTCGACGCGCCCGACGATATAGGCCGTCGCCAGGTTGTACTCGGCGGAGACCAGGAAGATCACGGCGCTGACCGAGGTGATGCTGCGCACGAAGCTGTAGACCAGGGCGGAGACGAGTGCGGGGCGCAGCAGGGGCAGCACCACGCGCCAGAGCGTGGTGAAGCTGCGCGCCCGCAAGGTGATCGACGCCTCGTCGAGGCTCTTGTCGATCTGCGACAGGCCGGCGATGCCGGAACGGACACCGACGGGCATGTTCCGGAAGACGAAGGCGATGATCAGGATCAGCCCGGTCCCGGTGATCTCAACCGGCGGCACATTGAAGGCCAGGATATAGGCGACGCCGAGCACCGTGCCGGGGATGGCGAAGCTCAGCATGGTGGTGAATTCGAGCACGTGGCGGCCGCGGAACTGCTGCCGCATCAACAGATAGGCGGTGAGCAGGCCGAGTACGGCCGTCAGCGGGGCCGAGATCGCCGCGACCTTCAGCGTCGTGAACAGCGAATCCCACGCCGCGCCCTCGAAGAACAGCCCGCGGCTGAAATCGACGGCGAAACCGGTGCGATAATGCTCCAGCGTCGGGGTGTGGTCGCGGCCCATGGTCTTCACGAAGCCGCCCATCAGGATGATCACATAGATCACGAAGGTCAGCGCCACCCAGGGCACGATCACCAGTGCGGAGATGAAGGTGACCGGCTTCGGAAGTTTTGCCGGCAGGCCGGAATCGCCCTTGCCGGTGACGGTCGTATAGGATTTGCCACCGAGCCAGCGCTGCTGCACCCAGAAGGCGCCGAGCGTGAAGACGAGGAGCACCATCGCCAGCACCGCCGCCTGCCCCTGATTATGCGCGGCGCCGACCACGGCGAAGAAGATCTTGGTCGACAGCACCTCGAAATTGCCGCCGAGCACCAGCGGATTGCCGAAATCGGCCATGCTCTCGACGAAGCCGAGCAGGAAGGCATTGGCGAGGCCGGGCTTGAGCAGCGGCCATGTCACCGTGCGGAACGTCGCCCAGCGTTTGGCGCCCAGTGTCTGCGAGGCTTCCTCCAGGCTGGGGCTGATGCCTTGCACGACCCCGATCAGGACGAGGAATGCGATCGGCGCGAAGGCCAGGACCTGCGCCAGCAGCACGCCGGGCAGCCCGTAGATCCAGCGCGAGCGCGGAATCGAAAACCAGTCATAGAGCAGCCCGGAGACCACGCCGGAGCGACCGAAGAGCAGGATCAGCGCGAGACCGATGACGAAGGGCGGCGTGATGATCGGCAACACGGTGAGCGCGCGCATCAGGCGCTTGCCGGGCATGCGCGTGCGCAGCACGAGCAGCGCGCAGGCAAGCCCGAGCAAAGTCGTGATCACGCCGGTCAGCACGGCAAGGATCAGCGTGTTCCAGGCAACGCCGCAATTCGTGTTCGCGGTGACGCAGCCAAGTCCCCAGATCGAGGAATCGAACAGGCGCGCAACGAAGATGCCAGGCGCGAAGGCGCCGGCCTGATCGACAAGCGCGCTTTGCAGGATCGTCGCCACCGGGAAGAAGATGAAGAGCCCGATCAGCAAGACGATGATGCCAATCGAGCTGGTGGTGAAGATGTCGCCCCGGCAGAAGCCGCGATAGGCGAGCCCGTGACAGAGCAGGAGCAGAAGCGAGAGCACCGTCAGGAAGGCGCCAAAGCCCATGCCGCCCTGAGCCGCGCCGCTGCCGCCGAGCAGGGCGGCGAGCCAGGGGATGCCCTGGCCCTGCAGCGTGATGGCGAAGCCCTGTGCGAAGAACAGGACCATACCGAGCAGCCCCGCCCAGATCAGCGTCCTGCCGACCGCAGCACTCTCGCTGCGGCCCAGCAACAGCGTCACGGCCAGCAGCGCCACGCCGACTGGCAGCAGCCAGGGGGCCGTGCCGGACAGGGCCAGCGCGAACGCCGTGCCGGCCCTGCCGAACGGGTACCCCGCGAGCCAGCCGAACTGGCTGAGACTGACGCCGTCAGGCAGGTACCAGGGAATGACCGCATAGCCGAGCCAGCCGAGCAGCAGGACGAGCCGTGTCGCAGGACGCATCGCAGGGGATCTCTTCAGGGCGCTGAACGGAGAGTTACTTCGGCAGCGCCTTGACCTCCTTGTCCCACTTCGTCAGCAGCCGCGTGCGCTCCGCGGACGAGCCGTATTTGACGAAGTCGTAGTCGATCATCTTCATCTCGGACATCTTCGGCGCCTGCGGAGGCACCGTCGAGTTCTTGTTGGAGGGGACCTGATAGGACTTGGCCGGAGCCGCCAGTGCCTGAGCCGCCGGGGTCAGCGCCCAGTCATAGAACTTCTTGGCGTTGTCGAGATTGCGCGCACCCTTGATGATCGACATCGAGCCGATCTCGTAGCCGGTGCCCTCGCAAGGCGCGACAGCCTTGATCGGGTCTCCCTGGACCGCGAAGACGACCGCGTCGTGGATGAAGACGATGCCGACGGCGGTTTCTCCGAGGCTCGCGGCCTTGGCGGGGGCAGCACCCGACTTGGTGTACTGGCTGACGTTCTTGTGCAGCTTCTTGAGATAATCGAAGCCCTTCTCCTCGCCCATCAGCTGGACCACGGTCGCGAGCAGGTTATAGGCCGTCCCCGAGGAGTTCGGATCGGCGACCTGGACGTCGTCCTTGAGCTTCGGATCGAGCAGGTCGGCCCAGCATTTCGGCTCGTTCAGGCCCTTCTGCTTGATCTGCTGGGTGTTGAAGCCGAAGCCGAGCGCGCCTGCGTAAATGCCGACGGAGCGCTTCTGAGCCGCCTTCCACTGCGACAGCGCCCAGTCGTGAAGGTCCTTGTTGACCGGCGATTCATATTCGAGGGTCAGCCCTTCCTCGGCAGCCTGGAGATGGGGGTCACCCGTACCACCCCACCAGATATCGCCGCGCGGATTGGACGATTCCGCCTTGAGCTGGGCGTAGATCTCGCCAGCCGATTTGCGGGTCATCGCGACCTTGATTCCCGTATCGCGCTCGAACGCGGTCGACATGGCGCGGCACCATTCCTCCTGGACGCCGCAATACATGACGAGTGCGCCCTGGGCCTGTGCGGGGGCCGCCGCAAAAGCAGCCCCGCTGGCCAGCGCTGCCAGGACCCCGGTCCGGAGCCATTGAAATCCCTGCATGTCATCCTCCCGTTACGTGTCGTTCTTGGTTTTGTTGTTGACTTGATAGTGACGTGTTGCCGGCAAAGATCAATCGTTCGCCTGCCGGCTCCCGATCTGCGTGACCTGTTCGAGCTCGCGGCGAAGCCCCGGCGTGCAGCACAGGATCGGGTTGCCCTTGGCAATACCGTCCCCGCTGAAGAAATCGCTGACATAGGCGCCGGCTTCGGTTGCGATCACGACACCGGCCGCAACATCCCATGCGTTGATGTGGAGTTCGGCATAGGCCTCCGTCCGGCCATTCGCGACATGGGCCAGGCCGAGCGCACCGGAGCCACCGCGCTTCACCGAGGCGCCCGCGGCGTAGCCACGCCCGATCATCGCGACATAGCGTTCGGCCGGGATGCGCGTCGACCAGCCCAGTTCGACATAGGCGCGCTTGATATCGGTCTGCCCCGACACCTTGATCGCTTCGCCATTCAGGGTCGCGCCTCGCCCCTTGCGTCCGACATAGATCTCGCCCAGCGCCGGCGCAGAAAGAATGCCGATTTCGGGAACGCCGTTCAGCAGAAACCCGATCGAGATGCACCAGTTGCGGTCGCCACGGGCGAAATTCGAGGTGCCGTCGATCGGGTCGATGATCCAGACCGCGTCCGAGGCCTCGCCGCCGCCCTCTTCGCCGATGATCGCATCCTGCGGGAACATCACGGCAAGCCGCTGCCGCAGGAAATCCTCGACCGCGCCGTCGGCGACGGTAAGCCAGTCCTGGGCGCCCTTCATCGTGACGCCGAGGCTTTCGCTCTTGTTGAAATAGTCGAGCGCCATGAAGCCGGTCTGCTGGACGAGGCCCAGCACGGCATATTGGCGCAGATCGAGTTCAGCAGGCGTCATGATCAGATCGCCCCGAGAGCGACGGAGACCGGCTTGCCGCTGCGAGCGGATTCGGTCGCCGCATCGGCCAGGATCTGTGCCTTCAGGCCATCCTCTCCGGAGGGCAGCGGCGCCGTCTTGCCCTTCAGGGCGGCGACGAAGGCATCGAGTTCGGCGCGATAGGCAGCGGCATAGCGCTCGAGGAAGAAATTCTGCACCGGGTCAGCCCGGAAACCGGCGCCGGTTGCGATCTCGACCGTGGTCTCGTGGATGTTGCCGGCCCGCAGCATACCCTTCGAGCCATGGACCTCGATGCGCTGGTCATAACCGTAGCTGGCGCGGCGCGAATTCGAGATCTGCGCGATCTTGCCCGACGCCGTGCGCATCAGAACCGCGGCCGTATCGACATCCCCGGCCTGGCCGATCGCCGGATCGACCAGCGCCGAACCGAGCGCGAAGACCTCGACCGGCTCCTCGGCGAGGAGGAAGCGGGCCATGTCGAAATCGTGGATCATCATGTCGCGGAACAGACCGCCCGAGCGCTTGACATAGTCGACCGGCGGCGGCGAGGGGTCGCGCGAGATCACGCTGACGATCTCGATCGCGCCCGCCTCTCCGGCCCGCAGGCGGTTCTGAAGCGCGGCGAAGCTCGGGTCGAAGCGCCGGTTGAAGCCGATCATCAGTGGCCTGCCGGTCTTGGCGACGGTCTTGAGGCATGCCCTGATGCGCTCGGCGTCGAGATCGACCGGCTTTTCGCAGAACACTGCCTTGCCGGAGGCGACGGCGGCCTCGATCAGATCGGCATGGGTGTCGGTCGGCGTGCAGATCAGGACCGCATCGAGCGTCTTGTCGGCGAGAATCGCGTCGAGACTGGCAACGGTCGCGCCGGTCTCGGCCGCCAGCGAGGCCGCCGCATCCGCAAAGGCGTCCGCAACCGAAACCAGCGTCGCGTCCTTGCGCGCCGCAAGGTTCAACCCATGAATGCGTCCGATCCGGCCGGCACCCAGCAATCCCATGCGCATCGTCATATGTCCTGTCGTCAAGGCTGTGGCTGCGGCAGGGTTACTGCCGCGCTCCAAGAATCGTCTGGTCGAAATCGATGTTCGAGCCTGTCATCAGACCCGATTCGGCCGAGGCCAGATAGGCGACGGCGCGGGCGACCTCTTGCGGGTCGAGCAGGCGGCCGAAGGGCTGGCTCGCGGCAGCCTGATCGAGCCAGCCATCCTGCGCGTCATGGCGCAACCGCATGATCGCGTCTTCGCCCGGCGTCGCCATCCAGCCGATATTCAGTCCATTGACCCGGATACGGTGCTCGAGCAGCCCGAAGGCGGCGTTGCGGGTCAGCGTCGCCAGCGCGCCCTTGGAGACGCTGTAGGCGCTCAGGAATGGCTGGCCGCCATGCGCCGACATCGACTGGATATTGACGATGGCACCTTCGATCCCGAGCCGGCACATCAGCTCGGCGGCGCCCTGGATCAGGAAGAAGGGCGCACGCAGATTGACCGCCATGATGCGCTCGTAGAGCTCGGGCGTCGTCTCCAGGATGGAGCCGCGATCCGTATCGCCGGCGGCGTTCACCAGGATGTCGACACGACCGAACGCCGCCTCGGCGGCCGGAACGATTGACTTGACCTGGTCGAGATCGGAAAGATCGGCGGCGTGGAAACGAACATCGCAGCCAGCATTGCGAAGATCGCGGGCAACCGCCTCGCCGCGCTCGCGATTGCGGCCGGTCAGCAGCAGGGAAGCAATCCCGCGCGCCTGGAACTCGCGGGCGACGGCTTCGCCAAGCCCCTGGCTGCCACCGGTCACGATGGCGGCCTTGCCGGTCAGATCACGACCGAATTCGTTCTTCCCTGACACCTGACGCCACGCTCCCCAGCGAAATTTTGATATGAATGGATTGTCTTTGTCTGATTTTGGAATAAACATTCCGCCGATCGGCGCTTGAAGTCAAGGCGCTTTAACCGGAACCGGCATGTCATCAGGATCACAGCCTCAGCCCACGGACAGGCCGGAATTCGACCGTTTCGTCGCCTTGCTGCGCGAACGGCGGCCATCCCTGCCGAAGCGGCTGAAACAGGTCGCCGATCATGCACTTGCCCATCTCGACGACATGGCCTTCGGCTCCACCGCGCAGATCGCGGAGAAGGCCGGCGTGCAGGCCTCGACACTGGTGCGTTTCGCGCAGGCGCTCGACTATTCCGGCTTCAGCGAACTCCAGGAGGTGTTCCGCTCGCGGCTGCGCCGGCATGCCGCCGACCATCGCGCGCGCCTGGCCGCCCTGCGAACGGCGGGAACAGGCTCGGACGGTAGCGCAGCGCTGCTCGACGGCTTCATTCAGGCAAGCGAAGCGTCGCTTGCCCAGCTCAGGGCGGCTGTCAGGCCCGACCAGCTGGAAGAGGCGGCTGCCTTGCTCGCCAAGGCGCAAACCATCGTCCTCGTCGGCGCACGGCGCATGTTCCCCGTGGTGTCCTACCTCGCCTATGCATTCGGCAAGCTCGGCATCAGGGCGGTGCTGGTCGACCATGTCGGCGGCCTCGGCCAGGAGCAGGCCGCCCTTGCCGGGCCCGGCGACGCCATCCTGGCGATCAGCTGCGCGCCCTATACGACTGCCACGGTCGAGATCGCTGCCGCCGCACATCAGCGCGGCATTCCGGTGCTGGCCCTGACCGACAGCCCGCTCAGTCCGCTCGCCGAGAACTGCGAACTCTGGCTCGATGTCGCGGAGGCAGATTTCGGCGCATTCCGCTCGATGGCGGCCAGCTTCACCCTGGCGATGGCGCTCGCGGTTGCTACCGCCGAACACGCCGGCGCCAGCGCCGATCCCGATCTCGCAGGTTAGTGCGGAAAGCCGAAGCACCATGCCCGTCGCCCCTCAGCTCGACGTCATCACGATTGGCCGCTCCTCGGTCGATCTCTACGGCCAGCAAATCGGCGGCCGGCTTGAAGACATGGGCAGCTTCGTCAAGGCGGTCGGGGGCTGCCCGACCAATATCGCGATCGGCACCGCGCGCCTGGGCCTGAAATCGGCCGTGATCACCCGTGTCGGCGACGAGCAGATGGGCCGCTTCATTCGCGAACAGCTGGAGCGCGAAGGCGTCGAGACGAGCGGCGTGATCACCGACCCGAAGCGGCTGACCGCACTCGTCATCCTCGGGGTCCGCGACGAGAAGACCTTCCCGCTGATCTTCTACCGCACCGACTGCGCCGACGCCGCATTGCAGGAAAGCGAGATCGACGAGGCCTTCATCGCCTCCGCCAGGGCGATCGTCGTCACCGGCACGCATTTCGCCATTCCCAACGCCGCAGCAGCGCAGAAGAAGGCGATCGCGCTTGCCCGCAGGCATGGCCGCAAGGTCGTATTCGATGTCGACTACCGGCCCAATCTCTGGGGGCTTGCCGGGCACCAGGCCGGGGAGGAACGCTATATCCGCTCCGAGACGGTGACCGAGCATCTCCAGTCGATCCTGCCCGATTGCGACCTGATCGTCGGCACGGAGGAAGAGCTCCACGCCGCCGGCGGCTCGGAGGATACGCTTCAGGCCATCCGCACGATCCGGTCCCTGAGCGCCGCGACGATCGTCTGCAAGCGCGGGCCGATGGGCTGCGTGGTATTTCCCGGCGCGATCCCCGCCTCGCTCGAAGACGGAATCAAGGGGCCGGGCTTTCCGGTCGAGGTCTATAACGTGCTCGGTGCCGGTGACGCCTTCATGTCCGGCTTCCTGCGCGGCTGGCTGCGCGACGAGCCGCTCGCGACCTGCTGCGCCTTCGCCAATGCGTGCGGCGCCTTCGCGGTCTCCAGGCTGCTATGCTCGCCGGAAAGCCCGACCTTCCCAGAGCTGCAATATTTCCTGGCTCATGGCTCGCCGCACCGGGCGCTGCGCCGGGACGGCGAGATCAACCATGTGCATTGGGCGACGACACGCCTGCCGCAGCCCGCGGGCGTGATGGCGCTCGCCATCGATCATCGGGCCCAGCTCGAGGAAATGGCCGACGCGGCAGGCGTGCCGCATGAGCGGATCGCCCATTTCAAGACGCTTGCCGTTAAGGCGGCGGCCCGTGTCGCCGACGGACGTCCTGGCTTCGGCATGCTGGTCGACGGCATCCATGGTCGCGAAGCCCTGTTCCGGGCGGAGGATCACGGCTTCTGGATCGCCCGCCCCCTTGAACTCCCGGGCTCGCGACCGCTCGCGCTGGAGACCGACGCGACGGGATCCCTCGGCGCCGCCCTGGCCGAATGGCCGGTCAGCCATGTCGCCAAATGCCTGTGTTTCTACCACCCCGACGACTCCGAGGCTCTCAGGAGCGCGCAGGAGCAGGTGCTGAAGCGCGTCGCGCTCGCCTGCCGCCAGGTCGGGCGGGAATTGCTCGTCGAGATCATTGCCTCGAAGCACGGTGCCGTCGCGGATGATACAGTCGCGCGGGTGATGACGCGGCTCTACGCCATCGGCATCAGGCCGGACTGGTGGAAGCTCGAAGGCCAGCCCTCGCCAGCCGCATGGCGCGAGATCGATGCGGTCATCGCCGGCCATGACCCTTATTGCCGCGGTGTATTGCTGCTCGGCCTCGACGCACCGGAAGAGACGGTCGCGCAGGCCTTCCGCGCAGCGCAGGGCTCGGCATCGGTCAAGGGCTTCGCCGTCGGCCGCACGATTTTCGGGGAAGCGGCGCGTGGCTGGCTTGCCGGCAACCTCAATGACGAGGCTGCGACCGCGATGATGGCAGAACGCTTCGCCCGGCTGGTCGCAGCCTGGCAGGAACGCTGAGGAACTCCCAATGGGTACGATCCGCCTCACCATGGCGCAGGCGCTGACACGCGCCATGCAGGCACAGAAGACGGTGATCGACGGCAAGACCGTACCGATCTTCGCGGGCGTCTGGGCCATCTTCGGGCACGGCAATGTCGCCGGACTCGGAGAGGCGCTGCATGCCGCTCGCGACACGTTGCCGACCTATCGCGCCCATAACGAGCAGGCCATGGCGCATGCTGCGATCGCCTTCGCCAAGGCTTCGCGCCGGCGTCGGATGATGGCGGTGACGAGTTCGATCGGCCCCGGTGCCACCAACATGGTCACGGCCGCCGCCGTCGCGCATGTCAACCGCCTGCCGCTGCTGCTGCTGCCGGGCGATGTCTTTGCCGGGCGCCTGCCCGACCCCGTGCTGCAGCAGATCGAGGATTTCGGCGACGGCACGGTCTCCGCCAATGACTGCTTTCGTCCGGTCTCGCGCTATTTCGACCGACTGACTCGGCCGGAGCAGCTGATGCCGGCCTTCGAGCGGGCCATGGCCGTCCTGACCGATCCGGCCGAATGCGGGCCGGTGACGCTGGCGCTCTGCCAGGACGTGCAGGCCGAAGCCTATGACTATCCCGAGAGTTTCTTTGCCGAGCGGCTCTGGACGCCACGCCGCCCCCGCCCGGACGAGCAGGAGTTGGCCGATGCAGTCAGACTGCTCAAGGCGGCGAAGAAGCCACTCGTCATTGCCGGCGGTGGCGTACTCTATAGCGGAGCCGAAGCCGCGCTCGCCGAATTCTGCGAGGCGCACGGCATTCCCGCCGCTGAGACGCAGGCCGGCAAGAGCAGCCTCGGCGCAACCCACAGGCTCAATCTCGGCGCCATCGGCGTCACCGGCACGGCCGCTGCCAATGCGCTGGCGCGCGAGGCCGATCTGGTGCTCGCCATCGGCACGAGGCTGCAGGATTTCACCACCGGCTCCTGGGCACTCTTCGCCAACCCGTCCTGCCGGATCCTCGGGCTGAACACGCAGGCCTTCGATGCCGGCAAGCACCGCGCGCTTCCGCTGGTCTGCGACGCCCGGGCCGGCCTCTCCGAGCTGGCTACGGCACTGGCGGGGCATCGCGCCCCGGCGGCATGGACGGAGCGGGCGGAATCCGAGGGCAAGACCTGGCTTGGCCTCGCCGCGCGCTACACTGATCCCGGCAACCAGCCCCTGCCGAGCGATGCGCAGGTGATCGGCGCCGTGCAGCGCTGGAGCGAGCCGTCCGATGTCGTGCTCTGCGCCGCCGGCGGACTGCCTGGCGAGTTGCACAAGCTCTGGCAAGCCGGCGCGCCCGGCGGCTACCACATGGAATACGGCTATTCCTGCATGGGCTACGAAATCGCCGGCGGCCTCGGCGTCAAGATGGCCGATCCGAGCCGCGAGGTCGTCGTCATGGTCGGCGACGGCTCCTATCTGATGATGAACTCCGAGATCGCGACCTCGGTGATGCTCGGCCTGAAGCTGACGATCATCCTGCTCGATAATCGCGGCTACGGCTGCATCAACCGGCTGCAGAATGCGACGGGCGGCGCCTCCTTCAACAACCTGCTGCGTGACACCCGCCACGAGACNNACGAGACGCTGCCCGCAATCGATTTTGCCGCGCATGCCGCTTCGCTCGGTGCCGTCGCCACGAAGGCCGGAAGCCTCGCCGAGCTGGACGAAGCGCTGCGTGCCGCCCGCGCGCATGCGCGGACCAGCGTCGTGGTGATCGATACCGACCCGCTCGCCTCGACCGATGCCGGCGGCCACTGGTGGGATGTCGCGGTGCCGGCAACCTCATCGCGCGCCGAAGTCCGGCAGGCGCGCGAGCGCTATGAGACCGCGCTGAAGTCACGCCCCTGATCCGAAGGACAGTTTTCCATGCCCATCCGCATTGGTGCCAACCCGATTGGCTGGTCGAATGACGATCTCCAGGAAATCGGCGGCGCGACACCGCTCGAAACCTGCCTCGCCGAGGCACGCGAGGCCGGCTTCACCGGCATGGAGCTTGGTCACAAGTTCCCACGGCAGCCGGCAGCGCTGAAGGCTGCTCTCGCCCCCTTCGGCATGGACTGCATCTCGGGCTGGTATTCAGCTGAACTGCTGCAGCGCGACGCCGACGAGGANNCCGCATCTCGATCTGCTCAAGGCCATGGGCTCGACCGTGCTGGTCTTCGCCGAGACCTCGAATGCGATCCATGGCGACCGCTCGAAACCGCTCTCACAGCGCCCTGTGATGAGCGCGCGGGATTGGGCCGAGTTCGGCCGGCGGATCACGCAGGTTGCCGAGCGCACGCTGAGCGAGGGCGTCCGGCTGGTCTATCATCACCACATGGGCACGATCGTGCAGAGCGAGGCCGATATCGACGCCTTCATGGCGGCGACGGGTTCTGCCGTGCATCTCCTGCTCGATACCGGCCATGCCACCTGGGGTGGCTCGGACCCAGCCGCGCTCGCCGCGCGCTATCGCGAGCGGATCAGCCATGTCCACGCCAAGGACGTGCGCCCGCATGTCATGACGCAGGCAGCGGCGGAAGGCTGGAGCTTCCTTGACGCCGTTCTCGGCAAGGGCAGCGATCTCGGCATCTATACCGTGCCGGGCGACGGGATGATCGATTATCCCGCAGTGTTTCGCGCATTGCCGGGCTATTCCGGCTGGGTCGTGGTCGAAGCCGAGCAGGATCCGGAAAAGGCCCATCCGCTGACCTATGCCAAGAAGGGCGTCGCCCATCTCAAGCACAGCCTGAAGGAGGCCGGGCTCGTCTGAGGCCCGGATGCGCCATGTCGAAGCTGCTCGTCAAACCATCCGCCCCAGATCAGGACGGCCGCATCCATCACGTCACCCCGGAATCGGCCGGCTGGGGCCATGTCGGCTTCGACGTCCACCGGCTTGCCGACGGACAGGTGCTCGAACGGGAGACCGGAGACCGCGAGGTTTGCGTCGTCCTGCTGTCGGGGAAGGCCGCGGCCATGGTCGAGGACACCGATTTCGGCATCATTGGCGGGCGATCCTCGCCATTCGAACCCGACCCCTGGTCGCTCTATGTCCCGGCCGGGCTGCGCTTTGCCGTGACGGCGCAGGGTCCCTGCGAGCTGGCGATCTGCTCGGCACCGGGAAACCCGGGCTCAAAGCCGCGGGTGATCGCGCCAGGGGATGTCGGCTGCATGACCCGCGGCAGCGGTACGAACACCCGCCATGTCCGTAATATCCTGCCCGAGACCGAGCCCGCCGATGGCCTGCTCGTCGTCGAGGTGATCACCCCGTCAGGCAACTGGTCGAGTTATCCGCCGCACAAGCATGACCAGGACAGGCTGCCGCAGGAATCGCTGCTGGAGGAGACCTATTACCACCGGCTCTCGCCGCCCCAGGGCTTTGCGCTGCAGCGCGTCTATACCGACGACCGTTCGCTCGATGAGACGCTCTGCGCCGAGGATGGCGATGTCGTGCTGGTGCCAAGGGGCTATCATCCGGTCGCAGCACCGCACGGCTATGAGCTCTATTACCTCAACGTGATGGCGGGTCCGAAGCGGGTTTGGAAGTTCGCCAACGATCCGGCCCATGAGTGGATCGTCAAACCCTGAACGGTCAGACGCGGCGGGTCGTACGAATGCAATCCGCAGCTTGCGATGACCGCGGGCTCAGCGGCGCTTCCGGATGTCCCGCAAGCGTTCGATGTCAGCGCAGAGACGCTCGGCGATCTCCGGCGGATATCCCCGCAGCACCCGGCCCCGCTCCAGCGAAGGCAGCCATAGCAGATAGTCGACATCCCGCTCGTGGCACCATTCCGGCGACGAGATTGCGACCATCTGCCCAGCCAGTTCAGACCAGATCATGCGTTCCCCGCTGCCGTTATCCTTGGTCATACCCAGCCCCCCGCTGGAGATTCAGAACAGCGTTACCTGATACTTGTTCCAAGCACCTAGTATTTTAACCGGTCGAATTCTGGCGTTACTCCTGTCTCAGAGAGCCTGGCGTGAAACTTCTCGAAAATACTTGAGAACCTGAAACCCCGATTTTGACGACGAGCCCCATCGGCAATGACAGCTGCGCCGCAAGTCAGACCGATTCGAATATACAATCCAAAGACTCAGAGAACGGTTTCCCCAGTACAAGTAAATCATACCGTTCGTAAAATACCAGAGCGCCGTCTCGTTGTGTTGATGAATATCGCTTCTGAGCTCGGTTCTGATACTCCCCCTCCTTGCACAGAAGCTGCAGGCCGCGCGACTTCCATTCGCCCGACAGGATCGTCTCGCGCCGCCGACATTACGCCGGGCCGGAATGACCCTTGGCCATGCGCTGCGCCTCCCTTGCGTAACAATCTCGTGAAGAACGCCGCGCCGTCAGACAATCGCCTGTGCCCTTGCGTCCTGCCTCGCGCTGAAATATCCTCATTTGTAGATTTTATAACAATCATCCGAGCAATGCCCCGATCCGACCGATCCACTTCCCCCAGCCCAGCTCCGCGCCCTCGCGGTCGGCGGCTCAAGGACCAGATGTCGGGCCGCGAGGCTTTGCTTCTCGCCGCGACGAGCGCCTTTGCGCGTCATGGCTATGACAGCGTCGATCTGCGTAGCCTGGCCGCTGCCGCCAAGGTCGACCCTGGGCTGGTGCGTGTGCATTTTGGCGGAAAGGAAGGGCTCTGGCTCGCGAGCATCGACCATGTCGCCTCGTATACGACGCAGCTGCACGCCGAGATCCGACGCCTGACGGCCGAGACACGCCCAGTCAGGGAGCGAATGAGCGATGCCATCCGCCTGACGGTGATCTTCCATTTCAGCCACCCGGAACTCGGCCTCTTCATCGCGCAGCAGGCGAGGGAGAGCGGGGCGCGGCTGGCCGCCCTGAAGGAACGCCTGCTTCGTCCCGCGCTCGATGCCTTCATACCGCTTCTCGATCAGGCGGTTCGCGAAGGTGTCACGCATGCGAGCGACCCCTTCATCGCCTTCTCGATTCTCGCCGGCGCATTCTTCTGGCCCTCGACCGCGCCCGACCTCGTTCAATCCCTGTCCGCGAGCCCCATGGATCGCAGCCAGTTTCAGGAGCACTTCCTTGAGAATCTCATCGCCGTATTCCTCTCCAAGCCCCACTAGCGAGAGACCTTCCCAGCCTCATGCTCCCGCACGTGCGATGAAGGCCGCCCGCGCTTCCGGCGGGCAAGACTTGTGGTTTGACGCGGGCCTCGCTCATGGAAGACTGCACGATGCCCCGACGGCGAGCGCGCCGCGACCTGCACCATTGGAAGGATGCGACGGATGACCACCTCCACGCCGCGGCGCCGTTTCGCGCTCTTCTGCCTTGCCTTCATCTGGCCGCTGCTTGGCGCAGCAACCTTGGCCCAGGCGCAGGGGGCTGCGCCCCCGCCCCAGGTGACCGTGGTCGAGGTCAAAGCCGGTAAGGTCCCGCTGACATTCGAGTATGCCGCACGCGTCGAGGCCTCGCGGGAGGTTCAGGTCCGGGCCCAGGTTGGCGGGATTCTGCTGAAGCGGAATTTCGTCGAGGGCGCCGAGGTCAAGGCCGGCGACATCCTCTTCGAAATAGACCCGAGGCGTTACGAGGCGGACGTCGCCAAGGCCAAGGCACAGCTCCAGCAGGCGGAGGCACAACTCGCCCAGGCGACGCGCGATGCCGAACGCTATACGCGGCTGGCCCAGAGCGGCTCCGGTACGGAAAAGGCGCGCGATGATGCCCTCTCCGCCAAGGAACTCGCGACGGCGTCGGTCGCCGTCGCCCACGCCGACCTGAACGTCGCAGAACTCAATCTCGGCTACACCAATGTGAGGGCGCCGATCAGTGGGGTCACGAGTCGCGAGGAGTTGCCCGAGGGCAGCCTGATCGGCACCACGGGCGACAGCAGCCTGCTCACCAAGATCACCCAGCTCGACCCCGTCTATGTCATCTTCAACTCCAGCGAGAGCGAAGTTGCCGAGGTCAGGGCACTGCTCGAAGCACAGGGCATCTGGGAGCGTGCCGGCGAGATCCTCTCTGTCAAGCTCACCTATGGCGATGGCCGCGTCTATGCTCAACCTGGCGTGATCGATTTCGCCTCCTCCGGCCTTGATCCGGAAACCGGGACGCTGCGGCTGCGTGCCGTTGTCCCCAATCCCGAGCATCGCCTGCTGCCCGGCCAGTTCCTGCGCGCGATCGTGATGGGGGTCGTCCTCAACGACGCCATCGTCGTTCCGCAGGCTGCCGTCTCGCAGGGACCCCGCGGACAGTTCGTCTACACGGTCGACAGCCAGGGGAAGGCCGAAGCCCGCCCGGTCGTACTCGGACGTCAGGTCTCTGACGGCTGGATCGTCACCTCAGGCCTCAAGCCCGGCGACAAGCTGATCACGGAAGGGATCATCAAGGTTCGTCCCGGCGCTCCGGTCACGATCGCCGCCGCGGCGCCCGGAGCTGCCAAGCCATGAATCGCTTCTTCATCGACAGGCCCGTCTTCGCCGCCGTCATCTCGATCGTCATCGTGCTTGCCGGCATCGTCGCGATCCGCGTGCTTCCGATCGCGCAATATCCCGAGCTGACGCCGCCGCAGATCGTCGTCAGCGCCACCTATCCCGGCGCCAGCGCCGAGACGATCGCGCAGACGGTGGCAGCGCCGCTCGAGCAGCAGATCAACGGCGTCGAGGGCATGCTCTACATGCAGTCCTCGAACTCCAGCAGCGGCCAGATGTCGCTGACGGTGACATTCGCTCAGGGCACCGATCCCGATCAGGCAACGATCAACGTCAATAATCGCGTCCAGCGCGCGACGCCGACCTTGCCGCAAGAGGTCACCCGGCTCGGCGTGACGGTCAGCCAGCGCTCGACCTCCATCCTCGGCCTCGTGGCGATGTATTCGGAGAACGACCGCTTCGACACGACCTATGTCGGCAACTATGCCCTGCTGAACGTCATTGACGATCTGAAGCGCATTCCCGGCGTCGGCGACGCGGCATTGCTCGGGCAGCGAGACTACTCGATGCGGATCTGGCTGAGCCCCGACAAGCTCGCCCGCTACGGCCTGACGACGACCGATGTCGCGGCAGCCATTCGCGAACAGAATGCCCAGTTCGCAGCCGGCCGCTTCGGCGATGAGCCGAACGACCCATCGACCCCCTTCACCTATTCCGCCACGACCCAGGGGCGTCTCCCGGATGCCGAGGCGTTCGGCAACATCATCCTGCGCTCCGACATCAACGCGGCGACGCTCAGGCTCAGGGATGTGGCGCGGGTCGAGCTCGGATCGGCCAGCTATACCGTCGACAGCAAGCTCAACGGCAAGCCTGCGGTGCCACTCGCGGTCTATCTTCAGACCGGAGCGAATGCGCTCTCGACCATGGAGGCGCTCAAGAGCCGCATGGAAGAACTGAAGCAGTCCTTCCCGGAGGGCATGGCCTACAGCATTCCCTACGACACGACGAAGTTCATCCAGGTCTCGATCGAGGAGGTGGTCAAGACCTTCGTCGAGGCCATCGTCCTGGTCATCCTCGTCGTCTTCCTTTTCCTGCAGAACTTCCGGGCCACGCTCATCCCGGTCATTGCCGTACCGATCTCGATCATCGGCACCTTTGCCGGCATGTACATGTTCGGCTTCTCGATCAACCTGCTCACCCTGTTCGGCCTGGTCCTCGCCATCGGCATCGTCGTCGACGACGCGATCGTGGTTCTGGAAAACGTCGAGCGCATCATGGCGACAGAGCATCTGTCGCCGCGAGAGGCTTCGATCAAGGCGATGGGCGAAGTCACCGGACCGGTCATCGCGATCGTCCTGGTGCTGTGCGCGGTCTTCATCCCCGTGTCGTTCATGGGCGGGCTGGCCGGTGCGATGTACAAGCAGTTTGCGGTCACGATCGCCCTGTCGGTCACGATCTCGGGCATCGTCGCGCTGACGCTGACTCCGGCCCTGTGCGCACTGATCCTGAAGCCCGGCCATCAGGAGCCGGCACTGCCGTTCCGGCTGTTCAACCGCTTCTTCGACAAGCTGACGAGCGGCTATGTCTCCGGCGTCGGCTTCCTCATCAAGCGCTTTGCCATCGGCCTCGTTCTCTTCGCCGTGCTCGTCGCCGGCACCGGCATCCTGTTCCGGATCGTTCCGGGCTCGCTGGTTCCAGACGAAGACCAGGGCGTGCTGCTTGGGGTGGCCATCCTGCCTCCGGCCGCGTCGCTGAACCGCACCGTGGCCGCGATGGATGAGGCCGCCACCAATATCGGCAAGCACCCGGCCGTCGAGAATGTCTTCGCCATTTCGGGGTTCGACCTTCTCTCCGGCAGCGAGCGGACCAGTGCCGCCACGACCTTCGTGACGCTCAAGGACTGGAGCGAGCGCAGGACCCCGGACCTCGATGCGCGCAACCTGGTCAAGACGTTCACCGGCATGAATATCGGGATCAAGGACGCCATGGTCCTGTTCTTCAATCCGCCGCCGATCAGCGGGTTGAGCACCACGGGCGGGTTCGAACTTTATGTGCAGGACCGCACCGGAGGCGGCGTCCAGTCGCTCTCTGCCGCCACCGCGCAACTGGTCGAAGCCGCCGCGAAACGTCCCGAACTGGCCGGCGTGCGCACGACCTTCGACACCGGCGTTCCCCAGTACCGCCTCGACCTGGACCGCGACATGGCCAAGGCGCTCGGCGTGCCGATCAGCTCCGTCTTCGAGACGATGCAAAGCACGTTCGGCAGCCTCTACGTCAATGACTTCACGCTCTATGGGCGCAACTACCGCGTCAACCTGCAGTCCGAGGCCGCTTTCCGTCAGGCGCCGAAGGATCTCAAGCAGGTCTTCGTGCGCTCAAGCAACAACAAGATGGTGCCGCTCGATACGCTGGTGAAAGCCGTGCGCGTCGCCGGTCCCGACCAGTTCGAGCGCTTCAACGCCTTTGCCGCCGCCAAGGTGATGGGCAACCCGGCGCCCGGATACACGTCGGGCGCGGCGATCGCGGCGATGCAGGAGGTGGCGCGCGAGCTTCCGCAGGGCTTCCAGATCGCCTGGACGGGCTCGGCTTATCAGGAGCTCGCAACCAGCGGAACCGGCTCGCAAGCCATGATCTTCGGCATCATCATGGTGTTCCTGATCCTCGCTGCGCAGTACGAGAAATGGACCCTGCCGCTGGCTGTCATTCTCGCGGTTCCGTTCGCGCTGTTCGGGGCGCTGCTTGCGGTCTGGCTCCGCGGCCTGACCAACGACGTCTACTTCCAGATCGGCCTTGTCACGCTGATCGGTCTGGCCGCCAAGAACGCCATCCTGATCGTCGAATTCGCCGTTCTTGTGCGCCAGGAGGGCATGAGTGCCGCCGAAGCTGCGCTCGAAGCAGCGCGGCTGCGCTTCCGACCGATCGTGATGACCTCGCTCGCCTTCATTCTCGGCGTCGTTCCGCTCGCGATCAGCAGCGGCGCGGGCTCCGCGAGCCGGCACTCGATCGGCACGGGCGTGATCGGCGGCATGTTGGCTGCGACCTTCATCGCCACCTTCTTCATCCCGATGTTCTATCGGCTCATCGACTGGCGCGCGCCTCGCCCTGCCAAGGATGCAGGGCCGGCGGCGAATGCCGAGGTGACGGCGGAGAAGGCGGGAAGCTCGATCTAGGGTTCGGACCGGTCCCGCAATCACCCTGATCACGTTGGCGCGCGGCCAGGATGATCGTGCGCGACAAATCGGGTGTCGGGAACTAGGCTCGACGCCGCAACCAGCACGATGTGATGGGACAAACCATGAGCGAATTCAGAATTGCCGTCGTGATCGGCAGCCTTCGGCGTGATTCCTTCAACCGCAAGCTTGCCACGGCCATCGCCAAACTGGCCCCGCCGGAGTTCAGGTTCCATCAGGTCGCGATCGGCGATCTGCCGCTCTACAATCAGGATGACGACGCCAACCAGGCCCCGGTCGTGAAGCGGCTGAAGGCCGAGATCGCCGGCTCCCAGGGCGTCATCTTCGTCACGGCCGAATATAACCGTTCCATCCCCGGCGTGCTGAAGAACGCCATCGATCAGGCCTCGCGGCCCTATGGGCAGAGTGCCTGGGCCGGCAAGCCGGCCGGTGTTCTCGGCGTGTCGGTCGGCGCTATCGGAACAGCGATTGCGCAGCAGCATCTGCGCAATGTCCTCGCCTATCTCGACATGCCGACACTCGGACAGCCGGAAATCTTCATCCAGGCCAAGGATGGGTTGTTCACCGAGAGCGGCGAGATCGGTGAATCCAGCCGGGCTTTTCTGCAAGGCTGGATGGATGCCTATGTCGCCTGGGTGAAGAAGCACTCAGCTTAACGCGACCTCTCTGGGAAAGTTTAACGACGGCATCCCGGCTCTGTGCCGCTGAAGCGGCCTGACCGGGATGAGCGCCGAGCCTACGCGGCATCGCAGGTCCCAAGGCGAAACCAGCGCAACGCGGCCTCCTGCGCGCGCCATTACGGGCCGGTGAGAAAGGGCTCCGCCTGCCGAAATGCAGCTGCGGCCTCCTTCATTGCGCGTGCGGCCTCGGCATTCGCGAGCTTTCGCGCGGCCTCGTCGAACAATTCCGGTCTGGGCGTTTCCGTCCTGAACCGCCCCAGAGCTGCGAGCCCCTGCGCAATCAGCCGCCGATCCTCGTCCCCGAGCCCTCCCTCAGACATCAATCCCTGCAGCGTCGTCGCCGCGATGCCGAGATTGAGCACGCCAAGCAGGCCATGCGCAGCGCCGCAATCGCCTTCTCCGGCTCTGGCGAGGTGCAAAGTGAGCCGCATGATCTGCCGGGTCATGCCCTGATCCCAGCTTGCCCCGCGCCTGGCCTGCGGATTGGCGAGGAGCCGCTCAAGGTCTCGCCGGATATCGTCGCGGGTCTTTGCCGCGTGCCGATCGTGCCTGCGCGGCAGCAGAATGAAGCTGCTTGTGACCAGCACGGCAGCGGCGACAAGCGCGCCAGCCTCGCTCAGGATTGCTGCAGGTCTGGTGACGGCCGGCAACACCGCCTGGCTGGCCAGGAGAAAACACATATTGGCGTCGATCGCCGCGATTGCCGTCTTGCGGCTCGCGCGCGCCAACCCTCCAAGCAGGAGGAACGGTGCCACCGAAACCAGCAGTTCGGGCACGGTCTGGACATGCGGCTGCACGCCGAAGCGATAGATCAGGGCAGCCACCACCCCGGCCAGAACTCCTTTCAGCATATGCGGCGCAATGGCCTGCGGCTGCGCCAGAGAGCCCAGGACCATCGAGAAGATGCAAACTCCGAGCGCTGCCAGTTCCGCCACCGGCCAGTTTGCAGCATAGGCCGCAGAGCCAGCCAGCCAGGTGGCCAACCCCGACACGGCGCCAGCGGTCGTGCCCAGCGACCAATCGCCATGAGGATTGCGCAGGAAGGCCGGCACCAGGCCGGAGAGCTCGTCTCCGGCCGGGCGGTCCATACGGAGTGCGGCGTCTGCTGCGACCAGCCCCCGCAGACTGTCCGACAGGCGGGGATCCAGCCCTTCGCCAAGCGGCGCCTCCCCTTCCACCTCTGTCTCCCACTCGAAATGTCGCGCCAACCGGTCAAGTTCTGCCAGAGCCCTGGCGATGATCTCCTCCGACGCTTCCCGCGACGCAGCTGCGCGCCCTGCCGACATCACCAACAAGGCGGCCGCGACCAGTGCATCGACGCGCTTGCGACGCCGCGAGCCCCGCAGCGAGCCTGCCGTCATCTGATCCGCCGCCTGGGTGACGCTGCTCATCTCGGCGAGAAGTTGCTGTTCTGCTACGGCAAGCCGCTCCTGCGGAACGCCCTCGATCACCAAGGCTGCGAACCGCACCGCTTGGCCGGCCATCAGCCGCGCCCGAGACATGAGAGCAGAACGCGATGCTGCCGGTGTGAACAGCGCCGTGACCAACGTCACCACGACCACCCCGATCAACGTGCACTCAACCCGTGCAATGGCGATGTCCCAGGATCGTTCGGGAGAGAACACCGTTGGCAGGATGACGATGGCCGCGGTCATACCGCTCATCAGGGCGCCATAGGCGGTGACGCCGCGCAGCACATGCGTCAGCGCAGTGTTGAAGCCGACCCACAGACCGAGCGCGAGCAAGAGAAAATAGTGGCTGGGAATCAGATGCACCAAACCGAAGCCGACGGCTGCACCAATCAACGTTCCGAGAATCCTGAGAAAGCCACGGGCGAACAAGAGCCCGCGCGAGGCTTGCGCCACGACCCAGACTGGCATCGCGGCCCAGTAGGCGTTGGTGATGTGAAGCGACGATGCGAGAGCAAATGCGAGCCAGGCGGCAAGAGCCAGCAGCCCTGCTTGCCGGAGGGCGGCACCATCCAGTCCCAACCGGAGCAAGGGCGAGGACCTCACGGCCACGGCTCGCGCATGTCCTGAGCAGCCTTCTCCAAGCGGACCTCATGTCGGTCGGTTGCCCAGCACCAAGCGCGGCAGGCGTTCACACCACCATACCGCATGAGGCCAGTGGAGTGCACAAGGCGCGCCTTGCTCGGCTCAGCCCCACGACACTTCAGGCAAGTGAGCAGGCGACACCGACTCGGCCGGCGAGCCGCGGGTCGCCGGTTGACAGCGCCACGCTCCCGCGCCGCCAGTCGAGGGGTATTGGCGCCCCGGCCGCATCGGCGGGCACGACCATGTCGACGACTGAGACCGGCCGGTCCGAGCGCAGGCAGATTGGAGCTGCACCATTGATAGTGTAGGATTTGCGGCTACGGGTTGCGCGGGCCGGCCTGCTGCGTGTGGTGGGGCGAACCGAACTCGAAGGAGGCCCTTCGATGATACGCTTGGCCTTGACGACCGCCCTGCTTCTCCCCCTCCTTTCCCATCCAGTCATTGCCGCAGGAGACGCCACCGCAGGCGAGAAGATCTTCCTGCGATGTCGCGTCTGCCACCAGATCGGCGAGACCGCGAGGAATGCGGTCGGCCCGAAGCTCAACGGCCTGATCGGGCGCCCGGCGGGATCAGTCGAGGGCTACAGCTACTCGGCTGCCAACAAGAATTCCGGGATCACCTGGGACGAGCCGACGTTCCGCGATTACATCAAGGCGCCTCAGGCCAAGATTCCCGGGACTAAAATGGTGTTCTCCGGCCTGAAATCCGAACAGGAGATCGACGATGTCGTCGCCTTCCTCAAGCAGTTCGACGCCGACGGAAAGAAGAAGTAGCCGCCTTCGACGCGCGGGTGCGGCGATAGCGCGGCCGGCTCCAGGCCGGCCTCGATTGACAACCGGCGAACGCGGTCGGACAATATTCGGCGACCATAGGCTGAGAAGCGGAGTACTTTGCAGCCTGGGCGGGAGCTTTGCGTCACATGTGACGCGCAATCGTCTGGCGAACCGGGAGGTTCGGCGATGGCGAGCAGGAAGCGACGCTTGAAGCCGGTTGACGCGCTCGTCCGAGCCCGCGCCACGCGATCCCTCTGCGCCATCCCTCCCGTTTTCCGTCCCCACCGGTTCATGCCGCTCCCCGACACCGTCACGAGCAGGCCGTATCGCTCTCGTGCCGACGAGAAGCCCGCTTTCACGACGTCGGCACGCCTCGATCGCGTCGCTGCGCCGACCGGACCCCGTTCCTCGCTGCCATAGGCAAGGGTGACTGACCATGGGTGTTGCCGTCGTACTTGCACTGGTCGTGATCGGTTCGGTGACGTTCCACCTGCTGAGCCCATGGTGGTGGACCCCGATCGCGTCCAACTGGCACTATATCGACAACACCATCATCATCACCTTCTGGATTACCGGCGCCGTCTTCGCTGCCGTGGTGCTGTTCATGGCCTATTGCCTGTTCCGATTCCGTCATCGCGAGGGACATCGGGCAGCTTATGAGCCCGAGAACAAGCGGCTGGAATGGTGGCTCGCGATCGGAACCGGCATCGGTGTCGCCGCCATGCTGGCGCCTGGCCTCGTCGTCTGGAAGCAATTCGTCACGGTGCCCGCCGATGCCGCAACGGTCGAGATCGTGGGCCAGCAATGGCAGTGGAGTTTTCGCCTGCCCGGTGCCGATGGCCAGCTCGGCGCGACCGACGTGACCCTTGTCAGCCCCGAGAATCCGCTTGGTCTCGACCCCAAGGATGCGCGCGGTCAGGACGACATCATCATCCAAGGCGACCAGCTTCATCTCCTGCTCGACAAGCCGGTGAAGGTGCTGCTGCGCTCACTCGACGTCGTCCATGATTTCTACGTGCCCGAGTTCCGCGCCAAGATGGACATGATCCCGGGTAACGTCACGTATTACTGGTTCACGCCGACCCGCACCGGCACGTTCGAGGCGCTGTGCGCCGAACTCTGCAGTACGGGCCACACCTTCATGCGCGGTGGTGTCGTCGTCGAGCCGGAGAGCGAATACCGCGCGTGGCTCCAGCAACAGAAGACCTTCGCGCAACTCACTGCGGCGGCGCGGGACCAGGCGAGAAACTAGGGATCGAAGACGGCTGAGCCTCCGGCGAGGCGCACCAGCTGAAGAAGAGCGGGAGGCGGTTTGATGGTCGATGTGCCGAGTGACGCTACCGTACCTCTATCGACCGCCGAGGTCGAGGATGTCGAGCTCTATCATCCGAGAAGCTGGGTCACGAAATATGTCTTCTCCCAGGACGCCAAGATCATCGCGATACAGTACTCGTTGACTGCGCTCGCGATCGGCCTCGTCGCCCTCGTCCTGTCCTGGCTGATGCGGCTGCAGCTCGGCTTCCCCGGCCTCGTCTCCTTCATCGACCCGGAGCGCTACTACCAGCTCATCACCATGCACGGCATGATCATGGTGATCTACCTGCTGACCGCGCTGTTCCTCGGCGGCTTCGGCAACTACCTGATCCCGCTGATGCTCGGCGCCCGCGACATGGTCTTTCCCTATGTCAACATGCTGAGCTACTGGATCTATCTGCTTGCCGTGCTGGTGCTCGTCGCCGGCTTCTTTGTGCCCGGCGGGACGACGGGGGCGGGCTGGACCCTCTACCCGCCGCAGGCGATCCTCGCCAACACGCCGGGCCAGCCCTGGGGCATCATCGTGATGCTGGTCTCGCTGATCCTCTTCATCATCGGCTTCACCATGGGCGGGCTGAACTATGTCGTGACCGTGCTGCAGGGCCGGACCAGGGGCATGACGCTGATGCGGATGCCGCTGACGATCTGGGGCATCTTCACCGCGACCGTGATGGCGCTGCTGGCCTTCCCGGCCCTGTTCGTCGCAGCGGTGATGATGCTGCTCGACCGGCTGATCGGGACGAGTTTCTTCATGCCGTCCATCGTGGCTCTGGGAGAACAGCTCCCTTATCGCGGTGGCAGTCCGATCCTGTTCCAGCACCTGTTCTGGTTCTTCGGGCACCCTGAAGTCTACATTGTCGCGTTGCCGGCCTTCGGGATCGTCTCCGACCTGATCAGCACCCATGCGCGCAAGAACATCTTCGGCTATCGCATGATGGTCTGGGCGCTGGTGGCCATCGGCGCGCTGAGCTTCGTCGTCTGGGCGCACCACATGTATGTCAGCGGCATGCATCCCAGTTTCGGGTTCTTCTTCGCGACGACGACGCTGATCATCGCCATCCCGACTGCCATCAAGGTCTATAACTGGGTGCTGACGCTCTGGCGCGGCGACATCCATTTCACCCTGCCGATGCTGTTCGCGCTCGGCTTCATCGTCACCTTCGTCAATGGCGGGCTGACCGGCCTGTTTCTCGGCAATGTCGTCGTCGATGTGCCGCTCTCGGACACGATGTTCGTCGTCGCCCATTTCCACATGGTGATGGGCGTCGCTCCGATCCTCGTCATCTTCGGCGCGATCTATCACTGGTATCCCAAGGTCACCGGCCGGATGCTCGATACCACCCTCGGAAAACTGCATTTCTGGATCACCTTCCTCGGCGCCTACCTGATCTTCTTCCCGATGCACTATATCGGCCTGATGGGCGTGCCGCGCCGCTATCACGAGATCGGCGACATGGCCTTCGTTCCGGCATCGACGGCGACGCTGAACGGCTTCATTACCGTCGTCGCCCTGATCGTCGGCGCCGCCCAGCTTATCTTCGTCTTCAATCTCGCCTGGAGCCTGAGGCGAGGCCAGCCGGCCGGCGGCAACCCCTGGCGCGCGACCACGCTGGAATGGCAGACGCCCGAGACACCGCCGGCTCACGGAAACTGGGGCAAGACCCTGCCCGTGGTCTATCGCTGGGCCTATGACTACAGCGTGCCCGGCGCCGCAGAGGATTTCCTACCGCAGAACCAGCCTCCCGATCCGGCAACGGCGTAAGGAGGCGGCATCGTGAGCGTCATCGTCCTGTTCATGGTCATGATGGCAACCCTCGCGGGCTGGTGGCTGTCGCATCAGCGGCTGACAGCCAAGCCCTGGCTCGAAGTCGGGGTCATCGACCAGGCCGGAGATACCGGGACGCGATCCCCCCGGATCGCCAAGCTCGGCCTCGGCGCCTTCCTCGCCGTCGCCGGCTCCCTCTTCGCGCTCCTGATCAGCGCCTATTCAATGCGCATGAGCATGGCGGACTGGCGCTCGCTGCCGATGCCGACCGTGCTCTGGTTCAACACCGGACTGCTGATGCTCGCCAGCGTCGCCCTGCATTCGGCGGTGATCGCTGCGCGCTGTGACGAACCAGCCAGCATCCGCTCCGGGCTGCTGGCCGCAGGGGTCTGCTCGCTGGCCTTCCTCGCCGGACAGGTGCTGGCCTGGCGCGAGCTCGCGGCTGCCGGCTATTTCAGCGCGGCGAACCCGGCGAGCGCCTTCTTCTATCTGGTCACCGCGATCCACGGCCTGCACATGCTTGGAGGTCTCGTGGCGCTGGGCCGGACGACGGCCCGGTCTTTCGCACCGACCGGGGACACCCCCCAGGCATCGGGCACCTTGCGCCTCAGCGTCGAGCTCTGCGCGATCTACTGGCATTTCCTGCTGCTGGTCTGGCTCATTCTCTTCAGCCTGCTGATGCGCTGGACCGACGACCTGATCGAGATTTGTCGCGGATTGCTGAGCTAGGAGGCGCGACCGATGAACGAGCTATCGCCAACCGCCCTGAGGCCCGAAGGCACGCATCTCACCGGCTGGAGCAGTGTCGAGGCGGACTGGTCCGCGGATCAGCGAGCGTTCAGGACGGCCTCCTGGGGGAAGGCCATGATGTGGATCTTCCTGCTCAGCGACACATTCATCTTCGGCACCTTCCTGATCTCCTACATGACAGTGAGAATGTCGACCGTCGTGCCCTGGCCCAATCCGAGCGAGGTCTTCGCGCTCGAGATCGGCGGCCACCACCTGCCGTTGATCCTGATCGCCATCATGACCTTCGTGCTGATCAGCAGCAGCGGCACCATGGCGATGGCCGTCAATTTCGGCTACCGGCGCGACCGCCGGAAGACGGCGATCCTGATGCTGCTGACCGCGCTGCTCGGCGCAACCTTCGTCGGCATGCAGGCCTTCGAATGGTCGAAGCTGATCGCGGAAGGCGTCCGTCCCTGGGGCAATCCCTGGGGCGCCGAGCAATTCGGCTCGAGTTTCTTCATGATCACCGGCTTCCACGGCACCCATGTCACGATCGGCGTGATCTTCCTGCTGATCATCGCGCGGAAGGTCTGGCGCGGCGATTTCGACCAGGCGCGACGCGGATTCTTCACGAGCCGGAAGGGCCGCTACGAAATCGTCGAGATCACCGGCCTGTACTGGCACTTCGTCGATCTCGTCTGGGTCTTCATCTTCGCGCTGTTCTATCTCTGGTGAGAGGTCGACATGGCTCAGTCAAACACTCCGCATGGCGATACGCAGCAGCATCCGATCCGGCTCTATCTCGTCGTCTGGGCCTGGCTGTTCATCCTCAGTGCCTGCTCCTACATGGTCGATTACTTCGGCCTCGTCGGCTATCTGCGCTGGTCGCTGATCTTGCTCTTCATGGCGCTGAAGGCGGGGTTGATCGTCGCGGTCTTCATGCACATGGCCTGGGAGCGCCTGGCGCTCGCCTACGCGATCCTGCTACCGCCCGCGGCCTTGATGGTCTTCGTGGCGATCATGGTCTTCGAAGCGCACTACACGCTCTTCAACCGGCTCGCATTCTTCGCGACGGGGTGACGTGCCCGGCCGCCCTACGCGCTGCGCAACGGCCCAGCAAGGTGCTTCCCCTCCTGGCGGCCTCGGACAGGGCGCCAGGAGGGTGAGGACGGACCGCTATCAGGCGTTGCCGACGCTGCCATAGACCATGCGCCCGCGATGGAAGGTGGCGCTGCGTGCCGGCAGGCGGGCGACCGCCTCGGCGGAGCAACTGGCCCCGACCAGGGTGAAGGCTGCGTCATCGCCGGCCTTTGGCCAGACGCGATTGCCCTTGTCGTCCAAGGGCAGCACCCCGCCTGTGGAGATGGCCATGGCACGCGACAGCCGGAACTCGTCGCTACCCCGGTAGAGCTGAGCATACAGGTTGGCCTTTTCCAGCATGTCGGCGCAGCCGAAGGGTGACCAGTGATCGATCACGCTGTCGGTCCCAGTCATCACGAAGACGCCTGCTTCGCTCAGCCGCGGCAGCGGCATCATCAGGCTGCCGATCGGGACCGTCGAGGCGATGGTCATCTGCTGCGCGGCCAGGCGGGAGGCCGTCTCAGCCAGGGCCTCCGGAGCAAGCGTGGTGAGCGCGAAGGCGTGGCTGATGGTCACCTTGCCCCGCAGTGCCGGATTTTTCTCCACCGTATCGATCATGTGATTGATCGCGGCCACCCCCGCCGGATTGGTCTCATGCAGGTGGATATCGACGCCCTTGCCGGTATCGAGAGCGATCTGGAACATCGCGTCGAGCGATTTCTGCATCGAACCGTCGACATTGGTCGGATCCAGCCCGCCGACATAGTGCACGCCCATCTGCATGGCTTCGCGCATCAAGCCGTCGACCTTGGAATGCAGCAGGCCGTGCTGCGGGAATGCGACGATCTCGCAGCTGAAATCGCTGCGGTGATTCTCCAGCGCGCGCTGCAGATGCTCCAGGCTTTTCAGCCCACTGACCGGATCGATGTTGCAATGGCTGCGCGCCACGGTCGTGCCCTTGGACTGCAGAAGGGCAATCAGCTGCTCGGCGCGCTGCTGCGAGGTCGGCAGGAGCTTGGGGAGCAGATCCTGTTCCAGCGCGATCATGTCCAGGATGGTCTTGCCCTGGCGCGGTCGCGGTGCCTGCCATGGGCCCCCATAGAACGTCTTGTCCAGATGAATGTGCATGTCGCGCATCGCCGGCAGCATGAGCTGGCCGTGCGCCTGATAGCGCGGCACGCCGGCGGGCGGGGCGGTGTTTGCCGGGTGCAGTGCGGCGATCTTGCCGTCCTTGATCTCAAGCGTGTGGAGCGTGGTGCGGGTGCCGACGACCGTATCACCGTCATACTCGAAGCCTGCTTCAAGCCGCACGTCGCTCAGATAGTAATGACGATCGGTCAGCGTGGTCGCGCCGGCCTCGGATGCGGGGCGGCTCGCGCTGGCCGGCGCAGCCTGTGCACCACCACCGGCCAGGCCGATGACGGCGCAAGCGGTGGTGAGTTTCCCGGTCTGGCCGAGAAAGCCCCTGCGGCTTTGGTGATGGACGCTTTCCACGTTTGTTTCCTTAAACTTGGGTCTGGGCGCTTCGGCTCCTAGATTACGAATGGGCTGCGTGGGTTGGCAGCGATATTTGCCAATGATGACTATTCGATTTGGCAATGATGTCCGTCGCGGGCAACGCAACGCCGTCAACCTGGCCCGCTCATCGTTCCAGCCGGCAGAACTCGGCTAGCCTTTCCGCCAGAACGACGGCCGCGGCAGGAGCGTTGTCGCGGTAGTACAGCGCCAGCTCGAAATCGTTCACCGGCGGCAAGCCTTCCGCTGTGCCCAGCGTGCGGTGGCCGGGCAGCCGGCAGCCGACCGGCAGCAGGGTCACGCCCAGCCCGGCGGCGGAGGCGGCAGCGAGGGCAGCCAGGCTGGCGCTGCTGTAGCTCACACGCCAGCGAATGCCGAGGCTGTCCAGCGCCTGGCAGAGCTCTTCGCGATAGAGACCGTTGAGCGGGAACACCGCCAGCGGCACCGGCGAGCGTTCGATGGCCGGGTGCGCCAGGCTGTCCAGCCACAGCAACGGTTCGAGCCTGGCGGCGCGCGGCGGTTGGCGGCGGCGCTGCTTGACCAGGATCAGGTCCAGCTCTTCGCGCTCATAGGCGCTGCGCAGATCGGCGCTGAGGCCGCTGGTGACGTCCAGCCTCAGATGCGGCTGCTCACGGCTGAATGCCGCCAGCAGATCGACGGTTGGGACCGTAAAATCCTCCGGCATACCAAGCCGCAGCACGCCGTCGCGCCAGAATCCGGTCAAGGCGTCATGCGCCTCCTCGTTCAGGGCGATGATGCGTCGTGCATAGCTCAGCAGCCGGCCGCCCTCCTCGGTCAGCTCAACCTGATGCGAGGTGCGCTCGAAGAGCGGCTTGCCCAGCATCTCCTCCAGGCGCCTGACCTGCTGGCTGACGGTGGACTGCGACAGGGACACGCGGTCGGCGGCGCGGGTGAAGCTCTGGCTCTCGCAGACTGCGACGAAGCTGAGCAGCAGTTGCGGGTTGAACATCGGATAGCGATTCATGCGCCCGCCGCCAGCATTTCATGGGCCGATTTGCCTGATACTAGGCGGTGCGGGCAGTCATGACCAAGGCGAAGGAAGCCTGCGCGCGAATGGCCATGCGTTGGCGTCGGACTCGCGGCCGCCGTATCCACTCCCTGAGCCAATCTGACCGGCTTGCTGCGCCGGCGCATCTTCTTGTTTGCCCATTGGGTATCGGCTTCGCCCGGAGCGGTCTTCGCGATGTTTGGGGCTTCAGCTATAATTTTGCGACTATGAGGGCTCCGCCTTCTGCCCGGAGAGTGCGGCGCGTACGGCATCAAGCATCGCGAAGCCGTCTTCGGGCTCGGCCTGCAACGGCAAGCGCCCAAGTCGATCCTGCTGGAGAACGACGCCCTCGGTGACGGCCGGGTCAATGCCAAGCTCGCGAAGCGTCAGCGCGGCCTCGCGCATTTCGGCGGCACGCCGGACGCCATGCTGCAGCATGCGGCTGACATTGTAGGGAACGACCGTTGGCCAATCGAGCCCGGGATAGCTGCGCCCGAGGGAGCCGAGGATCAACGGGTCGATTCCCGCGACGCGCGCCGCCATGAAACATTCATAGGTCAACGCCTCCAGTCCTTTGACCATGACGCTGCGGATCATCTTGATGATGGTTGCCGAGCCGATCTCCGGCCCTGCCGGCGCGAGCTCCATGCCGAAGCTCCCGAAGATCGCGATGAAGCTCTCGGCCGCCTCACCGGCGACCAGGCACGGTGTGGCATGGCGCTTGGGGTGAACCGGCGCCATGATCGCGAGGTCGATATAGGCACCGGGCGCGGCAAAGGCCGCGGCCGCCTCGCGCTTGCGGCCGGGCGATACCGAATTGACGTCGACGAAGACCTGGCCGGAGGTAAGACGCGACGCAGCCTGGCAGGCGGCGTCGAGGCTGTCGGCCGCGGTGACGGCCGAGAACACGAAGTCGGCGCCGGCCAGCGCGGCCTCGAGGCTGTCGGTGAGGCGGACGCCCAGGCGCTCTGCCGGCTTGCGGACGCGCTCCTGCGTACCCGCGGTGTCGAAGGCGGCAATCTCGACGATGCCGGCTTCGAGCAGGCCGCCGGCGAAGGCTTGCCCGGCCTCGCCGAAGCCGATGAAGCAGAGTCGCGGCGGGTTGGTGCGCGGGGAAACGGTTTGCAGCATGATGCTCTCCGCGATCAGAGAATCTGGCAGATATCGTCGAAGTCGAACCGCGCGGCGCGCGGTCTGACGCTCGCCGGGTCGCGATGACCGATATTGTTCAGGACCTTGGACCTGACCTGACCGCCTGGGAAGAATTTGCCGTCCACGACATCATGCAGGACACCAGACATCGGCCGCAATCGAGACCGAGCGCCCGCGCCGCCATCAGCAGGTAGGTGCGCCTCACGGAAGAGAATGTCGAGGCAATGCTCGGATACGCACTGTCTTGAAGCCTGCGGAAGCATGAGCTGCGAACCTGCGGATGTGACGCCGGAAGCTATCCGCAGGATGCCCGACGCGTCTTCGTCTGCTGGTTCACAAGAGCTATAAGTGCCGGGAATATCACGTGCCGGCGAGCGCATCCGGCAAGGCGCCGTCCTCGTCGAGCAGGCCGGTCGCCCGCAATTCGCGCAGATGGTCGCGCAGCGCCGCCAGCAGGGCCCCGACGCTCGGCGACCGTCGGCGATGGCGCAAGGTGATGATTCCGGCCGGCCTGCTGCCTGAGACCATGGGAACGGGCAAGATCCTGACGGCACCGCGGCCGAGATCGCCGGCGAGCATCAGCCGCGGCAGGATGGTGACATAGTCGTTCGACAAAACGAGCTCGCGGATGAAGGAAATCGAGGTCGAACGCAGCGGCGCGGCCAGCATCTCCAATCCGGAATAGGCGATCACCGCGTCGATCTCCTGGCCAAGGCGCTGTTCCAGCGAGGGTAGCACGAGACCGAACTTCCCGAGCTCGGTTCGCGCGCTGCCAGGGCGCCCGAGCAAGGGATGGCCGGCTCGTGCCAGGACCGAGATCGGCTCGTGATAGATCGTCTCGCGGTGAACATCATGCGCGGTCTCGAGCTCGTAGAGCCGCCCGACGATCAGATCGAGCTTGCCGCTCTCGAGCTGCGGCATCAGCTCGGCCGTGCGTCCCTGCACCAGCCTGATGTTCAGCTCGGGATTGGACGCGCGCAGCCGGCCGAGCGTCGGCGGCAGCACGCTCGTCGCAGCTGTCGGCAGGGCGCCGATGACCAGCGTGCCGGCCCGTCCCTGCTCGATCAGCCCGATATCGTCGGTGAGCCGCTCGACCAGCGACAGCATGGCCCGGCCGCGCTCGACAACGGCACGGCCGAAGGGATTGATCATCACGCCGCGCGCCATCCGGTCGAAGATGGGATGGCCGACGATCTGCTCGACATCCTGCACCGCCTTCGACACCGCGGGCTGCGTGATGCTGAGCGTGTGGGCCGCGGCCAGGAAGCTGCCCTGCTCGGCCACGGCAATGACGATCTCGATCTGCCGCAGCTTCAGGCGCGCATTGATCTGCGATCGCATGGCCTGCCTCTCCCCATTGCAGGCAAGCCCTTTGCCCTAGTGCGGGGGCAATGACAAATTCGGGGAATCAGGAATCTCGCCGGCGCGCACCAACGAATCGATGAGCTGTCGGCCGGTTGGGCCTTCGCGGCGAGACCGCCCCACATGGTCGGGCGACCGCAATGGTGATTCTCGGGAGCGATCTGTTCGACGGGCTCTGAGCAACCCTGAGGGCCGAGCGCGGCAACCCACGGTCACGGTCGCAGAGGCGACCCGCCACTCTCGATGATGTGATCGGGATCGGAAAATTTGGTGGAGCCAGGCGGAATCGAACCGCCGACCTCTTGAATGCCATTCAAGCGCTCTCCCAACTGAGCTATGGCCCCACGCTGGCCGATTGATTTGGGGGTCAACCGGCAAATTCCCGGACACCGCAGGAGTGGCTTCAACTTCGAAGCCCGGCGATGTCCGCGTCGTCACTGTCGCGACGGAGGGCTCTATAGGCGGGCTCGGCGGAAGACACAAGCACCTATATCGCAGAAATATTTTTTGTCCTCAGACGTCCTCGTCGCCCTCGATGTCGCCATCGATCAGATCGGAGACGTCATCATCGCCTTCCTCGTCCTCTTCCAGGAACGTGTCGTCTTCCTCGGCAGCGATGTCGTCCTCGACCTCGATGTCGTCCTCGCTGGTGACAACCGCGTCCTTCTCGCTCGTCTCGGCATCAGCCTCATCGAGAGAGACAAGCTCGACCGCGCCGTCAGCGGCCTCGGTCTCGTCCTCGTCATCCGCTTCCTTGGCGACAACCGCGGCCGCTTTGGCCTGCGGCTCGAACATCGAACGCGGGAAAGCCTGCCCCGTATAGGGCGAGACGATCGGGTCCTTGTTCAGGTCGTAGAATTTGCGTCCCGTGGTCGGGCAAACGCGCTTGGTACCAAGTTCCGGTTTCGCCACTGCGTCGGACCTTCATTCATTCATGTTTTGAAAAGCAGGCGCGTCCGTTAGTCGTGCCGGCCGGCCCTGTCAAATGCTGATTTCATTCGCGTCTCGCGCGTGGCGCAGGACGGGTGGCCATGCTAGGCAGCCAGCGTCCAAGATCAAGCAGCCAGAGACGATCGACGTGGCCCACGCGCAGCACCCAACTCCCGTCACCGCCCGGGCCTCCGGCCCACTCTCCGGCCGTGTCCGGGTTCCCGGCGACAAGTCGATCTCGCATCGCGCGATGATCTTCGGCTTGCTCGCCATCGGCGAGACCAAGGTCACCGGCCTGCTCGAAGGCGAGGACGTATTGCGAACAGCCGATGCAGCCCGCGCGCTCGGCGCGATCGTGCATCATGACGGACCCGGCGCCTGGCGCGTCCAGGGCGTCGGCGTCGGCGGGCTGAGGGAGCCGGCCGGCCTGCTCGATTTCGGCAATGCCGGCACTGGCTCGCGCCTGATGATGGGCGTTTGCGGCGCCCATCCGATCACCACCACCTTCGATGGCGACGCCTCGCTGCGGAAGCGGCCGATGCGGCGTATCCTCGATCCGCTCGAACTGATGGGCGCGACCATCCTGTCGCAGGAAGAGGGCGGACGCGTGCCGTTGACGATCCGCGGGCCGAAGGAGGCGCTGCCGATCACCTATCGCACACCGGTCGCCTCGGCGCAGATCAAGTCGGCCGTGCTGCTCGCCGGCCTCGCCGCCCCGGGCGAGACCACGGTGATCGAAACCGAAGCGACGCGCGATCATACCGAGAAGATGCTGGCGCATTTCGGGGCCGAGGTGCGGGTGACACCTGAAGGCGCCCATGGCCGGCGGATCGTGCTGAAGGGCCAGCCCGAATTGCAGGCGGCGCCGATCGTGGTGCCTGCCGACCCCTCCTCCGCCGCCTTCCCGCTGGTCGCCGCACTGATCGTGCCGGGCTCCGACATCCTGATCGAGAGCGTGATGACCAATCCGCTCCGCAGCGGGCTGCTGACCACGCTGCGCGAGATGGGCGCCGACATCACGGTCGAAAGCGAGGCCAATGAAGGCGGCGAGACGGTTGCAACGCTGCGCGTCCGCGCCGGCGCCCTCAAGGGCGTCGAGGTGCCGCCGGAGCGCGCGCCATCGATGATCGACGAGTATCCGGTCCTCGCGGTCGCTGCGTCCTTCGCCACGGGGACGACCCGGATGCAGGGGCTGCAGGAGCTGCGCGTCAAGGAATCCGACCGGCTCGCCGCAGTCGAAGCCGGGCTGAAGGCCGCGGGCGTGACCTGCCGGATCGAAGGCGACGACCTCGTCGTCGAGGGCGGAAACGGCACGGTCGCGGGGGGCGGCACGGCCGCGACCCATCTCGACCACCGCATCGCGATGAGCTTCCTCGTCATGGGGCTGGCGACGCAAAAACCGATGCAGGTCGATGACGGAGCGATGATCGCGACCAGCTTCCCGACCTTCATCGGCCTGATGAACGGGCTGGGCGCAGAGATCGCATGAGCCCTGCCGCGATGCGCAAGCGCCTGATCATCGCCGTGGACGGCCCCGCCGCCTCGGGCAAGGGTACGCTGGCGCGGCGGCTCGCGGTCCATTACGGCCTGCCCTATCTCGATACCGGCCTGCTCTATCGCATGGTGGCCCGCGCAATGCGGGACGCGGGCAAGGATATCCATGATGCCGAGGCCGCCGCAGTCATCGTCTCGACATTCGATGAAAAAGCCTTCGCCGAGGACAGCCTGCGTGGCCGCGAGATCGGCGAGGCGGCATCCGTCGTTGCGGCGATGCCGGCGGTCCGCAAGGGACTGATCGACCGGCAGCGCCGCTTCGCCGGGCAGCCGGGCGGGGCCGTTCTCGACGGGCGCGATATCGGCACAGTGATCTGCCCCGAGGCTCCGGCCAAGCTCTTCGTCACCGCGACGCCGGAGGTACGCGCCGCCCGACGCCACAAGGAACTGGCCGGGCGCGGCGAGCTTGCCACCTTCGAGGGCATCCTGGCCGATATCAGGCGCCGCGATGCCCGTGATTCCGGCCGCAGCGATGCGCCGCTGAAGGCGGCGGAGGATGCGGATATCCTCGACACCTCGGCGCTGACAGTCGAAGAGGCGGTCGCGGCCGCGATCGCCATCGTGGACGCCCGCCGCGCGGGCTGAGCCTGCCGATAAATCAATCTTGGCGAGAGCCGAAACGAGGTGCACACTTCCGCCGCGCCCTGATGGCGGAGGTGGCGATGCGGCACGTGCTGTTCGGTCTCTTGAGTCTTGCGGCGGCCGGCTTCTGGACGAGCACGGCGTCGAATGCGCAGCCGGCGGCCACCCCGCCCGACGAGGTCGATCTTGCGCTCGTGCTGGCGGTCGACATTTCCTACTCCATGGATCTCGACGAACTCGCGCTGCAGCGCGGCGGCTATATCGAGGCCTTTCGCTCGAAGCAGCTGCACGACGCCATCGCCAAGGGCGCGCTCGGCAAGATCGCCGTGACCTATTTCGAATGGGCCGGCGGCAATTTCCAGCATATCGTCAAGCCCTGGACAGTCATCGACACGCCGCAATCGGCCATCGCCTTTGCCGAGGAACTGGGCGAGGCCCAGACACGGCGCGGCCGGCGGACTTCGATTTCGGGCGCGATCGATCTCGGCATGCAGTTGCTCGAGCAGGCCAATGTCACCGCGATGCGCCGTGTAATCGACATCTCGGGCGACGGCGCCAACAATGACGGGCGCCCCGTTACCGCCGCGCGCGACGATGCCCGCGACAAGGGCATCAGCATCAACGGCCTGCCGGTGATGCTGAAGCAGGCGAGCTATTTCGATATCGACAATCTCGACGTCTATTACGAGGATTGCGTGGTCACCGGCATCGGCGCCTTCGTGATCCCGATCCGCGAGCGTCACCAGTTCGTCGATGCGACCCGCACCAAGCTGGTGCGCGAGATTGCCGAAACTCAGGCTGCCGAGGCTACCATCCAGAAGGCGCAGTCCAAGGAGCCGCGCGTGTCCTGCCTCTCGGGCGAGAGACAATGGCGCGACCGGATGGGGAATTGAGAGGACCTCAGGTGCCGCGCGGCTTCGCTCGCGTCGTCGGCAAAGCTGCGGCCGGATCGTCCGGCCAGAGATGGCGGGGATATCGGCCCTTCATGTCGGCCTTCACTGCAGCCCAGGAGCCGCGCCAGAAGCCCGGCAGATCGCGGGTCACCTGGATCGGTCGATGCGCCGGCGACAGCAGCTCCAGAACGAGCGGCACGCGGCCGGCCGCGAGCGAGGGGTGCTGGGCGAGCCCGTAAAGCTCCTGCACGCGCACCGAGATAGTCGGCCCTGCCTCGGCCGCGTAGTCGACGGCGAGATGAGAGCCGGTCGGTGCGGCGAAATGCGTCGGCGCCTCGGCATCGAGCCGGCGTTTCAGATCCCAGGGCAGCAGGCTTCCCAGCGCCGCGCCCAGGTCAGCCGGCTCGATCGCGGCAAGCGAGGTTCGCCCCTCGATATGGGGCGCCAGCCAGAGTTCCGGCTCTGCCGCGAGCCCGGCATCGGACAGGTCTGGCCAGGGATTGTCGCCGGCAGAGCCGGCCGCGGCCTGCTGCAGGAAGGCAGTGCGTTCGCGCAATTGCTGCTGTGCCTTCGTCCAAGGCAACAACCCGACGCCCAGCGTCGCGACGCCAACGGCCAGCACCGCAGCGTTCTCCGGCGTCCCCTCGACCGGAAGCGGGCGCTCGGACAGGCTGATCGCGCCATAGCGCCTGATCGCGCGCGCGCGCAGGGCGCGGGCATTGCGGTCGAAGATCGTTTCCGTCCGCTCCTCCAGGCCGAAGGACGCGAGGCCCTCGGCGGCCTGACGCAGGACTTCGTCTTCACCGATCGCGGCACCGCCGAGGATTCGGGCCTGCTGTGCCATGCCCGTCATGTCCGCCACGACGATCCAGGGCTCGCGGGCGAGGCGCTGTGTCGGCTCCAGCGCCGCACCACGGCCATTGGCCAGGAGATACTGACCCGAACCCGGTGTGCGAAGCCTGGCGATTCGATCGGGATAGGCGAGCGCGAGCAGGAAACCGATGGAGCCCGGGGCGTCGCGGCCCGGCGGGCTCGCCTTCTGCGCCAACCGGGCCCAGCCCTCCGCGAGGCGACGCATATCGGCGGCGCGACCACCGCGCTCCCGCCCGAAGCGCTCGGCCCGCTCGGCGAGATCCGTCGCATCCCCGCCGAGCCCCCGCTCGACCAGCAGCGCCGCCAGTTCCGCCGCTGCCCTGGCCTGGCCGAAACGCGCGGCGACGACGACCATACGGGCGAGGCGTGGCGGCAACGGCAAGGCCTGCAAGGCCCGGCCGTCGGCGGTGATGCGGCCATCCTCGGCGAGTGCGCCAAGATTGAGCAGCAGCGCCCGCGCCTCCTTCAGGGCAGGGGCTGGCGGCTGGTCGAGAAAGGCAAGCGATGTCGGATCGGCGACGCCCCAGGCCGCGCAATCAAGCAGCAGCGGCGCGAGATCCGCAGAGAGGATTTCGGGCCGGGCGAAGGCTTCCAGCGCGCCGGTGCCAGCCTCCTCCCAGAGACGGTAGCACACGCCCGGTTCGGTGCGGCCGGCGCGGCCGCGGCGCTGGTCGGCGGCGGCGCGACTGACCCGGCGGGTCTCGAGACGGGTCACGCCGATATCCGGCTCGTAGACGGGGACGCGCGCGAGGCCGGAATCGACCACCACACGCACCCCCTCAATGGTGAGCGAGGTCTCGGCGATCGAGGTCGCCAGCACGATCTTGCGCCGTCCGGCCGGCGCCGGCAGCACGGCGCGATCCTGCTCGGCCTGATCGAGCGCGCCATAGAGCGGCGCGATCTCGACCGCAGGATCGCGCACCCGTTCGCGCAGCCGCTCCTCGACCCGCCTGATCTCACCCTGTCCCGGCAGGAAGACGAGGAGCGAACCCGGTTGCTCGTTCAGGGCCTGCTGCACGGCCTCGGTGACCTGGTCCTCGATCCGCTTCAACGGATCTCGGCCGCGATAGCGCGTCTCGACCGGATAGGCCCGGCCCTGCGATTCGATGACCGGCGCGGCACCGAGCAGATTTGCGACGCGCGCCCCGTCTAGCGTGGCCGACATCACCAGGATGCGCAGGTCCTCGCGCAACCCGCCTTGCACGTCGAGCACCAGGGCGAGACCGAAATCGGCGTCGAGCGAGCGTTCGTGGAATTCGTCAAAGAGCACGGCGGCGATGCCGTCGAGCGCCGGATCGTCGAGAATCATCCGGGCGAAGACCCCCTCGGTGACGACCTCGATCCGCGTCTTCGGCCCGATCTTCGATCCGAGCCGGACACGCAGGCCAACCGTGTCGCCCACGCGCTCCCCCAGCGTCTGCGCCATACGGCCGGCAGCTCCGCGAGCCGCGAGCCGGCGCGGTTCGAGGATGATCAGCTTGCCGCCAGCCGCCCAGGGCTCGTCGAGGAGGGCGAGTGGGACACGCGTGGTCTTGCCGGCGCCGGGAGGAGCGACCAGCACCGCATTCGGGCCAGCACGGAGCGCCGCGGCGAGATCGCCCAGGACGGCATCGATCGGAAGCGGGGTATCGAAATCGCGCATGGCGCGATGTGACGCAGCCGGCGCGCGGACGCAAGCGATGGTGGACTCAGGCTGCCTGCCGAAGCCCGACCTCGAAGGGGCTGACCGTGATCGCGCCCGATTTCACCGACACCATCGAGTTGCATCCGAGCGCCTGCCAGCAGTCGCGCGCGGCATCGACCGGCTCGGACGCGACGACGATGCTGTCGCTGCGGTTGCAGATATAGAGCGTCGGCGGACGCGTATCGGAAGACCAGCGCACGGCATGGATCGTCTCGCCATCGGCGAGCGCGGCGGCACAGCGCAAGGGCTCGCGAATGCCGGCCGCCTGCATCAGGGCCAGCGCCTCGCCCAAGGTCCAGGCCAGCGCTTCGCTGGGCGAACAGCCGTCCGCCATGCGGGCGAGCGCCAGCAGGAAGATCGCTTCCGAATCCGTCGTGCCGACACGGGCGGCATAGAGCGAATCGGGAATCAGGCTCTCGAGCTTGCGGCGGATCAGGGCGTAGCCGCCGATCTGGCCATTATGCATGAAAAGATGCCGGCCATGGACGAAGGGATGGCAATTGGCCCGCGTCGTCGCCGTGCCAGTCGCAGCACGCACATGCGCGAAGAAGAGATGCGAGCGCACCTGACGGGCGATCGAGAGCAGGTTCTCGTCGGACCAGGCCGGCCGGACCTCGCGATACTGCCCGGGCTCCGGCTTCTCGCCATACCAGCCGACGCCAAACCCGTCGCCATTCGTGCCGGTTTTGGACTCTTCGGCATGGAGCGACTGGTGAATCAGGGAATGGCAGGGCGAGGCGACGAAATCCTCAAGAAAGACCGGAACGCCGGAATAGGCGAGGAAACGGCACATGGTCGGTCCCGAATCAGGCTGCGGGCGGGACGCCGCATCGAGGAGATTATTCCATGAGAATGAACCGTGACATAACAAATCTTCCCCGAGCTCTACTCGCTGCAGGAAAAATCCAGCTTCGCTTCCTTGCGGCTCCTGCCGACCTTCACCTCGATCTCGAGCGGAGCGCAGGTGGCGCTGTCGAGCAGGAAGGCCTTGTGGATGCGTCCCTCCTCGCCGAAGAGGAATCCGCCATAGACGCGCCGGAGCAGGATCTTCTCGCCGGTCTTCGCCTTCTGCCTGACGGTGAGCGAGGCGAGGTCGCGGGCGATCTTGTCCGAGGATTTGGTGTTCTTCGCGCCGGTGAAGGCGAGCGTCACCAGGAGCGCATCGGCCGGCTCGCCGACTTCGCCCTCACCGATCACGGTATTGTGGAGCGCCTTCTTCGTCCCGACGAGGTCGTCCGAGAGCCTGCCGGTGCGCTCGAGGAAGAGCTGGACCTTGATCCCCTCGACCGCAACCTGGGCGAAAGCCGAAGACGAAGACGCCGCCAGAAGGCCTAGGCCGAACAGTGCGGAGAAAGGCGGTTGCATCGTCGAGGCCCCATCTGAATCACGCCCTATCGGCAGGATTGCGCAGCTATGCCATTTCGCCGTGAGGTTGCTAGCCCTCCGATCAGCCTTTACGCGACAACACAACCGGGCGATGACGGAAACCGCTCGATATCCGGATGGGGGGAGCGGGTCCGTGAAGACAGTGATTTCGCTTGCGGGCGCAGCTTTGGTGCTGTGCCTCATTCCCAGCCTCGCATTCGCGGCGGGCGATATCGGCGGGGCGACGCTCGGCGCAGCCTGGGCGCTCCCCTTTGCCGGCATGCTGCTTTCGATCGCGCTGGGTCCAATCCTGTTTCCGCATTTCTGGGAACTCAATTACGGCAAGTTCGCAGCCTTCTGGGCAGCGCTCGTGCTGGTGCCGCTCGTCCTCTTCCGCGGCTTCGATCCGGCGCTCGGATCACTGCTTCACACCGCGCTGCTCGAATATATCCCGTTCATCATCCTGCTCTTCGCGCTCTTCACCATTGCCGGCGGCATCCTGGTCGCCGGGAATCTTCATGGCACGCCAGCGACAAATACGGCTCTGCTGGCGATCGGGACCGCGATGGCGAGTGTGGTCGGCACGACGGGGGCCTCGATCATCATGATCCGGCCGCTGCTGCGCGCCAATGACGACCGCCGCCACAACGTCCATGTCGTCGTGTTCTTCATCTTCCTGGTCTCGAATATCGGCGGCTCGCTGACTCCGCTCGGAGATCCGCCGCTCTTTCTCGGCTTCCTGCGCGGCGTCAGCTTCTTCTGGACGACCCAGCACCTTCTGCCGGAGACCAGCTTTGCGGTCGCGGTGCTGCTGGCACTGTTCTTCGCGCTCGACAGCTATTTCTTCAGCAAGGAAAAGGGGGCTCCAGCCCTCAAGGATCCGACGCCGGACCGTGCCATCAAGCTCTTCGGCAAGGTCAATATCGCGCTGCTCGGCGGCGTCATCCTCGCCATCCTGATGTCGGCGAACTGGAAGCCCGGCACTGTCTTCGACATCCATGGCGTTCATGTCGAGCTGCAGAACGTGGTGCGCGACGCGATCCTGCTCGGCCTCGCGGGACTCTCGCTCGCATTGACCCCGAAGCCCGTGCGGGCCGGCAATGAATTCAGCTGGGGGCCGATCAAGGAGGTCGCCAAACTCTTTGCCGGCATCTTCGTCTGCATCATCCCGGTGCTGGCGATGCTGCAGGCCGGCAAGGACGGGGCGTTCGCATCGCTCGTCGCGCTGGTGACGCATGCGGACGGAACGCCGAACAACGTCGCCTTTTTCTGGCTGACCGGCCTCCTCTCGTCCTTCCTCGACAATGCCCCGACCTATCTGGTCTTCTTCGAACTTGCCGGCGGTGACGCGAAAGCCCTGATGACGACGGGCGCGTTGACGCTGACCGCGATCTCGGCCGGCGCGGTCTTCATGGGCGCCAACAGCTATATCGGCAACGCGCCGAACTTCATGGTCTACGCCATCGCCAAGGATCGGAAGGTCAATATGCCGAGCTTCTTCGGCTACATGATGTGGTCAGGCGCGATCCTGATCCCGCTCTTCCTGCTGCAGACGGTGATCTTCTTCAGGTAGCCCGCAGCCTTGTGCGGCAGCGCGGCCCCGTGCCGGGCGCCCGCCGTCCTATGACGCGTGTCGCCGGTCGGCCGGACGAGGTGAGAGGATCGCTCCGCGCGCCCCCGCCCCATGGCTGCGAGGCGCTAGGGCCGTCCCGTCGGCACGCCGTCGCGAATCCTCTGCGAAAACGCGGGATCGTCGAGGGAAAGCGTGCGCGCCCGTTCGCTGATCCGCCCGCGTCGAATCAGCTCGTCCAGCGGCATGTCGGATCGAATCGCACCGATGCGGGCGAGATAGCCCGGCAGGTAGCCCGAGAGCAGCACGCGCGGATCGAGCGGCAGCGAGAAGGTCCAGCCCGGCGCAACCGAACCGACGAGATGATAGACCACCGTCGTGCAATTGGTCGTCAGCGTGTTGTACCAGCGCGGCTTCTTCGCCAGCCGGTTGATGTCGGCGGCATAGGCCAGCAGCACGTCGCGGGCCTGGGTCGGGGTAGCGGCGAGCCGGAAGAGCCTCACATCCTCGCCGCGCGCATGGGTGCGCAGGCCGACGATGTCGCCCTCGTCGGCGGCGACATAGGCCATCTCATAGGTCCGGAAGAAACCGGCCAGCGACGACCATTCCTCACCCTTCTCGCGCCGAACCTCGATCGAGAAGGTCAGCGGCAGGGAATCCGAGAAGGTGAAGCTGACGAGCAGATGCGCGATCGCCTCGCCGGACCAGTAGGACAGGAAGAGATCGGCGCCCTCGATCTTCGACAGGTCGAAGCTGCGCGTTTCCCAGTGCTGATCGTAATCGGTTTCGGTGCGCCAGCGGAAATGACGCAGATTGGCGACGGAGATGCGGTCGCCCTCGCGCGCGATCTCCGGCAGGCGCGCAAGCTCGGGGATCCAGTCGCGATCATGGGATGGCAGCATGCTGTTCCACCAGCCGAGCAGGCCGAGGAACACGACGGCGAAGCCCAGTGGCAACCGCAGCGCGCCGGTCCAGATGCCGATCAGCCCGGCCAGAGCGGCAAAGCCGAAGCCGATGGCACCCATGATGGCCAGCGCGCCATTGAGGCGGAACAGCAGGAGACCGATGCCCCAAAGCCCCGCCCCGACGATGACGAGGGTGGTGAGAAGCTTCAGCAGAATCAAAAAGAGGCGGCTCATCGCCGCCTCTCGTAACACATCAAACCGATTCGGGCGTCACGCCGCCAGCGAACTGGTCGGCGCCGCCGCCTTCACGGCATCGTCCACATGGCTCTCGAAGCGCTTGAAGTTCTCGCGGAACATGCCGACCAGCGTCTTGGCGGTTTCGGCGAACTCGGCCTTATCCTGCCAGGTCTTGACGGGATAAAGGATATGCGGCTCGACGCCCGGCACCGAGGTCGGCACCGCGAAGCCGAAATACGGATCGCGGCGGAAATCAGCGCGGTTGAGCGAGCCGTCCAGCGCCGCCGACAGCAGGCGGCGGGTGACGCGGATCGGCATGCGCCGGCCGGTGCCGTATTTGCCCCCGGTCCAGCCGGTGTTCACCAGCCAGCAATCGACATGGTGCTTGGCGATGAAGTCGCGGAGCAGATTGGCGTATTCGGACGGGTGGCGCGGCAGGAAGGGCGAGCCGAAGCAGGTCGAGAATTCCGGCTCGACGCCGACAAGGCCGCGCTCCGTGCCGGCGACCTTGGCGGTGTAGCCGGAGAGGAAATGGTACATCGCCTCGGCCGGGGTCAGCTTGGCGATCGGCGGCATCACGCCGAACGCGTCCGCCGTCAGCATCACGATGTTCTTGGGCGTGCCGGCCCGGCCGGTGCGCGACGCATTCGGGATGAAGTCGAGCGGATAGGCCGAGCGGGTGTTCTCGGTCTTGCTCTGGTCGTCGAAATCCACGACGCGGCTGATCGGGTCGAGCACGACGTTCTCGAGCACGGTGCCGAAACGCTGTGACGCGGCATAGATCTGCGGCTCGGCCTCGGCCGAGAGCTTGATCGTCTTGGCGTAGCAGCCACCCTCGAAATTGAAGATGCCGTCCTTCGACCAGCCATGCTCGTCATCGCCGATGAGCGTGCGGTCAGGGTCTGCCGACAGCGTGGTCTTGCCGGTGCCGGAGAGCCCGAAGAAGATCGCCGGGTCTTCATTGCGGCCGACATTCGCCGAGCAATGCATCGGCACGACACCCTTGGTCGGCAGGATGTAGTTCAGATAGGTGAAGACCGATTTCTTCATCTCGCCGGCATAGGCGGAGCCGCCGATCAGCACGATCTTGCGGGTGAAATCGATGGCGACGACGGTCTCGCTGCGGCAGCCGTGGCGCTTGGGATCGGCCTTGAAGCTCGGGAGATCGACAATCGTCATCTCCGGCACATAGCTCGGAATCTCCTCCGGAGCCGGGCGGATCAGCAGATTGCGGATGAAGAGCGAGTGCCAGGCGAACTCCGTGAAGACGCGAGCCTTGACGCGATGCACCGGGTCGGCACCGCCATAGAGGTCCTGTGCGAAGAGTTCCTTGCCTTCGGCATGGCTGATGAAATCAGCGAGCAGGATCTCGAACTGCGCCGGCGTGATCGCGCCGTTGTTCTCCCACCAGACGGTTCCTTCCGTCAGCGCGTCCTTGACGACGAACTTGTCCTTCGGAGACCGGCCGGTATGGCTGCCGGTATCGGCGCAGAGCGCACCACCATGGGCGATCTCCGACTCGCCGCGCCGCAGCGACTCCTCGTAAAGGCGCGCCGCTTCGAAGTTCCAGCGCACCGCCTTGAGCTTACGGAAACCGAATGTGTCGGCGCCGCAGGCGGTGTTGAAGTGACCAATGGTCTCCACAGGCATTCTCCCGAACGGCGCCCTTCGACGCCTTGTTTCGACATGGCGGACTGTGCTTCCGCCACCGTGGGCGAGATCAAGTGCGGCGCTCTTTAAGCGCATGACGACGCCGGCTCAAGTCACCGACGAAACTTGAGCAGGCACAAACTTCCCTAAATCGATTGAATGAACCGAGCCCCCCGGCACAGCGTCATCAGGCCGCAGCACGGGCCTTCTGGGCCAATGCCACCAGGGCGGCACGCAGCGCACCGGGGCTGGTGACGCGCTCGGGAAAGACAAGGCGCGCCGCCGCATCGCCGCAGACGAGATCGAGTCCTTCGGGATCGAGACCGGTCGCCCGCCAGCGTCCCTCCGGCTCGCCCAGCAGCCGCGTCGCATAGAGTGCGAGTGCCTCGGCATGGTCTTCGTTCATATGCGCGACGGCGCCCTCCTCGGCCTCGATCAGCGCATCGCACCCCGTCAGGTCGAGCAGGACGTCACCAGTCGCGATTTCGGCTGCGCGGGCAAACCCGCCATTGGGATGGAGCCCGGAGACCTCGAGCCGGAAGAGCGAGAAATCGGGGAAATCGATGTAGAGCTTCGACTTGGGGTGACGCGCCAGGAACCGGCGGCGTGCGCGCGAATCGTCGGTGCGCAGGGCACGGCCGGCCACGCTGACGCGCTTCGAGTTGGCCATGGGGTCGCCCTTCCCCAGCGCAAAGCACAGGATCGAGCAGCGCGGATCGGCATCGAGATTGCGCGTGTGCAATGCGAGCTTCGAGAGCAGAAGCAGCGGCGTTCCATCGACATCGGTCGCGACATTCACCAGAGTCGACAACGGAAATCCGCTTGCCGGGTCGAGGGTCGCCAGCGGTGCCGTGCGAGCAATGCGCAGCAGCTCGCGCGCCATCGCGACCGCATCGAAGGAATCCGGTGCCGTGCCCCCGAGTTCGACACCGCGCGGCGTGATCGCCTGTCCCTCAACCTCAGACATCGCACGCTCCTCACTCTCAAAATCGGCCTTGGCGAACCGCGCCGGCCGAAGCCGCCAACAGCCGCTCGGGACCCTTTCGGCATAACAACGCGTTAGGCTGTAGCGAAACCGTCACGGCACCGCTAGATTGCAGCCACGGTTTGGCCGCTCTCTCGCGAGAGTGGACCCGTCATTGCAACGCGGCCAAGAGACGTAAAGCCCATGCCAACCATTGCGCTGGTCGATGACGACCGCAACATCCTGACCTCGGTCTCCATCGCGCTCGAGGCGGAGGGATACCGGATCATGACCTATACGGACGGGGCATCGGCGCTCGATGGGCTGAAGCAGAACCCGCCGGATCTGGCGATCTTCGATATCAAGATGCCGCGCATGGACGGGATGGAGCTGCTTCGGCGGCTCAGGCAGAAATCCGACCTGCCGGTGATCTTCCTGACGTCGAAGGACGAGGAGATCGACGAACTCTTCGGCCTGAAGATGGGGGCGGACGACTTCATCCGGAAGCCCTTCTCGCAGCGGCTGCTGGTCGAGCGCGTCAAGGCGATCCTGCGCCGCGCCGGTGCCAAGGATGTCAGCGCGCCAGCGCGGCCGGAAGACGCCAAGGCCCTGGAGCGTGGGCAGTTGCGCATGGACCCGGAGCGTCATACCTGCACCTGGAAGGGCGAGCCGGTCACGCTGACCGTCACCGAATTCCTGATCTTGCAGTCGCTGGCGCAGCGTCCTGGCGTGGTGAAAAGCCGCAACGCCCTGATGGACGCCGCCTATGACGACGAGGTCTATGTCGACGACCGCACCATCGACAGCCACATCAAGCGGCTGCGCAAGAAGTTCAATCAGGTCGACGCCGAGTTCGACATGATCGAGACGCTGTACGGTGTCGGTTATCGCTTCAAGGAGATGTGAGAATAGCGATCGATGCCTTGACCTGCTCCGAGGGACACTTAACCGCCTTCGTGGAATTGGAACGCATCACGCATGGCGACGATTGAACAGGACAGACCCCGCGCCGAAGGCAGCCGAAGCCGTCCGGCGCTGCGGCGGCGCGTAGCGCTGGCGGGACGGCATGCCTGGCGCGCCATCTCGTCACGCGCCGCCTCCAGCCTGACGCGTCGCATCGTCGTCCTCAATCTCGCCGGGCTCGTGGCACTGCTGCTCGGCTTTCTCTACCTCAATCAGTTCCGCGAAGGGTTGATCGAGTCCCGGGTGCAAAGCCTGCTGACGCAGGGCGAGATCATCGCGGCCTCGATTGCGGCCTCCGCGACGGTCGAGACCGACGCGATCACCATCGACGCCGATAAGCTGCTGCAGCTGCAAGCAGGTGAAAGCGCAGGCATTGCCGATGATCCGCTCGATTTCTCGATCAACCCCGAGAAAGTGGCGCCGCTGCTCAGGCGCCTGGTGACGCCGACCAAGACCCGTGCCCGCGTCTATGACAAGGACGGGATGCTGACGCTCGACTCGCGCAATCTCTATTCGCGCGGAGACGTGCTCCGGCTCGACTTGCCGCGCCTCGGCGAGCCGGACGAGGCGCCCTTGCTCGAGCGCACCTGGAACATGCTGCGCAACCGGCTCGGGCGTGCCGACGTGCCGGCCTATGACGATTTCGCCAATGCCAATGGCAAGTCCTATCCGGAGGTGGCACGCGCCTTGAGCGGCGTTCCAGCCAGTGTCGTGCGCGTCAATACGCGCGGGCAGACCATCGTCTCCGTCGCCGTGCCGGTCCAGCGCTTCCGGACCGTACGCGGAGCGCTTCTGCTCTCGACCCAAGGCGGCGATATCGACGGCATCATCGCCGGCGAGCGCTATGCCATCATCCAGGTTTTTGCGGTCGCTGCGGGCGTGATGATCGTGCTCTCGGTGCTTCTGGCCGGCACGATCGCGGAGCCCATCCGCAAGCTCGCCGACGCCGCGCAGCGCGTACGCAAGGGCGTGAAGTCGCGCGAGGAAATTCCCGATTTCACCAATCGCCATGACGAGATCGGACACCTGTCGGGCTCGCTGCGCGACATGACAAAGGCGCTCTACAACCGCATCGAAGCGATCGAAAGTTTCGCCGCCGATGTCGCCCATGAGCTCAAGAACCCGCTCACCTCACTGCGCAGCGCCGTGGAAACGCTGCCGCGCGTGAAGAACGACGATTCCCGCGGCCGGCTGCTCGCCGTGATCCAGCATGATGTCCGGCGCCTCGACCGCTTGATCTCGGATATTTCGGATGCATCTCGGCTCGACGCGGAGCTGGCGCGCAACGATGCCGCTCCCGTCGACATGGCCCAGGTCCTGGAAGCGGTGGTCGGCTTGCAGAACCAGACGCGCCGGGATGGCCAGCCCGGGATCGAACTTTCGGTCGAGCGGCGCGGGCAGCGCCCTGGCGGGCGTCAGGACTTCCTGGTGATGGGCCATGATTCCCGGCTCGGCCAGGTCATGGTCAACCTCATCGACAACGCCCGTTCCTTCTCGCAGCCCGACAAGCCCGTGCGCGTCATACTGTCGCGCGTCGGGCCCGATGTCCTGATCAGCGTCGAGGATGACGGGCCGGGCATCCCGCCCCACGCCATCGAGCGCATCTTCGAGCGCTTCTATACCGACCGACCGGACGAGGGCTTTGGGCAGAATTCCGGACTCGGCCTCTCGATCTCACGCCAGATCGTCGAAGCCCATCGCGGCAGCATCCGCGCCGAGAACCGGCTCGACCGCTCGACGGGAGCGGAAGACCCGCCGCGGCTCGGTGCCCGCTTCGTCGTGAGGCTGCCCGCCGTTCAGCACATCGCCTGAGTTGCCTGCATGGACAAAGCCAAGAAGGCCGGAACCAGCGAGCGCGTGCATGCCAGCACGATTGCGATTGGCGAGGCAGGAATCATCATCCGCGGCCCATCCGGCGCCGGAAAATCAGTTCTGGCGCTGGCCTTGATTGCCCTCGCCAGGCAGGACGGCCTGTTCGCGCGGCTGGTCGCCGACGACCGGACCGAGCTCAAGGCAATTGGCGGCAGGCTGGTCGGCCACCCGGTCTCCCCGCTCGAGGGACTGGTCGAACGACGCGGTCTCGGCCTCACTCCCGAGCCCCACTTGCCCGGCGTCGTGATCCGGCTGATTGTCGATTGCAGCGGCGAGGAGCCGGAGCGCATGCCTGAGCCGGAAGCCCTGGTGGAACGCCTGGCAGGTATCGACCTGCCGCGGCTGACCGTAAAGGGCCGGGCCGGCGACGAGCGGCTTGTCCTCACTGCCCTGCGCCTGTTCATGGGAGATACGTGAGCCTTGTTTTCGACAAGATTCCATCCAGCTGTCTTGCCTAACCCGCGCGCCTGCCGCATAAACCGCGACCTTGTCCGGGCGCCTGCAAGCGCTCTCCGGTGCGATAGTGAATGATCGGACTCGTCCTTGTGACGCATGGGCATCTGGCGACCGAGTTCCGCTCAGCGCTCGAACATGTCGTCGGCCCCCAGCAAAGCCTCGCCACCATCGCCATCGCCCCCGATGACGACATGGAGGCCCGTCGACGCGACATCATCGCGGCGGTCGAAGCCGTCGAGAACGGCAAGGGTGTGATCGTTCTCACCGACATGTTCGGTGGCACGCCCTCGAATCTGGCCATCTCGGTGATGGAACCCGGGCGGATCGACGTCGTGGCCGGGATCAACCTGCCGATGCTGATCAAGCTCGCCAGCGTGCGCGAGGAGAAGACCCTCGACGAGGCCGTAACCAGCGCGCAGGATGCCGGCCGAAAATACATCACTGTAGCCAGCCGGGTTCTGGCGGGAAAATAGGATGAGCGGCCAGGTGAGCAGCAGCGAAGACGATTGTGATTGCCCGGAGACGGCGATCCCGAACGGCGCGCTTTATTGCGAACTGCCGATCGTCAACAAGAAGGGCCTGCACGCCCGCGCCACCGCGAAATTCGTGCAGTGCGCCTCGAATTTCGACGCGGACATTACTGTGACCCGCTGCGGCGAGACCGTCGGCGCGACCTCGATCATGGGCATCCTGACGCTTGGTGCCGGCATCGGCTCGACCATCACCGTCGTCGCCAAGGGCCGCGACGCCCAGGAGGCGCTGAAGGCGCTCGAAGCCCTGGTCGCCGACAAGTTCGGCGAAGGCGAATAGGCTGAAGCGCCGACAGCGCTTTCCTTGCAGGCATCTTGAGGTCAGATTTCGCTGCGCCCAGTCTGAGGTACGCAGGGGCAAACCGGCCGCATCGTCTGTTCCCGGCTGTGCGACAACTCCCAAGGGGTCGCCTGATAGGTGAGGTTCGCGCCTGCCGCGCCGCGCTCCTTCCCGACGCATATAAAGACATCTTTATATCTTTGATTGCGTTCTGACGCCGTCACTGCTAGAGAGCCGCGCGTCATTCAAGATCAAGCCATTGGAGCAGCCCCGTGTCGAAGCACGATTACGTCGTCAAGGACATCAGCCTCGCGGATTACGGCCGCAAGGAAATCAACATGGCCCAGGACGAGATGCCGGGCCTGATGGCGATCCGCGCCGAGCATAAGGGCAAGGCCCCGCTCAAGGGCGCCCGCATCGCCGGCTGCCTGCACATGACCATTCAGACCGCCGTGCTGATCGAGACGCTGAAGGAACTCGGCGCCGACGTGCGCTGGTCGTCCTGCAACATCTTCTCGACCCAGGACCATGCCGCCGCCGCGATCGCCGCGACCGGCACCCCGGTCTTCGCCATCAAGGGCGAGACGCTGGAGGAGTATTGGGAATACGTCCTGCGCACCGCGACCTGGGGTGACGGCGGCACGCCAAACATGATCCTCGACGATGGCGGCGACCTGACCATGCTGATCATCCTCGGCGCCGAAGCCGAGGCCGGCAAGGCCGAGTTCCTGGACAAGCCGGGCAACGAGGAAGAGACGATCTTCTTCAAGCTGATCAAGCGGGAGCTCAAGGCCAATCCGGGCTGGTTCACCAAGACCCGGGCCGCGATCAAGGGCGTCTCGGAAGAGACCACCACCGGCGTGCACCGCCTCTACGAACTGGCCAAGGCCGGCCGCATGCCCTTCCCGGCGATCAACGTCAACGACTCCGTCACCAAGTCGAAGTTCGACAACCTCTATGGCTGCCGTGAATCGCTGGTCGACGCCATCCGCCGCGGCACCGACGTGATGATGTCCGGCAAGGTCGCGGTCGTCGCCGGCTATGGCGACGTCGGCAAGGGCTCGGCCGCTTCGCTGCGCCAGGCCGGCTGCCGCGTGCTCGTCACCGAGATCGATCCGATCTGCGCGCTGCAGGCGGCGATGGAAGGCTACGAGGTCGTGACCATGGAAGATGCTGCGCCCCGCGCCGACATCTTCGTGACCGCCACCGGCAATCTCGACGTCATCACCGTCGAGCACATGCGCGCCATGAAGCACCGCGCCATTGTCTGCAATATCGGCCATTTCGACTCGGAGATTCAGGTCGCCGGCCTGAAGAACTTCAAGTGGGACAACGTCAAGCCGCAGGTCGACGAGGTCGAGTTCCCGGACGGCAAGCGCATCATCCTGCTCTCGGAAGGTCGCCTGGTGAATCTCGGCAACGCCACCGGCCACCCGTCCTTCGTGATGTCCTGCTCGTTCTCGAACCAGACGCTGGCCCAGATCGAGCTCTGGAACCACCACGCCAAGTACGAGAACAAGGTCTACACGCTGCCGAAGCATCTCGACGAGAAGGTCGCAGCCCTCCACCTCGCCAAGGTCGGCGCCAAGCTGACCGTGCTCAACGACGCGCAGGCGAAGTATCTGGGCCTGGCGCCGACCGGCCCGTTCAAGCCCGAGCTTTACCGCTACTGACACGCCAACAGGCGTAAGGTTGAAGAAGCCCGGCGTTCGCGCCGGGCTTTTTTGTAACCGACTGGCCTCTCATCTTCGCAAGAAGACACCACTAATAGACATCTTCGCACGACCGGGCTCAATTTGTTGATTTCTTAACCTGGGGCGGCACTCGGTCGCGATTTTCCCCGCATTTACCAGCCATTAAGCACTTCCTGCCGGACTCCACCGGTGATTAGAGTGGAGCTGATTCGGGCCCGCTGCGTTCGCGCGAGGTCGAGCAAGCTCAAACGGGTTGGTGTGGTGGTGTGCGTGCGTCCGGTCCGGGCTGCGGCGCCTCGATCGGCTTTCGACCTTGGTGGTTCAACGCCAAGGTCGGGTTCAGACTAAGTGACGGAAGCAGAATGAGACGAGCGGGGCAAAAGAGACGGAACGGAGATGCGGGGCGCCACAGCGCACTGCTCCCAGGCCTCGCCGTCGGCAGCATCCCGCTTCCTGTGCTCGCACAGACCGAGATCATGGCGCCGCTGCCGGCAGGCGCGCTTGGCGCAGGCAGCCTTTCGGTCGTCCTGGCCGGGCTTGTGGTCTTCGCGGCAACAACCTCGATCATCTATGTGCGCGAGCGAGGACGCTGGCAGCGCCGCGAAGGAGAGCTCGCGAGCGAGCTGGAAGCGGCCCGCAGCCACCAGGAACGCCTGGCCGCGCTGCTCGCCTCGGACGCCCAGGTCGTGGTGAGCTGGAATGGAAAGAATGCCGAGCCGATCTTCGAGGGCGACAGCGGCTTTCTCGGCGCGCCCGGCGCCGCCCTGGCCCTTGCCTATGGCAGCTGGGCCCCGCCGGCCGACGCCAAGCGTCTGGAACTCGCCACCGACGCATTGAAGGAGCGCGGCGAAGCCTTCGGCTTCACCCTGAGGAGCCGCTCCGGCCCGTTCATCGATGTCGAAGGCCGCCCTGTCGCAGGGCGCGCGGTGATCCGTTTCCGCGAGGTCAGCGGCGAGCGGGCCCGGGTCATGGCGCTGCAAAGCGAGCTTGAGCACGTCACCGCCGATCATGCCGCGCTCTCGACCTTGCTCGCAGGCCTGCCGCAACCGGTCTGGACGCGTAGCGCCGACGGACGTCTGAGTTGGGCCAACACCGCCTATGCCCGTGCGGTCGAAGCTGCGGGCGGCAGCGAGGCGGTCAAGGGCGGCCTCGAACTGCTCGACCGCAATGAACGGGAAAATGCGGCGAAGGCGCGCAACGAAGGGCGTCCGTTTGCAACGCGCGCTCCGGCTGTGGTGGCTGGGCAGCGGCATACGCTCGACATCCTGGAAATGCCGACGCCGGCGGGCTTTGCCGGCATCGCGACCGACATGAGCGAGCTTGAGGCCGTTCGTGCCGACCTGCAGCGCCAGATGGATGCGCATGTGCGCACGCTCGACCGGCTGAAGACGGCGGTAGCCGTGTTCGATGCGTCACAGCGGCTGGTCTACAGCAATTCCGGGTTCGAGACGCTCTGGTCGCTCGACTCCGCCTTCCTCGAAGGCAAGCCGAGCGATAGCGAAATTCTCGACCGGCTGAGGGCCGAACGCCGCCTGCCTGAACTCGGCGACTACCGCAGCTGGAAGGCTGCGGTGCAGGCCACCTATACAAGCCCGCGTGCGAACGAGGACTGGTGGTATCTGCCCGACGGCCGGACGATCCATGTCGTCTCGAGCCCCAACCCGCAAGGTGGCGTCACCTATCTCTTCGACGACGTGACTGAACGGTTCACGCTCGAATCCCGCTTCAACGCGCTGTCGCGCACGCAACGAGAAACGCTCGACTCGCTGCGCGAGGGCGTCGCGGTGTTCGGTTCGGACGGCCGGCTCAAGCTCTCCAACCCGGCTTTCGCCCAAGCCTGGAAGATCCATGGCGATCTGGCCGGAGCCACACCGCATATCGACGAGGTGGTCCGGCTCTGCCGGCCGCTCTATCCGCATGACGATGTCTGGACCGAGCTGCAGAGTGTCATCACCGGCGTGCGCGACGCGCGGGAGGACTATGGCTGCCGGATGGAGCGTCGTGACGGCTCCGTGCTCGATTGCGCCGCCGCTCCGCTACCGGACGGAGCGACGCTGATCACCTTCGCCGACGTCACCGCAAGCGTGAATGTCGAACGTGCCCTGACCGAGAAGAACGAAGCCCTGGAGAAGGTCTCGCGGCTGCGCGAGGATTTCGTCCACCACGTCTCCTACGAACTGCGCTCGCCGCTGACCAACATCATCGGCTTCGCGCAATTGCTCGGCGCCGAGACGATCGGTGCGCTCAACGAGAAGCAACGCGATTATACCGGCCATATCGTGCGCTCGTCCGGCGCACTGCTCGCGATCATCAATGATATTCTCGACCTCGCTTCGATCGACAATGGCGCTTTGGCGCTCGAATTCCAGGAAGTCGATGTCGCCGAGACCATTGCCCAGGCGACGGCCGGGCTGCACGACCGCCTGATCGACAGCAAGCTGACACTCAAGATCGATATCGCGCCGCAAACCGGCCCCTTGCGCGCCGATGGCCGTAGATTGCGGCAGGTGCTGTTCAATCTGATCTCGAATGCGATCGGCTTCTCCGCTGCCGGCCAGACTATCGGGGTCACGGCTGGGCGCATCGGCGGCGATGTCCGCATCACCGTCATCGACGAAGGCCGCGGCATCCCGGCCGAGGTCAAGGACAAGGTGTTTGACCGCTTCGAGAGCCATTCTCTCGGCTCCAAGCATCGCGGCGTCGGACTTGGTCTCTCCATCGTGCGTTCGATCGTCGAGCTGCATGGAGGCCATGTCGAACTCGATTCCGCGCCCGGGCAGGGCACGCGGGTCACCGCGGTGTTTCCCTCGGAAGGCATCCCGCTCTCGGATGCCGCTGAATGACAGAGGATACCGTGAAGACAGGCGGGCATCGGCTGACGCTAGCCGGTGAAGCCGCCACGGTGCGGCTCGGCCGCGATCTCGCCGCCATCCTCAAGCCCGGCGATATCGTGGCGATCTCCGGCCATCTCGGCGCCGGCAAGTCGCTGCTGGCGCGCGCCATCCTGCGCGAGCTTGCCGACAATCCGGACCTGGAGGCCCCGAGCCCCACCTTTACCCTGGTGCAGAGCTACGACACGCTGCGCGGCAGCGTGATCCATGCCGATCTCTACCGGGTGCGGTCCCCTGACGAGCTCGATGATATCGGGCTGATCGAGGATCTCGACCGCATCATCACGCTGGTCGAATGGCCGGACCGAGCCGGTACGCGTCTGCCCGCAGGCCGGCGGCTCGACATCGTGCTCGACGTCGACCCAAAGGCGCCCGAGACCGGGCGGATCGCCAGTCTCGCGGGCGGTGTGCTCTGGCGCTCGCGCCTTGCCATCGCGATCGCGGCGCGGCGACTGATCGACGCCGCCGGATGGGGAGGGGCCAAGCGCGACTTCATGCTCGGCGACGCCTCGACCCGCGCCTATGAGCGGCTGACGCGTCCGGATGGACAAACCGCCATCCTGATGATTTCGCCGCCGCGCGCGGACGGCCCTGCGATCCGCCTGGGCAAGCCTTACAGCGCCATTGCGCATCTGGCGGAATCGGTCGATGCCTTCGTCGGCATGGATCGCGGCCTGCGTTCGCTGACCTATTCGGCTCCCGACATCTTTGCCCAGGACCTCGAGACCGGCCTCCTGCTGATCGAGGACCTCGGCGATGAAGGCGTGCTCGACGAGAGCGGACCGATTCCCGAACGCTATGAGGCCGCCGCACGACTGCTGGCCGACATGCATCGCCATACCCTGCCGGCGATCCTGCCAGTCGCCGATGGGCGCGACTATATCGTGCCGGACTATGATCGGGGCGCGCTCTCGATCGAGACCGAACTCGTGCTCGAATGGTACGCCCCGCATATTGCCGGCGTGACCTTGCCCGCGGTGACACATGCCGAGTTCCACCGCATCTGGGGCAAGCTGTTCGACGAAATCCTCGCTGCGCCATCGACCTGGACGCTCCGCGATTTCCACTCCCCGAACCTGATCTGGCTGCCGAAGCGTGAGGGGCACGCCAAGCTCGGGCTGATCGATTTCCAGGACGCCGTGCTCGGCCATCCCGCCTATGACCTGGTCTCGCTGGGGCAGGACGCGCGCGTGGATGTTCCGGCAGCGCTCGAACTCAAGCTGCTCGCCGCCTATGGCTCGGCGCGGCGGGCGGCGGACGAAAGCTTCGATCTCGCCGGCTTCGCCCGCGCCTATGCGATCCTGGGCGCGCAGCGCAACACCAAGATCGCCGGCATCTTCGCGCGCCTCGACAAGCGCGACGGCAAGCCGGCCTATCTCAAGCACCTGCCGCGAATCGAAGCTTACTTGCGGCGCAACCTCGAGCACCCTGCACTCGAAGAGCTGAAGACCTGGTATCTGGCCCATCTGCCGAAGCTGTTCGAGGCAGCCGAGAGCCCCTGAGAGGTCGCCCGCGACAAGCGCAACCTCGACGCGCTAAGGAACGCGCAGATTCATCACGATCAGGAGATTCGCGTGACTGAGACGGGTTCGCGGCCGATCCGCCGGGCCATGGTGCTGGCGGCAGGCATTGGCCAGCGCATGCGCCCGATCACCGACAGCCTGCCGAAGCCCCTGGTCCGGATCGGCGGCAAGGCCATGCTCGATCACGCACTCGACCGGCTATCCGAAGCCGGCATCACCGAGGCGGTCGTCAACGTCCACCATCTCGCCGAACAGATCGAGGCTCACCTCGCCGGGCGCACGCATCCCCGGATCGTCATCTCGGACGAGCGGGACGCTTTGCTCGAAACCGGCGGTGGTGTGAAGAAGGCTCTCCCCTTGCTCGGCAGCGCGCCCTTCTTCCACGTCAATTCCGACTCGCTCTGGAGCGAGGCCGGCATCTCCAACGTTGCGGCCATGGCCGAGGCCTGGATGCCGGCGGAGATGGACATGCTGATGCTTCTGGCCCGGCGCGAGGATAGTGTCGGCTTCGATGGCGCCGGCGATTTCTTCCAGGATGCGGACGGCCGGCTGACACGGCGCGGACAGGCGCCAACGGCACCCGTCGTCTATGCCGGGGTGATCATCATGAAACCCGAGATCTTTGCCGATACTCCCGAGGGTTCGTTCTCGCTCAACCTGCTCTTCGACCGGCTCATCGCACGAAAGCGCCTGTTCGGGCATGTTCTGCAGGGCCAGTGGCTGCATGTCGGCACGCCGGAAGCGATAGCGCCGGCAGAAGCCGCATTCGCGGCCGCCCAGAGCTTCCATGGCTGAGCTCAACCTGTTCACCATCCCCGCCGGCACAGCATTTCTCGACGTGCTGGCGCAGGCGATGCTGGACGGACGTTTCGGTCAAGTCTACGTGCCGGATGATCCGGCGGCAATGGCTCGCGCGACGCTTTATCTCCCGACGCGCCGGGCAGCGCGGGCCCTCGTCGCCGGCCTTTCCACGAGGCTCGGCGGCAAGCCGCTGCTGCTGCCGCGCATCGTGCCGCTCGGCGATGTCGACGAGGCCGAGACCGCGCTGATCGGCGCAGGCGGCTGGGATGGCGCGCGCGTCGGGCCAATCGACCCGCTGGCGCGGCGCATGCTGCTGGCGCGGCTGGTCGATAGCTGGGGACGCACGGCGAACCGCAGCCACCTGAAGCTCGACCCGTCAGAGCCCTCGCTCGTGCCTTCGACGCTGGCCGAGGCCTGGGGGCTGGCTGGCGACCTCGCCGCCCTGCTCGACCAGATGCAGACCGAAGGCGTGCCGGTCGAGCGGCTGGCGACGCTTGACGCCGCTCGTTTCGACAAGGTCTGGCAGCTCAATGCGAGCTTCCTGGCCATCCTGGGCGAGGCCTGGCCGACAATCCTCGAAAGCCGCGATGCCTGCGATCCTGCCGATTTTCGCAACCGAATGCTCGAGGCCGAACGCCAACGCCTGCTTTCCGGCAGCGTGACCGGGCCCATCATTGCCGCGGGCTCCACCGGCACGATTCCGGCCACGGCGCGGCTTCTCGCAGCGATCGCGCGGATGCCCAATGGCGCGGTCGTACTGCCCGATCTGGACCTCGATCTGGCTCAGCTCGCCTGGGAGGCGGTCGAGAAGGAGCCTGCGCCGTCCCATCCGCAAGCCGCGTTGTATCGGCTGCTCCAGACATTGAAAGCCGGCCGTGACGACGCCCGGCCGCTGGCCAGGCCGGAACCGGGCCTCGCCGCCCGGGCCGCGCTGCTGCGCGAGGCGATGCTTCCGGCATCGGTCACTGAATTCTGGGCCAACCTCGCGACACGCGTTTCCCCAGGCGAAGCCGAAGCAGCCTTCGATGGGATCAGCATTGTCGAGACAGCCGACGAGCGCGAGGAGGCGCTGGCCGTCGCGATCGCGCTCCGTGAAACACTGGAAGAGGACGGCAAGCAAGCGGCGCTGATCACTCCCGATCGCGGTCTCGCCGAGCGAGTCGTCGTGGAACTCCGGCGCTGGGGCATCGAAGCCGATGATTCCGCTGGCCTGCCGCTGGCGCGCTGGCCGGCAGGCGCCCTGCTGCGCCTCCTGCTGGAGGCTGCACGAGCCCAGATGATGCCGGCCAGCCTCGTTCCCTTGCTGGCTCATCCGCTATGCCGGCTCGGATTGTCGCGACAGATTGTGGCGCAGGGCGCGGCGGCACTCGAGATCGGCGCCTGGCGGGGCGAGGCCGTCACAAATGGATTTGCGGGTCTGCGCAACAGTTTTGCGGCGGTTCCGGGACTGATGCAGGATCGGCATGCGCCTGCACCGCGCAGGCGGCTGAACAGTGCGGATCTCGCCGCCGCAGGCCTGGTTCTCGATGCGCTCGAGGCCGCCATGGCGCCGCTGCTCGCAGCGCTGGCCGCCCCCTTGCCTGCCTTCGCCACTGTCGTGACGGCGAGCCGCGATGCACTGGTCGCGCTCAGCCGGACAGAGAGTGGTGCCACGCTCGCCTTCGTCGGGCCGGACGGCGAGGCCCTTGCAGGATTGTTCGACCAGATCGACGGTGCTCTTCCCGATGCACCCGAGGCTGGCCATCCCCGCGACGTCGTTGCGATCCTCGACAGTCTGCTGGCCGAGACCTCGGTCCGGCGCAGCGGGACGGGCCATCCTCGCGTCAAGATCTGGGGCTTGCTGGAAGCGCGCCTGCTGGAAGCCGACCATGTCGTGCTGGGCGGTCTCGTCGAGTCCGTCTGGCCCCCCGAGGCCAAGACTGATTCCTTCCTGAACCGGCCGATGCGGGCCGAACTGGGCCTGAGCCCTCCCGAACGGCGCATCGGCCAGACCGCGCATGATTTCATTCAGGGCGCGACGGCGCAGCGGGTGACCCTGACCCGCGCGCGCAAGGCCGGCGAGGCCGAGACCATCGCCTCGCGCTTCTGGCAACGGCTGAAGGCAGTGACCCCGCAGGACGTCTGGAACGCCGCTTCCGCCAGGGGAGCGCGCCTGACGGGGCTTGCTTCACTGCTGAGCAAACCCGCCGACGCCAAACCAATCGGCCGCCCTGCTCCGCGGCCCGCACGCCAGCTCCAGCCTGTCGCGCTCAGCGTGACCGAGGTCGAGACGCTCTACCGCGACCCCTACCAGATCTTTGCCCGCAAGATCCTGAAGCTCGACGCCCTTCCCGAGCTTGTTGGCGACCCTGGCGCCAGCGATCGGGGCAATCTGCTGCATGATATTGTCGGGAGCTTCGCGGAGACCTATCCGGAGCAATTGCCGGCCGACTCGCTCAACCACCTGATCGCGATCGGCGCGCGCCTGTTCCAGGCATTTGACGATACACCCGAGGTCCGCGCCTTCTGGTGGCCGCGCTTCCTGCTGACCGCCGGTCATTTCATCGACTGGGAGGGGCGCCGGCGCGGCGATCTGGCGCGGGTTGCAGTCGAACGCAGCACCGCGGCGACGTTCAAGCTGCCGGACGGCGCGGAGTTCCGGCTGAGCGGGCGGGCCGACCGCATCGAGATCACGCGGCAGCCCTCGCTGCGGATCATCGACTTCAAGACCGGAGCTCCACCCAGCAAGGCGCAGGTCGAGAAGGGCTTTGCGCCGCAATTGACGCTGGAAGCCGAGCTCGCGGTGCGAGCCGGATTTCGCGAGGATATTGCTCCGGCACCGGTCGACGCGCTGCTCTATCTCAAGCTCCATCACGATCCGAAGGGCTGGGCCAAGGACAAGCCGCTCGAGTTCGATGGCGAGCCGCTGGCCGATGTCGCCGCGCGCCATCTCGAACGGCTGATCGAGCACCTCCATGCGCTCCGTAGCGGACGCGAAGCCTATGTCTCGCGGCGCGCGCCCGACTACATCAAATATGCCAGCCCCTACGACCAGCTCGCGCGGGTCAAGGAGTGGTCGGCCGCGCCGGGTGGTGACGAGTCCGGAGGCGAAGCATGAAGCCCGGCTGGATCGTCCCCCCGCAGACCAACCTGCGCCAGGCCCTTGCCGCCCGGCCCGATCTCAGCGCCTGGGTCTCGGCCAATGCCGGTTCGGGCAAGACGCATGTGCTGGTCAACCGCGTGTTGCGGTTGCTGCTCGACGGTGTCGCGCCGGCCCGGATGCTCTGCATCACCTACACCAAGGCAGCGGCGGCCAATATGGCGAACCGCGTGTTCAAGGCGCTCGGCGCCTGGGCGACCATGCCGGATGAGGCACTTTCCGCAGCGCTGGAAGGCCTGACCGGCGAGCGAGCAACGGCGGGGCAGCGGGCAAGCGCTCGCCGGCTGTTCGCGGAGGCGTTGGAGACGCCGGGCGGGCTCAGGATCGAAACCATTCACGCCTTCTGCACGCGCGTGCTGCAATCTGCCCCCTTCGAGGCGAACGTACCGCCGCGCTTCGAGGTTGCCGACGATCTCGCGCAGGCCGAACTGCTGCACGACGCAAGGCGCGAATTGCTCGCCGCCATTGCCGCCGATCCTGCCGGCGCGGAGGCACAGGCGCTGGACCTGCTGGCCAGGCAGGCGGCGCAGGACACCTTTGACGCGATGATGCAGGAGGCCTTGCGCCAGCGCACCCTGTTCAGCGACGCAGAGGGTCGCGCGCGCTCGGCGCAGGAGATGCGCGAGGGCATTTCGGGTTTCCTCGGAATTGCACCGGATCTGACGAATGACGAGGTGCTGGGCGATTTCCGGCACCGCCTTGCTTCAGTTCCGGGTCTTGCCGCTCTTGTCTCGGCGCTGGAAGCCGGCAGCGCGACCCGGCAAAAATTTGCGGCCGCGCTGCGCACCCTGACGGTCCAGCAGTTCGAAGGCGACCCGATCGCGACCTGCCGTTCCGGCTTCATCACGGCCGAAGGCACGGTCAATGCGCATATCAGGGGCAAGGGAAAATCCGAGCTCGAGCCGGCGCTGATGGCCGTGCTCGACGTTCTCGCCGATCTCCTGCTCGGCGCAGTCGACCAGCTCAACGCAATCGCCATCCGCGACCGCAGCCACGCGCTCGCGCTGCTGGTGACAAGGATGCTCGCCTCCTATCAGCGGCTGAAGAGCGAGCGCTCGCTGCTCGATTATGACGACCTGATCGCCAAGACGCGTTCCCTGCTCTCGCGCGTGGAGGCCGCCTGGGTGCTCTACAAGCTCGATGCCGGCATCGATCACATCCTGCTCGACGAGGCGCAGGACACCAGCGAGGCGCAATGGGCGATCCTAGGCGCGCTCGCCGACGAGTTCACAGGCGGACGGGATACGCGGGCAGAGAGCCCAAAACCCCGGACGATCTTCGTCGTCGGCGATGAGAAACAGTCGATCTACGGCTTCCAGGGGGCCGCGCCGAGCGCCTTCGGCGAGCAGCGGACCCGGCTCGGGCTGAATATCCGGCAGGCGCAGCTCGCATTCGAGGCGGTGAGCCTCAATACCTCTTTCCGTTCGGCGCCCGACATCATGCGGGCAGTGGACATCGTCTTCGCGGTGGCGGAGCACGCGCGCGGGCTGGTCTTCGACGGCAGTGCCCGGCCGGAGGTACATGACACCGTGCGGCAGGGCGACCCGGGCTCTGTCGATCTCTGGCCGCTATCCGCCGACGACCAGAGCGAGCCGCCGGATGCCTGGACGACCCCGGTCGACGCGCCGGAGCAGCGCAGCGGCACCGTGAAGCTCGCAACGCGCATCGCCGACGTGCTGGCGCGCTGGACGCGCAGCGGACACGACGATCTCGGGCACGGCTTCAAGCCCGGCGACGTCATGATCCTGCTGCGTCAACGCGGGCCGCTGTTCGAGGCGATCGTCAAGGCCCTGAAGGATGCGGGCGTGCCGGTGACCGGCCGCGATCGCTTGAGCCTCGCGACACATCCCGCGGTCGAAGATCTCGTTGCACTCGGCCGGGCGCTGCTCCTGCCCGATGACGACCTGTCGCTGGCCATCGCGCTGAAGACGCCGCTGCTTGGCCTCGACGACGACGATCTGATGCGCTTCGCGCCGGAGCGAAAGGGTTCGCTGCGCGGTGCCCTGCACGGCATCGGCGAAAGCGAGCCGCGTTTTGCCGCCATCGAAGCACGACTCTCCCAACTCGGTGACGACGCACGGCGCCTCGGGCCCTTCCGCTTCTTTGCGCAGCTGCTCGGGCCGGAAGGCGGGCGCAATCTCGCTCTGGCCCGGCTTGGCGCCGAGGCCGGCGATGCGCTCGACGCCTTCCTCAATGCAGCGCTCGACTACGAGCGTCGGCACGGCCCATCCCTCGCCGGCTTCCTGCACCACATCACCCAGGCCGGGACGGAAGTTAAGCGCGACCTGTCCAGTAGTGCAGGCGAAGTGCGCGTCATGACCGTGCACGGGTCGAAGGGATTGGAGGCGAAGATCGTGATCCTCGCCGATCTCGCTCCCGAGCCCGGGGCCAAGCGCTTGCCGAAGATTCTCGCGGTGGAACCTCCCAGGGGCAAGCTCGTGCCGATCTGGCCGCCGGCCAGGGCCGACGATGCGGAGGCGACCCGCAGGGCGAAGGCGCAGGTCGTCGACCAGCTTGCCGAGGAGCATCATCGCCTCCTCTATGTCGCGATGACCCGGGCCGAGGACCGACTGATTGTCTGCGGAGCACAGGCGAAAGGCGAGGCGCCGCCCGGAAGCTGGTATGCGATGATCGAAAGCGGCCTTTCACTCGCGACATCGGGCCTGCAGGAGGTCTCCGCACCGGACGGAGTCGGCATGATCCGGCGCTTCATGGTCTCGGCACCAAAACCCACCGCTCCCGTGGAGGAGGCGCAATCCAAGCCGGTGCTCGCCGAACCCGGCTGGCTCCGCGCCTCCGCGCCCGCCGAACATGAACCGCTACCGCCGCTCAAGCCGTCGAATGCGATCAGCGCCGCCGACGCGGCCGAGCGGCCGGGCGACGGCCCATTCCTTGCCGAGGCAGCACAAGCCGGCCGGCTGGCGCATCTGCTCCTGCAGATCCTGCCTGATGTCGACGAGCCGGGCCGCAACGCGACCGCACAGGCGCTCGCCGCCCTGCGCGGAGCCGGTTTGCCTGAAGCACGTCGGCAGGCGGTCATCGGCCAGACGCTGGCCTTGCTTCGCGACCCCGCGCTTTCCGCCCTGTTTTCATCCGGATCGCTGGCTGAGGTTCCGATTGCCGGCGAGATCACGCTTGCGAATGGTGCAGTGCGCGCTGTCTCGGGCCAGATCGACCGGCTCGCCGTCACGGAGAACGAGGTGCTGATCGCCGATTTCAAGACGGCGTCGCGCCCGCCGGGCGATGAATCGGCGATCCCACCCGCGACGCAAGCCCAGCTTGCCGTCTATCGCGCCCTGATCGGGCAGGTCTATCCAGGGCGGCAGGTGCGGACCCTGGTGATCTACACGGCGACGCTCGCGATACTGGAGCCGCGAGCCGCCGCGCTCGATGCCGTTCTGGCGAATTTGGCAGGGTAGCCCTGCTTCAATGCAAGGCCGACGAAACTTGACCCGGGCTGCCCGCGTTCATAGCTTCGGTGACGAATGCAGCAGTGCTGCGAACTGCTTTTGAAAGGCGATGAAGCCATGGCGACGAACAAGGTAACCGATGCGAGCTTCGAGGCGGATGTCCTCAAGTCGAGCGAGCCGGTCGTGGTCGATTTCTGGGCCGAGTGGTGCGGCCCCTGCCGAATGATCGGCCCGGCGCTCGAGGAGATCGCCGGTGAAATGGCAGGCAAGGTCAAGATCGTGAAGATGAATGTCGATGAGAATCAGGCCATTCCCGCCCAGTTCGGCATCCGCTCGATCCCGACCCTGATGCTGTTCAAGGACGGCAAGCTGGCCTCGCAGAAGGTCGGCGCGGCCCCGAAGAGCGATCTTTCGCGCTGGATTTCGGCCTCGGTCTGAGTTCTGCCGGCCCCTCGGGCCAAAAAATCAGCCCGCCTTCCCTGGGGGAGGCGGGCTTTCCTTTGGGCGAATAGCGTCCGTTCCGTCGAAGGATCAGCCCTTCGAGCGGGAATCGACACTCCAGGCACCGGCACCCGCGAAGACCAGATAAAGGAAGATGAAGCAGTAGAGGATCGCCGCATCGCCGCCATTCAGCAGCGGGTAGATGCTGCGCGGGGCATGGAACATCCAGTAGGCATAGGCCATTTCGCCGGCCAGCACGAAGGCGACGGGGCGAGTCCACAAGCCGATCAGGATCAGGAAGCCGCCCAAGGCCTCGAGAATGGCGCCGAACCAGAACAGCGTGAAGGCGGCGGGCAGGCCGCTGGCGGGCGCGGCTGGGAAACCGAAGAGCTTCTGGGTGCCGTGGATGATGAAGATCAGCGCGGTCACGATGCGCAGAACGGCGAGAGCCTGCGGGGCATAGCGGCTCAGGGGGTTGGAGGCTTGCATTCGGACATAACCTTCTAGGTCGCGGAGGCTCGAGGACGTCGGAACAGGCTGGATTCGTGCCTAATTGCGGCATTGCATCTGGGCTGCGCGGCGAAGTTGTCGGGTTTCACGCGATTTTCAATTCACAAGAACGTTTGCACTGCAGCATTCCCCGGGGAAGTGCCATGGCTGGCGCATTTGCCACAAATCCGATTCATCGCGGCTCCGGGCCCGTGCTGGAATCTGGTTTCCCTTAACCGGCCCTTAAAAGCGCCATGTTTGACTCCTGTGTGAAGTTCGCGCGTTTTCGGTGCAAAGGGCGCGGTTTCACGGGGCTGAACGGGGCAGAATGAACGATCGGGCGAGACGAGGCGGCGAGCGGCGCGAGCCGTCCTTCGAGAGCGGGCGGAGCGAGAGCTCCGACGCCTTCGACATGCGCCTCTCCGCCGATGATCGCTCGAGCCGCAGCCATCGCGGCGCCGCACGTCAGGAGCCGAGAGAAGAGATGCCGAAGATCCGCAAGGGCGGAGGCGGAAATGGCGGGGGCCGGCGGCGTGGCCGCAAGCGCCGCTCCTTCCTCGGCCGGATGATGTACTGGACGCTGGTCCTCGGGCTCTGGTGCGTCATCGGTGTCGGCGGGCTGGTGGCCTATCACGCGGCGCAATTGCCGCCGATCAACCAGCTCACCGTGCCAAAGCGCCCGCCGAACGTCGCGATCCTCGCCGCCGACGGCTCGCTGCTCGCCAATCGCGGCGAGACTGGCGGCCGCACCGTGACGCTTGGCGAGATTCCGCCCTATCTGCCCAAGGCCTTCGTCGCGATCGAGGATCGCCGCTTCTACGAGCATTTCGGCATCGACCCGATCGGTATCGCCCGCGCCATGGTGCGCAACGTCACCAATCGCGGTGGCGGCGTCCAGGGTGGCTCTACCCTGACGCAGCAACTCGCCAAGAACCTGTTCCTGACGCAGGACCGCACCGCCGCGCGCAAGATCCAGGAGGCGATCCTCGCGCTGTGGCTGGAGCAGACCTATAGCAAGGACCAGATCCTCGAGCTCTATCTCAACCGCGTCTATTTCGGCTCCGGCGCCTATGGCGTCGAGGCGGCGGCGCAGCGCTATTTCAACAAATCCGCCCGCTCTGTCACCGTCCCCGAAGCCGCCATGCTGGCGGGCCTGGTACAGGCACCGTCGCGGCTCGCTCCCAACCGCAATCCCGATGCCGCCGAGAAACGGGCACAGCTCGTGATCGCCGCCATGGCCGAGCAGGGCTTTGTCTCGCAGGCCGCGGCGAAATCGGCATTGGTCGCCCCGGCGGAAGCGGCTGAACGCGTCGGCGCCGGCTCGGTGAATTACGCGGCCGATTACGTCATGGACGTGCTCGACGACTTCATCGGCGCGGTCGAGGGGGACGTCAGCGTGCTGACGACGATCGACCCGAAGCTGCAGGCGGCGGCAGAAACGACTCTTGTCGAGGCGCTCGCGGCCCAGGGCGGGAAGCTGAATGCCAGCCAGGGTGCCGTGGTTTCCATGGCGCCGGACGGGGCCTTGCGCGCGCTGATCGGCGGGCGTGACTACACCAAGAGCCAGTTCAACCGCGCAACCGCCGCCAAACGCCAGCCGGGCTCATCCTTCAAGCCCTTCGTCTACCTGACTGCGATCGAGCATGGCCTGACGCCGGACACGATCCGCGACGATTCCCCGGTCTCGATCAAGGGCTGGCAGCCGGAGAACAACAGCCGCACCTATCGCGGCCCGGTGACGCTGCAGACCGCTTTCGCCCACTCGATCAACACGGTCGCGGTGAAGCTGAATCAGGAGGTGACGCCGAAGGAAGTCGTGCGTGCTGCACAACGGCTCGGCATTTCCTCGGGTCTTCAGGCCAATCCCTCCCTGGCCCTCGGCACCTCGGAAGTGACGCCGATCGAGCTCACCACGGCCTATGCCAGCTTCGCCAATGGCGGGCAGTCGGTGCTGCCCTATGTCATCCGCGAGGTGAAGTCGGTCTCGGGCAAGGTGATCTACGCCCGCAAGGCCACGAATTTCGGAACGGTGGTGCAGCCGCAGGTGCTGCCCATGGTCAACGCCATGTTCCACGAGACCATGACGAGCGGCTCGGGCAGCAAGGGCAATCTCGCGGGCTGGGAAGTCGGTGGCAAGTCGGGCACCACGCAGGATTTCCGCGATGCCTGGTTCGTCGGCTTCACCTCCAAGCTGGTGACCGCCGTCTGGGTCGGCAATGACGACAACAGCGCCATGAAGCGGGTCTATGGCAGCGGATTGCCGCTCGAAGTCTGGGGCAAATACATGAAGGCCGCTCATGTCGGCCTGCAGCCTTCGCCGCTGCCCGGCGGGTTGTGGCGCGCAGGGCCGAAATCGATCTTCGATGGCGGTGCGCCAGTGGCAGGCATGCAGCCACCTGCGCAGACCCAGACCGCGGGCTCGGACCGTGCCTGGGTGCCGCCAGCGCCGCAGGAGAAGAACTTCCTCGAGCGGCTGTTCGGCGGCTGAGCCTTTCAGGCCTTGGCCGCTCGCAGCTTGCGCGAGGCGTGAAACAGGACCAGAGCCGACACGCCGAGCAGCGACATCATCGCCGGCAGCGGCAGCGCCGAGTCCTTGAGCAGCTTGCCGACGACAAGACCGACACAGGCAGAGAACAGCATCTGGCAGAGTCCGACGAAGGATGATGCCGCTCCGGCGCGATCCGGAAAGGGCATCAGCGCTGAGGCCTGCGCCTGCGGCATGCTGAGCCCGATGCCGATCGAATAGATCGCCCAGGGTATCGTGACACCAAGCGCGCCGCCGAAGCCGGCGGTGAGGCAGAGCAGCATGCTCAGCCCGCCCGCCGCCAAGAAGCCCACGCCGATCGCAATGACGCCATCGAGGCCACGCCTGCCGACGAGACGCTGGGCGATGATCGTGCCCAGGATGAAGCCGAGCACCCCGAACCCGAACGACAGCCCGTAATCGCGCGGCGACAGGCCGTAGATGCTGATCAGCACGAAGGACGAGCCGGAGATGAAGGCGAAAAGTCCGCCATAGGCCAAGGCCGTGATCGCGACATAGACGCGATAGGGACGGTTCCCGAGCAACACGCCGAAGCTGCGGAAGATCGCCAGCAGCGACAGTCGCTCCGATGAACGCGCACGGATGGTCTCCGGCAGGAACAGGATGATCACGACCGCCAGCAGCAGCGCCAGGGCCAGCGTCGCGACGAAGGTCGAGCGCCAGCCAAAGGCCGCCTGCAGGATGCCGCCCACCGCCGGGGCAACGGCCGGGACCAACCCCATGATCATGCCCATGCGGGCGAATTCCCTGCCGGCGCGCGGCCCCTCATAGAGATCCCTGACCATGGCACGGCCGAGGACGATCGGTCCGGACGCGCCCAATGCCTGCAAGACCCGGCCTGCCACCAGCCACTCGATCGAAGGCGCAAGCGCGCAGAGCAGGGTCGCGACCAGGAAGAGCGCCAGACCGGTGAGAAGCACCGCTTTGCGCCCCAACCGGTCCGAGAGGGGGCCCCAGACGATCTGGCCTCCCGCGAAGCCGAACAGAAAGGCGGAGAGCGTTGCCTGCGCCCCTGCAACGTCGGTGTCCATGACCCGAACGATCTCGGGCAGGGACGGCAGATAGAAATCGGTCGAGAGCGGCCCAAGGGCCGTCAGCATGGCAAGCACCGCAGTCATTGCCAGCGTGTCGGGGCGCAACTTCACGGAACCATCCCTGTTTCGGCTGATGCCGGGTTAGGGGAGGTTGCGCCTCAAGTCGAGCCGAACGCCCGCCGCATCGGCGACCTCACCCGTAGCCGTGCAGCCCGGCGCCGTGGCGCTTCAGCCAGGCTTCCGCTTCCTCGGTCCGTGGGCAGAGCTTATGCGTCAACGCCCAGAAGCGGTGAGAATGGTTCATCTCCTTGAGATGCGCGACTTCATGGGCGGCGAGATAGTCCAGCACCAGTGGCGGGGCGAGGATCAGGCGCCAGGAGAAATTCAGGTGCCCCCTCGACGAACAGGAGCCCCAGCGGCTCGTGGTGTCGCGGATGGTGATCTTGCGGGCGGGGATGCCGAGCGTTGCCGTGTGGTGCCTGACCGCACGCTCGAGATCATCGAGCGCGGTGCGGCGCAGGAAATCCTTGACCCGACGCGCGACATGGGCGGCTTCGCCGGCCACCGCAATGATGGCAGTGCCATCCTTGTCGATTGTGGCGTGGGTGATGCCGCGCACCTTCGACCAATGCACGATCCGGTGGGGGGAGCCGCGAAAGGGCACGACCTGTCCCGGTTCGAAGGGCACCGAAAGCGGACGCTTGGCGAGCTTTGCCGCGATCCAGCCGCCGTGATTCTCGGCAAAGACCTTGCCGGTGAGGAAATCTGCGCGTTCCGGCAGCGTCAGTGTGATCTCGCCGGTCGCCTGCGAGACACGCAATGTCATCCGCCGCGCGGCTGCGCGCCGCTTCACCGCAACGGAGAACAGCGTACCGCCATGAGCAACCTCGATCCGATCCGGATCAGGCTGACGCTTGAACAGGGAGAGCCGCATCGCCGGCAATTGTGCTGGATTCGCGGGCGATGCGGAAGGGCTTCAGTTCGCGATCTTCAGCGCCTTGCGCGCGACGGCCGCGCTGTCGTCCCGGCGCGCCTTGGCCGCCTCCATGTCGAGGCTGACCATGAAGTCGGAAATGCGCGGGGCGATTTCGGCGCGGAAGCGCGAACCGTTGAAGACGCCGTAATGGCCAACGCCCTTCTGGAGATAGTGGACGCGCTTGTCGGAAGGGATATTGGCGCAGAGATCATGGGCAGCCTGGGTCTGGCCGACACCCGAGATATCGTCATTCTCGCCCTCGACCGTCATCAGCGCGACACGACGAATGGCCTTCAGATCAACCGGCTTGTCGCGATGCATCATCGTGCCCTTGGGCAGGGCATGCTGAACGAATACGGTATCGACCGTCTGGAGATAGAACTCCGCCGTCAGGTCCATGACCGCGAGATACTCGTCATAGAAATCGCGGTGCTTCTCGGCCGAATCGCCGTCCCCGGCGATGAGGTGCTTGTACATCTCGTAGTGAGCCGAGACATGCCGGTCGATATTCATGGCCATGAAGCCCGATAGCTGCATGAAGCCGGGATAGACCTCCCGGAAGGCGCCCATATGCGGGAACGGTACCATGGTGATGCAATTGCGGCGGAACCATTCGGTACCGCGCTCCATGGCAAGCTGGTTGACCGCGGTCGGCGAGCGGCGGGTATCGATCGGACCACCCATCAGGGTCATCGACCGCGGCGCATTGGGATCATTCTCGGCTTCCATCCGCGCGATCGCGGCAATCACCGGAACTGCAGGTTGGCAGACGGCCATGACATGGGTGTCGGGGCCGAGCGTCTGGAGCATGCCGACGACGTAGTCGATATAATCGTCGAGATCGAAGCGACCAGCGGCGAGCGGCACCAGGCGAGCATCGGTCCAGTCGGTGATGTAGACCTCATGGCCAGGCAGGAAGGCCTCGACCGTGCCTCTCAGCAGCGTGGCATAGTGGCCCGACATCGGCGCAACCAGCAGCACCTTGGGCTGCGGCTTGCGACGCCCGGCGATCTTGCGGTCGAAATAGACCAGCTTGCAGAAGGGCCGCTCCCAGACGACGCGCTCCTCGACGGCGACCTTGACGCCGCCGATCGTGGTCTCGTTCAGGTCGAAGGCGGGCTTCCCATAGCGGCGCGTCATCCGTTCGAACAGTTCACAGGACGCAGCGACCGTGCGGCCGAGCGGCGTGTAGGTCAGCGGATTGGCTGGGTTCTTGAACGCCAGCTGCAGCGCATCCGACATGCCACGAACGGGCGCGACCATCGTATGAACCGCTTCGTAGGCGTGATAAGCGAACGACATGGCAGCTCCATACATGCAGCGACGTCTCCCGGGTGCCGGATGCACCTGATGATGCGCCGCAACAAACAGCGCAGCCTAGATTGTTTCTGCTCTCATTCAATCCGGCAAAAGGCTAAGATTTTCCTTCAATGCCAAAATGCCACAGTTTTGCACTGCAAAACCCCGGGCCGCCATCGGATGCATGGGCGCCATGACGGTCCCTGATGCCGATCTCCCGCCGCTGGCGCGATCCAGCCGTCATTTGCGCCTCGACACCCTCGTGCGGTTGCGCTGGCTGGCCATCGCCGGCCAGAGCCTCGCGGTCGCCGGCGTGCATTTCGGCCTTGGCTTCACCCTGCCGTTCGGCTGGTGTTTCCTGGCCATCGCCATCTCCGCCTGGCTGAACATTGCGCTGCGCATTCGCTTTCCGCTCAGCCACAGGCTGCGCGAGGATGCGGCGACCGCGCTATTGGCCTTCGACATCATTCAGCTCGCAGCCCTGCTTTACCTGACCGGCGGCCTGCAAAATCCCTTCGCCATTCTGTTCCTGGCGCCGGTGATGATTTCGGCCACCGCGTTGCCTCCGCAGCGCACCATGCTGCTTGGGCTTCTGGCCGTCGTGCTGGCGAGCGTGCTCAACTTCACGCATCTGCCCCTGCCCTGGGCCGGGCCCAACCGGCCGGTCCTGCCGCCGTTCTACCAGGCGGGGACCTGGATCGCGCTCGTACTCGGACTGGGCTTCACCGGCATTTATGCTTGGCGCGTCGCCAAGGAAGCGCGCGACCTCTCGGAGGCTCTGGCTGCCACCGAGCTGGTCCTGGCACGCGAACAGCACCTTTCACAGCTCGACGGCCTCGCCGCAGCAGCAGCGCATGAACTCGGCACGCCGCTCGCCACAATCGCTCTGGTGGCACGTGAGTTGTCACGGCTAGCCCCGCCGGAAGGCGAGATGGCAGAGGATATCACGCTGCTGCGCGAGCAGGTTGAGCGCTGCCGCGGCATCCTCGGCAAGCTCACCTCGCTTCAGGACGACGATGCCGGCCCGCTCGACCAACTCTCGCTGCGCCTACTGATCGAAGAGACGGCAGGCCCGCAGCGGCCGTTCGGCGTGCCGTTCCGCATCGAGATGATCGGCGACAAGCCGGAACCCGTCTGCCGACGCAATCCCGGCATGATCTACGGCCTCGGCAACATCGTCGACAACGCCGTCGACTTCGCCCGCTCCGAGGTGGCGATCATTGCACAATGGACCGATATGCATGTCATGCTCACCATCGCCGATGATGGCCCGGGATTTCCGCCCGACGTCCTGATGCGCGCCGGCGAGCCCTATCTCTCGCGCGCAGCGGCAGAAAGTCGCGCCGGCGGCGGTTTGGGTCTGGGACTTTTCATTGCAAAAACGCTGCTTGAACGCGGCGGCGCAGCGCTCGAATTTTCGAACCTGCCATCGCCGGCGAGCGGCGCGTCCGTCCGTATGGTCTGGCCGAGGGCGGTGTTCGAGGCCGACGCAAAACCTTCCGGGTCTTCAAAACGGGAGGAAATGCCACTACCTGAGGGTGACGGCCCCTTCTCGCCGTCCTGATGCGCGAACCCCATGATCGCGCTACAATTTCGCCGGCTCGAACCGGTGGCAGGAGAGTTGAGATGCAACAGGCGCTGAACGACGCCGCCCAATCGGACATGACCCTGCTGCTCGTCGACGACGACAAGCCGTTCTTGACCCGACTCGCGCGGGCCATGGAAGGGCGGGGTTACTCCGTACGCATCGCCGAAAGTGTCTCGGCCGGTCTTGCTGCTGTCGAGGAAGAGGCCCCGGCCTTTGCCGTCATCGATCTGCGCCTTGCCGATGGCAACGGGCTCGATGTCATCGCCCGCTTGAAGGAGCGACGCCCCGACGCGCGCGGCATCGTGCTGACTGGTTACGGCAACATCGCGACCGCCGTCAGTGCCGTGAAGCTCGGTGCCTTCGATTTCCTTGCAAAACCCGCCGATGCCGACGAAATCCATTCCGCCCTCGCTGCCGCGCGCGATTCGCGGCCGATGCCGCCGGAAAACCCGATGTCGGCCGATCGTGTCCGCTGGGAACATATTCAACGTGTCTACGAGCTGTGCAGCCGCAATGTCTCAGAGACGGCGAGGCGGCTCGGCATGCACCGGCGCACCCTGCAGCGCATCCTGGCAAAACGCGCCCCGCGCTAAGCATCGACCCGAAAAGGGGATCGCGGTTTTCAGGAACGCCAATGCAGACACTGAAGATTAGATCATCGGACCGGATATCCAGTCCGATGATCTAAAGCGGCGGGTCCTCGATCAAGGCAAGGCGCTGGGCAGACAGTCTGGCGAAGGCGATCGTGAGCGCCTTGCGTCGCGCAGCCACGAGCGGATGGCGCGGGGCATCGCGCAGCAATTCGCCGCCATAGCTATCGGCGATGATCAGCCCGACATCGTCGGGCAGGATTTCGCGCGGGAATTCCGGTGCGACCGCGAAGAGAAAGCCATCGCAATAATCGCGATAATCCGGCCATTTGCCATCGACGCGATAGTCCTCGATGCCCGACTTGACCTCGATGACCAGGAGCTCGCCGGTCGGCGACAAGGCGACGATATCGCCGCGTCGGCCATTGGCGAAGGTCATTTCCTTGACGATGGCATAGCCGCGCTCACGCAAATGCCTGGTTGCGCCGCGGCAGACGGCACGGGTGATGTCGGGGCGGGCAGGTGGCGGGTTCAGCACGGAATCGGGAAGCAGCATATCGCATGTTCACTCTTTGTGCGCCTCAACGCAAGCCGAAGACGCTTGCAGGCCCGCGCCGTCCCGCTATGGTCCCGGCGCTTTGAACTCCCATCTTGCTCTCCTGCTGATCATCATTCCGGCTGCCGCGGCCTCGGCGGCGCTCTGCGTGCTGTTGCGGCCCCTGCTGCTCCGCTATGCGCTGGCGCGGCCGAATGCCCGCTCCAGCCATACGCAGCCGACGCCACAGGGCGGCGGCATCGCTGTTCTTGCCGGGGCCTTTCTCGCGCTGATCCTGGCTCTGCTGCTCCTTCCCCTTCCAACGGCGGCGCGCGCGGATCTGGTCTGGGTCATGGCGGCGGCAACGGCACTGGCGGTCGTCGGAGCCTGGGATGACATCCGCCCGCTTCCGGCCGCGACACGGCTCGTCCTGCAGGCGGTTTGCGTCGGGATCGTGCTGTTCTGCGCCGCTCCCGAACTCAGGCTGTTCCCGGACCTTTGGCCGCTCGGGCTCGAGCGCGGTCTCGCGCTCATCGCCGGGCTCTGGTTCGTCAATCTCGCCAATTTCATGGACGGCATCGACTGGATCACCGTTGCCGGCATCGCACCGCTCGCCGGTGCGCTTGCCCTGGCCGGCGCCAGCGGGGTGCTCGATCCCGCCAGCGGCCTGCTCGCCGCCGCCTTGTTCGGCGGACTCCTCGGCTTCGCGCCGTTCAACAAGCCCGTGGCGCGGCTCTTTCTCGGCGATGTCGGCTCGCTGCCGCTGGGTCTGCTCAGCGCCTATCTGCTTTACCGCCTGGCGGGAACCGGCGCACTGACCGCTGCGCTGATCCTGCCGCTCTATCATGTCGCGGATTCGACGATCACGCTTTTCAGGCGGCTGGCGCGTGGCGAGAAGGTCTGGGAGGCGCATCGCAGCCATTTTTACCAGCAGGCGACCGTCAACGGCTTCAGCGTTCGGGAGGTCGTGATACAGGTCGCGCTGCTCAATCTTGCCCTGATCGCGCTTGCAGCGCTCAGCATCGCCCTTCCCGCGCTTTGGCAACAGCTCATCTGTCTCGCGCTTGCGGCGATGCTGACCGGGTTGCTGCTGCGGCGCTTCGCCAGCAAGCGGATCCGGCCGTGAGCGAACGCGTTCTCGTTACGGGAGCAAGCGGCTTCATCGGCCCACATGTCGTCGCCGGCCTTCATGCGAAGGGATACAGCGTCCGGGTCGCCCAGCGGCGCGAGAGCCCCGTAGATGAGGGCATCGAGCGCGTGGTGATCGGCGATCTCTCCGAACCGGTGGATTGGCGCCCGGCTGTGGCAGGCGTCCGCCATGTCGTCCATCTCGCCGGCCTCGCCCATGCCGGGCCGGGTCTCGATGAATCGCTCTACCGGCGAATCAACACCGAGGCGACGCTCGCGCTGGCCGAAGCAACTCAGTCGGCAGGCGCCGAACGATTTATCTATATCTCTTCCATCAAGGCTCTCACGGGAGCCTTTGACGGCCATTTTCGCGAGAGCGACCCGCCAGCCCCAGACGATGCCTATGGCCGCTCCAAGCTGGCAGCGGAGCGGGGACTCGCCGCGCTCGGTCTCGATTGGATCTCGTTAAGGCCGGTTCTGGTCTATGGGCCCGGCGTCAAAGCGAATATGGCGTCGCTCCTGAAGCTGGCGCGTCTGCCGATACCCTTGCCCCTCGGCGGTCTCGATGCCCCGCGCTCGCTGCTCGCCATCGAGAATCTCGTCGACGCGATCCTCTTCGCGCTGACACCCGCCTGCCCGGCACGGCGTAGCTATACAGTTGCCGACCCCGAGCCCGTCAGCGTGGCCGATATGATGGCAGCGATGCGCTCCGGCCTCGGGCGCAAGCCGAGCCTCCTGCCCATTCCAGCGGCTCTCCTGAAGCAAGCGGCGCGGCTGGCCGGGAAGGAACAGGCCTTCGCCAAGCTCAGTGGCGGGCTCGTCGCGCGCCCCGAGGGGCTGATCAGGGCCGGTTGGCGGCCACCGGCAGCGACGCTTCCGGCACTGGCGCAGTTGGCTGCGGCTGCTGACGCAGCTTGAAATCCGGAATTGCCTCCTCCAGCACGGCCTCGGCCGCACGGCGATCCTCCGCCTTGATGGCGGCTTCCAGGCGCGAGAACCAGCCCTGCATGCGGGCGCGCCCCGCGAAGCTCGGCTTCGCCGCCATGACGCCGTCGAGCCCGGTCTCGGCCATCGGCTCGTCATGCGCGAAGAGAATCTCGTTCAGGCGCTCGCCCGGGCGGACACCGGTGATCGCGATTTCGATATCGACGCCCGGCTCATAGCCAGCGAGCCGAATCATGCGCTCGGCCAGATCCATGATCCTGACCGGCTGGCCCATCTTGAGCACATAGACGGCCGCGCGCTCGGTTTCTGGCCCTGCGGCGCGGGCATGCGACGCGGCGGTCAGGACGAGATCGCACGCTTCGCGGATCGTCATGAAGTAGCGGATCATCTCCGGGCTGGTCACAGTCAGCGGACCGCCGCGCTTGATCTGCGCTTTGAACTTCGGAACCACCGAGCCGACCGAGCCCAGCACGTTGCCGAAGCGCACCGCAACAAGGCGCATGCCGGAGGCTGCTGCGACGAACTCGGCATCGCGCGACTGGGCATACATCTCGGCGAAACGCTTGGTCGCTCCCAGCATCGAGACGGGCTCGATCGCCTTGTCGGTCGAGATCATCACGAAAATCTTGGCGTCGGCCGCGATTGCCGCATCGATGACATGCATCGAGCCAAAGACATTGGTCTTGATGCCCTCCGCCCAGTCGGCCTCGAGATAAGGCACATGTTTCAACGCCGCGGCGTGGATCACGATGTCGGGGGCAAACGCCGTGAAGAGCGGCGTGATCCGGGCGCGATCGCGCACATCGGCAAGCGCTCCCGAGATCGTCGTCTCCAGCCGATGCGCTGCGAGTTCCTCCGTGATCTGGAACAGCGCCGGCTCCGAGCTCTCGACCACCAGGAGTTCCGAAGCGCCAAAGGCTGCGCAGCGCAGGCAGATCTCCGAACCGATCGAGCCACCACCACCCGTGACGATAACGCGCTTGCCCTTCAGGAAGGCGCCCAGACGGTCGCGATCGATCTTGACCGAGGGGCGGACGAGCAGGTCCTCGATCTCCAGCGGAGCAAGCTCGGTCTCGCTCCCGCCTTCGCCGAAGGAATCGAGCCGCGAGATCGGCAAGGCGAGCCTGCGCGTCCGAGCGAGCCATTTGTCCGGCTCGGCTTCGGGCGCCAAGGCGCTCGAGGTGGCGACGATACGACGGAATGGCTCACCGCGTTCGGCCGCGTCACCAGCGACCGTCTCGATCTGAGACAGCAGACCCAGCACGGGAACGCCGCGGATCGACTGGCCGAGATCATCGGCGCGCGGGGACAGAATGCCCGCAGGCTTCAATTTGCGCATGGTCCCGGCTTCCATGGCGCGAATGACCATCTCAACCTCGACGCCACGGCCGAGCAGCAGCGCGGGCAGCGCCGCGTCGCGCACGGCATGCTGCTTGGAACGGGAATATTTAAGGTAGCGATAGGCGAGGCGCGGGCCGCCGAGCAGCGCGTTCTGCACAAGCCAGTAGAGTGCGATGGTGATCTTGCCGAAATAGAAGGCGCCGTAGAGGCTCGGCGACAGCAGGAGATAGTCAATCACCAGCAGCGACAGCGACAGGACGGTAACCGCCTTGACGATGTTCGACAGGTCCGGAAGCGAGGCGAAACGCCATTTCGAGCGGTAAAGCGAGAAAAACCAGTAAACTGCGCCGGCATAGGCGACGAAAAACGGCAGGAAGCTCGGCAGATAGCGCAGATGCTCATCGAGCTGCCAGCCCTCGAATCGCACCACGAAAACGGAGACGATCGCCAGCGCCGTGACCAGAAGATCATGGACGATGACGGCGAGCTTCTTGGTATTCTGCTTGGTGAATAGGGCCATGGCCGGCGGGGTATCCCGCTCCCGTGCCGCCTTGTCAACGCGAAGCGGCAGGCAAGGAGCGCAGTGCGCGCGAAATCAGGCCTCCGCGTGCGAGACCTTGGCGCGCGAATAGCCGAGGCCAGCGAGAATAAAATCGACCATCTCCTCGATGCTCGGCCCCGGCAGGCTCAGGCATTGCGAGATCAGCATCGGATGGCAGAAGGGCGTCATCGCAAAACGCACGCAGGCGGTGGCGACTTGCGGGTCCATCGGTCGGAATTCGCCCGAGTCGATGCCTTCCGCGACGACACCGCGCAGGATGCCGTCATAGCGCCCGATATGGGCCTGGACGACCTCCCAGCTCTCCTCCATCGCAGCGGCGACCATCTCGTGCACCTTGTGGTGGTCGAGATAACGCAGGGAGTTGATGCGGTTGTTGGTGATCAGGATATCCCGAAGCCGCTCGGCCGCGGAACGCTTTTCCCGCGCGATCGCCGTAACGGCCGCTTCCATCTCGCCCATATAGCGCTCGGCGACGGCCTCATTGATGGATTTCTTGGAGTCGAAGAACCGATAGACATTGGCGGGACTCATCCGCAGTGCCTTGGCGATGTCCGCCACCGTGGTCTTCTGGTAGCCGATGTCACGAAAGAAGCGCTCCGCCGTATCGACGATGCACTGCCTCGTATCCCGCTCAAGATGACTCAACTCGGTTTCTCGTTCAGTTGCTCGGCGATTTCGGGTGGGAATTGTTCATTATGATGAATTTCGTCATTCGTCAACTCCATGACGAATAAAGACTTTAGCCAAATCTTCCTGACGTCTCTGACCGGTAGACGGCAAAACTGACCAGTTTGTCAATCCGCCCCGGGGCCGGTAGACCGGGGTGCGGTGAAAGTGTCGCAGGCCAAGCTGCGCGCGTTCGGTCCGCTTCCATCAGGTCGACCGCACGCGCTCCTGCGCGAGAGCCCAGATCGCGTCGATGTCGAGATGCCGGGCCAGATGTTGGGCCAGACGGTCGAGCACCAGCTCGACTTCATCCTCGTAATTCAGCGTCGAAGACAGCGTTCTGCCTGCGAGACTGGCAAGAACGGCGGCACGGACGGCATCAGAGGCAAAGGCGCCATGCAGATAGGTCCCGATCACACGCCCGTCGGACGAGGCTGCTCCTTCCCGGCGGTCACCGACCCGAAAGGGCGCGCGCTGCGTATCGGGCCCGTCGGTGCGGCCAAGATGAATCTCGTAAGCGCGACCTGACGATGCGCTGGGCGCATGGGTGAAATCGACTTCGCGCACGGTCTTGCCAGGCTCCAGCACGGTCTCGACCTCGAGCATGCCGAGACCTGGAGCCTCACCTGACGGCCCCTCCAGACCATGAGGATCCCGCACGGTACGCCCAAGCATCTGGTAGCCGCCGCAGAGGCCGATGACATGCCCTCCGCGCCGGCGATGGCCGGCGAGATCGACATCCCAGCCCTCCTCACGCAGCGCCGCGAGATCACGGAGCGTCGTCTTGGAGCCTGGCAGGATGACAAGATCGGCGTCGGCTGGCAGCGGCGTGCCGCGGGTCACCATGACCAGTTCGACGGCAGCCTCCAGTTTCAGCGGGTCGAGATCGTCGAAATTGGCGATTCCCGGCAGCACCGGCACGGCGACCTTGAGCGTGGCTCCGGCCTTGCGCGCGCCGGAAGTCAGATCGAGCCCGTCCTCGGCCGGCAGGCGAGACGCTTCAGCGAACCAGGGCACAATGCCGAGGCAAGGCCAGCTCGTCGCTTGCGAAATCGTGGTGATGCCGTCCTTGAAGAGCGCGGCGTCGCCGCGAAAGCGGTTGATGGCAAAGGCCCGAATCATGTCGCGGTCGGCCATATCGAGCACGGCATGGGTGCCGACGAGACTGGCGATCACACCGCCGCGATCAATGTCGCCGATCAGCAGCGCGGGAACGCCGGCCGCGCGCGCAAAACCGAGATTGGCGATGTCTCGCGCACGCAGATTGGTCTCGGCTGGCGACCCGGCTCCCTCGACGAGAACGAGATCGGCCCCGGCGCTGAGGCGCTCAAAACTCTCCAGCACTTTCGGCAGGAAATCGCCGCGCCTCGCAAAATCGCCGGACGCGAGGTGGCCTGCGACTCGGCCCTGCAGCACGATCTGGCTGCCTGTATCGCTCTCCGGCTTGAGAAGCACCGGGTTCATGTCGACATGCGGTGGCACGCGGGCGGCGCGGGCCTGAAGGGCCTGGGCGCGGCCGATCTCGCCTGAAGCGGTCGCCGCGGCATTGTTCGACATGTTCTGTGGCTTGAACGGCCGCACCCTGAGGCCGCGATCGGCAAAGAGGCGACATAGTCCAGCGACGAGCAGCGACTTCCCGACATTCGAGCCAGTGCCGAGAACCATCAGGGCGGGGGTGGATTTGGGCGCTGCCATGGCACTTGCTTAGGCGGCGCTCAGGGCGCGGGCAAGCAGGCGGCGATGGAGAGGGAGGGTCACCGGTTCACGCCAATATCCCGCAGCTCCAAAGGGGCGAAGAAACCGCGGGCGCCCGTCGTGAACCGGCGAAACGGAGATAAGCATTGACCGCTGATGAATGTCAACATTCATCATTCCATATTCTGTCAGGAGCATGAGGCCTTGGCTGAGCCGGTGCACAGGGCAGCGGGACATGGTAGAGGCCCAAGCTCTCTCGCACCCAAACCCGACAAGATTGCGATGAACCCGATCTTCTCCGCCCTTCAGACCAGCGTCTTTGAAGTGATGTCGCGTCTCGCGCGCGAGACCGGCGCCGTGAATCTCGGCCAGGGCTTTCCCGACGATCCGGGCCCCGAGGATGTGCGGCGAAAAGCCGCCGAGGCAGTGATGACCGGCTGGAATCAATACCCGCCGATGATGGGCCTGCCGGAGCTGCGTCAGGCCTGCGCCACACATTACAAGCGCTGGCAGGACCTCGATCTCGATCCCGACAGCGAAGTGATGATCACTTCGGGGGCAACCGAGGCGATCGCCGGCGCCCTGATGGCGCTGATCACGCCCGGTGACGAGGTCGTGCTGTTCGAGCCGATGTACGACGCCTATGTGCCACTGGTGCGGCGGGCGGGCGGCATTCCGAAATTCGTGACCCTGACTCCGCCGGCTTTCGGTCTGAGCGAGGAGGCGTTGGCCCAGGCCTTTTCCCCAAAGACCCGGGTCGTGCTGTTCAACAACCCGCTGAATCCGACCGCGACGATCTTCAGTGCTGCCGATCTCGATCTGCTCGCCGATTTCTGCATCCGGCATGACGCCATCGCGATCTGCGACGAGGTCTGGGAGCATGTCGTCTTCGACGGTCGCAGGCACGCACCGCTGATGGCGCGGCCGGGCATGCGCGAGCGCACAGTGAAGATTTCATCGGCCGGGAAGATCTTCTCGCTGACCGGATGGAAGGTCGGGATGGTGATGGCGGCGCCCAATCTGATGCGCGTGCTCGCCAAGGCACATCAATACATCACGTTTACCACCCCGCCGAACCTGCAGGTCGCGGTCGCCTATGGGCTCGGCAAGGACGACGCCTATTTCGATGGGATGCGCGCCGATTTCCAGCGCTCGCGCGATCGCTTCGCCAGCGGGCTGCAGGGTCTCGGCTTCAGCGTGCTGCCGAGCGTCGGCACCTATTTTCTCAATGTCGACATCGCCCCGCTCGGCGAGAGCGACGACACGGCGTTCTGTCAGAGACTGGTCACGGAGAACGGGGTCGCGGCGATCCCGGTCAGCGCCTTCTATGCGGAGGGCGCAGTCAAGACCGTGGTGCGCTTCTGCTTTGCCAAGCATGACGCGACACTCGATGCGGCGCTGGAGCGGCTTGCGGCCTGGAGGAAGGCAGCCTGAGCTGCGGCCGCTCTCAGCCCTTGCGCAGTATCTCGACCAGCCTGCCGGCCTTGATCAGCGGCGCCTCGAGGCCTTTGGCGTTCGCGGCGTGTCCACTGGCCCGCAAGGCTTCGATCGCCGACATGATCTGAGCGAGGGCCTGCTCGGCCAAGCCTCGATCACGGCGGCGTTCGGCGAGATGCAGGGAAGCCTGTCCGTGACTGGCCATGGTTGCCGCCCAAAGGGAGGGTACTGTCTCGCGCCGGCGCTCCTCAAGCGCGGCAGAGAACAAGGCGATGGCCTCTTCGAGCACGACGGGCTCGCTATAACGCTCGCCCATGGCCGCTAGCACCCCACCCATCTGATGCTGCAACTCGGCCCAGCGCAGAGGCTCCCGCGCCCTGTCGACGGTCTTGGCAACCCTGTTGAAGCCGTTGAAAGCCCGCTCGAGCAGGGCGAGGTCCTTCCGGCGCGAACCGAGATCGGCGCGCGCGCGAGAAATCAAGTGCTCGGCCTCGAGCCAGCGCGCCTCATCGCGACTTCGATCCCAGCGAGCAAGGACATCGGCGAACGCTGCAACCGCTTCTTCCAGCAGATCATCGTCCGCGCTGGCCTCGCCCAGCATCGAGGCAAGTCGGCCAAAGCGGACCTTCAATCCATGCCAGAGGGCCGGCGCCTCATCCCGGCGGAGGTCCTCTAATGCCGCCCGGCAACGGCCGAGCGCCTCGACGCGTAGTTTGCCATCGCCGGACATCTCCGCGAGGCCCTCGAGCGCGGCGGCGAATGCGTCCTGGGCCCCGGCGAAGGCGACCGTATCCTCGAGGCTGTCGACCCCCTCGAGCACACGGCGCAGCAAGCCAGTGGCCGCGTCATAGCCGTCTCGCCCACCGAAATCCTCGCTGATCCGCGCCAGCGCTTTCGCCTGGGAGAGAGCCAGGTCCCGACTGCGATCGAGATCGGCCAGACCGATGAGGGCGGACGCTTCGCCATAGCGGGCAGCGGCCTCGCGATAGGCCTCCGACGTCATGCGCAGAAAGCTGATCGCCGCCCGGTCGGTGCGGTTCCCGCCGGCCGTGAGCCGCTGGGCGACCGTCAGTGCCGAGAGGTCGGTCGAGCCGACGATCACATGGAGCTCGGCCTGCGCCAAGGCCTTGTCCGCATCTGCGAAGCGGCCGGCGGCAAGCGCTGCCGCCGCCTCGCTTCGCAGATGCCGGGTGGCCTCGTCGCCAAGTGGATCGCCGAGTCGACCTGCCACTGCGAGGAAATCCTGCGCCTTGCGGTCAAGCAGCGCTTCCTCGGGAAGCGCTGCGCCGGGTCGGCGCAGCCAATCGGCAACCATGGCCGGCAGCGCCACTGGCGGCAGGCCGTAGCGCACGGTGACGCGCACTAGAAGCGGCGCGATCTCCTCCGACCCGCTGATGGCATCCTCCCGTTCCGGATCAGCCCTGGCGTCTCACTTCGCGGCGATGACCGCGATCTCGACCGTGAACTGCGGCGCGGCAAGCTTGGCCTCGACGGTGGCGCGACCGGGAGTCTGACCAGCGACGACCCACTTGTCCCAGACGCCGTTCATCTCGGCGAAGGTCGACATGTCGGAGAGCCAGATATTGACCATCAGCAGCTTGGTCTTGTCGGTGCCGGCTTCGGCCAGCAGGCCGTCAATGATGCCGAGGATGTCGGCGGTCTGCTCGGCAACGCTCTTGCCGGCAGCCTTATCGGCAACCTGACCGGCGAGATAGACGGTGTTGCCATGCACGACGGCCTTGGACATGCGGGGGCCGATACCGATGCGCTGGATGCTCATGATCAGATCTCCTGAAGTAAGGGGCTTGCTGGTAGCCCGAGACATCCGCACACGCAAATCTCTAAAGCCAAAAAGCTGAAGCAGCTTTCGCGCAAAAGCCGGTACGCGCGTTGCCTTAAGCCAAAGGCTATGACGCTGCGACCCAGCCGGCCCAGAGCGCAGCGTAGCGCGCCGCCTTGCCGATGAACACGAGCAGGGTGAAGCGGCCGAGCGGATAGTTCATCGTTCCGGCGACGACCGTCAGCGGGTCGCCGACAATCGGCAGCCAGGCAAGAAGCAAGGACGGCCAGCCAAAACGGCCGAACCAGGCCTGGGCGCGGCCGAGCTTCGCAGGGTCCGGACGCAGCCTGGCGGGCAATCTCTCCAGCCCACCTTGCGTGATCAGCCGGCCGATCCACCAGTTGAGGACCGAGCCCGCAGTGTTCGCGAGGCTCGCGACCACGAACAGCGCCAGCGGTTCGGCGCTCCGTGCGGCGAGCAGGCCGACAAAGACCGCCTCCGACTGCGCCGGCAGGATCGAGGCCGCGACGAAGGCGGCGCCCGCCATCGCCGCGAGCGCGGACAAAGCCTCCATGCCGGTTTCTCAGAGGCGGCGCAGCGCGACCTGCTGGATGCGATGGCTCGCGCCCTTGGTCAGGATCAGGCTGGCGCGCTGGCGCGTCGGCAGGATGTTCTCCTGCAGGTTCGGCATGTTGATCCCGGTCCACAAACTCTCGGCGATCGACAGGGCCTCCTCCTCGCCGATCTCGGCATATTTGCGGAAGAAGGAGCGTGGATCGCGGAAGGCGGTCTGGCGCAGCGTCATGAAGCGGTTGACGTACCAGCGGTGCAGGTCGTCCTCATGCGCGTCGAGATAGACCGAGAAATCGAAATAGTCGGAGACGAAGGGGATGACCTTGCCGTCCTTCGGCATCCGGCTCGGTTGCAGGACGTTGAGGCCTTCGAGGATCAGGATATCGGGCCGCTCGACGGTGACCTGCTCACCGGGAACGACGTCGTAGACAAGGTGCGAATAGACCGGCGCCAAGACCGCAGGCCTGCCTGCTTTCACATCGGAGAGGAAACGCAGGATGGCCGAGCTGTCATAGCTTTCCGGAAAGCCCTTGCGCTGCATCAACCCGCGCCGCTCGAGTTCGGCATTGGGCAGCAGGAAGCCGTCGGTGGTGACGAGTTCGACCTTGGGCGTGTTCGGCCAGCGCGAGAGCAGCGCCTTCAACACGCGCGCCGTGGTCGACTTGCCGACCGCGACCGAGCCGGCGACCCCGATGATATAGGGCACCTTGACCTCGGCTTCCGCCAGCAGAAAGCGCTGCGTCGCCTTGAACAGGCCCTGCGTGGCGGCAACGTAAAGCGACAGCAGCCGCGACAGCGGCAGGTAGATCGCGACGATCTCGTCCAGCGAGATCGGATCATTGATCGATTGCAGCTTGGTCAGGTCGTCGACCGAGAGGGTCAGCGGCGTGTCGGCACGCAAATGCGCCCACTCGTCCCGTGTGAAGGTCCGATAGGGTGAAACCAGATCGGGATCGGCCGCGGCCGGGATCAGACGTTGGTCCATGCTGCCGCGATCCGCATTCCAGACTTCGAGATTCAAGGCTCGGACATCCTCGACTGGACACTAAGCATGCTGCCTTCCGAAAGCCGGCTCCGGCCTTCGGCACCATGTCTCAGGGTTTCCTCGCCGCCTTTTCAGCCAGACCGGACCGGGCGGTACGGGCCTCAAGCTGGCTCAACACATCTTGCAATGCAACATCGCGCGACGAAAGCACGACCAAGAGATGATAAAGCAAATCGGCACTTTCGGCGATCAAAGCCTGCTTGTCGCCTTGCACAGCTGCAATCACGGTTTCGACAGCCTCTTCGCCGAGCTTCTTGGCGGCGCGCTCCGGCCCGGCAGCCAGGAGCTTGGCGGTCCAGGACTCCTCGGGGGAGGCCCTTCCACGCTCGGCGACGATCTTTTCGAGGTCGGACAGTGTAAAGCCGCTCATCGCTCAATCCAGCCGCATCGCCAGCCCTGCCGCCGCCATATGGGCTTTGGCCTGGGGGATGGTGAAAGTACCGAAGTGGAAGATCGAGGCCGCCAGCACGGCACTGGCATGGCCCTCCCGCACGCCATCGACGAGATGGTCGAGCGTGCCGACACCGCCGGACGCGATGACGGGCACGGAAACCGCATCGGCAATCCTGCTGGTCAGGTCGAGGTCGAAGCCGGCCCCGGTGCCGTCGCGGTCCATCGAGGTCAGCAGCAACTCGCCGGCGCCGAGCGAGACGACCTCACGGGCATAGGCGACGGCATCGAGCCCAGTCGCATTGCGGCCGCCATGGGTGAAGATCTCCCAGCGCTCCGGTGCCACCTTCTTGGCGTCGATCGCGACGACGATGCACTGGTCGCCGAACTTCTCCGCCGCTTCCTTGACGAAGGCGCGCCGCTGCACGGCCGCCGTCATGATCGCGACCTTGTCGGCCCCGGCCAAGAGCAGCTTGCGGATATCGTCGACCGTGCGGACGCCGCCGCCCACGGTGAGCGGCATGAAGCAGGCCTCTGCGGTGCGCGTCACCACATCGAACAGGATGCCGCGATCCTCATGGCTCGCCGTGATGTCGAGGAAGCAGAGTTCGTCCGCGCCGGCCGCGTCATAGGCCTTGGCGGCCTCGACCGGATCACCGGCATCGACGAGATCGACGAATTTCACGCCCTTGACGACACGGCCGTCCTTGACGTCGAGGCAGGGGATGATGCGGGTTTTCAGGCTCATGCCGCCTTCCCCTTGTCCGCCTGCGCGATCCGCGCCAGCGCCGCAGCCGGATCGAGGCGCCCGTCATAGAGCGCGCGGCCCGTGATCGCACCTTCCAGGATGGCGGCGTCCGGCGCGCAGAGGCGCTCGATATCGGCCATGGAGGCGAGCCCGCCCGACGCGATCACCGGAATGGTCAGTGCCCCGGCGAGCGCGATCGTGCCGTTCCAGTTGATGCCCTGGAGCATCCCGTCGCGCGCGATGTCGGTGTAGATGATCGCAGCGACGCCTGCATCCTCGAAGCGGCGGCCAAGATCCACCGCGGCGAGCGAAGAGGTTTCGGCCCAGCCTTCGACCGCGACGAAACCGTCGCGCGCATCGATGCCGACTGCGACCTGGCCCGGAAAGGCCCTCGCCGCCTCGCGCACGAATGCCGGATCGCGCACCGCGGCCGTGCCGATGATGACGCGGCGCACGCCCTTGCCGAGCCAGCCCTCGACGGTCGCGATGTCGCGAATGCCGCCGCCGAGCTGCACCGGAAACGCGACCCGGCCGAGGATGGCCTCGACAGCTCCAGCATTCATCGGCTTGCCGGCAAAGGCGCCGTCGAGATCGACGACATGGAGCCATTCGAAACCCTGCGCCTCGAATTCCGCGGCTTGCGCGGCCGGATCGTCATTGAAGACGGTCGCCTGGGCCATGTCGCCCTGCTTCAGGCGGACGCAGCGTCCGTCCTTGAGATCGATGGCGGGGAACAGAATCACGGTGTCCATCCCAAGAAATTGCTAATCAGCTTCAGTCCGAGCTTCTGACTCTTCTCGGGGTGGAACTGCGTGCCGGCGATGTTGCCGCGCGCTACCATTGCCGTGACGGGTCCGCCATACTCGGTCAGCGCCAGCACGTCCTCGGCCCGCTCCGGCGTCAGCGCGTAGGAATGCACGAAATAGGCATGCAGGCCGCCCGGGCCGGTCTCGATGCCAGCGAGCAACGGATGCTCGTCCTGCGCGTGCAGATTGTTCCAGCCCATATGCGGGATCTTGAGGCTCTCGTCGGTCGGCCTGATCAGGGCGACATCGCCCGGAATCCAGCCGAGGCCGTCCGTCACCGTATATTCGAGCCCTCGGCTTGCGAGGAGCTGCATGCCGACGCAGATGCCGAGAAAGGGGCGCTGCTTGCCGCGGACGACGTCCTCGAGAACTTCGACCATGCCGGAGACGGCATCGAGCCCGCAGCGACAATCGGCGAAGGCGCCGACACCCGGCAGGACGATGCGATCGGCCGCACGCACGACCGCGGGATCACTGGTGACGCGAATAGTAGCGGCAACGCCGGACTCGGCTGCCGCGCGCTCAAAGGCCTTGGCGGCCGAGTGCAGGTTGCCGGATCCGTAATCGATGATGGCGACGGATTGGGTCATCGGCCTTGCGCCTCAGGAAAGAGTCCGATCACCGGAACGGCGCTTGAGGACTGGAAACGCGGAGGAACCGGCGCGGCTTCGCGCGGAGCCGGCGCAGGCAGGCTTTCGAGAGCCCGCTCGAAATAGCGTCGTTCGGCGCTCGCGAGATCGGGAGCCTCGATCACATCGGCAAGCCGCCAGCCTTTCCGCAGCAGCTTGCGCGCGATCAGGTTCCGGCCTTCAAGCCCGAGGAAGAGTCCGATGACGAATTGCGCCAGCAGGGCCGCACCGCTGGCGAGCCCGAGATCGCGCTGCGCGTAATACACGGCAGCCCAGACCAGCGCGAAGAGGAGCGTCGCCAGCCAGAGCCGCTTCGCCAGCAGCCAGAAGCCCGTGAAGAGGAAGGCTGCCCAGGAGAATGTCTCGGGCAGGAGCCGCGCCTGCTCGATATCGTCGCGCTCGCTGCCGGAACCGGGCGGCGGAATCAGGACCGTATAGAACGCCATGTCATGGCCCCTTATAACGCGCCCTTGGTGGACGGCACGCGGCCACCTTCCCGCGGATCGACTTCCAGCGCGTGGCGCAGCGCCCGCGCCAACCCCTTGAAGCAGCTCTCGGCGATATGATGAGCATTGTCGCCGTAGAGTGTCTCGACATGCAGGGTCAGGCCCGCATTGATCGCAAAGGCCTGGAAGAACTCGCGCACCAGCTCGGTATCGAACGTGCCGATCTTCTCGGCCTTGAAGCTCGTGCGGAACACCAGAAAAGGCCGGCCGGAGACATCGACGGCGACGCGGGTCAGCGTCTCGTCCATCGGCAGATGCACGTCGGCGTAGCGGCGGATGCCCTTCTTGTCGCCGAGCGCCTGCTTTACCGCCTCGCCGAGCGCGATGCCCGCATCCTCGACCGAATGGTGATCATCGATATGGGTGTCGCCTTTCACCGTGACCGCAAGATCGATCAGCGAATGGCGGGCAAAGAGATCGAGCATATGGTCGAAGAAGCCGACGCCCGTCGCGATCTCGGCCTTGCCCGTGCCGTCGAGCGAGAGCTTGACCGAGATATCGGTTTCATTGGTGCGGCGCTTCACTTCGCCCGAACGCATTTGAAAAGCCCTTGTGACCTTGCTGGCCGGTGCTTTAGCGCGCTTTCCGCTCGACTGAAATCAGCCGAGCGACAAGAATTCGCGCCAAAGTGGCTGCTGAAGCATGTTCTCGTGGCAAAAGTGCATCCCACTTCTGCGGGACATGCTCTAGCAGCGCGTTGACGCTCACGCCACCCGGCCGATTGTGCAGCGCCTGAAAAGCCCTACATCTGGCGGACGGCCGGAAACACTGGAAGACGCTCTGATGGATAACGACAATAAGGCCCCCGTGATGCATGCCACCACCATCCTGATGGTGCGCAAGGGCGGGCGCGTGGTGATCGGCGGCGACGGGCAGGTCTCGCTCGGCCCGACCATCATGAAGGGTAACGCCAAGAAGGTGCGCCGCCTCGCCAAGGGTGCGGTGATCGCCGGCTTCGCGGGCGCAACAGCCGATGCCTTCACCCTGTTCGAACGGCTGGAGACCAAGCTCGAGCAATACCCGACGCAATTGCTGCGCGCATGCGTCGAGCTCGCCAAGGATTGGCGCACCGACCGCTATCTGCGCCGGCTGGAAGCGATGCTGCTGGTCGCCGACAAGGAGGTCAGCCTGCTGATCTCCGGCACGGGCGACGTGCTGGAGCCGGAAGCGGGCGAACATGGCTCGGTGATGGCCATCGGCTCCGGCGGCAATTTCGCCCTGGCAGCAGCGCGCGCACTGGTCGATGTCGAGCCCGACGCCGAGACGATCGTGCGTAAGGCGATGAAGATCGCCGGAGACATCTGCGTCTACACCAACCACAGCCTCGTCATCGAGAGCCTCGACATCGCCTGATGTCCGCTGACGCCCAATCGGAAGTATCCATGACCTCTTTTTCCCCCCGCGAGATCGTCTCAGAGCTCGACCGCTTCATCGTCGGCCAGAAGGATGCCAAGCGCGCCGTCGCCATCGCATTGCGCAACCGCTGGCGCCGTCAGCAGCTCGAAGGGCCGCTGCGCGAAGAGGTCGCGCCCAAGAACATCCTGATGATCGGGCCGACCGGCTGCGGCAAGACCGAGATCGCGCGTCGGCTGGCGCGCCTCGCCAATGCGCCCTTCCTCAAGGTCGAGGCGACCAAGTTCACCGAGGTCGGCTATGTCGGCCGCGACGTCGAATCGATCATTCGCGATCTCGTCGAGATCGGCATCAGCCTCGTCCGCGAGGCACGGCGCAAGGATGTCCAGGCCAAGGCGCATCTTGCGGCCGAGGAGCGCGTGCTCGACGCGCTGGTGGGGTCGACGGCCAGTCCGGCGACCCGCGATTCCTTCCGTCGCAAGCTGCGCGCGAACGAACTCGACGAGAAGGAGATCGAGGTCGAGATCGCCTCTGGCGCCAGCTCGACCCCGATGTTCGAATTGCCCGGCATGCCCGGCGCCTCGATCGGAGCGATCTCGCTCGGGGACATGTTCGGCAAGGCTTTCGGCCAGAAGGGCAAACCGCGGCGCGTCCTCGTCAAGGATGCCTATGGCCCGCTGATCGCCGAGGAGAGCGACAAGCTGATCGACCAGGATGCAATCGTCCAGGATGCGATCCGGGAGGTCGAGAATAACGGCATCGTCTTCCTCGACGAGATCGACAAGATCTGCGCTAGGGAAGGCCGAGGCGGCGCAGATGTCTCGCGTGAAGGCGTGCAGCGCGACCTGCTGCCGCTGATCGAGGGCACCACGGTTGCAACCAAGCACGGGCCGGTGAAGAGCGACCACATCCTGTTCATCGCGTCAGGCGCCTTCCATGTCTCCCGCCCATCCGACCTGCTGCCCGAGTTGCAGGGGCGCCTGCCGATCCGCGTCGAATTGCAGCCCCTCGATGTCGAGGATTTCAAGCGCATCCTGACCGAGACCGAGGCGAGCCTAATCAAGCAGACGGTGGCGCTGATGGCGACGGAGGAGGTCACCGTCGGCTTCACCCCGGACGCGATCGACGCCATTGCCCGCATCGCGGTGGCGGTGAACTCCACGGTCGAGAATATCGGGGCGCGCCGGCTCCAGACCGTGATCGAGCGGATTCTGGACGAGATTTCCTTCACGGCCACAGATCGCTCGGGCGAGACCGTGACGATCGACGCTCCTTATGTCGAAGCGCGGATCGGTGATCTCGCCAAGAATGCGGATCTGAGCCGGTTCATCCTGTGACGCAGCCTCCGGCGGAGCCGAGCCCTGCCAGGCGGCGCCTTGCGCGCGATTCGGCAGTGGTCGGCGCTGCCACGGTGCTGTCGCGCCTGCTCGGCTTCGCCAGAGATGTGCTGATCGCGCGACTGCTCGGTGCCGGCCCGGTCGCGGATGCCTTCCTGGCAGCCCTGCGCCTGCCCAATCTGGTCCGGCGCGTGCTCGGCGAAGGCGGGCTGAACGCGCCCTTCGTACCGCTCTATCTCGACATCAAAGCTTCGCGCGGCGAAGCGGCGGCTCGTGGCTTCGCCGGAGAGGCCACGGCGCATCTCGGCCTGCTGCTGCTGGTCCTGATCGCATTCGGCGAGATTTTCACGCCCTGGCTGGTGCTGGGGCTGGCCGGCGGCTTTGCGAACGAGCCCGAAACGCTTGCGCTGGCCACCCATTTCACCCGGCTGATGCTGCCCTTCCTGCTGCTGACGACGCTCGCGGCATTGCTGGCGGCGCTGCTCAATGCCGAGCGCCGGTTCACCACGGCGGCTCTCGCGCCGGCATTGATGAACGCCGTCCTGCTCGGCGTGCTGCTGGTCCAGCTCTCGCGCGGCGCGGAGGCCATGGCGAGCGCGAGCCTGCTCGCCATATTCGTCAGCCTGACCGGTTTCGCCCATCTCGGCCTGATCCTGCTCCGATTGCGCAAGATCGGACTGCCGCGAGCGAGCCTGCGCTGGTCGCCTGACATGAGCCGCCTCATGCGCACGGGCGGTGCGACGCTGCTCGCGGCTTCGAGCGCGCAACTCGTCCTGCTCGTCGCGACCCAGATCGCCTCGACAGAGAGCGGAGCGGTGGCGGCCCTCTATTACGCCGACCGTATCTTCCAGCTGCCGCTTGGCTTCGTCGGAGTCGCGATGGGCACCGTGGTGCTCTCCGAAATGGCGGCGAGTCGTGAGAATGCGCAGGACGATGCCACGCTCGGTCGCGCGCTGGCGCTCGGTCTCGCACTTGCCGTGCCGGCGGCCGTCGCGTTGGCGGCGCTGGCCGAGCCGATCGTATCGGTGCTGTTCGAGCATGGCCGCTTCGGCGCCGACGATCGGGCGCGCACAGCGGGAGCGCTGGCAGCTTTCGCGCTCGGTCTTCCCTTCGCGGTGATGGCAAAGGTCTTCGCTCAGGTCTATTTCGTCCGGCGCATGCCGCGTGTCCCGCTGCTCGCCGGGGTGGCTGCCGTCCTGGTGGCCGTTTTCTCCGGCTACGGCGCCGAGCGCGGCCAGGATGCCGCGACTGTCGCCGCGCTCGCAGCAAGCCTTGCCTTTGTGGCCCAGGCCGTTCTGCTGTCGCTCCATCTGCGGCGCCAGGGCCTATGGCAGCCGAGCCTTGCAAGCCTGCGGCCGATTATCGCCATACTGGGCGCCAGCGCCCTCATGCTGGGCGCGCTCCTCCTGCTTCTGCCGGCGTTGACGGCCTCGCTCGCCCCAGGCGAGCCCATGCCGTTGCGCGTTGCGTCCCTGGCCGCGCTCTGTCTTGGCGGCCTTGCGACCTACGGCCTTGCTGGCGCCCTCTTCGGCGCTTTCGGCCTGCCGCACTTGCGCCTTGCCCGCGCTTCCGCCAGAACGCCGCGTTCGTGACACCCGCTCGCGACAATGGAGCGCCTGATGGCCGAATTTCCCCAGCGCGTCTTTTCCGGCATGCAGCCGACCTCGACGCTTCACCTCGGCAATTATCTCGGCGCGCTCACGAACTGGGTCGCGATGCAGGAGAGCTATGACTGCGTCTATTGCGTGGTTGATATGCACGCCATCACGGTCTGGCAGGACCCTGCCGAGCTGACGCGCGCCATCCGCGAGGTCACCGCGGCCTATCTCGCGGCCGGAGTCGACCCGAAGAAGAGCATCATCTTCAACCAGAGCCAGGTCGCGCAGCACGCCGAACTCGCCTGGGTGTTCAACTGCGTTGCCCGCCTCGGCTGGCTCAATCGCATGACCCAGTTCAAGGAGAAAGCCGGCAAGGACCGCGAGAACGCCTCGGTCGGGCTCTACGCCTATCCGAATCTGATGGCGGCCGACATCCTGCTCTACAAGGCGACGCATGTACCGGTCGGCGAGGACCAGAAGCAGCATCTCGAACTGGCGCGCGATATCGCGCAGAAATTCAACAATGACTTCGCCGAGCAGATCGCCGCTCGCAGCCTCGGCACAGGCGAGCTCGGCTTCTTCCCGCTGCCCGAGCCGATGATCCAGGGCCCGGCGCCGCGCGTGATGAGCCTGCGCGACGGCACCAAGAAGATGTCCAAGTCGGACGCATCCGACTATTCCCGCATCAATCTGACCGATGACGCCGAGACCATCGCGCAGAAGGTGCGCAAGGCGAAGACCGATCCCGAGGCATTGCCGTCCGAGGAGAAGGGCCTTGAAGGCCGGCCCGAGGCCGAGAATCTCGTCGGCATCTATGCCGGCCTGAGCGGTGAAAGCAGGGCGCAGGTGCTCGGGCAGTTTGGCGGCGGACAGTTCTCGGCCTTCAAGGCGGCGCTTGTCGATCTCGCCGTGACGAAGCTGGCGCCGATCGCCGGCGAGATGCGCCACCTGCTCGCTGACCCCTCCCATATCGATGGTATTCTTGGGCAAGGCGCCGAGCGGGCAGCAGAAATTGCCGCCCCGATCATGCGCGACGTCAAGGACGTGGTCGGCTTCGTCCGCGGGCGGTGACGCGCCTGGGCTTGCGCTGACGTTGCGGCGCAGGCCACCATGGGCTCTCCCGAAGCGGCGGCAGGTTTGAATCGATGGTGACGCGACGGCGGTCCTATGAAACGGGCCATCGCCCGAAATTCCTCGCGGTGGTCGACGATAGCGAAGAATGCGCCAAGGCCGTGCGCTTCGCCGCGCGCCGATGCGCGCGCATCGGCGCCTCGATCGTGCTGCTCGGCGTCGTCACACCGCCCGAGCACGAGACCTGGCTGGGTGTCGGTGAGGTGATGCAGGCCGAGGCGGAGGCGGAAGCCGAAAAGCTGCTGGACGATGCTGCAGCAACCGTGCGCGCGCTTGCCGGGCTCGAACCCGAGAAGGTTGTCCGCACCGGCGTGAAGTCGGACGAACTCGTGAAGCTGATCGAGGCCGACGAGGACATCTCGCTGCTGGTGCTCGCCGCCGGCACCGGCCGCGACGGTCCGGGCCCGTTGGTCAGCGCGCTGGCCGGCAAATCGGCCGGCACCTTCCCGATCCCGGTTGCAATCGTGCCCGGCCATCTGGAGGACGAGGAGATCGACGCGCTGGCCTGAGCTGCAAGGCAGGGTTGGCGCTGGAATGATTCCAGCAACGCGCCTATATCGGGCTCAGGAACGGCGGCCTTGACCCGCCGGCACCGGAGGCCACGATGTTCATCCAGACTGAAGCCACGCCGAACCCGGCGACATTGAAATTCCTGCCCGGACGCGCCGTCATGGCGGAGGGCACATTGGAGCTGCGCGACGCCGAACAGGCTGACCGCTCGCCGCTGGCCTCGCGCCTGTTCGCCGTCAGCGGGGTCTCCGGCGTCTTCCTCGGTTCCGATTTCATCACGGTCACCAAGTCAGGCGGCGAATGGCCGCATCTCAAGCCCGCGATCCTCGGCGCGATCATGGAGCATTTCATGTCGGGCGCGCCGGTCCTCTCGGACGGCTCAAAGGCCGATGTCACGGACGAAGGCGAATTCTTCGCGCCGGAGGACGCCGCCACCGTCGAGACGATCAAGGATCTGCTGGAGACACGCATCCGCCCGGCAGTTGCCGGTGATGGCGGAGACATCACCTTCCGCGGCTTCAAGGACGGCGTCGTCTATCTCGCGATGAAGGGGTCCTGCTCGGGCTGCCCGTCCTCGACTGCAACGTTGAAGCACGGCATCCAGAATCTGCTGCGCCACTTCCTTCCGGATGTGCGCGAAGTCGAGGCCGTCTGATATTATTCGCCTGGGCATGATCTTGTCCGAACGCCGTTTTGCATTCCTCAGGATCGTGACCTGATGCGCATCCTCGCCATCGACACCGCGCTTGGCGCCTGTTCCGCCTGTGTCCTCGACATGGGTGAAACCGCGCCCCTCGCACGCGAACAGGTTGCGATGGATCGCGGCCATGCCGAGGCATTGATGCCGCTGATCGAGCGGGTGATGCACGCCGTCGAAGGCGGGTTCTCCTCGCTCGACCGGGTTGCCGTCACCATCGGGCCGGGCAGTTACACCGGCCTGCGCGTCGGAATCAGCGCCGCGCGCGCTATCGCGCTGGCTGCGGGAATTCCCGCCGTCGGAGTAACGACGCTGGCGGCAACCGCCGCGCCACTCATCGGAAAGGAGTCGGGCCGCGTCATCGCCGCCGCGCTCGACGCCAAGCATGGCCAGGTCTGGTTCCAGGCACTGAGCTCGCAGGGCAAGCAGCTCGTTTCGATACGGCAGGTCAATTACCGGGACGCTGCGCGCTCGATCGGGGCGGGCCCGGTCAGTCTCGTCGGCTCGTCTGCGCTCGCCGTTGCGAATGAGGCCTGGGCGATCGGGCTCGACGCGCTGGTGATCGACGATGCCAAGGCTCCGGATGTGACCTGGGTCGCACGACTAGGCCTTCTCGCCGATCCTGCCGCCGCGCCGCCGCGCCCGCTCTATCTCAAGGAGCCGGAAACGACGCCGCAGGATCGCGCCCGCTTGCCGCGGCGCTGACGGAGACCGTTTCGAGGTTTTGCCGGCTCCCGGGAACATGCGATCAAGCGGCATGGATTGGCTGCGTAAACTTCTGCACCCTCATGCTGCGCCGGCGCGTACAGCGCGCCTTGACGTGCGGCATGCACGCCATGTTGCGGCGCTTCATCATCTCGGCGGCTTTGCCCGTGGCTGGGAGCCCGGCGAATGCGCCGGGCTTCTGGTGGACGGTGCAGTCGTCGCCGACGGCGTGTTCGCCGGAAACGAGCCCAATCCCGCCGGCTTCGTGATGTCTCGACGGGCCGTGGACGAGGCCGAGATCCTGAGCATCGTCGTCTCGCCCCGGCAGCGGGGCAGCGGCCTGGGTCGCGCATTGCTCTCGGCCCATCTCAGCCAACTTGGCGGCATGGGCGTCGCCCATGTCTATCTCGAGGTGGAGGATGGCAACGCCGCTGCCGACCGGCTCTACCGGCATTTCGGCTTTCGCGAGGTCGGGCGGCGCAAGGGCTACTATCCCAAGGCCGACGGCACGCGCGCCACCGCCGTCACCATGCGGCTCGATCTCGCGTGACAGTGACAGCCACGTCGTCCATGAAGTGCACCGGATTTCTGTCCTTCACACTTTCGCGATCCGCGCGACGGGAGCCACGCCCCGCATGAATGGTCTCCGCCCCGGCGCGATCCTGCGGCTCGTCCTGCTTGGTCTCGGCACGACCGCACTGATTCCTGCGCAGCTCGTCGCATTGCGCTTTGGGCCACAACATGGCTGGACCCTGCCGCGGTGGTTTCATCGGCTGGCCTGCACCTGTCTGGGCGTGCGGCGGCGTGTCCGCGGCACCCCGCCACCAAAGGGCGCAGGTGGACTGATCGTCGCCAACCATGTCTCCTGGCTCGACATTCCCGTCATTGGCGCCGTGCAACCGCTTTCCTTCGTTGCCAAGGCCGAGGTTGCGACCTGGCCGGTGATTGGCTTCCTGGCCTCGGTGCAGCGCACTCTGTTCATCGACCGAACGCGCAAGACCGCAACGGCCGGCATCACCGCCGAGATGGGCAAGCGCATATCAGACGGGCAAGCGGTCGTGCTCTTCGCCGAAGGCACGACCGGGGACGGCACGAGGACGCTGCCGCTGCGGTCTTCGCTGCTCGGCGCCGTTCACGAAGCGCTCGGTCGCAACGACAATAATGGCGACATCACCGTCTATCCGCTCTCGATCACCTATACCGGCTTTCACGGGATGGCGGGCGGGCGCGTCGAGCGTTCGTCGCTGGCTTGGTATGGCGATACGGAACTCGCACCCCATCTTAAGGCCATGCTCAATGCCGGCGCGATCGATGTCGAGCTCGCTTGGGGCGAGCCGATCCGCATGGGCCACGAGACCTCGCGGAAGGTCGCGACCCGGCGGGCGGAGCAGGCGATCCGCCGCGCTCGCCGCGAGGCGGTGACCGGACGGCCGCTCGCGTGAAGGTCATTGTGCGTATTGGCGCGGATGTTGCTTTGTGAAGGATGGGTCGCGCGAGGTCATTTTCACGGCGCGCGATCCAGAGTAAGGAGACGGTTTGGAGACCCGATCCGAAACGATGAAGAAAGTCCACATCAAGTCCTTCGGCTGCCAGATGAACGTCTATGACGGGCAGCGCATGGCCGATATCCTGGCCGCGCAAGGCTACGAGGAAACGGCGGCGCCGGAAGGCGCGGACCTCATTCTGCTCAACACCTGTCATATCCGCGACCGCGCGGTGCAGAAGGTTTATACCGAGCTCGGCAAGCTGCGCGACCTGAAGAATGGTCAGAATGCCGCTGGCCAGGAGACGAGAATCGTCGTCGCCGGCTGCGTCGCCCAGGCCGAAGGTGCGGAAATCCAGCGCCGGCAGCCCGCCGTGGACCTCGTCGTCGGCCCGCAAGCCTATCACCGGCTCCCCGAGCTGCTGGCGGAGGCGAAGCGCAAGCGCGTCGTCGACACGGACCTCCCGATCGACGACAAGTTTGGCTTTCTGCCCGCGCCCAAACCGGCGGCTATCCGGGGCCGCGGCATCTCCGCCTTCGTCACCATCCAGGAAGGCTGCGACAAGTTCTGCGCGTTCTGCGTCGTCCCCTATACGCGCGGCGCCGAGTTCTCGCGGCCGGTCACGGCGCTGGTGAGCGAGATCGAGCGGCTGGCGGATGCCGGCGTGCGCGACGTCACCCTGATCGGCCAGAACGTCAATGCCTATCATGGCGAAGGCCCCGACGGACAGATCTGGGGCCTGGCGCGGCTGATGCAGCGCGTTGCCGAGATCGCAGGCATTGTCCGCATTCGCTACACGACGAGCCACCCGCGCGACATGGATGACGAGCTGATCGCCGCCCATCGCGACCTGCCGCAGGTCATGCCGTTCCTGCATCTGCCGGTGCAGGCGGGCTCGGACCGCATCCTCGCAGCCATGAACCGCAAGCACACGGCAGACGAGTATCGCCGGCTGATCGAGCGCGTGCGCCAGGCGCGTCCCGATATCGCGTTGTCCTCCGACTTCATCGTCGGCTTCCCCGGCGAGACCGAGGCGGATTTCGCCGAGACGCTGCGGCTGGTCGAGGATATCGGCTTCGCTTCGAGCTACACCTTCAAATACTCGCCCCGTCCAGGCACGCCCGCGGCCGAGCTGGACCACCAGATCGCGCCGGAGGAGATGAGCGAGCGCCTGCACCGCCTGCAGGAGCGCGTCGAGCATCACCGGCAGGCCTTCAACCATGCCATGGTCGGCCGCACCGTCGATGTCCTGTTGGAACGTGTCGGACGTCACCCCGGACAGCTTGCGGGGAAATCGCCATACCTTCAGGCTGTGCAGATCGACACCAAGACGAATCAGATCGGCGACATGGTGAGGGTGCTGATCGAACGGGCTGGCTCCAATTCGCTGTTCGGCCGCGAGGCTGGGCCAGAGGAGCTCGCCGCGTGAGCGCCAGATCACCAGGCCCAGCGTTCGTGCCAGTTCTCAATGCCTGTCATCAGGATGAGATCGACGCGTCCGGATATGCCGAAGGACTACCCGGCCTCACGCCCCTGTTCGGCCGGGCACGCGCGCCAGGGAGACGACTCTATTGGCACAGACTGACCAGGTGACCCCGAGATCCGATCGAGAGCCGCGCCGCGAGGGCGCATCGCCACGCGTCGAGAGCCTGACGCGCGACGGGGTCCCCGCCACGGAAGTCGTGTTATCCTTCGAGGATAATCGGCTGGCCAGTCTGGTCTTCGGTCAATACGACCAGAATCTGGCGCATCTTGAGCGCCGGCTCGGTGTCGTGATCAGCCCGAACGGCAACCATGTCACCGTCAAGGGCCCGCGCGAGACGGCCGAGCAGGCCGGGCGCGTGCTGAAGACGCTCTATACCCGCGCCAAGGCGGGCGCGCCGCTCAATCTCGGCGAGGTCGACGGCGCCATCGAGGAAAGCAACGTCCAGCGTTCGCTGTTCCCGGCGGAGAATACCGGCAAGGCCTCCTTCGAAGCGATCGTCACCCGCAAGCGCGGCCCGGTGCGGGCTCGCAATGCGGCCCAGGATGCGTATCTGCGCCAGCTCAAGCGCCACGAGCTCGTGCTCGCGGAGGGGCCGGCCGGCACTGGCAAGACCTGGCTCGCTGTCGGGCATGCCGTCTCGCTGATCGAGCAAGGCGTGGTCGAGCGCATGGTCCTGTCACGTCCGGCGGTCGAGGCAGGCGAGCGCCTCGGCTTTCTGCCCGGCGACATGCGCGAGAAGGTCGATCCCTATCTGCGTCCGATCTATGACGCGCTGAACGACTTCATGGAGGCGCGACATGTCGAGCGCGCCCTGCAAACCGGCATGATCGAGATCGCTCCGCTCGCTTTCATGCGCGGACGGACGCTGACCAATGCTGTCGTGCTGCTCGACGAGGCTCAGAATGCGACCTCCGTGCAGATGAAGATGTTCCTCACCCGGCTCGGCGAGGGTTCGCGCATGATCATCACGGGCGACCCGAGCCAGATCGATCTGCCACCGGGACAGCGCTCGGGATTGGTCGAGGCCGTGAGGCTGTTGTCCGGCGTCGAAGGCGTCGGCCATGCCCGCTTCGAGGAAGGCGACGTGGTTCGGCACGATCTCGTGCGCCGAATCGTGATGGCTTACGAGGATGCCTCCCGCCGAGAGCGGGATGAGCGCGAGGAGCGCGCCCGTTCCGTCGTCGCCGAGGCGCCGCCTGAGGACCACAGCGAAGGCCTGCGCCGCACATTGTCGCGGGAGAGGCCGCGATGAACGACCGACCTCGTTCGCGGCGCGCGGCGCCGCGAACGCAAAGCCTTGCGATCGATATCCGCCTGCAGTCGCGCCGCTGGCGCGAGCTCGCGGATTTGCGTGAGCGCGTCGCCCAGGCAACAGAGGCGGCGCTCACCGTCGCCGCCATCAAGCCGCTGGCCGAAGCAGAGCTCAGCCTTCTCTTCACCGACGACAAGCGCATCCGCATCGTCAACCGCGACTGGCGTGGTTTCGACAAGGCGACGAATGTGCTCTCCTTTCCGGCCGCAACGCCAGAGCGGATCGGATCGAGCCCCGTCCTCGGCGATATCGTGCTGGCCTATGAAACCGTCGCGCGCGAAGCCGAGAGCGAAGGCAAGAGCATGGGCGACCATCTCAGCCATCTCGTCATCCACGGCCTCCTGCATCTGCTGGGCGAGGATCACGAGACCGAAGCCGAAGCAACGCGGATGGAAGGGCTCGAGATCGCCGCGCTCGCGAGCCTTGGCATCGCCAATCCCTATGCCGGCACCGAACCAGAAGCCGCTCCAGCGGCACAGACCAAGGCAGATCACCCCGTACCATGAGCGACGACAGTAGACCCTCCCCAAGCGAACCTCCCAGTCGCGGCCTGGCGCAATGGCTGAGCCATTTCCTCGACCGGCTGGGCCTGCGGAACGGGGCAACGATTCGTGAGGACATTACCGAAGCACTCGCCCAGGGGAGTGGCCAGCTCGCCGATCTGAGCCCGCAGGAGCGGGCGATGCTCTCAAATGTTCTGAGCCTGCGCGAGCGCCGCATCGCCGATGTCATGGTGCCGCGCGCCGACATCATTGCGGTCCAGTCCGAGGCAACACTTGGCGAATTGCTGGCCCTGTTCCGCACCGCCGGCCATTCGCGCCTCCCGGTCTATGGCGAGACGCTCGATGACCCCCGCGGCATGGTCCATATCCGCGATTTTCTCGACTTCATCGCAGCCCGCGCCAAACCTGGTCGCCGTGGCGCACAGCCCGGAACCGCCGGCCCCAATCTCGGTGCGATCGATCTCTCCGTCACCCTGGCTTCCGCCAAGATCCTGCGGCCCGTGCTCTATGTGCCGCCGTCGATGCCTGCCGTCGACCTGCTGGTCAGGATGCAGGCCACCCGCACGCATATCGCCCTGGTCATCGATGAGTATGGCGGCACCGATGGCCTGGTCTCGATCGAGGATCTGGTCGAGATCGTGGTCGGCGATATCGAGGACGAGCATGATCTCGACACCGCGCCGACGATCGCAGTGGCTGGCGAGAACCGTTTCACCGCCGATGCCCGCGCGACGCTAGAAGATCTCAAGGACGCCACGGGGATCGACCTCTCCGAGACTGATGTCGCCGAAGACGTCGACACGCTCGGCGGCCTCATCGTCACGCTCGCCGGGCATGTCCCGGCGCGGGGCGAGTTGATCCAGGGACCCGAGGGACTCGCCTTCGAGATTCTCGACGCCGATCCGCGCCGCATCAAGCGGCTGCGCATCCATCGGAATGTTCCTGCCGCCCCCGAGGCTCAAGCGGCGACGGACCCCGGCTGATGCGTTTCGCTGCACTGGCAGACAGGGTCATCCTCGCCTGGGGCTGGCCGAAGCGCCTGATCGCGCTCATCGCGGGTGCCAGCGGCGCCCTCGCCCTGCCGCCACTCGATCTCTGGCCACTGATCGTCGTGCCGATGACCATTGCGGTGTGGCTGATCGACGGCGCAGTCGGCACGAGCCGCGGGGCGCGCTTCCGGGCTGCCATGGCGGCCGGCTGGTGGTGGGGTTTTGGCTTCTTTCTCGCGGGGTTGTGGTGGCTTGGTGCTGCCTTTCTCGTCGAGGCCGATAAGTTCGCCTGGGCCATGCCGCTCGGCGTCATCGCCCTGCCCGCCTTCCTCGCCGTCTTTCCGGCCCTGGCCTTCGGCACCGCCCGCCTGGTCTGGCCGCATGGCAGCGGCCGCATCCTCATCCTCGCCGTCGCGCTCGCCTTGAGCGAGTGGCTGCGCGGGCATGTGCTGACGGGCTTTCCCTGGAACGTCTACGGCATGATGCTGGCCGGTCAGCCATGGATTGCCCAGTTCGCCTCGGTCGCCGGCCTTTACGGCCTGACCTTGGTGGCGGTCGCGCTCGGCGCCGCACCAGCGGTGCTAGGCACCGGCAAGCCCGGCCCGGAGCGCTGGCAGGCGCCAGTTCTGGCGCTCGCGGTCCTGTGCGGGCTGCTCGGCTTTGGTGCTTGGCGCATTCCGTCTGCGCCATCCCCCACCGTCCCCGGCGTGAAACTCCGTCTGATGCAGCCCAATCTGCCGCAGGACGCCAAGTTCAATCCGCGCAATGGCGAAGCGATCCTCAACCGTTATCTTGCGCTCAGCGACCGGGCGACAAGTCCCACGACTCTGGGCGTCCAGGACGTCACCCATCTGATCTGGCCGGAATCGGCCTTTCCTTTCCTGCTCGGCCGAACCCCCGGAGCACTTTCGCGGATCGCGGCCCTTCTGCCGCCCAACACGACCTTGATCACCGGCGCAGCCCGCGCCGGCGAAACGCTGCCGGGCGAAAGTCGGCCCCCGATCTTTAATTCGGTCCAGGTTGTCGACGATCAGGGCGTGATCGTCGCGAGCTATGACAAAGTCCATCTCGTGCCGTTCGGGGAGTACCTGCCCGCCTTCCTCGAGACATTGATCCGCAGCGTCGGGCTGTCCGAATTCGTCGCCATTCCCGGCGGTTTCACCGCCGGGGCGCGCCGGACACCGCTCGCGGTGCGCGGGTTGCCGCCGGTCGCATCGCTGATCTGCTATGAGGCCGTGTTTCCCGGTGAGGTGATGCCCCAGGGGCCGAGACCCGGCTTCATGCTCAATCTCACCAATGACGGCTGGTTCGGCCAGACGAGCGGCCCTTACCAGCATCTCGCCCAGGCCCGGCTGCGGGCCGTCGAACAGGGATTGCCCTTGGTGCGCGTCGCCAATACCGGCATATCCGCCGTCATCGACGCCTATGGCCGGATCACCGGCAGCCTTCCGCTCGGGACGGAAGGGGTGCTCGACTCCGCCTTGCCCAGTCACGCCTCTGTTACGCCTTACGCGCAGCTCGGGGATGTCTTTTTTGCAGGCCTTGTTGTAATATTCTTGCTTGTCTCGCGCTTGCGACGTTCAAAATAATTCCAACTGGAACTATTCCCAGCACCGAAGATGTCGGTTAAGAAGCAATTTAGTTGAAGCTAGTGTATTGTATTTGACCATAGGACACTGCCGGATTGCGGCTTCGGCAGAATGCCCCTGATCCGAGGCCCGTCGATCCATGCTGAAGAAAATCCCCAATCCGATCGATCGCCATGTCGGCAGCCGCGTCCGGATGCGCCGCATGCTTGCCGGCGTCAGCCAGGAAAAGCTTGGCGAAGCACTTGGGCTGACCTTCCAGCAGGTCCAGAAATACGAAAAAGGCGCAAACCGCATCAGCGCCAGCCGCTTGCAGCAGATCGCCAAGATGCTGGATGTGCCAGTCTCCTTTTTCTTTGAGGGCGCCCCGTCTGGCGACATGCCATCGGGAGGCTTCTCGGACGCCGCCTCCACGACCTATATTTCGGATTTCCTGGCGACCAGCGAAGGCGTGCAACTCACCAAGGCCTTCGTGCGCATTAAAAATGGGCAGGTGCGGCGCCGGGTTATCGATCTGGTTGAGGCCATTGCCGAGGAACACGCCGAAAAGCCGTGATTGAGGCGGCTCAGCGTTCGTCTTGACGAACGTTTCTCCCGATAAACGGATTTGAGCGCTTGACGGCGAACACGTTCGCTGCAAGAACGCTGCGCCCCGCACCGGCAGGGTCCGTGCTGGCGGCCACCAGCTTGCCCGTGCATGAAGGATCCTTCGTCCGTGTCACGCCAGAACTACCTCTTCACCAGCGAGTCCGTTTCCGAAGGTCATCCTGACAAGGTTTGCGACCGGATTTCCGACGAGGTCGTCGATCTGTTCTTCAAGGAAGCCGTCAAGGCCGGGATGGATCCGTCCCAGGTGCGCGTCGCCTGCGAGACCCTGGCCACGACGAACCGCGTCGTCATCGCCGGTGAGGTCCGCACCTCGCTCGACGAGAAGGCGCTGAAGAGCAAGGTCAAGTCGGCAGCCCGCAAGGCGATCCGCGCGATCGGCTACGAGCAGGACGGCTTCCACTGGAAGAAATGCAAGATCGACGTGCTGCTGCACTCGCAATCCGCCGACATCGCCCAGGGCGTCGACGCCGCCGGCAACAAGGAAGAAGGCGCGGGCGACCAGGGCATCATGTTCGGCTATGCCTGCCGCGAGACGCCCGAGCTGATGCCGGCGCCGATCTACTACGCCCACAAGATCCTCGAAGTCCTGGCCAAGGCCCGCCATGCGGGTGAAGGTCCGGCTGCCAAGCTCGGCCCCGATGCCAAGAGCCAGGTCACCGTCAAGTACGAGAACGGCAAGCCGGTCGGTGTCACGCAGATCGTGCTCTCGACCCAGCATCTCGACGACACGCTGAGCTCTGCGGATGTCCGCAAGATCGTCGAGCCGCATATCCGCGAGACGCTGCCCGAGGGCTGGATCTCGAAGGACACCGTCTGGCACGTCAATCCGACGGGCAAGTTCGTGATCGGCGGCCCCGATGGTGATGCCGGCCTCACCGGCCGCAAGATCATCGTCGACACCTATGGCGGCGCCGCCCCGCATGGCGGTGGTGCGTTCTCCGGCAAGGATCCGACCAAGGTCGATCGTTCGGCTGCCTATGCTGCGCGCTACCTCGCCAAGAACGTGGTTGCCGCCAAGCTCGCCGAGCGCTGCACGATCCAGCTCTCCTACGCCATCGGCGTTGCCAAGCCGCTCTCGATCTATGTCGACCTGCATGGCACCGGCAAGGTCGACGAGGCCAAGCTCGAAAAGGCTCTGGGCGAAGTGATGGATCTCAGCCCGCGCGGCATCCGGACCCATCTCAACCTCAACAAGCCGATCTATGCGAAGTCTGCCTCCTATGGCCATTTCGGCCGGAAGGCCGGCCGCGATGGCAGCTTCTCCTGGGAGAAGACCGACCTGATCGACACGCTGAAGAAGGCCGTGGCCTGATCCAGCGCGGATGTTATGACGGGGTTCGGTCTACCGGATCCCGGAAAGGCCGGAGCGAAACCGCTCCGGCCTTTTGCTTTCGCCGGTGACGACGGGGGTTTGGGATCATGAGCGAAGAACGAGACCTGGAGAGAGATCTCGAGCGAGCCTTCTTCGGCCGGCGCAAGGGCAAGCCCCTGCGTGAAGGTCAAAGCGTGCTGATCGAGGGCACCCTGCCGCGACTGCGCCTGCCCGAAGGCGAGATCCTGGATCTGAAGGCGCTGTTCCCCAAGCCCGTCGAGGCGGTGCGGCTGGAAATCGGCTTTGGCGGCGGCGAACATCTGCTCTCCCGCATGCGGGAGAGCCCGGAGATCGGCTTCATCGGCTGCGAGCCTTTCGTCAACGGCATGGCGAAGTTCCTGGCGGTGATCGAGCGGGAAGGCCTTACCAATATCCGGCTCTGGGATGGCGATGCAGCGCTGATGCTGCCGCGCCTGCCTGAAGGCGGCCTCGATGCGATCGACCTGCTCTATCCCGACCCCTGGCCGAAGCGCAGGCAACGCAAGCGCCGTTTCGTCTCGGAGCGGACGCTCGCCCTGTTCGCCCGGGCGCTGAGGAAGGGTGGGCGTTTCCGCTTCGCCAGCGATATCGACGATTACGTCGGCTGGACCTTGTCCCGGCTGCTGCACTCACCCGATTTCGACTGGGCCGACACGCGCGCCGACGACTGGCGCCAACCCTATCCGGGCTGGATCCGCACACGATACGAGGCCAAGGCGATCGCTGCCGGGCGCGTGCCGAGCTATCTCACTGCACGCCGTCGCGCATCCTGAGGAAGCCGAGGACGCGCTGCGCCGTCACCGGCGTCAGGTTGCGGAAGTTCTGCCGGGCCCGCTCGACCGCCGGTGCCGATTTGCCATCGCCCTTGCGCAACGTGATCAGCGCACGGGTGGTCTCCCAGGACCAGCCGAGCCCCCGGCCGACGAGCAGCACGGCATCGCGATCGGGACCGAGGATGATCTGCTCCGTCGCCTGCAGGCCGAGCCTCGCCAGGATGGCAACGCCGCAGATGGCGTGTTCGATCGCGCCCGAAGCGGCGAGCTCGGCGACCTTGGCCTCGTCCAGCTTGCCCTCATCATGGAAGGCCTTGATATCGGCCAGCGCGGCGCTGAACTTGCCGAGATCGTCCTGAAGCTGGTCTTGCGAGGCGACCGCATCGGCGCTGCGCTCGACAGCGCGATCGACGGCACCGCCCATCGCCGGCTCGAACGTCGCGGCGAGCCTGCGGCGAGCCGAGTTCTTCGCAGCCAGTGTCAATTGCTCGACCAGCTCTGCCGGGATGTCGCTCCGGCTTCCCAGCGTCGCCTGCAGGCCGTCATCCTGGACTGCCCGCATCACCAGCACGCCCATGCCGTGCCGCGAGAAGCGGGCGGTCTGGTTGGCCGCAACCGCATGGGTCACGACACGGCCGCCCCGCAGGATGAGGAAATCCGTGACCGGTTCGGCAAGATCCGGACGCTCGGTGATCGCGAGCATATGATCGCGCCCCTTTGCGGCGGAGATCGCAACCAGATCCTGATCTGACAGCACGGGCGAGCCGACCAGAACCGGGCGCGCAACCGCGATCTCATCGAGCGCAAGCTGCCGCACCACGCCGCCTGGCGCATTCGGCACGACGGACAGCCGTTCGGACAATTCGACACGCGCGCGGGTTTCGATGGCGCGGGCCAGCCTGCCGATCACCACGTCGAAGACGCTGATCTGGTCGTCGCCCATTGTTGCGGCCGTGCTGACGAAGAGATCGGTCAGGCGCATCAGGATCTGGACGCGCTCGTCGCCCGAGCCACGCGACATCGTCGCTTCAAGATCACGCAACAGCGCGCTGACCGAACTCATAACGCAACCTCTTTACGCACCATTAGCCGACGCTAGACGAGAAGAATGACCAGCCGGTTAGCGCAATTGCATAAAGCCGGGCGCGGAAAGGGCGCACCATTGCCGTTACATGGCGTTCCTTTCGACACCCTGCTTCCTGCCAGGACAGCTTTGATCTTGCATGCCCGGCCGTTGCGGACTAAATAGCGACGCAACAGCTCTGGTTTCGGTGTAAGCCGATGATCAAGAGCGGGCCGGCCGGCCCGCTCTTTTTTGTTGGCCGCAAGCCCTGCCGGAGCGAAGGCAGGCAGTCCGAACATGAACGAGCCGACAGCAGCAGATCAGGACAGACGCGTGGTGACCGAAAGCGGTGTGGCCGCGCGTGTCGCTGCCATCATCGAGCCGGCGATCATCGATCTCGGCTACAGGCTGGTGCGCGTGCGCGTCTCCGGCCAGAACGGTTGCACCGTGCAGATCATGGCCGAACTCCCGGACGGCACGATGACCGTCGAGGGTTGCGAAGCGGTGAGTCAGGCGGTTTCGCCGGCGCTCGACGTCGACGATCCCATCCAGGCCGCGTATCATCTCGAGGTGTCGTCGCCGGGGATCGACAGGCCGCTGGTGCGCCCGAGCGATTTCGCGCGCTGGTCCGGCCACCTTGCCAAGATCGACACGCACGAGCCGGTCGGCGGTCGCAAGCGCTTCCGTGGCATTCTGCGCGGCGTTGAGGGTGATACGGCCCTGCTCTCGCGCGACGATGCGAAGACCGAGGAAGAGCGCGACGTCGCGATTCCGATGAACGCCATTGGCGAAGCGCGGCTTGTTCTGACCGACGCTCTGGTCACCGAATCACTGCGGCGGGGCAAGTCTGGCCTGCCGCCCGAGATGCCGCCGGCGGACGAGATCGCCAGCCCGAAGAAGGGCAGGGGCAAATCACTGGGACCGCGCCCGGGCACACAGCCCAAGCCGGCTCCGCAGAACGACAACGAAGAGGAGTGAGCGTCATGGCTGTTAGCGCCAACAGGCTCGAACTGCTGCAGATCGCGGATGCCGTCGCCCGCGAGAAATCGATCGATCGGCAGATCGTCGTCGACGCGATGCAGGACGCCATCGCCAAGGCCGCTCGCTCGCGTTACGGCGCCGAGACCGACGTTCATGCCGAGATCAACACCAAGTCGGGCGAACTTCGCCTGGCGCGCCACCTGCAGGTCGTCGAGCAGGTCGAGAATACCTCGACCGAGATCACGCTCGCCGAAGCCAAGCGCCACAATCCGGCAGCCCAGGTCGGCGACGTCATCTCCGATCCGCTGCCGCCCTTCGATTTCGGCCGCATCGCCGCTCAATCGGCCAAGCAGGTCATCGTGCAGAAGGTGCGCGAGGCCGAGCGCGATCGCCAGTATGACGAGTACAAGGATCGCATCGGCGAGATCGTCAACGGCGCAGTGAAGCGCGTCGAGTACGGCAATGTCTTCGTCGATCTCGGCCGGGGTGAAGCCATCATCCGTCGCGACGAGATGATCCCGCGCGAGACCTTCAAGGTCGGCGACCGCGCCCGTGCCTATGTCTACGACGTGCGCCGCGAGCCGCGTGGCCCGCAGATCTTCCTGTCGCGCACGCATCCGCAGTTCATGGCCAAGCTGTTCGGCCAGGAAGTGCCTGAGATCTATGACGGCATCGTCGAGGTGAAGGCTGTCGCCCGCGACCCGGGCTCGCGCGCCAAGATCGCCGTGATCAGCCGCGATTCCTCGATCGATCCCGTCGGCGCCTGCGTCGGCATGAGGGGCTCGCGCGTGCAGGCCGTCGTCGGCGAGTTGCAGGGCGAAAAGATCGACATCATCCCGTGGTCGCCGGATGTCGCGACCTTCGTCGTCAATGCGCTGCAGCCGGCTGAAGTCGCGAAGGTCGTGCTCGACGAAGAGGCGGACAAGATCGAGGTCGTGGTTCCCGACGAGCAGCTCTCGCTCGCCATCGGCCGCCGCGGTCAGAACGTCCGCCTCGCCTCGCAGCTGACCGGCTGGGATATCGACATCCTGACCGAGGCCGAGGAATCGGAGCGCCGCCAGAAGGAATTCCTGCAGCGCACCGAGACCTTCATGAACGCGCTGAATGTCGACGAGACCGTCGGCCAGCTTCTGGCCTCGGAAGGCTTCCGCTCGGTCGAGGAGGTCGCCTATGTCGACCTCGCCGAACTCGCCTCGATCGAAGGATTCGACGAGGAGACGGCGGGCGAGATTCAGGCGCGTGCCCAGGAATACCTTGCGACGGTCGAAGCCGAGCTTGACGACAAGCGTCGTGCTCTGGGTGTCGAGGACGCATTGCGCGAAGTCGAAGGCATCACCACATCCATGATGGTCGCGCTCGGCGAGAACGATGTGAAGTCCGTCGAGGATTTGGCGGGCTGCGCGACCGACGATCTCGTTGGCTGGACCGAACGCAAGGACGGCGAGAGCACACGCCATTCCGGCTATCTCGATGGGTTCGACCTGTCGCGCCAGGATGCCGAAGCCATCATCATGGCGGCACGCATCAAGGCTGGCTGGGTCGAGGCTCCCACTGAGGAACCCGAGGCCGATAGCGAAGCGGCCGAGGCCTGAGCCAGGGCACGCGTGATGAAAAGGCCGGAAGCGGCGCGGCCCGCGCACAAGGACGGCCCTGAGCGCAGCTGCGTCGTGACCCGCATGGTCAAGGCGCCGGAGGATTTGATCCGGTTCGTGGTCAGCCCCGACGGGGTTCTCACGCCGGATTTGCGCCGCAAGCTTCCGGGCCGCGGCGTCTGGACGAGCCTCAGCGCGGCGACGGTCGCCGAGGCGATCAAGCGCAAGGCCTTCGAGCGCTCGCTCAAGACCAAGGTCACGATACCGCCTGATCTTGCGGTTATGATCGATGGCTTGATGCATCGCGACGCGGTCCAGGCGCTGGCCATGGCCAACAAGGCGGGACTGGTTTCGTCCGGTTTTGCCAAGGTCGAGGCTTCTATTGGATCGGGGCGGCTCGCCGCGGTCATCGAAGCCAGCGATGGTGCCGAGGATGGCCGACGCAAGATTGGACAGGCTCTCAGGCGGGTCGCGGCAGCGCGAGCCGAGGATGGGCTGAAGGTCCGAAACACACCTGTCGTCGCAGAATTCGCGGCGGCTGATTTGGAATTGGCGTTGGGGCGGTCACATGTGATACATGCGGCCCTTGCTCCGGGACCGGCGGCCGAGGGTTTCCTCTCCCGCTGGCGTCGGCTCGTCCGTTACCGGACGGGCGATGCCGGTGCGTTGGGCCCGGAAAGCCCGACGGATTTCGACGAGACAGACGAACACACGACCGAACCGGCAGGACCGAAAGCGGAATGAGCGATACCAAAAACCCGGGCGACAAGACTTTGACGGTCAGCCCTCCGAAGACCCTGACGCTGAAGCGGCCGATCGAGCAGAGCACGGTTCGGCAAAGCTTCTCGCATGGGCGCTCGAAGCAGGTCGTCGTCGAGGTCAAGCGCCGCGTCGGTGGGCCCGAAGTCAAGGAAGCGCCGGTGGCTCGCGCACCGCAGCCGGCCGTGCAGCCTGCTGCCCCGCGTCCGGTCGTACCACAGCCGGCCCCCGCGGCTCCGAAGCCGGGCGGCATGCTGCTGCGCACCCTTTCGGACGACGAGAAGGATGCGCGTCAGCGCGCCCTGTCCGACTCGCGAGCCCGTGAGCTCGACGAGCGCCGTCAGGCCGAAGAGGAAGCACGCCAGCGCGCGCTTGTTGCGGAACGCGAGCGGGCCGAGCGCGAGGCGGCACTTGCCCGCCAGCGCGAGGAAGAAGAGCGCCGTCGTCAGGAAGACGAGCAGAAGCGTCGCGCCGAAGTCGCCGCTCGTCAGCGCGATGATGCTCAGGCCGCCCGTCCGGCAGCTCCCCAGCAGCCGCGTGAGCAGGTCTCGGCCCCGGCCCCATCGGCTCCGCCGCAGCAGCAGGCGCAGCCGTCCCAGCCTTCAACCTACGCTCCCGCCGCACGGCCCGCATCCGGCCCACGCGAGTTCGGTGGCGCCCGTCCGCAGATGCGCGATGTAGGAGCCCGTCCGCCGCGGCTCGACTCGCGTCCTGCACGGGTCGACGCGCCGCGTCCGCCCCGTGCCGGTGATCCGAGCGCTCCCGCAGAGCCGGCTGTCGTCCGCCCGGCCCGCCAGGCCCCTTCGGCCGGCGCCCCGCGCAGCCGCCCCGATGATGGTGAGGCCAGGCCCGCGTTCCGTCGCCCCGGCGGCGCACCCGGCGCTGCCAATCGCGGCGCGCCGACCCCTGCCCCGAAGACGCCCAAGGCCGGCGAGAAGCCGCGTGGCCGCCTGACGCTCTCGACCGCTACCGGCGGTGATGACGAGCGGACACGGTCGGTTGCAGCCTTCCGCCGCCGCGTCCAGCGCATGACCGGGCACCGTGCCTCGGACGTCGCCAAGGAACGCGTGATGCGTGAGGTGATCATCCCCGAGACGATCACCATCCAGGAACTCGCCAACCGCATGACCGAGCGTGGCGTCGACGTCATCCGCCTGCTGATGAAGCAGGGTGCGATGCACAAGATCACCGACGTGATCGACGCCGACACCGCTCAACTGGTGGCCGAGGAAATGGGCCACACCGTCAAGCGCGTCGCCGAATCCGACGTCGAAGAGGGCCTGTTCGATACGCCCGACACCGATGAGATGCTGACGCAGCGTCCGCCGGTCGTGACCATCATGGGCCATGTCGACCACGGCAAGACCTCGCTCCTCGATGCGATCCGCCAGACTCATGTCGTGACCGGCGAAGCCGGTGGCATCACCCAGCATATCGGCGCCTATCAGGTGACGACGCCGACCGGCTCGAAGGTGACCTTCATCGATACCCCGGGCCACGCCGCCTTCACGGCGATGCGTGCGCGCGGCGCCAAGGTGACGGATATCGTCGTTCTCGTGGTGGCGGCCGACGACGGCGTGATGCCGCAGACGGTCGAGGCCATCAACCACGCCAAGGCGGCCAAGGTTCCGCTGATCGTGGCGATCAACAAGATCGACAAGCCCGACGCCAACCCGGACCGCGTGCGCTCCGAGCTGCTGCAATACGAGATCCAGGTCGAGACGCTGGGCGGCGAGACGCTGGAAATCGAGGTTTCGGCCAAGACCGGCCAGAACCTCGACAAGCTTCTCGAGGCTATCTCCCTGCAGGCTGAACTGCTCGATCTCAAGGCCAATCCCGATCGCGCTGCCGAAGGCACCGTGATCGAGGCGAAGCTCGATCGTGGCCGCGGCCCAGTCGCGACCGTGCTCGTCCAGCGCGGTACGCTGCGCACCGGCGACATCGTCGTGGCGGGCTCGGAATGGGGCCGCGTGCGTGCCCTGATCGGCGACACCGGTGCCCAGATCAAGGAGGCGCCCCCGTCGCTGCCGGTCGAGGTTCTCGGCTTCAACGGCACGCCTGAGGCCGGCGACCGCGTCGCGGTGGTCGAATCCGAAGCGCGTGCCCGCGAGGTCACCGATTACCGTGAGCGCCAGAAGCGCGACCGCATCGCGGCTCGTGGGGGTGGATCGGCAGCCGGACGCTCGCTCGCCGAGATGATGCGCGATCTCAAGGAAGGCGCCGGCCGCAAGGAGTTCCCGCTCGTCGTCAAGGGCGACGTGCAGGGTTCGGTCGAGGCCATCGTCGGCACGCTCGAGAAGGTCGGCAACGACGAGGTGCGCGCACGCGTCCTGCAGTCCGGTGTCGGCGGCATCACCGAATCCGATATCACGCTCGCCCAGGCTTCCGGCGCGGCCGTGATCGGCTTCAACGTGCGTGCCCACAAGGAAGCGCGCGAGGCGGCCGAACGGGCCGGCGTCGAAATCCGCTACTACAACATCATCTACAACCTCGTGGATGACGTGAAGGCGGCGATGTCGGGCCTGCTGGCTCCGACCCTGCGCGAGACGATGCTCGGCAACGCCCAGATCCTCGAGATCTTCAACGTCTCGAAGGTCGGCAAGATCGCCGGCTGCCGCGTCACCGACGGCACGATCGAACGCGGCGCGAATGTCCGCCTGATCCGCGACAATGTCGTGGTCCACGAGGGCAAGCTCTCGCAGCTCAAGCGCTTTAAGGACGACGCCAAGGAAGTGGTTGCCGGCCAGGAATGCGGCATGTCCTTCGAGAATTATCAGGACATGCGCGCAGGCGACGTGATCGAGTGCTATCGCGTCGAGGAGATCAAGCGGACGCTGTGATCCGTCGTGGCCGGGTTTGTCCCGACCACCTGACGATGACGAGCGCACGCTCCTTCGCAGAACCTTGACGTCATGGCCGGGCCGAGCCCGGCCATGACGTTTCTACGATCCACGCTCATCCGGTCCGAGTCCGGAGATCGAGAACCATGGCAAAACCAGCAAAACCTAGCGGCCCCTCGCAGCGACAATTGCGCGTCGGCGAACTAATCCGTCACGCACTGGCCGAGATGCTCGCCCGCGGCGACATTCACGACGACGTGCTGGCGAAGCATGTCATCACCGTGCCGGAGGTGCGCCTCTCGCCCGATCTCAAGCTCGCGACGGCCTACATCATGCCGCTCGGCGGCAACGACATCGCGCCGGTCCTGAAGGCGCTCGATGGTCACAAGCGCTATATCCGGGGCGAGATCGCCCATCGGGTGAACCTGAAATACGCGCCCGATATCCGTTTCCGTCAGGATGAGAGCTTCTCGGAGGCCGAGCGCATCGATGCGCTGCTCGATTCCGACACGGTGCGCCGCGACACGCTGCGCCAGCCCCTGAAGATCAACCAAGACGACCATCATGACGACGAATGACGAGACACTGGCGCCTCCGCACGCACAGCAGCCGCGCCCGAAGAAGCGCGACGTGCATGGCTGGGTGGTGCTCGACAAGCCCGTCGGCATGACCTCGACTCACGCGGTCAGCGTGGTCAAACGTGCCTTCAGCGCCAAGAAGGCCGGCCATGCCGGTACGCTCGACCCGCTCGCTTCAGGCCTGCTGCCAATCGCGCTGGGCGAGGCGACCAAGACCGTCCCCTTCGTCATGGATGGCCGGAAGGCCTATCAGTTCACCGTCGCCTGGGGCTCGCAGACCGAGACCGACGATACCGAAGGCCGCGTGATTGCGACCTCGGAGCTGCGCCCGCAGGAAGACGCCATCGCGGCCCTGCTGCCGCTCTTCACGGGCACGATCCTGCAAACGCCTCCCAAATACTCCGCGATCAAGATCGCCGGCGAGCGCGCCTATGACCTCGCCCGGGATGGTGAAGAAGTGGTGCTGCAGCCGCGGCCGGTGGAGATCGATGCGCTGTCGATCGTCAGCCATGACGGCGCGACGACGACCTTCGAGGCCGAATGCGGCAAGGGCACCTATGTACGCGCCATTGCCCGCGATCTCGGCGTTGCGCTGGGCTGCCTTGGGCATGTCGCGCATCTCAGGCGCACCCGCGTCGGTCCCTTCACGGTGACCGAGGCGACAACCGTCGAGACGCTGCGCAGCAGCCAGGAAGAAGCTGAGGGCGCACTCCGGCCGGTCGCAGCGGCGCTTGAGCTCATTCCGGAGATCGTGGTCCATCGCGACGCGGCCCTGCGGCTGAAGCGTGGCCAGAGCGCGCTGCTGCGCGGCCGCGATGCGCCGATCGAGGCCGAGGCCGTCTATGCCACCAGCGGCGGCGTGCTGATCGCCACTGGCTCGATCAGCAACGGCGAGCTGGTGCCGCACCGGGTCTTCAATCTCTAATCCATGGGGTCGGATCTTGTATCCGATCCCACGATTCAACCCTCTGCGTTTGCATCGGCTTTTTTCGAAAGCCGGAAACCACTTTTCGGGCCGATGTTTTAGGCCGGAACGAAACTGACCTGCGTGGCGCGCAAGCGCGGCGCGCCGAATAGGAGGCTGTACTCCCGGCTGAACTGCGACGGGCTTTCATAACTCACCCTGAAGCCCGCCGAGGCGGCATCGAGTGCCGCTCCCAGGATCAGTCGCCGCGCCTCCTGAAGCCAGAGTTGCTTCTGGTACTACAGCGGGGCTCATCGCGGTCACCGCCTTGAAATGCTGGTGCAGGACGGAAGGGTCATGCACGCCTCCGCCTCAACCCTCTCGAGGCTGAACGACTTGTCATAGTTGAGCTTGATCCAGCCCATCGCCCGGTTGACCTGCTGCAGCTTGCCTTCGCCATGGGCGATCTGGCGCAGCCGCGCACCGGCTTCACCGCTGAGCAGGCGGGCACCGCCCCTCATGCCTATGGCTATGGCGTTCACTACGAATCGACCGGTCGCGTCTCTATTTCGAAGACGATACCGGCCTCGTTGCGCCGGGCGAACTGCGCCGCGGCGGCCCGCATCTCGGCGGCCGCCGCTACGAGAAAGCCTGAATTGCTCGCGATGGTTCAGTAACCGACGGTGAAGCGCTGGCGCGAATGGGCCGGCTTCTCAAGTTCGTCGACCAGTGCGACCGCGTAGTCCTCAGCCGAAATTGCGCTCTTGCCCTGCGCATCGACCAGAAGCTGATCCTTGCCGAGGCGGAATGTGCCGGTGCGCATGCCGGGCTGGATCAGGGCCGAGGGTGACAGGAACGTCCAGTCCAGTTTGCTCTCACTCTTGAGCAGGTCGAGGAAGGTGCCGCCCTTCTTCGCCTCGGCCAGATAGATCGCCGGGAACTCCGGCGTGTCGAACAGCTGTTTGCCTGGCGCGACTTCGAGACTGCCTGCACCGCCGACAACGAGATAGCGCTTCACGCCGGACTGCTTGACGGCAGCCAGCAGAACCGCCGGGTCGCTTGCGGTGAAATGCACGGCGCTGATCACCGCGTCATGGCCAGCGAGCACGCTGGCCAGCCCGTCGCGATCGAAGACATCGCCCTTCAGCGCGGTCACTCCAGCCGCCGCTGCGACCTTTTCAGGGTTGCGGGTGATCGCCGAAACCGCGTGTCCGCGGGCGGACAGCTCGGCCAGAAGGCGCGAGCCGATGAAGCCGGTGGCGCCAATGAGAGCGATTTTCATGAGATCTGCCTTCAGCTAGTATCTTTCAGGAACCAACATCCTGTGTGATACTAGATGGAGGCAGCGTGGAGCCTCGTAAAGAAGGCACTTTCACGCGACATGGTCACCTCGGGGAAACCACGATGCTGCAACGCCCGGACGCCTTCAACGCCCAATGCCCGACACGTCAGGTCCTCGACCGCATCGGCGACAAATGGGCGGTGCTGATCCTGATCCTGCTCGGAGAGGGGACCTTGCGCTTCAACGAGCTGCGCCGACGCATCGACAACATCTCGCAGAAGATGCTCTCGCAGACATTGCGGAGCCTGGAGCGCGATGGGTTGATCAGCCGCGAGGCCTTCGCCACCGTGCCCGTGACTGTCGAGTATTCGCTGACCGAGCTCGGCGGCACGCTTGCCGCGACCGTGCGCGGATTGACGTGCTGGGCCGAGACCCATATCGGCGAGGTCGAGGAAGCGCAGAGGCGCTACGACCGGGGTCTGCCCCGGCCTGCCTCGTCGCCGCGCTAGCGTTTTACCCAGATTCGTGTATATCCCGCGCCAACCGGCCTTGCGGCTGGCTGCGCATCTCCTCCACGATGAGGTGGATTGCGGGTTCCGGACCTTGCTGGACGACATCCCGGCCTGGCCCGCCAGATCAACATCCAACCGAAGGATCACACGATGTCGATTACGCCGGAGCGCAAGACCGCGCTCGTGAAGGAACATGCCACCAAGCCGAATGACACCGGTTCGCCGGAGGTCCAGGTCGCGATCCTGACGGAGCGCATCAATAACCTGACCGGTCACTTCAAGTCGCATGTCAAGGACAACCACTCGCGTCGCGGCCTGCTGAAGCTGGTTTCGCAGCGCCGTTCGTTGCTCGACTATCTCAAGGGCAAGAGCGAAGCGCGCTACAGGACGCTGATCGAGAAGCTCGGCATCCGCCGCTGATCGATCGTAAGAGCTTCCCGCCCGGCACCGATCGGTTCCGGGCGGTTTTTCCAGAGCATGATGCCGAAGGGTGGGAATCACTTTTCGGGCGACATAATGCTCCTACTCCAGGGTCTGGCCGCAATGGTGCGGCGCCCTGACTTCAACGCGGCGGCCGCATGGGTGGCTTAGCCGCAGGCCTCCGCCGGACGCCCCGACGTCCATGGCAGGATCGCCGAGCGCTCGGGCGCAATGCTCACCGTCACCCGAGCTTTCCGCCGTCTTGCCCATGGGCTTGAGACGTCCGGACGTGTGCCACATCCGATCCGAAAGAGAACCATGTTCGACATCCAAACCGAAGAGCTGATCTGGGGCGGGCGCAAGCTCGTGCTCGAAACCGGCAAGGTCGCCCGCCAAGCCGACGGCGCCGTGCTCGCCACCTATGGCGAGACCGTCGTGCTCGCCACCGTCGTCTCGGCCAAGGAGCCGAAGCCAGGCTTCGACTTCTTCCCGCTGACCGTGAACTACCAGGAAAAGACCTTCGCCGCCGGCCGCATCCCGGGCGGCTATTTCAAGCGCGAAGGCCGCCCGAGCGAGAAGGAGACCCTGGTCTCCCGCCTGATCGACCGGCCGATCCGCCCGCTTTTCGCTGACGGCTACAAGAACGACACCCAGGTGGTCTGCACCGTGCTCCAGCATGACCTGGAGAACGATCCCGACATCGTCGCGATGGTCGCAGCTTCGGCCGCGCTGACCCTCTCCGGCGTGCCCTTCATGGGCCCGGTCGGCGCCGCCCGCGTCGGTTATTTCGACGGCGCCTACAAGCTCAACCCGCTGGTCGACGAGATCAAGGAATCGAGCCTCGACCTCGTCGTCGCCGGTACCCAGGACGCCGTCCTGATGGTCGAGTCGGAAGCCAAGGAACTCTCCGAAGAGATCATGCTCGGCGCCGTGATGTTCGGCCACAAGCATTTCCAGCCGGTGATCGACGCCATCATCCGTCTCGCTGAAAAGGCCGCCAAGGAGCCGCGCGACTTCCAGCCGGCCGACCAGTCGGCGATCCTTGATGCCGTGCTCAAGGTCGGCGAAGCCGAGCTCCGCGCCGCCTACAAGATCACCGCCAAGGCAGAGCGCTATAAGGCTGTCGACGCCGTCAAGGCGAAGGTCGTCGAGGCGCTGGTCTCGGCTGAGCCAGATGGCGTGAAGACCTTCACCAAGGAGCAGGTCGCCGGCCAGTTCAAGGAAGCCCAGGCCAAGATCGTGCGCTGGAACATCCTCGACGACGGCATCCGCATCGACGGTCGCGACGTCAAGACGGTCCGCAAGATCGTGGCGGAAGCCGGCATCCTGCCGCGCACCCACGGCTCGTCGCTGTTCACCCGCGGCGAAACCCAGGCGCTGGTCGTGACCACGCTCGGCACCGGCGACGACGAGCAGTTCATCGACTCGCTGGAAGGCACCTACAAGGAAACCTTCCTGCTGCACTACAATTTCCCTCCCTACTCCGTCGGCGAGACCGGCCGGATGGGTTCGCCCGGCCGCCGCGAGATCGGCCATGGCAAGCTCGCCTGGCGCGCGATCCGTCCGATGCTGCCGGCCAAGGGCGAGTTCCCCTACACGATCCGCGTCGTCTCGGAGATCACCGAGTCGAACGGCTCCTCCTCGATGGCCACCGTCTGCGGCACCTCGCTGGCGCTGATGGATGCCGGCGTGCCGCTGAAGGCTCCGGTTGCGGGCATCGCCATGGGCCTGATCCTGGAAGGCGAGCGCTTCGCGGTGCTCTCCGACATCCTCGGCGACGAGGATCATCTCGGCGACATGGACTTCAAGGTGGCCGGTACCGCTGCGGGCATCACCTCGCTGCAGATGGACATCAAGATCGCCGGCATCACCGAGGAGATCATGCAGGTCGCGCTTGGCCAGGCCAAGGGCGGTCGTGACCACATCCTCGGCGAGATGTCCAAGGCGCTCTCCACCTCGCGCGCCCAGCTCGGCGAATATGCCCCGCGCATCGAGACGATGAAGATCCCGGTCGACAAGATCCGTGAAGTCATCGGTTCGGGCGGCAAGGTCATCCGCGAGATCGTCGAGAAGACCGGCGCCAAGGTGAACATCGAGGACGACGGCACCATCAAGATCGCCTCGGCCGACGGCAAGTCGATCGAAGCCGCGATCAAGTGGATCAAGTCGATCGTCTCGGAAGCCGAGCCCGGCATGATCTATGACGGCACCGTGGTGAAGATCATGGAGTTCGGCGCCTTCGTGAACTTCTTCGGCGCCAAGGACGGCCTTGTTCACATTTCCGAGCTGGCCGCCCAGCGCGTCCAGAAGGTCTCGGACGTCGTCAAGGAAGGCGACAAGGTCAAGGTGAAGTTCCTCGGCCAGGACGAGCGCGGCAAGATCCGCCTCTCGATGAAGGTCGTCGACCAGGAGACGGGCGAGGATCTGACCGAGAAGCTCAAGGCTGCCCGCGACGCCGAGAAGGCCCGCGAGAAGCAGTCCGCCAGCGAGTAAGCTCCGGCTTCATCGACTGACTAAAGGACGCCCTGCATCTCACGATGCGGGGCGTTTTCTGTTTTGCGGTGCGAAGAGGGCTGGCGCTCTCGCTCGCCTGGCAATAGTCTAGACTTATTGGTTCTTGGAGATCGGCATGACCGACCACAGCATCACGTCGCTCGAGACGCTCGCCGCCCGATATCCCAACCCAGTCGCGCCGGCCTCGATCGCCAAGGAGATCGACCATGTCGACGAGAACTATGCTGCGCTGATCGCCGCCTCGCCCTTCATGGTGCTCGCAACCAACGGTCCGGAGGGCCTGGATTGTTCGCCGCGCGGGGATTTGCCGGGCTTTGTCACGGTCCGGGACGCGAAAACGCTCCTGATTCCGGACAGAAAGGGCAATAACCGCCTGGATTCGTTAAGAAATATCCTGTTCGACCCGAGAATCGGAATGCTCTTTCTGATCCCCGGTTACGGCGAAACCCTTCGGGTGAACGGCACAGCGACCCTGTCGACCGACCCCGAGCTCTGCGCGCGCTTCGAGATGGCCGGAAAGCTGCCGGCCTGCGTGATCGTGGTCGATGTGGAACGGGTCTACTTCCAATGCTCACGCGCCGTGGTCCGGGCCGACCTTTGGAACCCGGCCAAGCATGCCGAGAGGCGTGAGCTGCCAAGCGCCGGACAGATCCTGCGTGACATCACGGCGCGGAATGAGGCGATCGAGACCTTTGACGGCGCTGCCTATGACAAGGCGCTGCCGGAGCGCGTGAAGGCGACGCTCTACTGAATCGTCCTGCGCGGCGTTCCTGCCGAGCAGCCGCGTCTTGTGACGCGGCTCATGAAAAAGGGTGTCAAGCTCGGGGCCGGCCCGACCATGACACCCCGAGCCTGAAACCCGATCAGTTCACAGCAGGCCGTTGTCGCCCGCCAGCACCTTCAGGTTCACATCCGGCCTTGCGCCGACATGGCTGATGATCTCGGCAGCGGCGAGCGCGCCGAGCCGCAGCGAGTCCCGCACCTCGCGACCCGAGGTCAGGCCGAAGAGGAAGCCCGCGGCGAAGAGGTCGCCAGCGCCGGTCGAATCGACGATGCGCTCCACCGGGAAGACCGGTTCGGCCACGATGCCGTCCGGCGTCACCGCCAGAGCGCCCTTCTCCGAGCGCGTCACCGCCGCAACGATATTCTCCGCGCGCAGCGCAGCGAGCGCGCTGTCGAAGTCGCCGGTCTGGTAGAGGCTCTTCAGCTCGTGCTCATTCGCGAAGACGATATCGACCAGCCGGTTGCGGATCAGCCCGAGGAATTCGTCGCGATAACGATCGACGCAGAAGGAATCCGAGAGGGTGATCGCGACACGGCCGCCAGCTGCATGGGCAAACTCCGAGGCCTTGCGGAAGGCTTCCTTGGCCGCCGGCGGATCCCAGAGATAGCCCTCGAGATAGATGATGTCGGCGTTCTGGACCGTATCCTTGTCGACATCCGCGACAGTCAGGCCCTGACAGGCACCAAGATAGGTGTTCATCGTGCGCTCGCCATCAGGCGTGACGAAGATGAAGGACCGCGCCGTCGCCGGACCGTCGGCGGCGAAAGCGGTATCGAAGCTGACGCCCTGCGAGGTCAGGTCATGACGGTAGAGCTTGCCGAGCTCGTCCTGCTTCACCTTGCCGATGAAGGCGCCCTTGCCGCCAAAGGAGGCAAGGCCCGCGATGGTGTTGGCGGCGGAACCACCCGAGATGACCTTGGCCGGGCCCATTGCCGCGTAGAGCGTCTCGGCACGGGGCTCGTCGATCAGCATCATCGCGCCCTTGGTCAGCTCATGCGCGACCAGAAAATCCTCTTCCGCGCGAGCGATGACATCGACGATGGCGTTGCCGAGCGCCAGGACATCATAACGGGCATTTTTCATGAAGGAGTTCCGTGGGTTGGCGAGGATAGGACGAATGATGGGCGTTTCGCATCAGGACCCGATGCGGTCAAGCGCGGCCGCGCCGGCGGCTGGCTTGGTCAAGCACGGCGCGCAGCGCGGCAAGTTCGTCGGGACCGAGTTCGGCGATCTCAAGGGCAAGCCGGTTGGCGACCAGCGTCGCCTCCGGTGCGAGTCCCGCAGTATCGACCGTGATGCGGGGGTGGGAGAGCTCGGCGAGACGAACGAGTTCGTCAGCCTCGTCCCAGATCACGCCGAGCAGATGGATCACGCCCTGGATCAGCGCAAAGGTCGGCTGGCCGCGCTTGCCATGCTCAAGGGCCGAGAGATAGGCCGGAGTGACCCCCAGCGCCGCCGCCATTCCGGCCAGCGTCACGCCGCGCGCTGCGCGCAGCTCCCGAACGCGCTGGCCAAAGGGTGTCACGCGCCGCTCTCACGGTGCCGGCGCAGACGGATATAAAGCGCGCCGGCGCCGCCATGGCGCTGCTCTGCCTCCTCGAAGCCGACGACGAAAGGGCGCAGATCCGGTAGCCGCAACCAGTGCGGCACGCTGCGGCGCAGGACGCCACGCTCTTCGCCGAAGATCGCGTCGCCCGCGGCGCCCTTGCCCGTGACGACCAGAGCCAGCCTGGTGCCGCGCGCCTGCTCGCGGCGCAAAAAGGCACATAAAGCTGCATGAGCAGCATCCTGCCGCAGGCCATGCAGGTCAATCACCGCCTCGACGGATTGGGTTCCACGACGCAACTGGGTGCGCAGGCGGCGCTCGAGCGGCGCCAGTGGCGGCGGGGTGGTCCTGGCCGGTTTGACGGCGACGATCAGGACGGGGTCGGCAGCCTCAGTAGGAGGTGGCACTGGGGCCGCTGTGGGCTCCTCAGGGGGCGGCGCGGCACGCCCCGGCAGTGGCGTCACCGAACGCGCAACCTGCCGCCACAGGGCAATGTCGGCCTCCGACAAGGTCTTCTCGCGACGGCGGCGCATCGCTCAGCGCGCCTCCGCCCGCGGCCAGAGCACCGTGAAGTCAAAGGAATGGCGGACCAGCCCGGCGCGATGACCTGCCGCCTGGCCCGAACCAACAAACAGGTCGACCCGCGACGGTCCGACAATGGCCGATCCCGTATCCTGCGCAATCATCAGGCGTGACAGCCGCTCCATGTCGCCGCTGCCCGTGGGAATTGTCGCATCGATCCAGGCCGGCAATCCGTAGGGCCAGATAGCGCGGTCGACGGCGATGCTACGCAGCGGCGTCAGAGCCAGACCCGCGCCGCCAATCGGCCCCGACGCGGCCGGCAAGTCGTCCTTGCGGGCAAAGAAGACGAAGGAACGGTTCAGCCGGATCAGATCGCGGGCAAAACCCGCATCGGCCTTCAACCGGGCGACCAGCTTGTCCATGGTCATCTCGGCCGGCGGGATGTTCTCGCGCTCGCTGAGCACCCGGCCGAGCGAGGTATAGGCGTGGCCGTTGCGACCGGAATAGACCAGCCGCACGACCCTGCCGTCCTGCAACCGAACCCGGCCGGAGCCTTGCACCTGCAAGACGAAGCGGTCGACCGGATCGCGCAGCCACGCGATTTCCAGGCCCTGCCCATCGAGCGCGCCGCTCTCGATCGCCGCCCGATCGGGATAAGGTTCGAGGCCCCTGGAGGTACGGCGGGCGGCCGACAAGTCAGGTTCCAGCCCAGGCCAGGCGTCGCCTGCAAGTCGCGTCACCAGATCCGCAGGGCGGGCATAAAGCGGCGTCGGGAACTGGGCGGAGCGGGTGAGCGAGCCCTCGAACTCCGGCTCGAAATAGCCGGTCATGAAGCCGCGCTCGGCGCCGCTCGGCCGGATGCGCCAGAAACTGAAACGCTCCTCGAAGAAGCGACGCGCCGCTGTCCGATCGACCGGCCCGCGGGCCGTCAGCCTGCCGGCTTCGGCGCAGATACCGGCGAGGGCGGCGGGGATCGGCGCGCCTTGCCGAAGCGGCGGATCGGCGGCGCAGCCCGCTGCGAAAATCGCAAGCGCAATGCGGTGATCGTCATCGCGCCATCCTGGAATGGCGCCGGGAGAGACGGAATCTGCACGGGCGCCAGGCGGCAAGCTGGGACCGGCGGGCGCCTGTGTCATTGCAGCGGACAACATGGCGGCCACCAGCGCAAGGCGCCCGAGGCCACGCGTCACGCGCCGGCTTCGGTCGCGACCAAAAGCCAATTCGGGTCGCGGCTGCCGAGCTGGCGCGAGAAGGTCCAGATATCGTTGACCTCCGAGACCGCCTCGGCGCTGCCATCCACCACGACGCCCTGCGCATCACGGACAACACTGATCAGCTGCGAGACGAAAGCGATCGTCACCTGAGCCGTCTTGCCCTTGACGTCGACGGCCGTGATTTCGGCCTTGTCGATCGAAACGAAGGAGGATTCCGCCTTCTCGCCGCGCTTCTCGCGATCGGTGATCGCCTGCTCGAAGCCATCATAGACCTCCTTGGCGAGGAGGCCCTTCAGGACCTTGCGGTCACCGCGGGCGAAAGCGGTGACGATGGTCTCATAAGCGGATTTCGCACCCTGCAGGAAACCCTTCGGGTCGAAATCCTGCTCCTGGCGAACGATGGCCTCGATGCCGGCAATGATCGGCGAATCCGCAGGCGCAATATCCTTCCAGCGCTCGGCCGCCGGAACGACCGTCGCGGCGGGATCATTGGCTGCGCCCGGCAGGCGAATGACATTGTCGCGCTTGGCTTCGGGAGCGCCGGGCTGATCGGGACGCATCGGCGGTGTCTCACGCCGGGCGAAGGGATCCTTTGGCGGCTGCTCGCTGCCGGTCTTCTGGCCAAGCACGGAGCGAAGCTTCCAGGCGACGAAAACGGCCAGAGCCAGGAAGACCAAAGTCGTCATGTCGAAGGAATTTTGCATCGAACGCTGATCCGGAACCCCAGTGACCGCCTCGCATCAACGGCGGCGGTCGGCCGGCCGCCGCATGCGATATGGTGATCAAGGCTCGTAACATCCACCCCCGAGCTTGTGAAGGCGGCTTCTTGTGCCTGAGGAAGCTCCATGATAGCCGACGCAGGCATTGCACCGGGGAGCGGTGCGCAGTCCCGGGCGCCGGCAAGGCGTGGGATTTCCCGATTAAAGCCTGCCAGACGATGATGGGACCGATGGCCAACGACATCCCCAACGGCAACGGCGCGAGCGAGGCAAACGCTCAGCCGAGCATGAATGCGCTGATCCAGTACACCAAGGACTTCTCCTTCGAGAATCCGAAGGCGCCCCGCGCGCTCGGCCAGCAGAACGAGCAGGGCCCGCAGATGTCCCTGCAGGTCAATGTCTCGACCACCGCGCTGTCGGAAACCGATTACGAGACCGTGCTCCAGCTCGAGGGCAAGGCCGTCCTGAACAACGAGACGCTGTTTGCGTTCGATCTCAGCTATGCCGGTGTGTTTCGGCTGCTGAACATCCCGCAGGAGCACATTCATCCCGTTCTCGTGATCGATTGTGCGCGGCTGCTGTTCCCGTTCGCCCGCCAGATCATCGCGGATGCGGTCCAGACCGGCGGCTTCCCGCCCTTCTATGTTCCGCAGATCGATTTCGCGATGCTGTATCAGCAGCGCATGCAGGAGCTTCAGGCCCAGCAGCCGCAGGCGCCCAACGCCTGAGCCAGCCTGCTGCCTCTGCAAGCCAACGATATCGAAAGGGCCCTCGCGGGCCCTTTCTTGCATTTCAATCAATAATCGCGCGCGTTTCGCAACGCCTTGCGCATCGGCAAGGCAGCCTCCATCTCCCACGTTCATTGAAGCGGGCGCCAATCCGGCGCCCGCCTTTTGCTATGTGGAGACCCGATGGACCATCTGATGACGCTTGCTGCCGACCCCGCCGTCTGGGCGGCTCTCGGGGCACTGATCGCCATGGAGGTTGTCCTCGGCATCGACAATCTGATCTTCATCTCGATCCTGACCAACAAACTGCCCGAGGAGCAACGCTCGCTCGGCCGCAAGATCGGCATCGGGCTCGCCCTGTTCATGCGTCTCGCACTGCTCGGCACCGTCGCCTTCATCGTGCAATTGACGGAGCCGATCGTTTCGCTCTTCGGCAAGGCCTTCTCCTGGCGCGATTTCATCCTGATCGCCGGCGGCCTCTTCCTGGTCTGGAAGGCGACGACGGAAATCCATCACAAGGTCGACGTCAATCACGGACCCGATGTGTTCGACGGCGGCCGGGCTGCAACCGTGACCTTCGGCGCCGCGATCTTCCAGATCCTGCTGCTTGATCTCGTCTTCTCGATCGACAGCATCATCACAGCCGTCGGCATGACCGAGCACATACCGGTGATGATGATTGCGGTGATCGTCGCCGTGCTGGTGATGCTGCTCGCCGCCGACCCGCTGGCGAAGTTCATCGAAAAGAACCCGACGATCGTGATGCTGGCGCTCGGCTTCCTGCTGATGATCGGCGCCACGCTGATCGGCGAGGGTTTCGGCGCCCATATCCCGAAGGGCTATATCTACGCCGCCATGGCCTTCTCGGCGCTGATCGAGGGCCTCAACATGATGTCGCGTCGCGCCGATCGCCGCCGCGACTGACCGACGAAGCTGAGCCGCGTGAGGCGGCTCAGCTCTCCTTGGCCAGACCGAGATAGCCGCTCCAGAGCGGTGTCTTCAGGGTCAGGATGAAGCTCTCATGAGCGGCCATTGCCGCCTCGTCGAGGCAGGACGCGAGCGGGCGCTGGCGCTGCGGCCGCTCTGAAAGATCGGCGAGACCATTGCCGGGACCGGCAGCAGTGACCACGCCAAGTCCGAGATCGGCCTGTTTGCCGCCGATCAGTTCGATATAGACCTCGGCGAGAATCTCGGAATCGAGCAGCGCGCCGTGCTGGGTACGCCTGGTATTGTCGATGCCGTAGCGCTGGCAAAGCGCATCGAGACTGTTCGAGGCCCCGGGATGCTTCCGCCGCGCCATCGCCAGCGTATCGACGACCAGCGAAGGCTCGATCGGGCCCCGGCCGACGCGCTTCATCTCCATGTTCAGGAAGCCGACGTCGAAGGACGCGTTGTGGATGACGAGCCGTGCGCCATCGATGAAGGCCGCAAACTCCTCGGCAATGGCCGCGAAGACGGGTTTGTCCGCCAGGAAGGCATCGGACAGTCCGTGGACCTTGAAGGCGCCTTCCGCCATCGCCCGCTCGGGGTTGATGTATTGATGGAAGGTCCGGCCAGATGGGCAGTGATTGACCAGTTCGACGCAGCCGATTTCAACGACGCGATCGCCGCCATTGGCTTCGACGCCGGTCGTCTCGGTATCGAGGACGATCTCACGCATGCCTGGACGCCTTTTCTTGCCGGCTCCGGCCAGGACGGCCGGCCAATGCCTGGAGGATAGAGCGGACCTGCCTGCGTGCCACCAGCAAGCCATGGGAGGTGTCCACAAGGAAGTGGGCATGCCGGCGCTTCTCGGCATCCGGCATCTGGCGCGCCAGGATCCCGTCCAGCTTTTCCGCCGTCATTTCCGGGCGCGCCAGGACGCGGGCGCGCTGCACTGCGGCTGATGCCGTGATCACGACGACGGCGTCACAGCGGTTTCCGGCTCCAACCTCTAGAAGGAGCGGCACATCGAGGACGGCGATATCGCTCCCCGCTGCAATGCAGTTCTTGATGAAAGCGATCTCTTCCTCCCGCACCAGAGGATGGATGATCGCTTCCAGCGCGCGCAGGGCTTCGGGCTTGCCCACAACCGTGGCGGAGAGTCGGGCACGATCGACGGCCCCGTTCACCACAGCCCCCGGAAAGGCCGCCGCGATCGGTGCGACCGCCCTGCCCCGGTAGAGCGCATGGACGGTGGCATCGGCATCATGGACGGGCACACCGTGGGCCCGGAACATCTCCGAGGTGGTCGACTTTCCCATGCCGATCGAGCCGGTCAGTCCCAGGATGAAGGTCATGCGGCACCCAGCGAATCAGGCGCCCAGGATATCGGCTTCGAGCCGGGCCCGCAGCGCTGGCGTGACCTTCGGGGTCACACCGAACCAGCGCGCGAAACCGGGGACGGCCTGATGCAGCAGCATGCCGAGGCCATCGACCGGAACACCGCCGCGACGTTCCGCCTCTTTGAGCAGGGGCGTCCGCAACGGCACGTAGACGATGTCGTCAACGATCGTTCCGGGGTGCAGCCTGGTGAGAGCGAGATCGAGCGGCGGCTTGCCGTTCATGCCAAGCGCCGTCGTGTTGACGATCAGATCGGCCGCTTCGACCAAGTCATGACGCCTTGACCAGTCCTGCGCCTCGACCGGAGCTCCGAGCGCCCGGGCGAGTTCCGTGGCTCGTTCCGCGCTGCGGTTGACGAGGACGATCCGCCCGAGGCCGCGTGCCTTCAGTCCAAAGCCGATGGCGCGGGCTGCGCCGCCCGAGCCAAGAATGAGAGCTGTCCGGACCCGCTGGCTCCAGCCGGGTACGCTGCCGTCGAGATGGGCGAGGAAGCCGGCTGCATCGGTGTTGTCGCCGAATAGGCGACCATCGTCACGCCAGATCGTATTCACCGCACCCATCGCGCGGGCGACGGGGCTGAGGTCATCGACCAGCACCAGCGACGCCTCCTTGTGCGGAACCGTGACGTTGCCGCCCGCGAATTCTCCGCTCCTGACCCGGGCAATGAATGACGGGAGCGCAGCCGGTGCGACATCGATGCGTTCATAGGATCCATCGAGCCCATGCTCAGCGATCCAGCTGCCGTGAATGAGCGGCGAGCGTGAATGGGCGATCGGGTGACCGATGACGAAGCAGCGACGGGTCATGGAATTCAGATGTCCGGATCAATCGATGAGAGCACCCTGCTTGCGCAGGGCTTCGAGTACGGCAAGGAGCGGAAGGCCGAGAATGGTGAAATGGTCGCCCTCTATCGTAGCGAAGAGCTGGGAGCCGAGGCCCTCGAGCTGATAGCCGCCAACGCTGGTCAGGATCGCCGGGCCAGCGAGTTCGACATAGGTCGCGATGAAATCCAGCTCCAGTCGCCGCATCGTCAGCCGTGCAGTCTGCCCGCCTTCAGCCAGGATCTCGCCGTCGCGTGCCAGCACAAAGGCGGAATGGAGCTCGTGCGCACGCCCGGCCAGAGTGGCGATCTGCGCAGCGGCGTCAGCGAGATTCTCTGGTTTGTGAAAGATCTGCCCCTCGCAGGTCAACGTCTGGTCGGCCCCGAGCACGAAGCGGCCAGGCTTCATAACCGAGACATGCAACGCCTTGGCGCAGGCAAGCGCCGCTGCGATCGCCTCGCCCTCGACACCCTGTGCGAGCAGCGGCCCCTCGGCAGCTCGCTCGTCGATATCCGGCTTCAAGGTGTCGACAGGGATCCCGGCCGCACGCAGCATGCCTGCCCGGGTCGCACTGCCGGAAGCAAGCAGCAGAGGCTCCGCCGGACGCCAGAGAGAGTGGCTCTTCGTCATGTCGCGATGAACTTCATGCGATGGTCGCGCAACAGGTCGAGGATGGCTGCCGCCGTCTCCTCGATCGAGCGCCGGGTGACATCGATCACCGGCCAGCCCCGGCGGGCACAAAGCTTGCGCGACTGTGCGATCTCATCGGCAACGGCTGTCGGGTCGACATAGGGCGTCTCATCATCCGCCTTCATCGAGAGCAGCCGGTTCTGCCGAATCTGCACAATGCGCTCGGCACTGGCGACCAACCCGACGATCAGCGGCTTTCGGAGCCGCTCGAGCTCGGCCGGCAAAGGCACATGGGGGACAAGCGGCACATTGGCGGTCTTGATACCGCGATTGGCGAGATAGATGCTGGTCGGGGTCTTCGAGGTGCGGCTGATGCCGACGAGAATGATGTCCGCGCTTTCCAGGTCGCCACCGAGCTGACCGTCGTCATGCATCAGCGTGTAGTTCATCGCGTCGATGCGGCGAAAATATTCGGCGTTGAGCACATGCTGCGCGCCCGGCCGCGGCGACCCCGCCTGACCGAGATAGGACTGGAACAAGGACAACACCGGGTTCAGCACCGACAGGCAGGGGCAGCCGAGCTCCTGGCAGAATTTCTCGAGCCGCTCCGCCCACTCCGCTTCGACGAGAGTGTAGAGCACGACCCCTGGCGAGGATTCGATCTCCGCCAGGACGCGCGCAAGCTGCGCCTCTGAGCGCACCAGCGGATAGACATGCTCGATGGCCGAGACCGATTCATATTGGGCGGCGGCGGCCCGGCTGACCGCAATCAGGGTCTCGCCGGTGGCATCTGACACCAGATGCAAATGAAAATAGTTGCGCGCCACGTGGGCTCCCGGGGCTTAACGAAGTTGCAACCTCTAGCGCGCCATATCGGCAATGCAAATCGTCGTCCTGGACCGGGACCCCCCAGCGCTAGCCGCGATGAGGGGTCACGCTGGTCATGGGGACTGCTGTGGACAACCGAACATCCGGCCGGCGCCCCGGAGCGCGACTGTATAAGTCCCTCTTTCCATCAACAGGCTGGCCCCTGGGGACACGTGGGGCGATGTTTCACGTGAATCATTTTAACGATCGGCGGCCCCGACGCCGATTCTGATTTCTTACTAATCAGTTAAGGCGCCCTACCCCCCGGGTGATTCCAGCCTGCGACATCGGCTCGCCTTGTGGACCGGTTGTGGACAAAGTTGGGCCGGGCTATTTGCCCCTGACCAAGAGTCAAAACAAAAGAATCTCTCTCTAAGATTCTTTTAAGATTCAGACCTGAACGGCTGACCGGAGTGGGCATGGCGAACGACGATCCGGCTTTCCTGCGGAGCCTTTCGGGCGAGGTGATGGCAACGCCGCCGATCTGGCTGATGCGCCAGGCTGGACGCTATCTGCCGGAGTACCGCGAGGTCCGTGCCAAGGCAGGTGGCTTTCTCGAGCTTTGCTACAATCCGGCCTTTGCCACCGAAGTGACCCTTCAGCCGATCCGTCGTTTCGATTTCGACGCAGCGATCCTGTTCTGCGACATCCTCGTCGTGCCCCATGCGCTCGGCCAGAAGCTCTGGTTCGTCCAGGGAGAAGGCCCACGGTTGGAGCCAGTGGGCAACGCAAAGAGGCTTGGCGAGATCCATGAGGAGATCGACCAGGACGTGCTGGCGCCGGTCTACGAAACGGTTGCCAAGGTCAAGGCTGCCCTGCCTGACAAGACTGGCTTCATCGGTTTCTGCGGGGCGCCTTGGACAGTCGCGACCTACATGGTGGCGGGGCGGGGCACGCCGGATCAGGGTCCGGCCAAAGAACTCTTCACCCGTGACCCGGAGCTGTTCGCCCGGTTGATCGATCGGATCGTGATCGCGTCCATCGCTCATCTCAACGCTCAGATCGATGGCGGCGTTGATGCGGTGCAGATTTTCGACAGCTGGGCGGGCTCGCTTGGCGAGGCTGATTTCGCGCGCTGGTGCATTGCTCCGACCAAGCGGATCGTCGACGGGGTCCGGGCGCGTCATCCCAAGGCAAAGATCATCGGCTTTCCCCGGGGCGCCGGCCGCCTGATCCCCAGTTATGTCAGGGCGACCGGGGTTGATGCTGTCGGGCTCGAGACGGATATCGATCGCGAATTTGCGCGGACGCAGATCCAATCGCTTGCGCCGATCCAGGGTCATCTTGACCCGCAACTTCTCCGGGCTGGTGGTGCCGATCTGGAGCGGGAGGTCGAGGCGATCCGTACGTCCTTCGGCGCTGGTCCGTTCGTTTTCAATCTTGGGCACGGCATCCTGCCGGATACGCCGATCGCTCATGTCGAGCGTTTGGTTGCGGCTGTCAGGTCATGATGAGGTTGCAGTGATGCTGATCGAATGGATCAAGGCATTTCACGTGATGGCGGTCATCTCCTGGATGGCCGGCATGCTCTATTTGCCTCGGCTGATGGTTTATCATGCGGAGGCGCAGACCGGCTCCGTGCAGTCCGAGACCTTCAAGATCATGGAGCGCCGGCTGCTCAAGGGCATCATCAATCCGGCGATGATCGCGACCTGGGTCCTGGGCCTGTACCTTGCCTGGGCGATCTACGGCTTCAAGGGTGGCTGGTTGCACGGCAAGATTCTGCTCGTGGTCATCCTCTCCGGCATCCATGGCATCCTGGTCGGACGGGTCAGGGCCTTTGCCGAAGATCGCAACGACAAGTCAGCGCGCTATTACCGGATCATCAACGAGGTGCCGGCCCTGCTGATGGTCGGAATCGTGATCCTGGTCATCGTCAAGCCGTTCTGAGCGATGCCGACGTTTCCGGCTTGAGAGTCCACCGGAAACCAGCTATCAAGCGCGACGCGACTTTTTGCGTCCTCCCTGTTGTCGATGGTTTGTGAGCTGGCTGCCGGTGCAGACGCTCATGATGCGCATCCCCTGCGCACTGGCCCTTCCAGGCCCTGTCGAGCCCTCCACTGAGTCCCTGACCTCCGCCATTCGTGTGGGGGCGTTTACGATCCGGGTGCCCCATGCGGGAAATCAAGCTTCACGAACTCAAGGTCAAATCGCCGACCGAGCTTCTTGCCTTCGCCGAAGGCATGGAGGTCGAGAACGCCAGCACGATGCGCAAGCAGGAGCTGATGTTCGCGATCCTCAAGCAGTTGGCCGCCAAGGAAACCGAGATTCTCGGCGAGGGCGTGGTCGAGGTCCTGCAGGATGGATTCGGCTTCCTGCGCTCCTCCGACTCGAACTATTTGCCGGGTCCGGACGACATCTACGTTTCGCCTTCGCAGATCCGCAAGTTCGGCCTGCGCACGGGTGATACGGTTGAAGGGCCGATCCGAGGGCCCAAGGATGGCGAGCGCTATTTTGCGCTGCTCAAGGTCAACACGATCAATTTCGAGGACCCTGAGAAGATCCGGCACAAGATCCATTTCGACAACCTGACGCCGCTTTATCCGGACGAGCGTCTGCGGCTGGAAGTCCAGGATCCGACGAAGAAGGACTTCTCGCCTCGCGTCATCGACATCGTGGCTCCGATCGGCAAGGGCCAGCGCGCCTTGATCGTGGCGCCGCCGCGTACCGGTAAGACGGTGCTGCTGCAGAACATCGCGCAGTCGATCACCAACAATCATCCCGAGTGCTATCTGATCGTGCTGCTGATCGACGAGCGGCCCGAGGAAGTCACCGACATGCAGCGTTCGGTGAAGGGTGAGGTCGTGTCCTCGACCTTCGACGAGCCGGCCACGCGCCACGTTCAGGTCGCGGAGATGGTCATCGAGAAGGCCAAGCGCCTGGTGGAGCATGGCCGCGATGTCGTGATCCTGCTCGACTCGATCACGCGCCTCGGCCGTGCCTACAACACCGTCGTCCCCTCTTCCGGCAAGGTCTTGACCGGTGGTGTCGATGCCAACGCCCTGCAGCGGCCGAAGCGTTTCTTCGGCGCGGCGCGCAATATCGAGGAAGGCGGTTCGCTGACCATCGTCGCGACCGCGCTGATCGATACCGGCAGCCGCATGGACGAAGTCATCTTCGAAGAGTTCAAGGGCACCGGTAACTCGGAAATCGTGCTTGACCGCAAGGTGGCCGACAAGCGCATCTTCCCGGCGATCGACATCCTCAAGTCGGGCACCCGCAAGGAAGAGCTGATCACCCCGAAGGATGTGCTGCAGAAGACCTATGTGCTGCGCCGCATCCTGAATCCGATGGGACCGCAGGACGCGATCGAGTTCCTGATCGACAAGCTGCGGCAGACCAAGCAGAACTCCGAATTCTTCGACTCGATGAACACCTGATCGGATCGGGAATCGCCGCGCCGCATGAGGCGCGCAGCGTCGGAGTCCAACACATTCAGCGAGGCGGGTCGGCAGTCATGCCGAACCCGCCTTTCTTGTTTGGATCCGAGGTCACCGCCCAGCAGCAATGGCATCCTGCAATTGATTCGGATCCGTTACGGGAGGCAGGCAACGCCCGGCGAAGCAGATGAAGGCGGCACCGCTGCCTGCAAGACGCGCCATGGAAGCGGCTGGGTGATCCGATGCCAGCGCGCTGGCATCGGGGCAGTCGACGATCATCGTCGTCGTGTAGGGCAACGCCAGCGCGGCTTCGCGAAGCCGTTCACGCTCGGGTCCGGCCAGGACGATCTCGACGCCGTGCCGCGCCAGATCATAGGCATTGAGTATGGAGCCATGGGCGATGGGCGCGCGCTCGGCAGCGGCCAATACTGCTGCGAGAAACTGTTCGGCCTGGGCCCTATCGGTCGAGGCTCCCGTCTTGGTCGCCAGACGAAGCAGGTTCCCTGCATGCAGGCCATTGGCGTTGGGAACTGCATCATCATGAGTCGGCCTCGGTAGGACCGGAAGAGCGATGCTGTCACCCAGAGTCATACCAAGTAGACTCGTATCGGCGTGGCGGTAGTGCCGCCAGAGATGGGCCGACCAACGCAGGGCGTGGTCTAGGAAATGTTGTTCCGATGTGGCGTCGTGGAGCGCGAGGGCCGCATCGATCATCGCTGCGTGATCGAGCGCAAAGCCCGGGGCGATCAGCCGGCCCGCGCGGTAGGAGTGAGCGAGACCATCGCCATGTCTCATTGATTCGGTGACGAAATGGTAAGTTCGTCGGGCAAGGCCCAGCCAGGTGGGCTCGGCGAGCAGCCTGGAGGCACGGGCGAGCGCTGCGATCACCAGCCCATTCCAGTCGGCCAGGATCTTGTCGTCGCGGGTGGGAGGGACCCGGCGAGCTCGCAACGCCAGGAGCTGGCGCCGAATGTTGGCCAATTGCTGCTCGGATGCCGGATCGGGATCGGGCGTGTCGAGCCGGTTGAGGATCGTGACCCCTTCCCAGTTGCCATGGGCGGTGACGTCATAGTGTCGGGCGAAGAGCCCTGCGTCCGCTGGTGCGAGATGGCTGGCCAGTTCCGGTGCGGTCCAGACATAGAACTTGCCTTCGACCCCCTCGGAATCGGCATCGAGGCTGGAGGCGAAGGCACCCTCCCGCAGCAACATATCCCGCTCAAGCCAGGTGACGATGCCCTGGGCCGCGCTGCGCGCCAGTGGATCGCCGCTGCGCTTCGCCTCGAGCGCATAGAGTCCGAGAAGCTGGGCATTGTCATAAAGCATCTTCTCGAAATGCGGCACGAGCCAGCGCTCGTCGACCGAGTATCGGGCAAAGCCGCCGCCGAGGTGATCGTGAATGCCGCCACGCGCCATGCGTTCCAGGGTGCGGGTCGCCGGCAGGAGCGTGGTCGCATTCCCAGTGCGGCTGCCGTGACGCCAAAGCAGCTCGGTCAGGCCAGGGTTGGGGAATTTCGGTGCGCCGCGCAGCCCACCATGATGCGGATCGAAGGATTGGGCGATCTCGCTGGCGATCGGGTCGAGGCCAGGTTCGTATTGGGCTTCTGCCCTGGCCGCGGTCTCACTCTGCTGGAGTGCAGCCTTGATCGCGGAGGCATTGCGCGCGATCCGCTCGGGCTCCTGTGCATGGATGGCCGCGATCTGCTGCAGCACCTGGATGAAGGAGGGCCGTCCATAGCGCGCGGTTGGCGGAAAATAGGTGCCGCCCCAGAAGGGCTGAGCGTCGGCCGTGAGGAACATGGTCAGCGGCCAGCCCCCCTGTTCGCCCAGGCTGTGCAACGCACTCATGTAGACGTGATCGATATCGGGTCGCTCCTCCCGGTCGACCTTGATGTTGACGAAGAGCGCGTTCATCAGCGCCGCGGTTGCAGGGTCCTCGAAGCTCTCATGCGCCATGACATGACACCAGTGACAGGCGGCATAGCCGACCGAGAGCAGGACCGGGCGGCCGCTTGACTTTGCTTCGGCAAAAGCTTCTTCGCTCCATTCCCACCAATGGACGGGGTTGTCCTTGTGCTGCAGGAGATAGGGGCTGGCCGCGGCTCCTAGACGATTCATCGACGGGTCTCCCAGGCAAATCAGCGTCGCTACGGAAAGATGTCTCCCTATGACGACCGGACAGGATTACCCCACGATTGTGGCTCTATCGTCGGCCAATGGTCGTGCCGGAGTGGCAGTCCTGCGGGTATCCGGACCTCGAGTTCGATTCGTCCTCGAAACGATTTCGGGCGTTATCCCCAACCCGAGGCATGCGGTGCTTCGGCATTTGCGCCACCCGGCCTCCCGCGAGGTGATCGATTCGGCTTTGGTCCTGTTCTTTCCCGGGCCAGCAAGCTTCACTGGCGAGGATGTCGCCGAGTTCCATATCCATGGCTCGCGTGCGGTGATGGCGGCCCTGCTCTCGGCACTGACCAGCCTGCCAGGGCTTCGCTTGGCGGAGGCCGGAGAGTTCACCCGGCGGGCCTTTGAGGCCGGAAAGCTCGATCTTGCAGCGGTCGAGGGCCTGGCAGACCTGATCGATTCGGAGACGGAATGGCAGCGTCGACAGGCGCTTCGGCAAATGGATGGGGCCCTCGGTCATGCGGCTGCGCTGTGGCGAGACCAGTTGATCGGCGCCATGTCCCTGCTGGAGGCCGAGATCGATTTTTCGGATGAAGGCGATGTTTCGGGAGAGCTGCTCGAGAACGCGATTGCCGCCGTCGAACAGGTACTGGCGAGCCTGCGCGACGCCCTGGGGTCGTTTCGGATGGGCGAGCGTGTTCGCGAGGGATTTGTCGTCGTGCTGGCGGGGCCGCCCAATGCGGGCAAGTCGAGTCTGCTGAACGCCCTCGCCCGTCGCGACGTGGCAATCGTCTCGCCGCAGCCTGGCACGACCCGAGACATGATTGAAGTCAGGCTCGATCTGGCCGGTTTCCCGGTTACGTTGATCGATACGGCGGGTTTACGCGAGAGCGTCGATCCGATCGAGGCAGAAGGTGTTCGCCGGGCGAACGCTCTGGCCGAGAAGGCGGATCTGGTGCTGAGACTTCGCGCAGTCGATTCGCAGCCGGACCGAAGGGCCGTTGAGCCGCAGGACCTGATGTTAGCCACCAAGTGCGATTTGCCCGGGCAAGTCCGCGTCGGCGAGCTGGCGCTCTCCGTGCAAAGCGGTGTCGGTCTCGATGCGCTCTTGAGGAGCATCTCCGAGCGGCTCGGTGCGCTGACCAATCCCGAGCCCGCATTGTTGACCCGCGAGCGACAGCGCGTAGCGGTTACGGATGCGGTCGCGGCGCTGCAGCGGGCCGCAGCTTCCGGGCACGGCCAGGTCGAACTGCTGGCCGAGGATGTCAGGATCGCCGTGCGCGCGCTCGAACGACTCGTGGGGCGGATCGACGTCGAGGATGTGCTGGACCGACTGTTTTCCGGCTTCTGCATCGGGAAGTAGAGAAACCCTGCGCGGCGTTTCACGTGAAACTCTCGGCTGAGAGATCACAAGAATCTTGACCCCTGGCACGGTGTTGGCTAGCGACATGCGCATGTCCCATTCCATTGCCACTGATCGCTACGACGTCATCGTCGTAGGTGGCGGCCATGCCGGCGCCGAAGCGGCGGCGGCGGCTGCGCGTCTTGGTGCGCGCACGGCGCTGCTGACCCATCAGCGCGAGACGATTGGCGTGATGTCCTGCAATCCTGCGATCGGCGGGTTGGGCAAGGGCCATCTCGTGCGCGAGATCGATGCGCTCGACGGTATCATGGCCCGCGCAGCTGACCGTGCCGGCATTCAGTTCCGAATGCTGAACCGCCGCAAGGGCCCGGCCGTTCGCGGCCCGCGTGCACAGGCCGACCGCAAGCTCTACCGGAGCGCGGTCCAGAATCTTCTTGCCGAACACGATCATCTCGAGATCGTTGTCGGCGAGGCCTTCGACCTCGATATTGCGAATGGCACCGTTCAAGCTGTCATTCTGTCGGACGGCCGTCGATTCGCCTGCGGAACGGTTGTCCTGACGACTGGCACTTTCCTGCGTGGATTGATCCATATCGGCGAGAAGACAATTCCGGCAGGACGTGTTGGGGAAGCCCCGTCGCTTGGTCTATCGGCTACGCTGGAGCGTCATGCGTTTCCGCTTGGTCGCCTCAAGACGGGTACGCCGCCACGGCTGGATGGGCGCACGATCGCCTGGTCCGCGCTGGAGATGCAGGCCGGTGACGATCCGCCGGAGCCGTTCTCTGCGCTGACCGACCTGATTACGACGCCGCAGATTTGCTGCGGCATCACCCGCACCACGCTGGCCTCGCACGAATTGATCCGCGCCAATCTCCATCGCGCGCCGATGTTTTCGGGCCAGATCGAGGGCCGAGGGCCACGCTATTGCCCATCGATCGAGGATAAGGTCGGCCGCTTCGGGGATCGCGACGGCCACCAGATCTTTCTGGAGCCGGAGGGGCTCGATGATCCCACCGTCTATCCCAACGGTATCTCGACCTCCTTGCCGGAAGATGTACAGCTCGACTTGCTGAGGACGATTCCTGGGCTTGAAGATGCAGCCATGCTGCGTCCTGGCTATGCGATCGAGTATGATTTCGTCGATCCTCGCGCTTTGAAGAACACGCTTGAGACGCGCGCGATCGCTGGTCTGTTTCTCGCGGGCCAGATCAACGGAACGACCGGCTATGAGGAGGCGGCGGCCCAGGGGCTCTTTGCGGGCCTCAATGCGGCACGGCGTGCCAGTGGTGCAGAGCCGGTCGCGATGGATCGGACCACCTCCTATATCGGCGTGCTGGTTGATGACCTCGTTACCCGCGGCGTGACCGAGCCCTATCGCATGTTCACCTCGCGCGCGGAGTTCAGGCTGTCGCTGCGAGTCGATAATGCCGATGAGCGGCTAACCTCTTTGGGTATCGCGCTTGGCTTGGTCGGTGGCGAGCGTGAACGCCGGTTCCGGGCCAAGGCGGAGCAAATTGACGGATTGCGTGAGCAATTGAAGAACCTCCGGCTATCGCCACAACAGGCCGACCAGGCCGGCCTGCAGTTGAACAGGGATGGCGTGCGGCGTAGCGCTTATCAGCTCCTCTCCTATCCAGATATCAGCTTCGAGCACCTGACGGCGATCTGGCCCGAGCTCGGCGCCTACCCTTCCTTTGTGGCGTCGCGGGTTACGGCCGATGCGACCTATGCGGTCTATCTCGACCGGCAGGCTGCCGAGATCGGCGCCTATCAGCGCGATCAAGCGCTGGAGGTTCCGGCGGATCTCGATCTTGATGGCATTTCCGGGCTCTCGAATGAACTGAAGGCGAAGCTGTCGCAGCAGCGCCCGGCCAATCTCGCGCAAGCATCACGGATCGAAGGCATGACTCCTGCTGCACTGACTTTGCTGGCGGCCCATGCGCGGCGGGATCGCAAGCGCGCGACTGATACGGCGGCCTGAGTCGTGTCTGTTGACAACGATGACCGCGCCCGCGCTCTGCGCTTGACTCCTGTTTCACGTGAAACACAGGAGCGGCTCGCGCTGCTGGTCGCAGAGCTGGTCAAATGGCAAAATGCGAAGAACCTGGTCTCTTCAGCAACGCTTGCGGATGTCTGGACGCGGCACATCGCTGATTCGCTCCAGCTCTTCGCATTGGCGCCTGACGCCAGGGCTTGGCTCGATCTCGGCTCAGGCGGTGGATTTCCCGGGCTTGTGATCGGGATCTGTCTTGCCGAGCAAGGGCAAGGTCGGATCCATCTGGTCGAGAGCAATGCTCGCAAATGCGCCTTTTTGCGCCACGCGGCCCGGGTGACCGGTGCGCCTGTGACGGTTCATGCCTCGCGGATCGAGGATATCGTTGGGGAGTTCACAGAAAAAGTCGACGTCGTGACGGCCCGGGCGCTCGCACCGCTCCCGATTCTGCTAGGATGGTGCAAGGAGTTGTTGAGAACCGGGACACTTGGGCTCTTTCCCAAGGGACAATATCTAGATGCTGAATTGACCGAAGCGTCTAAATATTGGAAGATTCAGGCCTCGACAGTTGTCTCCGTGACAGATCCGGCAGCTCGCATTCTGTTGATTCGCGAGGCCGAGCAGCGGGCCGATACATGACCGATCTGACTCCCATTACCCTTCCTCGCCGGCCACGTGTGCTGGTGCTCGCCAACCAGAAGGGCGGCGTCGGCAAGACGACGACGGCCATCAATCTCGGCACGGCTCTGGCCGCGATCGGTGAGAAGGTGCTGATCGTCGATCTCGACCCGCAGGGGAATGCCTCGACCGGCCTCGGCGTTGACCGGAAGAGCCGGCAATCCTCGACCTATGATGTTCTCTGCGGCGATATCGGTCTTGGTCAGGCGCTGCAGGAAACCGCCGTACCCGGTTTGTTCATCGCGCCGTCGACGCTCGACCTGCTTGGAGTCGAGCTCGAGATCGCCAGCGCCAAGGATCGCACCCAGCGCCTCAAGAAGGCGATCGACGAGATTTCCGACGATCAGCGCTGTGCGGACCTGACCTATATCCTGATTGACTGCCCACCTTCGCTCAGCCTGATCACCATCAATGCGATGACGGCGGCCGACGCCGTGCTTGTGCCGCTGCAATGCGAGTTCTTCGCGCTGGAAGGCCTCAGCCAGCTGCTCAAGACGGTCGAGCAAGTTCGCAACGGTCTCAATCCGCGCCTGATCATTCAGGGCGTGGTGCTGACCATGTTCGACCCGCGCAACAATCTCTCCGGTCAGGTCATGGCCGATGTTCGCGAGTTTCTGGGCGACAAGGTCTATGAGACCGTGATCCCGCGCAATGTCCGGGTTTCCGAAGCCCCGTCCTATGGCAAGCCCGCCCTGCTCTACGATCTCCGCTGTGCCGGCTCGCAGGCTTATTTGCGGCTGGCATCCGAAGTCATCAGGAGGGAGCGTGCGCTGCGCGCCGCTGCCTGAACTCATTTCGTATTTAGTATCAAGAGGTTGAATTATGGCCGAGGAACAGGGACGTTCACGTCTTGGCCGGGGTCTTGCCGCTCTGATTGGCGATGTCGGCGACGAGATCGGAGCTCTCGAGCGTGCCAGGGGCCAGCGTCGGGTTCCGGTCGAGTTCCTGCGGCCGAGCGCGCGCAACCCGCGGCGCAGTTTCGCGGATGACGAGCTCGAGGATCTGACGGCTTCCGTTCGCGAGCGCGGGATCCTGCAGCCGATCATCGTCCGGCCGCTCAAGGGCATGGCTGATGCCTATGAGATCATTGCCGGAGAACGGCGCTGGCGCGCCGCGCAGCGCGCCGGCCTGCACGAGGTTCCTGTCATCCAGGTCGAGGCAGACGACCGCGAGGCGCTGGAAATCGCCATCGTCGAGAACGTCCAGCGCAGCGACCTGAATGCGATCGAAGAGGCCGCCGGTTACGAGCGCCTGATTGCCGAATTCAGTTATACGCAGAACGATTTGGCCCGCGTCATCGGCAAGAGCCGAAGCCATGTCGCGAATACGTTGCGCCTGTCAAAACTGCCGGAGCCTGTCCGGCGGATGGTGGCTGAGGGCGCCGTTTCGGCTGGCCACGCGCGCGCCCTGCTCTCGGTCGCGGACCCGGAGCTGATGGCGCGCAAGATCGTCGACGAGGGCCTCAGCGTTCGCGACATCGAACGACTGGTTCAGGAAGAGACGCGGGGCGAGAGCAGGAGCGCCCCTGGCAAGCCGAAGCCCGACAAGGATCCGGACACCCGCGCGTTGGAAAAGGCGCTCGAGGAGGTTCTGGGGCTTTCGGTGTCGATTCAGCACCGCCCGAGCGGTGGGGGCGACATGAAGATCGGCTACAAGACGCTCGATCAGCTCGACGCGCTGTGCCGGCGCCTGAAGGCCTGATCAGACCTCCTGCGCTTACGCGCTAAAGCATCGGCCCGAAACGTGGACCGCCGGTTTTCGGGAAAGCCGATGCGAACACAGGAGGTTAGACTATCGAACCGGATACGATATCTGGTCCGATAATCTAGGAACCGCGCCCGCCGCTTTGTGCCAGCCGGGCGAGGGTCCAAAGGGTGCGTGCAGCCGTTGGGCGGGCGAGTTCGCCATCGCGCCTGACCGCAAGCGTTGCGGTTCCCAGGATGCCGACCGCTTCGGTGAGCTTCTGCACGGACCATGCGTTCAACGCCGCTTCAGCGGCCGCCATGCGGGGAAAGGGCAGCCGCATGCTGGAGACCGCGTCCCGGGCGCTGCGGCCGCCATCGACGCTCTGACGGGCTTTCAGCAGCGTCAGGGCGTGGCGCAACAACCCGCCAAGCATCACCCCGGAATCGAGGCCTTCGCTGGACAGCTTTGCGAGCGCCAGATCGAGCACGGCCAGACGGCCGGCGAAGACCGCATCGACCAGCGCAGCCTGCTCGCGTTGTGCCGTATCGCCGACGACTGCCTCGATATGCGCTTCGGTGACGGCTGAATCTTCGCCAACATAGAGCAGAAGCTTTTCGATCTCGCGGCGCGACGTCTGGCGATCGCCGCCCAATAGCCCGGTCAGCTGTTCACGCGTGGTGCGGTCGATGGATTTGCCGGCAGCCCGGACCATTTCATCGATGATACTACCAAGATCGCGCGCCGCATCGCCGTAGCAGGGCACTGCGAGGGCCGTTCGTGCCTTCTCACAGGCCTGGCGCAGGGGATTGGTGCGTTGGAGATCGCCCGCCTCGACGATGACGATCGCGTCCTGTGATGGCGTCGACAGCAGCGGCTCGACCGCCGCGAGGAGCAGCTTCGATGTCGGTGACACGCGAATGGCACGCCGGCCGCCGAACAGGCCGATCGTATTGGCTTCGTCGACCAGCTTGAGGGGATCGGCAGCGATATCATCGCCATCCATGCGAATGAGCTGGAAGGCGTCATTGATATCGTCGACGCTGGCGCGTGCGAGCGCTGTCGCCCGCTCGGAGACCAGGCCGGAATCGGGGCCATAGATCAGAATGAGGCGCCAGGCCGGGTCCAGCTTGGTCAGGGCCCGGTCGGCCTCATGCGCCTTGATGGCGACCATTGCCTGTCGTCCGGCTCAGCCGCCGACGAGATCGGCGGCGATCTGCCCTTGGATCAGCGTTGCCAACGACTTGCCGGCGCGAACCTGGGCATCTCGTGCTGCGCGGACCGTGGAAAAACGCTGCTGCGAGCGTTCATAGGGCGCCCGCGTTATGGTCGTGCCGGAGGATACGACCTCTCCTGTGCCTTCGCGGACGAGCGACCAGGTGGCTGTCGCGACGAGAACGGCGGAGTCGGCGCGACCACTGACGTAGTCGACGGTGACGACTTGGATCGATTCCTGGACGGAGGCCTGGAGCTTCAGACGCTTCGGGCCGGTCGCCTCTCCGGCTCCGCCGCCGTCGAGCTCGAAGACGAGTTCGTTGCGCAGGTAATGACCGACCAGGCCCTTGATCTCGGGGACCTCGATATTCCTGAGCGCCGCTTTGACACTGCCGCCGACAGTGCTGGTCGTATTCTCCGCGTAGAGCGGGCGCAGGCAGCCGCCGGCAAGTGCGGCCGCAGCGAGTGCGGCGGCCAGCATGAGGCGGCGGGTAGGCACACCGCGACCAGCCTGGCAGCGGTGCGAATCAGACGACGACATTCACAATTCTCCCCGGCACCACGATGATCTTCCGGATCGGGCGATCGTCCAGGGCCTTGATGACGGCCTGGGATGACCGAACGATGGCTTCGACGGAGACCGTATCCGCATCGGCTGGCACGGTCACCTCTGCTCGCTTCTTGCCGTTGATCTGGACCGGCAGGGTGACGCTGTCGTCGCGGAGCAGTTCGGCGTCGGCAACCGGCCAGGAGGCTTCGCCAACGAGGCCGGGCTGGCCGAGCGCGTGCCAGCACTCCTCGGCGAGATGCGGCATCATCGGCGCGACAAGCTGCGTGACGATGGTGGCGGCCTCATGCAGCGCAAAAGCCATATCGCTGGAAAGCGCAGCTTCCTCGGCAGCTCCGTCGAGCGCCTTCGCGATGGCGTTGGTCAGCGTGTAGATGTGAGCGACGCACCGGTTGAAGCCGAGGCGCTCGATATCGGCGCCGACGGCGTGCAGGGCACGATGGCTGGCCTTGCGCAAGGTGAGGGCGGCCTCACCGAATTCCGCGGCAGCACCCACTGAATTGCCGGTCCGCTCGGCGATCTCGCCAATCAGCCGCCACAGGCGTTGCACGAAGCGGGCTGCGCCCTGAACCCCCTCATCCGTCCAGATCACATCGCGATCCGGCGGCGAGTCCGAAAGCATGAACCAGCGGGCGGTGTCGGCGCCGTAGGAGGCGATGATGTCGTCGGGATCGACCACATTCTTCTTCGACTTCGACATCTTCTCGATGGAGCCGATCTCGATCGGTGCGCCGGTCTCGACATGGAAGCCACGACGCTCGCTGCCATTGGCCTCGATGCGGACATCGCCGGGCTCGACCCAGGTCCCATCCTCGGCCCGGTAGGTCTCATGGACCACCATGCCCTGGGTGAAGAGGCCGGCAAAAGGCTCGTCCAGCCCGGCATGGCCGGTTGCCTTCATGGCGCGGGTGAAGAAGCGCGAATAGAGCAGGTGCAGGATCGCGTGCTCGACGCCGCCGATATACTGGTCGACAGGGAGGAAGCGGTCGACGACCTTGCGATCCGTCGGGCTCTCGGTGCGCCAAGGATCGGTGAAACGGGCAAAATACCACGAGGAATCGACGAAGGTGTCCATCGTGTCGGTTTCGCGCCGGGCCGGCTTGCCGCAATTGGGGCAGGCGACATGTTTCCAGCTCGGGTGATGGTCGAGCGGGTTTCCGGGCTTCTCGAAGGAGACGTCGTCCGGCAGCTTGACCGGCAGGTCGGCATCCGGGACCGGGACGGTCCCGCAATCGGCACAGTGGATGATCGGGATCGGGCAGCCCCAGTAGCGCTGGCGCGAGATGCCCCAATCGCGCAGTCGGAAATTCACCTTGCGCGTGCCAACGGGCTGATTGCCGCGTGTCTCGCTCTCCAGCCGGCGGGCCACCTCTTCTTTCGCCTCCGGAATGGTCATGCCATCCAGGAAACGCGAATTGATCATGCGGCCATCCTCGACATAGGCCGTGTCCGTGATGACGAAGCTCTCGGGGTCGACACCTTCGGGGCAGACGACCGGGATGTTGCCGAGCCCGTATTTATTGACGAAGTCGAGATCGCGCTGGTCATGGGCCGGGCAGCCGAAAATGGCACCGGTGCCGTATTCCATCAGGATGAAATTCGCGACATACACCGGCAAAGTCCATGACGGATCAAAGGGATGGACCGCGCGCAGGCCGGTGTCGAAGCCGAGTTTCTCGGCCTTGTCGATCGCTTCCTGCGCGGTGCCGGTGCGCTTGCACTCCTCGATGAAGGCCTGCAGTTCCGGGCTCCTGGCTGCGGCGGCCTTGGCCAGCGGGTGATCAGGCGCGATCGCCATGAACTTCGCGCCGAACAGCGTGTCCGGGCGCGTCGTATAGATCTCCAGCTCGGATTGGCCGAAGGTATTCGATTCGAGTGCGAAACGAATCAGCAGCCCTTCCGAGCGGCCGATCCAGTTCTTCTGCATCAGCCGCACTTTCTCGGGCCAGCGCGTCAGCCCTTCCAGTGCGTCATGCAGCTCCTGACCGTAATCGGTGATCTTGAAGAACCACTGGGTGAGCTCGCGAATCTCGACGAGGGCGCCGGAGCGCCAGCCACGCCCGTCGATGACCTGTTCGTTGGCGAGCACGGTCTCGTCGACTGGATCCCAGTTGACCTTGGCGGTCTTGCGATCGACCAGCCCGGACTTGAGGAAGTCCAGGAACATCTTCTGCTGGTGGCGATAATAGCTCGGGTCGCAGGTGGCGAGTTCGCGGCTCCAATCCAGTGACAGCCCCATCGACTGCAACTGCGTGCGCATCGTCGCGATATTGGCGTAGGTCCATTCGCGCGGATGGATCTTGTTGGCCTTGGCAGCGTTCTCGGCCGGCAGCCCGAACGCATCCCAGCCCATCGGGTGGAGAACGGAAAAACCCTTGGCCCGCTTGTAGCGCGCAACGACGTCGCCCATCGCGTAGTTGCGCACATGGCCCATGTGGATGCGCCCTGACGGATAGGGGAACATCTCGAGCACGTAGTAGCTCGGGCGCGTGTCGTCATTGCGGGTCTCGAAGAGCTTGCGCTCATTCCAGACCTGGCGCCATTTCGGCTCGGATTCCTTGGGATTGTAACGTTCGACGGCCATGATGCGCGGGCAATTCTTGGATAAGCGGAGCCTGCCGGCCGCTTCCTACGAAATCGCTGGGCGCTTTCAGAGGAAACAGAAGGCCGTTTCCGCAGTTAGAGCGGGATTCGGGCGGAAAACCGGTTCCGGCTTTTCCACATCTTGTTCTAGGACACCATTGCACGCACGCGGTCAACGTCGCGCGCGAGATGGAAGGGTTTCACGATGAACGATACGGTTACGCGGCTGGCCGCCACGCAAGCGGCGATTGCACGCGCCGCGCGTGATTTCGAGCGCCGCCCAGCGGATGTGACGCTGATCGCCGTTTCGAAGACCATGCCCGAGGAGGCGATCCTTCCTGCCCTGGAAGCAGGACAGCGCGTCTTCGGTGAGAACTACGTCCAGGAGGCCAAGGCGAAATGGCCGGGCCTGCGCGAGCGCTTTCCCGATGTCGAACTGCACATGATCGGCCCGCTGCAGTCGAACAAGGCCCGGGACGCGGTGGCCCTGTTCGATGCGATCCATACGCTCGACCGGGAGAGCCTGGCGAAGGAACTTGCCCGCGAGATCGCGAGGGCCGGTCGGGCACCGAAACTCTTTGTGCAGGTGAATACCGGCGAGGAGCCGCAGAAGGGCGGCATCAGCCCGAGCGAGGCCGATGCGTTCATCGCGCTCTGCCGTACGCATCACGGTTTAGTGATCGAGGGGTTGATGTGCATTCCGCCGGCCGAGGAGCCGCCTTCGCCGCATTTCGCGCTGCTTGCCAAGATGGCCTCGCGCAACGGGCTTCGCGGGCTCTCGATGGGAATGAGCGCCGATTACGAGGCGGCGATCCAGCTCGGTGCTACCCATGTTCGTGTCGGTAGCGCGATCTTTGGGGCCAGGGCGTAGAGAACTCCCTGCCCCCAAGTCGGTAGCGGTCCGACGCGACGGGTAGTGCCGAGTCGGTCCCAAGCGCTACCGATCCGGCTGACGGCGGATCCTACCGGATTTCCATGACGCAGTGCCGGGCGAGGCGCGGCAGCAGCTTCTGAAAGACATCGCGCTCGACAGCGACGCAACCCGCCGTCGGAGTGAAGCCCGGCCGGGCCAGATGCCAGAAAATCGCGCTGCCGCGGCCGCGAATCACCGGGGCGTCGTTCCAGCCCATTTCGACGATGACGTCGTAGAGATGGTCCTCGCGTGTGAGCCGCTCCTCGGCTTCGCCGGGCGGGCGCTCGATCAGACGATTGTAGCGCCGGTCGGCACTATCGTCGCACCAGGCATCGCGAGGTGCGATTCTGCGCAAAGGCAAGCTGGTCTGGGGGCGGGGCAAGCGGTCGGCGCGATAGAATATGCGGCGCAGCGGCAATGTGGCGCGGGGGGTGCCGCCATCGCCCTCGCGCTTGGCGACAATGATGCCGGAGCGGCCAAGCGCACAGGGAAAACAAGCGCCGCCGGCGATCAGAAAACCCCTGCGGCTATCATGCACGGAGCGGACGACTCGCAACCGGGTAAGGCCGCGCCGGACCTCACCTGGACCGGCACCGCCGGCCTGATCACATTTTCTCACGGATATTCCACCCCACCTGACTTGCAGTCGCGATTCAGCGGGCTCATGGTGCCGGAATCGCAAACCGTTCAAATGATTGCCATGCCCGCCGTCCATCATATTCTTCTGGTTGACGACGACCAGACGTTGCGTGACGCGCTCGCGGAGCAGCTCGCGCTTTATGACGAGTTCCGGATCTCGACGGCTGCGACGGCGTCCGCCGGCGTGAAGGCCGTTCAGGCCGAACGGGTCGATCTCGCCGTCATGGATGTCGGGCTTCCCGACATGGATGGTCGCGAGGCGGTCAAGGTGATGCGCCGCAATGGCTTCAAGAGCCCGGTGATCATGCTGACCGGGCAGGGCTCGGACGCCGATACCGTGCTCGGGCTGGAAGCCGGTGCCAATGATTATGTGGTGAAGCCGTTCAAGTTCGCGGTGCTGCTCGCGCGTATCCGTGCCCATCTCCGGCAGTACGAGGCGAGCGAGGATGCCGTCTTCCAGGTCGGGCCCTATACCTTTCACCCCGGCTCGAAGCTGCTTGTCAGCGAGAAGGGCTCGAAGACCAAGCTCACCGAGAAAGAGACCGCGATCCTGCGCTTTCTCTATCGTGCCGGCCGCAAGCCGATTGCCCGCGAGATCCTGCTTCAGGAGGTCTGGGGCTATAATTCACAGGTCACCACCCACACGCTGGAGACCCATATCTATCGTCTGCGCCAGAAGATCGAGCCCGATCCCGCCAATGCGCGACTGCTGGTGACGGATGCGGGCGGCTATCGCCTGAATCCTTGAGATTTCATGGCGCTTAACGACGATATCGCGTTCCTGGCCAAACAGCCGCTGCTGGGTCTCATGGACCATGACGCCCTGCGGCTCGTGGCCTTTGCCGCCGAGAACCGCATCCTGCGCGCCGGCGATGTGCTCTTCCGGCGCAATGACGGCTCGGACGGTGCCTATCTCGTCGTCTCAGGTGCGATTGCGCTCATGAGCCGGGATGACGGCCAACCCGCCGACGAGGTGGTCGGCCCAGGCGGGTTGATCGGGGAACTGGCGCTGTTTGCCTCGATCAAGCGGCCGGTGACGGCGGTTGCACGCGAGCCCACGCAGCTGATGAAGCTCTCGCGCAGCGTGATGCGCCGGGTGCTCGGCGAATCCCCGCAATCGGCTCAGGCGATCGCGGCTGCGATCGGAGAGAGACTGCAAGGCTTCATGAGCGAATTGTCACAGGTTCGCGATGCGCTGATCGCGATCGACCGAAGCTGAAGGGCGCGATCAGAGTTCCAGTGTCACCGTGACGGGAACGTGGTCCGAGGGCCGCTCCCAGCCGCGTGCTTCACGCAGGAAGGTGAGGTCGCGCAGGGTCGGCTTCAATCCGTCGGAGAGCCAGATATGGTCGAGCCGGCGGCCCTTGTTGGAGGCAGCCCAGTCGGCGGCACGGTAGCTCCACCAGCTATAGAGCTTCTCGGGTTCGGGCCGCAGCGTGCGTGCGGCATCGGTCCAGCCAAGCTCGGAGCGCAGCTTTTCCAGCGTCGTGGTTTCGATGGGTGTGTGGCTGACCACGTCGAGAAGCTGCTTATGGCTCCAGACATCGTGCTCATAGGGCGCGATATTGAGATCGCCGAGCAGGATGCTTGGCCGATCGGTTGGTCGTTTGGCGATTCCCCAGGCGCCGAGTTCGTCGAGAAAGGCGAGCTTATGGGCGAACTTGTCGTTCAGGTTAGGATCCGGGATGTCGCCTCCGGCCGGGATGTAGAAATTATGGATGGCGACGCCCGCGGCGGCGCCAGCTCCCTTGTCGAGCACGACCGTCATGTGCCGGGCATCATTGCGTCCGCACATCGCCATGGCGTCCTTCTCGCTGAAGGGCAGCCGTGAGACGATCGCGACGCCATTATAGCCCTTCTGGCCGATGAAGGCCTGATGGACATAGCCGATCTTCTCGAAGGCCTTGGCGGGAAACTGCTCGTCAGGAGTCTTGGTCTCCTGCAGGCACAGGACGTCCGGTGCGGTGGTGGTCAGGAATTCCGTCACCATGCCGATGCGCAGGCGCACCGAATTGATGTTCCAGCTCGTAACGGTCAGATTCACGCAGTGTTTCCGGATCGAAAGGGAGCCGGAAACTGGGTCCTGGCCGCCGAAAAAGCAAGCCGCCCCCACGCCTGACGGCGTTGCAGTCGCCGCGGCTCTGTTCTCGCGCCAAAAGTCATCGGAAACGCCGCCCGGTCTCGATCGGAGGGCTGGCGCTTCAGCTTATGCTCAGAGCATGCGCTCGTAGTTGATCACGAAATTCTTCGGATCGGGGCGCCGTTGCGTGTCGAGATTGTAGAGCGAGACGGACGTCTCATAGCCCTGGGGATCGATGACCACCCATTGCCTGAGCTCGTTGGCCGCCATGTCGTAGTTCAGCGTGATCTTCGACGTGCCGCCCAGCGTCGAACGATCCTCGACGCTGACGGAGAGGATGTCGCCCTTGGTGCTGACCTTGGTGATGGTCGAGTCTCGGGCAAGGTCCATGCGCTCCTTGACGAGGAACTTCAGTGGCGTCTGGCCGATCGAGTAGAGATCCTGGGTCGCGAGCTTCTTGTCGCGGATCGCCACCGAGGTGCCGTCGGCGATGACCTCCATGGTCACAGGCGGCCGATACTCGAAACGCATCTTGCCCGGGCGCTGGATATAGAGCTTGCCTTCGAAGCGGCGGCCGTCAGCGGCGAACTGGATGAAGTCGCCCTGCAAGGTCGAGAAGCCGTTGAAATAGGCATTGAGACGCTCGACAGCTTCCTGCTGCGTGAGCGGGGCTGAAGGCCTGTGGGTCGACTTGGCCGGGATGGCAGCCGGACGGGGCTGTTCGGCGGCGACAGTGGTGACGACCGGAGCGGAGGTTGCCTCTGCGGTCCGCGGCAGGCCAAGGCCCGGCGGTCGCATGGGCGGCAGCGGGATCGCGCGGGGAGCTGCCGGCTTGGCGGCCGGTGCTGCGGGTTTGGCCTGAAGATCAAGCGGCTGGGCCGCGAGCGGGCCAGACGCAATGGCGAGCCCAAGCGCCACAAGGGCGCCGAGCGAAGCCTGCATTGGCGAAACGCGTGTCATGAGCAAAGCTGCTCCGATGCTGGGGCCATATCGGCCTGGATGTTCGCGTCATTGCCTGATGCGGGCAATGACTGGAGGCGGGCGAAATCGCCCGCCGCCTCAGGTAAACGCATCAACCACCGTATGAGTTGCACCTCAGCGTGGCAATTTGAGGACCTGCCTGGTCGTCTCTCTGCCGTCCGCTCAATCCTCGTCTTCCCTGGCGCGGCTGGCCTCGACGAGGATCTCTCGCTTGCCAGCGTGGTTGGCGGGGCCGAC
>UBZM01000066.1 GCA_900470095.1 Hyphomicrobiales bacterium
GGGCTCGGCCCCCATCTCGTCCGACGCGCCGGTCTCGCTCTCGGCCAGTTCGCCCAAGCCTGGCGCAACCCTGCGCTGCGTCTCGCCAATGCCGGCTATTGCGGCCACATGTGGGAGCTCTACGCCATGTGGGCCTGGCTCGGCGTGTTCCTGCAACAGACCGTCGCCGGCCACGACCCGCAGGCCGGGCACGGCTCTGCCGCGGTGCTGACCTTCTTCGCCGTCGCCTCCGGCGCGCTCGGCGCCTGGCTCGGCGGCTGGCTGGCCGACCGGCTCGGCCGCACTGCGGTCACCATCGGCGCCATGGCGCTCAGCGGCGCCTGCGCGCTTGCGATCGGCTGGCTCGCCGCGGCCCCTGTCATGCTGGCTCTCGTCGCGATCCTCTGGGGCATCTCGGCCGTGGCCGACTCCGCCCAGTTCTCGGCCAGCGTCGCCGAACTCGCCGAGCCCTCGCTGGTCGGCACCATGATCACGGCACAGACCTGCGCCGGCTTTCTGGTGACGCTTGTCTCGATTCACCTGGTGCCGCATCTCGTCTCGGCCTTCGGCTGGACGGCGGCGTTCTCGGTGCTGGCGGTCGGCCCCGCCGCCGGCTGCTGGGCGATGTGGCGGCTACGCCGGCATCCCGACGCAAGCAGGCTCGCGGGCGGGAACCGCTGAGGCCTTAACCCTCCGTCGCCCGCGCAACCGCCTGGCCCAGCCGCGCGATCGCCTCAGCCGCGCCCGCCTTCAACGTGACGTCCTGCGCCTCGGCATCCCTGGAGAGTTGCTCGCTCAGCGCCGAAAGGCTGATCTCGTTGCCGCTCGCTGCGAGCTTCAGCACCGCGTTCGCGAGAACATTGGGCCAATAGGCGGCACCGCCCTTGGCCAGCCCCTTTGCCTTGCGGCCCTCGAACTCCTTGGTGAGTTGCTCCGGCGTCTTCCTGGCCATGTCCGTCTCCGGTTCCTCTGCTGGTTTGGCCCCATGGACGAGACGGAAGCGGCGCGGTCAAGCCCGTTGGCGGAACGACAGGCCGCGCCCCCCTGTCTTCTGGCAGGAGAACGCGCGAAGCGCCGGCCCCCCTTCCCACCCTGTTCGACCTCGTCTCGGGTGCGGCCGCATCGGACGCATGGGCCGCCAACCTCAGAACCGTGATCGGCAGCACCAAATCCCTCATGGACCGTTCATTTTACGAGGAATACCCTCTTTTCCGGAGACCTGACCGGGATGGGATGCGCTCGCCCGGCCCAGGTTCCGCCGACGGGCATGCCCCGTCAGGAGGCGATGACCATGACCAAGACCAGCACTGCGCTTGCCCTCGGCCTGTTTGCGCTCGCGGGCGGCTTCGTCCTGCCGGCCGCGACACCGGCCCAGGCCCTGACGATGAAGGAATGCAGCACGAAATATAACGCCGCCAAGACCGGCAACACGCTGGGCGGCCAATCCTGGAACGACTTCCGCAAGAGCCAGTGCAGCGACGCCGCCACGCCGGCCGCCGCAACGCCGGCTGCTGCCCCAGCCGCCGCCCAGCCGAAGCCGCAGATGGCAGCGCCCGCCGCCGCGCCGGCTCAGGCGAAGCCGCACGCCGCCATGCCGGCCGCCATGGGAAATGCTGTCTTCCCGGCCAAGATCGACCCGAAATACGCTTCCGAGACCGCCGGCAAGCAGCGTTTCAAGACCTGCAACGACCAGTACAACATCAACAAGGCCAATGGCGGCAATGGCGACCTGAAATGGATCCAGAAGGGCGGCGGCTATTACAGCCAGTGCAATGCCAAGCTGAAGGGCGTCTGAGACAGACTCATCACGCCCCGCTTCCCCTCTCCCTGATCTCGGACCTGCCCGAGATCAGCTCTCAGAAGTATCGAAGTCGGGAACACCCGACTTCGATACGAGGGGTCCTCGCACCGTCCGGGAAGGAATTGCCGAGCAGTTTCTTCCCGCCTGCCGGAATTTCGCGTGCAGCGACAGCGGAGCCGGCAAATAGATCATTGAAAAACAAGGACTTATCCGGCGGCGCTGCTGGCCCGCCCCTTGCGTGACGCGTGCAACCAACCCGGAGGTTGCCATGTCGATTTCAATCTCGTCGTCCCAGCCGGCGACATCGCTTGCCGACGCCTTCAAGACCGTTGCCAAGGTTGCCGACAAGTCCGCGGCGCAGAAGACGGCGGAAACGGATTTCCTCAAGCACGCCCAGATGACGCCGGCCGAGCGCATGCACACCGCCATGCTCGCCAAGTTCGGCCTGACCAAGGAACAGTTCGACCAGCTCGATCCCAAGGCCAAGGGCGAGATCGCCGACAAGATCCGCGACGAGATCAGGAAGCAGCTGGAAGCCAGCGGCACGATGCGGACCGGCGTGATCACCGACAAGAAGGTCTGAACGCGCGCTAACCCTCCCCATGCCGGGAGGGTCAGCGCGCGTTCAGACCTTCT
>UBZM01000004.1 GCA_900470095.1 Hyphomicrobiales bacterium
GCTGTGAGCCGCACGGATGCCGTCGCCCATGCCGCAAGGATTGGTGTCCTCCACCTTTGACGCGCGCTCGCCCACCGTTGCTTCGCGCCATGTCTTCTACTAGCGCACTCTTCCAGCATCGCAGAGAACTGGCTCGGGAAATCTGAACAGCGGGCATGAGTGGATTTTCGGCCTGAACGCGGCATGATTGCCGTGAACAGGAGCGGTGACGTTGCCCATCAGGCTTGATCCGGTTTGAAGTTCGTTCTGGCCCACCGAGAGGACCTGAACACGAAGCGCAGCCGCTTCTCGCAGGAGCAGATCATCGCGATCTTGAAGGAACAGGAGTCCGGGGTCTCGGTCGCCGATCTGTGCCGCAAGCACGGTGTGAGCGATGCCAGCATCTACAAGCCGACCGCGCACCCAAGATATCGAACATCGTCTTGACTCCGGCGCCGCGAAAAGCAGCTTTCGATCGCTAACCGCTGTAGGCGCTCCCGGAGCTTGGTCAGATCGCTTCGCGCTCGGTCAGCCTCCGCAACCCCGCCTTCAGGCGCGGCCGTGGCGCCCCTTCCCACCTGAGTTCCCCGCCGAAGGCTGCAGGCCTCTCACCGACACATCAGGAGACTCTTGCACATCAGGAGTCTTGGATCGCCACGAACATTGGTTCGCATGAGAACGCGTCGGTGAGGCGTCATGAAGCAGACATCGTAAGCGCCTGCAGAGCTTGAGGAAGGAGCTATGCCTCCCTATCTCCTGAGATGGCCTGTGCAGCGGAAGCGACGATGCGTGGAGGCTGATCATGACAACCATGGACCTTGGCGCCGGCATACTGTCCGAGCAGGAGCATGGCAAACAGCTTCGACGTGCCATCGTAGCGAGCACGGTCGGTACCGCGATCGAATGGTATGACTTCTTCCTTTACAGCACGGTGACCGGCCTCGTCTTCGCGCGGCTGTTTTTCCCGCGATCGGAGCCGCTCGTCGGTACGCTCGAGGCATTTGCCGTCTATGCGGTCGGCTTTCTCGCCCGGCCGGTCGGCGCGGCGATATTCGGCCACTATGGCGACCGGATCGGCCGCAAATCGACGCTCATCGCAACGCTCATGCTGATGGGAATTGCGACCTTTCTCGTCGCGCTCGTTCCGACTTACGACAGCATCGGCATTTGGGGCGCGATCATCCTGACGGCGCTGCGCTTCATCCAGGGCGTCGGGGTGGGCGGAGAATGGGGCGGTTCCGTGCTGCTCTCGATGGAATGGGCGCGGACCTCCGGCCATCGCGGTTTCATCGCATCCTGGCCGCAGTTCGGCGTGCCTTGCGGCCTCTTCCTCGCCAATCTCGCAGTCCTCGTGTTCAGTTGGCTATCCGGCGATCAGTTCCTGACATGGGGCTGGCGCATTCCGTTCCTCCTGAGCCTCCTGCTCGTTGCCGTCGGCCTCTGGATCAGGCTGGGCATCATGGAGACGCCGATCTTCAGCAAGCTCGTTGCTGAAAACAAAGTCGAGCGCGCACCGATGTTGCAGGTCGTGCGGCACCAGCCGAAAGAGATCCTGCTCTGCGCGCTTCTGCGCCAGGCGGAGCAGGCGCCTTTCTACATCTTCACCGCCTTCATCTTCTCCTATGGCGTGGGGACACTGAAGGTATCGCGCGACTTTCTCCTCATCGCCGTGCTGGCAGCCTCGATGCTGTCCTTCGTTTCGATCCCTCTCTTCGGCCATATCTCTGATCTGATCGGACGCAAGCGCATGTACATGATTGGCGCGGCGACTGTCGGCGCCTTCGGTTTCATCTATTTTGGGCTGCTGAACACGGGCTCTGCGGCGTTGATTTTCATCGCCATCGTGATGTCGCTCGTGCCGCACAATATGATGTATGGACCGCAAGCGGCGCTGATCGCGGAATCCTTCACCGGTCGGCTGCGCTATAGCGGCGCGTCGCTCGGCTATCAGCTCGCCTCCGTGATCGCCGGCGGCCCGGCTCCGCTCATCGCCGCATGGTTATTCAGCAGGTATGGAACGGCCTACGCGATCGCCTTCTACATTCTCGCCTGCTCGGTGCTCAGTCTGATCGCGACAGCGCTGATGACGGACTATACCGGGAGGGACATTGAGGGCGAATACGAATAGGGCACGGTCTCCCCTGGCTGCCGCTGGCTCCGCCGACTCGGCGCGCCACGCGCCGGACGGGGCGCCAGAGGGGTGGGCCCATGAGAAGCTCTCCGGCCCCCAAGCGAGGTCGACAGAATAAGGTTTGGGGACAGGGGGAGGCTTCGCCCTGGGGAGTGCCTGTGACGTTGCCCCCAGCCGTTATGCAGCGCTGAGTTCGTTTCCGGCGGTTGTGGAGCTCGTTCGGGTTGGTGAAGCGTCGGGGTTCTGGCACTGTGCTTGTTGCATCGTTCGGCGCCCTGCCCCTCAGACGCGAACCTGATCGCCGATCGGCGCCTTCCTGGCGAAGGGAACAAAGGCCATGGCTGCGATCGTGAGGACGGCAATCAGTCCCCAGGCCTCGTTGATCGACAGGACCAGAGCGGCCTTCTCGACCAGTGGCTGAAGCAGCGCCTGGGCCTGGGCGTCGAGCGGCCCGGGCGGCCGCATTGCCATGAGGTCCAGGGGCACGCCGATGAACGTCGCCGTCTCGACGTCGCCTCTTTGCAGCCGCTCCATGATCGCCGTGCCGTGCACGGGCGAGCGGCTGTAGATGACGGTGTCGATCAGGGCCAGACCGATCGCGCCGCCCAGGTTTCGCATCAGGTTGAAGAGGCCGCTGGCGTCTGGAACGCGTATCGCAGGAAGCTGCCCCAATGCGAGGCGCGTCGGTGGCAGAAGGCAAAACATGATGGCCAGGCCACGGACCACCTGCGGCCAGAACATCGCGTCATAGTCGGTCTGCGGGGTCTGAAGGGCACTCAGTCCGAGGCCGAGGGCGAAGAGGGTAAAGCCGATGCCGGTCAACAGGCGGACATCGACACGACGCTCCAAAGCGACGGCGAGCGGCGCGACGGCAAGTTGGGCGGCGCCGGTCACCAGCATGATTCGACCGATCTCGAGCGCATTGTGATCGCGCACGAAGGCCAGGAAGACCGGCATCAAATAGACGGATCCAAACAGCCCGATGCCGAGAACGAAGCTGAGGATGCTGCCGATCATGAAATTTCGGTCCGCAAAATGCCTCAGATCAACGATCGGATCATCGGCTTGCAACATCCGCTTGGTGAAGCCAAAACCGCTCGCCAGGCTCAGCGCGATGAGCCCCAGGATCAGGCCCGAGATCCAGCCGCGCTGAGGTGCCTCCTTCAGCGCGATCTCGATCGCTGCCAGCGCGATCGCCATCAGCACCAGGGACAGGGCATCGAGCTTGCGCGCTTCGATGAGACTGGGCTTGTCACGTGGCAGGAGGAAACCAGCAAATCCTGCTGAGAGGATGCCGGGAATGACGTTGATCAGGAACAGCCAATGCCAGGAATAAGTCTGCGTGATCCAGCCGCCGACGATCGGCCCGACCGTTGGCGCGAGCACGGCAAAGACGCCGGCCAACGTCGTCGCGATGGGCTGCCTGCTTGGCGGGAACAGCAGAAAGACAGCCGAAAAAACCGCGGGAATCAGGGTGCCACCTGAAAAGCCCTGAAGGACGCGCCAGGCGATCAGGGCCGGGAAGGACTGGCTCGCCGCACAGCCGATGGAGGCTGCGGTAAAGACGGAGAGCGCCACGACGAACAGCCAGCGCATCGAGAGAAAGCGCGTCAGGAAACCCGTCAGCGGAATCGCGATGACCTCGGCGATGAGATAGGCGGTCTGGACCCAACTCATCTGGTCGGGCGGAATGTCCAGTGCGCTCTGGATCGTCGGCAGGGACGTGACGACGACTTGCACGTCGAGGATCGCCATGAACATGCCGATGCACATGGCGGCAAAGCCGATCCATGTCGCAGCGGTGACGCGCCTTTCGCCGATCGCATCAGCCAGTGGCGGCATGGCGAGCCTCTTCAAGCGCAGCATTTTCGGCGCGGATGCGGATCGTCAGGACGAGGCCGTTGACGATCGAAAAGACAAGCGCAAACCATGGCAGGCCAAGGCACAGCGGCAAGACAGCGATCTCGCCAATGACGACGATATAGTTCGGGTGCGACACGAACCGATAGGGCCCCCGTGCCACGAGCCTCTCGCCTGGTGCGACGATGATGCGGGTCGTCCAACGCCGGCCCAGCGTCACGAGCACCCAAAGACGCAGCCCCTGAAGCAGGCAGAAAACCGCGAGCCAACCGAGATGGATCGCCTGTGCCCAACCGAGCAGCCAAAGTCCGATCAGCCAGGATGCGTGCAGCAGGACGATCAGCGGATAGTGGCCGGCAGCCTTCTCCACGGCGCCCCTGGCGAGCAAGGCGGACGTGTTTCTATGCGCGAGCCAGAGTTCTCCGATCCGCTCGGCAGTCACCAGGGCCAGCAAGACGATGGCCGGCTTCATGCCGCTTGCCGCAGGGAGGCGCAACTCACGGTGAAGCCCGGCCCCATCGCCACCAGCAGCGTGCGCGAGGGCAGGCCTGCCGCGATCGCGCGCTGGAGGACGAAGAGGGCCGTCGGAGCTGACATGTTGCCATAGTCGGACAGGACGGAACGTTCATGGTCGAGCGCTCCTTCCCCGAGCGCCAACGCGGTTTCCAGGGCCTCGATCACCTTCTTCCCGCCGGGATGACAGGCAAACAGATCGATGTCGGAAAGCGATAGCCCTTCACGCTCCAGTATCCCCGCAATGGCGGGATTGATCCGCTCCTCCGCGAAGGGCGGGATCGCGCGGTCGAAGATCACGCCAAAGCCCTGAGGATCGACGGTCCAGCCCATGATATCCAGCGTGTCGGGCCACATGTGCTGCCCGGTCATCTCGACGGTGGCGATGCCGTCCGGCCCCGCCTTCAGAATGCAGGCTGCGGCGCCATCGCCGAACAAGGCGGTCGCAACGATGTTGGCCTTCGTCAGGACATCGAGCCGGAAGGCCAGCGTGCAGATCTCGACGGCCACGAGCAGGATTGCCGAACCAGGGCGGGACGCGGCCAGGCGAGACGCGATCGAGAAACCCGATACGCCGCCGGCACATCCCAGGCCGAATACCGGGACACGTTCGACGTCGCTTCTAAAGCCAAGTCGCTCGGCGACACGGGCATCGAGGCTGGGGGTCGCTATGCCCGTCGATGAGACCGTCACGATCGTATCGATCTCGGACGCCTGAAGGCCGGCGGCGCCCAGCGCCTTCGTCGTTGCATCCACGAACAGGTCGCAGGCGCCAGCGATATAGGCGGCGCTGCGCTCGGGCCATCCCAATGGCTGCAGATACCACTCGATCGGCCGGACGGCATATCGGCGGCTGATGCCCGAACTTTCGAAGACGCGCGCAAGCTGCTCGAAATCGGGATAGCGGCCGGCAAAGCTCCGATGGGCGGCTGCTGCCACATCGCGCTGGCGAAACTCATGGGGCGGGACAGCCGTCGCGACGGAAACGAGCTTGACCGGGTGAGCCATAGCCACTTCCAGGCATGGCGGGCGGTGCCGCCCGATGCGGGCGGACCTGCAGCGCCATGTCAACTATGCTTCAGCGCGCCCTCAAGTTCCAGAGGCAGGCTGCGTGATTACGACGCGGGCGAAAGGGAGACCAGCAACCGACAAGCGCGATGTTCGCTACGGTCGCGTCGCACGCCACATTGTCTGCTGACATCCCGTAAGAATGGATGAAATCAAGCAGGCGTCTCCATTACGGCTTCGTCCAGCCTTCCGGCAGGTGCAGTCCGCCGGTCGCTCTGCCTCGCGGAGCACTTCGAGGATGGCCTCGTTCTGATTGATCCGCGCAATTTCGGGAAGGCGTTCCATCTTGGGTCGCTGCCGCTTCATCACCGCTGATCCCTGCCGTGCGTTGACCGGAAATCGCTCATCCGCGACCTGTCCATCGAGGACCGCGGCGGCTAGGGCTCGGGCTGCTCTTCGCATCGGACTAGTAGCCGGGCATTGACGCGGAACGAAACGCCTGATGTAGCAGCGGGCATGGAACAAATGTCATCGAAAAGCCCAGGCTCGACCGACAACATTACCAAGTGGCGAGGGGCGTTCGAAAGCGCTGAAGTCAATGCTCTCCATGCCGAATGCTTTGAACATCGGATGTTTGAGGATGACTGGTGGTTACAAGTCAACCAGTACAGTCTTGGTTGGGTCTGTGCCCGTCGATCAGAGAAACTGATCGGGTTCGTGAACATCGCATGGGATGGCGGTGTCCATGCTTTCGTTCTGGACACTATGGTATCGCCAGAATTTCAGCGCCAAGGCATCGCGAAAGCCCTGATTGAGGAAGCGGTCGAGCGTGCGAAACTGACCGGCTGCGAATGGCTCCACGTAGATTTCGACCCGCACCTTAGGGCATTTTACTTCGACGCTTGCGGTTTCAAATCTACAGATGCCGGGCTAATTCCACTGAAATAACCGGTGTTCCGAGGTTCGGTTATGAGATGCGCGCCGTTTCTTTCGAGTGAAGGCGCCAAAATTGACGTATGTCCGGCGGCGAATGCCGCAAGGGCGGGCACGCGAAATTCGCCTGCGCGCTGTCGCGGCCGCCTTCGGGGAGAGGTTCTCCGTCGAGCGCATGGCAGCGGATTATCTCGACATTTGCCGCAGCTTGGCCGGCATGCGATCTGGCACGGCTCCTGCCCGCCTGCCGCAGTCGTCCGATGGAGAAGCGCTCAGCGATAACCACCAGGCCAATACGGTCGTCCATGCCCGCGGGCTCCGACAGCGGCTGGCGACCAATCTCGTGGTCCCCATGTCCTGTCCCGGCGCGGCAACATTCGGGTTGTGACCACGAGTTGAGCCGGCACGGCCCATCCAAGTCTGCCCCACCCCACCAAGGAGGGAAAGAGACGTGCCGGCAGCAAGAGGCGCGAGGAGCAGCGTCCACCGCCTGCAGCCCGCCACGTCACCCCCGGCCGAGCGCCGCGAGGGGCATGCCATCCAAGGCTGCGCAACTCAGAGCCCAAACGCAGCGAGGCACCGGGTCTCGATCGTCTTCAGGCTGATTTCATGGACCGACAGCGCCGGCTTCCCCCCGTGTCCCGCTACCCCCTTCGCTTCGCTCAATCGGCCGGGGATGACGAAGAGCGCTTTCGGCTGCTGCTCTGACAGCTCATCCGCGCACGCACCCGCCAGACGTCCCCCCGGTGCGCTGCGTCACCGTCGGACCGCCGCCCAGACCGCCTCGTCCCAGAGTCGGATGCCGCCGGTAAGACCGGCGTCGTTGGAGGCGAGACGGACATTGGCGGGCAGGTCGGCATGGAGATTGGCGGCATTGCCGCCACCGATATAGAGCACATCAAAGTGCAGCAGGCTGTCGACGATGGCGATCATCCTGACGACACGCTTGTTCCATTTCTTCTTGCGCAGGTCGTGACGCGCCGCGTCGCCAACGTAGTCGTTATAGGTCATGTCCTTGCGGATCGGATGCTGGGCGAGCTCCAGATGGGGGGTCAGCGCGCCCTGGCAGAACACCGCGCTGCCGACGCCGGTGCCAAGCGTGAGGACCACTTCGAGGCCCCGTCCGGCGATGATCCCCAGGCCCTGCACCTCGGCATCGTTGAGCAGGCGCGCCGGCTTGCCGAAATGATGGGATATCGCATGTTCCAGCGGGAAATCGCGCCAGGCATCGGCGTCGAAATGGGGCGATGTCACCACATTGCCGTCACGGACGACCCCGGGAAAGCCGATCGAGATGCGGTCGAACGGGGCCAGCGGCGCGACCAGATCGGCGATCGCCCGCATCAGGATCTCCGGCCGGCAGGGATGGGGCGTCGGCACGCGCAGACGCTTCACCACCATGTGTCCGGCATCATCGAGCACCGAAGCCTTCAGCCCGGTGCCGCCGATATCGATCGCCAGGGTACGTAGGAGACTGGCAGCGCGGGAGGCCGAATGGATGCGCTTGCTCTTCATCGCCGACCCTGGGAATCGGCACCGGCCGCCACGTCGGCGAAGACATGCAGGCTGCCAAGTGGCTGAACATGGGTGGCCGGCAGGGCCGCATCGCCGCCGAGGAAACGCTTGAGGATCGCGTGCTTCTCCGCACCGGCGACCAGGAAAGCCACCTGCCGGCTGCTGTCGAGAGCCGGATAGGTCAGCGTGATGCGCGCCTCCGTCTTGGCGCCGAGCACCGCGGCGACCCAGAGCCGTCGCTCGGCGAGCACATTCGTACCCGGAAATAGCGAAGCGGTGTGACCATCCGGCCCGAGCCCAAGCAGGGTGACATCGAAGAGTGGTCGGGACGGATCGAGCTGCTCGGCGCCGTAGAAGGATTTGAGCGCGCGCTCATAGGCCGCAGCCGCCTCCGTCGGGCCAAGACCGTCGGTCGGCACGGCATGGACATTGGCCGCCGGCACCGGCGCATGGGCGAGCATCGCCTCGCGCGCCATGTGGAAATTGCTCTGGGGATCATCGGGCGGGACGAAACGCTCGTCGCCCCAGAACCAGTGACTGCGCGACCAGGGGAAGGCCTCGCGAGAGGGCCGCTCGGCCAGGAGCTCATAGAGCCGGCGCGGTGTCGATCCGCCGGACAGCGCGACGGCGAAGACGCCGTCCTTGGCCCGCGCGGCCGCGACCAGCCACTCTGCCGCCCGGCGCGCGAGCGCTTCCGGATCGGCCAGGATCTCGCATTGGGCCGGGGATGGACGGGTCATTACGACACCTTGCCCGCCGGTGCCGCGGCATAGATGTCCATGACCGCGCCGAGCATGGTCAGCGCCTCTGCCTTGCTACGCTGGAACGAGTTGCGGCCGATGATCGAGCCGAAGCCGCCGCCCGCATGGATGGCGCGAATCTCGTCGAGCAGCTTGTCATTGTCGAAGACTGCGGCCCCACCGGAGAAGATGACGATGCGGCGGCCGGCGAAAGCGCAGTCGACCACGTGACGGACCCGTTCAGCCTGGGTTGCGATCGGAATCTGCTTGTCGTCATAGACCTTGCGGGCAGCCTCCTGCTCGACATGGCGCGACGGCAGTTTCACCTTGATGATATGGGCGCCGAGCTGGGCAGCGATCTGGGCGGCATAGCTGATGACGTCGACCGCGGTCTCGCCGTCCTTGCTCAGAGCCGCGCCCCGCGGATACGACCAGACCACAACCGCCAGTCCGTGGCGCTTGGCCTCGGCGGCGCAGAGACGCAACTGTTCGTAGAGCGCCAGTTCATGGATCGAGCCCGGATAGATGGTAAAACCGACGGCGCAGCAGCCGAGCCTGAGGGCGTCGCGCACGCCGCCCGTCAGGGCCTGGTTCGGATCCTTGTCGTCGCGCAGCGAGTCGTTGTCGTTGATCTTGAGGATCAGCGGGATATCGCCGGCGAAATCGCGCGCACCGCCCTCCAGGAAGCCGAGAGGCGCCGCATAGGCATTGCAGCCCGCCGCGATCGCCAGCTCGAAATGGTAACGCGGATCGTAAGCCGGTGGGTTGGCCGCGAAGGAGCGCGCCGGCCCGTGCTCGAAGCCCTGGTCCACCGGCAGGATCACGAGCTTGCCCGTGCCACCCAATCGGCCGTGGTTGAGGAGCCGCGCCAGGTTGGTCAATGTGCCTGGGCTGTCCGCGCCATACCAGCTCAGGATCTCCTTCACCGCCGGTGTCATCGTTATCTCTCCTATCGCGTCGGTCAGGCCGTGGCCTGCCGCAGGACCAGTGTCCGTACAGCTTTGGCGAATCCCTCGTTCTCATTGCTCTCGGTCACCGCGCTGGCTTTCGCCTTTACCGCGGCACTGGCATTGCCCATGGCGACGGAGAAGCCGCTCTTGGCGAACATCAGGACGTCGTTCGGCATGTCGCCGATCGTCGCAATCTGGTCTGGTCTAAGCCCCTGGAGCTTGGCGAGCGTGGTCACCACCGTGCCTTTGTTGGCTTGGGGATGGGTGACGTCGAGATAATAGGGCTGCGAACGGGCTGCACTCGCGGTGGTGCCCAGAAGGGTCTGCGCCAGTTTCTCGCAGGCAACGACTCGCTCGAGATCGTCGGATACGCCCGTGATCTTCACCACATGGGCCAGATGGGCCGCTGTGAAGGACGGTACCACTTCTGGGTCGAATTTCACGGTCCAGGCCTCGCGCGCTACATGGGCCGCCGCCTTGTCGCGCACCAGCCAGGCCTGCTCGGTATAAACCCAGGCATCCAGCCCCTGATCTTGCAGCAGTTTCAGGGTTTTGATCGCGGTCGTCGGATCGAGCCGGTGGCTCTCGATGACCGAAAGGTCGGGATGGACGAACACGCCGCCATTGAACCCCGCGAGTGCCCCGACCAGCGCCAGCGGCTCGATCAGCATGCTCATGCCGCGCGGCGGCCGGCCGCTGGTGACCGCAAATTGGATGCCGGCGCGGCCAAGATCGCGCACCGCCTCCTTCGTCGCTTCGGTCAGCATCTTGTCCGGCGTGACCAGCGTGCCGTCCACGTCGGCCAGCAGAAGCTTGATGTCGCGGGGCCGGCTCACCGTTTTGGCCCCGTGGGTCCGTCGACCGGGCGCCAGGCCCGGGCGCCGTTGCGCGCGATCAGGTCGTCAACCGCTTGCGGACCATCGCTGCCGGAAGCGTAGACTTGCATCTCGGATTGACCTGCGGCCCAGTCGTCGAGCACCGGCTGCACGATGCGCCAAGCCTGCTCCACCATGTCGGCGCGCATAAACAGCGTTGCGTCACCGGTCATGACGTCATGGAGCAGCGTTTCGTAGCCGACATTCGGCTCCTTGGGGAACCAGTCGTCATAGCGGAAATCCATGCGCACGGTGGCGAGATCGACCTGCGGCCCGGGACGCTTGACCTCGCATTGCAGGGAAATGCCTTCGTCGGGCGAGATGTTGAGAACCAACCAGTTCGGCCGGAGGCTGTCGACCGGTGTCGCCTGGAACGCCGCATAGGGCGCATGCTTGAAGCAGATGGCGATCTCGGTCTTGCGCGCCGACATGTGCTTCCCGGTCCGGACGAAGAACGGCACGCCGGCCCAACGCCAATTGTCGATCTCCAGCCGCATGGCGACAAAGGTCTCGACGTCGGAATCAGCGGCCACGTCAGGCTCATGGCGATAGGCATTTGCCGGCTTGCCGAGCACCGTGCCCCCGCCATATTGGCCGCGGACGGCGTATTTCGGCACGACCGCCGGCATGGCGGCGAAGAGCTCGGCCTTCTTCGAACGGATCGAGGCGGCATCGAAGCCGACCGGCGGCTCCATGGCCACCATCGACAGAAGGGTGAAGACGTGGTTCGGCACCATGTCACGCAGCGCCCCGGTGGCCTCGTAGAACTTGCCCCGCTGCTCCACGCCCACCGTCTCGGCCACTGTGATCTGGACGTGATCGATCCGGTCGCGGTTCCAGACCGGTTCGAACAGCCCATTGGCGAAGCGGAACGCCATGATGCTCTGAACAGGGTCCTTGCCCAGGAAATGGTCGATGCGGAAGATCTGATCCTCGCGCAGCCGGTGCAGGATGCGAACGTCCAGCGCGCGCGCCGAGGGCAGGTCATGGCCGAACGGCTTCTCGATCACGACCCGGCGCCAGAAATGGCGTTGGCCCTTCTGGTCCTCGGGCTCGGCGGTGATCCGGGCCTTGCCGAGTTCATCGACCACAGGTCCGAAGAACCGGTCGGCCAGCGCCAGATAGAAAATGACATTGCCGCGCGTGCCATGGGCCTTCTCGGCCTCCGCCAGCGCGTCGCGTAGCGTCTCATAGACCTCCGGCGTAGTGACATCGCCCTGGACATAGGACATCCGCGCCGCCAGCTGATTCCAGGCCGCCTCGTCGATGCTGTCGACATCGAATTCGGTCGCGGCATTCCCAACGAAGCTCTTCAGCCCATCATAGAGACCCTGGCGCCAGCTTTCAGTGGTGCTCTCCGCGCGGGCGACGCCGATCAGCGCGAAATTCTCTGGCAGGATCTTGGTCCGGGCGAGATTGTAGAGCGCCGGCACCACCAACCGCCGCGTCAGATCCCCGCTCGCGCCGAAGATAACCATGGCGCAGGGATCGGCCGGCTTGGCCTGGCGCCGTGGAGGACAGGTGATCACCTGCGCGCCATGGGCTCTCTCGGCCGGATCGTGCTCGGACATGGCGTCTACTCCGTGGCGGGGCCGGTCGCAGACTTTGGCGCAGGATCGATGGCTTCCTGCCCTTCGACATGGCCACCGAAGCCGAAGCGCATGGCCGAAAGCATCTTCTCACCGAAGCTATGGACCTGGCGCGAACGGAACCGGGCATAGAGCGCGGTGGACAGCACATCGGCTGGAACCGCTTCCTCGATGGCCGCCTCGACCGTCCAACGGCCCTCGCCGGAATCCTGAACATAGCCGGAGAACTGCTCGAGCTGCGGATCCTTGGCGAGCGCCGCCGCGCTGAGATCGAGCAGCCAGGACGCCACCACGCTGCCGCGGCGCCAGACCTCGGCGATATCGGGCATGTTGAGCGTGAAGCGCTCGTCCTCGGGCAGGTCTTTCGAGTTCTTGTTGCGCAGGATGTCGAAGCCCTCAGCATAAGCCTGCATCAGGCCGTATTCGATGCCGTTGTGGATCATCTTGACGAAATGGCCGGCACCGGACGGTCCAGCATGGATATAGCCGCGCTCGGCCCTGGAATCCCTATTGTCACGGCCGGCCGTACGCGGGATGTCGCCGAGCCCGGGTGCAAGGGCCGAGAAGATCGGGTCGAGGTAACCGACCGCGTCCTTCGGGCCGCCGATCATCATGCAATAGCCGCGCTCGATGCCCCAGATGCCGCCCGATGTGCCGCAATCAACATAGTGCAACCGCCGCTCCGCCAGCGTCCTGGCCCGACGGATGTCGTCCTTGTAGAAGGAATTGCCACCATCGATGATGATGTCGCCTGCTTCCATCAAAGAGCCGAGGCTTGCGACTGTCTCCTCGGTAATCTCGCCGGCCGGCAGCATCACCCAGACAGCCCGCGGCTTGGCGAGCGCCTTGACCAGCGCCTCGAGCGAACCGGCCGCGGTCGCCCCGTCCTTGGCCAGCGCGTCACGCGGCGCGGCGTTGGCGTCGAACACCACGCAATGGTGGCCCGCCTTCATCAGACGCCGGACGATATTGCCGCCCATGCGGCCGAGCCCGATCACACCGATCTGCATTTGACCAACTCCTGAACCAGATGCCGCTCACGCGAGAGCCTCGTCCAGTGCCCGTGCAAGCTCGGCCAGCCCGGCATCGACATCCCCGATGTGGACCCGCAGCGTGCGCCGACCGCGCTCCACCAGCACCTCGAGATCGCCGCGCGCCTGCGCCGCCTTCACCACGCCGAAGCTGTAGGTATGGCCTGGAACCTCGATATCGGCGGGATCATTGCAGGTGACCTGCAGGAACACGCCGGAATTGGGTCCACCCTTGTAGGCTTGGCCGGTCGAGTGCTGGAAACGCGGCCCGAAGCCAAGGCAGGTAGCGGCCTGGGTGCGATCGCGAATGCGCCCGCGCATCGCGGTCAAGACGTCGGAGGTGGCCTGATCGCGCCGGATATAAGCGAGCAACGCGACATAGTCGTTTGCCCGGACCCGGCCGAACTGGCTCTTGAGATAGCCGGGCAGCGTATTGTGTCGGCCAAGTTCGGCCGCGTCGCGCGGATCGGCATAGAGCGCCAGGCCGTTTTCGCGGAACACCGGCGTTTCCACCGGCAGGCTGCGCGAGGCCTCATAGGCCTCGGTCAAGGCGCGCGTCCGGGTCTTGCTCGCCTCGACATCCGGCTGGTCGAAGGGGTTGATGCCGATGATGGCGCCAGCGACGGCAGTGGCGATCTCCCAACGGAAGAACTCCTGGCCGATGTGCCAGATATCCTTGACGGCGAGGCGCGCGACCGGATGGCCCGCCCGTTCCAGAGCAGTGGCCAATTGGCGCTGTGCCGGGTCGGCATCCCCTTCGAGCTCCAGAAAGGCGAAGAACCTGTCACCGCCATAGCGCCCGACAGCGCCCAGCGGTTCGTCGGCCACCGGGATCAGGCCACGACCCTGCTTGCCCGTACTCTCGGCCAGAAGCTGTTCCAGCCAGGCGCCGAGACCAGCGATACCGGGCGAAGCGATGATCGTCACCTTGTCGCGGCCGAACTGCTTGGCGGCGACCCCCATGGCGATGCCGAGCCGGACGCCCGGGTTTTCCAGCGGCGGCACATCGGGGCCGCAGGAGCGCTCCATCGGCAACACCGTCTCGAGCAGGCGCTTGACGTCGATACCGATAGCGGCCGCCGGCACCAGACCGAATTTCGACAAGACGGAATAGCGGCCGCCGATCGACGGCACGCCGTGGAAGACATGAGCGAAGTGTAGTTCCCTGGCCCGCCGCTCCAGGGCGGAGCCGGGATCGGTGACCGCGACGAATTGCTCGCCAACCGTGTCCTTGTCCCTGACGGTGCCGACCCGCGCGAGGAAATAGCTCATGAAAATTGTGGGCTCGAGCGTGCCGCCGGATTTCGAGGAGACGATGAACAGGGTCTTCGCGAGATCGACCGCCGCGTCCACGGCCTTGATCTGGGCGGGATCGGTGCTGTCGAGCATATGGAAGCGCGGCCAGCCGCGCCGCGGTGGGAAGGCCTCGGCCAGCACCTCCGGCCCGAGACTCGACCCGCCCATCCCGAGCAGGACGACATCGGTGAAGCCCCGCTGCTGCACGCTTGTGGCAAAGCTGCTCATCCGGCCGATATCGGCCAATTCCCGTTCGACGATCCCGAGCCAGCCGAGCCAGTCGCCCTCGTCCTGGCCGGTCCACAGCGCCTTGTCGCCGGCCCAGAGCCGGCGGATGCGGCCATCCCGGCGCCAGGTCTCCATTTCCGCATCGAAAGCAGCCGTCATATCGGGCGAGCCCGGCTCGATCGCCAAGCCAGTACGGCCCCCTTCGATCAAGGCCCGGCGGCGGCGCGCCACCGAACCAAGCAGCTTGTCGAAGGCGCCGGCGAACTGCTGCACACCATCGGTGACCAGCTCGGCGGTGACCGAGGCCATCGAGACGCCGAGGCCTTCCAGCATCGCCAGCGTCGCACGGGCACCGGCGACATCCTGCTCGATCGCATCAGGCGTCACCTCGCCGTGGTCGCGGAACGCGTTCATGGTCGCGGGCGGCATCGTGTTGACCGTGTCGCGGCCGATCAGCGCCTCGACATAGAGCGTGTCCCGGTAAGCTGGGTTCTTGGTGCTGGTCGAAGCCCAGAGCAGCCGCTGCGGCTTGGCGCCGGCGGCCGCCAAGGCTTGCCAGCGCGGCCCGGAAAAGAGGTTCTTCCAGCGGACATAGGCAAGCTTGGCATTGGCGATCGCTGCCTTGCCGCGCAATGCGTCCGCTGCTTTGGCGTCCGCGATCTTGTCCAGCCGCTTGTCGATGCCGGTATCGATGCGGCTGATGAAGAAGCTCGCGACGCTGCCGATCTTGGCGACATCGCCGCCGATCCGGGCCAGATCCTCGAGCCCGGAAATATAGGCCTCCACCACCTGCTCGTAGACAGCGACCGAGAACAGCAAGGTGATGTTGATGTTCAAGCCCTGGCCGATCAGGCGGCGGATCGCCGGAAGCCCGGCCGGCGTCGCCGGCACCTTCACCATGAGGTTTGGCCGATCCACCGCGGCCCAGAGCCGCAGTGCCTCGGCGATCGTCGCCTCGGTGTCGTTGGCGAGATACGGGGAGCATTCCAGGCTGACATAGCCGTCGCCCCCCTGGGTCAGGACATGGACCGGGAGCAGAAGATCACCGGCGGCCTTGATATCGGCGATCGCCAGATGTTCGTAGATCGCCGAAACCGGGTGGTCGCCCAAGGCCTGAAACTGCTGCAGGGCCCCGGCATAGTCGTCGCTCTCGCCGATGGCCATTTCGAAGATCCACGGGTTGGAAGTGACGCCCTTCACCCCGTCGCGCGCGATCAGGGTGTTCAACTCGCCCGTCTCGATCAGGCTGCGCTTGAGATAGTCGAGCCAGGGCGCCTGGCCGCAGGATTCGAGCTGCTTCAACGGGTTCATGCGGTCGTCTCCTTGGTGCGCGCCAACTGACGTTTGGCCGAGGCGACCACCGCGTCGGGCGTGAACCCGAATTTCGTCATGAGATCCTGGATCGGCGCCGACGAGCCAAAGGTGTGCATGCCGATCTTGGCGCCGGCGCTGCCGGTGTAGCGGTCCCAACCGATCACCGAACCTTCTTCGACCGAGACGCGGGCTGTGACTGCCGGCGGCAGAACCTGATCGCGATAGGTCTGCCCCTGTTGTTCGAACAGTTCCCAGGAGGGCATGCTGACGACGCGCGCGGCGATGCCCTCGCGCGTCAACTGCTCATGGGCGGCCAAGCAGAGCGACACCTCGCTGCCGGTGCCGATCAAGATAACCTCCGGCGTGGACTCGGCAGCATCGGCGAGGACATAGGCACCTTTCGCGACACCGGCTGCAGGCGCATAGCGCGCGCGGTCGATGGTCGGCAGCGCCTGTCGGCTCAACACCAGGCAGACGGGCTGATGTTTCAAGCCGATGATGACGCGCCAAGCCTCGGCCACTTCATTGGCATCGGCCGGTCTGAGCGTGATGAGGCCAGGAACGCTGCGCAGCGACAGAAGCTGCTCGACTGGCTGATGGGTTGGGCCGTCCTGGCCAAGGCCGATGGAATCATGGGTGAAGATGAAGATGACCGGCAGGCTCATCAGGGCGCTCAACCGGATCGGCGGCTTCATGTAGTCGGAAAAGATCAGAAAACTCGAGCCGTAGGCCCGGATCCCGCACAAGACGAGCCCGTTCAGGATCGCGCCCATGGCATGTTCGCGAATGCCGAAATGCATGTTGCGCCCGCCCGGGCTGCCGGCTTCCAGGTCCCCTGCCCCATCGAAGGTCAGGCTCGTCTTGGTCGATGGAGCCAGATCAGCCGCGCCTCCGATCAGCCAGGGGAAGCGCGGCGCGATGGCATTCAAGACCTTGGCGGATGACTCACGGCTCGCCAGCCCCTTGGGGTCGGTGGGGAAGGTTGGCAAGTCAGTGGCCCACCCATCGGGAAGCCCGCGCCTCCCCATGCTGTCCAATTGGCCCGCGAGATCGGGATGGGTGGCGCGATAAGCGATCCTGTCTGTCTGCCAACGCATCCGCAGCTGGCGCCCGCGCTGCCCCATGCATTGGCGAAAATGTTCGCGCACGCCTTCAGGCACGAGAAACTTGGCGTCTTCAGGCCAGCCGTAGCTGCGCTTGGCCAGGCGGATCTCGTCCTCGCCGAGCGGCTCGCCATGAGCGGCGCTCGTGTCCTGCTTATGCGGCGCGCCATAGCCGATATGGCTCTCGACGATGATCAGGCTGGGGACATCCGCGGTGCGCTGGAAGGTCTCGATCGCGCGAGCGATGCGATCTATGTCATTGGCATCGCTCACGCGCGTGACGTCCCAGCCATAGCTGAGGAAGCGCGCCGCGACATCGTCGCTGAAGGCGAGAGCCGTGTTGCCTTCGATCGTGACGTGGTTGCTGTCGTAGATCCAGCAGAGATTGCCGAGCTTGAGATGTCCGGCCAGCGAAGCGGCCTCGCTCGCCACCCCCTCCATCATGTCGCCGTCGCCGCACAGGGTATAGACGGCGTAATCGAACAGGGTGGCCGCCGGCCGATTGAAGCGCTCGGCCAGCCAGCGCCCGGCGACCGCCATGCCGACGCTGTTGGCGCAGCCCTGGCCTAGCGGGCCAGTGGTGGTCTCGACCCCCGTGGTCACGCCATATTCGGGATGGCCCGGGCATTTGCTGTCAATCTCGCGAAAGCGTTTGATGTCGTCGAGCGTGACCGCGGGCTCCGGCAGCCGGTCACCCTCTGGGTCGACCGCCATGACGCCCGTCAGATGCAGGATGGAATAGAGCAGCATCGAGGCGTGGCCGTTGGACAGCACGAAACGATCGCGGTTAGGCCAGGTCGGATCCTCCGGATCGAACCGCAGGAAACGCTGCCAAAGCGTGTAGACCACGGGCGCAAGAGCCATCGGCGTGCCGGGATGGCCGGAATCGGCCTGCTGAACGGCATCCATGGACAGGGTGCGGATCGTATTGATGCAGAGTTCGTCGAGCGATCCGAGCGCGTTATCCCGTCCGCCATGATCCCGATCCATACGTCCTCCATCGACCAGAGTGCGTCAGGCGGCGCTCATGCGGGATGGGCCAGCATGAGAACGTGGTGTCAGGCTGGAAGGACAACGTCTCACGGGCGCGAAAGGCGATGTGCCACGCCATATGAGTAGCTCCGGCGTTGAAACGCCCTCGCTGTCGATTGGTTCCACGATTGGTTCCCTCGCCGAATTCACGAAGGGGCGACCGGCGACCCGCCGGGCGCCCGCATAAATTCGGAGAGGAACGAACTTCTTAGCCTTTCCCAGCGTTGAGCATGACGCGCAGCCGGACGAGCCCGCCTGCGAGGCCGTTTGGGCACGCCGGGAACGCCAGGTCGGGCCGGCATTGGAACGAGGACCTCGCATGACATTCAAGGTTCAGGTCGGCCCGCAGCAGATCGCCATCCACCAGGGCCAGACGGTGCTGTTGACGGAACCCGATGGACAGATCAGTTGGCCAAGCAATCACGGCCTGTTTTTCCGCGACACACGGTTGATCAGTGCCTGGGCGATCTATGCCAATGGCGAGCCCTGGGACCTGTTGAACGGTGGCGCGGTGGCGCATCACGCGGCGCGCATCTTCCTGACCAACCGCGCCTTCCTGACCGAGGATGGGCCGATCGCTCCGCGCACTCTTGGCCTGACAATCGGCCGCCATATCGAGGGCGGGCTGCATGAGGACCTGGACCTCACCAACAACGGCCAGATCCCCGTGCGCTTCAACCTCGAACTGGCGATCCGCGCCGATTTCGCCGATATTTTCGAGGTCAAGGGCGACCACATCGTGCGTCGCGGACGCATCATCACGACCTGGTCGGACAAGCGCCAGGTGCTGCGGATCACCTATCGCAACAAGGATTTCGGCCGCGCGGTGATCATCCACACCGCCGATGGCGGCGGCGAGCCGACGGTGACCGCCAATGGGCGTCTGAGCTTCGACATCGCCTTGAAGCCGGGCGAGGCCTGGCATCGCTGCCTCATCTACGACCTGGAGGACGGCGGGAAGCGCAAACTGGCGCCGCGTGCCTGCGCCCATACCAGCCCGACATCGGACCATGCCTGCAAGATGACCGAATGGCAGCGCACGGTTTTGAAGATCGAAACCAGCAATGAGGAATTCTACCGCTGCTACAGCCAGGGTGTGCAGGACATGGCGGCGTTGCGGTTGCCGCTGGAGGGCACGGACCATATGGTCTTCGTGCCCGCCGCTGGATTGCCCTGGTTCGTCGCGCTGTTCGGCCGCGACACGCTGATCGTCTCGCTGCAGACGATGATCGTCTACCCCGAATTCGCCAAGGGGGCGTTGGAGGTGCTGGGCGAGTACCAGGCGACCGCGCGCGACGACTATCGCGACGCCGAGCCGGGCAAGATCCTGCACGAGCTGCGCTATGGCGAGCTGGCGCATTTCAAGCTGATCCCGCACACGCCCTATTACGGCACGGCGGACGCCACGCCGCTCTATCTCGTGGCACTGCACGCGGCCTGGCGGGCGACCGGAGAGCGCTCCCTGATCGAGCGGCATTTGCCGAACGCCGAAGCCGCCCTCGCCTGGATCGATGACTATGGCGATCGCGACGGCGACGGGTTCCAGGAATATCAGACGCGCTCGACCGCGGGTTACGAGAACATGGGGTGGAAGGACTCCGGCGACGCGGTGATGTATCCCGACGGCACGCTGGTGCACGGCCCCAAGGCGCTGTGCGAGCTACAGGGCTATGTCTATGACGCGTGGCTGCGCATGGCCGAGATCTATGACGAACTTGGCAACACCAGGAAGGCCAAACGTCTGCGCAAGAAGGCAGCCGTCCTGTTCAAGGCGTTCAACGAGGTCTTCTGGGACGAGGCGAGCGGTTTCTATGCCTATGCCCTGGATGGCGAGAAGAAAAAGGTCCTGTCGGTCGCCTCCAATGTCGGACAATGCCTATGGTCCGGCATCATCGCCCCTGAGCGCGCCGGAGCCGTGGTCAAACGGCTGATGAGCCCGGACATGTGGAGCGGCTGGGGCATCCGCACCCTGTCGGCGAGCCATCCCGCTTTCAACCCCTATAACTACCAGACTGGCGCGGTCTGGCCTCATGACAACTCGCTGATCGCGCTCGGCATGCGGCGTTACGGCTTCGCCGCCGAGGCCGCGGCGATCGCCCGCGACATCAGCGGCGCGGCCAGCCATTTCCTTCTGAACCAATTGCCCGAGCTCTATGGCGGCCTGCAGCGCGACCCGACCAGTTTCCCGGTGCAATATCTTGGCGCCAATGTGCCGCAGGCCTGGGCGGCAGGCACCCCCTTCGTGCTGCTGCAAGCGATCCTCGGGCTGCAGCAGGATGCCCCGCGCGGCAAGCTCTATGTCGATCCTGCCTTGCCCGACTGGATGCCCGATGTGACGTTGATCGATCTTCGGCTCGGCCGCCGACGCTTCGATATCCGCTTCTGGCGCGACGGAAAGGACACCAAGTTCGATGTGCTCAAGGGCCATCGCGAAGCGGTGGAGTGGCAGAGCATCCTCATCACCGAGGCCAAGGCCACCGAAGCCGGCCCGGCGGTGACCGAGCGAGGCGAGTTGCGCTTGGCGAGTGGCGAATAGCGAATGGGAAACGCTGCCCGGCCAAAAGCGCCGCGCCGACTTTAGCCCGCGTATGCACGGAAGAGTGTCCGGCGCGCCGTCGGCCGAGCGTTGGCGAGAGCCCGTCGCGCTGTCTCGGCTGGCAAATCTCGTTGGGGCGCCTGCACGCATTGCGGCGGCTGCGGCTGCGCAGTGAAGGATCGGTTGCGCGTTGGAGATCGAGCCGGGGGCGTCCGCGAACGCGACGTGAAAGACGACAGCGACGGCAACGGCATCGGCTCATGCGCCCAACATGACGGGCGGGCCAGCAATGTGCTCGACGCTCACAATCGCGTGCGAGCCGCGGAAATGCCGGAACGTACGAGTATTGTCGAAGTTCCCGCATCTCCAGCCCGTGGCCGACTGAGACCATCGCGTCAGGATGTAGTGCCATGCGCGAGACCGAGCGTCCGCCGACGCCAAAGGGCCGCAGGAGGATCGCGCTGTGCGTTCTGGTCGTCCTTATCCTCGGCGGGGCGTATCTCGAGCGCGGCCATCTGGCAGACAGGCTGACCGGGCTCGTGTCGGCCCCAGCCCGTGTCCAACGAGCGATGCCGTCAGGAGCAGGGCGGCAAGCCCAAGCACGAGCGGGGACGAACGATTGGCGAAGACCATGATGACCGGCAGAGCTGCAAGAAGGCCGTGGCCTGTTCCTTCAGAGCGTCCAAAGCTGGTGTCGGGGTCGCGATAGCCACTATCTGTTCCTGATTGCCGCGGGGATGGTGGGCATTTCCCGTGCCAGCAGAACGGGAGGCGTCCAATCGGCTGGACCGCTCGGCCGCAGCCTATGGGGAGGCCGGTTTTCCGCCTGCGAGAGGCCAAAGGGTGTTGAGGGCGCGTCGCCTGCGCGCCCAGGCCAGGACCTGCCGCCTGCTGCACGAGCCTTTCCCACCCCGTGAGTGGCGGCGAATGCTTCGTTCCGTGTCGAGAGCATCAAATTTTGATGCTTAGCCGGCATCATTCACGCAATGCGCAAGCCGAGGGGCGAAGGGGGACAGTCCGCGTTTGCGGCAGGGGCTGTCGCCAGGCAGCTGGAATTGCCCGCGAGCCCGCCGTCCGGCGGAGGCACGATCGTCCGGCCAGTCGAATCCACCCGTCGAAGAAGGTGCTGGCGAAGGGTCCGTCGAAGCGCCTAGTGCAACCACCCCGTCGCAACGCCGGCCAGAAGCAGGATGCCCATACAGGCGCGATAGACAACAAACGGCCAGCTCGACATGCGTTCCAGAAAGCGCATGAGACCCCAGATCGCAGCAAAGGAAGCCAGCGAGCCGGCGAAGAGCCCCACCGCCAGCAGCGAGACCGCATGGGCGTCGATGCCGGCCCTCGCCAGTTCCGCCGCTTCCTTCAGACCCGCCAGCGCTATCGCCGGCAGGCCGATGAGGAAGGACAGTCGCGCAGCCTCAGCTCGCTTGAAACCCAGGCCGAGCGCAGCTGTCAGGGTCGACCCTGAGCGGGACACCCCGGGGAATGAGCGCGCCGGCCTGAACCACACCGATCAGAATGAAATCTCGAAGCGTAGCTTGCCCCGCCGTCCGCTTGTGGCGCGCAAACCATTCGGTCGCGGCCAGGAGCAGCGCCAATGTAATGGAGCTCGCGCCGATGACCCAAGGCGAGCGCAAGGGTGAATTGCAGGCATTGAGCAACGGCGCGAGCAGCACGCCGGCCAGCACGATCGGGACCGTCGCCAGAACAATCCCAACCGCCAGCCTGAACTCCGGCGCACCTGTCTCGCGACGCGCCAAGGCACGCCATGAACCTGTCGCGATCTCGCGGACGTCCCGCCGAAAATACGTCACCACAGCGGTGAGGGCCGCCAACTGCATCAAGGCCGAGAATGCCGATCCTGGGTCCGGCCATCCCAGCACGGCGGGAACGACACGCATATGGGCCGTCGAGGAGATCGGCAGCAGCTCGCTGACCCCTTGAACGAGTCCGAGAACGATCATCTGTCCGAAATCCAGCGCAGCGAATCCGGTATCGATACCGGCGGAACATGCATTGGCCATCTGGAACGCCCTTCGCCGAGTTCCGGCACTCGGCCAGCTCTCTCCTCTTACATGTCTGTCTTGACGCTGTCGAAGCGTGCCACCTGCGGGAGGCTATTCAGGTTTGGCCACTCTGGTTCCACGAAGGTGCGCTTGCACGCCGCCATTGCGCTTCCATCTGTTCTCACGGGAGAATCGGATTACAATTCGGCAGATGGTCCATCGCAGGGAGATTATACATGCGCGTAGCAATCGTTCTGGCCGGCCTTATTCTGAGCGCGGCGACCGCGATGGCGGATACTTGCAAGGCTTCCGCCGCCGACAAGAAGCTTGCCGGTGCTGCACTGACGAGCTTCATGAAAAAATGCGAAAGCGACGCTGCTAAAGCGTGCGACGTGACTGTCGCCGAACGAAAACTGTCGGGCGCCGCGAAGTCAAGTTTCACTAAGAAGTGCGTCAGTGACGCTGTCGGAGCGTGACGCATCAGTTGCGGTGACCAAGGGGCTTGAGCGTCGCGGCCTCGATTGGATGAAGCGCGCCGCAGACGAAGCGATGACAACGGCTGGCAACCTCCAGTCGTTGTGCGTTCCACCCCCGATCTGTGTATCGAACGCGCGCAGGACATGGCCACGCCCTCTTCATCAGGCGCGGCGATGGGCCATGCGCATGCGCGCGACGAGACCGTGTCGACCAGGCTCCCGCCGCGTAGAACCTGACGCGAGCGCGCCTACGAAGGCATCGCCTTGAGAGCTAGCGCCTTCCCGCTTTGGGGGCTCAGAGATGCCCGGCGCGCCGTGATGGAGTAGCGGGCGTGATTGACGGCAAGGGCCATCGTGGCATCCTCGCCTGAACGCCCCCCGGACGCGACGGCTTCATCGACCAGTTGATGAAGGGAATGGTCCAGGGCCTCAAGCCCTTCGGCATCGGCCTTCCGGGCTTGATCCGCAATCTGAATGAACTGCCCGATCCGCTTCTGCTCCTGGCGCATCCGCGACATCTTCACACGCCCCAGGACGATCGTTGTCAGCGAACCCAGGACGCTGAGGAGAGCCGCGGCAAGATAGAAATAGCCTTGGAACTCGTCGAAGAAGCTCTGTTCACCGTTGCTGAGATAGTTGGCGACGCCGGGATGGATGGGCAGGATTGGATTCTTGTTATCCGGATCGGGGGCCTCGATCTGGCTCGCCAAGGGCGTGAGCGCCATCAGCTTGGTCTTTGAGACGAAGAGGGTCCGGCCTATCGCCCCTGCTACGAGATTGAGCATCGTGTCGGGCGCGACAAGTCGGTAGGTCACTGCGAGTGTCGTCACGGTGTCGTCGGGGGTCGCGGGGTGCGATCTGAACGCGCCTTCCGGAACATCGTAGGATTCGAAGGCCGGAAAGCGTCGATTAAAGGCATCGGCGTCAGAGAATGCCAGGATCGTCGGAGTGCCTGCGGTCCCCTTGGCCATGGCGAGGACTGCGCCGACGACCTCCCCCGGCCCGACCGGCCCGACGGCAAGGATGGCCGCGATATGCCGTTGGTGAACCGCGGCAATCATGTCGTCAGGCGGGAGAAACACCCGCTTCACGTCGCCAGGCGCGACATTGTAATAGCCTAGGATGACATCGAGTAGCGCGGCGTTGACGTCCTGCAGACGGCCCTGCGGGATTGCGATCGTCTTGCCGGAAAGCTTACCGATACTGTCGATGGGCGATTTCGGCGGCAGAACGAAAGCGACGACGTCGCGACGAAGGATCGCAATCGTCTGTCCGTTGGTCGGTGGCGAGACGTCGCTGCGGATCACCGCGAGATCCGCCTCGTCAGATTCGATCGCCTTCGAGCTCGCAGCCAGATCCTTGACCGGCAGTGGCTGAAGTCTGATCCGGGGATGATCCCTGGTCGTCTCCGTGATGAGGGCGCCAACGAGACGCTGCGCGTCAGTGCCAAGCGCTCCCGTCGTCACCCGCACCGTCGCGTGGGGTGACCAGAAATGGATCGTCGCGGCAATAGCGGCAACGACGAGAAAACCCGCTGTCCATGCTGCAAATCGCACAACCCTGTTCCTCAATCATCCGCCGATCTGGCCGATACCGGCCAGCGACGAGGCCGCTGCGGGAATCGTGCAGGCTGTCCGACGGCCAGACACGACGGGAAGACAGAACTGCTCTCATTGACTGGGACGTCTGCACCGATCACGCCTGCGGGTGATGATGAGGCAGCCGCCCGCTGCCGTCCATCTCCGGACGGCGCATCAAGGTGATCCATTCCTCGCAGCGCAATGTGATCTGGCGCAGAAGCAGGCCGAGTGCCGTATACACTCTCACGCCCGACAACGCCGGCCTCGGTGAGAATGACGGTGACCCGCCCGAGGAGCTTGTCTCTAGCGGTCGGACGGCGTCGTCGCGCGGAGTATCACGTCGGGCTCGATGATGATCCGTTGCTGCGCATTGCGGCCGGCGATCCGATCCAGCAGCATCCGCATGGCCATTTCGCCGAGATCCTGCTTCGCAATCCGCAGCGTCGTCAGCGGCGGCGAGACGAGCGAAGCAGCGGGAATGTCGTCGCATCCGACGATGGCCACCTGATGGGGGACAGCCACTCCCGCTGCCTCCAGTTGCTTCATCAGGCCTAGCGCAATGAGATCGTTGTAACAGAGCACCGCATCAATCTCTGCAGCCAAGGGCACGACCCTGGCGGCAACATCGATTCCGCCCTGGAGGTCGGGCGTACAGGGCATGTCGAGCGCCAGCGAAAGGCCATGACGAGACAGGACCGCCTCGAGACCGTCGCGCCGCCTTCTGCCGCCATGGGAACTGGCCGGCCCCGCAGCAAAGGCAAAGCGGCGGCGCCCCTGCCCGATCAGCCGCGTGACGATCGCCTCTACGCCAATGCGATAATCCACCTCGATCGTGCCGACGGCACGTTTCGGCAGGCTGCGGTTGATCAGCACGACCGCGCGGTGCGGCTCGATAGCCCGCATCAGCCGCTCGTCATCCAGGCGAGCGCTGCAGATGATGACGCCATCGACCCGCTTATCAAGCAAGGTGTCGAGCACTTCCGCCTCGCGCTCGGGGTCCTCGACCACATTGCACGACAGAAGCGTGTAGCCGGCGGGGCGAGCAGCAAGCTCCGCACCACGGATGATCTCGGGAAAGAACGGGTTGACGATATCAGGCACGACGATGCCCACCGTATTCGAGCGATCGTTCTTCAAACTCTTGGCAAAGGCGTTCGGCCGGTAGCTCAGAGCGTGTGCTGCTTCGATGACCCGCTGACGCGTCTCCTCGCCCGCTCCGTCGCGCCCGTTGAGGACGCGCGAGACCGTCATTGGCGATACGCCAGCGGCAGCGGCGACATCGGTGATCGTCGCTGAGCGCGGAGTCGGCTTAATGATCATGTCGGCATCATTTACGATAACGTTATCTCTTTCCAGTGGCATTGCTGCTCATGCCAAAAATCCGATGCAGCGCACTAAAACGGCATGGATCAATCACGAAACGCAGCAATTAAACCCGATAGTCTCAGATGTCCAATTTTGGTGCCGCCGAGGCTTGACGCCGATTATACGTTAACGATAACGTCCCTCCAATAGCGCCCGGCCAGACCAGAAGGCGCAGCGGAGGAAGCGATGGGACGTATTTGCCAAGGCGCGCTTGGCCGCGCCGCCCTATGCCTTTTCATTGCATGGACAGGCACCGCATCTGCGGCGGATTTCAAGGAACCTGCGGCCCTCGCCGGGCTCGTGAAGGACGGCAAGCTCCCACCGGTCGAGAAACGGCTGCCCGAAAAGCCGCTTGTCCTCAAACCGGTCGAGAAATCCGGCAAGTACGGCGGCACCTGGCGGCAGGCCCTGATGGGTGGAAGCGACTCCCTGATCGAGCGCTCGATCGGCTACACCCGCCTGGTGCGCTGGAACCCGGCCTGGTCCGAAGTGGTTCCCGATGTCGCCGAGAAGATCGACATCAATCCCGAGGGCACCGAATACGTCTTTCATCTGCGCAAGGGCATGCGCTGGTCCGACGGCGCCCCCTTCACCGCCGACGACATCATGTTCTGGTATCAGGACGTGCTGATGAACAAGGAGCTGACGCCGGCTGTGCCGCGTTGGCTCAGGAGCGGCAGCGATCCCGTCATCGTTGAGAAGATCGACGACAGCACCGTGAGATTCCGCTTCAGCGGCCCCAACGGCATGCTGCTCGAGAACATGGCAACGACATTCGGCTCCGATATCCTCGCCGCGGCGCCGGCGCACTACCTCAAGCAGTTCCACAAGAAGTACAATCCCGACGGTATCGACAAGCTGGTCGCCGAGGCGAAGGCGGCGAACTGGTCTGCCCTCTTCCTGAACAAGACGAGCTTCCCCGGCCGCTGGCGCAATACAGGGCGACCGGTGCTCGATCCATGGAAGCTGACCGTGCCCTATGGCGGCACCACTCAGGTCGTGCTGGAGCGCAATCCCTACTATTTCAAGGTCGACCCGAACGGGCAGCAACTGCCCTATATCGACCGCGTCACCTTCGACATCATGGGCGACCAGCAGGCGATCGTCCTGAAGGCGATCAATGGCGAGCTCGACATGCAGAACCAGCGCCTGAACGGGCTGGAGACGCGGATCGTGCTGGCCCAGAACCGCGAGCGCAGCGGCTACCGTCTCTTCAAGGCGCAGCCTGCCTGGTCGAACGCGATGTGCATCGCCCTCAACCAGACCAGCAAGAACCCGGTGCTGCGCGAGATCTTTCGCAAGAAGGAGTTCCGCGTCGGCCTCTCGCTCGCGATCAACCGGGAGGAGCTCAACGACCTGATCTATGCCGGGCAATCGCAGCCCTATCAGGCGGCTCCGCGTCCGGGCACGGCGCTCTATGACGAGCAAATGGCGACGCAATACACCAAGTACGATCCCAAGGCTGCCAACGAGATGCTGGACAAGACCGGCTTCAGCAAGCGCGATGCGCAGAGCTTCCGGCTCGGCCCCGACGGCAAGCGCATCTCCTTTGCCATCGATGCCGCAACCTCGCGGCGCTACCAGATCGATGCGCTGGAACTCGTCCGCAAATACTGGGCGGCGGTCGGCGTTGAGATGCAGGTGCGCGCGGTCGAGGAATCCTTCGCCTTTGCCCGGATGCTTGCCAATGAACAGGATGGCCTCGTCTGGATCGGCGGCGGCGGGTACGATTTCCTCGGCCTGCTCGATCCGAAATGGTACTTCCCCTATGAGAACCAGGCGGCCTTCGCCTCGGCCTGGGGTATCTATTTCCAGAACCCGAACGATCCGAACGCCGAAGAGCCGCCTGAGCACGTCAAGAAGCAGCAGGCTCTCTACGTCCAGATGCAGAAGACACCTGGCGCGACCGGCCAGTTCGCGGTGATGAAGCAGATCCTCGAGATCACGCGCGACCAGTTCTACGTCATCGGCACCAATATGGAGGCCGACAATTACGGCGTCGTGAAGAACAACATGCGCAACGTCCCGGAGGTGATGCCGGACACGTTCTTCTACATGACGCCGGGGCCGACCAATCCCGAGCAGTATTTCTACGAATGAGACCCGCGCTCAGCTGATGGATCTGGGGCCCTCGATCGGCTCCAGGCCCTCCCCTCGATCCGAATGCGCTGGAGGCTGCGATGCTTCGCTACGTGCTGCGACGGCTCGTCTATACGTTCGCGACGCTCGCGGCCGTCTCGGTTGTCGCCTTTCTGGTGATCCAATTGCCGCCAGGCGACTTCCTGACCTCGTTCAGTGCCAAGTTTGCCGAACAGGGCGGCGCCCTCGACAGTGACGCGCTGACGGCGCTGAAGCTGCGCTACGGCCTCGACCAGCCTTGGTATGTGCAATACTGGCTCTGGATCTCCGGCATCCTGTTTCGCGGCGATTTCGGCGAGTCCTTCGAGTGGAACAAGCCGGTCTCCGAGCTGATGTGGGACCGGTTTGGAATGACCGTCCTGCTCTCCGGCATCACGCTCATCGTCACCTGGATCGTCGCGCTGCCGATCGGCATCTACAGCGCGGTCCGGCGCTATTCCTGGCTCGACTATGTCGTGACCTTCCTCGGCTTCCTGGGCCTCGCTGTGCCGAGCTTCCTGCTGGCGCTCGCACTGATGTACGTATTCTCGCGCTATTTCGGGATGAGCGTCAGCGGGCTGTTCTCGCCAGCCTATGTCAACGCCGAGTGGAGCCTCGCCAAGGTCGGCGACCTCGCCATGCATCTGTGGCTGCCGGTCTTCGTCCTGGCGACGCATGGCACCGCGGCCCTGATCCGGGTGATGCGCGCCAATCTGATCGACGAGCTCTACAAGCCCTATGTCCAGACCGCACGCGCCAACGGCCTCGGCGAAATGGAGCTGCTGTTCAAGTACCCGGTCAGGGTTGCGCTCAATCCGTTCATCTCGACCATCGGCTGGGTGCTGCCCAATCTCGTCTCGGGCGCGATCGTCACCTCGGTGGTGATGAGCCTGCCGACCGCCGGGCCGCTTCTGCTGTCCGCGCTGCTGGCACAGGACATGTACCTCGCCGGCAGCTTCATCCTGATGCTGAGCGCGCTCACCGTCATTGGCACCCTGATCTCCGACCTCCTGCTCGCGTGGCTCGATCCGCGCGTGCGCTACGCGTGAGGCGTCGATGACCGATCTCGCCGCTCCCATCGCCGCCGCAGTGCCTGCCGGCCGCAAGCTCGCCGAGACCGGCCAATGGGCGCTGATCTTCCGGCGCTTCCGCCGGCACAGGCTCGCCTATGCCAGCGCCTTCGTCGTGCTCGGCATCTATCTCGTCGCGCTCTTCGCCGAGTTCGTCGCGCCGTTCTCGGCCAATACCTACAACGCCCGCTACACCTATGGGCCGCCTCAGCCGCTGCAGTTCTTCGGCCGCGATGCCGGCGGCGAGCTGCGCTTCATGTATGTCAACGGCTACAAGATGAGCTTCGACCCTGTGGCGTTGAAGCGGAGCTTCGTGGTTGACCAGAACTCGGTCAATCCGGTCGTGTTCTTCGCCAGGGGAGAGCCTTATCATCTCTTCGGCCTGATCCCGTGGGACCGTCACCTGATCGGCCCCGCCGACCCGTCGCAGCCGATGTATCTGTGGGGAGCCGACAGGCTGGGCCGAGACGTGCTGTCGCGAACCATCCACGGCGCGCGCATATCGATGTCGATCGGCCTCGTCGGCGTTGCGATCAGCCTGTTCCTCGGCCTGCTGCTGGGAGGCATGTCGGGCTATTACGGCGGGTGGATCGATGAGGTTGTGCAGCGCAGCATCGACTTCCTGAAGTCGATCCCGACCATCCCGCTCTGGATGGGGCTCGCTGCCGCGGTACCGGCCAATATGGACCCGCTGCTGGTCTATCTCTGGATCACCATCATCCTCTCGCTGATCGGCTGGACGGACCTGGCGCGCGTGGTGCGCGGGCGCTTCCTCTCGCTGCGCACCGAGGACTTCGTGCTCGCAGCGCGGCTCGACGGCTGCAGCAAGCAACGCGTGATCTGGCGGCACATGGTGCCCTCCTTCACCAGCCATATCGTCGCCTCGGTGACGCTGGCGATCCCGAGCATGATCCTTGCCGAGACGGCGCTCTCCTTCCTCGGCATCGGCCTGAAGGATCCCGTCGTGAGCTGGGGCGTGCTGCTCAAGGATGCCCAGAGCATCCTGGCGCTGACCACCGCGCCCTGGCTGCTCGCGCCCGGCGCGGCCGTGGTCGTCGCTGTGCTCGCCCTCAACTTCCTCGGCGATGGAATTCGCGATGCGGCCGATCCCTATGCTTGAGCGCATGTCAGCTCTTCCGGTGACTGCCGTGGCACAGCCTGAGCCACTGGTCACCGTGCGGGACCTCAAGGTCCAGATCGGCACCGATGACGGCCTCGTACGCGCGGTCGACGGCGTCACCTTCGACGTGCCGCGCGGCCGCACGCTTTGCCTCGTCGGAGAATCCGGCTCGGGCAAGAGCATTACCGGCCGGGCCCTGATGAACCTGCTGCCGCCGAGCGGGCGCATTGCCGCCGGCCGCATCACCTATACCGACCGCGCAGGCGAGGCGATCGACATCGGCGCGCTCGATCCACGCGGTCGACAGATCCGCGGGCTGCGCGGCAAGGACATCTCGCTGATCTCGCAGGAGCCGATGGCCGCGCTCTCGCCGGTCCATACGATCGGCCAGCAGCTCGTGCCTGTGATCCGTCGTCATCTCGGCCTCTCCAGGCGCGAGGCCGAGGCGCGGGCTGTCGAAATGCTCGGCCGTGTCGGCATTCCCAAACCAGCGGAGCGGCTGGGCAATTATCCATTCGAATTCTCCGGCGGCATGCGCCAGCGCGTCTGCATAGCGCTCGCTCTCTCCTGCCAGCCGCGCCTCCTGATCGCCGATGAGCCGACCACTGCGCTCGACGTCACCACGCAGGCCAATATCATCGACCTCTTGCAGGAACTGCAGCGCGAATACGGGCTCTCGATCCTGTTCATCACCCATGATCTCGGCGTCGTCGCCGAGATCGCCGACGATGTCGCGGTGATGTATCTCGGTAGGATCGTCGAGCGCGGCACGGTTGACGAGATTTTCGCCGATCCGCGCCATCCCTACACGCAGGCCTTGCTGAAATCGGTACCGCGCCTCGGCGCCGGAAGACATACCCGCCTCGCCGCCATTCGCGGCATGGTGCCCTCGCCTTTCGATCGGCCGGCCGGCTGCGATTTCCGTCCGCGCTGCGACCTCGCGATCAAGGGCCTTTGCGAGATCGAGGACCCCGGCACGATCACGCTCGGGCCGCGGCGCGACGTCCGCTGCGTGCTCCAGCGCACTCCATCAACAGATTCGGTGGTGACGGAGCGGAGCACCAGCCATGCTTGATCGCGCGCAAATGTCCCCGGATATCCTGCTCGAGGTGCGGGGCCTGACCAAGGTCTTCAAGCCGCGCAAGACGCTGTTCCAGCGCAAGACCTCAAATCCGATCCGGGCCGTCGACGATGTCTCCTTCGAGATCAGGCAGGGCGAGACGCTCGGCCTCGTCGGCGAATCCGGCTGCGGCAAGTCGACGGTGACGCGCTTGCTGCTCGGCATCCACGAGCCCAGCGCGGGCACGATGCGCTATCGCAAGAAGGATGGCGGCAGTGTCGATCTCGACCAGCTCTCCGAGAACGAGCGGCTGGCCTATTGCACCGACCTGCGCATCGTTTTCCAGGACCCGCAATCCTCGCTGAACCCACGCTTGCAGGTGCGCGACATTGTCGGCGAGGTGCTGAAGGTCAATCGGCTCGTCCCGCCCGACCAGATCGAAGCGACCGTCCGGGACCTGCTCGCCAAGGTCGGTCTCAGGCCCGAATACGCGCGGCGCTATCCGCACGCCTTCTCCGGCGGCGAGCGTCAGCGCGTGGGCATCGCCCGGGCGCTCGCAACGCGTCCGCGCCTCGTCGTACTCGATGAGGCGGTCTCGGCGCTCGATGTCAGCGTTCGAGCGCAGACTCTCAACCTCCTACGCGATCTTCAGGAGGAATTCGGGCTGACCTATCTCTTCGTCAGCCACGATCTCAGCGTCATCGAGTACATCTGTGACCGTGTCGTCGTGATGTATGTCGGCCAGGTGGTCGAGGTCGCGCCCTCGGACAGGCTCTTCGCCAAGCCGCTCCATCCCTACACCGAGGCGCTGCTCTCGGCCCTGCCGATCCCCGATCCGGCGCAGCGCCGGCAGGGGCGGCGCATCCGCCTGCCCGGCGAGGTCGCCGATCCCGCCAATCGCCCCTCCGGCTGCGCCTTCCATCCGCGCTGCCGCTTCGCCACCGAAACCTGCCGCACCACGCCGCCGCCCCTGCGCGATTTCGGTGGCCGCAGCGTCGCCTGTCACCACGCCGAACAACTCTCGCTCAACGGCGTCGAATCCATCCAACCCGGACAAGCCGCTCATGCCTAAGCACGTTCGAGACAGCGACAATGCCAACAAGGCGATCGTCACCGACGACCCCGCCCTGCCGCATGTCTATTTCAATCTCCTGAAGCTCAAACCGGGAGATGCGCTGGAGCAAACCCTGCGCAAGCATGAAAGCGTCTATGTCGTGCTCTCGGGCACGGTCGACATCATCGTCGATAGCCAGCGCTTTGCGGGTGTGGGGCGGCGGCGCGACATCTGGTCGGGCGAAGCGGATTCCGTCTATGCGCCGGTCGGGAGCGCAATACGGATCGAGAACGGCGGCGGGCCAGCCGAAATCGCCGTCGCCGGCGGCCTCCACGACACCAAGTTGAAGCCCTTCCGGATCGCCCCGGACGAGGTCTCCATGGTCGATGTCGGCTCGCCGGAGACCCATAGCCGCCGTCGCATCTTCCACATTCTCGGCCAGAACGGCGAGGGCCGCGCCGGCAATCTCCTGGTCAGCGAACTCTATGCCGATCCCGGCTGCTGGTCGGGCTATCCCCCGCACAAGCACGATGCCGACCGCGAGGGCGAGACGGCCCATGACGAACTCTACCATTACCGCTACGACCCAGGGACGGGCTTCGGCGCTCAGATCATCTATGCCGACGGCAAGGCCGAGTGCTTCATGGTCCAGGATCGCGACACGATCCTCGTCGACAAGGGCTATCACCCAACCGTCACCTCGCCCGGCCATCGCTGCTACATCTTCACAATCCTGGTCGGAAAGACGAGCCGCGGGCTGGTTCAGCATTTTGATGATCGACACGCCCATCTGATGGCGGCGATCCCCGGCATCCAGTCGATGCGCGACAAGTTCAAGTGAGAGCCAAGCGCGCCATCCCATCACATTAGCCGGCAACTCACCTTCATCCGCCTCTCTGCGAAGGATCCGTCATGTCCGATACGACCCGCATCCGCGTCGACCTCTCAGCTCCGACGCAAGCCTTCCGGCGCTTCTGGCGCAGCACCGGTTTTTCGCCGGGCGAATTGCTGCTGGAGCCGGAAATGGCGCAGACGCTGGCCTATGTCGGCGGCGTGCCCAATCGCGGCATCGAATACATGCGCGTGCACTACATGCTCGACCTCGTCACAGCGTCCGCCTTCGGCAGCTACGACTGGTCGCGGCTCGATGCGGCACTCGACATCATGCTGGAGCACCGTATCCGCCCATTCCTCGAGCTGATGGGCAACCCCTCCTACATCTACACTGACTTCAACGACGTGAAGCAGGCGCATCACTGGCGCGACTTCATCACCGAACTGGCTCAGCGCTACAGCACACGCTATGGCGCTGACGAACCGCGGCAATGGTATTTCGAAACCTGGAACGAGCCCGATATCTGGTGGAAGCTCGGTGGCGAGATCGGCTTCAACAACTACTATGATGCCTGCTCGGAGGCGCTGAAGGCGGTCGATCCCGCGCTCAAGCTCGGCGGCCCCGGCGTCGCGCGGCGCATCCCGCCGATCTTCAAATCCTTCCTGGCCCATTGCGACACCGGCACGAACCTCTTCACCGGGGAGACTGGCGTCAGACTCGATTTCATCTCGGTCCATGAGAAGGGCGCCAAGAAACACGCCGAGGATCTCACCCCGAACAGCCTCTCCATCGTCCGGCACGAGATGATGGCGGTCGACTACATCCGCGAGCACCACCCGCGCTTCGCCGCCCTTCCCTTCATCAACGACGAATGCGACCCGCAGATCGGCTGGAATCTCTACCATACCTGGCATGGCATGCCCTATTTCGCCGGGCTGGCCGCCAAGATCATCGATCAGCACCAGCGACTGATGGTCGATGCCGAGGGCGTCGACTACGAAATACTCAGCAACGACAATGGCTTCGTCGGCCATTGGGGGCACCGCACGCATCTGACCTATTTCGGCAGCCGCCCGGTCCGCGCCGCGCAGGCCGAACACAAGACCGATATTGGCGCCCTGGAAGCCAGGCAGGCCAATCCCGAACCGTTCGAGCTGATCAAGAAGCCGGCGCTCAGCGTCATGGAACTGCTGGGACTGCTGAGCGAACGGCGCATCGCCCTCGGCAACCAGGGGCTCGATCCGGATCGCAGCGGCCTGGGCGCCATGGCGACCGCGCTCGGCCACGAGAACGAGACGTCCGGGGCAACCGTGCTGCTCTATAACAGCGTCGACCGCATCTGGCAGTCCGGTGAGAGCAAGGCCGAGATCGACTTCGCCGGCCTCCAGCCGGGAGCCTACGCACTCGCCACGTTCCGGATTGCTCATGGCAAGGGCGACCCCTTCACCGTCTGGGAGGATCTCGGCGCGCCCGATCTGCCGAACCCGGCCGAGCTGGAGGCGATGCGACTCGCCCAGGAGCCAGCACTGACAATCGAGCATCTCCAGATTGGCGGGGCACAGACGAGCTGCACGCTGCCGCTTGACATGCCCCTGCCTTCGGTCGCGCTCGTCGCCCTGGTGCGGCGCGATGGCGAGGTGCCTCAGGCGCCGATAGGGCTGAAAGCGCGCCGCTTCGGCGGCCTCAACGGCCGCAGCAACACTGTGCTGTTCTGGGAGCCCGCAGTGCATGGCAGCGTGCAGTTCTTCGACGTGCTCTGGAGCGCGACGGAGAACGGGCCGTGGCAGGTCATCAACCCGGTCGGGTTGCTGTCGAGCGTTTACCTGCATGCGACCCAATCAGAGGGGCATTACCGCGTCAGGGCGCGGGACCTGTTCGGCCGGACCAGCCAGGAGTCGACGACGATCAAGGCCTGAGCCGATCCCTCACCTGAGAAGGAAGAGCTTCGATCCCTGCGGCGTGCCAAACCGGCCGCTGCGCCAGAACGCCCACTGACACCGACCGCGGCACAATACGCGCGGTCGGCGTCGGCATCGCCAAGCCGCGCTCAAGCAGCTGTTGCCCGCGTGAAGTGGCTGGGTGAACTGCCGACCTCGCGGCGAAAGGCGGTGCTGAAGGCACTTGCCGATTGATAGCCCACCGCTGCCGCAACTGCCTCCAGCGGCGGCGGCGCGTCGCGCTGGAGCATCGCCTTGGCCAAGGCGATGCGCCACTCGATCAGATACTGCATCGGCGGCACCCCAACCTTCCGATTGAAGCGCTCGCTGAAGGCCGAGCGGGACAGGCCCGCCTGCCGGGCCAGCGCATCCACCGACCACCCGCGCGCCACATCGCCATGAAGTTGCCGCAGGGCGCGGGCGAGAAGCGGATCGGCGAGTCCCGCCAGAAGCCCTGGCCGCGCCGCTGCGCCTGCGCTCTCTGCGTGGAAGCGGAGCGCCTCCACCAGCAGGACCTCGATCAGCCGGTCGATCACGAGGTCGCGTCCCGGCCGGTTGGCGAGCGCTTCGTCGGTGATCAGGTCGATCATCCTGGCGAGGCGCTCCGCCGCCGGATCGGCAGCCCGGATATGGACGAGGCCGGGCAACAGGCCGGCGAACAGCCCGCGGTTGCCGGGCTCCAGCTGAAAATAGCCGCCAAGCTGCTTGAACTCGGCCTCGCGCTCCGCGTCGCCATGCCGGACGTCGCCGGCTCCCCGTGCAACCGCTTCATATGCATCAAGCGGAAGGGGCTCGACCTCCAGGTCGCTGGTGATCGTGAACCCTGGGACAGCCGGCATCAGGACGAAGTCGCCTCGGGCCAGGCGATGGGGTTCATCACCGTCGACGGCGAGCCAACAACCTCCGGCCACCACCAGGCCGAAGCCGGCATAGTCCATGCGCGAATATCGCACGCCCCAGCGCCCGGCCCCCTGAACCATCTTCGTCCCGGCCGCGCGAGGGCGAAGCAAGGCGATCACATCGGCGAGTGGTTCCATAGCTTTGGACGATTCGTAATGAATTTCGGATGATGTATTATAGATCATCTTGCATCGCTGGCCTAGGTCTTCGCCATCGCAACAGACCTGCAAGGAGAGTTCCCATGCGCAAGATCGCCATCATCACCGGCGCCAGCTCGGGCATCGGCGCCGCAACGGCCGTCGCGCTCGCTGAGCGCGGCGTCGATTCCATCGTCACCTACAACAGCCACCAGGATCGCGTGCGCGATGTGGTCGAAGCAGCGAGGCAAAGGGGCGCCCAGGCGATACCCCTGCATCTGGATGTCGGGCGCAGCGACAGCTTCGCGGCGTTCCGGGATGAGGCAACGGCAGTGCTGCAGCGCGAATGGAACACAGGCTCCTTCGACTACCTCGTCAACAATGCCGGTTTCGGACAGATGGCCCTGTTCGAGGACACCAGCGAGGAGCTCTTCGACTCCTTCATGCGGGTGCTGTTCAAGGGCCCCTATTTTCTGACCCAGGCTCTGCTTCCAGTGCTTGCTGACGGCGGTGCCATCGTCAATGTGACGAGCAATTCGACCCTGCAGAGCGGCATGGAGCCGGGCTATTCCGCCTATGCATCGATGAAGGGCGGCCTGACCGTGCTCACCCGCTACATGGCCAAGGAGTTCGGCCGCCGCGGCATCCGCGTGAACGCCGTTGCGCCGGGCGCCACCAGAACCCGGATCGGCGACGATGCGTTCGATCGCTATCCGGAGATCATTCAGTCGATCGTCGAGAAGACCGGGTTGGGGCGTCTCGGAGAAGCCAGCGATGTGGGCGCCGTGATCGCAGCCGTGCTCTCGGATGAATTCCGATGGGTCACCGGACAGTCCATCGAAGCGTCCGGCGGCGCCAGACTGTCCTTCGCCTGCTGAGGCGAAACCGCAGCGCCTCCTGAGGTCGAGCCGCGACCATCCAAGCTGCACGGGAAGTCGGGCAGCTGGACACTCGCCCAACCCGCCCCCCGACGATCCCGGGCGATTCTTCTGCGAACGCGCCGGCGTCTCAGAGCGAGCCGTCGTCTCCCGCCATGATGACATGTTCCCGGCGGCCAGCCGTCGCGTCGCGTATGTCCGGGACGCAGGTGTCGAGGCCGCCCATCTCCGGAGTGGCGCAGCAGCGCATCGGTCTGCAGACCGTCCTTTGATGCCCGTCGTTATTGGGGCGGGCCGAGCCGGGTGCTATTCTGCGCAACAACATGCAGGGCTGTCGCCATCCTGTCATGTGCGGCTGCAACTAGCTCACCCCATCCAAGGGATCACGGATTATCGGAGGTTGGGGATGCAACTGAGAACGCTTTGGCATGCGGTAGCACTTGGCAGCGCCTTCGCTGCGGCCCCGGTCGCCGCGCAGACGATCTATCCCATCAACCGTGCCGAGATCCTCGAGGGCTCGCGCTTCGACTTCAAGGTCGAGTTCCCGAACGCTCCGACCTCGGCCGACGTCGCGGTCACGATCAACGGCAAGCCGGCCGCCGAAATCTTCGGCAAGGCCACGACCTTCATGCAGAACGAGGAAGGCCAGAAGCATTCTGCGCTGTGGCTGCGTGGCGCGACGCTTCCGGCGGGCAATTATACCGTCGACGCGACGCAGGGAACCAACAAGGCGACGGTCAAATGGGAGGTCTTCGCCACCACCCAGCCGCGTCGCGCCAAGAACGTCATCCTCTTCATCGGTGACGGCATGTCGGTCGCCAACCGCACCGCGGCCCGTATTCTCTCCAAGGGCTGGGACGAAGGTCGCTACAATGGCGAGCTCGCCATGGACGACATGTCCAACATGGCGCTGATCTCGACCTCGGGCACGGACTCGATCGTGACCGACAGCGCCAATGCAGCCCATGCCTACACCACGGGCCACAAATCCTGCGTCAATGCGCTCGGCGTCTACTGCGCCAAGAACGCCCTGACACTCGACCATCCCAAGGTCGAAACCATTGCCGAGGTGATCAAGCGCCGCGGCAAGATGGCGATCGGCGTCGTCACCAACTCGGAAATCGAGGACGCGACCCCGGCTTCGATGGTGGCCCACACCCGACGCCGCTCGGATTTCAACGATATCGTCAAGATGTTCCACGATGTGCAGCCCGACGTGATCATGGGCGGCGGCTCCCCGAACTTCCTCTCCAAGACGACACCCGGTTCGAAGCGGACCGATGAGCTCGACTTCATCGCCAAGTTCAAGGAGGCGGGCTACACGCTCGCGACCACCAAGACGGAAATGAACGCGGCTGTCGCAGCCGGCTCGAAAAAGCTGCTCGGCCTCTACAACACCGGTAACATCGACGGCGCGTTCGATCTGCGGCTGACCAAGAAGGGCACGGTTTCGAAGTTCCCCGACCAGCCGGACGTGGTCGAGCAGACCAAGGCTGCGCTCGACATGCTCAAGGGCAATGAGGACGGTTTCTTCCTGATGGTCGAGTCGGCCCGCATCGACAAGTACAGCCATTCGCTCGACTGGGAGCGTTCGGTGTTCGATACGATCATGCTCGACAACGCGGTGAAGGCGGCGAAGGACTTCGCCGGCGACCGCAACGACACCCTGATCATCGTGGTGCCCGATCACGCCCACCCGATCTCGATCATCGGCACCTATGACGACGACCGTCCGGGCCAGCTCCTGCGCGACAAGCTCGGCGTCTACGCCGACTCCGTGCCGCCGAATTACGGCCCGCTCGACGCGGACGGCTACCCCACCAAGGTCGACACCTCGCGCCGCCTCGCGGTGGTCTATGGCAGCTATCCCGACACCTGCGATACCGGCCGCCCGGACATGACCGGCGAACGCGTACCGGCGGTCAAGGGCCCGGACGGCAAGACCAATATCGCGAACGAGAAGGACTGCACCGGCCCGCTGGCCGCGCGCCGGACAGGCAACCTGCCCTTCGACGCCAATAGCGGCGTCCACGCCGCCGACGACGTGATCCTGACCGCGATGGGCCCCGGCGCCGAGAAGTTCCGCGGCCACAAGCCCAACACCTATGTCTTCCGCGTCATGGCGGAAGCGCTGGCGCTCGGCGGCAAGTGAGCCGACCAGCCGCCGACAGGGACGAGCGATGCAACGGCAACGCCACGAGATGCTGACCACCCGCCGCGTGATCCTGATGGGTCTCGCGGTGGCCCTGCTTTGCAGCGAGGTCCGTGCGGCGGAGCCAGCCACGATCGCCTTCGACGGCCTCTACAAATCCTTCGGCGTGCTCGGCTTCCAGTTTTCCGACCGCGTCACGGCCCTGCGCGGACAGGAGGTGCGCCTGACCGGCTACATGGCGCCCCCGCTGAAGCCGGAAAGCCGCTTCTTCGTGCTCACGCGCGAGCCGCTGGCGATCTGCCCGTTCTGCCAGTCGGATGCCGACTGGCCGGTCGACATCGTCGTCGTCTTCATGAAGGAAATCACGCCGATGGTCAGCGCCGGCCGCAAGGTCGTCGTGTCCGGTCGATTGGAGATAGGCTCGGCCACGGACCCGGAAACCGGCTTCGTCAGCCAGATCAGACTCGTCGATGCCCGCTTCACACTCGCCTGAGCGATCCGCCGCCCAGATATTGCGGCTTTCAAGCGTGACGCTCGACCATCGCGGCGGCGACGGGCGCCCCTTCCGCGTGCTGGACATTCCCGAACTCACAGTGCCTTCCGGCGCTCATATCGGTTTGCGCGGTCCCTCGGGCTCAGGCAAGACCTCGCTTCTGCACCTGATCGCCGGGCTGATCGTGCCGAGCGCAGGCAAGGTCTCATGGGGCGAGACGGAGGTCTCCTCGCTGTCGCCCAGCAGTCGCGACCGCTGGCGTCTCTCGACGCTCGGCTTCGTCTTCCAGGATTTCCACCTGATCCCGGAACTCGACATCCTTGCCAACATCACGCTGCCCACGACCTTCTCATCCTGGAGGGTTGGCCCGGCCGAGCGGGAGCATGCCGAAATCGTCGCCGCGCGCATGGGCCTCGCTGATCTGCGCCGCCGGACAGGCACTCTCTCACGTGGCGAGCAGCAGCGGGTCGCGATTGCACGCGCAGTTTGCCGGCGGCCTGCCATGATCCTCGCCGACGAACCCACGGCCAGTCTGGATGCGGCCCATGCCGATGAGGTGGGCGCCTTGCTGGTCGATGCGGCCAATGAGGCCGGCGCCACCTTGATCTGCGCCACGCATGACGCCGCACTGCTGGCACGGCTGAGGCGGCGGCTCGACATCAAGGCTGCCACTCCGATCATGGAGCAGGCCGCATGAACCCCTTTGCAATGGTCCTCGCCGATCTTCGTGCGCTGCGTTGGACGGCGGCCGCGATCGTTGCCCTGGTGGCGCTGGCGGTTGCAGTCGGCGTGGCGATCGGCGCGCAGGAGCGCGCGCTGCGACAGAGCTCGGCCGCCGCTGCGGATGACTTCTCCCTGCTCATCGGTGCGCCCGGCAGCCAGACCCAGTTGCTGATGTCGACGGTCTATCTGCAACTCGACGCGATCCCGCTGATGGAGGGGAGCGTCCTCCAGTCACTGGCGAGGGATGAGCGTGTCGCAGCCTTCGCGCCGATCGCCTTCGGAGACGTCACGCGCGGCTATCCGATCATCGGCACGACCGCGGCCTTTGCCACACGCTGGGGCCGCGTCGCACCGAGCGAGGGGCGCCTCTTCGCCAGGGAAGGCGAAGCCTTGATCGGCGCCGATGTCGACTATCGGCTCGGCGAGAGCATCACACCGTCGCATGGCGTTGCCGGCCAGACGCACAAGCCGGGCGAGGAGGCTGAAGACGAGGCCGGCCATCGCCATGCCGGCCACGACCACACCATCGTCGGACGCCTGCCCCCGCTCGGATCGCCCTGGGACCGCGCGATCCTGGTGCCGATCGAAAGCGTCTGGGAGGTTCACGGGCTCGGCAATGGACATGCGCAGGGCATTGAGTCGATCGGACCGCCCTTCGATGGCGTGCCTGTGCCCGGCGTGCCCGCGATCGTCGTCAAGCCGCGCAGCGTGGCCGGGGCCTATGCCCTGCGCAGCCAGTATCGCCAGGGTGGGACCATGGCGTTCTTTCCCGCCGAAGTCCTGGTCGGGATCTATCGCTCGCTCGGTGACGCCCGTGGTGTCCTTGTCTTCGCCTCCACCCTGAACGCGACGCTGGTGCTGGCCTCGATCCTTCTGCTGCTGATTGCCGTGACCGGGCTGCGGCGGCGGCGCTATGCCGTTTTGCGTGCCATGGGCGCACCCCGGCTCTATGTCCTGCTCGTGATCTGGATCGGAATGGCCCTGCTGATGGCGCTCGGCTGTATCACAGGGCTGCTGCTCGGTGGCGCTGCCGCCGGTGTCCTGTCAGGCCTGATCGAGGCACAGACCGGGCTTCGCCTCGCGATCTCGCTGGACAAGCCTGAATTCCTGCAGATCGGGCTGCTGTTCGTCATCGGCACCGTTCTCAGCCTGCTGCCGGCCGTCGCTTCATTCGCCAGTCCCATCGCATCGGGACTGCGCGACTGAAGCGCCGCTGCTTCCGTTTCACTGCCGAAGGTCAAGGCCGAACGGCCGGGGCTGATCATGGTGCCATTCCCGGCGGTTAGTGGTTGGTTAACGAAACCGTCCAATGACCGCAACGCAGGGTTGTCATCGGCCGCGATGAGCCTAACCTCTCGCCGCACCATGATGGCATTCTAGGATGGCAATCGATGGCGGTCAAAAACGCGATGATCAGGAATGCGTGACGAACGACCAGAGCGCCGCCGAAACCGCGCTCCCGAGTTCCCTGGCCGGCGCCCGATCGTGCTGAATTCGGAGGCTGATTACCTGCGTGCTTGTGCGCGTGCCGGTGAGATCCACGCCGCCGCCGCCCATAATCCGATGACGGACCTGGAGCTCGAACGGCTCGCACTGGCGATACTGACCTGGGAATTGAAACGAGGTGGGAGTGACGTCTAGGGGCGACGCTGCACGTTATGCCCCGGCCACCGCGGCAATGAACTCACCCTTCCGAAGAGATAGGCCGCGGGTCCTGCAGAGGCCTTCCCCCCGCCCCTGCCCCTGCGCTGGCCGGCACAGGCCCCGAATGCGCGCATGGTCCCCAGGATCCATTGCGGTCGGAGCACGCCTAGCCCGATAGGCTCGCAAGCTCCTGGACCAATTCCTGCCGCAACCAGGCAACCGATGGGTGCGCGCCCATCGTGCGATGCGAAAGCATCGAGATCTGAAGCGCCGGGCTCGGATAAGGTGGATCGCGGAATTCAAGAGCTGGGTTCTGCTCCGCCAGCTGCTGGGGGACGAACGCGATCATATCGGTGGCGGCGATAATCGGGGGCACCGTGAGAATATGTGACACGATCGCTCCGACCTTGCGCGTCAGGCCATGCTCCGCCATCAGTGCTTCGAGCTGGAGAGGGTTGCTGCTGACATAGGCCCGCTCGAGACCTTCCTGATCGATTGTTCCGCCCGCCGTCATTGCTCCTTGGCCCGCAATGAGAATGTCGAGATGGGGAAACTCCGCCAGTTCCTCCATCCCAAAGATGCCGGTCGCAGCGGGGTGGCCTCTCCGCATGGCCCAGACATTCGGTCCAGTGAAGAGTGGCTCCATGACGAACCGGGATGGAACGCGCCCGAACGCTCCGATGACGAGATGCAGGGTTCCGCGATCGAGCTCTTCCACCAGATTGAGATCATTGAACGGGCGCAGCCAGAAGCGCAGCCCGGGCCCAATCCGTCGCAACTTTGAAAGAACGCTCGGCATCAAGGCGCCGATGACATAGTCGGATGTCGCAATGACAAATCGCGTTTCGGATGAACCCGGATCGAAAACCGGCCCGTGAAACGCCGCCTCGATCTGACGAAGCGCGCTCTTTATCGGCTGCGCCAGCTCTTCGGCGCGCGGAGTCGGGTGCATTCGGCCGGGGCCGCGTACGAACAACTCGTCGTCGAGGATGCGCCGTAGCTTGTTCAGCGAGTGGCTGACGGCCGACTGGGTCAAGCCCAGGCGAGCGGCGGCGCGCGACGCACCCCGCTCCTCCATGACCGCATCGAATATGCGGATGAGATTCAAATCAAGCTTATGAATGATGCTCATGGGTCGGAGCGTTGTCCATGGGGGAACCGGTCGGCCTTTGCAGCAGCCTCGTCTGGCGCATTCCCGACGTCACAGCCAGCAGCCGAAGCACCCCGGCGGCTCTCTCAAGTTCATGACGTGCCACGTCGTCGCCGATGCAGATGATATGATTGTGGCTCATTCTTCAAATGGCGTCATTTCATTTCAATCATAAGCGCTGAGATCCCATATTCGGGCCGCACCCGGCAAATCAGATTGGCCGGTGGGGAACATCGATATGAGCGCTGCAATCGCCCGCCTTCGCCCGCCAGAGGGGCACCCCGCCACGACAAGCGAACAACCGGCGCAGCACAAGAGAAAGCCGCGCCGCGCGCTGATCAACCTCGCCCGTACCTCCGTGCTGGTGGGGGGCGTCGGGCTTGCCATCGTCATCCCGCTGGGCTGGGGACATTGGATTGCGGGACTTACCGACCAGACGACCGACAACGCCTATCTTCGTGCCGACACCGTCCCCATCAGCGCCCAAACGGGCGGCCGGATTACCCAGGTCGCGGTCGCGGACTTTCAGCCGGTAAAGGCGGGTGATGCCCTGTTCGCGATCGAGGATACGGAACACGCGGCTCGGGTCAGGCAGGCAGAAGCCGGCGTCGCAGCGGCGGATGCCGCGCTGCGCAATATCGAAAGCCGGACCGAACTGCAGCATCATGTCATCGCTCAATCGGAGGCCGGTATCGCGGCCATCCTCGCCGATCGCGACCGTGCCGTTCAGGAACGCGGTCGACAGGAAGCGTTGACACGCGATGGCTGGACGACGGCTCAGCGGCTCGAACTGGCCGTCGCCGATACGAAGCGCTTCGATGCGCGCCTATTGGAGAAGCGGGCTGAAATCTCAGTTCAGCGCCAACAGCTCGCGGTGCTCGGCACCCAGGATCAGCAGGCTCGTGCCGAACTGCAAAGCCGGCGCGCGGCCCTCGACCTTGCGCGCGTCGATCTCGGCTACACGCGAATTTCCGCTCCGATCGACGGCATCACCAACGCGAGTTCGGTTCGCGAAGGACAATATGTCCGCACGGGTTCGCAGCTCATCTCGATCGTGCCGCTGCCACGGGTTCATGTCGTGGCCAATTACAAGGAAACCCAGCTTTCGCAGGTCCGGCCAGGCCAGGCCGTCAGCGTGACGATCGATACCTTCCCTGGCCGCGCCCTGACGGGCCGCGTCGAGCGTCTGTCGCCCGCCAGCGGCGCGGAGTTCAGCCTGCTGCCGGCAGACAACGCAACCGGCAATTTCACCAAGGTCGCCCAGCGCATCGGAGTCCGGATCGCGCTCGATCCGACGCCGGAGCTGGAGGGACTGCTGCGTCCCGGAATGTCGGTCGTCACGACGATCCACACCGACCGGTTGGCGCCGGAACAGACTCAACGCTGAGCCCGCTACCTTGGGAGGCTCGATCCATGGCCACGGCAATCCATCCCGCAGCTGCTGCACGTCCAGTGGTGGCCGCACCGAGCCTGCGCGCACTTGTCGGTGTCGCGGCGGTCTTGCTCGGCACGTTCACCGCGCTCGTGAATGCGCGTTTGACTGAAATCGGCCTCGCCGACATTCGGGGCGCGCTCGGTATCGGAGCCGATGAAGGCTCCTGGATCACGACCGCCTACATAACGGCGGAAGTTGCCGCCATTCCGGCCGCGGTCTGGTTACGCGGGATCCTGTCCCCAGCCCGCGGCGTGCTTCTTGGTTCCCTGCTTTTCACGCTCTTCTCGCTGGCTGCGCCGTTCAGTCCGTCACTCACGGTTCTGCTGATGGTCCAGGCCTTGCGCGGGCTCAGCGCCGGCGTGCTGATCCCGATGGCCTATGCGGTGACGATGCGCCATCTGCCTCAGCCTATGCGTCTGTATGGCCTATCGTTCTATGCGTTGATCTCAGCCTTCACGCCGAGCCTCTCGGTGTCGATCGAAGCTTGGGTGATGGATCACTTCACCTGGCAGTATCTGTTCTGGCTGAACGTGCTGCCGGGAACATTGACGCTGTTCGCCGGGTCCTACGGCCTGACGCGCGATCCGATCAAGTACATGCGCTTTCGGCGGCCCGACGGCTTCAGCCTGATCGCGCTTTCGCTCGGGCTGGCGGCTCTCGTCACTGTGCTGGATCAGGGAAACCGCCTCGACTGGTTCGCCTCGGGGCTCATGACCGGACTGGCAGCCGCAGCCGTGCTTCTTCTCGGCGGCGCTCTGGTCCATGCGCTCCTGCATCACGATCCGCTGGTGGATCCCCGTCTGCTCTGGCGACGCAATACCGGGCTCGGACTGTTCATGATGTTCCTGACGCGCATCGCAGTGATGTCGTCGGCTCTCGTCCTGCCGCAATATTTCGCGCGGGTGCAGGGCTACAGGGCACTCGAGAGCGGCAGCGTGTTTCTGGCCTCCGCCTTGCCGCAGTTGCTCCTGATGCCGCTCGTAGCCAGCCTCTGCTACAGGGTCGATCCACGCCGCCTGCTGCTCTTCGGCGCTGTGCTGCAGGGCGCTGGCCTCCTGATGATGGCCGGCCTCACGAGCCAGTGGAACGCGAACCAGGTTCTCATTCCGCTTGTCGTACAGTCCAGCGCAGCGCCATTCCTGGCCATTCCGATCATGGTCATGATCACCGAAGACATCGCGCTACGCGAAATTCCCTGGATCGCATCGCTCGTTCACATCCTGCGCACGGTCGGCTCGGCGGTTGGCGTGGCCGCAGTTGGCACCTTCGTCCGGATTCAGGAACAGGTGCATTCAAACCTGCTCGGCCAACATGTGACAGCCGCAAGCCATCAGGCGACGCAGCGGATCGAGGCGCTGTCGCAGATGTTCTCGTCGCACTTACCCGAGATCGAGGCGACGCGGGCCGCTACCGCTCTCATCGCCCGCACGCTGCAGCGGGAAGCCTTCGTCCTGGCCTATCGCGACGCGTTCCTGCTGCTCGGCGTCATGATGCTCGCGTCGCTCCTGATCACCCTTGGCTTCCGCCGGACGATGCTGCCCGGGAAGCTCTTGTAATCACGCAGGGAAAGAACACCCCATGCCTATCAGAGCACCATCTTCGTCCAGCGACCGGGCTTCGCCCGAAGTCGAGACACATCATTCGGGATATCTGCTCGCACGCATGCTGCTTGCCGGAGCCTTCATCTTCAGCGGAGTCAGCAAGCTGTTCGACTTTGGCGGCGCAGTACAGGAAATGACCCATAATGGATTGCCGCTACCGACCCTCATGGCAGTCGCCGTCATCGGGACACAGCTGGGCGGATCAGCCCTGCTGATCTGGCAGCGGACGAGTTGGATCGGCGCGGGACTGCTCGCGGGATTTACTGCGATGGCGACCTTGATTGCGCATGCCCCATGGAATGATGCAGGCCCCATCCCCCTGCCCCAGAGCGTGATCTTGCTCCAGAATGCCGGCCTGTTCGGCGGCCTTCTGCTCGCCTTGGCAATGGGAGGCGGACGTCGTCAAATCCGCATCCTGCTCGGGCGGCTCCGTTCCCGATGACCGGGAACGGACCAGCATCGGACCCGCGTGAGCTGAAACGGAAGGAAGCAAGCCATGGACGGCACCGTCATCGACCGCCCGGATCTGAATCGCTTCGAGCTCGCAGTCGATGGAGGCTTGGCGCTGGCCTATTATCGGCTCGACGCAAACCGTGTCGTGCTGACCCACACGGAGGTACCACAGGAACTGTCGGGCCAGGGTATCGGCTCCAGGCTGGCGAAAGGGACCTTCGACCTCATCCGTGCCAGCGGGCGAAAGATCGTCCTCCGCTGCTCCTTCATGGCGGGTTGGGCCAGCAGGCATCCTGAATATGACGATATCATCGACGGCTGAGCGCGGGTGAGGAACCGCCCGCGCTCCCGCTGCGAACGGCCCGATTATTCCGGAAGAGGAATGAACTCGCTCTCGTCCGGTACATGCCCGAAACGTCCCTGCTTCCAATCCTCCTTGGCCTGCTCGATGCGCTCCTTGCTCGATGACACGAAGTTCCACCAGATGTAACGGGGCCCTTCGAGCGCGGCGCCACCCAGGAACATCATTGTCGTCGGCTTGGTCGCGCGCACCGTGATCCGGTCGCCCGGCTTGAAGATCAACAGGCGCGGGCCCTCGAACAGGTCGCCCGCGATATCGATCTCGCCGCCGACGACATAGATCGCACGCTCCTCGTGATCGGCGTCGAGCGGAACGCTCATGCCTGCGCCAAGCGACACTTCGACATAGAACCACTCGGATGCCATGCTGACGGGCGCCGTCGTGCCGAAGGCGGAACCGGCGATGATCCGCGCCTTCACGCCCTTGTCCCGGATGGTCGGCAGATCGGCCGCGCCGTAATGCTGGAAGGAGGGAGCAATCTCCTCCTGCGCGACGGGAAGCGCAATCCAGCTTTGCAGCCCGAGCATCGTATGGGTCCCGTCGCGGTCGGTTTCCGGCGTGCGCTCGGAATGGGAAATGCCCCGTCCCGCCGTCATCAGGTTCATGGCGCCCGGGCTGATCTCCTGCACATTGCCTTCGCTGTCCCGGTGCATGATGCGGCCGTCGAACAGGTAGGAGACTGTTGCAAGACCGATATGGGGATGCGGCCTGACATCCATGCCATGACCGGCGATGAACTGCACAGGCCCGAAATGATCGAAGAAGATGAAGGGGCCGACCATCTGGCGCCTTCCGTGCGGCAAGGCGCGCCTGACATTGAAGCCGCCGAGATCGCGCACACGCGGAACGATAACGAGTTCGAGCGCATCGCAGGATTTTCGATCGCCCGTGATCGGGTCTTCCGTCGGCATCCAGCTCATCGGCTTCTCCCTTGCGCACGGACCAAGCGGAAACCGGATCGATCGCCGCGGCGCATCATCGGCCTCGTTTCCGGGAGTAGATTATGAGCTTCACCGTCGAGGATGGCGAGATCATGCACAGCGCCATTGTTCGACCAGCGAGAACAGAGAGTTCGGGAGCGGAGCGCTTCCGGGGCTGAAGCGCGATGCTAGGCTGACCTGTCCGTTTCGGACCTTGAGGCGACGATGTCGGGGGCGCTTGGCGCGGCCGCGCCACCGTCAAGGCCTCCGGTCAACCGGGCAGAACAACAGCGAGGATGACATCATGACGAGCGAAGCCATTCGCGACCCGCGCAAGGATCATCTGCTGACGCCGCAGAACTCAGCCTTCATCATCATCGACTATCAGCCCGTCCAGGTGAATTCGATCGCATCCATGGACCGCCAGTTGTTGGTCAACAACATCGTCGGTGCCGCGAAGGCGGCCGTCGCTTATGGGCTGCCGATCGTGCATTCGACGGTGAATGTGAAGACCGGTCTCAACAAGCCGCCGATCCCGCAGGTCCAGAAGGCCCTGAAGGGCATCCCAACCTTCGATCGCACCACAATCAACTCCTGGGAGGATGTCGAATTCCGCCAGGCCGTCGAAGCCACCGGGCGTAAGAAGCTGATCATGACGGCGCTCTGGACCGAGGCGTGCCTGACCTTCCCTGCGATCGACGCCCTCGTCGCCGGCTACGAAGTCTACGTCGTCGCCGATGCCGTCGGCGGCACGTCGGTTGCGGCGCATGAGGCAGCCTTGCGGCGGATCGAGCAGGCGGGCGGGAAGATGATCAGCGTGCCGCAGCTCTTCTGCGAATTGCAGCGCGATTGGGCTCGCAAGGAGACGGTTCCAGCCTTCATGAACCTGTTCATCGAGACCGGGGGCACCGCCGGCATCCAATTTTCCTACGACCGGACTGAATAAGTCGGACCAACGCCGCCGGCACCGTGCGTGATCCAGGCTGGAGGCCTCACTCCGGGCCAGTGACGTAGCGCGCTGTCGCGTGCCGCCTGATGAGAGCGGGGAAGGCGCCGTCCGGTGCGTCTCCACTCTCGCCAACCCCGAACGCGTCGGGCCGAGGTACCGCACCGCCGATGTGGCACGCGGAACGGCGAGCCGATCGCCTCTTTCCATAATCTGGATCCCTGTCATGGCTGAAAACCTGGATAAGCAGCGCCACATCGTCCCCTTCTTGGCGCCGCTCTACGCTGCGTTCGAACCTCTCGCCTATGCGGCAATGCGCGCCACCTCCGGGTTGATCATGGCGACATTCGGCTGGACCAAGCTGTTCGGCGACGGCATGGCACGCGACATTGAATTGTTTCAACGGCTCGGGCTGGAGCCAGCCGTGCCCCTCGCCTATTTCACCAGCGGGCTGGAATTGCTCGGCGGTCTCGCCATCGCGATCGGCCTTCTCACCAGGCCGCTCGCCTTCATGCTGTTCATCCAGCTCGTGGTGATCGTCGTGCTGGTCATGATCCCTCGCGGTACCGGCTATCACCTGACGGTGGTCTGGCTCGGAACGTTCGCCCTGATGTCAGTGCATGGCAGTGGCCGCCTGTCGCTCGATCGCTGGCTCGGCCGGGAATTCTAGGGGCGCCAGCCAGCCGTGCCCTGATCGCTTGGGATCGTCCAGGGCACGTCGTTTGAGAGCCGCCTGCTCAGGTAGTCCACAAGGGTCCGGACGCGGTGCGACAGGTGACGCGTCGGCGGATAGACGGCGTAGATCGTATCCGGCAGCGGCTCGTCATCGGGCAGGACGTGGATCAGCCGCCCCGCACGAACAGCATCGGCAGCAATGAACAGGGGCAGGACCGCAAGACCCAGCCCCGCAATGGCCAGATCGCGCATGACCTCGCCATTATTGGTAACGAGATGGCTGCGTGTCACCACTGTGCGCGGACGCATGTCCGGAGCGACGGGGAGGAACTGCCAGAGGCGGCTGGCATGGGCATTGGCGTAGTCGATGCAGTTGTGCGCCGAGATCTCGTCGATGGTCTTCGGCAGCGATGTCTCCCGTGCATAGGCGGGGCTGCAGCAGACGATACGCCGGCTCTGGCACAGCTTTCGGGCAATGAGTGCGGAATCCGGCAGGCGGCCGATGCGGATCGCGAGGTCATAACCGCCCGCGACCAGATCCAGCATACGATCGTCGAGGTCGATCGCGAATTCGATGCCGGGGTGAAATCGCGCGAAATCAGCCAGCATCGGACCAAGATGCAATGTCGCAAAGCTCATCGGCGCCGTCACACGCAGGCGTCCCTTCAGGGGGCCCGTACGATCGGTCACCACCTCGACCGCTTCATCGATGCTGCGCAGCGCCTCGCGCATATGGTCGTGGAACAGGGAGCCCTGCTCGGTGGGCGTGACGCTGCGGGTCGAGCGGTGGAGAAGCGCGACGCCGAGCGCCTCTTCGAGGTCGCTGATGCGTTTGCTGACGACAGATTTCGACAGCTTCAGCTCGCTCGCCGCAGCCGTAATCCCGCCGGTTTCCACCACCTTGAGGAAAGTCAGCACATCGTCGAAACGCCAAGCCATTGTTCGATGATAGCGAACCATCACCCCATTGCGAATGGGCTTCGGCACCGTTTCAGTGGCGCAGCCTGCGCCTGCTACGGAACCGGTGTCGGTGCATAGGCCACAAAGCGCCATTCGCCGGCCTCTCGGATCCATACGGCAAGGTAGCGGTTGTTGAGAGACTTTGCGGTGCCGTTGACCGTAACCTCTGCCTTCATGACGCCGGTCACCAACGCCACATCCCCAAAGACCTTGATCTCCTGATCCTCATTGGAAATCGCGTGATAGTCGAAGAACTTCGCGCCGACCTTCTGTAGGTAGCTATCCTTGTCGTCGCGTACCGCGTTGGAATGCGTATAGGCGAGGTTTTCGGAGAGCATATCTCCAAGCGCGGCGAGATCCGCCTGCAGCATGGCATCATAACGCCGCTTCTCCAGTTGCTCGATTGCGCGGATCGCCGGATCGGTCATGAACTTGTCCTCGAATGTTCTGGGGCAGAGCCAAGTCTGGATTTTCAGAGTCGGGATCTTCAGATCGTCCGGCCGGCATCGATCTTGAGATGCGTTCCGGTGAGATGTGGGAGCTGGTCGCTCAGGGCAAAGGCGACATAGCGTCCGAGCTCCCGCGCATCGACGACCTCGCCCATTGGCAGGCTGTTCGCCACCTGATCGAGATATCCGGGCATGGCACGTGTGGCATCGGTCGCCGTCGTGCCAGGGACGAGCGTGTTGACCCGGATACGGTGCGGCGCCAGCTCCAGCGCCAGCCCCTGCATGAGTGCGTGAACGCCGCCCTTGCTCGCGACATAGGGCAAGAGCCCGGACACCGGCCGCAGGGCGGTCGACGATCCAGTCGCGATGATGGAGCCGCCTCCACCTTGCCTCAGCATCACACGTGCAGCCTCCAGAACCGTCAGGAAGGTTCCGGTGAGATTGACGTCGAGGACCTGCTGCCAGTCATCCAGCGAGAGTTCCTCAACCGGTCTGCGCACGCCGATGATGCCGGCATTCGCCACGGCAGCATCGATGCGCCCAAAGCGCTCAATCGCTGCAGAAAACAATCGGGTGACAGCCGTCGCCTCTCTGATATCGGTCGCGACAGCCAGAGCGGGCCCCTCCGCGCTGCCAAGCACCGCCGCGACGTCCGCCAGCTTCCCTGTGTCGAGCCCGGCTACGACGAGGCTCGCGCCCTGCTCCGCACAGGCTTCCGCTACGGCCCGGCCGATGCCGGATTCCGCTCCGGTGACGACGATGACTTTTCCGGAAAGCAACACATCTCTCTCCCATCTCAGGATGTTCCCGAGCACCGTTACTGTGGACCTGACGTCCACAGCAGGCCGGACGATTCAGCCGCGCGCGGAACCGTGCCCGGCGAAAGCAGCGAAATTGGTGTGGTGCTGGATCCACAGGCGCGGCGGCGGCGCGCCCCATCGGTTCACGACCTTGATATTGGTCAGGTCCGGATCGATATCGGCGACCTTTGGCTCATACCCGGTATCGTTGGCGATGACTTCCATCTCCGACGAACACTCCACCATGAAGCCTGCCGGATCGAGATAATAGGCGAAGAGATTGTCGCCGGCGCCGTGGCGCCCCGGCCCCCAGACAACAACGCGGTCCAAGGCGTCGAGCACGTCGCCCAGCCGCATGAAATCGTTGAACTGGGCAAATTCCCAGGCGTAATGATGGATGCCCGGTCGCGCCCCCTTGACGATCCCGACCGTGTGATGCCGTCCGTCGGCGGCGCGGAGCCAGACCAGTTCACATCCCGACGTACGCTCCGAAATATTGAGGCCCAGCGTCTCGTGCAATTCACCATAGATCCGCCAGGGGTCGGGAGACGTCAGATTGACGTGACAAATGCCACGCGGATGAATCCCGGCCCCCGCATAGCGCCGCGGCTGGTCCGCCGGCATCGGCGTATGAACTTCGAAGACATGGCCATCGCTGGTCTCGAAGGTGACCGAGCGCTCGATGCATGGCAGCGACGGCTCGCGGGACAAGACCGTAAGCCCGACGGCGGAAGCGCGTGAGGCTGCGGCCTCGACCGCATCGCCATCCAGCGCCTCGAGGCCCACCGTCCGCGCTGCGTTGCCGGAAGCCTGATGCAACATCAGCTCCGCGCGACGGCCTGTCGCCGTCAACACGGCGCGCCCGTCATGATAATCGACGATGCGCAACCCGAGGACATTTTCTGCATCCTTTACGCATGCATCCAGATCCTCGACATTCAAGGCCATGTAGCTCTGGCGGGTAACCAGCGGCGTCATGAGCGTAAACTCCCTCGTTCAGTCCATTTGTTTTGGGCTATTCTTGTTCTTGCTTGGATTCAGTGCGACGCGGCGCGGCTAGGCTGCGCTCGCCACAGCGACCTCGTCGCGCACCGGATTCCTGAGCACGCCGAGCCCTTCGATCTCGACCTCGCAAATGTCGCCATGCTTCATGAAGAGCGGCGGCTTGCGGGCAAATCCGACCCCGGCCGGCGTTCCAGTAATGATCAGATCGCCAGGCTCCAGCGTGATCGCCTCGCTGAGATAGAAGATCAGGTCGGCAAGCGGGAAAACCAGATCGCTGGTATTGGCGGACTGGACCACCACGCCATTGAGGCGCGTCTCGATCTTCAAGCCCTTGCCGCCCGGCGGCAACTCGTCGGCCGTGACGAATTCGGGACCGAACGCGCCGGTATCGTCGAAATTCTTGCCGACCGTCCATTGCGGTGACTTGAACTGGTAGTCCCTGATCGAGCCGTCGTTGAAGATCGAATAACCCGCGACATGGTCGAGCGCCGCTTCACGCGAGATATGCCGGCCGCCTCGCCCGATCACGGCCACGAGCTCGCCCTCGAAATCAAGCTGGGCCGACACCGCTGGGCGGACGATGGCTTCGCCATGGCCGATAAGGCTCGACGCAAAGCGCGGGAAGACGGCCGGATAGCTCGGAACGTCCTTGTAGGGGCTCTCGGCCGCGTGATCAACATAGTTCAATCCGACGCAAACGATCTTGGGCGGTCGGGCGATCGGCGGGAGAAAGCGAAGGCCGGCCTGGCCCAGTCGCTTGCCCCGCGGCGCATGGGCCAGCGCGGCAAGGGCGCCGGGGCCGTCCGCAAGAACTTTGCCGAGATCGATGGAGCCGAGATCGAAAAGTTCGGCGCCATCACGGACGGCCAGCCCCGTCTGCTGACCCGAGACATAACTCACGTACCGCATCGCCATCTCCTTGATTGGATGTCGAGACGGTAGCAGCCAAAATCCGGGCGTCAACAGATTTTCGAATATCTTTGTCTCTGTCGATAATATCTAGAGCTCGGCCGACAGCACCCCGTCCGCCGCGAGAAGGATCTGCACGGTCCGATCCAGGTGACGGCGGATGAGGAAGACGGCTGCATCCGAATCGCGTGCGAGCGCCGCCTCGGCGATCTCGCGATGTTCGGCGAGATGGTCGCGGGGCTCGCGCAGATACTGCACCGACAAGCGCCGATAGCGATCGGCCTGGTCGTATAATTGCTCGCGAAAATGAAGCATCCAGGGAGAGCCACAGGCCGAGACCAAGGTCAGGTGAAAGGCCCGATGGCGCTTCTCCCATTCAGCGTCGACGAGCCCGTCCGGTCCGAGCTTCGGCTTTTTGCTGAGCTCATGAAGGGAGGCGAGAATGCTGGATTCCCAGGCATCATCGCCCTTCTCGATCGACAACCTGACCCCCATGGCATCGAATTCCTTGCGCATGAAGGTGATGTCGAGAAGGTCGGACCTCGAGACCGGAGCGACACGGAAGCCCTTGTGCTCCTCCAGAACGACTAGCCCGTCGGACGCCAGCTTCATCAGAGCCTCGCGCAGCGGGCTGAGGCCGATCTCGTAGAGTGCCCGCAATTCTTCGAAGCGGAGGCGCACGCCTGGCTTCAGTCGACATTCAAGAATGTCGCGCCGCAGCAGCTCGTAGATGCCCGACATCCGCGTACGCCCCTTTGGCTCTTCATTCGCCTGACGAGCGAGCTCGCGCTGGGTTGGGCGGACCAGATTCAAGAGTGCCTCCATCCGGGACATCGACATCGTGACGCGGGTTTTACCACAGGCCTCATGAATATCACATGATATCTTTTATTTTCGAAAATATTTGACATGACATGAAAATCTCGTAGCCTCCCTCTCAATCAAGGAGCGCGACCAGCGCCCAATCCAAGAGGGAGAAATCAGCTATGGCTCTGCAAGCCTGTCGTTCGCTCATCGCGCTCGCGCCGACTGCCCTGTTGTCACTGTATCCATTGCCCGCACTTGCCCAGACGACTGCAAGCAGGGAGCCGATCAAACTCGGCGCGGTGATCTCGGCCACGGGCGCCATTGCCGGCGTCGGCCTCCCTGAGCGGGAGGGCATTCTGCTTGCTCAGAAGACCTTGAATGCACGCGGCGGCGTGAACGGTCAGCCGATCGAGATCCTGATCGAGGACGACGCGTCGAGCCCGGATGTCGCCGTCAGCAAGGTCAACGCCCTGGTGCACTCTCACAAGGTCAAGGCGCTGATCGGCACCTCCGGCATCGCCCAGACCGTCGCAGTCGGCGGTATCACAGCGCCGCTGAAGCTGACCCAGATCGCCTTTTCGGGGCTGGGCCCCGCCGTCGAACGCGAGCGGACCTGCGTGTTCCACATCACGCCGTCACAGGAATTGAACGCGCGTGCGCTGCTCTCCTATGTGCGCGACATGAAAGCCAGCAAGGTCGGCGTCTTGCATGATTCCGGTTATGGGCAGGTTGTCTGGAACAGCATGAAGGATCTTGCCGGGGAATTCGGCGTCACCTGGTCCCAGGTCGAGAAATTCGAGATCGCAGCCACCGATCTGACAACGCAGGCCGCCAAGGTGAGAGCAAGCGCGCCGGAGGCCGTCATCGTCATATCGACGTCTCCGATGCCCTTCCGCAACGCGCGGCAGGTGAGGCTCACGGCGCCGATCATTTCCGTCCACGGCACCGCGACCTATGACTACGTCAAGGCCATGGGCGATGCGGCCGACAACATCATCCATGCCGAGTTCCTGATCGCCGAAGACCCGCTGCCGCATCAGCGCGAGTTCGTGGACCTGTTCCAGAAGGAACACGGCCGGCTGCCGAAGCATTTCGAGGCCGCGGGCTGGGATGCCGTGATGTCACTGGCGCAGGCGCTCAAGACAGCCGGGCCCGATGCCGCGAACGAAGCCCTCTGCAGCGCCATGCGCCGTCCCTACCAAGGCGTCATGGCGAAATTCGACTTTTCTGCCCCCGATATGGGCGGGCTGACCCTCGCCAGCTTCAACTACTCGAAGCTGGTCAAGGGCAAGTTCACGCGCCTCGACTACTCCGCCGCCAAGTGACCGTGGAGGAGCAGGTGCCGAGCGCCTGCCTTCCCTACCGGACCTCTCATCATGTCAGCCAGTCTCGTCATGCAGGCGATCCTGTCCGGGATCACCAACGGCTTCGTCTATGCGCTGATCGGCATAGGCCTCGCCGTGATCTTCAAGGGCACCCAGATCATCAACGCGATGCAGGGCGAATTCGCCGTGATCGGCGCGATGGTCACCGTCTTCGCACTGGAGCCCGCCGGCCTGCCCTATGGCCTCTCGATCCTTCTGGGCGTCATCTCCGGAGCGGCCGCCGGTGTCATCATTGATCGCCTGTTCGTGCAGCCGATGATGCGCCAGCGCGCAGGCGAGGAGAGCTTCTTGCTGCTCACCATCGGCCTGGCGGTCACGCTCTCGGCGGCAGTGCTCTATCTCGCAGGCCGCAACTCCTATCTTCTGCCGAGCTGGGGCGAAGAAGGCGTCATCGAGATCCTCGATGCCTTCCTGCAGATCCAGGCCCTCTGGCTCATCGGTACAGCGATCATCGTGGTCGTCGGTCTGCGCCTCTTCTACGGCAGGACGTTGCTCGGGCTGTCGATGATGGCGGCGTCCATGGATCCCGACGGCGCGGCCACAAACGGCATCAATGTGCGCCGGATGCGCTCTCTGACTTTCCTGCTCGGCGGCACGATCGGCGCGATCGCGGGTATCCTTGTCGCTCCCCTGGTTGCGGTGAACTACCACATGGGCATAGCCCTGACCCTCAAGGGCTTTGCAGCCGCCATCCTTGGTGGGCTGAGCAACCCGCTCGGAGCGGTGCTGGGCGGCGTCACGCTTGGGCTGCTCGAATCCCTCGCCGTCGTCGGTTTTCCCTCCGGCTACAAGGACGTGATCGCGCTCGCGATGATGATCGTCATCATGATCGTCATGCCGAACGGCCTGCTGGGTCGCGTCGGACGGATCGGGGGCTAGAGCCATGAATAAGCTGCGCCGATCTCTGTTGCTTCTTCTGCTCGTCCTGGCCTGGGCCCTCGCGCCGCTCCTGCTGTCGCGGCATCTGATCGATCTCTTCGTGTTCGCCGGCCTGTTCACCATCGGCGGGCTCGGTGTCGGGCTGCTGCTCGGTCAGTGTGGCATCGTCAATCTGGCCCAGGCTCTGTTCTACGGCATCGGCGCGTACAGCTCGGCCTATGTCACGGTTCAGCTCGGCCTGCCGAGCCTGACCGGGTTCCTGGCGGGAATGCTGGCAAGCGCGTTGATTGCCATCGCCGTTGGCTGGCCGGTCCTGCGCCTGACCGGCTTCTTTCTCGCCCTGGCAACGCTTGCCCTCAGCCTGATCGGCAATGTCCTGTTCTTCGAATGGGACTGGCTGACCGGCGGCACGCTCGGCATCGGTGGCATTCCCAAGCTCAGCATCTTCGGCTTCGCCTTCGATACGCCGGAGCGGGTCTACTATCTCGTCTGGCCGATCGCGATCCTCGTGCTGCTCCTCGCCGACAACCTCGTCCGTGGGCGTCCGGGCCTTGCCATGCGCGCCATGCGCGATGCCGCCCCAGCCGCAGAAGTGCTCGGCGTCGACATGCACCGTCTCAAGACCGCGATGTTCGTCATCTGCGCCATGCTCGGTTCGCTCGCCGGATCGCTCTTCGCACACTATGTTTCCTATATCAGCGTGCAGAGCTTCACCGTCGAACGCTCGATCGCCTTCCTCCTGATCCCGGTCGTCGCCGGCTCGGCATCGGTTTGGGGGATCATCGCCGGCGCGCTGTTCGTCACCTTCATCCCCGAACTGCTCAGCGGCTTCGGCGACATTCACCAGGTTCTGTTCGGGCTGGCGCTGGTGCTGGTCGTCACCCTTTTGCCGGATGGGCTGATCGGAGGCGCAGATCGCCTCGCGCAACTCCTGAAACGGAGGATGGCGTGATGAGTGGCGTCGTCGAACTGCAGTCATTGCCCTCGAGGCCTCCCCATCTGCCGGCGACCCTCGAATTATCGGGGATCGCCCATAGCTTCGGCGGCTTCAAGGTGCTGAGCGACGTCAATTTCGCGGTTCCGCAGGGCCAGATCGTCGGGTTGATCGGGCCGAACGGATCAGGAAAGAGCACCTGCTTCAATATCGTCTCCGGCTTCCTGAGCCCCAAGGCGGGCCGGGTTCTGCTGTCGGGGCGCGACATGGCTGCCGACAGCATCCAGGCGCGCACCCGTCAGGGCCTGATGCGCACCTTCCAGACGCCGAAAGTGTTCGAGCGCATGTCGGTGCTGGAAAATGTGATGGTCGGCCTGCACAAGGACGGGCGCAGCGGCATTCTTGCCAGCATGCTGCGCACTCCCTCTGCGCGGCGCGAGCTCGATCGGTTACGCAATACTGCCGAAGGCGCCTGCCGCAAGTTCGGGCTCGGCAAACTCCTGGATGCGCAGACCGGTCGCCTGCCGGCTGGCCAGCGCCGCGTCGTCGAGCTTGCCCGCGCCTATGTCGGGGCGCCGCGACTGCTGCTGCTCGACGAGCCCTCGTCGGGCCTCAACACCGAGGAAATCGAGCAATTGCGCGGCTGGATCGCGATGCTCAACAGCGAGGGCATGACCATCCTGCTGGTGAGCCACGACATGGGCCTGATGACGATCGCCGACACCGTGCACGCTCTCTATTTCGGCGAGATCATCGCGTCTGGGCCTATGACCGCAATCCAGGCCGATCCCCGCGTGCGCGAAGCCTATCTGGGAGGCTGAGCGATGCTGCAGATCCAATCACTCCAGGCTGGTTACGGCGCCCTGCCCGTGCTGCATGGAATCGAGATGTCGGTCGGCCGGAACGAGGCGGTCGCCATCGTCGGGCCGAACGGTGCCGGCAAGACGACGCTCGTGCGAACCCTCTGCGGTCTGGTGAAGCCGATGGCCGGTCGGGTTCTCAAGGATGGCGTCGCGTTGACCGACCTGCCGGCGCACCGACGAGCCGAGCGCGGCATCGCGGTTGTGCTCGAAAACAGAAATCTGTTCGTGGAGCTGACCGTCCGCGACAATCTGCGCCTCGCCGAAAGCGCCGGAAGGAAGGCTTCAGGGGGCAGCCTTCGCTTCAGCCTCGACGAAGTGCTGACGCTCTTTCCCGCAGTGAAGGAGCGCTACCACTCGTCAGTCGGGCTGCTCTCGGGCGGGCAGCAGCAAATGGTCGCCATTGCCCGCGCGCTTCTCCTGCAGCCAGATCTCCTCATCCTCGACGAACTCACGACGGGGCTCGCCCCGAAAATCGTCAAGGAAATCCTTGGCGTTCTGAACAACCTGCGGACCCAGGGCATGGCGATCCTGCTGGTCGAACAGAGCATCACGATCGCCGCCGAAATGACGGACCGGGCCTATGTGCTCTCCGTCGGCAAGGTTGCGCAGGAAATCAGGCGCGGCGAATGGCAGGCAGTGCTCGCCGACGACAGTCTCATCAAGGCCTACCTGCACGGCTGAGTGCGCGCAGGGCATCACGACTTCAAGTCAAGGAAACATCTCATGGAACTGGGACTTTCTGGGCGGACCGCTTTGGTGTGTGGGGCCAGTAAGGGCATCGGCAAGGGCATTGCACGAGCGCTGGCGCGAGAAGGTGTCAACGTGGCGCTGCTGGCGCGCGGACGAGAGGCTCTGGAGGAAGCCGCCGACGAGATCCGCAAGGAAACGTCGGTGACCGTGACCACTGTCTCGGCTGATATCACGCAGGCGGATTCAGTCGCCTCCGCTGCGCAGACGCTTCGCGCCGTCTCCGGGTTCTCGACCCTCAACATCCTGATCAACAATGCAGGAGCTCCCGTCACGCGCAACGACAGGCAGGTGCTCTGGAACGATGACGAGTGGCGGGACCTCATCGAGGTCAAGACCCTTGGTGCGCTGCGCATCATTCGCGAGTTTCTGCCGATGATGGCGCGCGACGGTACCGGGCGCGTCATCAACATCACCGGATCATCGGGGATCGCGGTCTGGCGGCCCGCCATGCTGCATGGCTTGAACAATTCCGCGCTGATCCACACGACCGGCTATCTCGCCCAGGATCTCTGGAACGAGCGCATCACGGTCAATGCCATCGTACCGGGATTGGTCGGCACTGAATTCCGGGAGGAATGGGCGGACGGCCTGGCAAAGCAGCAAGGCAAGACCCGCGAGCAGTTCCTCGCCGATTTCTGCCGCGAACGCGGCATCTTCATGGAGCGTTGGGCCGAGGTCGATGAGGTTGCCGACCTGGCACTCTTCATCGCGTCCGATCGTGCCCGCTACATCAACGGCGCCAAGCTGAACATCGATGGTGGCTTCAGCGTCAACGCGCGCTGACATCTGACAACACTCTCCACACCCGACCCGGCAACAAACAGTCTCAGGAGAAGCAGCATGAGCCACCTCATTCGTCAGATGGGCTTCGTCGCCTTCGCGACGCCCGATCCGGACGGGTCCGCGCAGGACCTCGCCGAGCTCGTTGGTCTCAAGGTGACGGGCCGGCGCGGCGACACAGTGTTCCTGTCGTCGAATGAACGGCGCTGGGAGGTCGCGCTGACGCGAGGCGGCAGCCGCGCCACATTGGCGATCGGGCTTGAAGCGTCCGACGCCGCAGCAGTCGACGAGATCGGGCGGCGGGTGCGCTCGGAAGGCCTCGAGATCCTGGACGACAGGCCGCTTCATGACGGCATCGAGCGCGCCATACGGTTTGCGACGCCATGGGGGCCGATCTTCGAGGTCCACACGCCCATCGCACGCGATCAGGCTCAGCGCCATATCGGACCTGGTGCGCGGGCCAAGCGCATCGAGCACGTCAATCTCAAGGTTCCCGACCGGCTCGCCTTCAGCGATCTCCTCGTCAAGCTGCTGGGCATGGAGCTTTCGGACCGCACGGGCGGTGACGAATTCCGCTGGTTTCGGGCCGCCGACGGCTATCACCACACCGTTGCGCTTTGCCCCGGCGCTGGCGATCTGCATCACTACGCCTTCGATTTCCATGCCCTCGAGGACCTTGCCGGAATTGCTGACGGGCTTGTCCTCAAGAACCGCTCGCTGCTGTGGGGGCCGGGGCGGCACGGCGCCGGTGGCAACGTCTTCCAGTATTATGTCGATCCCAATGGCTGCGTCGTTGAAATGTCGGTGGGGATGGACCGCATCGACAATGACCTGCTCTATGAGCCACGCAGCTGGACGATTTCACCGTCGCTCGCCGACCGCTGGATCAATCTCTGGGGCTCGCCGCCACCGGCGAACTTCATCGATCCGGCGCTGGGCTTTGCAAAGAGCGCTGCAGCTGCCGGCGCGGCATGACCGTCCACTCTCGCGAACGTCCCGCCGAAAGGTAGCAGCGGCGGGCCATCGCCAATCCGGACTCGGCCCCCTGATCCAGACGGGGGCGCCGCGGCTCAACCGTCAGGGGAAGGCGATGCGGGCCACGCCCTGGCCGCTCGCTTCAACCGGACCTGTAAGCAGTGCCGGCCCAACGAGTGGCCGATGGGGGCGCAGAAAATCCTTATGTCGGCAGCGGTTTTCCGGCCTGCTCCTGCACGATGTACTCGGCATACCAGTCCGGCCAGTTCTCATCATGCTGGCCGCCGTTCCGTTTCTCGTGTTCGCCATGCGCGGCCGCCGCACGCCGGAGCGTAGCTGCGAGCTCCCTGGATGAGGCGAAGCTTGTATCACCCGCCTCGACCCGTCCAGGCAGGCGGTGAGTGACCTCCTGCAGCAGCCATTCATTGCCGTCCGGGTCCTTGAACGAGAGCCACGACGCGTAGCTGCGCCGTGTCGGCTCAGGCCCGCTGCGGCGGTCTCCCTTCTCGCCGTAATGGTAGACCTCGCTCACCTCGGCTCCGCGGGCGGCGAGCGCTGCGCGCGCCGCCACGATATCGGAGACGATGAGATAGGGGGCCACCGTGTTGCCCTTGCCGAAAATGACGGAAGCGGGCGAGCCTGGAGGCGTGACCTGGATGACCCGAAAATCGTCACGCGCAATGTCGGCATCAAGGCGCCAGCCCAAGCCACCGTAGAAGCGCTTGGCGCGATCGATATCCGAAACCGGGATGCTGACGACCTCAAGCTTCAGGTCGGCCGCCAGGGCTCCCGGTGTCTTGTCTGCAGTCACGCTGTGCAGGTGAGTATCGCTCATGTCGAACTCCTTCCATTCAGATGAGTGAGAGTTGCGACGCAGCTCCAAGCGCCTGAAATGACAGAGATCCAGGCGCTTGAGACATGTGCCGCGCTTCGACCGGCCGCACGGCGGGGAGCTTACGCCGCTTCGGGCCTGACGCCATAGCGAGCAGCCGGTTCGGCGCGGGAAAGATTGGGCAGCAGCGCCTGCCGTGCTTCTTCAAAGGCAGCCCAGTCAGCCACATCCGGCAGGGACGGCACGGTGACGAACTCACCCAGGTCCAGGCCAGCCAAGGCCGCGTCGACCATCGCCGCAGCTGTCATCACGATCTCGCTCGGCAGGTGCTCGACCGGCTTTCCGGCGATCTCCCAGAAGTCGGTGGCCGTCGCTCCCGGCAGCACGACGTGAACCCGCAAGCCCTTGTCCGACAGCTCGTGCTTCAAGGACTGGCTGAAGGCCAGGACGAAGGCCTTGGAGCCCCCGTAGACGCCGTTCAGGCGCTCCGGTGCAACGGCGACAATCGAAGCAATATTGATGATCGTTCCGCCGCCGCGTTCGACGAATCTCGGTACGGCGGCGTAAGTCAGGCGCATCAAGGCGTCGACGTTCAGAGCGATCATGTCGCTCATCCCCTCGATGTCCGACTGCAGGAGCGGAGCCGTCGCACCGACACCGGCATTGTTGACCAGCGTGGTGATCCGCCGATTGCTCCTCAGTTCCGCCTCGACCGTGGCGAGATCGTCGCGCTTGCCGAGATCCGCAGCGATCACTTCGACCTTGCGGCCCGTCTCGGCTGCGATCCTGTCGGCCAGCTTGCGCAGCCGTTCGGCATTGCGCGCCACGAGAATGAGGTCGTGGCCACGGCGTGCCAGACGCTCGGCGTAGATCGCTCCAATACCAGACGAGGCGCCGGTGATCAGTGCGAAACCCTTGAATCCCTGGCTCATTGTTTCATCTCCATTGCCCCAAGGGGGCTCCATGGCGACGAAATCTAGGCCTGCTTGCTCGTGTCTCAAATGTCATTTATACCACCTTTCAGGACATCAATGACCTGATCGGAGCGTGCCATGCATCGGATCGGTTTCGTCGTTTCGCCCGGCTTCCAGCTGATGAGTTTCGCTGCGCTCTCGGCCTTCGAGTTCGCCAATCTCTCGGTACCCAGCGTCTTCTATGACATCCGGGTGATGTCGCAGAGCGGAGGAGCGGTGAAGAGCTCACTCGGCCTGGTGCTGCAGACCGAGCCTTTCGACGATGCGCCCCATGACACCATGATCTTCGGTGGCGACCTGGCGGGATCGGAGGTGTCGGCCGCGATGATCGACTTCGTGCGCCGGTCGGCGACCAAGGCACGCCGGGTCGCCTCGATCTGCACCGGAGCTTTCGTTCTGGCTCAGGCCGGCCTGCTCGACGGACGCCAGGCGACAACCCATTGGGGAAGCGCCCGGGATCTCGCCGCGCGCTATCCCCGGATCAAGGTCGATCCCGATCGCATCTTCGTCGTCGATGGTCCGATCTGGACGTCCGCTGGCGCAAGCGCCGGCATCGATCTCGCACTCGGCATGATCGAGAAGGATCTCGGCCCCGAAGTCGCACGCCTGACGGCGCGAAAACTCGTTGTCTATCACCGCCGCGCCGGAGGTCAGTCGCAGCATTCCGCCTTGCTCGACATCGACGCCAAGTCGGACCGGGTTCAGTCCGCACTCGACTATGCCAGGAGCAATCTCCAGTCGCGCTTGAGCGTCGAGGATCTCGCGGAGGCCGCCCGGCTGAGCCCCCGCCAGTTCAGCCGCGCCTTCCGCGCTGAGACCGGCCAGTCCCCAGCCAAGGCGGTGGAGAACCTGCGGGTCGAAGCCGCGCGCCTGTTGATGGAGCAGACTGGCCATCCCGTCGAGACCATCGCCGAGCAAACCGGCTTCGCCGACCGCGAGCGGATGCGGCGTGCCTTCCTGAGAAACTATGGCCAGCCGCCACAGGCTATCCGGCGCAACGCACGCGCAACGGGCTAGCGCGGCGCTCGAGGCGATCGCGGTCATCGGGAACCACCCGTCCCCGAGAAACCGGCAGCCGAAGCTTGCATTTTCACGCCCAGCGACGATGGTGGCGACTTGGCTGGGGGACGCAGTGGCATTTCGCTTTCTTCATACCGCCGACTGGCAGATCGGTAAGCCGTTCTCCAACATTGTCGGCGATCCCGGGGCGGAACTGCGATCACAGCGGATCAAGACCGTCGAGACGATTGCCAGCCTGGCGCATGAGCGACAGGTCGATGCCGTGCTGGTTGCAGGCGATGCCTTCGACAGCAACTCGGTCTCGGACCGGACCATCGTGCGCACGCTCGAAGCCCTCGCCGCCTTCAAGGGACAGTGGATATTCCTGCCCGGAAACCATGACGCGGCCCTGGCCCACAGTGTCTGGACACGGATTCAGGCCATGGGCCCCGCGGCTAACGTCATCATCGCCGACAAGCCGGAACCGCTCGATCTCTGGAGCGGGCGAGCTGTCGTTCTGCCCGCCCCCTTGCGTCGCCGACGAGAGGCCATCGACCAGACCACCTGGTTCGTCGATGCGCCGTCCCCGGATGGAGCATGCCGTATTGGCCTGGCCCATGGCAGCGTTGCCAATCGATTGCCGGGCGCCGCGGAATCGTCGAACGAAATCCCGGAGGATCGATCCGAGACCGCCAATCTTTGCTATCTTGCGCTCGGCGACTGGCACGGAGCTTTGAAGATCGCCCTTCGGACCTATTATTCCGGGACGCCCGAACCTGACCGTCACAAGGCCAACGACGCCGGGTCGGTTTACATCGTCGACATCCCCGGACCGCGTGCGTCGGAGATCGTCGAGACCGTCGCTGTCGGGCACTTTCGCTGGAACAAGGTCGCGGTCGAACTCATCGACGGCACATGCGATCGCGCCATCGAAACGCTCAGCGATCTCGCCGCGAGCCATCGCCACCAGGTGGTCTCGCTCTCGCTGGCAGGCAGTGTCAGCCTTGCCGAACGCCGGCGCCTCGAAAGCGAGCTTCGTTCCTGGGAGGCCCGCCTTCACCATCTCGAAATCGACGACAGCGGCTTGGTCGATGAGCCGACCTCCGATGATCTCGATGCGCTCGACAAATCCGGCTTCGTTCGCACCGCTGTCGAGCGGCTGCGCGCCAAGGCAGTCAATGACAGCGATCCGGAGGCTGGCGCTGCGCGCATGGCGCTTCGCATGATGTATCTCGATCATTTCTCCAAGGGCGCTTGAGCCATGTTCCTTCGCCGCCTGGAGATCGAGGATTTCCGGAAGCTCCGATCCGTCGTCATCGGCGACCTCCAGGATGGCCTCAATGTCATCTCGGGAGACAACGAAGCCGGTAAGTCGACCATTCTCGCAGCCCTGCGAGCCGCCTTCTTCGAGCGTCACCGCGTCGGTGGCGAAGCCGCCCAGGCGATGCTGCCCTACAACCAGAATGTCCGTCCCCAGGTCAAAGTCGACTTCGAGCTCAATGGGCAGGCCTGGTCGCTTCGCAAGGCCTTCTGCCAGAAACCCGAGGCCGAGCTGATCGGGGCCAACGAACGTCACATCGGCGACGCGGCCGATGATCGCCTGGCGGAGTTGTTCGGGTTTACGCCACCCGGCCGCGGTGCTTCCAAACCGCAGGATCACCAGGGCATCTTCGGGCTTCTCTGGGTCGAGCAAGGGCTCTCCCATCAGGCGCTCGGTATCGGCGCCGGCCGGGACTCGCTCTCCTCGGCACTTGAATCCGAAGTCGGTCAGGTCATAGGGGGAGAGCGCGGAAGAGCTCTCATTGCTGCAGCCGAGGCCCGGCGCAGCACCTACTGGGACAAGCGCTACAAGCCGCGTGGTGACTACAAGGCGCTGCTCGACGATGTCGACGCCCTCTCCGCTCGTCGCGAAGAGATGTCCTCTCGCCTCGCGGCCCATGACAGCAAGGTCGGCGAACTCGCAAGGAAGCGCGAGATCATCGCGCGCTATCACAAGGACGCGTCTCTCGAGAAAGCCCTGTCCGCTCTCGCCTCTGCGCAGGAGGCGATGGTACAGGCTGAGATGCTTGAGACGATCGTTGCTGACGCCCGCCGCGACACGACGCGCTGTAAGGCGGAGACCGAGGCAGCTGCGGAACGGCTCTCATCGCGGCAAACGCTCGTGAAAATGGCCGATGCCGCGCGCGCAGCGCTAGCCCAGGCCACTCACGATGCCGAGGATGCCAAGAGCCTTGTAAGCCGGCTCGAACGAACGACCGCCACGACCGCTGCGGCGCTGGCGCAAGCCCGGGCTGCGCGGGCTGCTGCGGACGAAGCTCTCGCCGCGGTCCAGCAGGCCATCGATCGCAGCCGCGCGCTGCATCTCCTCACCCGCCTGGAGCTCGATCTCAGGAGCACTGAAGAGGCTGACAGCAAGCGCATGACCGCATTGGCCGCAGCTGCAGCCATCACCGTCACGAAGGCCGAGATCGACACGCTGGAGCGGGCCGCCGAACAGGTTGCCAAAGCCAGGGCCCGGCTCGAGGCGGCGAGTGTCCGGATCGAATTCAAGCCGAACGCCGGACAAAGCGTCTCTTCGGACGGAAAGCCAATTTCGCCGGGTGCGCCCCTGCTGCTGGCAAAGGACGCCACGATCGAACTCGAAGGTTTCGGCCAATTGGTCGTCCATCCAGGGGGCGGCGTCGATGATCTCGCGCAAACTTTGAGCGAAGCGGAACGCGTGTTCCAGAGCGAGCTGCGCAAGACCGGTTGCGCCAGCTTCGAGGCGGCAAGATCGCAAGTGCTGCACAAGGCCGAAGCGATTGCCGAAGCGGAGCTGCAGAGGAAACTGATCAGCGCCACAGCCCCCAAGGGGCTCGAGGCCCTTCGACAGGAGACCCAGAACCAGCGCGCGATCGCCACCCAGTTTGCTGCGCGGGACATCGACGCAGGTGAAGCCTCGGATGAGAGCCGCGCCCGGGCCGTCGAGACCCAACGGATCGGCATCCAGGACGAGAAGGCCGCCGAAGACGCCGCAACCCGGCACCGCGCCCAGCATGACAAGGCCACGCTTGAAGCAGCGGTCTGGAACGAACGCCTGAATGCCGCAATCACGAACGCCAACGAGAAGGGGCGCGACCTCATCGAGGCTCGCTCCAAGATCTCGGATGCCGAGCTGCAGGTTAGCTTTGACGCCGCCCAATCGGCGCACAGCACCGCCAAGGAGGTTGAACAGGCTGCCATTCGCGCACTGGAGCACGCGAACCCAGAAGCCGCCTCTCTGGCCCTCTCCAGAGCCCGGAACGCAGCTGAGAATATCCGCGCCGATCTTGAGAGGACGGCCCGCGAGGCTCGCGATCTCGAGATCGAACTGAGGGCGCTTGGTCGCGATGGATTAGGTGAGCAGCTGGCCGAGATCGAAGGTCAGATCGCGCTCAAGCAAAAGCAGCTCGCCACGACAAGGGCCCAGGCCGATGGCGCCCGACTTCTCTACGAGACCTTGGCGGACGCGCAGCGCGAGTCCAAGGACCGCTGGCTCGGCCCGGTGCGTGAACGGGTTGCGCCCTATTTGCGCCTGCTCCATCCCGACAGCCAGATCGTGCTCAATGAAGACACGCTCGAGATCGAGCACTTCGTCCGCGCTGGAATCGAAGAGCCCTTCAGGCAGCTCAGCATGGGCGCCCGAGAGCAGACAGCGGTAATCACGCGCCTGGCACTGGCCGACATCCTGCGGGGCTTTGGCCAACCATCCATCGTCATCCTCGACGACGCCCTGGTCAACACCGACGAAGAGCGTCTCGACCGGATGCACCTCGTCTTGAACAAGGCTGCCGGTTCCCTGCAGATCCTCATCCTGACCTGTCGAGAGAAGGATTTCATCCAGCTCGGCGCTCCGATCAGGCGCATTTAGCCTCACCCGAGAGGATACGGGCCCGGGGTCAGAGTTGCCGTGTTGCTGCCAAGGCTTATCTACGTCCTATGACCGCCATTCCCTTCGACAATTCCTACGTCCGCTTCCCCGAGCGCTTCTTCGCGAGAGTAACCCCAAGCGCAGTCCGTTCGCCGCGGCTCCTGCGACTGAACACGGCGCTCGCGGAACAGCTCGGCCTTGATCCGGTCTGGCTGGCGGGTCCCGACGGCACGGAGATGCTTGCAGGCAACCGTGTTGCCGAAGGCGCCGAGCCCATTGCCACGGCCTATGCCGGTCACCAGTTCGGCGGGTTCAGCCCGCAGCTCGGCGACGGACGCGCCGTCCTGCTCGGAGAGGTGATCGATCGCGATGGCAAGCGCCGCGACATCCAGCTCAAGGGTGCAGGGCTGACACCGTTCTCGCGTCGGGGCGATGGGCGGGCGGCACTGGGGCCGGTGCTGCGGGAGTATATCGTCAGCGAGGCGATGGCTGCATTGGGCGTGCCGACGACGCGCGCGCTCGCCGCAGTGTTGACGGGCGAAACGGTCAGGCGCGAGACGCTGCTCCCCGGAGCGGTGCTGACCCGCGTCGCCTCCAGCCATATCAGGATCGGGACATTCCAGTTCTTCGCGGCCCGCAGTGATGTCGAGGGACTGCGCCTCCTCGCCGACCACGTCATCGCCCGGCACTATCCTGATGTCAGGGCCAGCACAGCACCGTATCTGGCCTTGCTGGAGGCCGTCATCGCCGTACAGGCTGCACTTGTCGCGCGTTGGATGCAGATCGGGTTCATCCATGGCGTGATGAACACCGACAACATGTCGATTGCGGGCGAAACGCTGGACTATGGGCCGTGCGCCTTCATGGATGCCTACGACCCGGGCACGGTGTTCAGCGCCATCGACGAGCGCGGGCGTTACGCCTATGGCAACCAGCCGCCCGTCGCGCGCTGGAATCTGACACGATTCGCCGAAGCGCTGCTCCCCCTGCTGGCCGACGACCAGGACCACGCGGTTGAGTTGGCCCAGGCGGCGCTGAACCAGTTCGATGAGCTGTTCCAAAGTGCATTGATCGGTGGTTTCCGCCGCAAGCTCGGGCTCTTCGTCGATGAGGCGGATGATGTCGTGATGATCAAGACCCTGCTCGACACGATGCAGCGCGGCCAGGCCGATTTCACGCTCGTGTTCCGGCGGTTGAGCTCGGATGGGACAGCGGCTGCGGCAGGGAGCGCTTGCCGCGACCTGTTCGGCAATCCCGCGGAGTTCGACAACTGGGAAAACGCCTGGCAGCAACGGCTGGCGCGCGAAGCCATTTCTCCCGCGGAACGGGTGAAGACGATGCGCGCAGTGAACCCGCTGTTCATCCCCCGCAACCATCGTGTCGAGGTCGCAATCGAGGCGGCCGTGGAGCGGCAAGATCTCGCTTCCTTCGAGGACTTGCTGGCGGTTCTGGCAAATCCCTATGACGAGCAGCCAGGGCGGGAGGACTACGCCCGCCCCCCGGCGGCTCATGAGCGCGTGCTCGCGACGTTCTGCGGAACCTGAATTCTGCCGGGCGGGTTCCGGGCCGGGGTCTGTTCGAAACGCTTAACGACGGGCCCGTTGCCAAATCTCGCCTTGTCGGCTCGCTCTCAAGCCCCCTACTCTCGGTAAGCCGGCCCGTCATTTCGAGTATCCTTCTGTGGCGACACAAGATGCATTCTCCGACCGCCATCATGTGGTCGTGGTCGGCGCCGGGTTCGGCGGGCTCGAGGCGGTCCACCGTCTCGCCGGCGCGCCTGTCCGGATCACCATCGTTGATCGTCGCAATCACCACCTGTTTCAGCCTCTTCTCTACCAGGTGGCCACCGCCTCGCTCGCGACGTCGGAAATCGCCTGGCCGATCCGGCATCTCCTGCGCAAGCGCCCGGAAATCACGACACTCCTGGCCAGCGTCAATGACATCGACCCCGAGGCCAGGCGCGTTATCCTCGACGACGGATCCACGCTTGCCTATGACAGTTTGATCGTGGCGACCGGCGCGCGACATGCCTATTTCGGGCATGATGATTGGGAACCCTTCGCGCCCGGCCTGAAGACCCTCGAGGACGCCACGACGATCAGGCGCCGCATTCTGCTCGCCTTCGAGAAGGCGGAACGGGAAACGGATGCGCTGAAACAGGCTGCACTGCTCACCTTCGTCATCATCGGTGCCGGCCCCACCGGCGTCGAACTGGCGGGCACGATTGCCGAACTGGCGGGCTCCACCCTTCCCGAGGACTTCCGCAACATCGATACCCGCAGGGCGCGCGTGGTGCTGATCGAAGCCGCTCCGCGCGTGCTTGGCGGCTTCGCGCCCGACCTGTCCGCCTATGCCCATCGCGCCCTTGAAGGGCTCGGCGTCGAGATCTTCCTTGGACAACCAGTGTCGCAGTGCACCGCCGAGGGCGTGGTCTATGGCGACACGACGCTTGCCGCGGCGACGATCATCTGGGCTGCCGGCGTGCAGGCCTCCCCCGCAGCCGGCTGGCTGGATGCTCCCGCGGACAGGGCCGGACGGGTCAAGGTCGAGCCAGATCTCACCGTACCAGGCAGACCCGAAATCTTCGTCATTGGCGACACGGCAAGCGTGGCTGCGCCCGATGGCAGCCCTGTTCCGGGCATCGCGCCCGCAGCCAAGCAACAGGGACAATACGTCGCGAAGGCAATCCGCCTCCGGCTTCGCGGAGAGCGTGGGCTGCCCGCCTTTCGCTACAAGCACGCGGGCAGTCTGGCGACGATCGGGAAGCGGCTTGCGGTGATCGATTTCGGCCTTTTCAAGCTCCGCGGCGCACTGGCCTGGTGGCTATGGGGCCTCGCCCATATCTATTTCCTGATCGGCGTCCGCAATCGGGTGAGCGTGGCGTTGAGTTGGCTGTGGGTTCATACGCGCGACCAGAGAAGCTCGCGCCTGATCACGCAGGGGCGCGAAAACGAAGGCCTGCCGAAACCGCGATAGCAACCCCCAAGGGAAGAAGAGCCCCTGGCTGGCATGCCGCGCCGGCATCGGATGCCCATAAGATCACGTCGCGCGCGGCGCTTTCTCGTCAGCGTGTCCTACTTCGTCCAGCGTTTGTCCCCGATCCGGGAACCGAAGTGATGGGCGAACAGGAGCAGCGCATCGACGACCGGCTGGTCGCTCCCGCCTTCGAAGGCGAATAGCGGGTAGGAAACGCTGATGGCGATGTTCATGCCCTTGTGCGGATCCTCAAAGGCAACTGAGATGGCTTTCACGCCGTCGAAGAGTTCCTGGTTCGAGATCGCATAGCCGCGCAATCGCGACATCGCGACCTCGCGCAGCAAATCGTCGATCGAGACCAGAGTCTGCTTCGTCACGGGGTCGAGCGCTGCAGCAAAGAGACTGCGTATCTCCGCGTCTGGTTTGACGGCGAGAAGCGCCTTCCCCATGGCGGCTGCATGCGCGGGTAGCCTGTGGCCAGGCTCGACCGTGAACTGGATCGGCTGCGAGCCGCGCGCCGTCTTGAGGACGACGACCTCGGTGCCGGACAACACGCCCAACCACACCGTGTGCTCGGTCTGACGGGCGAGCTCCTCCATTTCCTTTTGCGCCTGTTCCACCAGATCGAAATTCCGGTGAAAGCTGGCAGCCAGCTGCACGGCCAGGATGCCCGCCCTGTAGCGCTGCGTCGCCGGATCCTGCTCGATCAGCCCCCCGCTCGCCAGCGAAGCCAGCAGTCGCGAGGCGCTGCTGCGGGTGACCTTCAAGTGACGGCTGGTCTCACCAACCCGCAGCTCGCCTCCCGAATTGACGAGCAATTGCAGTGCACTAACGGCCTTCTCAATCGATTTCATGAGCGCTCGCTTGGCGGCTTGACGCCGCGCAGATGTCCTGCGTACGATAAATAATCAACATGTTGCGTAATAAGCAACACTTTTCCGACTGTCAAGAGGAGACATCCATGCGGGGCACCGGCGGCGCGCTACTTTACGAAACCCTGAAGAGCTACGGGGTGACCTGCCTGTTCGGCATGGAGGATCCGATCCATGTGTTCCACGCCGTCGACCGCGCATTCACGCGGATCGTCACGGTGCGCGACGAGAAGCATGCGGCAATCATGGCGCATGGCTACGCCCAGGTGACCGGCCGGCCAGGCGTGTGCGCCGCCACCTTCGGACCGGGCGCGACCAATCTGATCACCGGTCTGCTGGAGGCACAGCGCTCCTCCGTGCCGGTGATCGCACTCGTCCAGGACCACCCGCTGCGCCTCAAGAACAAGAACGCCAGCAGCGCGCTCGATCATGCGGTTGCCCTTGCGCCCTACGTGAAGGACGTGACACGCATCGACGCTCCGGAGCAGGCGGCCGACGCAGTGCGCAAGGCCTTCCGGATCGCAACATCGGGGCGGCCGGGCCCCGTGGTCCTGCTCTGCCCTGGCGATGTCATGGCCGCGGAAGCCGAAGCCCAGACCTGGGCCGACCAAGCCTACACGCATTTCCCGGCCAACCGGGTCCGGGCCAGCCGCGAATCCATCGAGAAGGCGGCCGAGTTGCTCGCGACGGCCCAGCGACCGCTGCTGATCGCGGGCGGCGGATCGATCATCTCCGGTGCCGAAGAGGAAATCCGGATGCTGGCGGAACTGTTCGACATTCCGGTCGCCACAACCATGACCGGGCGCGGAGCTATTGCCGATGCACACCCTCTTGCTGTGGGCCCGCTCGGCTCCACCACGGGTGGGCGCTATGGTCGCGGGCAGATCTCCAACGCACTGTTCGCCGAGGCCGACGTCGTCTTCGTGCTCGGCTCGCGTACCGGCCAGATCTGCTACAGCGACTGGTCGCTGCCCAAGCCTGAAACCAAACTGATCCATCTCGATATCGACCCGGCCGAAATCGGCCGAAATTTCGCGACCGACATCGCCATGGTCGGCGACGTGCGTGATACCCTGCGCGATCTGATGGCCCATTGCGCCGATCGCGGCCTGGCCCGAACCAACCCGAAGACCAGGGCGCGAATCGACCAGCTGACGGCGAACTGGAGGGCCGAGTTCCGGCCGGTCGCGGAATCGACGCAGACGCCGATCCGGCCCGAACGCCTGCTCGCCGAAATCTCGGCGCAGGTCGACGAAAAGACCCTCATCGTCACGGATGCCAGCTACATCACCGGCTGGGCGATGAGCCATATCGATGTGCCGGGTTCGGGGCGCTTCATCCTCTCGCCGCGAGGAACCGGCGGAATCGGCTGGAGCCTGCCCGCCGCAATCGGCGCCAAGATGGCTGATCCGTCGCTCAAGGTCGTCTGCGTGACCGGCGACGGCGCCTTTGGCTACGTCATCAACGAGCTCGAAACCGCCGCCCGCTACGGCGTCGATCTCCTCGTCGTCGTGTTCAACAACGGCACCCTCGGTTTCCAGCGGCATTGGGAGCAGAAGGTGATGGGCCGCTATCTCGAGTGCGACTTCCTCGACATCGACTATTCGGAAGTCGGTCGAGCCCTGAAATGCCGCGGCGAGCGCGTCACGGATCCGGAGGCGATCGCCGCGACCCTGACCGCAGGCCTTGCTGCCGATGGTCCCTTCGTCATCGACGTCGTCATTGATCCCAACGCCACGGCACCGATCGTCGGCTTCGAGACCATCCTCGCCCGCGACGCGGTCCATTGATGCGGTCGATCACCTCACGAGAGCCGATCTGTTCAACAGCGCCACATAAAAGGGGAAGAGCATGCTGAGAACCATCGCCAACGCACTTGCGTCGGCCGCTGTCGCGGCGGTCGTCGCGCTGTCTGCCTCCGGAGCTTCCGCAGGCCCCACGCTCGATCGGATCATATCCGAGAAGAAGCTGGTCGTCGGCGTCGCGCCCTGGAACAAGTTCGTCCTGCTGAACCCGAAGACCAGCCAGTACGAAGGCCTCATCGTCGACGACATTCGCAATCTCGAGGCGATGACCGGCATCAAGGTCGAGCTCGTCAACACGACCTGGAGCGGCCTCGTGGCCGGCCTCCAGGCCGGCAAATGGGACGTCATCATGAGCGGGCTCGGAGCGACGCCCGAGCGCGCAACGGCGGTCGCGTTTGGAGAGGCCTTCGGTTACCTCTCGTCCACAGCCATGGTTCGCGCCGATAGCCCGGTACGGACCTTCGCGGACCTGGACAAGGAAGGCAACGTCCTCTCCGTGGTCTCGGGCACCGCTGCCCAGCAATATGCCCAGCGCACCTTCAAGAAGGCGAAGGTCACGCCGCTTTCCGATACGGGAGCGGCGGTGCTCGAGGTCATGCAAGGGCGGTCGACGGCCTATATCGGCGATTCCGTCTCGAATGAGTTGCGCGCTCAGGAGCGCCCGACAGAGCTGCGGAATATCAAGTTCGCCAGCGATCAGACGGAATGGACCAGCATGAACCATGCTGTCCGATATGCCGATCTCGACCTTCTGGTCTTCCTCGACACCTATGTCCGCTCCATGAAGCTGCGAGGGTGGTACCGCACCCTCGCCGAGAAATGGAACCTGCCGCCTGAACTGGCTGTAGGGCCGCGCTAGCCGACGAACCAGGCAAGGGGCGGACGCCCGTCGCGTATCCGCCCCCTGTCACGTCTCTGCTCCGGAAAATGCTGGTCGAATGAGATCATGAATTACACATTTCAATTCGGCGTTCTGACCGAATACGGGCCCTATCTCGCGGGCGGCCTCTGGCACGCGTGGTGGACGAGTTTTCCCAGCATCATCATCACGACCATTCTCGGCGTCGTACTGGCGGCGATGAGCATGTCGCGGCGCTGGTTGCTGCGCGGCGCCTCGGTGGTCTTCGTCGACCTGTTCCGCACGCTTCCCGTCGTGGTCCTGCTGATCTGGATCCACTATGTCATGCCGATCCTGACAGGAGTTTCGTTTTCTCCGACCGTGAGCTCGATCATCGCGCTATCCCTGAACGGGGCTGCACTTGCCTGCGAAGCGTTTCGCGGCGGCCTTGAGGCGATCCCGGCCACGCAAACCCAGGCCGCACAGTCCCTCGGGTTCTCGCGCTGGAAAGTGATGCGTTACATCACGCTGCCTCAGGCTTTCTTCGCGACCCTGCCGTCCCTCACCAATGTCCACATCACAGTCATCAAGAACGTGACCGTGACAGTGCTGATCGCGGTACCGGAGGTGATGTTCCGGGCTCAGGAACTGACGGTCCAATTCTTCCGCCCGCTTGAGTTCTATACTGGCGCAGCCGTTCTGTATGTGGCGCTTATCTGGGGGTACGCCCTGCTCATGCGGATGCTCGAAAGGCTTCAAAAATGGCAACCGATCTGATGACGGGCGCACCGGCAGCCTCGGCTCAGGCCTTCATCCGTATTCGCGACGTCCACAAATCCTATGGTGCCGTCAGCGTGCTCAACGGCATTTCCCTCGACGTCGCACAGGGCGAAGTGCTGGTGCTCTGCGGCCCCAGCGGTTGCGGCAAGAGCACGCTGCTGCGCTGCATCAACGGCCTCGAGACGATCAATCGCGGCGATATCTGCGTGGGCGGGCGCAATGTCGAAACGGCCAATCCCGATACGTTGCAGAGAATTCGCCTGTCCACGGGCTTCGTCTTCCAGAACTTCAATCTGTTCCCGCACATGACGGCGCTTGAGAACATCACCATCGCGCCGATGAAGATTCTCGGGACGCCGCCCCGCATCGCGACGGAACAGGGCAGAAAGCTGCTCGAACAGGTCGGCATGGCGGAGAAGGCGAATGTCTATCCGTTCCAGCTCTCAGGCGGGCAGCGTCAACGCGTGGCGATCGCCCGGGCGCTGGCGATGAACCCCACCCTGATGCTGTTCGACGAGCCGACATCGGCGCTCGACCCCGAGATGCGCGAGGAGGTTCTCCAGGTCATCCGCAAGGTGCACCAGGAGCACAACATGACAATGGTCGTGGTGACCCACGAAATCGGGTTCGCCAAGAGCGTTGCCAGCCGGGCCATGCTGCTCGACGCCGGACAGATCGTCGAGGAGGCCCCGGCCCGCGCCTTCTTCGAGAACCCGGCCGAGGAACGCACCCGCCGCTTCCTGCGCGCCATCATCAACGATTGATCTTTCGCGATTGCCTTCCCCTCGCGCAGCGCCGGCATTCATCTGCCGGTGCGCCGCCACACGAGTCCCCTGCAATGGTCCAGCCGAACTACATTGGCGGAGAGTGGCGTCACGCAAGTGAGGCCATCGCCAACATCAATCCGTCGAACACCAATGACATCGTCGCCCATTACGCGCAGGCCAATCATGCCGACGTGCAAGACGCCATCGAGGCGGCAGCGACGGCCTTCCCGGCCTGGTCGCGCTCCTCGATCCAGCTCCGGCACGATATCCTGAAGAGTGTCGGCGACGAGATTCTCGCTCGCAAGGACGAACTCGGGATGCTGCTCTCCCGTGAGGAGGGCAAGGTGCTGGCCGACGGCATTGGCGAGGTCGTACGGGCCGGACAGATCTTCCACTTCTTTGCCGGTGAGTGCCTGCGCCTGGCAGGCGACAGGTTGGCCTCGATACGTCCAGGCGTCGAGGTCGACATCACCCGCGAGCCCGTTGGCGTCGTCGGCCTGATCACGCCTTGGAACTTTCCCATCGCGATTCCGGCCTGGAAGATCGCGCCTGCCCTCGCCTATGGAAACTGCATCGTCCTCAAGCCTGCCGAACTGGTGCCGGGTTCCGCGCATGCGCTGGCTGACATCCTTGCCAGAGCCGGCCTCCCGGCCGGCGTCTTCAACCTCGTGATGGGATCGGGATCTGTCGTCGGCGAGGCGATCCTGCGCAGCGATAACGTGGACGCGATCTCCTTCACTGGCTCTGTCACCACCGGCCGCAAGGTCGCAGAGGCCTGCGTCGCATCCGACCGGATGAAGAAGATGCAGCTCGAAATGGGCGGGAAGAACCCGCTTGTCGTGCTCGACGATGCCGATATCGACGTGGCGGTTGCCTGTGCGCTCAATAGCGCCTTCTACCAGACGGGCCAACGCTGCACCGCCGCGTCCCGACTGATCGTCACCGACCAGATCCATGACCGTTTCGTGGAACGCCTGATCGATGCCATGCGCGGGCTCGTCGTCGACGATGCGCTCAAGCCGACAGCAAGCATCGGACCCGTGGTCGACCAGAGGCAACTCGACCAGGACCTGCGCTATATCCGCCTTGGTCAGGACGAAGGCGGTAGGCTCGCTTCCGGCGGTGAGGTTCTCGCGCGCTCCACGCCTGGATTCTATCTGTCGCCGGCGTTGTTCACCGACATTGACCAGACCATGCGGATCGCCCGCGAGGAGATCTTCGGCCCCGTCGCAGCAGTCATCCGCGTCAAGGATTATGACGCCGCGCTTGTCGCCGCCAACGATACCAGGTTCGGTCTCTCGGCCGGCATCTGCACCAGCAGCCTCAAATATGCGAGCCACTTCAAACGCAACGCGGAGGCTGGAACGGTCATGGTCAATCTTCCGACCGCGGGCACGGATTATCACGCGCCCTTCGGTGGCCGCAAAGGTTCGTCCTACGGCCCCCGGGAACAGGGCCGCTACGCGCAGGAATTCTACACGACCGTGAAGACCGCCTACACGCTTCCGGTCTAGCCGCCGGAGAGGTGGAGAAACGGCTGGCCGAATCACGGGCATTCTTCCGAATGCCCACTACGCCGGGATGGAAGACGTCCGGCGTATGCTGCAACGCGGGTATTGGCAGCACGCTGGCGGGAGCCCAGTCGGTCTCGAAATGACCTTCGGCTGGTTTCGGCCTGCGCCTCGGGTTCGGGGCATGTCTATCGTTTGCCTTCTGCCACCCCCTTGGCGTCGGCCCAAACCTTCTCCAAAGCCATGTCATGAAGCCCGGTTGCTTGCTGCGGCTGCGACGTGATCCACGCCGATACGCTTCATTGCATGAACGCCGGCACGTTCGGCCCATGTGGCATTGGCCATTCTGCAGCGCCCAGTTGACGCTTTCGCTGGCCCATGCCTTGCTGGCGGCTGCTTGAGGGAAAAGCAGGGGGCGCAAGACCCCCGGAACATTGTCAATGGCCTGTCGGCGGAGGGTATTTATGAACGAACACGACCTGCGAGGTTTGATCGCGGATGTGAAGGAAGGCGGCCTGTCGCGGCGCTCCTTCGTGCAGAAAATGGTGGCGATCGGGCTGAGCGCACCGATTGCGACCCAGATGCTGGCCTGGAATGGCGTTGCGATGGCGCAGCCGGCCGACGACTACAAGCCGACCAAGGCCGGCGGTGGCGGGCCGCTTAAGATCCTGCTCTGGCAGGCGCCCACCCTGCTGAACCCGCATTTCGCCTCCGGCACCAAGGACCAGATCGCCTCGCGCGTGTTCTTCGAGCCGCTCGCCGGCTGGGACAAGGAGGGCAATCTCGTCCCGCAGCTCGCCGCCGAGATCCCGACCAAGGCCAATGGCGGACTTTCTGCCGACGGCAAGGAAGTGGTCTGGAAGCTGAAGCAGGGCGTCAACTGGCATGATGGCAAGCCGTTCACGGCCGACGACGTCGTCTTCACCTGGGAATATGCCGCCGATCCGGCGACCGCCGCCTACACCACCGGCGCCTACAAGGACATCAAGGTCGAGAAGGTCGATTCCCACACGGTCAAGGTGATCTTCAAGGATCCCACGCCGTTCTGGGCGGATGCTTTCGTCGGCGTCGCCGGCATGATCATCCCGAAGCATCATTTCGGTGAGTACAAGGGCGCCAAGTCGCGCGAGGCTCCGGCCAACCTGAAGCCCGTCGGCACCGGCCCCTACAAGTTCGTCGAGTTCAAGCCGGGCGACCTGCTCACGGGTGAACGCAACACCGAGTACCACGTCAAGAACAAGCCGCATTTCGACACGCTCGAGGTCAAGGGCGGCGGTGACGCGGTCTCGGCAGCACGTGCCGTGCTGCAGACCGGCGAATACGACTATGCCTGGAACATGCAGGTCGAGGACGAGATCCTCAAGCGCATGGAAACCGGTGGCCGCGGGCGCGTGGTGGTGGTTCCCGGTGGCGACGTCGAATTCATCATCCTCAACCCCACGGACCCGTGGACCGAGGTCGATGGCGAGCGTTCGAGCGTCAAGACCAAGCATCCGACGCTGAGCGATCCGGCCGTGCGTCAGGCGATCAACCTGCTGATCGACCGCGATTCGATCCAGAAGTTCATCTATGGCCGTGGCGGAGCCGCGACGGCGAGCTTCGTCAACGAGCCGAAGCAGTTCAAGTCGCCAAAGCTGAAGTATGAATTCAGCGTCGAGAAAGCGAACAAGATCCTCGACGACGCCGGCTGGAAGAAGGGCGCCGACGGCATCCGCGAGAAGGATGGCAAGAAGCTCAAATACGTCTTCCAGACCTCGATCAACGCGCCACGCCAGAAGACGCAGGCGATTATCAAGCAGGCCTGCCAGCGCGCCGGCATCGATCTCGAGCTGAAGTCGGTGACCGCGTCCGTGTTCTTCTCCTCGGACGTCTCCAATCCCGACACCTACACCAAGCTCTACTGCGACATGGAGATGTACACGACGACGCAGCCGCAGCCTGATCCGGAGCGCTTCCTGAACCAGTTCGTGTCCTGGGAGATCGCCAACAAGGAGAACAAGTGGCTCGGCCGCAACGTCTCGCGCTATGGCAGCAAGGAAGCTGATGAGGCCTACAAGGCTGCGCAGAAGGAGTTCGACCCTGTGAAGCGCGCCGCGCTGCTGATCAAGGTCAACGAGATCTTCTGCGAGGCCAACATCATCCTGCCGCTCCTGTCGCGCACGATCGTAGGCGCGTCGGCGAACAACCTCGTGCCCGATATCTCGGGTTGGGAAGTCACGACCTGGAACCTTGCGAGCTGGTACCGCACCTAGCGTCTAGCGCTCCGGGACCGAACCTAGTCGATCGTTTTACCGCCCGCCCCCATCCGAATGGGGGCGGGCGAAATTCTGATCATCCGGTGTCAGGGGACGGGGCTAGCTTGATCATGGGCGCCCCATTGATGGAGGTTGCACCGTGGGCGACCTGACACCGAATTTGCCCGATGTCGTTGCCGAAATCACCGCATTGTTCGAACGCTACGAGCAAGCGCTGATCGACAAGGATGTGGCTGTGCTGGATGCAGCATTCTGGGACAGTCCGCACACCATCCGCTATGCGTTGCACGAGAATGGTTATGGCTTCTCGGAGATCCACGCTCACCGCGTCGCTCGCCCGCCGGGGCCCGGCATCAAGGAAGAGCGGCTGCGGCTGGAGATTCTCACTCTGGGGCGGGACATTGCCACGGTGAACCTGGAGTTCAAGGTCCGCGGGCAGGACATAATCGGCCGGCAGAGCCAGACCTGGGCGCGCTTCCCCGATCTCGGCTGGAAGGTGATCTCCGCTCACGTATCAACGATGGAGGGGCCGCGGCTCTGGTGAGCAGCCGCGCCGCTTGTTTCGCTTTGACAGTCGGGGGCCCCTGGTCCCCCAGTCAGCTTCCAATGGCGCTTGCCCTCAGCGCGGCAAGCGTCCGGCTGTCGACCGCCACAATATCCTGTCGGAGCTTGGCGTTCTCCCATTTTGCCTGCCCCGGGACACGGATGGCAGCAGCCCCGGGGGCGCGGCGCCCGCTACTGATGCGCTCACGCTCGGCTGCGGCGCGGCGCGGCAAGGCCTCAGCGCCGAAAGCGCCCGGGTTCAGGGTCAGGAAAAGAAACGAGCAGTCATTCGGTTGCGCGGCGTCGCCGTACAAGGCTTTCACCTCGGCGCCCACGGCACCACCGGACAGGAGCCCGCACAGCATGTCGACCGCCAGTGCGAGGGCAAACCCCTTGGGGCCGCCGGTGGGCAGAAGCAGCCCCCTGATTGCCTCGGCAGGATCGGTGGTCGGGAGCCCTTCCGACGTTACGGCCCAGTTCGCCGGAATCGGCTCGCCACGCTGCTGGTGATGGCGAATGCGGCCGAGAGCGCCTTCGCTCATGGCGACATCGACGACCACCGCGGGCTCGTCCACCGTAGGAATGGCAATGGCGATCGGATTGTTGCCGACAGCCGGCTCGGCCCCGCCGGGGGCCGGCATCAACGGCCGCGTATTCGACATCGCAATCCCGATCACGCCGGCCTGGGCAGCCTGGGCGGCGTAGCGGCCGGCGGCACCGAAGTGAAACCCATGACGCACGGCGACCGCGCCAATGCCGAAACTCCGGGCCTTTGCGATGGCAAGCGCCATGGCCTGCTCGGCGGCCAGATGACCGAGCATGTGACGGCCGTCGAGAACTGCAACGGCGCCATGGTCGCTCACGCATACCGCCTCGTCGTGCGGCGAGACGGATCCCTTGCGCAGGCGTTCGATATAGAGCGGCACATGCATCAGCCCATGCGAGCTCAGGCCCTGCTGCTCCGCTTCGACCAGGGCTGCCGCAATACGGCTCGCGCCAGCGGGCGAGAGTCCGGCACCGGCAAAGACAGCGGCAACCTCCGCGACAAGATCGGCAACGCGCATCGGAACGGCGCTTGGCATCTGCGACATCATCAGGCCTGTGACTTGTGAAACCCGAGCGATCCTAGGAGGCGCTGGATAGCAAAGTATGCACAGCGTGCGCATTTCATAGTGCGAAACGCCAGGGCTTTGAACCACCGACCTGTCCGGGCCCGTTAGGTTGGGCGCAGGTGAACTGGGCAGCAGCGCATGGCGATAACATATGATCTGGTGAAGGAGGTCACGGCCAATCTCTATGACTGGTCGCTGCGTCGGATTCCGGAGACGTCGAAGAGCGCCCTGCGCGATGCGGTCGAGACTGAGACCGTGCCCCATGCGCGCAAGACGCTGGCCTTCATGCTCGACAGCGCGGAAACGGCAGAGCGTACAGGACGTTTCCTGTGCTCGGATGCCGGGGTTCCGAGTTATGCCGTGAAGATCGGGTCGGGTGTCCGCATGCAAGGCGACATCCGCCAGGCGATCGTCGACGGTTTCGAGCACCTGGTCCAGACGATCCAGCCGCCGATCCTGCGCTTCGTCACCCATCCGCTGACGAATGAGCGCAGCTATAGGGGCAAGGACATGCCCTTGGTCTCCTATGACCTGCTTGGCGATGTCGACTACATGGATATCACCTGTGCGCCGAAGGCGCTCGGCGGTGGTCGCTGGGCTGCGATCGAGACGCTGGTAAGCCCGAGCCTCGACGAGATCGAACGCTGCATCCTCGAGATGGTCATGCGTGCCGGGGGGCAGCACTGCCCTCCCGTGGTGATCGGCGTCGGCATTGGCGGCACCTTCGACCATGCCGCCAAGCTCTCCAAGGACGCGACCTTGCGGCCATTCGGCGAGCACAATCCGGATCCGATGGTCGCCGATATGGAGGAACGCCTGACAAGGGCGGTCAACCAGACCGGTTTTGGGCCCATGGGCGTCGGCGGCTCGACCACGACCTTCGGTGTGCATGTGGAGTATGCGTCAGGCCACGGCTTCACCCCTGTCGCAGTCTCCTTCAATTGCTGGATCAACCGGCGGACGCGCGCAAAAATCCACAATTCAGGCGTTGTGGAGCGGATCGAATGAGCACGTTCGACCTGCCCCGCCTGAAGCTGCCGCTAACACCTGCCGCGGCTCGGGCCTTGAAGCTGGGCGATCTCTTCCTGCTCGATGGCGAAGCGGTAGCGACAGTCGGCATGCCCACGCAGAAGCGCATGGTGTCCGAGGTGGCGGCCGGTCGCGAGATGCCGACACCGATGCGGGGCGGCGCCTTCTTCCATATGGGCGTCAGCTATGACGAAGTGGATGGCAGGCCGGGGCGCCTCCATTATGTCAATCCAACGACCTCAAGCCGCTTCAGCGGCCTGATGCCTGCCTTGATCCGGGAGCTCGGCCTGACCTCCGTCGGCGGAAAAGGCGGATTGTCCCACGAAAGCGCTGACGCCATGCGCGAGGTCGGCTGCGTCTATTTCTCCTTCGTCGGTGGCGCGTCGGCGCTGCTCAGCGAAGGCGTCGAAGAGGTCGTGGACAGCGCCTGGAACGACCTGATCATGCAGTTCCGGCTGAACCGCGTCAGGCTGGGAGGATTCGGACCGGTGACGGTTGCGATCGATGCCCATGGCAACTCCATCTATGAGCGCCTGATGACCTCCGCCCAGGCGCGCCTGCCGGAGATCCTGCAGGGCCTGCGGGCTCCCACCTCCCCCGTCGACGAGAAACACTGATGCAAGCGATCGAGATCACCCGGCCCGGTGGGCCGGAGGTGCTGGCCTTTTGCGAGCGCGCGTCCCCTGCGCTTGGCCCCAATGACGTCCTCATCCGGGTCCGGGCCGCGGCCGTAAACCGCCCGGATGTGCAGCAGCGGCGCGGGCTCTATCCGCCACCGCCCGGCGCGACCGACCTGCCTGGCCTCGACGTTGCAGGCATCGTCGAAGCCGTCGGCGCGGACGTCGAATGGCCGAGGACCGGTGACGCAGTCTGCGCGCTCGCCAACGGCGGCGGATATGCCGAGCTCTGCGTCGTGCCCGCGGTTCAGTGCATGCCCATGCCGAAGGGAGCGAGCTTCACTGAAGCTGCGGCACTGCCCGAGGCCTTCTTCACCGCCTGGAACAATGTGATCTGGCTTGGACGGCTCGCGGAAGGTGAAACGCTGCTCGTGCAAGGCGGCACCAGCGGCGTCGGCATGGCAGCGATCCAGATCGCCAAGAGCTTGCGGCAGGCCCGCGTGATCGCGACGGCAGGAACAGCCGCGAAGCTCGACATCTGCCGGGAGATCGGCGCCGATCACGCAGTAAATTATCGCGAGGACTGGGCGGCCGAGATTGTTGCGGCAATCGGCGCAGAGCAGGTCGACGTCGCGCTCGACGCGCAGGCCGGCCCCTACACCGAGAAGCAGCTACAGCTGCTTGCGCCCGACGGCCGCGTCGTGCTGATCGCCAGCCATCTCGGCCAGATGGCGGAAGTCAATGTCCGCAACATCGTCCGGCGTCGCCTGACCCTGACAGGTTCGACCCTGCGCCCGCGTCCTGCGGCCTATAAGGGGCGGATCGCGTCGGAGCTTGTCGCCCATGTCTGGCCGTTGCTCGAGAGCGGGCGTATTCGCAACCACATCTGCGCAACCTTCGACTGGCGCGATGTACGCGACGCCCATGCCCTGATGGACGCCGGCGAACAGGTGGGCAAGGTCGTCCTCACGCTTGATGGCTGACACCAGCGTTTGACATCGCTTCGGGCAGCAGGTCTCCTTGGCATCGAGCAGGCGGAAGCCCCAGCATCACGCATAACAATCCGTCTGGCTGGGACCGCCTCTTGCCCTCGTTCACTCCCGTCCAGTCCGTCGTCAAGGCGCTCGACCTTCTCGCCGAAATCAACCGCAGCGGATTGGCGACGGTCGGCGATCTCCATCGGCGAACGGGCCTGCCCAAGCCAACGATCGTGCGGCTCCTCGAAACGCTCATCGCCACCGGCTATGTCATGCGCGACAGCCGTGTGCGGGGGTATCAGGTGACCTCCGGCGTGAACCGGCTGAGCGCGGGCTTCCACGGTGCGCCGATGGTGATCGAGGCCGCGCGCCCCTGGGCGACGGCCCTTACCCGGCAAATCAAATGGCCCTGCGCCGTCTGCGTCCTCGACTATGACGCCGTGATCGTGCGTTTCAGCACCATACCCGACAGTCCGATTTCCCCGTTCCACGCAACACTCGGCCATCGGCTGAGCCTGGGAGGGCGCGCGCTCGGGCGGGCCTATCTCGCATTCTGTCCCGAAGAGGAGCGTACGATCGTGCGCTCTGCGATGCTGGCTTCCCCGGACCCCGAGAACAGCGGCCTCGGCGACGAGGAGTTGGAACGGCTCATCGCCCAGGCACGCTGGCGCGGCTACACCGAGCGCGACCCTGCCGTCGAGCCGCGTACTTCTGCGACGATTGCCGTTCCCATCATGCTGGGCGAGCGCGTGCTCGCGACCTTCGGCGTCACCTTCTTCCGGTCCGTCGTGGCGACACCCGATGACCGCGCGCGGATCATCCATCCCCTGAAGAAGGCGGCGGCAAGCATCGAGACGCAGCTCAAGGCGCTGTCGCAATCAATGGGCGTCGCGTTTCAGGATGAGAAATAGACGGCCTTCCCAACCTCCATCGCCAGGAAGCCGCGCATAGTTCCGAGGCACAACCGCGCCGAACGATCGGTTGCCGCTCCGGAGGAACAGCCACCATGTCATTGTATTCTCGCCGCGCGTTCGCGGCGTCGCTCGTCGGCCTCGGTGCTCTGGCGAGCACGCGGGGCGCGCTCGGTCAGAGCTGGCCGGCACGGCCGGTGACCATCATCGTCCCCTTCCCGGCCGGCGCGGCCACCGATGTCGTGGCTCGCCTGCTCGCGGAGAGGCTCCGCGCAGAGCTGGGGCAAGGTTTCATCGTCGAAAACAAGCCTGGTGCCGGCGGAAACCTCGCCGCGGCCAGCGTCGTGCGCGCCGCCCCGGACGGGCATACGCTGTTTGTCTCCTCGTCCGGGCCGCTCGTCACCAACAAGCTGCTCTACAAGACACTCAGCTTCGACCCTCTCGTCGATTTCGAGCCGATCGCCATGATCGGAGATGTGCAGGTTGTGGTGGCGACGCACCCTTCCCTGCCGGTCAAGACACTGTCCGAGCTAATCGCCTACGGCAAAGCCAATCCGGGCAAGCTCACCTTCGGAAGCCCGGGCTTCGGCCTGATGGGGCACATCGCCGGCGAACTGATCCAGCGCAAGGGCGGTTTCCAGATGACCCATGTGCCCTATCGCGGTTCTGCGCCGCTTGCGACCGATCTCCTCGCAGGAATCGTCAATGTCGCCGTCGATTTCCTTCCGCCCTATATTCCACATGTGAAATCCGGAGCCATCCGCGCACTCGCAGTCACTGCCGAAGAGCGGGCGCCGCAACTGCCCGATGTGCCGACCCTGTCGGAAGCGGGACTGACGGGTGTCAACGCCTCCTCCTGGTATGCGATCGTCGGCCCCAAGGGCCTTCCCGAGCCGATCTCACGCCGGATCAGCACGATCGTGAACGATTATGTGCAGAGCGCGGAGGGCCGCGCGAAGCTCGATCCGATCGGCGTGCGCTCGCTCGGCGGCGGACCGGACGTCGTCCGGAAGGCCCAGGCGCAGGAAATCGCCAAATGGAGCGAGGTCATCCGCACCGCCGCCATCGCCCTCGACTAAGCATCGCCCCGAACGCGGAATGCGGCTTTCGGGACAGCCGAAGCAAACAGAAGGTTAGATCATCGCGCCCGATACGATATCCGGGCCGATCATCCAAACCTTCACCGCAAAGAAAAACCCCGGGTGAGCGTAACCGCTCACCCGGGGTTTCTGCGTTCTCAGGATCAGGCGGCGTTCGGTGAAGCGGCGTCGAGATTCAGCAATGTCGCCGCATGTCCGCCGATCATGGTCCTGATATCCTTCTCGCCGAACTGCAGGTCGAGCAGCCCACCGACGATCTCGCGGTAGCCATCGACCGGGCGTGGCGAACCGAGCAGGCCGAGATCGGAGCACAGCAAGGTGCGCTCGACACCGGCGACCTCGATCAGATGAGCGAGGTCGGACATCTCGTATTTCTTCGAGCGCCCTTCGACGAACATGCAGATCGAGTGCTCCATATAGGCACCGAGCGAAACGAGCTGGCGGATGTCGGCATCCGTGCAGCCCACGATATAGGTCGGGTGATTGACGATCATCTTGCGGACGCCGCGCGCACGCGCTTCCTCGAACACGAGGTGGAGTTCAGAGGCATGGAGGTGGCCGCCCGCGAGAACGATGTCCCCCTCGGCGATCAGGTCGAGGATCTGCTTGACCGCGTCCGTCACCTCGCCGCTAGCATCGAGCGCGGTGAGCGGCAGCGCATCCAGCATCTTCCCTGCGGTCTTGGGGAAGGTCTTGACGGCGCCTGACGCCAGGACCGCGATATGGTTCGCGGCCGAGAGGGTCGGCAACCAGACGATCTTGCCGCCGATCTTGATGCAATGGTCGACGGCATGCGGATTGAACCCGCCCGAGGCATTGTTCAGCGCCACGCCGGAAAACAGCTTCAGGCCATTGTTGGGGAAGAGCTTTTCCAGCATCACGGCATGCGAGGTGCCGAGGTAGAAATGGTCCTTGTAGACAAGGGCGCGGAACTTCGCCGAGGCAGCGTCGAGCATCGCCTCATGATGGTCGAGGATGCGCGGCATCGCGGCGGGGCCGCTGTGACAGTGCAGATCGACCGCACCGACGAGCAGATCCGCGACCTGCCGGGCACGGTCGATTTGGGGGGCCTTGTCCAGAAGCATGCTGAAGTCCTCAGGGCGTTTCGCCAGGCATTGGATAATCTGCGGCGTTGATCACCCAACCGGGCTTTTCCGAGAAATCCATGCGTGGCGGGGAGAAGATGTCGATCATCTGATTGAGGCCGGGCAGCACCGACCGGGACGTGTGGATCGAGGGCGGCGGGATGACCGTCAGCGACGGAGCCGCCATCAACTCGTGCTCATCCTCGCGCCAGATCCTCATATCCGGCGTCCACGGCCAGCGGATATCGTGGATGTAGGCGCCGTCGATGACGAGCGAGCCCTGCTCGAAATCGTCATGGTGATGCGGCGAGAGCTTGGTGACGTCGCGCAGCCCGAGCCGCGGATCGAGCATGTTCACCATCAGCGTCGTGCAGCGAAAAATCCGACCGAAGCGGCTCTCGCCCCCCTCACCTTCCAGGCTGTAGCGCCGCAGCTTCCAGCCACCGCGCGGTTCGGGCCAAGGCTCCAGGAGCGCAACATTGGCGTGCGCCTCGGCATAGGACGAGGCATTGGAGCAGGCCGCCGCCAGATCGGCCGCAGCAGTGGAGAAGATCCGGATGACGCGGCCATCGCTGGCTGCCGTGACCTCGGAATCTCCGGGTGGTACGAACAGGATGGATGCGCCCGGCGCGGCGAGGCTCTCCCCGCGGGCAGAGAGGGACGCGCCCATGGCAGCGTCCGGCAGGATCACGCAATACTCGTCCGGCTGGCCGATGCGCGCCAGGCTCGCCCCTGCGCGCACCTCCGAATAAGCGACGATGAAATTCTGCCCGCGCGCGATCCAGGTGCGGGCATCGGGCCCGGCCTCCTGCGGCTCCTGCGCATAGAAGCGCGCATAATCCGCGCCGGCATAGGCCGAAACGGGAGCGGCCTTGGCGGGCGTCCCGGTCGCGAGTTTGGCGCGGGGGTCGGTGGGGTGGAACATCGAAAATCTCTCCAGTTCAGCCGACAGCAGCCTGCGAAGCACGGGTTTTCATCGCCGATATCTCGCTGAATGCGTGGCCGGCCGCCTTCCTCAGGAAGCCCTGGTCGGACGAGACGATGAAGGCGCTTGCACCGCGCTCGGCAAAATCGGCGGCCTCATCGGCGCCCTCGGTCATGACGCAGACCGGCTTGTTCGCCCGTTTCGCCGCAGCGATGATCCTGTCCACCGCATCGCGGACGACAGGCGCGTCCCGTGTCGGCGCACCGAAAGCAACCGTGAGGTCGCCGCGGCCAATGAAGACGGCGTCGAGCCCATCGACGGCGAGGATCGCGTCGATCTCGTCGAGTGCGGCGGGATCCTCGATCATCGCGATGGCGGCCGTAGCGGCGTCGGCCGCATCGACATGGTTCCACATCTTCAAGCCGCCGTAACCGCCGGCCCGGGTCACGCCCGAAAAACCGCGCGCGCCGCCCCGATAGCGGCAGGCGGCTGCAAGGGTACGGGCCTGCGCGACACTCGAGACATGCGGCGCCAGGACGCCGACCGCGCCGCAATCCAGGACCGAGAGGATCGCGTCATGCGAAAGCACCGGGACACGCACGACCCCGGCGACCCCGGCAGCCCGGGCCGCAAGAAGCGCCACATCGGTCGAGCCCCGGTCGAAGGGGGCATGCTCTTGGTCGATGACGACGAAGTCGAAGCCGACTGCGCCGAGGATCTCGATGGCGTGGCCGGTCGGTGTCTTGATGAAGCTGCCGATCAAGGACTCGCGATCGAGCAAGCGGCGCCGGAAGGAATTGTAGGGCGTGTTCTGCATGGTCTCGGCACGGGATCGAGCGGCTGGGATGCGTCATCATCGCATCCGGGGGCCGCGCAGCATGGCGATCTCCACGCGTTTCGCATTGTGAAACGACCCACTTGGCGCCAATCGTTTCAAGCAATGAAACGAACGAAGAACCCCGTTGTGGCCGGCCGATGGATCGCCCACCACCAGAGACAAATGGGGAGGACCATCATATGCGCGCTCGTTTGACCACGGCCTTGGGCTTCACTCTGGCACTGGCGGTTTCCGCCCAGGCCGGCACACTCGAAAAGGTCCGCGAGCGCGGTCAGCTGCTCTGCGGCGTCAGCCCGGGTGTGGCGGGCTTCTCCGTCCCGGACGAGGCCGGTCGCTGGACTGGATTCGATGTCGACCTGTGCCGGGCCGTCGCCGCCGCCACATTGGGCGACGCGAGCAAGGTCAAGTTCGTCCCCCTCAGCCCGAAGGACAGGTTCGTCTCGCTGCAGAGCGGTGAAATCGACGTGCTCTCGCGCCAGGCGACCTGGACGCTCTCGCGCGACACCCAGCTCGGCCTGCGCTTCGCCGGAATCAACTACTATGACGGCCAGGGCTTCATGATCCGCAAGTCGCTCAACGCGGGCTCCGCCAAGGAGCTTGGCGGAGCATCGGTCTGCGTGCCGACCGGTACGACCACGGAACTGAACATCGCCGACTTCTTTCGCGCCAACGGGATGAAATACGAGTCCGTCAGCTTCGAATCCGGCGATCAGGCTGCCAAGGCCTTCGAGTCCGGACGCTGCGACGTCTTCAGCAACGACGTCTCGGCGCTCTCTGCCTACAGGCTTAAGCTGGTCAACCCGGCAGAATTCGTGATCCTGCCCGAACTGATCTCGAAGGAGCCGCTCGGGCCTGTCGTGCGGCAGGGCGACGAGGCCTGGAACAGCATCGTCCGCTGGTCCTATTTTGCGATGGTAGCTGCGGAAGAACTCGGCGTCAGCTCGGCCAATGCCGACCAGCTCGCCGCCTCCGGCTCTCCCGAGGTGCGCCGCCTGCTGGGCAGCGAGGGCAAGTTCGGCGAACCAATGGGCTTGAAGAACGACTGGGCGATGCAGATCGTCAAGCAGGTCGGCAATTACGGCGAATCCCACGACCGCAATGTCGGCGCAGGCTCGCGGCTCGGGATCGCGCGCGGGCTGAATAATCTCTGGAGCAAGGGCGGCCTGCAATATTCGCCGCCGGTACGCTGACAATCCGCGTTGCCGCGCCCATTACGGAGAAACCTGTGTCGAACCCCAGCGTCATCCCGGTTGCGCGTATCGCCCGTCTGCAGAACGTCCCGGCGCGGCGTACCCCCGCGCCCACGGAGGGCGCACCGCCGCCGGTCAGCCTGCATCTCAACGAGTCCTCGGAGCCGCCCGCTCCGAGCGTCGTGGCGGCGATGTGCGCCGCCGCCGGCCAGGTGAACCGCTACCCCGATCATGACGGCGCCTCGCTGATCGAAGCGCTGGCGTCCCGCCTTGCCGTACCCCCAGCACAGATCGTGCTGGGGGCCGGCTCGAACGAACTCCTCTTCGCCAGCGCCGAATTGGCCCTCGACGCGGGCGACGAGGCAGTGGCACCTCATCCGGGCTTTCCTGCCTATGCCAAGGGCGCCGCGATGCGGGGCGCAAAGCTCGTCGCTGTTCCGAACCGGCGCGATGGCCTCGTCGACATCGAGGGCACCCTGGGCGCCATCACCGACCGGACACGCCTCGTCTTCGTCGCCTCGCCGCATAACCCGACCGGCGGCATGCTCGACGAGGCCGATGTCGAGCAACTCGTCGCCGCCGTCCCGGATCATGTCCTGCTGCATTTCGACGAGGCCTATTTCGAGTTCGGCCATCATGCCGGCGGGCCCGACGTGCTCGCCATCCTGCGCCGCCGCAGCGCCCCCTGGATCTCGACGCGCACGTTTTCGAAGGCATTCGGTCTTGCCGGCATCCGTATCGGATACGGCATCGTCGGCTCACCGGCGCTGGCTGGCGAATATCGCAAGATCCGCACGAATTTCAGCGTCAACGCCGTGGCGTTGGCGGGAGCCAAAGCGGCTTTGAAGGAGCCCGGCTATCTCACCGACCTGCTCCGCAGGACCGCTGACAGCCGCGACTGGCTGGCGGACCAGTTGAAGGATCTTGGCTTCGTTGCCTTGCCCAGCGCGGCGAATTTCCTGGCGGTCCTCACGCCCGCACCGGCCGCCGAATTCTTCTCAGGCCTGAAGGCGGCAAATATCCATGTCATGATGTTCGATGTCCCCGGCACACAGGGCGCCCTGCGCATCTCGATCGGAGCCAGGGATGAGATGGCAGCCGTGGTCGATGTGCTGAGACGGGCCGCCGGCTGACGGGACGCGGCTGCTTCATCATCCTTGGCAGCGTCCAACAGGCGCCGCTTCGTGCCCACAGTTCCCGGGGAACACCGCGTCAGATGCGCGCCCGGCGACGCCATCGAGCGGACTTATCACGGCAGGCCGTCTCGCCGCTGCCTCACGCCATCGGCAGCGACAACAGCTCCCGCGCCTCTGCGACCGACGCGACGTGGCGGTCATAGCTGCCGGCTATCTCGGCGATGCGCTTGACAAGAGCGGCATTGGACGGCGCGAGCGTGTCGCGGTCGAGGCGGACATTGTCCTCCAGCCCGGTGCGGCAATGACCGCCGAGCTCGAGCGACCAGCGGTTCAGCGTGATCTGATCGCGCCCTATACCGGCCCCCGTCCAGGTCGCGTCGGGTGCCAGCCGCTTCAAGGTCGCGATGTAGAACTCGAACGCAGCGCGATCGACTGGCATCGCGTTCTTCACGCCCATCACGAACTGGACATGCAGGGGCCCCTTGATCGCGCCCGCGATGCCCATCTCGGCAGCCTTGAAGATCATAGAGAGATCGAAGGCTTCGATCTCCGGTTTGACGCCGTGGACCAGCATCTCCGCCGCCAGCCAGTCGACGAGATCAGGGCTGTTCTCATAGACCCGTGTCGGAAAATTGCATGAGCCGGTCGAGAGCGAGCACATGTCCGGCTTGAGCGGAATCATGCCTCCGCGCTCCCTGCCCGCCCCCGAGCGCCCGCCGGTGGAGAGCTGCACGATGATGCCCGGGCAATGCTTGCGCAGCCCCTCGAGCAGGCGGCCAAAACGCTCGGGGTCGGAGGTTGGCGTGCCCTCGTCGGTGCGGACATGGCAATGCGCCAGCGTCGCGCCTGCCTCAAAAGCCTCCTGCGTCGACTCGACCTGCTCGGCAATCGTGATCGGAACGGCGGGATTGTCGCGCTTGGTCGGCAGTGAGCCGGTGATCGCGACAGTGATGATGCAGGGTGTGGTCATGGCGGCGCCTTCATGCATGCGTGGGCGCGGGCACGGTGATCGGGCGGGACAGGCGCGCCTGCGCGGTCAGGCGGATGCCCGCATTGGCCGCGCCGTAGCCTCCATAGCCATTGCGCTGGACGATCTCGAAGAACAACCCGCCATCGAGCGTCGCGGTATAGGCCTGCCAGAAATCACCGCCGGCATCGCGGTCGTAGAGAATGTTGAGTGCCTTCAGCGCATCGATCTCCTCGGGAGGCAAATCGGACCGCGCTTCGAGGTCATCGTAATAGTTCTCCGGGATCGGCAGCATGGCGACGCCATTGGCCACCAGCCGCGCGACGGTCGCCCGGATGTCATTCGTGGCGAAGGCGATATGTTGCACCCCGGAGCCGAAGAAATCGGTGATGAAGCGGGCCGACAGCGTCCGGTGACTTTGCGAACCGTTGAGAATGAGCCTCAGGCCATGGCCTGACGGGCCGTTCAATCCGCTCTCGATGACCTGGCTCTGCACGACGCCGCCGGGGTCGATCACCGCCTGGCTCGGCGTCTTCGTCGTCTTGAACAGCGACGAGTAGAACAGCAGCCAGGTCAGCATTTCCTCATACTGCATGCTCTGCGAGATATGGTCGACCTCGACCAGTCCGGCGCCTGAGCCATCCGCGCCGGTGGGCTCGAAATCCACCTCCGACCAGCGCCCCAGGGCGGAAGACTGATCCAGGAAATAGAGCAGGCTGCCGCCAAGGCCGCGCACGGCCGGAATGTCGAGTTCGCCTGGCCCGACTGCGCCGGCATGAGGCACGTCGAGCAGAGCGCTCGCGCGCTCGGTGGCCGCACCGGCATCTGCGACCCGCAGCGCAATGGCGCAGACCGAGGTCCCATGCGTGATCTGGTAGCTATGGGCGAAACCGTCGATGTCGCTGTTGAGCACGATGCGGATATCGCCCTGGCTCCAGAGATCGACATCCTTGGAGCGGTGGGCGCCGACACGGCTGAACCCGAGCGCACTCAGAAGGCGCTGGAAGCCCGGCCGCTCAGCCTCGGCAATGGCGAACTCGATAAACTCGACGGCCTCAACAGGCTCGGGCGCCGGCATTGCGACCGCGCCGGGCACCGGCCGGCCAAGTTCCCGGGCTGTCTCGTCGAGCAGCCAGAGCAGCGAACGATGCCCGTCGAGCGCCACCGAGCGGGCAGAGCCGGCCCGGAACCGGTCATTGAAGATTTCGAGCGACAGGACGCCGTCATAGCCGGTCGACGCGAGCGCCCTCATGAAGGCAGCCAGATCGAGATCGCCCTGCCCCGGCAGGCAGCGCCAGTGGCGGCTCCAGGAGAGATGATCCATCTGCAGCTTGGGAGCATCCGCCATCTGCACCATGAAGATCCGGTCGCGCGGGATGGTGCCGATGCTAGCGGGATCGAGCCCGCGCGAGAGGATGTGGAAGCTGTCGAGGATGATGCCGACATTGTCGCGGCCGGCCCGGCGCACGATCTCCCAGGCATCGCGATAGTCAAAGACATGACGTCCCCAGGCCAGCGCCTCATAGCCGACGCGCACCCCCCGTTTGGCGGCCCGCTCGCCAAGCTCGGCGAAATCGCCGGCGAGCCTGTCGATGCCGCTCAAGCCCTCGGGCGAGACACTCGAGCAGACGAAGAGCAGGTCGGTCCCAAGCTCCTGCAGGAGGTCGAATTTCCGTTCCGCCCTGTCGAATGTCCGCACCCGCCGCGCATCGGGCATCCCCTCGAAATCGCGAAACGGCTGGCAGGTCACGATCGCGAGCCCGAGATCGCTGCAGATCCGTCGCACCTCTGCCGGCGAGCCCGGGAAGGCGATCAGGTCGTTCTCAAAGATCTCGACGGCACGAAAGCCGGCAGCCGCAATGGCCTCGAGCTTCTCCTGAAGCGTACCGGAGACGCAGACGGTGGCGATGGAAGGGATCATGAGCGCGTCTCCTCATAGCCGAGTTGTGCGACCGCGCGGAGATCCTCCGATGTCGTGGTGGGGAGTCCGAAGAACTCGAGATAGGCCGGGATCTGTTCGAACAGCATGTCGACACCGATCTGGAATGCGCAGCCGCGGGCGCGAACGGCGGCCAGGAAGGGAGTGATCTCCTGCTTCATCACCACCTCCCCGACAAAGGCCGAAGGCGCGATGCGCGCAACATCCATCGGCAATGGATCACCGGCCCTCATGCCAAGCGGCGTCGCATTGACCAGGATCTCGAACCCGGCCGGATCGTTCGAGCCGACAGTGACGACCAGCTGCGGATAGTGCTTGCGAAGCCTGTCAGCGAGGTCGTTCGCCAGAGGCGCATGGGTGTCGAACAGGCCGAGTGCCGCGACGCCTGCCTTGGCGAGCGAAGCCGCGATTGCCGAGCCGACGCCGCCGGCACCGACGACGAGCGCACGCGCCCCCTCGAGCACACGGCCCTTGCCCCGTACGCCTCGCACGAAGCCTTCGCCATCGAACATGTCACCGACAAGCCGGCCGTCGGCACTCAGCCTGACTGCATTGCAGGCTCCGGCAATCGCGGCCGTGGTCTGCACCTCGTCGACCAGCGCGGTCGTCGTCACCTTGTGCGGCATGGTGATAAGGGCGCCGTGAGCGTTGGAGAGCCTGAAGAAGAGCCTGAGGAAAGCCGGATAGTCATCCGCCTTGCAGCCCATCGGCACCACGACGGCGTCGATCCCTTCTCGCTCGAAATACGGATTGTAGATCATCGGCGCCTTGAAGCTCTCGGTCGGATAGCCGAGATGGGCGATGAGTTTCGTCGTGCCGCGGATCATGACGAACTGGCTTTCCTACGTGTTGATCTCTGCAGCGACGCTGACGGCTGCACCCGATCGCGCGCTGGCCAGGATCGCATCCAGCGTCACCGCGATATCGATGGATTCCGCCAGGGTCGCGCCGGTCCAGTACTCCGGCCCTTGCCGCACCAGTCGTTCAAACGACTCCGCTTCCGCGAGGAACCCGTTGCCCGGCGCAACCTCGATGGTCTCGGGCACCGACTGGACGGTCGTGCCACGCCGGATCGTCAGCACCGGCGGCCCGCCGAGTGGCGGATGGTTGAGATAGGTCGTCTCGATCGTTCCGGCCTCCCCCGCGATCAGGGCATGGCGGTGATAGGCCGTGGCAAAGCTGCACGAGATCTGCGCAAGCGCTCCGCTCGGAAATTCCAGCGTAGCCGCAACGCTGCGGTCGACGCCGGTTTCACTCCAGCGCGCCGTCGCGCTGACGCGCTCGGGCCGTGCACCCGCGACGAGAAGCGCAAGACTGACGGCGTAGCTTCCCGCATCGAGAAGGGCGCCACCGCCGACCTCGGGCTTCAGGCGGATATTCGCCGGGTCGGAGAAGGCGACGCCAAAGCTCGACCGGATGAGCTGAACCTTGCCGATCGCGCCTGCGTCGAGCAATTCGCGCAGTTTCAGCGTCTGGGCTTGTGCGCGGTAGGGATAGGCCTCGACGAGATGGCGTCCGTGCCGGCGCGCAGCAGCGGCCATGGCGCGGACCTCGGTCGCATTCATCGCCAGCGGCTTCTCGCAGAGCACATGCTTGCCGGCTTCCATCGCCCGGATCGACCATTCCGCATGGAGCGAGTTCGGCAGCGGATTATAGATCGCGTCGATCTCGGGATCGGCCAGCAACGCTTCATAGGAGCCATGGAAGCGCGGAATGCCGCATTCCATCGCAAAGCGTTCGGCCTTCCCGGCATCGCGGCTGGCAACGGCAGCGACCGAGAGAGTCCTCGACGGCGCCACACCGCTCGCAAAGCTGCGTGCGATATTCGCCGCACCGAGGACACCGAGACGCAGAGGCTTCGAGAGCAGATCGGCCATCTCGGCCTCCTCAGTGATTGTGCAGGATCTCGCCGAGGAACTGCCGGGTACGCTCGTGGCGCGGATTGGTGAAGAACTCGCCCGGCGGGGCCTCCTCGACGATCGCACCGCTCGCCATGAAGATGACGCGGTCGGCGACCTGGCGCGCAAAACCCATCTCATGGGTGACGCAGATCATCGTCATACCCTCCTCCGCGAGCCCAATCATGGTGTCGAGCACCTCCTTGACCATTTCCGGGTCGAGCGCCGAGGTCGGCTCGTCGAACAGCATGACTTTGGGCTGCATGCACAGAGCCCGCGCGATCGCGACGCGCTGCTGCTGTCCGCCGGAGAGCTGGGCCGGATATTTTTCCGCCTGCTCGGCGATCTTGACCCGGCCGAGCAGGCGTCTCGCCGTGGCTTCGGCTTGGGCCTTGCTGGCGCGAAGCGAACGCATCGGCGCCAGCATGCAGTTCTCCAGCACCGTCAGATGCGGAAACAGGTTGAAATGCTGAAATACCATTCCAACCTCGCGGCGAACGGCATCGATGATCCTGGAATCATCGCTGAGAACCGTCCCACCGACACGGATCTCACCCTTCTGGTAGGGTTCGAGATGGTTGATGCAACGGATCAGGGTCGATTTTCCCGAACCTGACGGCCCGCACAGGACGATCTTCTCACCCTGGCGGACCGACAGGTTGATGTCGGTCAGGGCCTTGAACTCGCCATACCATTTCTCGACGCCCGCCATTTTGATCATGGCGTCAGTCCCTTGAATGGTTGCAGTCGCGGACTGGCTGTTCATGGCCTCTGCTCCGTTCTGTCCTGCCGCGCTCAGCTTGCGGAGAA
>UBZM01000068.1 GCA_900470095.1 Hyphomicrobiales bacterium
GGCGACGCCTTCCTGACCCTGGCCTTCAAGATCGGCCTCGAGGGTATCATTGCGAAGCGTCGGGATGCGCCGTACCGCTCTGTCCGGGGCGGCGAATGGCTCAAGAACAAGTGCGTCCAGTCGGAGGGCTGCGCCATCATCCGCTATGAGCCGTCGTCATCGGCTCTGGTGCGAGCCATCCGCCCCGCAAGCAAACGCGACGTGAACCGCGTCAGAAATCATGGTTGAGCTTCAGCTTGGCGATGTGGCGGGAGAAATTGGTCAGATCGACATTGCCGCCAACACCGGCGGCGCGACCGGCTACCTGGATACTCCAGGCACCGGAGAGCGCCCAATCCTTCGTCAAGGCCCAATAGAAGGTCGGTCCTGCGAACGTCGCCTGACCCAGAAGGTGACCGAAGGCAAGGTTGTCATAGCGCCGGAAATGGTTTGCCTCGGCGCCGATGAAGAAACTGTCCGCGAGCTGATAGGTCAGCGCGCCGCCGACGCGCGCTATCGAGGTTCTGGCATAGCCGCCGCCTGGCGAGCCGAGGTCCTGATAGTTCCAGTCGTAGCTGACATTGAGTGCCCCGTAGAGCTTGCCGGTGATCAGTTCCTTGTCGAGAAACACCGAGAAGACGCCGTCATAGACGCTGCGCGATCGTCCGGTGAGCGTGTAGAACGCGCCATCCGTTGCCGCGCCCTGGAGCACGGCGTCGAAGGTCAGGCCGACGCCATCTGTATCGCGCCCGAGCAGCTTGTACTTCATCTCGATACCGCCGCCGACGGTGGAGCCGTTGGCCTTCGCACCGAATGTCTTCGAATTGGTCACACCGGCAAAGGCGAAGGGATCGAGCTCGACACAGCGCCACGGCGAGTAGGTCGCCTGGACATTGAGGTTGTGCGACGCGAGTGGGCCGCTGCGCGCTCCGAACGAACCGCCATACGCTCCCGAGAGAGAAAACTGTCCGAGGTCATTGACGTCACTTCCCGAATTGAAGCCGAAAGCGTCGTTCGGCAGGCTGTTCTGCTCAAGGCAGGCGGCCGTTGCCGATGCAGGCGGAAGAGCCTTGCTCGGCTGCGGTTCGGCGGCGAAGGCCGCACCAGCGAACGCCACGGCGATCGTGATCAGCACTGAGCGGGCCACAGGACCTCTCTTTCGAGGGAGCCAAGTTCTTTGCGAGCGGCAGCTTGCATCTGACATTCTGCAATCAAGACCAAACTTCGTCATCACGCCGCCATGCCCCGGTAACCGGTCGTTCCTACCACTTGTTGGCCGTAGCGGCTAAGACCGCTTTGGCGCCTCTGTTTGCGTACCGAACGAACTTCAAACGGGATCGAGACCAAGGGGCGACGTCACGTGGGTGCGTGCCAACCGAGCTGGGACTGAGGGCGAGCACTGTTGTAGTCGGTGCCCCAACCGGCGGGTTTTCACACGGCCTCGCTCGAAAGTGGACTTGCCTTCCACTCATCGCCCGCACTGGAACGGGGCAGCATCTGCAGCCCACCGGCTCGAAAGTCGGACGGGGTGAACCAAAGTATCGAAGCCGCCAAAGTGGCAATCCACCAACCCTGCCAGGCACCGTGACCGACGACAGCAATCGCAAAGGCCGCCGCGAATAGTGCCAAACGTGGTGCCATTTCCGGCGTTGGTAACCGGCTCAGCTGGCGCAGCAGCAGCAAGCCAGCCAGGGTCAGCAGACTGACACCGATCAACCCGGTTTCGGCCCAGGCCTGGAGCGGCATGTCATGGGGATGGCCGACGGCGAGCAACTCTTTATGCGTCGGCGAGACCTCGGTGGCCAGAGGGTGCAGGTGCATGCTGGTCGAGGTGCCGAACCCCGCCCCGTGCAGCGGACTGGAACGCGCCACCTCGCCAAAACTCAGCCAAATGTCGATACGCGCCTGTCCCGTCATCACCGCGAACCGGTTCAGGATCTGCGAGGGCAGCCAATTCTCTGCCGCGATGCCGAGCACGGGCGCCATCGCCATCGTGAGAACAAAGGCGCCGGCGACCGCGGCCAACATCAAACGCGGCAGGTAGAGCGATAGCAGCCAGCAGATCATGCAGACGACAATACCGAGACGCGCCGATGCGCTCTCGGATTTCAGCGCCAAGGCGGCGACGGCCAGAACAAGCACGGCGGCGAGGAGGCGGTTGAACCGGCGCGCGTCCGACGATCGCCACAGGCCATGGGCGGTCGGCACAGCCAGAACGAGCGCGGTGATTGCGGGACGGTTGAAGACGAAGCCGAACAGCTTGCCGACGCCGAGGGTTGCTCGTTGCGAGAGGCCGGAGGCGAGTTCGACGATCGATAGCAGGCAGGCAAATATGATCGCTACCGCCAGGGCCTTCAGCCAAGCCGGTTGTGGCCTGAATCTGCCGGATGCGGCGATGGCGAGTGCAAAACCAACGGGGAGCACAAGCTCGCCCCACATCCGCAAAGAGGCGACCGGATCGTGGCTCCAAAGGATCGAGACATTCGCCCAGGCAAAAAAGGCAGCCAGGCTCAAACCCAGCGGAGTCGCCAGTATTCGGCGCAGGCGGGTGGTCATTTCTCCAGAATGAACCGACGCAGCAGCCGCGGCGACAAAAGCGATCGTCGCGACACCGAGCATCAGCGGGGCTGATCGATTTGCAAGCCACATTGCCAAGGGCAGCAGGACGAGAGCCGCATGGCCTGACTTCGACAAACCAGCCGCAGCACCAGTATGCTGCCCGGTCTCGGCACGGTTGGGACGGTAGATCTGGCTCATGCGGCTGCGTGTATGCGATCATCCCATGCTCCGCTAGAGACGCGCCAGGCCCCCGCTCCGGGGGGGGCGGACGATCGAGAGCCTCTTCGCAACGCTCAAAGACCAGAGACGCATCGCCGCTGTCGTCGTGCTGCTTCCGTGGAGAGCCAGGCCCATAGTGCCCCCTCGATCCCATGGAAGTGATCGCACCATCAATGTCCGGGACCAAACATCTAGCCGCTCGACGATGAAGCGGAAGGTCGCGACGGTGGAGCGTTTCGGCATGCCCAGGCGAGCTGGAGCGAGACGCTTCGCGACTGGATCGCCGCCATGTTCACGCGCTCGAGGCCTTCGGCGGCGTGCCGGCGCTTTTCTTGCCTGATCACGGCAAGGTCGCGGTCATCAAGGCCTGCCTGTAGGATCCCCAGGTCAAGCGGCATATCAATCCCACGCGCGTGCCGATCGAGACGACGAAGAGCTACCGCGGCTTGAGAACCTGCGCCAGTCGCCCGCGCTCCCGGCGCGCGCCAGCGCGCTGCCTGCATGTGGTTGACCGGGGAAGCGAGATCTACGAGCTCGTTGCATTGCGCAGGATCTTGGAACCAGATTTCTCGCGCGGGTGCGGATCAACGGGCTTGCCGAGCGGCCTGCGGATGCTGCCCCACACGATCCTGCTCATCGCGTCTTCGCCCAACTCGCGGGGGCGCCTGGGGCGGGGCGTCATCGCATCGCGGTCGATAAGGACGAGACAGGCCTTGGCATCTACAGTAAAGGCGGATGCCGGATTTCGGGAAGGCCGATGGCGTTCAGCCCGGTTTCATTTCGATCAGCTGGATCAGATTCCCGCAGGTATCGTCCAGGACCGCCATGCGCACAGGTCCTGCATCCATCGGCTCCAACGTGAACACGACCCCACGCTCGCGAAGTCGTGCAAACTCGGTATTCAGATCCTGGACCTGGAACGAGGTTGCAGGGATGCCGTCCCTGACGAGGGCGTCCTTGTAGGGCCTGACCGCTGGATGCTCGCTCGGCTCGAGCAGCAGTTCCGTTCCCGTGGGGTCCTCCGGTGACACAACCGTCAGCCAGCGATGATCCCCGACGGGAACATCATTCTTCACGATGAAGCCGAGCTTGTCGGTGTAGAAGCTCAGGGCCTTGGCCTGGTCGTCGACAAAGACGCTGGTCACATAAATTCGCATGGTGTTTGCCGTCCTTAGAACTAATTCCTGAGGAATGGGTTGTGGTCCGATCTTGCCTTTTCCGTATGCGGAGCTTGGCCCGGACAGGGTGTCCGACCCGTTATTGTCTCCCGATGCCCGTTCGCAGTTTAGGGGAATGCAACCTGGGCGGGAAGGGCGAGGTGTTCTGAGGCGGCTGTTTTGCGTCGATCACATTCGCGAAAACTGCCGCTCACTCACGGAACGGGCGGCGCTCGATCCTCGCCGGGGCCTTGCTTTGACCGGGGCGGTTCATACCTTTCAAGAGAGGCACCGCACCGTCAGCGGTCGGCGCGTCTCGCTTGGCCCTACGCCTATTCGGGATGGAACCATGAGTATCGGCCCGATCTTGCACTCCGTCGTGGGCGTTCGCTCGTCCATTCCCGCAGATGCCTTCACCGCTTCGGCGCTGGGCACGAGAAGGGAGGGCAGCGGCGTTGTCATTCGAGACAACGGGCTCGTGCTCACCATCGGGTACCTGATTACCGAGGCCGAGGACGTCTGGCTGACGACCTGGACCGGTCGCGTGGTGCCAGCGCATGCGCTGGCCTATGATCAGGAGACCGGCTTTGGCCTGGTCCAGGCGCTTGAGCGGCTCGACCTGCCGGCGGTCGCGCTCGGCGCAGCCACTGATGCCGAAATCGGCGATTCCGTCCTGCTTGCAGACGGCATCGGGCAAGTCGTGGAGGCCAATATCGTGGCCAAGCAGGAATTCGCCGGCTACTGGGAATATCTGCTGGACGAAGCCATCTTCACCGCCCCGGCGCACCCGTCCTGGGGAGGCGCGGCGCTGTTCGGACCGGACGGAAAGCTTCTGGGCATCGGCTCGCTGCACCTGCGGATGGGTCGGGCCGGCGAGATTTTTGACGTCAACATGATCGTGCCGATCGATCTGCTTCCGCCGATCCTCGACGATCTGCTTGCGCGCGGCCGGGTCGACAAGCCGCCACGCCCCTGGCTCGGTGCCTTCTCGGCCGAGAGCAATGGCAAGGTCGTGGTGATGAGCGTGGCCGAAGGCGGCCCGGCAGCCCAGGCGGGCCTGCGCCCCGGCGACATCATTTCGGATGTGCGCGATGGCGAGATCGACGGCCTGGCCGACTTCTACCGCAAGCTCTGGGCGAGCGGCCCCGCAGGCGCCGAGGTCCCGATCAGGGTCGTCCGCGACGGCCGCGAGACATGGCTCCGCATTCGGTCGGCCGACAGGGGCAGCTTTCTGAAGAAGCCGCATCTGCAATGAGCGGCGAAGCGGGCGGGGTGCCCGCCTCGGGCGTAGGTTTTGTTTGCGGAATCCCGCCGCACTGCGCCGTAAGGCTGGGAACCGGGCTGCCGCAGAGTTATACTTGATCGGCCGGAAGAGGCTCCTGCCGGCCGACGGCGCTCCATGATCCTGCCGGTTCGCAACTGATCCAGTTCGTCAGGCGGAGAGGCTTCGTATGGCAAAAGGATTCCGGGCCCCCGCCTCGCCAGGCGAATTGGCGCCTGATTTTGTGCTCCCCACGGTCGACGGAAGCGGGATCGCGTCCCTCTCCGATTACCGCGAAAGGCATTCGGTGTTTCTTGCGCTGTTCGTGGGGCTGTGGTGCCCGTTCTGCCGGCGGGCGATCGCGCACATGGCGGCGACTGACCGTGAGCTCAAGGCCATCGGTGTCGAAACACTCGGGATTGTGGCAACGCCGCTGGAGAACGCGCAGCTCTACTTCAAATTCCGCCCGAGCAACCTGCGCCTGGCGGTCGATCCGGAGCTCTCCACCCATCGCGCCTATGGTGTGCCGAAGCCGCCTGCGACCCCGGAATTGCTGGAGGCTTTTGCGACACTGCGGATCAATCCGAATGATGAGTTCCCGGAGCCCGTGCCGATCAGGGAGGCCGCCGACAGGCTGACCAGGCTCGATGGCTATACGGAGAGCCCGACCGACCACGCCGACATGGAGCGGCAATGGCCCCAGCTCAAGGGCCAATTCCTGATCGATCCGCATGGAATCATCCGCTGGGCGAACATCGAATGCGGCTCCGAAGGGCTCGCCGGGATCGGAAAATTCCCCTCGACGGCAGAAATCCTCGCTGCAGCGCGAGCCCTCTTTGCGTCCGAACAGGGGTGATCACGCCTGTGCGCTTTGAACCCAATGTCGGCGCTCGGGCAGGCATCCGATGCCCGTAGCGCCAGCTGGAATCGCTTCCTTTCGAGGCCTTTCACACCAGGAAAGGATGAAGAGCCGAGAGAAGCGCCGTCATCAGCCCCGACGATCGGCCCCAATCCCTGCTTCCTTCCAGAAGCGCATCACTCAGGCGATCATCGCCCCAGCCATGCATTTAACTCCGGCGGCACCCTCTCGAAAAGCGTGGGGTGGCGGCCTGTCCTTGCCGGCGAACTGTGCTCTGATCGCAGCCAGCCTGACAGGGACGCAAGGACGACTGACGATGCATGGCCGCCGCCCCACGTTGTTTTCACGCCACGGCATGGTTGCCGCGGCCCACCCGCTCGCCGCCCAGGCCGGCGCAAGGCTCCTGATCCAGGGAGGCAATGCGTTCGACGCGATTGCGGCGACCGCCGCGGCGCTGACCGTGGTCGAGCCCTTCATGTCGAGCCTGACGGGCATGGGCTCGGCGACGCTCTGGACCGCCGCCGAGCAGCGGGTCCGCGTGCTCGACTTCGTGCCGCCGATCCAGGCGAGCTTCCCGGCCGAGCGCTTCACCAAGCGGGCCGAGCTGGAGCGCGGCCCGCATGCGGTCGCGGTTCCCGGCAATCTCGCCGGCTGGTGCGAGCTGGCGGAGCGCTATGGCCGGAAATCCCTTGGCGAAATTCTGGCGCCGGCGATCGCGCTCGCCCGCGACGGTTTCGCGCTCTCCGAATTCGGGGTCGACGAATTCAACGAGCAGGCGCCGCTGCTCCAGGCCTCGCCCGAGCTTTACCCCGCCTTCAGCGCCAACTATCTGCCGGAGGGCGGACCGGTGAAGCTCGGCCACGTGCTGCGCCAGGCCGATCTCGCCGGCACATTCGCGGAGATCGCGGCCAAGGGACCGGATCATCTCTATCGCGGCGCGCTGGGCGAAAGGATCGTCGGGTATCTGAGCGCGCTCGGCGGCAAGATGACGATGGAAGATCTCGCGGCCGTGCAGCCGCGCTGGCGCGAGCCGCATAGCGTGAGCTATCGCGGCCTCGAGATCCATGTTCCGCCGCCGCCCTGCGAGGCGTTCCAGTTCCTGCTGAGCCTCAAGATTTTGGAGGGCTTCAATCTGGGGAGCCTGAACAAGGACGGGCCGGAGCATCTCGACCTGGTCTATCGGACCATCAGGCTCGCGGCCGGCCTGCGGATCGCCAGCAACAATCCCTCCGCCGAGATCCTGGCCGAGATCTTCTCCGATGCCGCCATCGCGGGCCTGCGCCAGCGCATCGGCGATGGCGAGCCGATCGAGGGGCCGACCGAGCAATGGACGCCGCAGACGGCGGAGGACCCCGCCCATACCACCTCGTTCTCGGCCGCCGATGCCGATGGCAATCTGGTCTGCATCACCAACAGCCTGGGCAGCCCCTTCGGCAGCGGCATCGTCGTGCCGGGCACGGGGCTCTGCCTCAATAATTTCCTGTACTGGGCCGATGTCCAGCCCGGCAGCCCGAACCGCTCGAAGCCGGGCGATGAATTGCCGATGTGCATGTCGCCCAGCATCTCGACACGCGCCGGCAAGCCGGTGCTCGCGCTCGGTACGCCCGGCAGCTACGGCATCATGCAGACGCAGACCCAGGCGATGGTGCAGCATCTCGATTTCGGCCTGCCGCTGCAGGAGGCGATCGAGGCGCCGCGGGCACGGCTTTGGGACGGGCGCTTCATCCAGGCCGAGAACCGCATCGCGGCCGGGACGCTGGAAGAGCTGCGGCGCCGCGGCCACGAGATCGAGGCCTTCGATACCGGCTGGACGATGCGATGCGGCGGCATGCAGGCCGTGGCGATCGACCCCGCAACCGGCGTGATGACCGGCGCAGCCGACCCGCGCCGGGATGGTTACGTGGTGGCGGTTTGAGAGCGGCCTTTGATCGGGCCGCCGGATGACGCGTGCCGGCTTTCGGGCCGGCGCGTCATGCCGGCTTGCGGCGATCATCGACCGGGATCGCAGAAATCGCTTGCGATCAAGGGGCTCTATGCCGGATTCCTGCAGCGGCTTTGGCGGCGTTGCCGCCGTCGGAAAAACCTGTGATGACCAGTTCGAGCAACCAGATGACCGAACCTTCCTCAGCGGATGACGCTTTCCGCCCGCATACCTCGCATTGGGGCGTGTTCTCGGCCCGCATGCAGGATGGCAGGCTCGAAGTCCGGCCCCACCCGGGCGACCCCGATCCGAACGAGATCATCCAGAACTTCCCCGCCGCATTGCGCCATCGCGCCCGGATCGCGCAGCCCATGGTTCGCCGTGGCTGGCTCGAACGTGGCCCCGGTCCGGATGATCGGCGCGGGCGCGACGAGTACCTGCCGATGTCCTGGAACGCCGTGCTCGATCTGCTCGGCGGCGAGCTTGCGCGCATCCGCGGCAATCACGGCCCGGGCGCGATCTTCGGCGGTTCCTATGGCTGGGCGAGCGCGGGGCGCTTCCACCACGCCCAGAGTCAGATCCACCGTTTCCTGAACACCTCGGTTGGCGGCTATGTCCGCTCGGTCAACAGCTATTCCTCGGGCGCGTCCGCGGTCGTGGTGCCGCATGTCATCGGCGACTACGAGGACCTGGTGAAGCGCAACGTCTCCTGGGAGCAGATCGCCGCGCACAGCGAGATCGTGCTCGCCTTCGGCGGCATGGCCCTGAAGAACAGCATGGTGGCCGGCGGCAGCATCAGCAAGCATGTCGAGCGCGGCGCGATGGATCGGGCGAGGGCGCGCGGCTGCCAGTTCGTGTTGGCGGGGCCGCTCCGGGGCGACTTGCCGGAGGAGGCCGGGGCCGAGTGGATCTCCTGCATTCCCGGCAGCGACACGGCGCTGATGATGGCGCTCGTCCACACCCTCGTCGTCAACGGGCTGCATGATCGCGACTTCCTCGATCGCTGCACGGTCGGCTGGCCGATCTTCGAGCGCTATCTCCTGGGCGAGACCGATGGGCAGCCCAAGGACGCGGCCTGGGCTGCGACGATCACCGGTGTTGCTGCCGACGCAATCACGGCGCTGGCGAAGCGGCTTCATGGCCGGCGTGCCCTGATCGTCGTCGCCCATGCGCTCCAGCGGGCCGAGCACGGCGAACAGCCGGTCTGGATGGGCATGGTGCTGGCGGCTGCGCTCGGCCAGATCGGCCTGCCGGGCGGCGGCTATGGCTATGGGCTGGGTGCGATCGCCTATTACGGGCGGCGCTACAATGCCGTGCCGGTGCCGACCTTCTCGCAGGGGCGAAACGGGGTTTCCGACTTCATTCCGGTCGCCCGCATCGCCGACATGCTGCTGAACCCGGGCGCCAGCTATCGCTATAACGGCCAGACCCGGACCTATCCCGAGATCAAGCTGGTCTACTGGGCCGGCGGCAATCCGTTCCACCACCACCAGGACCTGAACCGCCTGCGCCAGGCTTTTGCCCGGCTCGACACGCTCGTCGTGCATGAACTCGCCTGGACGGCGACGGCGCGCCATGCCGACATCGTGCTGCCCTGCACGATGACGCTGGAGCGCGAGGACATCGGCGGCAGTTCCAACGACCCGCTGCTCGTCCCGATGCAGCCCGTCGTGCCGCCTTATGGCGAAGCGCGCGACGACTACGCCATCTTCGCCGATCTCGCCGAGAGGCTCGGCTCGCGCCAGGCCTTCACCGAGGGCCGTTCTGTGCGGCAATGGCTGGAGCATCTCTACGAGCCGACGCGGGTGGAGCTTGCCGCCCTGGGCCTGCCGGCTCCGAGTTTCCAGGAATTCTGGGCGGGCGAGGGTTTTGAGCTGCCGCAATTGCCTGATGATGGCGGGCGCCTGCGGAAATTCCGCGAGGATCCGGCGGGGCATCCGCTGCCGACGCCGACCGGCAAGCTGGAGATCTACTCGGATACGATCGCGAGCTTTGGCGAGACGGACTGCCCGGGCCACCCGACCTGGCTCGGGCCGACCAATGTGCCGGACACGGCCTCGCCCTATGTGCTGGTCGCGAACCAGCCGCGTACGCGGCTGCACAGCCAGTTCGATTTCGGCGGCCATAGCAGCGAGGCCAAGCATCGGGGCCGCGAGGTCGCGAGCATGCACCCGGACGATGCGGCCGCGCGCGGCATTGCCGATGGCGACATCATCCGGATCTCGAACGAGCGCGGCGCCTGCCTCGCCGGCGTGCGCGTCACTGACGGCATCCGCCAGGGCGTGATCCAGCTCCCGACCGGCGCCTGGTACGATCCCGCCGACCCGACCGAGGACAAATCGCTCTGCGTCCACGGCAACCCCAATGTCCTGACCCAGGATATCGGAACCTCGGCCTTGGCGCAGGGTTGCACGGGACAGCTGACGACGGTCCAGGTCGAGCGTTTCGACGGCAACCTACCGCCGATCCAGGCCTATGATCCGCCTGCTCGCCAGATGGTGCCGGCCTAGCGACAGTCTGGAGGCAACGAACCTGTGCCAGGGGCAGGGCCCGGCATTTTTGGCAGGCTGTTTGGTGCATCACGCCCAGGTCGGGGCGATCATACCCGCGCCGCGGAGGCACGGTATCGCGCGTGGGCGACGGGCAGGGGAAGAGTTCCCCCGATCGGCGGAGCAGCGCGGGGCTACGAGTTCGTCAGCACCGCGGCCGGCACTTGATCGTCGCGGCGCTGCTGGAGACGAAGTCCAAGCGTCCAGCAGAGCGCGGCCCAGACACTGCCGATGCACCATCCTGCCAGGACATCACTGGGATAGTGCACGCCGAGATAGATGCGGCTGAGGCCAACCGCCAAAGTCAGGATGATCGCGAGCGACATCAGATAGACCTTGACCCGCCTGTCGGTCGCCAGCTGGGACAGCAAGGCGCCAAGCGTCAGGAATGTCATCGCAGACAGGGTTGCATGCTCGCTCGGAAAACTCGCGGTGAAGACGACATAGGGCCCGTCGGGGCCCGGTCGGTCCAGCCAGAGCTGCAGCGCGGCGCTGACCACAGCACCGCCCATCACGGTCACGCTCACGAGCTTCGCCGCATCCCGCCTGCAGATCAGGATGAGATAGCCGACCGTCGCAGCGAACAAGATGCCGAGGATGGCAAAGCTGCCCAATGCCGTGATATCGCGGCCCGCCTCCTGGAGCCATGGCGGGCCGAGCGGCTGGCCCAGGTCACCGGCGCTCCTGAAAGCCGCCAGCACCGCCATGTCCAGGCGCGCGAGATCGCCTGCGATCATTTCGCCGGCAAGGAAGCACAGGCCAAGCACAGCGACGGCAAAGGCGGTCGGCGCCAGCCGGGAGGGCTGTACCGTGTCGCCGACCCGGCCGAAGGCGCGATGCGGGGCTTCCATCGGACCAGAGTAACCCGGCGTTTTGCCGAGGAATAGCGCGATTTGTGGTCGGCCCTGCGTGGCGTATTCAAAGACCGATATCGTCGTACCGGCCTTGTAATGGGGCCGGTAAAACCTATTGCGCTTCAAGCGCCCTGAGCAGCGCGCCGGCGTCTTCAGGTCTCTGCGCGACGAGTTCCTGATAGAGTGCGATCGATAACGCGCAATAGTCGATATGCTTCGCAGGCGCGACAGTCTCGTCCGAGAAAATCGCCATCCGGTCAGCACCGTAGCGCCGCACCAACGTCTGGTGGACTCGGCTCAGTACGGCGCTCGTGACCGCTTCGGGAACCGGTGGTCGGGCTCTCGAGGTCATGATCACGCGTTCCTGCAGGCCCAGCTCGCGCTGGACGAGCTCAACGGGCAAGGCCCCGGCCACGCTCACTTTGCCCGTGCCAAGGGCAGCATACCGATAGCACAGCGTGGGATTCGACTGCCCAAGGGCCCGATACTGATCGATCAGGAGACGCGCAGAATCGATCAGCACTTCATCGTCGGCCTTCGATCTGTGCGATGCGATCAACGGCACTGCCACAGCCCTGTAGTCCGCCATGATCTGGTCCTCGGTTGCGCCAGACGTGAACCCATCGGCGAAAACGCGCCTGATGCGCTCGTACTCGGCAGGGAGGCGGGTCCGGATCGCTGCGAGAACCGGCCAGATTTTTTGATACGGAGACAACAGATCGTCAGGCGTGGGGTTGGCGCCATAGCCCGATATCGCAAACTCGCTGCCGGTCGCCAGGTGGGTGACCGCGTTTGCGGCGACGAGCTCCTCGATGCTCGGCCGCCACATCGTGTCGCTGGGCACGGCGAGGCCGCGAGCGACGAAACTGGCGGACAGTCCCGCCTGCGCATAGACGGACTTCCAGAAAGTCGTAGATGGCGCCAGATCTTCCGCTGTCATGCCTGAAAAGGCGGGGCCGTGATACCCGAGGCCCCCCAACCGCGTCGCCCACCGCTCCCGGCCGCCAGCATGGACAAGCGTGCAGGCCGACTCGCACCGCGCCGAGACATAGGTGATCAGCCCGCGCGCCTCGATGTTCCGTCGCAGCTTGTCGGCCTCTCCGAGGCGCCCGCCAAAGCTGTGCAGGTGGACGACCTTGATCCGGGGCGACGCCTTGATCACGCGCTCGAAATCCGCAGCCAGGCCGAACTTGATCCCGCCAGTGATCTCGATCTCCGTCCCGTCTCGCATCACCCGCAACGAATAGGCTGGAAGACGAGAATCGCCTGTCCAGGCCATGTCGTAGACCTCGGCGAGTTGAGGTACTCCCGAATGCACGAAATCGCTCACGAACCTGAGAACGCCGAGACCGAGACTGACCTTGGCGGCCCTGGACCAAAAAGCACCCTGGTTCAACGCAGCACGCCGCTCCGCGTGATGTGTCGCCGACCGCCAGGTGCCGACGACCTGCCAGATCGCGATGAGCGTCACGACAAGCCAGGTCAGGACATTGAGCCAAAAGATCGGTGCCGGATCATATCCCGTGTCGGTGGAGAAGATCAGGTTGAGCGCCAGGATCGTGATCAGCGCGACGATGTTGCCAAGGACGGCGATGCCCCAGAAGGACCAGCCGAGGCTCAGCTGGCCGCGCCAATGCCGGACGATGATGTTCCTCCGGGGACGGGCTGGGCCGGCCTGTGCAGCCGGGGGTGCCAGCAGGCGCTGCTGTGGATCGATCTCGAGGCCGGATGGGGCCGCCGGCTTCGACAGGGCCCCAGTCCTGGCGGCTGCGGGTGTGGCACCGTTCATCGGCGGATCAGGCCGATTGAACGCCATCGGTTCGGGCTTCGACCGCCGCCGTGCAGCAGCGCCACGGCTGCGCAGAAAGTCGATGGAAAATACCGCCAGTTGGGGAAGGACGTATGTTCCAAAAGCGCTGACAAAGTCTGGTTCGCCGCCATCGGCCATTCCCAGACCGCCCAGCAGCGTCGCGATGGCCAGCGAGAGCCCATTTGGCGATGAACACACGAGAGGTGGCGGTGAATCTGCGAATGAGCGCGGAGATGATCGTCGTCAGAATGACGGCCAACAGAAAAGCGCCGATGAATTGCCCGAACACGATAGCCACGACAGTCCCCCTGACCTTACGCAACCATACAGAGCAATTTGGGGCGTCCGCCAGCGGGGGGATGAGGCTGGCTTGTGGATGGGATGGCTGGCGATCCGGCTAAATTCGCGCACAGGCGGTCTGTTCCCGACGCGCGCCGGACGACCGACGCGCGATGCGGTTGAGTAGATCAACGCGTCCAGGGCAGGGACCAGGTCTGGACGTTGGTGAAGCTCATCATGGCCTCGACGACACCGTCTTTGTCGCTGAGGCCTGAAGCCTTGATGCCGCACGACCGTGGCGAGGGGCGCCACGGTCGAAAGGGCGTTACCGGATCATGGCCCGGACACGCGACGAGATGAGATCGGCAGCGAGCACCATCGCCAGGATCATCAGGATGCAGGTCGCGGTATCCTGGTACTTGAAGAGCTTCATGGAGGAGACGAGCTCGAAGCCGATGCCTCCCGCACCCACCATGCCGAGCACGGTCGACTGGCGGACATTGGTTTCCAGCCGGTAGAACACCGTGCCGAGCCAGGTCGGCAGCACCTGCGGCAGGACGCCGAAGAAGAAGGTCTGGAACGGCCCGACGCCGGCCGAGCGGAACGCCTCCAGCGGACCCTCGTCGATATCTTCCATCGCCTCGGCGAAGAACTTGCCGAGCATGCCGGCGCCGTGGATCGCAAGGGCCAGGACGCCGGCGAAGGGGCCAAGACCGATGGCGGCAACGAAGATCAGCGCCAGGATGATCTCGTTGATGCCGCGCATGCAGTTCAGCACCTGGCGCGTGGCGTGATAGACGACCGGGCTCGGGCTCAGGTTGCGGGCCGCGAAGAAGCAGATCGGCAGCGCGATGACGACGCCGAGCAGCGTGCCCCAGACCGCGACCTGCAGGCTCTCCAGCGCCGGCTTCCAGAGCCGATCCAGGAAATCCGGATTGGGCGGCATCATGCGGACCAGGAAATCCCACATATAGGGGATGCCGTTCCACAGATTGCTGGCGTTGATCTGCGAGCCGAGCGCGGCCCACCACAGGAAGACGATGGTCGCGAGCGACAGGGCGCTGACACCCCACCAGCCGAAACGGCCCTGCGGCGGACGGAGGACGAGTTGCAATGTTCCGAATGACATGATCGGGCTCCCCGTCGCGTTCAGGCGGTTGCGGTGGCGATGAACGGAGACGCCAGCACCGGCTGGGCCACCGGGCGCGGCTTCAGGACGCGGCTGATTCCGGGGTCTTCCAGGCCGGGATAGATCTGGTGGACGATCTCGGAGGTCAGCTGGTCCGGCGTGTCGTCGAAGATCACCTTGCCGCCGCTGAGCCCGACGATGCGCTCGCCGAATTCCACGGCATAGTCGACCTGGTGCAGGTTGCAGATCACGGCGATGCCTTCTTCCTTGCAGATCGCCTTGAGGTAGCCGAGCACGACGCGCGAGGTTTTTGGATCGAGGCTTGCGACCGGCTCGTCGCACAGGATGACCGCCGGCTGCTGCGCCAGGGCACGGGCGATGCCGACACGCTGCTGCTCGCCGCCGGAGAGCTGGTCGCCGCGCGCATTGGCCTTGTGCGCCAGCTCGACCCGCGTCAGGCATTCCATGGCGATATCGACGTCCCGCCTTGGAAAGAGCTGCAGCATCGACAGGAAGGACGAGAGCCCGGCCATGCGGCCGACGAGCACGTTCTTCAGCACCGAGAGGCGCTTCACCAGATTATGGTGCTGGAAGATCATGGCGACGGGCCGCTCGCCGCGCACGCTGCGCTTGGCGTCGAAGACGGTGCCGTCGATCACGGTCCGCCCCGCATCGGGCTGCACTAGCCCGTTGATGCAGCGCAGCAGCGTCGACTTGCCGGCGCCGCTGGGGCCGAGCACGACCAGGAACTCGCCTGCTTTCACGGTCAGGTCGATGCCCTGCAGCACCGGCCGACCGACATAGGACTTCTTCAGCCCTTCGATCTTGATCATCTCGGATCCTCCGTGAACCGCGCCTGGCGCGGTTACTTCATCTTGGCCAGATCGAGATTCAGCACCTTCGCTGTGTCCCGGATGATGTCGTAGGCTTGGTCATTGGTCTCGACGAAGCGGTTGAGCTTGCCCTGATCGGCCCAGGTGATGTCCCTGATGTTCAGGAAGGCGGTCTTGATCTGCTTCTTCAGGTCGTCGGGAAGGTTCTTGCGCCAGCAGGTCGGTGATTCCGGGATCGGGTCGGAGCGCCAGACGACCTGGATGTCGGCCGGGTCGATCAGCTTCTTCTGGACCGCGGCGTCGAAGATGCGGTCGGCGATCGTTGCGGCATCGACGCGCTTGTTGGCGACGGCGAGCGCATTGGCGTCATGCGAGCCGGTGAAGAGCACCCGGCCGAAATCCTTCTCCGGATCGAAGCCGAGCTTCATCAGCCCGGCCTTCGGGAAGAGGTGGCCCGAGGTCGAGGACGGATCGACGAAGGCGAAGGTGCGGCCCTTCAGGTCCTTCACTTCCTTGATGCCGCTGTCTTTCCGCGTGATGATCTGGCTGTGGTAATAGGTGCGGCCGGACTTGGCGGTCTCGGCCGTCGCGAAGGCCTCGATCGGCGCGACCGTAGTGCCGAGCACATAGGAGAACGGGCCGAGATAGGCGACCTCGACATGGCCCGAGCGCATGGCTTCGATGACGCCATTATAGTCCGAGGCGACGAAGCCCTGGACCTTGATGCCGAGGTTCTTCTCCAGGGCGTCCAGCAATTGCTGGCTCGACTCCAGCATCGCCCGCGAATCCTCCGACGGGATCAGCCCGACCCGGATCAGCTTCGTCTGGGCGCGAACCAGATGCGGCATGGCCAGAACGGCCCCCGCTGCGGCAAGCGAACCCGTCAACACCTTCCGACGCGAAATGTTCATGTCATCCTCCCAAGATGATCCGGTGGTCCTTTGACCTTGCCGGTGAACCGATTGCGGGCGCCGTAGCCCTGATGTGAGTGATGTTAGGCAGCTTTGGCGGCCTGTCTCCCGATGAAATTGCGACCCCGCTCACCCTCCAGCGCCTTTGCGACCAGCCGGTCCCATTCGACCGGCGACACGCCATAGGCGGCAGGGTCGGTCTTGACGCCGAGACCTTGCAGGAACAGCCCAAGCCGTTCGGCGCCGGCTTCGAGATCGCTGCCGAAGACCCGGCGCAGCGCGGCATCGCATTGCGGCTGCGTGCCCATGGCCCAGCGCATCACGATCGGCAGCGAGAACGAACAGGCGATGCCGTGGATCGTGCCGCTCTTCAGCGTGATGTCGTAGGAGATGTTATGGGCCAGCGCCGTCTTGGTGTTGGAGAAGGCGAGGCCGGCCAGCAGGCTGGCGCGCATCTGGCGCTCCCTGAGGCCGATATCGTCGAGCCGCTCCATCAGGCGCGGCAGCGTGTCGATGATCTCGCGTGCGGCCTCCACGGCGTAATTGGCCGAGACCGGGTTGCCATTGACGTTCCAGATGCTCTCCAGCGCATGCGAGAGCGCGTCGAGCCCGGTCGCGAGCGTCAGGCCGCGCGGCGCGCCCAGCGTCAGGGCCGGGTCGAGCACGGCAGCCTCGGGATAGAGTCGGGGATGGGCGAGCGAGTATTTGCTGCCACGGGCGGCATCCCAGACGGTGGCCCAGGAGGTGACTTCGCTGCCGGTCCCAGCCGTCGTGGGAACGGCGATGATCGGAATGATGCTGGAGGCGTCGAGAGGGGCCTTGTCGACGAGATGGCGGCGCACGGTCTCGAAATCCCCGCCGCTGGCGGCGAGCACCTTGGCGGCGTCGATCATCGAGCCGCCGCCGAGTGCGACGATGACCTCGGCCCGCTCAGCAGAAGCGCCGAACAGGCGGCAGGATTCGACGAGATCGGCACAATCCGGATTGGTCTCGATATTGGCGATCGTCACCACCGGCGCCCCGGCTGCCTTTGCGAGGCGGTCCGCGAGCTCGCGGAAGATCGGCTGGTCATAGGTGACGAGCGCCCAGCGCCGCCTGCCGATCAGGCCTGCGACCTCGTCGAACAGGCCGGCGCCGAACCGAATCCGGACGGGATTCCAATAGGCCCAATGCATGCGTTCCACCCTCGTCCTCGTCTTTGCCGCCGCGCTTTTCCGGCGTCGTTGGAATGGATGCTCACAAAGGGCGACCCAATAAACAAATTGATTTTTCAGGGCTAATAGATAGAAATTTGCTATGCGTTACACGCGCCTTCGCTCCTTCCATGCCGTGGCCGTTGCGGGCGGCTTCAACGCCGCCGCCGCCGAGTTCAACATCAGCCAGCCGACGCTGACGGCACAGGTTGGCGCGCTCGAGGAGGAGTATGGGGTCGAGCTCTTCGTCCGGAAGGGACGGCGCCGGGAACTGAGCGAGGCGGGGCGACAACTGCTGGCTATCACGACCCGGCTGTTCTCCGAGGAGGACGAGGCGATCGCCTTCCTCGAGCAGACGCGGGAGCTCAGGACCGGCCGGTTGTCGATCAGCGCGGTCGGCCCCTATCACGTCACCGAGATGCTCGCGGCCTTCAACCGGGCCTATCCCGGGATCGAACTCGCCGTGAAGATCGGCAATTCGACCGAAGTCCTGGACGATCTCTTCGAGTATCGCTGCGATGTCGCCGTGCTCGCCTATCTCGACGAAGACGACCGACTGCTGACCATTCCCTACCGTCGGCACCCGGTTGCCGTGTTCGTGCGGGAGGATCACCGGCTTGCCGGCTGCACGAGCATCGAGATCGCGGCGCTCGACGGCGAGGCGATGATCGTGCGCGAGCGCGGCTCGACGACGCGGCGGGCCTTTGAGGAGGCGCTGGCAGCGACCAGGACGAGACCGCGCACCGTCATGGAGATCGGCAGCCGCGAGGCGATCCGCGAGGCCGTGATCCGCGGGCTCGGCATCAGCTATGTCTCGGTCGCCGAATTCGTGCCTGACCCGGCGCTCCGCCTGATCCCGATCGCGGATGCGGAAATCTACACCTACGCGCATGTCGTCGTGCTGCGGAAGCGCGAGGCCAGCCGGATCGTAAGGGCCTTCCTCGACACAGTCCGTCAGACGAAGGATATGTGAACGCCCGAGCGGCGACCGCGCTTGGTCTTGCCGCGAGCGCTACGCTCGCGAGACGCCGGCCGAAGCGATCCGGGCCGCCGAGATCAGGGCGTGCGTCATCTGCCGCAGGATCGCTGTCGCGTCGCAGGTGGACAGGATCTGCGAGCTGACGAAGGCCCCGTTGATGAGCACCGAGAGCTGGGTCGCAAGCACGTCGGGATGCTTGACCTGCAGCCGCTGGGCGATGTCCTGCAGGCGGCGGTGCAATTGCTGCTTATGCGTGCGAGCCACGAGCCGGGCAGGGTGGTCCTCGTCCGGGAACTCCGCGGCGACATTGATCTGGGGGCAGCCGCGATAACGGGGCCGGCCGACGCGCTCGCCGATCCAGGCCATGTGCGCATCGAGCTCGGCTTCGCCATCCCCGGCATGGCGCGCCGCCACGCTATCCCAGAGCCCCCAGAAATCCGCGTCCTCCCGCTGCAGATACGCGGCGATGAGGTCGTCTTTCGTACGGAAGTGACGGTAGAGGCTCGTCTTCGCGACGCCAGCCGCCTCGATGATCACATCGACGCCGACGGCGCGGACGCCACGGTGGTAGAACAGGTCGGATGCGGTCGCAAGCAGCCGCTCGCGCATATCCACCTGGCCGATTTCCTCCGCCAGCGGCTGGTTCGTTGGCTCTGTCCGCATGCTCTGCTCTCCCTCGACGAAGTGAAGATAGCAGCTCTCCACTTGACGCGCTACAGACCTGTCTGTACCCATAAGAAACAGACAGGTCTGTAGCGGGAGGAAGTCATGAACGATCGGTTTGACGCGGCTGGGATCAGCAAGCCTGCGATTGCGGTCTACGGGGCCGCCGGACATACGGGCCGCTTCGTGATCAGGGAGCTGCTGCGGCGCGGATTTGTGGCAATCGCGATCGGGCGCGATGCAGAAAAGCTGGCGGCGGCCGAATTTCCGGCCGGCGTCAGGCACGAGGTCGCAACGCTCGGGGATTCCGCTGCGCTTGCGGGCGCCCTCGGCAGAGCGTCGGCGCTGATCAACTGCGCCGGGCCGTTCCTCGACACGGCCGAATTCCTGGTGCCGGCGGCCTTGCAGGCGCGCATCCCCTATCTCGACGTGACGGCGGAACAGCCCAGCGCCCGGGCGACCTTCGAGCGCTATTCCGCGGCTGCGGAAGAGGCCGGCGTCGCCGTCATTCCCGCCATGGGCTTCTATGGCGGCCTGGGCGACCTGCTGACGACGGCGGCGATGGGCGACTGGACCAATGCGGACGAGGCCCGCGTCGCGATCGCCTTGGACAGCTGGCACCCGACCGAGGGCACGCGGGTGACGGGGCTGCGCAACACGGCAAGGCGTGTGACGATCGCGGAGGGGAGGCTGCAGCACCTGCCCGATCCGGCGCAGAACAGCGTCTGGCCCTTCGCCGCCCCCTTTGGCGCGCAGGAGATGGTCGAGCTGCCCTTCACCGAGGCGATCCTGATCGGCAGCCATCTCCAGCTGACAGAACTCCACAGCTACCTGAACACGGCGCCGCTGCGCGATCTGCGCGACGTCACCACCCCGGCGCCGGTGGCGACCGACGCGTCCGGCCGTTCGGCGCAGCGGTTCCTCGTCGAGGTCGAGATCCGGCGGGGGGATGATGTGCGGCGCGCGGCGGCTCGGGGCCAGGACATCTATGCCATCACCGCGCCCCTGGTGGTCGAGGCTGTCGAGCGGATTCTGAACAGCGAGAAGCAACGCGGCGGCGTCTTCGCTCCGGGCGCAGTTTTCGATGCCCGGGACTTCCTGGCGGCGCTCGGCCCCGATCTCGCGCTCTGATCACAGACGGGGTGGCAGGCGGCGGGTTCATGCTGTGCTGCCGCCCCGGTCGGTGTCTGCGCGCTGCGCGGCACGGCGTTCGATCTCGGCGAGAATGGAGCTCATGTGCCGACAGGCGCGGCGCCCGGATTGCTGGCCAGGAGGCCATGGGCCGCCAGCGCTTCGCGAATTCCGAGATGCACCCTGTACTCGACCTGCCCGTCTTCCGGCGCAAGGAGTTTCAGCCGTTGGTCGACCTCGTCACGCAGGTTCGCGATCTCAAGCGCGATTCCGCTGGCCGCCAGCCTTTGGCGGATGCTGGACAACGCTGCAGCTGCGGTGGCATCGATGCTGGTGACCGGTGAAAAATCCAGGACAACGAGCCTGAGCCCCTGCGACGCGGCGACCCTGTCCAGAATCCCGCGCCGAATATTCTCGACATTGAAGTAGACCCAAGGATGGGCCGTCCTCAGGATCAGGGCGCCGGGCGCGGTGGTTGCGCTGGGGCGATTGGAAAGGTTCACGAAGCTGCCGCTCTCGGCATCGAAACCAAGGGTGGCGATCTCCGGCTGGGTGAGGCGGGCAATGGTCAGCATGAGCGATGCCGCCGCTGCGATGAGCACCCCGTTGAGGACGCCTGCAAGCAGCACGCCGAAGAACGCGACCAGCGCGATGATCCACTCCGCGAACGCGACCTGCCGCAGGTTGCCGATCTGCCGGAAGCGGACGAGATGCTTTGCGGCCATCAGAACGATTGCCGCGAGAACCGGCTCGGGCAGGTATTTGAACACGCCCGTGAAGAAGAGCAGTACGAGCAGGATCGCTGCGGAATTGACGAGCAGCGCCAGCGGCGAGACCGCGCCGCCCATGGCATTGACGGCGGTCTGCGACATCCCGCCCGAGACCGCGTAGCCCTGCGAGACCCCCGCGGCGAGATTGGCGGCACCAAGGGCGAGAAGCTCACGATCGGTGTCGATCTCGGTGCCGTGCTCCTGGGCAAAGCTCCTTGCAACCGAACTCGTCTCGACGAAGCCGAGGAGAAAGCAGGCGAATGCCAGCGGCACGAGCTCGGTCAGGTCCTCCGGCTTGATGGCGGGGATGCCGAAATGCGGGAGACCTTGTGGGATGTCTCCGACAATCGCGATCCCGAGCTTGTGCAGTCCCAATAGGTTGGTTGCGATGATCGCGGCGCCCACCACGAATAATGTGGTGGGTCGCCGCGGCATCAGTTTCTCCAGCACAAGGAACAGGACAACCGCGGCGATGCCCATGGCGAGCGAGGGGCCGTGCGTGGCTGGCAGTTCCCGCCAAAGCTGCAGGAGGCGTGGCAGGAAATTACCGGTCCCGCCAGGCAGGCCAAAGAGCTTTGGCAGCTGCGTCGAGGCGATGTAGAGCGCGGCGCCGGTCTTGAACCCGAGCAGGATCGTGTCCGAGATGAAATAGGCGGTCTGCGAGGCGCGAAGCAGGCGTCCGGCGACGCAGATCAGGCCGAACACGATCGCGGTCGCGGCCGCCAAAGCGGCGTAACGCGACAGGTCTCCTGCGGCGAGGGCGGACAAGCCGGTCGGAAACAGGACCGAGAGCGCGGATGTCGGCCCGACGGCGAGCTGGCCGCTTGCGCCGAACAGGGCATAGCCGGGACCGGCCACGAGATAGCAATAGAGCCCGGCGACGGGGGGTAAACCGGCCAGCGAAGCATAGGCAAGGGATTCGGGGATCGTGAAGGCCGCCAGGGCAAGGCCCGCCGGGATATCCTGTTTGAGGTTGCCCATCTGATATCGGCGAGCCCATCCGAACAGGTTCTCGGTGAATCTGCCGATGGACCAGCCGCCGGTGCGGTCGGCCTGGGGACCATTTGGTTGCATGGCGCGCCCTCACGATCGTTTCTGCGTGAATGGCCCGGCTCCGGCCAGGCCAATGCCGAAGCATGACGGCCTGGGCCAAACCGTCTTCCAAGGTCAGCGCCGCTTCGGATCAGCATCAAAGAGTGCACGGCCCGCTCATGAAGCCGCCGGGAACCGTCCAGCGCAAACCGGCGGTCCGGCTCCCTCTACCAACCTGCAAGCGGCCGGCACTGCCCGTCGTGGCGCCGATCAGGTGCCCCCAGCATGCCGATACCAGCGTTCGGCTCAGGATATTGCCGTGAGGTTCCGCGAGCGGTGCCGTCCTATTTCGGGCAAAGCCTGTAATTGGTTCCGCTGGTGTCGTTCGCGCTGTAGAAGCGCTTGATGCGGCCATCCGGTTCCTTGGCCATGATCGCGGACACCTGTGAGGTCGAGACTGGATTGACGCAGCCGAGCGACAGGAAGTCGCGATCGCCGACGCGTTTGACCGACTGGATCCTGCAGGTGGCGGCCGATGTCCTGATGCGGTCGCCGCTGATGATGAAGGCCGATACGAAAAGATCGGGTGGGCTCTTGAAGGTCATGCCGTTTCGGCCTGGTGAGAAAATCTCCTCACAGGCCGTGCCGTCGGCAAGCCAGGCTCCCTGATAGGCCGCGAACCGGCCCTCAGCCGCCGAGCCATGCGAGACCAGGGCTGTTGCGGCGACAAGGCCGACGATGGCTGCACTTGCGTAAGAGGCGATAGGCATCCGTTCCTCCACTGCTCGACATTCGCGAACTATAGCGGGACTTTCATCCACCCGTCGACGCTGTGAATAGGATTTCCGCAGGAGGGCATGTGTTGGCCGAGGCTGTCGGGATTTCGCCGCGGCCCATGGTCCTTATCACGCAAGCGTCAGTCGCTGCCCAGCGCCTGGCGGATGCGGCGGGCGACGTCCTGCAACTGCTCCCCCACCTCGTCCAGCTTTTCCTTTGGCAGCGAGAGCGCAGATCCCCCGCAGTTCAATGCGAAGGGGCGTGAGCCGTGCAGGAGGATCGGTACGCCGACCGAGTTGATCTCCTGCTTCCATTCCCCGACCGAACGCACATAGCCATGAGTGGCGTATTCGCTGACGGCCGTGCCGATTCCAGCCCGGATGCCCTCGCTGTCGGGTTCGTGGTCGCAGAGCACGTCGACGATGCGTGATCGGGACGCCGGATCCAGGCTTGCGAGATAGGCGCGCCCCATCGCGGAGGTCGCCATCTTGATATGCGAGCCGATCTCGATGCCGAGATGCAGCGGGCTCGAACCGCGGCATTCCTCGATATAAATCATCGTGCGCTGGTCGGGTGCGCCGAGCGCGACCGAGGCGCCGACGCGATCGGCCAGTTCCTGCATCAGGGGGCGTGCGACGTCCCGGATGGCGAGGTTGCCCAGCGCCGAGAAGCCGAGCGCCAGGGCTGCCGCCGAGAGCGAATACTGACCGTTCATCGGCGAGTATTCGAGATAACCCAGCTTGCTCAACGTGTAGGTCAGCCGCGAAATCGTCGACTTCGCCAGCCCGGTGCGGTCGGCAAGCTCCTGATTACCGAGCGCGCGATCCCCGCGCTTGAAGGAGCGTAGCACGTTGAGGCCGCGCGCCAGTGCCGTGACGAAGCGGGGATCCTGGTCCTCAGTCTCGCCCGGGAGGGTGGCGCCCACCGGCGTTTCGCGCTTGCGCATGCTGCTTCGTCACCATCGCCCAGCTGATTGGGGTGCAGGAAAGCGGACTTCCGAGCGATCCAACCGCCCCAGCCAGCTTGACGGTCTGATAGACCATATGCGAGAAAACTCAATAATGGAATTAAATTCCGAGAGATGGAATTAGATGGCGCTTGACCCCGATACCTTCCGCCAGCTGCTCGACACGGTCGAGCGCTTCGTCCGCGAGCGGCTGAGGCCGAATGAAGCGCTCGTGTCGCAGAACGATCAGGTGCCGGCGGAGATCATTGCGCAGATGCGCGAGCTTGGTCTTTTCGGCCTGGCCATTCCGGAGGCTTATGGCGGCCTCGAACTCACGCTTTCGGAAGAGGTCCAGGTCTCGTTCCTGCTCGGCGGAACCTCTCCGGCCTTCCGGTCGATGATCGGCACCAACAACGGCATCGGCTCGCAAGGCATCATCATCGACGGCACCGAGGAGCAGAAGAGCCGCTATCTGCCAGAGATGGCGAGCGGGGAACTCGTCGGTTCATTCTGCCTGACCGAGCCAGAAGCAGGCTCGGATGCAGGGTCGCTACGCAGCTCGGCCCGGCGCGACGGTGATGACTTTGTCATCACCGGCACGAAGCGCTTCATCACCAATGCCCCGGTCGCCGGTCTCTTCACGGTCTTTGCGCGCACCGACCCTGACAGTAAAACGGCTGCGGGCATTTCGGCATTCCTGGTCGATGCCGATCGGCCCGGCATTACGCTGGGCCGTAACGACAAGAAGATGGGCCAGCAGGGCGCCCATACCTGCGACGTGATCTTCGACAATGTCCGCGTGCCGAAGACAGCGATCCTTGGCGGCCCCGACTACGAGGGCAAGGGCTTCGTGACTGCCATGAAGGTGCTTGATCGCGGCCGCCTGACCATTGCCGGCGTCTGTGTCGGCGTGGCCGAGCGCTTGATCGCGGACAGCCTCGCCTATGCCATGGAGCGGCGCCAGTTTGGCAAGCCGATCGCCGAATTCCAGCTGGTCCAGGCCATGCTGGCCGACATGAAGGCGGAGAGCTTTGCCGCGCGCTGCATGGTCGAGGAGACCGCCCGCCGGCGGGATGCCGGGCACGGTATCGCGACCGAAGCAGCCTGCGCCAAGATGTTTGCCTCCGAGATGGTGGGGCGTGTCGCCGATAAGGCCGTCCAGATTCATGGCGGAGCCGGATACGTCGCCGACGCCGGGATCGAGCGCTTCTACAGGGATGTGCGCCTGTTCCGGATCTACGAGGGCACCACCCAGATCCAGCAACTCGTCATCGCCAGGAACATGATCCGCGACGCCCGCCGGGCCGGCGCGGCAGCCTGATTGAACGGGAAGCCCGCCACTCGGGGGCGCCGACCCGGGTTTCCGGCGGCAGCCTCGTATCCGACGATAGGGAGAGAAAAATGCGCGCAGTCATCTGCAAGGCGTTTGGGCCGCTTGAAGATCTTGTCGTCGAAGCGAAGGAATTGGGCGAGCCCGGGCCGGGCGAGGTGCGCGTCGCCATCGAGGCTGCGGGGGTCAACTTTCCCGACACGCTGATGGTCGAGGGAAAATACCAGGTCAAACCGCCGCTGCCCTTCACGCCCGGCACCGAGATCGCCGGCATCGTGCGCTCGGTCGGCGATGGCGTCACGCATCTCGAGGTCGGCATGCCGGTTGTCGGAATGGTCGGGGTTGGCGCCTTCGCCGAGGAATGCGTGGTCGGCGCCGCGCGGTTGATGCGGCGTCCCACCAGCATGGACCCGGTGACGGCCGCTGGCTTTTCGATGACCTACGGCACGAGCATGCACGCTCTCAGGCAGCGTGCGCAGCTTCAGCCCGGAGAAACGCTTCTCGTCCTCGGCGCGAGTGGGGGCGTCGGCCTGGCGGCCGTCGAGATCGGCAAGGCAATGGGCGCAACCGTGATCGCAGCCGCAAGCAGCGCCGAAAAGCTTGAGGTGGCGCGCGCAGCCGGTGCGGATCACCTGATCAATTACGCGACTGAATCGCTCAGGGACCGCGTCAAGGCACTCACGGCCGACAAGGGTGTCGACGTGGTCTACGATCCGGTCGGCGGGGATTTTCTGGAGCAGGCCGTGCGCGTCACGGCGTGGGAAGGCCGCGTCCTGGTCGTCGGTTTCGCCGCGGGCACTATTCCGCGCATTCCCGCAAATCTTCTGCTGCTCAAGGGCTGCGCGCTCGTCGGTGTCTTCTTCGGCACCTTCGCCGCGCGAGACCGGCAGGCCAACAAGGACAATTTCACCCAGCTCTTCGCCTGGTTCGAAGAGGGCAAGCTGAAGCCGCTGATCAGCCGCACGCTTGATCTTGCCGACACGGTCGAGGCGCTTCAGCTGCTCGCTGCGCGCAGCGCTATCGGCAAGATCGTCCTCACGACCGGCCGGGCCCTGTCGTGAGCGGCACGAGCTATGCCGATATCGGCATCTTTGGCCTGCTCGGGCTCGATCTCCAGGAATCGGCGGTCGGTCAGGTCAAGGGTGGCCTCCGGATCGGACCGGAACATCTCAACCGCATGGGCTACGTCCATGGCGGCGTGCTCTGCACGATGATCGACTTCGCAGCCTGTGCATCCGGCCTGCACTCCGAAGAGGGGCAGGCGCCACGTTTCGCCATCACCATTTCGCTGACCACGCAATTTACCCGCCCGGTCCGGGCCGGATGGCTGTCGGTCGAGGGACGGACGATCTCCGCCGGCAGGTCGAGCTTCACGGCCGAGGCCCATGTCTTCGACGGCGATGGCGAGCGTGTCGCCCATGGCATCGGCACCTTCCGGTGGCGACCGGGAAGCCAGCCCAATCCTTCCACCCAGCATGCGGACAAGGCAGATGTTTGAGCTCAGGGACATCCATAGGCCGCGCCTGGCGGCCTTGCAGCGCTTCATGGACGAGCATGTCTATCCCAACGAGGCGGTCTTTGAGCGCCAGCACGCCGCTCTGCCCTCACGTTGGGGCACGCCACGGATCATCGGCGAGCTGCAGCAGCGGGCGCGCGCCGAAGGGTTGTGGAATCTGTTTCTACCGGACACGCGCTATGGGGCGGGGCTCAACAACCTGGACTATGCCCATTTCTGCGAGGTGATGGGCCGCTCCGCCATCGCGCCCGAGATCTTCAACTGCTCGGCGCCCGACACCGGAAACATGGAGACCCTGGTTCTCTATGGCACGGAAGCCCAGAAGCGGGACTGGCTCCTGCCGCTTCTCGACGGGGCGATCCGCTCCTGTTTCTCGATGACCGAGCCGGATGTGGCCTCGTCGGATGCCACGAATATTCAAACCGCGATCCGGCGCGACGGCGACGAATACGTCATCAACGGCCGCAAATGGTGGAGTTCCGGCGCGCTCAGCGAGCATTGCAAGATCGCGATCGTGATGGGCCGGAGCAATCCGGACGCTCCCAAGCATCAGCAGCAGTCGATGATCCTCGTCCCGCTCGATACGCCCGGCGTCGCCGTGGAGCGGGCGCTGACCGTCTACGGCTACGATCATGCGCCGCATGGCCACGCCGAGATCACTTTCGACAATGTCCGGGTGCCGGCAACCAACATGCTGCTGGGCGAAGGGCGCGGCTTCGAGATCGCGCAGGGGCGGCTCGGACCCGGCCGCATCCATCACTGCATGCGCTCGATCGGCCTGGCGGAACGGGCACTGGAGGCAGCCTGCCGCCGCGCCCTGTCGCGCACGGCCTTTGGCAAGCCGCTGGCGGACCAGGGCGTGGTCCGCGACCAGATCGCGCGCTCGCGTTGCGAGATCGAGGCGGCGCGGCTGCTCGTCCTGAAGGCTGCGCATATGATGGACACGGTCGGCAACAAGGCCGCCCGCCGGGAGATCGCGATGATCAAGGTAGTGGCGCCGAACATGGCCTGCGACGTCATCGATCGCGCCATCCAGATTCACGGTGCGGCCGGTGTTTCCCAGGACCATTTCCTCGCCGCTGCCTGGGTCAAGTCCCGCAGCCTGCGCTTCGCCGATGGTCCAGACGAGGTCCATCGCGACAGCATCGCCCGCATGGAATTGAAGACCTACCGCAACTGAGGTGCATGCGATGTTCGATGTCCAAGGCAAGGTCGCCCTGATCACGGGTTCGTCGCGCGGGATCGGCAAGGCAACCGCGCTGCAATTGGCGCGCAGCGGCGCCCGGGTCGTAGTGTCCAGCCGAAAGCAGGACGCCTGCGATGCCGTGGCGGATGAAATCCGGGCGAGCGGCGGCGAGGCCATCGCGAGGGCTTGCCATGTCGGCTCGCACGAGCAGCTAAAGGGGCTCGTCGACCACGTCCTGGAGGTCTGGGGCAGGATCGACATCCTGGTCTGCAACGCGGCGATCAATCCGGTCTATGGCCCCTTGTCGAGCCTGCCCGACGAGGCCTTCACCAAGATCATGGCGGTCAACGTGCAGAGCGCGATCTGGCTCAGCAACCTCGTCCTTCCGCAGATGGCCGAGCGCGGCGGCGGTGCCGTCATCATGATGTCCTCGATCGCCGGCCTGCGCGGCACGGGGGTGATCGGCGCCTACGGCATGTCCAAGGCCGCGGAGGCCGCCCTGGCGCGCAACCTCGCCGTCGAATGGGGCCCCAAGGGGATCCGGGTCAACGCCATCGCGCCGGGCATCGTGCGCACCGACTTCGCGCGGGAACTGGTGGAATCGCCCGAGCGACGCGCGCAGATGGAGCAGCGCACGCCCTTGCGCCGCTTCGGCGAGGTCGAGGATATCGCCGGCATCGTGCATTTCCTGGCCAGCCCGGCATCCGCCTACATCACCGGCCAGATCATTGTCGCCGATGGCGGCGAAACCATCAGCTGAGGCGCATGATGACCGCTCCCGTGGCCACCCTTGTCGACGTGATCGAAAACCACCGTTTCGACGAAGGAGCGCTGGCCCGCTGGCTCGACGCCCATGTCCCCGGTCTCGGCGGCCCGATTTCGGTGCGCCAGTTCCAGGGCGGCCAATCCAATCCGACCTTCCTGATCTCCGCGCGTGATCGACGCTGCGTGCTGCGCAAGAAGCCGCCCGGAAAGCTGCTGCCGAAGGCGCATCAGGTCGAGCGCGAGTTCCGGATCATCAGGGCGCTCGCGGGCACGACAGTGCCCGTGCCGCAGGCCTTCGCGCTTTGCGAAGATGCCGGGGTGATCGGGACGGCCTTCTACGTGATGGACTTTGTCGACGGGCGCCAGTTCGACAGCCTGGCGCTTCCCGACCTGCTGCGAGAAGACCGTGCCTCGCTGAACCTCGCGGCCGTCGATACGCTGGCGGCGCTGCATGCCGTGGCTCCCGAGGCTGCCGGGCTCGGCGATTATGGTCCGCCGGGCGGCTACGTCGCCCGGCAGGTCGAGCGCTGGACGAAGCAGTATCGTGCCTCGTCGGAGGCCGGCGAGATCGCCGACCTGACCTGGCTGGCCGATTGGCTGCGTGAGCATTGCAGCGTGGCGGATGAAACCACGCTCGTGCATGGCGACTATCGGATCGGCAATCTCTGCTACCGCCGCGACGGCCCCCAGGTATCGGCCGTGCTCGACTGGGAACTGTCGACGCTTGGCCATCCGCTCAGCGACCTCGCCTATTACTGCATGTCCTATCATATCGCTCCGGCCGTCGCCGGCGGACGGGGCCTGTCCGGGCTCGACCTCAGGGATCTCGGCATCCCCGGCGAAGACGAGGTGATCGCGCATTACTGTAGGGCGAGCGGCCGTGCCTCGCTGCCGGACTGGCACGTCTTCCTGGCGCTCTCCTTCTTCCGTCTGTCGGCGATCCTGCACGGCGTGATGGCCCGCTCCGTGCTGGGCAATGCCAGCGATGCGAACGCGGCCGAGGTTGCACAGCGCGCCGGGATGCTGGCCGAACTGGGCCGGCAGGTGGCCCTGTCCGGCGCGAACCACCGATACTGAGGCGAGGCGAGGGATGACCATGCGTTTCAAGGACCAGCTCTGCATCGTGACCGGGGCGGCCAGCGGTATCGGCCGCGCCACCGCACAACGCTTTGCCGCTGAGGGCGCGCTCCTCGTCCTGGTCGACAGGAACGAGGCGGAGCTCGCAAACGTCCTGGCCGGCCTGCCGCGGGCTGAGGACCATTCCGTCGAGGTGCTGGACATCGCTGATCAAAACGCGGTCTCCGCCTGCGTGTCCCGCGCGCTGGAGCGGCATGGGCGCATCGACGTGCTTTGCAACAATGCCGGCATGGCGAGTTCGAAGGGGAGCGCACTCGAGCAGGACCTCGCCGAATGGGACCGGGTGATGCAGGTCAACGTCTTCGGCGCGATGCTGTTCATGAAGCATGCCGGCGCGGCCATGGTCGAGGCCCGCCGCGGCGCGATCGTCAACACCGCTTCGGTGGCCGGGATCAGGGCTGGTGCGGGCGGCAATGCCTATAGTGCCTCGAAGGCTGCCGTGATCAGCATGACCCAGACGGCCGCCTGCGATTTTGGTGCCTATGGCGTTCGAGTGAACGCCGTCTGCCCCGGTCTGATCGAGACGGGAATGACCAGGCCGATCTTCGAGAAGGCACGTGAACTCGGGAAGGAGGATCGGCTGGGCGCGCGCTGCGAATTGCGCCGCTATGGCCATCCCGAGGAGGTCGCCCGCGTAATCGCCTTCCTGGCCAGCGAGGACGCGAGCTATGTCACGGGCCAGGCGCTCGCAGTCGACGGCGGCAACACCGCCTCCCTCAATCTGCCGGGTATGAAGGTCTGAAGCATCGGCCCGAGAAGTGGATTGCGGTCGGGAAAGCCGATGCGAACACGGAAAGGCTAAATCCCGGACCGGATACGAGATCTGGTTTGGGATTTAGCGGGTGTCGCAAGAAGCTTAGCCGATCGGTAGCGGACTCCCACGCCGACCGGCTCGCTTTGTGCTCTTGCTCAGTTCTTGCTCTTGTAGAGGAAGGCATCGACCTTTTCCTCGCCGTTATAGGCGAGCCGCTGCATGCGGTAGAGGTTCTTCACATAGTCGAGCGCGTCCTGGCGGGACATGTCCATGCATCGCACCGAGGCCTCCATCTCGATCCGCAATGCGAGCTGGGGGTGGCGTGCAATGCGCGCGGCATATTCCTCGGCCTTGGCCAGCACCTGATCGGAAGGGACCACGGCATTGACGAGGTTCGCGCGCAGCGCGTCCTGCGCGGAGAGCGGATCGCCGGTCAGCAGCATTTCCATTGCGATCGTATGCGGCAGATATCGCGACAGCCGCGTCGAACCGCCCGCACCACCCATGCCGTAGGCGATTTCGGGGAAACCGAACTTGGCATCCTCCGACGCCACGCGGATATCAGTGAGGTGGCTGAGATAGATCATCCCCTGGCCGTAGCAATAGCCGCGCACCGCACCGACGATCGGCTTGAAGCGGTTGAGCGAGAGCACCTCGCGTGACCAGGTGAACGTGTCCGGCTCGCCCTCGGCGACGCGGTGCTTCGGGGCAAGGTAATAGGCGAGTTCGTCCTTCGGCGTGGCGAACTTGGCATAGTCGTTCTTGATGTCGTCGCCCGCCGAGAAGGCCCGGTCTCCGGCGCCCTGCAGAATACCGACATGCACTTCGTCGTCGGCGAGGAACTCGAGCATCATATGGTAGAATTGCTTGTGCATCGCCGGTGTCATCGGATTCACCGATCCATTGCGGATGGTGAAGTATCCGATCTTGCCAACGCGCTCGTATTCGAAAGGCATGATAGATATCCTTTGGATAATCAGATCCACTGATTGGTGATGCGATCGAAGCTGCCGACGCGAAGGTCGGATTTCTCTGCGATCAGCTTTTGCTTGGCGATCTTCTCGGACGGGGTCTTCGGCAGAGTGTCGCGATACTCGACGTAACGAGGCGTCTTGAACGGCGCGAGCCGGCTCTTGCAGTGCTCGAAGATCATTTCGGGCGAGGCCTCGGCTTCCGAAACGCCGGGCTGCAACACGATATAGGCCTTCACTTCCTCGCCGCGCGCCGCATCCTTCACGCCGACGACGGCGGCTTCGAGAACCTGTGGCATTTCGGCCAGCGCAGCTTCGACTTCGCGGGCGGCAATGTTCTCACCGCTCCTGCGGATCATGTCCTTCAAGCGGCCCACGATGTAGTGGAAGCCTTCAGCGTCGCGCCAGAACAGGTCCCCGGTGCGGAACCAATCCCCCCTGAACGACGCTTCGTTCGCTTCCGGCTTGCGGTAATAGCCCCGCATGATGCCCGGACCGCGAATGCAAAGTTCGCCAATCTCGCCAGCGGGCAGGACGTTGCCCTCGGGGTCGGTGATCTGTGCCTCGCGGAAGGGCGCGACCATCCCGCAGGAGCCTGAGCCGACCATGTGATAGGCCTCTCGCGGCAGGAAGAGCGCCGATCCGACCTCGGTCATCCCGAAGGACTCCCGGGCGATCGTGTTGTATCGCCGCTCGAAATCGGCGTGCTTTTCTTTGTTGAAGCCGAAGATCGAAACGCGCTTCAGATCATTGTCGGCGTCGGATGGCTTGGGTGCCTGCTGATAGACGATCTCGGGAAAGAGGCAGTAGTGGATCTTGTATGTCCTGACCCAATCCATGAAACGAGTCGCACTGGCACGCCGAGCAACGAAGATCTGGCCGCTGACCCGCATCGCCATCAAGGTCAGCCATTGCGGATCCATGTAGAAGAAGGGCTGAGCCGCCAGGATATTCCTGGAATTCTCGGCGTCGCCGCCTCGCATTGCGGCAACCAGGGAAATGGTGAGCCAGTATCGGTGCGTCAGCATGCATCCTTTTGGAAATCCGGTGGTGCCGGACGTGTATTGGATGTTGACGAGATCATCGAGCGCGGGCTGCGGCAGGTCGGCCGGAAGGGCGGGCGGATTGCGATCGATCCGGGCATATCGGTCCGTCGCAGCGGAAGCGTCGCCGACGATAAGAACGGCGGAGCTCTGCAGAGGTGCCTCGGCGCCCAGCGCCTCGTAGGAGGGCAGGCAATCCGCATGGATGACGAGGTACGTCGCCTGTGAGTCCGTGAGCACATAGTCGAGCTCTCGGCCGGTATAGCCGATATTGACCGGCACCATCACCGCCCCGAGTTTTGCCAGGGCAAGCCACGTGACGGGAAATGCCGGGATATTCGGAAGCATGACGGCGACGTGAGTGCCTTTGCGCACGCCCGCCGCATAGAGGCCTGCCGCCGCCTGCTCGATCGCCGACCTGGCTTCGGCATAGGTTGCGACGCCGCCCTCGCTTTCCTCGAAGAATGTCCAGAGGATCTTGTCGCCGTTCATCGAGGCCCGCTCATCCACGAACGAGCCGATGTTCCGCGCCAGCGGCGTCGCCTCGATAGTGGCCCTCATGCGATCGACGAGAGGCTTGAGCTCGGACCAATCGCTGGTTCTGCTGTCGTTTTGCTGCATGTCAGGCCTCGGACACTGAATTCGACTGGTATCGGCGTTCGTTGCGGCGGCGAACGATCTCGCCCACGGTCATCCCGACGATGCTGAGAAGGGTGAGCATGACTGCGACGGCAGGCACCGTCGGATCGAGCTTGAGGCTGAGATCGTTCCAGATGCGCACGGGAAGCGTCTGCAATCCGCCGGAGATGAAGAGCGTGATGATCAGTTCATCGAAGGACGCGAAGAAGGCCAGGATCGCCGAAGCAAACATCGCTGGCATAAGGTAAGGCAGCGTTGTGTACAGGAACGCCCGGGTGGGGCCGGCGCCAAGGACGCGCGCCGCCCGCTCGATCGTCATGTCGTATCTGCGAAGGCTGCCCGATACGATCATGACGACATAGGGCAGAGCGATCAGCGCATGCACCAGGGTCAGCGCATAGATGTTGTTCACCAGTTGCCAGCGCAGGAACACGATGTAGAGCGCGAGCGCGATCACCACCGACGGTATGATGAGAGGGGCGATGAAAATGGCCGTCAGCAAGCCCTTGGCGCGAAAATCCGCACGGACGAGAGCGACCGACGCCAGCGTCCCGAAGAGCAGGCTGAGGATCGTCGCCCCAACCCCGATCTTGAGGCTCGCGAGCGTGGCGTCGACCCAGCTCTGATCGACGAAGAACTCCCTGTACCAGCGCAGGGACAGCGACTTTGGCGGGAATTCGAGGAACTGGCTGTCGGTCAGCGAAATCGGAACGAGGAAGAACAGCGGCAGCAGTAGAAAGCTCGCGACGAGGACAAAATACGCGGTCAGGACGGCCCGGGTCATCGTGCGAGCCCTCCAGTCGCAAATTCTGAGCGCTTTCGCGTGAGGGCCCAGTAAGCCAGGAGACAGGAGAAGGTCGCCGCCAGCAGCGTCGAGGCCATCACCGCTGCCAGGTCCCATTTCAGCGTCTTGTGAACCTGCAGATCGATGAGATTGGCGATGAGGGTGCTGGTTCGCCCGCCGAGCAGCGTCGGTGTGACATAGAAGCCGAGGCAGAGAATGAAGCAGATGATGCCACCCGTCGCCGCCCCGCTCACGCTGAGGGGAAAGACGACCTTCCAGAAGGCCTGCCGGGGCGATGCTCCCAGCGAGCGGGCGGCCTTCACGAGATCGCGCTCGACATCGAGGATCGAGGTCAGGCAGGTCAGGATCACGATCGGCAGCAGGATCTGGACCATTCCGATGTGAACGGCCATCGGCGTATAGAGCAGTTGAACCGGCTCGGCCGTCAGACCCAGGGCGGCAAGCGCCTTGTTGAGGATGCCTTCGCGCCCGAGCAGAATGATCCAGGTATAGGTCCTGACCAGGATGCTGATCCAGAACGGCAGGAGGATCAGATAGGTCGCCAGCACCCGCTTGCGCGGGGAGAGCCCCGCCATGAAGTAAGCCATGGGATAGCCCATGACGAGGCAGATCCCCGTCACGGTCGCGGCCGTGACGAAGGTCCTTTGCAGGACGATGATGGAAAGCTGCGAGTTATAGACTTGTCGCAGCGCATCGGTGGTGAACGCCGTTCCATCGTGGACGCTCAGCTTCAGGACGCCGAACACCGGATAGACGAAGAGAAGCGCTGCCAGCACCGTTGCCGGCGCGAGGAGAAGTGTGGTTTTCGTCCACCGGAGTTTCATGGTGCGATCAGATTCCCGGGCGGCTCAGATCAGCAGCCATTCGTTCCAGCGCGTCGTGACCGCGTCGAGATTCTCCGCCCACCAGGCACTGTTGAACTCGAACTGCACCGCCGCGTTTTCGGGCGAGGTCGGCAGGGTCGCTGCGAAGGCCGGGTCCAGCAATTCCATCATTCCGGGCACGAAGCCGGGGTAGGGGACCAGTTTCACGAATTCCGCCGATGCTGCCGGGTCCATGCGAGCCTTCATGAAGCGCATCGCCTCGGTGGGGTGCTTCGCGCCCTTGGGAATGGCGAGGAAGGAGAGCATCAACGCTCCGCCCTTGAAGGTGATGTCGACGGGTTTGCCCTCGTTCCTCAGGGGCGTGATGCGGCCGTTCCAGCATGATGTCATGCTGACCTCGCCGTCGATCAGCAACTGGACGTGCTGGGCTCCGTTGGTCCACCAGACCGGAATATGGGGCTTGAGCTGGTCGAGCTTCTTGAAGGCGCGGTCGATGTCGAGCGGATAGAGCTTGTCAGGAGAAACGCCATCGGCAAGCAGGGCGAATTCGAGGTTGCCCTTGGGAGAATTTTCCAGCGAACGCGGGCCCGGGAAGGCTTTGACGTCCCAGAAATCGGCCCAGGATTGCGGCGTCTTGCCCTTGCCGAATTTGTCGGTCCTGAAAGCGATCACGGTTGAATAGGATGCCCGGACCATCGCTGTCGGCTGCTTTGCGATGGCCGGCAGCTTGTTGTCGGGATCGATGATCGAATAGTCGATCTTGGCAAGCCATCCGGCTTTGGTCGCGGTCACGACATCGTCGCCGTTCAGCTCGGTCAGATCCCATTCGACATTGCCGGACTCGACCATGGCCTTGAGCTTGGGAAGGCTCACGGGCGCGGTCGCCCTGACCTTGATCCCGGTATCCCTGGTAAACGGCTCTTCGAAGATCTTAGTGATCATCGTGGCCAGTGCTCCACCGGAGCCGTTGACGACGATGGTCACGTCCTGAGCGAATGAGGGTTTGAACGCGAAGGCGGCGGCAAGTGCACCGGTGCCGATTCCGAAAGCTCTTCTGGTCATCGTCATGATCGGTAGTCCCCTGTGTTTTTATGGTGGTCTGGGAAGCTCAACCCTTGAGTGCGACGAGATCAGCGACGTTGAGATCGAAGCTGATCGGCGTGCCCAGCGGCAGCACGTCCTGTCCGGGCCTGCGTGGCTCGATGGCCGAGATCTCCTTGCCGTCAGCCGCGCGCAGCACGTAACGGACGGAGTTGCCGAAGAAGACGGCCTCCGCGAGAGTGGCGCGATGCGCGCCGGAAGCCTCCCGGCGGATCTGGATGAGCTCGGGCCGGATGGACGCGAAGCTCGCCGCTATGAGATGCGCGACATGGCCGGACACGCGGCCAAGCCCTTCCAGCATCACGGAACCCGGCTCGGCACCCTCGACCTTGAGAATGTTGTTTGCCCCCACGAATTCCGCGACAAAGCGCGACTGCGGCTTGTCGTAGAGCTCCTCCGGAGGGCCGATCTGCAGGACCTGACCCTTGTCCATGACCGCCAGCCGGTCGGAGAGCGTCAGTGCCTCGCCTTGATCATGGGTGACATAGATGACGGTGCATCCGATCTGTCGCTGATAGTCCTTGATCTCGAGCTGGAGTGTCTCGCGCAGCTTCAGATCGAGCGCGCCCAGCGGCTCGTCCATCAACAGCACCCGGGGCTCGAAGACGACGGCGCGTGCAAAGGCCACGCGTTGCTTCTGGCCTCCGGACAGTTCGTGCGGCATGCGGTTCGCGAGCGCGTCCAGCCGCACCATCTGGAGCGCCTTTTCCGAGCGCCGCCTGGCTTCAGCCCGCGGCACGCCGCGCATCTCGAGGGGGAACGAGATGTTGCGGATGACATTGCGATGGGGAAAGAGCGAATAGCTCTGGAACACCATGCCGATGTCACGTTTCTCGGTCGGCAGCCTGGTGATCGGCACGCCATCGATGAGGATTTCACCGCTGTCGATCTCCGTGAAGCCGGCCAGCGCGTTGAGGGCCGTCGTCTTTCCCGAGCCGCTCGCGCCGAGCAGGGTCATGAACTCCCCCCGCTTGACGTGCATCGAGAAGCTCTCCAGCGCGACGAACTTTCCATACGTCTTGCGAACGCTTCTGAAGTCGATCGTCGCTCCGGTCGAACTCATTGAAATCCGGCTCCGAATAAGAGGTGCATTCAAAAAGTGACGATAGTGTCATTTTTTGTCAAGTGCGCTATGCTGGGATCGAGATTGCGGCGCGATAGGGCGCGCTGTTAGAAACGAGCGTGAGAAGGGCGGGCCCTTGTTGTTGGAAAACGTAAATTACGATTACGTAGATTATCTTGAGAAACGCTTGGCCGCCGCGCAAAGCGAAAAGAAGATCATTCGCACGGAGCTGCAGCTTGAGCTGGCAACTGCGCGCCTGCTCAGAGAAAAAAACTATCACGCGATTTCAGTTGATCTCATTGCGGCGACCGCTGGTGTCGCGCACGGAACGTTTTACCGGTATTTCGCGGCCAAGCGCGACGTCGTTGCCAAGACCATCGCCGACTATTTCATGTTCGTGCGTGCGTCGCGCCGGCCGGTTGCGCGTGATGCGTCGCAATACGAAGCAATCCATCACGCCAATCTGCACTATGTCGAATGCTTCCGCCGCAATGTCGGGCTCATGCGTTGCCATTTCCGGCTCAAGGACGAGGACCAGCTGATCGCCGAAGTCGGCCGCAGCGCCGACAATGCCATGGTAGAGCGCGTCCTCGCGAGGCTTCGCCGCGAGGGGCAGCTCGAGCTGTGGGATGCAGACAAGCTCAAACTGACCATCCACTGCCTGATCGGGATGGTCGATGAGCTGCTCCTGAAGATCTACGGCCAGACGCAGCCCTCGCTCGCGGGCTTTCAGGCCAGGCCCCAGCTGGTGGCGAGCACCGTGTCCGATATGTGGTTCTCGACGATCTACGGTTCGCAATCCATCGAGGGCATTGCGCCAGGGGCGAGCTCACCGAGCCTTCGCCGGATCGACTGAGCGATCGCCCTCAGCTCGGCATGATGTAGCTCAGTTGATTGCGAATATTGGCTGCCAGCGAAATCAGCCGGGGCGCCACCTCGTCCTCGATCTGGTTTGGGCTGAGCCGGAAGACGGGCACCCGGCAGTTCATGCCGAAGCAATCGCCGTTGGCGTCCCGGATCAGCGGCACTCCAGCGGAATGGGTGCCCGGAATCCAGACGCCCTTGGCCACCGAAAAGCCCCGGCTGCGGCAATCGGCGACGCCCTGCAGGAAGGATTCTGAGTATTTCGCCCAGAGTTCGGGCGAGCGACGCTTCATCTCCTCGAGTTTCAGCTTGAGTTCGTCCTCCGACAGGAGCGAGCTGAGCGCATGGCCGATCGTGGCCGGCAGCAGCGGCCCGATCGTGCCGAGATCGGGCGAGGTCCAGATGTTCTCGTTCACCCGCGAGGTCTCGAGATAGACGAAGTTGATTCGGTCGATCGTGCCGATCGAGACGGTCCCTCCGAGGTCCTGAGCCAGCTTCTGCATCGAGGGCCGCGCGATGTGCAGCAGCTTCAGGTTCACCAGCAGCGGGTTGACCAGCATGAGTGCGCGCCAGCTCAGCCGGAACTTGGATTTTTCCTGCCTGAGATAGCCCATGCGTTCGAGCGTATAGGTCAGGCGTGCGACCGTGGAGCGGTTGATCCCCGCTTCCTTCGCGATCTCGCCATTGCTCATCAATGTGCGGTTCGGACGAAAGGTCTCCAGAACAGCAAGTCCCTTGACGAGAGTTGTTGCGATGTCGGGATCGTCCGCGGGAATCTTCAAGAATTTCTCCATTTGTATAGTTGGTTTCGTTCGTATTATTTCGATCGATCGTTGATGAATATTTACCGGGTCACATTCGGTGAGCTGGAATGGAAGGTTTGGGTCTGTTCCTGTTCACTCCGAGGAAAACTGGCGCTCATCGGCTAAAATGTCAAGATATTGAACATTTACAGAAGAGATTAATCACTCTCTTGACTCCGTCGGCGAGCCGGTCCTCACTATTCGAAGGCGGGTGACATCTGCGCCTGCACTCGTCACGGAGAAAATGTGAATGAGCCGCGTGATCGACATGGAACTGAGCTTGCCTCACAGCGAAGCGAATCCAGATCTGGAACGCATTTCGCGTGGGCGACCGGGAACACCTTTCGCTCAGTCACTGCCGCGGCCCGAAGGCTACGGATTTTCCAATTACGGCAATGTTTTCAGGAGCAAAGAGACGGCTCCGGCGAAGGGGGAGGCTGACGACGGCGGCCTCGTGCGGCTGGTCGAGGACATGGACCGCGCCGGCATCGCGCGGGGATTGCTGGTTGGAGCGGAGAACAGCGCGACGGGCCGGATTCACCAGGCCCATCCCGGCCGCTTCTTCCTGTTCACGACCTTCGACCCCTTCGACGGCATGCGGGCGGTTCGCGAATTCGAGCGGCTGGTCAAGGAGGAGGGCGCAAACGGCCTGCGCCTGTCGGCGCTCTATAACGGCGTGCCCGCGAATGATCGCCGCTACTATCCGCTCTACGCCAAGGCCGCCGAGCTCGACGTCCCGGTCCGCATCTACACGGCGATGAACTACGCCAATGACCGGCCTTACGATCTCGGCCATCCGCGCTATCTCGATGATGTCGCTATCGATTTCCCCGAGCTCAGGATCGTGGCTGGCCTCGCCGGATGGCCCTGGGTGAACGAGATGGTCGGACTGCTCCGCCGGCACCCGCGGCTTTATGTCGATACGGCAGCCCATCATCCCCGCTATTTCAGCCAGCCCGGTTCCGGCTGGGAGCAGTTCCTGCAGTTCGGCAACACGCTCCTCCAGGACAAGGTCATGGTAGGGCTCTCGCGCTACCTGTTCGGGACCTCCTTCGAAAGCATCATCGAGCAGTACAAGCAGCTGCCGCTCAAGGAAAAGGTCATCGAGAAATGGCTGTACGGCAACGCCGCTGAATTCTTCCGGCTGAACTGAGGGCGCGGTCCGATGCTTCGCTTCGTCGGCCGGCGGGCGCTCTACGCAATCCCTCTGCTCCTGGCGATCATCATCCTGATGTTCTCCATGCTGCACATGATCCCGGGGGATCCGGTGCAGGCTCTCGTCGGCGACTACCCGGTTCCGCCGGCGTATCGGCAGGTGATCGAAGAGAAGTATCGCCTGAACGACCCCTTCCTCGTTCAGGTCGGCAATTATCTCCTGAATGTCGCGCAGGGCGATTTCGGCTTCTCCTATCAGAACCAGCGCGGCGTTCTCGACCTTATCCTCGAGCGGGCGCCGCGGACGATCCTGCTGGCATCGGTCAGCTTCGCGCTGGCGATTCCACTCGGCATGGCAATCGGTATCGCGGCCGGAACGACGCGTCGGCCGGGTGTCGACAAGTTCTGGACCACCACCGCCCTGATCGCCTACGCGATCCCGACATTCTGGCTCGGCCAGCTGCTGGTGATGCTGTTCGCGCTCCGGCTCGGCTGGTTTCCGACCCAGGGCATCGGCCCCCTGATCAGCCGGACGCATGGGATCGCCTGGCTCTTCGAAAAGCTGCGCTATCTCGCGCTGCCGGTCCTCGCCTTCGGAATCCACGAGGGCATGCGGATTGCCCGGATCATGCGCGCCAGCGTCATCGACACGCTGTCGCAGGGCTACATCATCACGGCCCGCTCCAAGGGCTTGAGCCGCGGGCAGATCATCCGCAGCCACGTGCTGCGCAATTCGAGCCTGCCACTGGTCACGATCGCGGGCTATGCCTTCGGCTCCGCGCTCGGCGGCGCCGTCCTGCTCGAAACGGTCTTCACCTGGCCGGGCCTTGGCCTGCTGCTGGTCGACTCGATCCGGCTCAGGGACAACATGACGGTTGTCGGTGTCGTGATCTTCTCGGCCGTCGCCGTCGTCGCCATGAACCTAATCGTCGATCTCCTCTACGCGGCGCTGGACCCGCGCATCAGAACCATGCGGTGAGGTCGAAGCCATGTCAGACAGCAAAACCGCCACGGCACCAGCATCCGGCAACGGTATCCCGGTCGGGAGCTGGCAGGCCCATATCGCCAATCTCTTCGGAACGCGCCACGGCGCGCTTGGAGCAGGCATCCTCATCGTCCTGGTGATCGTGGCGACCGCCGCTCCGCTGATTGCACCGTACAATCCGCTGGAGCAGACCCAGCTCAGCCTCGCGCCGCCATCGTCCCAATTCCTGTTCGGCACGGACAATATCGGCCGGGACGTGTTCTCGCTGGTCGTCTATGGCAGCCGCTCGTCCCTGCTCGTCGGGCTGGGGGCGGCGCTCGCCGCACTGCTCATCGGGGGCACTCTCGGGATCCTCGCCGGCTATTTCCAGGGCCCGGTCGAGGCGGCGCTGATGCGGCTGGTGGAGCTGTTCCAGACGCTCCCGGTCATCATCCTCGTGCTCTGCGCCGTGGCGCTGTTCGGCTCGAATTTCTGGCTGCTGATCGCGGCGGTGGCGTTGGCGATCTGGCCGATGGAGGCACGCCTCGTCTACGGCCAGTACATCAAGCTTCGCGATCGCGAATTCATCGCAGCCGCGCGCGTCGCCGACCTCTCGACGGCCCATATCATGTTCCGCGAGATCCTGCCCAACGCGATCCAGCCGATCATCGTCCAGGTCGCGCTCGACGCCAGCATCGCCATCCTGATCGAGGCAGGGCTCGGCTTCCTCGGCCTCTCCGACCCGAGCAAGGTGAGCTGGGGCCGGCTGCTCTTCGTCGCGCAGGACTACATGGACAGCGCCTGGTGGATGAGCCTGTTTCCCGGCGCCGCCATCTGCATCACCGTGGTCGGCCTCAATCTCTTTGCCGATGGGCTGAACGAGGTCATAGATCCGCGCAGCACGAGCGGGATGGGAGGGCTTCAATGAGCGCCTCGCTCCTCCTCGATGTAAACGACCTGAAGGTCCATCTGCGTCTTGGCCACAAGGTGGTGAAGGCGATCGACGGAGTCGATTTCCAGGTCCGCCCTGGCGAATGCGTCGGCATCGTCGGCGAATCCGGTTCGGGCAAGAGCACAATGGCGCGCGCCGTGACGCGCCTGATGCCGAACGTGAACATCGAGGAACTGAGCGGCAGGCTCGCCTTCGAAGGCCGCGACATCCTCGGCATGGCCGACAGCGAGCTTCGCGCCCTGCGTCGCGGGCGCGGCTTCTCGATGATCTTCCAGGACCCGCTCGGCTATCTCAACCCGACGCAGCGGATCGGCCGGCAGATCCAGGAGGCGCTCTCCCGGGATGCAGGGCGCGGCTCGGACAAGGCTCGGGTCCATACCCTGCTGGACGAAGTGGGGCTTCCCGACGCGGCCAATCTTGCCCGGCGCTACCCGCATGAACTCTCGGGCGGCATGCGCCAGCGCGTGATGATCGCGATCGCGCTCGCCAGCGATCCCCAGCTTCTCTTTGCCGACGAACCGACGACAGCCCTGGACGCGACCGTGCAGTTGCAGGTCCTGCAGACCCTCTACCGGCTGCATAAGGAGCGCAACATGGCGATGGCCATCATCACGCACGACCTTGGTGTCGTCGCCGAGCTTTGCGACCGGGTCTACGTGATGCGCGCGGGCAAGGTGATCGAGAGCGCCGAGACCGTCACGCTCTTCGAGCAGCCCCAGCACGATTATTCCCGGCGCCTGATCGAACTCAGCACGCGCCGGCTGACGCGGGAGCTTCAGTCATGAGCGCTCCGATCATGCGAATGACCCGCGTCGAGCAGCTCTACATCAGCCGCAACGCCAATGGCCCCGGCTGGAACACGGTGCGGGCGGTCGATGGTGTCGATCTCGATGTCAACGAGGGCGAGACCCTGGCGATCGTCGGCGAGTCCGGCTCCGGCAAGAGCACGCTCGCCAAGCTGCTCCTGATGCTGAACCGGCCGACGGCGGGCGACGTGCAGTTTCGCGGCACCTCGCTGGTTTCGCTCGGGGCTTCCGGCAGACAGGCTTTCCGACGCCAGGTCCAGGCCGTCTTTCAGGACCCGGCCTCGTCGCTGAACCCGCGCATGACGGTCGAGCGCATGCTCGGCTACATCGTCCAGCGCCACGAGCTTGCCACGCCGCGCGAGACGCGAGCCTTTCTCGCCGGCCATCTCGCCGCGGTTGGGCTCACCCCCCCGGACCATTATCTCGACCGCTATCCGCACCAGCTTTCCGGCGGGCAGCAGCAGCGCATCGCGATTGCGCGGGCGATGATGCTTCGGCCTGCGATCATCATCGCCGACGAACCGCTGTCGAGTCTCGACGTGTCGGTCCAGGCCCAGGTTCTGCAGTTGATGCGCGACCTGCACAGGGCAACCAATGTCGGCTTCGTGGTGATCAGCCACGATCTCGGGGCGATGGAGTCGATCGCCGATCGGACCGCCGTCATGTATCGCGGCCGGATCGTCGAGATCGGCCGCTCGATCTACGAGCGCCCGTTCCACCCCTATACGAAGCTGTTGCTCGACGCGCGGCTTTCGCTCGATCCGCGCCGTGGCCGGATCCGCAGCCTGAGCGCGACACAGGTGCGAGCTGAGATGCCTGAGCCCATGTCGGGTGGTTGCCGGTTCCGCCACCGCTGCCCCTTGGCCATCGAAATCTGCGCGACGGCCGACCCCGCGCTGCGACCGGTCGGCCAGGCCGGAACCTTTGCGGCCTGCCACCGCGCGGACGAAGTCGGGGCGTCACCGCGTCCGGCAGGTGCGGCGGCCGTGGAGAGGACGCCCAGGCCCGTCGAGACCTGATGCAGGGACTACCCAAAAAAGCCAAAGGGAGAGAGCACATCATGGACACGGCTAAACGGAACGATGCGTGGACGATGCACAGGCTGGGCGTCATCTCGCTGTTTGCGGGGGCGTCGAGCCTTCTACTCTCCGCCGGAGCCCAGGCGGACGATGGCAAGCCTGTCCCGGGCGGCACGGTCATCGCCGCGCTGAATTCGACGACGATCCCGAATCTGAACACCCAGATGACCTCTTCGGTCCCGGCGCTGTTTGCCGCGGATGTCTGGGCGGACGGGCTGATGACCTATGACCGCGAAGCCAATCGCGTTCCGCGCCTGGCAAAGAGCTGGACCATTTCCGAGGACGGCAAGACCTACACCTTCAACCTCCGCGAGGGCGTGAAGTGGTCGGACGGCAAGCCGTTCTCCGCGGCCGACGTCGTCTTCACGCTGGAGAATTTCGGCAAGTTCAACACCTATCTCACCAAGCTCATGCCGCTGGTCGAGAAGGCTTCGGCCCCGGACGACAAGACCTTCCTCCTGACGCTCAAGCAGCCGCTGACCGCGACGCTCGATCTCTTCGACAAGGAGGTGTTTCCGCTGATGCCGAAGCACATCTACGAGGGCAAGGACATCGCCACCCACCCGGCCAATATCGCGCCGGTGGGCCTCGGCCCGTTTAAGTTCGACAAATGGGTGAGCGGCCAGTCGATCACCTTCGTGCGCAATCCGCACTACTGGGAAGCGCCCAAGCCCTATCTCGACTCGGTCATCTTCGCGCTCATCCCGAACCCACAACAGCGGCTCAACGCCATCGTCAACGGCGAGGTCAACTGGTTCCGACCAGAGGTCGTGCAGGTCCCGGCGACACAGCAGGCGGCGAAGCGGGGCTCCTTCCGGGTCGTGCCGATCGTGACCAACGCGCCCGAGACCGCCGTCATCGACTTCAATCTGCGGCGCTCGCCAATGAACAACGTCAAGGTCCGGCAGGCGCTGTTCCACGCCATCGATCGCCAGCGGATCGTAAGGGATGTCTACCAGGGGCTGGCCGAGACCGCCAAGAACGCCATCCCGACGCAGTTCAAGAACCTGCACGATACGTCGGTCAACTATGACACGATGTATGCCTATGATCCGAAGCGAGCCGCCCAATTGCTCGACGAGGCCGGATTTCCGCTGAAGGACGGCAAGCGCTTCGCGCTCGAGTTGGCCGTGATCTCGGCCGCTCCCTATGACGCAGTGGCGCAGGTCGTGCAGGCGCAGTGGACAGCGCTCGGCATCGACGTGAAGCTCAGCGCGCTCGATCAGCAGATCTGGACCAACAAGGTCTATACGCAGCATGATTTCGATGCGTCGATCATCTCGCTGACCGGACGCTCGAACCCGGTTCTCGGCGTCGACCGCAGCTTCGTCTGCAACGAGACCAGCGTCCCCTACGCCAATCCGACCAGCTACTGCAATCCCGAGTTCGACAAGGTCGCGGCCAATGCGGCCTCGGCGCCGGCGGATCAGCAGAAGGCGCACTACAAGACCTATGCCGAGATCATCGCGCGTGATCTGAACCAGCTTGCGTTGACGAATTCGCGCGTCTTCGAGGCTGTGACGAACAATTTCAAGAACTTGGACGCTCAGTTCAACTTCTCGTTCAACACCCATCCGAACTGGGCGGAAGCCTGGCTTCCGAAAGACAAGCAGTAACCCCCGCCGGACTCCGCGCCCGCAGCCGCCCAGGGGCGGCTGCGAAGGCAGACCGCCATCGAAGGACATAACGCCTTGCATATCGACGTCACACCCATGGTTCGGCCCCGCTCTGTGGCCGTTGTCGGCGCCTCGGCAAAGCGCGTCACGCAGGGCAACGTGGTCATCAGCAATCTGAAATCATGGGGCTATACGGGGGAGATCCTCCCGATCCATCCCCAGGCCGATCAGATCGAGGGCCTGCGTGCCGTCAACTCGGTTGCGGAGATCCGCGAGGAGACGGACCTGGCGATCATCGCCATTCCCGCTGCGTATGTGCCGGGAATGTTGCAGGAGCTCGAAACGAGTTCGGTACGCTCGGCGATCGTCTTCACGAACGGTTTCTCGCATGACGAGGAGACCGCGCTTCGTGCATTCGGCGCCCAGAGCCGCATCGTCGTGCATGGCCCCAACTGCATGGGGTTGGTCAATTTCACCGACTCGATCCCGCTTTACCCATCCAGGCCGTCGCTGCGCCTCAGGCCGGGCAACGTCGCGCTGATCGCCCAATCCGGCTCCGCAGCGATTTCGGTGATGAACTCGACGGTCATCGGGCTTTCAAAGGTCGTGACCGTCGGCAGCGAGTTCCAGGTCGCGGCCGCAGATTACGTGCGCTGGCTGGCGGACGACGATGAGACAAGGGTCATCGGCGTGGTCGCTGAATCCATCAAGTCGCCCCGGGCGCTCGCCGAGGCTGCAGAATGCGTCCATGCCGCGGGCAAGTCCCTGGTGGTGCTCAAGGTTGGCCGTTCGGATGTCGGCGTTGCCGCAACCCAGGCCCATACCGGTGCGCTGGTCAGCGATCGCGACGCCTATGACAGCTTCTTCCGGGAGACCAATATCGCGACCGTCGCGGATTATGACGAGCTCGTCGCGGCGCTCGAATGCTCGGCGGTGGCGCGGCGCATGGTCCGTGGGGCGAGCATCGGGATTGTCGGGATTTCCGGCGGTCAGACCGCCCTGGCATGCGACGTCGCGGAAGCGCAGGGCGTAGCGGTCGCAGCATATAGCGCAGCGACTGCGCACCGCCTGCGTGCTGCCTTGCCGGGCACGGCCGGAAACAATCCGGTCGATTTTGGAGCGACGGTCAATGTCGAGGACCGCAATACACCCGAAGCCATGCGCGCTGTCCTCTGTGACGAGAATGTCGGTGCGGTCATCGCGCTTCAGGACACCCAGGAGAGCCTAAACCCGGCGACGCTCCAGAATTACATGAATGTGCTCGGCGTCTATGCCGAGGCCGGCAAGGCGAGCGAAACGCCATTGGTCGTGATCTCGCCGACCTCGGAGAATGTCGATCCGGGCGTTCGTTCGATGCTGGCCGATCACGGGGTGCCGCTGCTGCGCGGGCTTCACGCCGGACTTCGCGCTGTCGGCAACCTCGCGCTCGGCAAGCCGGGGCCTGCCGGCTCCTGGGCGAGCCAGCGCAGCGGCGCGCGGGCGCCGTTCAATGAGGAGGTCGCCAGCCTGAGGCGCGAGATCGAGCAATGCTCGGGCGCTCTCGATGCCGAACTGTCATTCCGGCTGCTGCGCGCCTACGGCATCCCCCTGGTCAAATCGATCGTGGTGAAGGACGAAGGTGAAGCGGTCGCCCGCACCGGCGAGGTTGGCTTTCCCATGGTGGTCAAGGTCGCATCCCGGGACGTGCAGCACCGCTCCGATGTCGGCGGGGTCGTGCTGGGCATTCGCGACGAGGATGGATTGCGCCGTGCGATCACGGCCATTGCCGAGAATGTCGGCAGGGCGCTGCCCGCGGCGACGATCGACGGCTATGAATTGCAGGAGCAGCTCGTCGACGGTGTCGAGGCCATGGCTGGATTCACGGCTGCGCCGCCATTTGGCCAAATGGTTGTCCTGGGGAGTGGCGGCACGCTGGTCGAGCTCGTTGCCGATCGAGCGGTCGCTCTTGCTCCATTCAATCATGAGCAAGCCGGCACGATGCTCCGCCGCACCAAACTCGATCGCATCCTGGGGGGGTACCGCAACCTGATGCCTCGGACCGACACGAGCCAGCTGGTTGATCTCGCCGTGAGGCTCTCGCAGCTCGCCAGCGATTTCGAGGATTTGCTGGCCGCGTGCGATCTGAATCCAGTTCTCATCCGAAAGGGGGCCGGCGACGTGCGCGTTGTCGATGCTCTCTTCGTACGCAGATAGCGATTGGGGCGGTCTCAACTGATCGGTTGCGAGGCGGGCAGCCCCCCGCCTTGCGCCGATCGCAGCCGATGAATCCAAGTCGCCGATGCCCAAATGGTTGCGCGCCGCAGTCGTCGTGCGGGCGCCCTTCCAGCCTGCACTGTGCGGGCGAGACTCGGAGACGCACGGCCCGGCCAGCCGCGTCACACCACCCCGGGGGAGAGGAGCGCCGCCTGATCATGCCAAATTGTTCCGCCGCGCGTCGGCTGCGGGCGGCACCCTCATGCGCGGCATCGCGCCCGGCACTCGCAGACCGGGTCGGTCTTGACGGGGCAGCCCTCAGCCCTGACGGCGCTCGAAGATCGCCGAGTTTCCGTCGTGTTCGCGGACCTCGACCGATTCTAGCCAGACACGTTCGCCGATCTGGTTGGCGAGCCAGGCCGAAACATGGTCGAACGTGTAGCGGGCGGTCGACTCGCAGCCGACCGCGGGCATGATCCGCAGGTCGACAAGGCCCTTGTCGGCCAGCCCCTGGAATGCGCCGAGATGCGGGTCGTCGGCCGCCACGATCATCGTGTGGTCGAACATGTGCTTCAACCAGGTCTTGATCTCCTTCATCCCGCCGAAATCGAAGCACCAGTTGCGCTCGTCGAGCTCATGGGTGGCGAAGACGAATTTGAAGGACAGCGCGTAACCGTGAACCAGGCTGCAATGCGAATGCGTGGCGCGCCATTGCCGGAAGCAGCAGGACAAGCCTTCGGTGAAGTCATAGGTCTTGGTCGACCGATAGACGTCCCGGTGAACGGTTCGCGCAGGCCTGTGGTCCTGCATCATTGCCACGCTATCCATTGATTGGGGTCCTAAAGGCGTTCCAGGGATGTGCATTCCTGTATGAATTCGGCCTTGTATGACGCGTTTGTGGCAAACTCGCCGTAGAATGAGCTGTTCACCATGCGGCTGGCATGACTGGCCCGAACACCGCGATGGGTCTTGCACATGTGGACGGCGCTGATCCTCACCGCCAGGCCGCGGGGATTGGTCATCTCGACGATATGCTGCTCGATCTGCTTGACCAGCTCTTCCTGGATCTGGAGGCGGGCTGCGAAATGCTGGATGATGCGGTCATATTTCGACAGGCCGATGATCTTGCCTTCCGGTGACGGCAGCACGCCGATGAAGGCCACGCCGTAGATCGGCATCAGATGATGGGCGCAGGTCGAGCGGACATCGATCGGGCCGGTGACGATCAGCTGGTCGTAGCTCGTGGCATTGTCGAACTCGGTGATCTTCGGCGGCGGGTTGTAGCGGCCATGGAGAAGTTCCTCGACGAACATCTTGGCGACCCGCGCCGGTGTATCGCGTGTGTTATGATCGTTCTGGTGGTCGATCTGCAGAATATCGAACAGCTCTTCGATCTTCTTCGCAGCTGCGGCCCTCATGTCCGCCCGCTCGGTCTTGTCCAGGTAGCCCTCGACCGCGTGGTTTCCGAGGCGGGCTGAATTCGGTAGGCTATTGGCTCGTGACATGTCGCATCCAGATGCCTTCATGGGCGGTAGGGGTCGCACGTGGGTCGGGGTCAGTACATCAAAATCGTAGAGAAATTCGCAGGGGCCTTGTGTAAATATATCAACAATTTAACCGATTTTCGCTTTAGAGGTTTTTAATGGCCGGCTCGTAGGATTTCGAGCTTGGACCGATCGGGAGCCCCTCATGTCTATAGACACATTGCGACGTGGAATCACCCTGGGCGCGATCTCGTCCATGGGTCTGCTCATGATACGGTCGGCCAGCGCCCAGACCTTGGCCGCTCCCACGGACAAAGTCATCCTGACGATATCCGGAAAGATCTCTGTGACCAATAGCGGGGATACCGCACAGTTCGATCGCGCGGCACTCGAGGCGATGGGGCTTATGACAATCGAGACCAACACCCCGTGGTACTCCGGACCGCAGAAATTCGAGGGCATCTCTCTTGATAAACTGATGAAATCGGTCGGCGCCAAGGGCGACACCGTTCAAGCGATCGCACTCAACGACTATACGACAGAAATCCCGCTCGAGGACTTCGCGAAGTACAACGTCATCCTGGCGCTTAAGCGCAACAATGAATACATGCCGATTCGGGACAAGGGTCCGCTGTTCATCGTCTACCCCTATGATAGCAACCCTGAGTTGCGCAGTCAGAAGTTCTACAGCCGCTCTGCCTGGCAGGTTTCAAAGTTGATTGTCCGCTAGGGACGGGGTAGATAATGGCAACTATCTAGCATCTGTGGGAGAATCTGCCGGGATTAACTCATGCTGAAGATGCGAAAGATAGAAACCTTGCTCGGGGCCGTTCTTGTCGGCCTCGTTTTGTCTGCATTGTATGTATCAAGTCTTATCGTCGAGCAGCAGAATCTCATCCGGCAGACGGCGCGTTACAATGTAACCTGGCTGGCAAGCCAGTCCGTCGTCGAACTCCAGCGCTTCCAGGAGCGCGTTGCCAGCTTCAGCATTCCCTCCAGCAAGGTCGATTCCGACGAGGTGGCGCTGCGCTACCAGATCCTGCTCAACCGCCTCAACCTGCTCAGCTCCGGCGAGTTCGAGGAGTTCGTCAACCAGAGTGCCGACCGGCGCGCGACCGTCGACGAATTTCGCCAGGCGCTGGCCGAGATCGAGCCATGGGTCGACCATCTCAACCCGGAAAATGCCGCGCGCATCCGCGCGCGACTGGCGCCGCTCGACCAGAAGATGTCGAGCCTTGCGGCGGCGGCAAACCGTATCTCCGGCGATCAGGTCGATGGCGATCAACGTGAGCTTCTAAGCCTGCACTGGTTCTTCTCGGGCATCATCGTGACGCTCGTGCTGATGTCGCTTGGCCTGGTTCTGCTGCTACATTTTCGCAACCGCCTGCTCAAGCAGGCTCATCGTGAGATGCATGTGCTCACGGACGGGCTGAAGGACGCGAAGGGCGATCTCGAACGGGCCAATGAGGACATTTCCAGCAAGAACGACAGCCTGAAGAGTCAAAACGAGATGCTGGTGCTGCGCGATATCGAACTGCGCACCCAGAACCAGCGCTTCGATGCGGCCTTGAACAACATGTCGCAAGGGTTGCTGCTGGTCGACGGCGAACACCGCCTGATCGTCTGCAATGAGCGCTACCGTCAGATTTTCGAATTGCCGGCGGAGAGCACCAAGCCCGGGGCGAGCCTTGCAACCGTGACCGACGAGCGCTTCGCGGCTCTGCTTGCCCATCAAAAGTCGATCGCGTCTGGACCGCGCTCGGCGACATTCTCGTTCGAGCTTGCGGCCGGCACGGTCTGCTCCGTCTCGCAGCAGCCGATGCCGGATGGCGGCTGGGTTGCGACCTACGAAGACGTGACCGAGCGCCGACGGTCTGAGGAGCGGATCGCCTATATGGCGCACCATGACGCGCTGACGGACTTGCCCAACCGTGCTCAGTTTCGCGAACATCTGGAGCGCGCGCTCGAACTTCATCACGGTGAGTCAGGCAGTTTCGCCGTGCTCTATCTCGACCTCGATCGGTTCAAGACCGTCAATGACACGCTCGGTCACGAACTGGGCGATGCACTGCTGAAATCCGTCAGCGTCCGATTGAAGAAAGCGGTCCGCGGCAGCGATATCGTCTCTCGCTTCGGCGGCGATGAATTCGCTGTCCTGTGTCGCGGATACCCCGATCTCGACGAGCTTCGCCGGATCGCCACCCGAATCGTCGAACGCATGGGGCAGCCTTTCCGGATCGGCGGCCGCGACATCAGGATCGGGACCTGCGTCGGCATCGCGATGGCCATCAAGGATGGCAGCGATTGCGATTCGCTGCTGCGCCATGCCGACATGGCGATGTATGCGGCGAAGAACACCGGACGGGGAACCTACTGCTTCTACGAAGCCCCCATGGAAGAGCAGATCGACGCGCGGCGCGCGCTGGAAGATGCGCTGCGTCGGGCGCTTCAGGAAAACGAACTGGAGGTTTACTACCAGCCCATCGTCAATCTGAAGCGGATGGAGATCGTCAGTTTCGAGGCGCTGCTGCGCTGGACCCATCCGGTCCGAGGGGCGATCTCGCCGGCGGAATTCATCCCGGTCGCCGAGGAAACCGGGCTCATCGTGGCGATAGGAGAATGGGTGCTGCGGCGCGCCTGTGCCGATGCGGCGCAATGGCCAAACGGCACGCGGGTATCGGTCAATCTTTCGGCCGTACAGCTCCGCAACGACGACTTCGCGCAGATCGTGTTCAGTGCGCTGGCTGGCAGCCAGCTGCCGGCTCACCGGCTCGAACTGGAGATCACCGAATCCGTGCTGCTTCAGGACAGCGACGCGACGCTCGCCGTGCTGCACCAGTTGCGCCGTTTCGGCATCCGCACCTGCATGGACGATTTCGGCACCGGATTCTCCTCGCTCAGCTACCTCAGAAGCTTCCCCTTCGACAAAATCAAGATCGACCGGTCCTTCGTCAAAGACATGCATGTGCAGGAGGATTGCCGCGCCATCGTCACCTCGATCGCCCATCTCGGCCAGAGCCTGAACATGACGACCACCGCCGAGGGCGTCGAAACCCGGGAACAGCTGGAGGCGGTCATGGCGGTCGGTTGCACCGAGGTGCAGGGCTATTATTTCGGACCTCCGACCCCCGCGGTGGACGTCGCGCAGGTGTTTTCACGCCTGGAGAAGATGCGTCTCGCGGCCTGACGCCGGAGACCGCCCGTTACGGAAGAGGAACTTGGCTCGGGCCAGAGCGACCCATCTCGGTGCGCGATCCGTTCCGGCCGATGAGCAAGGCGGCCGCGCAGCCGTCCGCCCGGCCTCCCGGCCACCCGGACAATCCGGTCCGGGGCCGCGGCCGCCAGGCCAGCCCGCGGAGCCGATGGCAGGGCTCGCCTTCGAGCATTGTTTCCCGTGTCGGCGTCGCCCCGATCCTGCCCGGCAGGCAGGGGCTTGGGCCACATCCTTCGAACGGAGGATGACGTTCGCAAGGCTCCTTCCTAGTTTCCCAAGGTTGCCTCGATCACCGCTTCGGCGAGGCTGGGCAGCAATGACGGCCAGATTCCGCTGGGGCTGTAGCCGATCTGTGTCGGGACCGGGCGCCAAGGCAAGACGGAGAGGCTCGCGATGATCCTGGAGATGTTTGGGCCGTCCGGGGCCGGAAAGACGACGATGGTCTCGGCCCTGACCGCCCATCTGCGCGGCCTCGGCTATGTCGTGAATCCGCGGATCGGCGTGCGTGCCCATCCGCTGAGGCGCGGCATTCTCAAATGCCTGGCCAGCGCCAAGCTGCTCAGCTCCGCCGGTCCGGCCGCTGGCATCGCGGAGCTCTTCAGGCTCCTGCCACCGAAGGACCGGCTTTGGTTCATTCGTCTCTATTGGCACCTGGCCCTGCTCCATCACGAATGGACTGCGGCGCAAGCCTCCGATGCGATCACGATCTTCGATCAGGGCATGGTCCAGGCGGTGGCCTCGCTCATCCTGCTCAGCGGCATAACCGACCGCGACCCTGTCGGACGCGCGCTCGACATCGTGCCGAAACCAGACCTGCTCATCCGCTTCGAGGCGCCACGCGCCCTTCTGGAGGAGCGCCTTCGGGATCGCTGGCAGAAGATCGGCCCGCTTCAGCGCTACCTGGAGATCGATCTGCAAGGCAGCCTGGACCACGTCGACCATGTCGACCTGATCTCCGACATGGTCAGCGCACGCGCGCTCCCCATGATCCGGATCAGCAGCATCGATGCCCCTAGCTGCAATCTGTCGATCGATCGGATCACCACCGAGGTCCTCGCCAGGATGCGTCCGTCGCGCGCTGCCGCGGAAGAGCCCGCAGCACGTGGCTATGCGGCGCTCTCCCATTAGATTGTCGGGCCGGATATCCCGTATCCGGTCCGATGATCCAACCCTCCGTGAATTCACCGGCTTTCCCGAAGGCCGCAATCCCGTTCCCGGGCCGATGCTGCGGCTTCGGCGTCGGGGCGGGGGATCGGCATTGGCTGGGGTGACCTGAGCTGCCGGCCGCGGTGGAGGTCCCGCGACCACTGGCCCTGTCGTCGAGGCTGTCGCCCGTGACATCCTGCGTTCACGCGAAGCCAGGCCGCTGGAGGGGGCGCCGTACAGGCCCGACCACGGGCCCCCTGACAGTGCAGTGCCGGAGCCACGCAGCTTCAGTTCCGCCAGGCCGGAGAACGACAGAGGCCCGCGGTCTCCCCGCGAGCCCATGCACAAGCTCATCGGCGTCAGACGGAAGCGCTCCGTCGCGATTGGAGTTCGGGCGGGCGCACTGGCGAGGACACGGTGCCTCCAGGTTCGGCCACGGCGGCGGACGCCCGTTGCAGCATGCCGAAATAGTGCGATCGAAAGGCCGGGAAGAATGTCAGCGCCGGATAGAGCGGATCGGTGAGAGCGCCGAGACGGTAGGCAATGGGGGGAATCAGCGTTTTCGAGGCCAGTTCACTCTCGAAATCGGGAAACAGGTCCTGGATATGGCGCCGTGTCATGGCCCTGACATTGCGGTTCCAGGGATTGGGGTAACGCATGTCATACCAGATGATCACCCCGTTCGGAGTCAGGACGCGATTGATCTCGCGCGCCACGTTCCTGGCCATGAGGGGGCTCAGAATCGAGGAGAACACTGTGAAGACCAGGATGAAATCGAAATGCTGGTCGGGAAACGGTACATTCTCGGCATTTGCTTCCGTGAACGATACCTCCGGGCATTTTCGTCTGGCGGTCGCGAGGGCTTCCGGAAGCAGGTCGATCCCGAACAGGCGGTCGTTGGGAAAACCGTAGCGCTGCAGCCGGCGGACCAGATCTCCCGTCCCGCAGCCAAGGTCCAGGACGCGATATTGCTTGAGGGGAGGGGCCGCCTCCCGATCGAGCAACCTGTACAGGGCGACATCGCGATCGCGCACCATGCGCAGGCGTCCGGGGCGTCTCTCTCTGTCCGGGTCTCCGCGATCCCTCTCCGCATATTTCGCATAGGCGGATTTGATGCGCTCGACCTCGGCCGCCGTGGAGTGATCACAGATATCATAACTGAATGGACGCATATGAACGACCGGCATCGCAATCTCCCAGGCTGAATCGCCGATGGCCTCTCGCCGGCGGATGCTTCGGGGCTTGTCACCCGCTCCAGGCGTCGGAAGCTGTTGGCACGCTGCTGACGACAGGGCAGGCGGGGCGCCCGAGCCGGCATCCTGCGTACCCACCGAGGCCCGGTTGCCGCTGAGCCCGAGCTCTCGCTTCATGCGACCATACGGTCATCGAGACGCATGCGAGGTCTGGAGCCGAGGCGCCCACGGTCGGCATCCGGGTCGCATGAGAAACGAGGGCTCCTCCCGCTCGGGGCTTCGGCTACAAAAGTCAGCTGCGCCCGAGCGAGCCAAGCCTGTCTCTGGTACGCGCCAGCCAGGTGCTCGGCATCCTCCGAACGAAGGATGACCCGGCTTTTCCTGGCCGTCCGGCCGCCCGTTCCGGCCACGGCGCCGAGACGCCGCCATGGCGCGATCGATGCCGGCTTCGTTCATTCGAAGGATGATCTGGCCGCGCCCCAGGCGTAGCCGGTTGAGGTCAATCCCGCAGCCGGCCGCCGAAGACAGGGTTGATCCGATGCGCGACGAACAACCGACGCCGATCGTAGGAGGCCTGCGGGGCCGCGTGCTGCACGGTCGCCCTGCTTCAGCAGGGCAGAGCCGCCATCGCCGCCGAACGACGGCAATCACCGGAGCAGAGTGTCCACACGCCGGAGTGCGCCCGGCCCCCAATGCAGTGGCACGACCCTCTCAATGCAAGGGTATTGGCCTATGATCATTGATCTTTTCGGCGCCACCGGTGCCAGCAGAGCAAGCTTTGCCAGCGAACTGTGCAAGAGGCTCCGCGAGAGCGGTCAGACAGCCGAGATCATTCAAGGCGAATGGCCCGCGACTGGGGATCCTGCCCGTGACCCTCCGGGCAAAACCGCCGGGCCTGTCTTCCGTGGCATCGGCAAATGGGGCGCGGCGGCCGTCCTCCCGCTCAGCCGCAGGTTCGGATTCTGGCCCGGCTTCGATATCCTCGCCATGCTGCCGCCCGCCAATGCGGCCTGGTTCGGCGTCCTGCGCCACTATAATGCGAGCCTGAGCTATGCCTGGTCGGAGGCGGCGCGGTCGGACCAGATCGTGATCTTCGAACAAGGCTTCGTTCAAACCGTCTGTCTGCTCGCCACGCATAGCTGGGCCCTGAGCGAGGCCACTCTGGAAGCAGCCCTCGAACGGGTGCCAAAGGCCGATCTGGTCATCTGTATCGATGCCCCCCCGGAGACGCCCGAGACGGATTTCGGAATGAGCCACGCCGCGGCGCCCGTCATCGCCCGCGCCGACGGCCTCTTGCATGAGCACGGGACGCCGGTGATCTCGCTTGCCTTTCACGACGAGGCAACGCTCGGCAGCGCGCTGGACGCAGCCATGGAGGAGGTCCTGGCGAGACTCCCGGCTGGCCGTGCAGCAGGGCGTTCCGGTTCGGCTCATCCCGTTATGCCGGTGCCGGCGCCGATCAGGACAATGGGGCTTGCGGCGTCTGCCGACGAGGCTTCACAGCGGGCCATCCCGCTGCCCAGTATTCGTGCGCTGCTGCCCTATCTGATCGGGGCGTTTCTCGCCTTCCTCGTCGAGTTTCTCGCCGCCAGAGTCATCGGCGCCCATAGCTACGGCATCTATGCCTTCGCCTTCGCCTGCGCCAGCGTCGTCGCCTACAGCTCAACGCTGGGCTTCAATATTTCGCTGATGCGCCTCCTGCCGGACTATCTCGCGCGGCAGGAGAGCAGTCTCGCCCGGGGCGTGATCCAGTATGCGGTGCGCAGGGCGCTGGCGACCGCCATGGCCGTCGCCGTGGTCGGAGCGACCTTCATCACCATGTATCCAGGGACCTTTCGGCAGGAAGTCATCTCGACCGGCCTGATGGCGCTGGCCGCGACACCTCTGCTCACGCTTCTCCTGATCAGCGGCTCCGTGACGCGCAGTTTCGGCGGCGCTCTGTCGGTGCTCGCCATCGAGCGTGTCGTCCTGAACGGGCTCGTGCTTGGCGTGATCTTCCTGACGACCTGGTACCATCTGTGGCCCCGCGATGCGACGCTCGTCATGGGCTCCACGCTCGTCGGTTCGGCGATGGCGGCCATGGTGCTCGTGCCGACCCTGCGGGAGGTCCGGCCACGGGCCGTCCGCATGGCCGTGGCAAATTATGCCGCCGCCGAATGGCGGTCTTCCATCGCCCCCCTCACGATGATCGTCGCCGCCGAGATCGTCCTGAACCGGGCCGGCGTCATCGTGCTCGGCCTTGAGGGCTGCATAACCAAGGCCGGTATCTTCGGCATTGCTCTCAGCATGGCGACACTGGCGACGCGTCCCCTGGTGGCCTTTGGGCGATCGATCCTTCCACTCGCCTCGCGCTTGGGGGGCGGGGGTGATCGATCGCAGCTGCAGGCGCTGCTGAGCCACTCCGCCAGGCTGTCATTGATGGCAGCTATCCTGATCTCCGTGCCTCTGCTGGTGCTCACCGATCCCTTGCTGAGTTGGCTCGGCCCGGATTTCGAATCCGCGGCCCCCGTCCTTCGCATCCTCCTGATCGGTCAGGTCATCGCGGCCGCTTTCGGCTCCCAGCAGACGCTCATGACGATGGCGGGACACGAACGGGCTGCAGCCGCGACGCTGATCGTGGGTGCCGGGGCGAACATCGTGGCCACGGTTGTGGCGAACCGGTTCTGGGGACTGACCGGCGCCGCGGTAGCAACGGTGGTCACAGTTATCGCCTTGAACCTGGCTCTCGCCATCTTCCTTCGCCTACGCCTCCAGGTCAGGCCTGGCCTGGCCCTGGCTGTGCCTCCGGTCCCGATGCACTGGTTCCGCTCGCAGTTGGTGCCCGATGCTTCGACCGCTGGTGCGACGGTCTGGGATCGGGAGCCGCTGGGCGGAGCGCGCGGGGGCGGTGCGCTGGGCCAGTCGATAGTCCCCCAATCCGAATCCTATCGGGTGGGCTCGACCGGTGCAGGCTACGGCCGGCGCTATGTCAGGACCTTTGCCGAGGGCTATTACGCCATCAATTGGCGCGAGGTCGAAGCGCCGCTGCTCAGGGCGATCTTTGCGAGGCTGGCGGCCCGCGGCGCGTCGAGGTCCCTCGACTTCGCCTGCGGGACCGGGCGCATCCTGGAACTGCATGAAGAGGCCTTCGACGACATCGTCGGCGTCGATATTTCGCCGGAAATGCTCGCCTTCGCGCGCGGGCGCTATCCTGACATCCGCTTCGTCGAGGCCGACCTGACCCAGACCGGTGCGATAGAGGCCGTCGGTGACCGGCAGGTCTGCACCGCCTTCCGCTTCTTCCTCAATGCCGAGCCCCCCCTTCGCGCGGAAGTGCTCGATGTCCTGAGGAATTGCCTCGTCGACGGGGGCGTCCTCGTCGCCAATTTCCATGGCAACCCGGCAAGCCTGGTCGGGCTCGTCTATCCCGTTCGCAATCGTCTTGCCGGGCGCGAGATCAACAAGCTGATGCGCGAGGACGAGGCGGTTGCATTGCTCGAGGCGCACGGCTTCGTGGTCGAAGAGCTGCACTGGTACGGTCTCTGGCCGCCGATCTTCCGGCGGTTCGATTGGTTGAACGCCCTGTGCATGGCCCGGGTGGAGGCCCTGGGGCGGCGGTTCCCGGCCCTGATGAGGCGGTGTCAGACCTTCGTCGTCGTCGCCAGGCGTCGGTGACGACGCGGCCGCGCGTGATGGATAGGCGCACGGGGACAGGCGCGCTGGGGCAGGCCGGGGCCGCTCCAGCGTTTGGAGCTTCCCTGATGTTTTGAGGGGACGCGCTCCGCACGTCTGCGGCCCCGGGTCACCGGAAACGCCATGTTTCTGGGGTGCGCAGGACCCGAGCCTCCCAGGCACGGTCCTTGCTCATGAAGTCCCTGCCAATCGGAGGCAGGGACGCATTTCGTCTTCCACCCGCCCAATGCTGCATTGGAGCAGCGCTCGCGCGACGACGGTCGCAGCGATGTCTCAGGCTTGTCCCCAGTCCGCGAGTTCTTGCAGCCCGCAAGTTCTTGGCACCTAGGCGCTGCCGTCTGGAGCCTCGTCAGTCGATGAGCCCACATTTCGCCAGTCGAAGCCCGAAGCAGGAGACGACATCCATAGTGAACGCTGCAGGGTCTTGATGGTCTATCCGCGGTTCAACGCGGGCTCCTTCTGGAACTACAAGGCGACATGCGAGCTCGCCGGAGCGCTCCATCCCGCCGCTCCCCTCGGATTGATCACGGTGGCCGCGCTCCTGCCGGCGGCGTGGGAGATCCGTCTCGTCGACCTGAACACGGAAGAACTCGCCGAAGAGGACCTTGGCTGGGCCGATCTCGTGATGACGGGGGGCATGCTGCCGCAGCAGGAGGGCTCGCTCGCCATCATCGAGCGGTGCCGCTTGCGCCGCAAACCCGTCGTCGTCGGCGGACCCGACGCGACCTCCACGCCCCATGTCTACGCGGCGGCGGACTTCCTGGTGCTGGGGGAGGCGGAGGAGATCATGGCCGGTTTCGTCTCTGCCTGGCAATCAGGGGAGAGGACCGGCGTCTTCAAGTCCGAAATGGGCAAGACCGATGTCACCAGGAGTCCGACGCCGCGCTTCGATCTGTTGAAATTCGAGCGCTATCTGCATGTCGGCATCCAGTTCTCGCGCGGTTGCCCCTTCAATTGCGAGTTCTGTGACATCATCGAGCTCTATGGGCGTGTGCCACGCACCAAGACGAATGCGCAGATCCTGACCGAGCTCGACGCACTCCATGCGCTCGGCTATCGCGGCCATGTCGATTTCGTCGACGACAATCTCATCGGCAACAAGAAGGCGCTGAAGCAGTTCCTGCCCGATCTCAAGCGCTGGATCACCGAGAAGGACTTTCCCTTCGAGTTCTCGACCGAGGCGTCGATCAACCTTGCCGATGATTCCGCCCTGATGCAGGCGATGAGCGAGGCCAACTTCTTCACGATCTTCGTCGGCATCGAGAGTCCGGATTCCGAGACGCTGATCTCGATGCAGAAGAAGCAGAACACAAGGCGCAGCCTGCAGGACAGCGTGCACAGGATCTACCGGGCAGGGCTGTTCGTGAATGCTGGCTTCATTCTCGGGTTCGACAGCGAGAAGGGCAGTGTCGCGCGCGACATGATCGCCTGTATCGAGGATACGGCGATCCCGGTCTGCATGGTCGGCCTGCTCTATGCCCTGCCCAACACCCAGCTGACGCGGCGCCTGGAGCGCGAGGGCCGGCTCCAGATATCCGACGACACCGCCCCTGCACGGCAGTTCGGCGATCAGTGCACCGCTGGCCTCAACTTCGAGACCAGTCGCCCGCGACGCGCCATTCTGGCGGATTACAAGGCTGTACTGGAAGCAGTCTACGCGCCCGGGGCTTTCTTCGGCCGGGTTCGGCGCGTCGGGCGGATGTTCGATTGCACCAATCGCCGCCTGGAAATGCCGACCTCGATGGAGTTGCAGGAGCTGAAATCGTCCTGGCGTCTGCTCTGGCGCCTGTCGACGATGAAGGGCGGCGTCAGGCGCGAATTCTGGAAGACGGTGGTCGACTGTCTCATGCATAACCGTCGGGCCTTGCCCTATGTGATGATGATGGTCGCGCTCTACGTCCATCTCGGCCCGTTCTCCCGCCAGGTGATCACTCAGGTGCAGCAGCAGATTGCCGATATCGACAGCGGTCGCCACCCGCTGGTTCCGGTGAAGCAAGGCAGGTTGGACGAGATGGCAATGAGCTGAGAGGGCCCCCGCCGCGAGCCGTCTCGATGCGCATTCACGACCATGGCTTTCCGAAGGACCATTGGCCCCGATGCTGATGTCGGTCGCTGTTCGCAGGGCGAAAAAGCGTTCCTGAAACGGGGACGCCCCGGCACGGCCGCACGCCGCCTGCACGGCTTTTCCTTCACAGGGCCCGGGCCGACCGTCTAGGAAGGGAGTTCGGGATGGTTCGTGCCCCCGATTGGCCTGCGAGAACGCGTATCCAATGCGAATACTGCTCGTCGAGGATAACCAGGAGCTGTCCGATTGGTTGGCTCGCCTGCTGCGCAAGAGCCGTTATGTCGTCGACTGCGTTCGTGACGGGAGCGACGCCGACGCTGCGCTTTCGACCCAGGTCTATGATCTCGTCATTCTCGACATGGCCTTGCCTGGCATGGGCGGGATCGAGATCCTCAAGCGCTTCCGGGCTCGCAAGGGCGTGACGCCCGTCATCATCCTCACCGCCAATGATGCGATCTCCAGCCGTATCGCAGGGCTGGACAGCGGCGCCGACGACTATCTGGTCAAACCGTTCGACCCGCTTGAGCTCGAGGCACGGATCCGCGCGCAACTGCGACGCAAGCAGAGCGACAGGCTGGTGACGGTCGCCTTCGGTGCGATCGTGCTGGAGACGACCACGCGGCAGTTCTCGGTGGGGGGCTTGCCCCTGCCGCTGACCCAGCGCGAGCACGCCGTTCTCGAGACCCTGGTGCTGGCGGCGGGGCGCGTCGTCTCGAAGGCGACGCTAACCGATACCGTATTCGGCCTCGACGACGACGCGACCTCCAACGCGATCGAGATCTATGTCCACCGTGTCCGCAAGAAGCTGGAAGGCACCGGGGTTTCCATTGGGACGCTGCGCGGGCTCGGCTACGCGCTGAGGAAGCAGGATGGCTAGGAGCCTGCGAGGCGAGCTTCTCGGCTGGCTGCTGGTTCCGCTCGCCGGTATCGTCGCTTTCAACGCCTGGACGGCGCATGGCAGCGCGGTCTCCACTGCCAACCTCGTCACCGATCGCATGCTGCTGGCTTCGGCGCGGGTGATCGCGGAGCAGGTCAAGGAAAGCGACGGCAGCGTCGAGGCGCTGATTCCGCCCTCGGCAATCGAGATGTTCGCCACCTCCGATCGCGACCGGGTGATCTACCAGGTGATCGCGCCCTCGGGCGAGCTGATCGCGGGTTTTCCCGATGTCGCGGGGCCGCCGGCACCACCGAGCGACCTGCAGCCGGTCTTCTTCTCCGCGCGCTTTCGCGTTGACGACATCCGGGCGGTCGCCCTGGCTCAGCCCGTCGTGTCGAAGACGGCGGGCGGCAATGCCATCGTCATCGTCGGCACCACCTTGCGCGGCCGCGACCGGCTGGTGACTGATCTCTGGCTGAATTCGGTGCGTGATCAGGCGTTGCTGGTGGGGCTCGCCGCGCTCCTGGCGCTCTTTGGTCTTCGGCGCGGCCTTGGTCCGCTGCTCGGGCTGCGCAAGGAACTGGCGGACCGCCGGCCCGGCTCGCTGCAGCCCGTCGAGACGACGCATCTGCAGAGTGAGCTGAGACCTCTGATCGGCGCGCTCAATCACGCCTTCGGGCGCATCGAGCGCTATGTGGCTTTGCAGAGGCGTTTCGTCGCCAATGCGTCCCATCAGATGCGGACGCCGCTCGCCGTCCTCAAGACCCAGTCGACCGTCGGTTTGCGGGAAACCGAGATCGCCTCCAAGGACGAAACCCTCCACGCCATCGACCGTGGGCTCGATGCCCTGGCCCGGCTGGTCAATCAGTTGCTGACCTTGGCGCGTGCCGAGCCGGGCGGCGCTGCCCTGCGCAAGGTCCCTCTCGACTTCGCCACGGTGACGCGCGAGGCCCTGGAGGGTCTGGCGCCGATCGCCTTCGAACGCGAGATCGACCTCGCCTTCGATCTATCGGACGGGGCGGCGATGCTGCAGGGGCACGAGACGCTGTTGCGCGAGATCGTCGTCAACCTCGTCGAGAATGCGCTGCGCTACACGCCGAGGGGCGGAGCCGTCTCTGTCGCGCTGTCGCAGGCGGAGGGCCAGATCCGCCTTGTCGTCGAGGATACCGGGCCAGGCATTCCCGAAGAGGAGCGGGAGATGGTCTTCGAGCGCTTCTACCGCCTGCCGGGTGCCGGGCCGGACGGTACTGGCCTCGGGCTGTCGATCGTGCGCGAGATCGCCGCAGCGCATGGCGGCACCGTCTCCCTCGCCAATCGTGCCGCGGGCGAAGGCCTGCGGGCCGAGGTCAGGCTTCCGTCTATACCGGCCGCGCCGCCGGGCCAGAGCTGACCCGCCCGGGCTGAACACGGCATCGCCAGCCGCAAACGAGCCTCGCCCGGTCAGCGGACCGGGCGACGCCTCTCTGTCCTTGCGCGTGTCTTATTGCGTGTCTTGCAAGGGCGCGGGCCGCCATGTCGCCAGGCTGCGCTCCAGCCGGGTCATCAGGTATTCGGCCAGCAGGGCGACAACCATGATCACGACGATCGCGGCATACATGCCGGCAGAGTCGAAGGAGCCCTTGGCGATGTTGATCAGGAGCCCGATGCCATAACGTGCGCCAACGAACTCCCCGACGATCGCGCCGATGATGGCGAAGCCGAAGCTGACATGCAGCGAGGCGAAGATCCAGCTCATCGCCGAGGGGATCACCACCGAGCGCGTCAGCTGCCAGCCGCGCGCACCGAGGATCTGGGCGTTGGCGATCAGGTTGCGGTCGGCCTCGCGCACGCCCTGGAAGGCGTTGGCGAAGACGACGAAGAACACCATGACGAAGGACAGGGCGACCTTGGAAGCGAGGCCGAGCCCGAAGACCATGATGAAGATCGGTGCCAGAACCACACGAGGAATCGAGTTGATCACCTTGATATAGATCGAGAAGATGTCGGCGAGCATGCGGTTGCGGCCGAGCGCGATGCCGACGACGATGCCGGCGATCGAGCCCGTCGCGAAGCCGATCAGCGATTCCTCCATCGTCACCCAGAGATGGAACCAGAGCGGTCCTTCCGAGGTGCCCTCGAAGATCCATTCGACCAGGCGCGACCAGATCGCACTCGGGCTCGAGAAGAAGAACTCGTCGATGATGCCGGTGCGCGCGCCGATCTCCCAGCCGCCGAGGAAGGCGAGCAGGATGGCCCAGCGCCAGAACAGGACGAGCTGCGTGCGGCGGCGCGCCGCCTTGGCGGCGGCGGCCTCGATCTCGGCGTCGGACGTCCCGGCGCGATAGACCGGCCCGGAGGCGATTGCGATATCGGCCATGTCGATGCTCCCTAGGCTGCGCGGGCTTCGTCGCGGGCGGCGCCGCGCTGCACTTCGTCGCGCAGATCGTCCCAGATCGTCTTGGACAGGGCGATGAAGTCCTGCTCGTAGCGGATTTCGCTGACAATGCGCGGGCGCGGCAGATCGACGGGATAGACCGATTTCACCGTCGCGGGCCCCGAGGTCAGCACATAGACCTTGTCGGCAAGCGCAATCGCTTCTTCCAGGTCATGCGTCACGAAGACGACCGAGGCCTTCGCCTCCGACCACAGGTCGAGCAGCACGTCGTGCATCAGCACGCGCGTCTGCACGTCGAGGGCCGAGAAGGGCTCGTCCATCAGCAGGATCTGCGGCTCGTTGATGAAGGTCTGCGCCAGCGAGACGCGCTTGCGCATGCCGCCGGAGAGCTGGTGCGGATATTTCGTCTCATGACCGGTCAGGTGGACCCGCGCCAGCCATTTCTTGGCCTTCGCATAGGCCTCGTCGCGCGGCATTCCGCGAAAGAGCGGGCCGGCCACGACATTGTCGATCACATTGCGCCAGGGAAACAGCGCATCGGTCTGGAAGGCGAAGCCGATGCGCGGGTCGATGCCGTCGACCGGTTCGCCGAACAGGCGGACTTCACCGCTCGAGGGGCGGGCGAGGCCGGTCACCAGGTTCAGCGTGGTCGACTTGCCGCAGCCGGTCGGGCCAACGACGGCGACGAACTCACCGCGCGCCACGCTCATGTTGAAATCGCGGATCGCGGTCATCGACTTGCCATCGGGCGTCAGGAAGCGGCGGCTGACATTGATCAGCTCGATCGCCGGGCTCTCATCGGGAGCGGTCGCGGACATGGCTTCTCCTTCGCCGGCAGGCCGGCGTTCGCGGATCGCAAGAGGCGATAGGCAGACAAGGCGGGCGATGGCCTGGCGCCATCGCCCGGGAGCGGTGGACCTATTTGACGTTCTTCACGAACTCGGTCGTAAAGGTCTTCGACAGGTCGATCTGCTTGCCCTGGATGTTTTTGGAGAAGCCGGAGAGCACGGCGAGGACCGTCTCCGGGCCGCCTTGCGGCATCACGCCGTCGACCGTGAACATGGCCTTTCCGTCGGCCAGCGCCTTGACGTAGGCCTCCTTGTTGCCGGCGTAATAGTCCTTCGGCATCTTGTCGGCAATGTCGGCGGCATCATGCGTGTTGATGTAGCGCAGCGTCTTGACGAAGGCGTTGGCGAGCTTCTGGACGATCGGCTTGTTCTTCTCGATCCAGGCCGTCTGCATGTAGAGCGAGGCGGCGGGATAGGTGCCGCCGAGCGCTTCCTTGGTCTTCTCGACCGTGCGCATATCGACCAGGACCCGGGCCTCTCCGGTGGCGAGCAGGCGCGAGATCGTCGGCTCCGTCGTCATGCCAGCCTGGATCTTGTCCTGCTGCATGGCTGCGATGAAGGTCGTGCCCGCGCCGACCGGAAGCGAAGTGAAGTCGCCGAGCTTCACGCCGGACTTCATCATCAGGTACTGCGTCAGGAAATTGGTCGAGGAGCCGAGCCCGGTCACGCCGAGGGTCTTGCCCTTCAGGTCGGCCATCGACTTCACGTCGGGATACTTGGACGAGACGAGTTCGACTTCGCCCGGTGCCTGGCTGAACTGCACCACGGACATCACATATTTGCCCTTGGCCTGCAGGTCGACGCTATGGTCGTAGAAGCCTACGACGCCCTGAACCGCTCCGGCCAGCATCTCGTTCTCGGCGTCGACGCCGGCGGCCTCGTTCAGCAGCTCGACATCGAGCCCCTCGTCCTTGAAATAGCCCAGGCTCTCCGCGAGCTTGGCGGGCAGGTAGATCTGCTTCTCATAGCCGCCCACCATGATGGTGACCTTGTCGGCAGCCAGCGCCGACCCGGCTGCGGCCAGAAGCGCGGCGAAAGCAATCGACGATGTTAGAATGCGGGCACGCATGGGCCGGCTCCTTGGTTTTGGTTTCCTGTCACGCTTCCTTCCTCCTTTCGCGGAGGATTGGCTGAACCGTGACGCCGTGAGCGTTAGACCCTGAACCTTTCACCAGACTTTCAGCGCTGCGGAAGTCACAGTCCTGTGCCTGCCTTGCCCGCATTATGACGCGGGAGGCATGATAGCCCCGGCTTCGCCTCGGGCGCATGCGCTCCGTGGGCTTTACGTGCTTCCGGAGGCCGAACTTCTGACGGCGTCCGGCAGCCTTGGTTTCGCCCGTCGCCGGGCATGCCGGAATTTGGCGTCGGAAGGCGTCGATCGGCTACGGAATGCACGTTTTGCCGGCATAACGCGGTAAATTCCCTCAAATGCTAACGACCGTTCACATCGCGCGGCCGTGCCCGTCTGGTCCCGTCCCGGCGTTCTGATATGACCGAATTGTCGCAGCGGCAGGTGCTTCGTGCTCGCAGCGGCGATGGTCATGGAGGCTTCGCCGGTGAGGCGGAGCGCGGGCGATCGGCCCGGGGGGGAGCCCTGCTTGCCTGGCGTACCGACGATACTCACCCGGGCGAAGGCTTCGGCCATTCGCAAGGCATACGGGCGAGGGGCATGCTCGGCGTGATCGTGGACGCGGCTCCCGTGATTACTGGAGATTTGGTTGGCTGCTTGTCGTTGCGCGCCTCCGGTGCAGCTGCGCGACACGTGCTGGGCGGGGAACGAGCGCGGGGCTCGCTTCTGATTTGACGTGATGTTTGGCCGACGGCGCCCTGACAGGCGCTGACTGAGACGACGTAAGCGACCTCGCAATCCGGGGTTGCATCAAGGACTGGGGCGCTCGGCGCCTGGGGGGATTTGGGCTTCGCCATGACCGCAGAGATCGAGACGGGGCGCCGGGTTCGGCTGGCCGGAACACGCATCGATGACGGGGCTGCTCCGTTGGCCAACCGGGCTGATCAGGTTGTCGCAACGGTGCGCCACTGGCGCAGGCGTCGCGCAGTGCTGCTTGCCTGCACGGCGCTGGTCATGCCGGTCATGCTGGCGGCGACGCAGCGGCCGGCGCTGGCGCAGTACACCGGAGCCAATGGTGGCAATGGCAGCGGCGCGCCGAATGGCGCTACCGCAGGCGGAGCCGGAGGCGGCGGCACCTACGGAGACGGCAGTGCGACGGCTCCCGGCGGCGGCGGCGGATCCACCGGTGGTCAGGGGAACCGAGGCGGGAGCGGTGGCGGCTCCGATGGTGCGGGCGGCGGTGGCGGCGGATATGCGGCGGGCGCCGGTGGCGGCGGCGGCGGTGCCGGCGGTGCCGGTCTGACCCTTAACGCCGATCTGAACAACAGCGCCGCCATTACCGGCGGCAAAGGCGGTAACGGCGGCGGCGGAAACTACAATTCTGTGCCGAACTACTCCTATGGCGGTGGTGGCGGCGGTGGCGGCGGTGGCTCCGGCATCATCGCCGGAACCGGCGCGAACCTCACAAATTCCGGCACGATCACAGGTGGCAATGGCGGCGGCGGCGGCTCATCCAACGGAGCAATCAATCCATTCACCGACCCCTCCGGCAACGGAGCGGGCGGCAGAGGCGGCAACGGCATTACCGCGACCGGCACGGCCGGGCTGACGATCACGAATACAGGCACCATCAAGGGCGGCGGTGGCGGCACCGATTTCCAGAACGCCCAACCCTACCGTCCACAGGCCGGCGGCTCCGGAATCATCGGGCAGAACCTGACGATCATCAATAGCGGTACGATCGCGGGGGGCGCCCTGGGCGGTGCCGGAGGCCTGAACGGCGCAGCGTCGACGGCCATCATCATCACCGGCGGCACTAACAGCATCAAGGCGCTCGCCGGCAGCTCGATCGGCGCGATCGAGCTCGGCGGCACCACCACGCTTGCGGGCGTCTTCAACAATACGATCCAGGTCAATGGCGGCATCGCCATGTCGGTGACGGGCTCGACAGCCGCCGACGATGTGACGGGCATCACCACATTCGCAAATTACGGCTCGACCACGATCGGTGCCGGGCGCACGCTCAGCGCCCAGAGCATCAATAACGCCGCGGGCTCGATCAGCATCGGCGCCGGCGCAACCCTTCGCGGCACCGGCAATACGCTCAACAACAACGCGGTCATCGATGTCGGCGTGGGCGGCAGCGTCATCGATGCCGGTGCGATCAACAACCAGGGCGGGGGCACGATCAATTTCAATGGCCCGACCGGGACGGCGGTGCTGTCCGCCGGCCAGGGCATCAACAACGACGGGCAGATCAAGGTGCTCGGCGGCGACGTCGCCGTCACCGGCGATATCAACAACCAGAATAACGGCACGCTCTCGCTGACCGGCGGCAACATGACCGGTATCGGCACGCTGACCAATAGCGGCACCGCGACGGTCAATGTCGCGGCGGGCTACAATCTTGGCGTCGGGACGTTCACGATGGCCGGCGGCAGCGTCACCGGCACAGGCTCGATCACGGCCACGACCGCCTTCAACCTCTCGGCCGGCACGATCGGCGCCAGCCTTGCGGGCGCCGGCGGCTTGACGAAGACCGGGGTCGGCACGCTGATCCTGACCGGCACCAATACCTATACCGGTGGTACCACCATCTCGGACGGTGTCTTGCAACTCGGCAACGGCGCGACCGACGGCACGATCACCGGCTCTGTGATCAACAACGGTACCTTGGCCTTCAATAACTCCGGCTCCATCAACTTTGCCAGCGCCGTCACCGGCACGGGCGGCCTGATGAAGTCAGGCAGCGGCACGCTGACGCTGACCGGTGCCGTCAACAGCACCGGCACGACGATGATCTATCAAGGCACGCTGGCGCTCGGTACGGGTGGCAGCCTGAGCAGCACGGGCGTGGTTTGGCTCAACGCATCAAGCGCCGTCTTCGACCTCAACGGCCATGCGCAGACGATCGGGGGGCTCGGCGGTTCGTTCGGGGAGGTCAAGCTCGGCAGCAACGGCGTGCTGACCCTTGGCGGCTCGGGCAACAACTATTCCGGCATCATCTCGGGTGCCGGCTCGGTGATCAAGAACGGGGGGTCGACGCAGATCCTGGCCGGCGAAAACACCTATACAGGTGGAACGACGATCAGTTCCGGTGCGCTGCAGATCGGTATGGGCGGAACCACGGGTTCCATCATCGGCAACGTCGTCAATAACGGTCTTATCGCCTTCAGTCGCTTGGATGATTACACCTTCGCTGGCGATATTTCCGGCACGGGCGGCATGATTAAATCGTCCACCGGTAAATTGACGCTGACCGGCGTGCATACCTTTACCGGCGAGACCAATGTCAGCGCAGGGTCATTGCAGATCGGCGATGGCGTCACCGATGGCTCTTTCGCCGGTAATATCTTCAATACCGCCAATGTCACCTTCAACACGGGCGGCAGCAGCAGCTATGCCGGCAGCATCTATGACACGAGCGGCCCGGCCGGCACCTTGACCAAGACCGGCGCCGGCACCCTGACGCTGACCGGTGCGAACATCTATCGCGGCGGCACCACGGTGAGCGGCGGCACGCTGGCGCTGGGCGGTAACGGCCGGCTGCTGGGAGATGGCGCGGTGACGGTCGGCGCGAATGCGACCTTCAACCTTGGCGGCTATGCGCAAGGCGTTGGTGCGCTCTCGGGCGCCGGCACGGTCCAGCTCGGTACAGGCGGCGCACTGACGGTCGGCAACGCCGATGCCTCCTCGACCTTCGCCGGCAACATCATCGGCAGCGGTTCGCTGACCAAGACGGGGACGGGCACCTTTACGCTGAGCGGCGCCAACAGCTTCACCGGTGGCACGACGATCAGCGGCGGCACATTGCAGATCGGCGATGGCGGCGGCACTGGCTCGCTCGTCGGCAATGTCGTCAACAACGCCACGCTCGCCTTCAACCGCACCGGCAGCCTGACCTTGGCGGGCGATATCTCCGGCACGGGCGCGCTGACCAAGAGCGGGACGGGCACGCTGATCCTGACCGGCGCGGCCAGCCATACCGGCGGCACGACGATCAGCGCGGGCGCCCTGCAGATCGGCGACAGCGGCACGACCGGCGCGATTTCCGGCAACATCCTCAACAACGGCGCGCTCAGCTTCAAGCGCACGAACGACCTTAGCTATGCTGGCGTAATCAGCGGCAGCGGCTCGCTGACCCAGGCCGGCAGCGGCACCCTGACGCTGACGGCAGTGAACACCTTCTCCGGTGGCACGACCATCACCACCGGCGGCACGCTGCGCATCGGCAATGACGGCACGAATGATGGTTCGGTCGGTGGCGCTGTTTTCAATGACGGCACGCTCGAATTCGACAACCTGAACGCTGCCAGCTTCGCGGGCGTGATCTCCGGCAATGGCGCGCTCCGCAAGCTTGGCAGCAACACGCTGACATTGTCCGGCGCCAGCACTTATTCCGGCCCAACCTTCATCACCGCCGGCACCTTGCTGCTCGGCGGCAACGGCCGGTTGAACGCCAGCGGCAATGTCTCTGTCTCCTCGGGAGCGACTTTCGACCTTGGCGGCTATACGCAGAGCATCGGTGAGCTCAGCGGCGCAGGCGAGGTCAAGCTCGGCGCGGGCTCCCTCAGCGCGGGCAAGGCGACCAATTCGACCTTTACCGGCGTCATCAGCGGCGCGGGCTCGCTGACCAAGATGGGCACGGGCCGCCTGACCCTGGCGGGCGACAACACCTTTACCGGCAGCGCGACGATCGCCGCCGGCACGCTGCAGATCGGCAATGCCGGAACGACTGGCGCGCTTGCGACCGATGTCACCAATAGCGGCGTCCTCGCCTTCAACCGCACGAACGAATATATCTTCGACAAGGTGATTTCCGACGGCGTCGGCGCAGGCTCGGTTGAACAGAACGGCAGCGGCCGGACAATCCTCACCGGCGCAAACACGTATACGGGAGGCACCACCGTCAATGCCGGCGCATTGCAGATCGGCAATGGCGGCGCGGCGGGCTCGATCGCAGGCTCGGTGACGGTTGCGTCCGGCGCCGAATTCGCGGTCAAGCGCTCCGATATCTATGCGCTGCCCAATGCCGTCAGCGGCGCCGGCAGCTTCGCCC
>UBZM01000085.1 GCA_900470095.1 Hyphomicrobiales bacterium
CAGGCTCGACGTCAGGTTCTAGGGCATCGGCCCGAAAGGCGGACTGCCGTTTTCGGGAAAGCCGATGCAAAGACAAAGGGTTAGATCATCGGACTGGATACGATATCCGGTCAAATGATCTAGATGTGAGCTCTCAATAGGGTGTTCATCCGGTCCGGAGCGAGGACGCCGAGGTTGCGAAGCTTCAGTCTCCGTCGGAGGATGACCGGAACGGCAGAGGACCGCCGTGCCGGTTTCACCATGCGGCCAACAGCAAGAGCGGGTGGAAGATTTCCGCTGCTTGCCGGCCGGACGAACGGTGCTGATGCCGTCTACGATGCAGGCTGCGCGACCGGCATCGCCCACTTACCGTTCAGGATCTCCGCCCGGGGACGGTAGAGCCGGAATGTGTAATTCCACCCCTTCGTAATCGGCAGGCAATTCGCGATTTTTCCGTCGCAGCCGCCGAACTGGATGTCGAACGCGCCATCGGCACTCTTCTTGCCGGTGATGCTGTTGACCGAATAGGCGTCGTAATCGTTCTTCTCGAAGAAGCCCTTGTCGTTATAGACGCTGATCGACCAGAACGAGTCGACGGGGACATCCTTGACCTTGAGCTTGTAAACCGTCGTGCCGTCGTTTTTGGCCGGGGTGAACGAGGGGTAGGATGCGTCCTTGTCGGGGTTGCCGCCCCAGCCGGCTGCCGTGCCGATCAGATGCTTGACCGGATCGACCTTGCCCTTCGGGCCGAAAGCGTTGGTGAAGCTGCCGGATGCCGCCGACAGCGCTTCGAGCGCGTCACGGATCTTCTTCTGTTGAGCCAGGTCCCAGTTCGGGGCCTCGAACTTGCCAACCGACTTCTGCTCAACCTTCAGCGCATCCTGCAGCGCGTGAACCTGCGCGAGGTCCTTGGCGTCGTTGGGGTCGACCAGGATACGGACCGCAACGAACACATAGCGGGTGCCGACCTTGTCCTTGGTCAGCGTCGTGGGGCCGGGCTTGTAGACCACCATCGGGGTGTAATGGTCTTCACTGATGACCTGCATCGAGATGAAGCGCTTCCCGGCTTCGGGAAGGGTGATGGTCACCGGGCCGGCGTCGAGGTCGAAGAGCCCCTGGGAGTAGAGCGTATCCCGGTTCATCCGGACCACGGGCTGCTTGTCGATCGGCGTCGGCGTCCTGTTATGGGCGAACTTGCCGAAGCCGCCGTCGGCGGCCGTCTTGGCCATATAGAAATCGGTCTCGGCGCGCTTGAAGTTGTCGACGTTCACCGGAACCGTCTGCGCATATGCCACGCATGGCGCGAGAACCAGGAAACTCAGGCTGTAGACCGACGTCATTCGCATAGAACGGCACCTCATTGGCGTGTTTGATCCATTTGCTCATCAGGTCGGAACCGAATGGGTCCCCGCCCGTGCTTCGGCTCGTTGTCAGCCATGGGTCGGGGGATTCCCGAGATCCGTCCAGCTGGAAATGTCGTCGCGGCATTTCCAGCATGGGCCGCCGGCCCGTCTTGCCATTTCGCGCCAATCGCGACCGGGTCTTCTTCACCGCCTGCGGCAATCCCCATCTCGTCGAGCCGATCCGGATAATGGCGCAGAAGGTTCACGGCGCCCGTTCGATCACGGCAGCCCCCCGCGCATCCGGCGCAGGCCTGCTTCGCTTATTGCCGTTGCTGCATGACGCGGCTTCAGATCAGACCATCCGCCAGTTTTTCCGACAGCATCGTCGTGGGCAGGTTGGTGTTGGCCCTCGGCACGCAAGGCATCACCGAAGCATCGATCACATGCAGCCCGCCGATCCCGTGCACGGCACCGTCATGTGGCGAGACGACAGCCGCCTGGTCGTCAGGGCGCCCCATCCGGCAGGTGCCGGAGGGATGATAGCCGCCGATAGTGTGCTTGCGGATCATCTCCTCCATCGCATCGTCGTTCGCCAGTGCGGTCGGGATATCGTCGCCGCTGGCGAAGAGGCGGTCGACGAGCAGCTTGCGCAACGGCCCCGGCCCTTCGGTCAGAATGGCCGGGCCGAGCGTGACCAGCCAGTTTCGCAGGCTCACTCCTCCGACCAGCTTCGCCATCGCGCCATGGGTGGCGGCGAAGGGATCGCTGCAAGCCCGGCGCAATTCGTCCGAGGCGTAGAGCGACCACATCCGGCGCACCGCCAGCTTCATCCGCGCCATGTCGCGTGGGTCGGACAGCATCTGGAAGGCGATCTCGGGCCGTCCCTCCGGATTTTCCGGATTCAGCCGTACCCAGCCGGTGGAATAGGGCTTGTTGATCCAGCTGAAGAGCGAGCCGATGCGCTTCCCGATCGGATGCCACGCGGACTTCGAGACGACGACCATGAACATGTCGCCATGCCCGCAGTCCTCGAGCCCGGAGGAATAGCGCCAGGCCGCCTGCACATGCCGCCGCGGGGTCCTGCCGAGCCGGTGTCCGCGCCGGATCCATGACGACATGGCCATGGAGGGATGCTCGTTCAGGTTCTGGCCGACCCCGGGCAAGTGGTGGACGACCGCGACGCCCGCCTCTTTCAAGCGAGCGGCCTCGCCGATTCCCGCCCGCAAGAGCAGTGCGGGGCTTTCCAGCGCCCCGGCTGACACGATGATCCGGCGCGCCGCGATGCGCTCCTCGCCAACCGCAACGCCGATGGCTCGCCTGTCCTCCATCAGCAGGCGATCGACCTTGACGCCGGAGCGGATGGTGAGGTTCGGCCGCCGCCGAGTCGCCGTGTCGAGATAGCCCATCGCCGCCGAGCGGCGCGAACGGCGATTGGTCGTCAGCGACATCGGGAACCAGCCATCCTCGAAGACGCCATTCTGGTCGCCGATGTTGCGATAGCCCGCCGCCGTCAGCGCCTGCATCGTTGCGCGCGTGAAGCCGGGCCACTCCTCGGGCATCACCCGGCTGATCGTGATCGGACCGAACGAGCCGTGCAGCGGCCCGTCATAGTCCATATCCGTCTCCAGCCTGCGGAAATAGGGCAGCACGCCGTCCCAATCCCAGCCCTCGGCTCCGAGCGCAGCCCATTCGTCGTAATCGGCGGGCAGTCCCCGGTTGCCGATCTCGCCATTCATGCTCGATCCACCGCCGATCACCCGCGGCTGGATGTAGGGCTTCAGCGGCGAACGCTCCGGATCATTATGCGAGAGCGGTATCAGCCGGGCGCGCATGTCGCGCCACTGATAGTCGGGGTTGAAGGCGGCGCGGTAGGGATAGACGTCGCGGATTTCGTCGGGTTCCTGGCCCGGCTTGAAGTCTGGCCCGGCCTCGATCAGCAGGACGCGGTTCGCCCCCGAGGCCGACAGGCGGTTGGCCAGGACGCAGCCCGCCGGCCCCCCGCCCACGATGATATCGTCGTATGTGGCCGTCATTTCGCGACCCCGCCATGCTTTTTCAGGGTGAACTCCTGATAGGCGGTGCGATTGGCGAGGATGTAGTCCCAGTCATATGCGACGCCGAGCCCGGCGCCGTCCGGAACCGGCACGCAGCCGTCTTCGCCGATGTCCTCCAGCGCGTCGCTGTAGCCGGAGCCGAAGACCGGAGGCACAGGGTTGGCGACGCCGGGGGCGACGAGAGACAATTCGTACCAGCTGGAGTTGCGCATCGCTGCCATGCAGTGCCGCTGCGCGGGGCCGGCTGCATGAATCTCGCAGTCGAGACCGAAGGCTTCCGCCAGATGCGCGACCTTCATCGTGCCAGTGATGCCCATGTCGTAATCAGGATCGACACGCAGGTAGTCGGTCGCCCTGTCCCGGAGCCAGGCGGCCTTGCTTTCAAGGCCGCGTACATGCTCGGTCAGCATCAGCGGGGTGCGGATGTTCTCCTTCAGCTGCCGGGCGGCATGCGGAGACCAGCCGGCGTCCATGAAGGGGTCCTCGTACCAGAGATAGCCGCCTTCATCGCAGGCCTTGCCGACATAGATCGCATCGGCGAGCGTGCGCAGCTCGCTCGCCGCGTCGTACATCAGCTCCATCCGGCCGCCGACGCGCTTGGCGCAGAGCAGCAGGTTCGCGGCTTCCTCCTTCGGGTCGCCTTCGCCCCAGCCATGGATCTTGTAGCCGCGATAGCCGAGCGCGAGGCATTCCTCGGCGAAGTCGGCATAGGCCTCGATACTGTCCAGAATCCCGTTGCGGCCGCCGTTCAGCGTGCTCGCGTAGGTCGGAAGCCGTTGGCGGTAGCCGCCCAGGAGCCGCCAGACCGGGCGGCCGACCGCCTTGCCCGCCAGGTCCCACAGCGCAATGTCCAGCGCGGAATGGCCGATCGCCATATAGTGGCGGTGGGCGCGTTTCAGCTTGTTGTAGATCGCCTCTCGCTCCTCGGCGTCCTCTCCCAGAATGAGGCCCGCAGCAGCCTTGACCTGCCCGACCATGGCGCCGTTCTTGCCGCTGTGGACGCTGCAATACTCGCCCTGGTGCCCGCCTTCCGTCTCGATCCGCAGGGCAAAGGCGGTCAGCCGCGACTGCGCGCCCTTCATCACGCAGCGGTTGCCGCTGGCGTCCACCCCGAGGCCGTCGACCGTGTAGCCGAACTCATGCACTTCGACCCGTGCAATCCGCGCTTCCGGCCGCGTGCCTATCAATCTGTTCATGGCGCTTCCTGACAATTTCGACTTGCAATCGGCAATGCTGTCTGACAGCATGAATTTAAGCAGACTGATTTAGGGCCGTCAACGGGACAAGGCAGCCACGATGGACGCGGAAGAGAGCCGCTCGGCGATCGCCTACAGGCAGATCGCCGGCTATATCGACAATGTCGCGGACGGCGCGCGGCTGCCGCCCGAGGCGGATTTCGCCGAGATGTTCGGCTTGTCGCGGGCCAGCATCCGCGAGGCGCTGGCGCGGCTGCGCGCCGAGGGAATCGTCCGCTCGCGCAAGGGCTCGGGCACCTTTGCAATGCGCAGCGGCGCGCCCGAGATGGTCAGGCTTTCGGCGATTTCCTCGGTGCGCGAGCTGGCCCAGTGGCACGAGGTGCGGCTCGCGCTGGAAAGTGAGGTCGCGGCCCTGGCCGCGGATCGGCGGACCGATGAGGATCTGGCGCGGCTCGAGGCGGCGCAGGAGGCGCTGCTTGCCAGCCTGCTGACCGGGCGAGGCGAGCGGGAGGATGTCGCCTTCCATGCTGCGCTGGCCGTCTGCGCGCATAATCCCAAGCTGTCGGACGCCCTGGGGCGGCTGACCTCGCACATCTTCAGCTGGGGCAATCTTTCGGCGCAGCGCTCCGTGCTGACCATGGCCGAGCGCCGCGAGCTGATCGCCCTGGAGCATGGCGCCATCGTCGCCGCGGTCGCGGCACGAGACGGAGATCGCGCCCGCGCAGAGATGCGCCGTCACCTTCTGGCTGGCCGCACGCGCGTGCTCAGCGACCTGCAGATGTAAGCGAAAAAACCGATCGGGGAGGAGCTAGTCTTATGAAATCAATGATCTTTGACAGAAGGTCGGTGCTGCGCGCCAGCGCCGCGGGGCTTGCGCTTGCGGCTTTGCCGAAGCAGGCAGCTGCACAGGGCCTGTCGGGGACGGTCCGGGTCTGGACCTTTCTGGGAGCAGACGGGCAGTCGCCGCGCGAGGTCGTGCTGCGCGAGATCATCAAGCGCTTCAAGGCCACGCACCCCGGCGTCGATGTCAGGATCGAGGCCCAGCCCTTCCAGGAACTCGAGGTGAAATTTGTCGCCGCCTCGGCTCAGAACCGCGCGCCCGACGTGATCTGGATGCGTGACACCTTTCTCGATCTCGTCCAGCAGCGCGGCGCGCTGGCCGATCTCGACGCTCTGCTGTCGGACGACTTCAAGACCAAGGTGCTTCCCGATCTGTATCCGGTCTTCGTCGAGAAGTCCGTCTTCAACAAGAAGCGCACCTCCCTACCGATCTGGCCCAGCCCCGCTCAGGCGATCTTCTATCGCAAGGATGCGCTGTCCGAACTCGGCCTCGATGCTCCACCGCTCACGTGGGACGCATTCATCGCCGCCGCCGGCAAGCTGACCAAGAGCGAGCGGCTGGGCTTCGGCCTGCCGACGAACGACAACAGCGTCTCGGCCTTCATCAACATCCTGTCCGGGTTCGGCCCCTCGATCTTCGATGCGGCAACGGGCCAGTTCAACGTGACCAGCGCCGAGGCCAAGGAGGCCGCCAATGTTGTCAGACAGCTTGTCGCGAATGGAGCGCTCTCTCCGACGCTGCTGAATGCGATGGGCGACGATATCCAGGACCAATTCGCCTCCGGCCGCTTCGCGATGGTGCAGGCCTTCGCGCCGCGCTTCCAGCAGTACAAGCAGATCGCAGCCGGCTATAGCGGCAAGGATCTGGCGGTATCGGCCTGGCCGGCCTTCGGGACGCGCCCGCCCGCGGTTCTGCTCGGCCCGTACTGGACGGTAGGCATCTCCGCCAAAGCCGCCAACCCAGCCGCGGCGACCGCGTTCGTCGAGAGCCTGTTCAGCGAAGAGGCGTCGATGGCGTGGGCCAAGACCGCAGGCCTCGTGCCCGATCGCCGCTCCCTGCTGCAGGCGCCCTTTTTCTCGACGCCGGAGGCGTCGGATATCCGCGCCTTCACCGCGCTGCTGGCGGCTCCGGGCGTGATGACCTTTCCGCAACGCATGCCCAACATCACCAAGGTGTTCCCGGTGATGAACACGGCGCTGCAGGAACTGATCGGAACCAAGGAAAGCGTGGGCGCCGTTCTCGAACGCGCGAAGTCGACGCTGGGCTGGTAGCACGCCATGCACGCCATATCTCTTGCGAAGCCGCGGGGCCTTGACGTCGTCGCGCAGAGAGCCAGGCTGACCGGCTCGTCGCTGGTGGCGCCGGCCCTGCTGCTGGTCATCGCCATCAACATCCTGCCTGCGCTCTACGGTTTCTATCTGAGCCTGCACAAGGTCTTCTTCTTCGGGAATGAAGGCTTCGTCGGCCTTGGCAACTATGTCGAGCTGTTCCGCGACCCCTTCGCGTGGCAGGCAATCGGCCGCTCGCTGCTCTTCACCTTCGCCGCGCTCGCGGTCGCCGTCCCGCTGGCGCTGCTGGCGGCGATCGGCATCCGGCGGCTGGGCCGCTGGGGCAGCGTTCTGCTGACGGTGCTTCTGGTGCCCTGGGCGATGAGCCCGATCGTCGTCGCGCTCCTGTGGAAATGGATCCTCGTGCCGTCGCCGGGCGGGCTGGTGGGGGCAGCCTTTAACGCCTTCGGCCTGCCGCCGCAGGATCTCCTGACCGACCCGCTTCTGGCCATGCCGACGCTGATCATCGTGGCGGTGTGGCGCAACTTCGCCTTTGCCACGATCATCCTGATCGGTGGCCTCGGCCAGATCCCGCGCGATCTCTACAAGGCTGCCGCGGTCGACGGGCTCGGCGCCTGGGAGAGCTTCAGCAAGATCACGCTGCCCTTGCTGGCCCCCTCGCTGCTGATCGTGATCTCGATGCTGACCATCAGCTATTTCAACGAGGTGCAGCTCATCATCGGGCTAACCGGCGGCGGCCCGATCCGGCAGACCAACACATTGGCCTATCTGCTCTACCACACCGGCTTCGTCGAGCTGGATCAGGGACGAGGCAATGCCATCGCGGCGGTGATGTTCCTGATCAATATGGGGCTCATCGCCATCTACATCCGCATTCTGGGCAAGCAGTCGGGAGCGGCCGCATGAAAATCCTGTCCCGAGCCTCGCTTTTGATCGCCTGCCTGTTGGCCGGCATCATCGCGCTTGGCCCAATCCTCTGGGCCGCCTCCACCTCGTTGAAACCGACCAACCGCATCTTCGCCGTTCCGCCCGAAATCCTGCCGCAAAACCCGACCCTCGAGCACTACGCCAAGCTGCTGGCCGAGGGGGTCCACTGGGCGTTCCTGAACAGCTCGGCCTATGCGGTCGTGGCCGTGCTGGTCGCGCTGATCCTCGGCGCAACCGCCGGCTATGCGCTGATGCGCTATCCGGTGGCGGGCAAGCCAGCGGTTCTGCTCGTCTTCATGGGCACCATGGCGGTTCCGGGCTTCGCCGTTCTCCTGCCGACGCAAATGCTGGCGACGAGCATCGGCCTGCACGACACCTGGTCGATCCTGCCGATCCTCTATGCCGGTCACATCCTGCCCTTCGCGGTCTGGGTCAGCCGATCGCATTTCGCCACGGTCCCGCGCGAGCTGGAACAGGCAGCCGAAATGGACGGCTATTCGCGCGCCGAGGCCGTGTGGAAGATCGTGATCCCCGGGGCGAAGCCCGCGCTCCTGGCGGCGGCGACCTTCGGCTTCCTGCATTGCTGGAACGACTACGTCACCGGCTCGACCATGGTGGATTCGCCGGAGCTGCGCACGCTTCAGGTCGCACTGATCTTCTTCCAGGGCTTCCACGGCCGCGACTGGGGCTCGCTGATGGCGGGCGTGATCATCGCGACGATCCCGCCGGTGGTGGTCTTCCTTCTGTTCAGAAAATTCCTGATCGGTGGTTTCGCCGACGGGTCCGTCAAAGGCTGAAACGCATGACCCAGACACGGTCGAATACGGCGCAATCCGTCCGGTTCCAGAATGTGGGGAAAAGCTACGGCGACGGCTGGGCTGTTTCGGGCATCAACATCTCGATCGAGCCCGGGCAGTTCGTAACGCTGCTCGGCCCCTCAGGCTGCGGCAAGAGCACGACACTGAGCATGATCGCCGGTCTGGAAACGCCGACGGAAGGGCGGATCATGATCGGGGACCGCGACGTCACCACGATGAAACCAGCCGATCGCGACATCGCCATGGTGTTCCAGTCCTACGCGCTCTACCCGCATATGACGCTCTACGAGAACATCGCTTTTCCCCTGCGCGCACGGCGTCGCCGCACGCCCGAAGCCGAGGTCGACCGCAAGGTCCGCGCGGCGGTGAAGATGCTGGGCCTCGAGGCGATGCTGGACCGCTTCCCCCGCCAGATCTCGGGCGGCCAGCGACAGCGCGTGGCGCTCGGCCGGGCGATGGTGCGGACCCCGACTGTCTATCTGCTGGACGAGCCGCTCTCGAATCTCGACCAGCAGCTGCGGGTCCAGATGCGGTCCGAATTGAAGGACATCCATCAGCGCCTCGGCGCCACTATGCTCTATGTCACCCATGACCAGAGCGAGGCGATGACCCTGTCGGATCTGGTCGTGGTCATGTCGAGCGGCCGGATCGAGCAGGTGGGCAGCCCGCGCGAGCTCTACAACAATCCGGCCAATCTTTTCGTTGCCCGGTTCCTGGGCGAGCCCGGCATGAACATCCTCGACGGAGAGGCCCTGGATGGCAGGCTGCGCGGCCCGGGCTTCGATATTCCGCTTCCTGTCGTGGCGGGGAAGGCCGGAAACAGGATTTCGGTGGGCATCCGGCCCGAGGACCTGCAATACGCCCCAACCGCGGCAGCTGTCATCCGCGGCACGGTCCGAACGGTGGAATATCTTGGTTCGCGCAGCCTCGTCCGCGTCGAAGTGGGCGAGCGTCTGATCGCAGCCTTCCTGCCGCCCTCCGTCGATCTTCCCGCCGGGGCGGCCATCGGCCTTTCCTTCGCCGATCCGGACAAGGCACGCTTCTTCGCAACCGATGGGGGCGCTTCGCTTCACTTCCACCAAAACTTTGCAGGTTGAGCCGATGAACAGGATTTCCCTCGACGATCAGGTCGCCGTCGTCACCGGCGGCGCGCAAGGGCTGGGGCTTGCCATTGCCAAGCGCCTTGTCGCCTCGGGCGCCCGCGTCAGCCTCTGGGATCGCGACGCGGACGCGCTGAAGACGGCGCTCGTGCTGCTCGGCTCCGCCGCGTCGACCAAGCAGGTCGACATCACGGATCTCGACGGCCTGACACGCACTCATCAGGAGGTCGAGGCCGAAATCGGCCCTGTCTCGATCCTGGTCAATTCGGCCGGGATTGCCGGCGGAAATGCTCCGCTCGACGCCTATGACCCGGAGGAATGGCGCCGCGTCGTCGAGGTCAACCTGAACGGCACCTTCTATGTGAACAAGGTCGTCGTGCCCGGCATGAAGGCGCGAAACTACGGGCGGATCGTCAATATCTCCTCGGTGGCGGGCAAGGAGGGCAATCCCAACCTGGCGGCTTATTCGGCGGCGAAGGCAGGCGTGATCGGCCTGACGAAATCGCTGGGCAAGGAACTCGCCGGCTACGACATCGCGGTGAATGCGATCTCCCCCGCCACTGCCAAGACGCGCATCCTCGACACGCTGAAGGAGGAGTTTATCCAGTACATGCTGTCGCGCATTCCGCGTGCCCGCTTCCTCGAAGTGGACGAGGCCGCCGCGATGGTTGCATGGCTCGTCAGCGGCGAAAACAGCTTCACCACCGCCTCGGTCTTCGACCTCTCGGGCGGGCGCTGCACCTATTGATCGCGGGAGGGCGCTATGACGCTTGAACGGGCGCAACGCCTGATCGCCGAAGCCCTTGCCGCCGGCCGAGCACGCGGAGCCAGGCCGCTGGCGGCCGTGGTCGTCGATGCGGGGGGCCATATCGTCGCCTCGGCCCGCGCAGACGGGGCCACGATCGCCCGGCACGAATTCGCCCTGGCGAAGGCCTGGAGTTGCATCGCGCTCGGACTGGATTCACGCGATCTCGTCGCGCGGGTGAAGGCGGATCCGGCCTTCTTCTCGGCAGCGGCCACCTTGCTATCGGGCCGGCTTCTGCCTGCGGCCGGCGGGGTCCTGATCCGCGAGGGGGAACAGGTTCTGGGAGCTCTTGGCATCTCCGGCGATACCGGCGAGACGGACGACGCCTGCGCGACGGCCGCCGCTCGGAGCTTGATCTAAAGCATCGGCCCGAAAGGTGGATTGCGATTTTCGGGAAGGCCGATGCAAACACAAAAGGCTGACGCATCGGACCCGGTCCGATGCGTCAGCCGGGCGATATCGGCTCAGGCCGGTGCGGCCGGCGCGCCGGCCCATTCGGTCCGTGCCGGGATCGCCTCGCCCTTCATCACGATGGTGAGCAGGCCGAGCCTTGCGTGGTCGTCGACATGGGTGTCGTAGAGCACCGTGGTCAATCCGCCGAGGACGCAGCCACGGCCGATCTCGATGCGGCCGACCTTCATCACCCGGTCCTCGAAGAGATGGGTCTGGAGGTTGGCGGTCGCGTTGATCGCGGCATAGTCGCCGATGCTGACGCAGTCGAACTCGGTGATATCCGTCGAGTCGAGATAGACGCCCTGGCCGACCTTCACGCCGAAGAGGCGCAGCACCCAGGGCAGCATGGGGGTGCCGCGCAGCGCATTGAGCAGGATCGCGCCGGCGGTGCCCCAGTAGAGCGTCGTCATCGCCTCGGTGCGCAGCGCCCACCAGGACCAGAGGCCGCGATTGCCCGGTCGGTAGACGCCCATCACCAGCCATTTCATCAGCAGCACGGTCGTCGCCAGGGCAATCGAGGTGCCGACCGCGCAGGCGACGAAGATCGGGGCGAACTCGCTCCAGCTCTGGGCACGATTGAGGGCGGGGAAGAGGACAAGCTCGGCCGTGATCGTGCCGAGCGTGATGAACATCATCGTCGGCATCGAGGCGCTGAACAGCTCGAGGACGGCGCGCAGGATGCGGCGCCAGAGCGGGGGCCGGAAGGTCTTGGCGATGTCGGCATCGTCGAAGCGCTGGCGCGAGGGCAGCAGGATCGGCGGGCTGCCGAAGCGCGTCTCGCCGGGCTGCATCGCCACGCCGCTGGGCGGCTTCGACTTGATGCCGAGCAGCGAGCCCGACGGCAGGAAGGCGCCGGGCGGCACCACCGCGTCATTGCCGATGAAGACCCGATCGCCGGTGCGCACCGCCTTGCTGGTCATCCAGCCGCGGCGGACATCCTCGTCGCCGAGCACGACCTCGTCGGCGACGAAGCAATGCTCGCCGATCTCGATCATGTCGTAGCGGCCGCCGAAATTGGTGGCGATCTCGGTGTCCTTGCCGATCTTGGCGCCCATCATGCGGTACCAGATCCGCATGTAGACCGTGGAGAACAGCGAGGACAGGCTCTGGAGCATCACATCCGAGGCGAGTCCGACAGTCCATTTGCGCAGGCCGTAGCCGGAGGCGATGGCATGCGTGCCCTCGACCGAGCGCGGCATCACGAGCCAGCGGATCGCGGTGACGAGCAGGACGGTGGCGAGCATCAGCACCATCGCGGTCGGCCAGGCGATGATCGGCAGGACCCAGCGATAGTCGATGCCGACCAGTTCCTGCAGCGGCCCGTCGAAACGGTCGAGGATGAAGAAGGCCGGGAAGATCGGCAGCAGCGCCAGCGCCGGCATCAGCAGCAGCATGGCGCCGAAGAAGACGGTCTGCAGCGCCCTGACCGGCACGGAGGGCTGCCGGGCGTGCTGGGGCCAGGAAGCGGGATCGACTGCGCCGATGCGATGGCCGGGCGAGCCGTCCCAGTGCTCGAAGGCGCCGACGTGGCTGCCTGCGGCGAGCGCGGTCAGATCGGCGAGCTCGGCGCCCTCCCCGATCACCGTGTCATGGCCGATGGCGCAGGAGGTGCCGATATAGGCGTCCTTGCCGATCGCGATCGTGCCGATCACCAGCTCGTTGCCGATCACCTCGGCATTGGCGAGGCTGAGCTTGCCGCCGAGCGTGACGTCGTCGCCGATCTCGACGAGGTCGATCGCGCCGGCCTCGAAGCCGCTGACGAAGACGCCCTTGCCGACCCTGGCGCCAAGCAGACGCATGGCGAAGCTGGCCAGCGGCGTGCCCTGCATCAGGCTGAGATGGACCATCGAGGTGAACTGGCGGGCGAGCCACCAGCGGAAGAAATAGACGCCCCAGAGCGGATAGCGGCCGGGCCGCGTGCGCCAGAGCACCAGGCGCTTGCCGAGGATGCCGGCGAGCATCACCGAGAGCGTGACGAGCGCGTAGATGCCCATCATCATCAGGATCTCGCGCAGATCGACGCGCTCGTCGACCGTGATCAGCTCGTAGATGACGTAGATCGTCAGCCAGGGACCGGTCAGCGCCAGCAGCAGCACCGGCATGCAGGCGAGCTGCGCCAGCCCGCAGAACAGGCGGCGCAGCAGCGGCGGCGGCGTGAAGGAAAGATCGCGCGCCGGCGGCCGGCCGATATCGGCCTGCCTGCGCTCGTCGAGCCGGGCGGCGATCGCGCGCAGCGTGCGCAGGCTGTAGACATCCTCCAGCGTGATGCTCGGCAGAGCCGGATTGGCACGCACGCCGGCAAGGAAGGTGGCGGCCAGCAGCGAATGGCCGCCGAGATCAGCGAAGAAGTCGGCCTCGAACCCGATCGTCTGGCCCGGGAAGAGTGGCCTGGCGGCGTCGAGCAGGGCGGATTCGGTCGCGCTCCGCGGCTCTTCCTGTTCCTCGGCGGAGGCCGCCATCGTCAGCGGCGCCGCCTTCAGCGTCTTGCGGTCGGCCTTGCCCGAGGTCAGGCGCGGCAGGCTCGCCATCTCCTCGAAATGCGAGGGCACCATATAGGGCGGCAGGGTCTCCTTCAGGGCGGCGCGCACGGCCGCGCGGTCGAAGGCGGTGGCCGCATCCGCCACCACGAAGGCGACGAGCCGGTCGATGCCGTCGTCGCGGCGCAGCACCACGGTCGCCTGCGCGATGCCTGGCAGGTCGCAGAGCCTGGCCTCGATCTCGCCGAGCTCGAGGCGGAAGCCGCGCAGCTTGACCTGATCGTCGATGCGGCCGTGGAAGAGGATCTTGCCCTTCTCCGAAATGCTGACCGCATCGCCCGAGCGGTAGAGCACCGGGTCGGTGCCGTCGCCGCCGAAGGGATTGGCGATGAACTTCTCGGCAGTGAGCTCGGGACGGCCGAGATAGCCCGCGGCGACGCCAGGGCCGCCGATCAGGAGCTCCCCCTCGGTGCCGGGGCCGACGATCGCCATCTGCTCGTCGACGACATAGCAGGTGTAGTTCGGGATCGGCAGGCCGATGGTCACCGCCTCGTCCGGCGTGACCTCGTCGACAGTGGCAACGACGGTGGCCTCGGTCGGTCCGTAGGAATTGAAGACCTTGCGGCCCGGGCGGCACCAGCGCTGGCGAACGGCGGGCGGGCAGGCCTCGCCGCCGAGGATGATGATGCGCAGGCTCGGAATGTCCTGCGGCATCATCGCGAGCAGCGTCGGCACGGTGTCGAGCACGGTGATGCCGGCCTCGGTCATCAGGGCGGGCAGGCGCTCGACCTCGCCCAGCACCTGCGCCGAGGCGACCCAGAGCGTCGCACCGACGAGATAGGGGACGAAGATCTCCTCCAGCGAGAGATCGAAGGCAACGGAGGCGCCCTGGAACGAGACGTCGTCAGCCGTCATGCCGTAGACGTGGTTCGACGCGCGCAGATAGTGGCAGATGTTGCTATGCGCGATGACGATGCCCTTGGGCTTGCCGGTCGAGCCCGAGGTGTAGATCGCATAGGCCGGGCTCGCCGGCGTCACGCCCTCACTGCGCGGATCGACCGGCGGGGCGTCCGTGCCGGCGGCGATCAGGTCGCGGCAGCGCACGGCCTCGGCGGGCAGCTCCCGGTCGAGTTTGCCGCCTGTGGCGTCGTCGATGACGATGAGCCTTGCCTCGCAATCCGCGAGGCATTCACCGACGCGCTCGGGCGGGGCGTCGGCGTCGAAGGGGATATAGGCCGCGCCGGCCTTGAGGATGCCGAGCAGCGCAACATGCAGGTCGAGCGAGCGCGACATCCACAGGCCAACAAAGGCCCCTGCCCTGACGCCGCGCGCCCGCAGCGCGTGCGCCACCGCGTCGGCCCGGGCGTCGAGCTCGGCATAGGTCACACGTTCGCTGCCGAAGATGATGGCCGTGTGCCCGGGCGTCCGTCGGGCGGAGGCCTCGAAGATCTCGCCGAGCAGCTCGTCGCGCAGGAGCGACGGCTCCACGGCGCCCACGAGCTTTCCAGCACCGCGCCCGACGATGGCATGCATGATCTGCTTCCCCCAAGCCCGATGCCGCAAGGCTGAGCTGCCTGTGCGAGACCGGGATTTGCTAACGGGGAGAGATGTAGATTGCGTTAGGGCATTGCGACATGTTGTCCCCGCCCGCCCGG
>UBZM01000070.1 GCA_900470095.1 Hyphomicrobiales bacterium
GGGTCTCTGTACCGCCGGTCGAAATCCCGATGCAGACGATGCGATCCGTCTCGCTGCGGACACGTCCCGGGACCGGCGGCGGCATGATCACATCCGCGGTCAGCTTCTTCTCGACAGGAAGGCGCGCCTGCCTGGGACGCAGCCGCGCCTGCGCGGCTGCCCTAACGGAATGCCTGAGCCGGTCTGCCGTCTCGATCAGGGCGTTGCGCGTGTCGATCCGCGGCTTCGGCAGCACGTCGACCGCGCCGGCCTCGAGCGCATCGAACAGCGCCCGCGATCCCGTCTCGGTCAAGGTCGAGCAGATGATCACTGGAATTGGCCGCTGCGCCATGATCTTGCGCAGGAAGGTGAGCCCGTCCATGCCCGGCATCTCGATGTCGAGGATCATGACGTCGGGCAATTCGTTCTGCAGGCGGCGCACGGCGGCAAAGGCATCGGCCGCCGTTCCCATCACCTCGATGCCCGGGTCGTCGTTCAGGATCGAGCTGAGGACCTGGCGCACCGAGGCGGAATCGTCGACGATGAGCACGCGGATCGGTTGGCGGGTCATGCTGCTGACCTCCTGAGCGCGGCGGGATCGGCTTGGTAGACGGTCGGCACGACCTGCTGAAGTCCGGCGATGCCACTGCCCGCCATCGATTCGGAATGACCGAGCATCAGGTATCCGCCGGGGCGCAGATGCGACACCAGGCGTTCGATGACAGCCCTCTGAGTCGGCCCGTCGAAATAGATCAGCACGTTGCGGCAGAAGATGACGTCGACATCCCGGTCGAACGGATAGCTCTCGTCCATCAGGTTCAGCCGCTCGAAATGGACCTTTCGGCGCAGCTCCGGCGTGACCCTGACGACGTCCTGCCGCGGATCCTTCGATCTCATGAGATAGCGCTGCTGCATGGCCAGCGGCACCGGAGCGACGAAGGCACGTGGATAGATGGCCGCTCTCGCCTCGCGCAGCACCTCTGTCGAGATGTCGGTGCCCAGGATCGAGAAGCGGATCGGTTTGGCGGCATTCACCAGGTCCTGCAGCACCATCGCAACCGTGTAGGCTTCCGCTCCTGTCGAGCAGGCGGCACTCCAGACCTTCAGGCCGGCCGGAAGCGAGCCATGCCGCCGCAGCAATTGTGGAACGGCGACATTGCGCAGAAACTCGAAATGGCTCGGCTCGCGAAAGAAATCAGTCTTGTTGGTGGTCACGCAATCGATCAGGTGAACAAGCTCGTCGTCGAGCCCGCCGCGCTCGAACAGATGGGCGCCGTAGCCGGACACCCCCGCCAAACCAAGCGCGCGGGCGCGCTTGCGCAGCCTCCCCTCGACCATGGTGCGCTTCGTCGGCGGCAACTTGATGCCGACGCGGCTCTCGATGATCGCGGCAATGGCGGAGAAATGCTTGTCAGCCAGATAGTCCGAAGAGTGCGACATCGTTGGCCCCATCGGTCTCAGGCTGCCTTGTCGGCGGCGAGATCAGCCAGGGGGAGGCCGTCGGCTTCCATCAGGCGCTCGAGATCGAAGACGACGATGAAGGCTTCACCCTTGCGCCCGATCCCGGCGATGTAGTTCGACTGCCAGCGACCGCCGACATCGGGAGCGGCTTCGGTCTGGTCGGCGTCGAGACCCGTGACCTCGAAGACCCGATCGGCGACGAAGCCGACGCCCAGCGTCCGGCCCTTGACCGGCACATCCAGAATGATGATGCGCGTCGCGTGGGTCGGCTCCGTGCGCGGCAGCCCGAGCTTGGTCCGCAGATCGACGATCGGGTAGCCGGCGCCGCGGACATCGATCATGCCGAGCAGGAAGGCCGGCGCATGTGGCAGCTTCGAAATCGGGCGCATGTCGAGAATCTCGCGGACATTGCGGATATCGATGCCGAAGAGCTCCTGATCGATGCCAAGGGTCAGGTATTGGGCGGTGTCGGCCATGGAAGACTCGCGATGCGGCTAGGGAACCAGGCGGATTGAAGGGCAGCAGGACCGGCCCCGCCTCCTGGGCGGGGCCGGTATCCGCTCAGGCGCGGTGGAACGCGGCGTCGTGCTGATCCTCGCCGCCATCCATGTCAAAGGCGAAGCCGCCATTGACGACCTTCTTAGCCGGACGCAACCCGGAGACAGGCGCCTTCTTCGGCTGGATCGCCGTCGCCATGGCCGTGGCCTTGCCGCGCAGCTGGGTGACCGCCCTGTCGACGCCAACCGGGCGCTGACCGTTCTTGCGCGTGCTGCCTTCATCGAGCCGGAAGAAGGCGATCGTGGCCTGCAGCGTCTCGGCCTGAGCCGAGAGCTCCTCGGAGGTCGCGGAGACCTGTTCGGAGGCGGCTGCGTTCTGCTGCGTCACCTTGTCGAGCTGCTGGATCGCCTGATTGATCTGGGCAGCGCCGACATCCTGCTCGCGGCTGGCGGAGGTGATCTCCTCGACCAGCTCGGCGGTCTTCTTGATATCGGGCACCAGCCTGGCCAGCATGGAGCCGGCTTCCTGCGCGACCTTGACCGTATCGGCCGACAGCGTCCCGATTTCCGCCGCAGCCGCCTGGCTGCGCTCGGCGAGCTTGCGCACTTCCGAGGCGACCACCGCGAAGCCCTTGCCATGCTCGCCGGCACGGGCCGCCTCGACCGCCGCGTTCAGCGCCAGCAGATCGGTCTGACGGGCGATCTCCTGGACGATGTTGATCTTGGCGGCAATGGTCTGCATCGCGTCGACCGCCTTGCCGACGGCAACGCCGCTTGCTTCGGCATCCTTCGCCGACTGCGAGGCCATCTTCTCCGTCTGGCTGGCGTTCTCGGCGTTCTGCTTCACATTGGCCGCCATCTCCTCCATCGACGAGGAGGCTTCCTCGGTCGAAGAGGCCTGCTCGGTCGAGCCCTGCGAGAGCTGCTCGGCGCTGGCCGACAGTTCCTGGCTGCCCGAAGACATGTTCTCGGCAGCGCTCGTCACCTGGCCGACGACATCACGCAGCTTCTCGACCATGTTCTCGAGAGCGATCCCGAGCGTGTCCTTCTCCGACATCCTCTTGGCTTCGACCGTGAGGTCGCCGTTGGAGATCGCATTGGCGACGGCGGCCGTGTCGTTGAGATTTGCCGTCATCGTGTTCAGCGCGGTGACGAGGTCACCGATCTCGTCCTTGCTCTTCACTGAGATGGACTGTCCGAGGTCGCCGATCGCAACCGCGTTGGCGAGACCGACCGCGCTCGACAGGCCACGGCTGATCGAGAGGGCAATCCAGGTGGCGGCGATGATGGCGATCAGCAGCGAGCCCAGAATGATGCCGATCAGCAGCGTCTTGGCGAAGGCCGCCTGTTCGCTTGCTTCCTTGGCCGCGGCCGCGGCGGATTGCTTGATGAAGTCGGTATACTCATCCAGCCCCGCCATCATCTCGGTGACGGCCTCGCTGCCTTCACCCATCGAGAGCGTGCTTGCCTTGATGTTGCCCGCCTCGCCGGCGACGGCTGCGATCCGAAGCGCTGAATCGATGCCCTTGTCGAAGGCGGCGAGCATGTTTGCCGGCGACACGCCCTGCTCCGCGATGGGGGCCGCAGCCTTGGCGAGCGCGGCGCGGACGTCGCGGGCCTGTTCCTCGGCGGATTTATGCAGCTTCTCGACATCGGCAACAGTAGTCGCGCCGAACAGCTGCCCGATCGACCGCGTCAAGCGCAGCCATTCCAGGCGCACCGACTGGAAATCGAGAGCCAGCCGCAGCGCCTCGGGCGAAGCGGAAGGCTTGGTGAGCTCGCTCAGCACCGCCGTCGAGGCGACCGTCACGCCCTGGATGAGCGGGGTCATATCGCTGACCCAGAGTTCCGCGGCGCGGTTGTTCGAATTCAGCTTGGCGTTGCGGATGACCTCGTCCTGCGCCGCGAAGAAGCGATTGATCTTCGGCGTCAGGGCCTCCCAGCGGCGCTTGCCGGCGTCGCTGGCCTGGGCCTGGATCTGCTCCTTGAGCTTCACGGCGTCCAAGCGGTTCTGGATCGCGCTCGCCGCGTGAGCGAGTGTTTCCTTCTCGGTCGCCGCCATGACCGCGTTCTTTTCCGAGCGGACCGACCTGTTCATCATGCTGCGAACGTCGCTGATCTGGTCCAGCCGGTTGGTCCAGTTGATCAGCACGCCCTGCGTCTCGGACATGTCGGACAGCTTCTGATAGGAAAGTCCGCCTGCCACCATGGACAGGGCAATGACCACGCCGAAGGCACCGGCCAGTTTAGTCTTGATCGTCAATCTCATAGTCAGTCCCCGATAAGCAACGTGAAGGGTGTCTTGCGCTGGATGGGCAGCGCTTCAGCTCAGAATTTTCTCGAGATCGGGAACGATGACGAATTCGTCGTTCCATTTGGTGATGAAACGGATGAATTCCGGCCGCCAGTGCATTCCCAGACGCGGTGTCTGCTGGATCTGGGCGGTTGAAATCTCCGTGACCTCGTAGACCTTGTCGGCCATGATCCCGAGCGCAACGGGATCACCGTCGATCTCGATCTCCACGACAACGATGCGGGTGTCGGCAGTGTCGGTTCGTCGCGCCATGCCGAAGCGCAGGCGCAGATCCGCCAAGGGGATGACATTGCCGCGCACATTGATGAGAGCCGGCAGAAAGGCGCGCGCGCCCGCGACCCGAGTGACGGGAACCGGGTCGATGATCTCGCGTACCATGTCGGCCTCGATCGCGAAGATCTCGCTGCCGAGCCCGATCATCAGGACCTGAAGCCGCGTCTCCGCTGCCGCGTGAGGGCCGTGGCCGGCGCCGCCTTGCGTCTGAACCTGCATCACGCCGCCTCCGGTGTCTTTTCGGTCTCGGCGCGGCTCTGGCCTAGCGAAACAAGTTGGGCGACGTCGAGAATGAGGGCAGCGGAACCATCGCCAAGGATGGTGGCGCCCGAGAACATCGTGACATCGGAGTGAAGCTTGGACAGCGACTTGATCACCGTCTGGTGGCTGCCGATGATCTGGTCGACGACCAGGCCGACGCGCGTATCCCCCATCGTGGTGATGATGACCTTCTGATGCGGGTCGGCCTCGCCGTCGGCCTCGAAGAGATCGCGCAGCCGCAGGAAGGGCACCAGGTCGCCGCGCACGTTCAGGAAGTTGCGTCCGCGCGCCCGAGCGTCCTCGGCCGCGGTCAGTTCGACGCATTCCTCCACCGCCGAGAGCGGAATGATGTAGCGCCCCTCGCCGACGCGGATCAGCAGGCCCTCGATGATGGCGAGCGTCAGCGGCAGCCGCAGCGTCACCGTGCTGCCATAGCCAGGCACGGTGGCGAGATCGATCGTGCCCCGCATGGCCTCGATCGTGCGTTTGACCACATCCATGCCGACGCCGCGCCCCGACAGCGCGGAGATCGTCCGGGCAGTGGAGAAGCCGGGATGGAACAGGAACTGATGGATCTCGTGTTCGCTCAGGGGCGTCCCGGCCGCGATCAATCCCTGTTCTTCGGCCTTGGCGCGGATGCGGGTCGCGTCGAGCCCGGCACCGTCATCCTGCACGGTGACGAGCACCTGCGCCCCGACATAGCGCGCCGCGAGTTCGATCCGCCCCGTCGGCGACTTGGTGGTGCCGGCGCGAGCCGCAGGCGCTTCGATGCCGTGGTCGATCGCGTTGCGGATGAGGTGGACCAAGGGATCGGCAAGACGCTCGATCATGGTCTTGTCGAGCTCGGTATCCTCGCCGACAGTCACGAAATCGACGGGCTTGCCGAGATCGCGCGAGAGGTCGTGCACGAGGCGACGGAAGCGGCCGAAGAGCGAGCCCATCGGCACCATGCGCACTCCCATGGTGGAATCGCGCAGGCCGGACGCCAGGCGCTCGATTTCCTCGGCGATCGACTTGATCGCGAGGTCTGTTCCGGAATGCGCGAGCTGGCTGAGCCGCGCCTGCGCAATGACGAGTTCGCCCACGCGGTCCATCAACTCATCCAGGCGCTCGGCCTGAACGCGGACGGTCGAGGTCTTGTCCTCACCGCGACGGGCGCCCTCGCTCCGTTCGCCAGCGGCACGCTCCGTCAGGGCCGGCTGCAACTCCTTCGCAACGGCAGGGGCGACGGTTGCCGCCGCAGCGACTGCGTCGATATCCACGGTCGCGGGACGCTTCGCATCCGCCGATCCCGCCAGGCTGAGCGGCGTGATCTCAAGCTTCATCTCATCGCGGACGAACATGAAGACATCCTCGATGTCCTCGCGCGTACAGCCCCCCTCGAGCTCGACTGTCCATGCGATCATGCATGTCTCCGGATCGAGCGCTCCGAGTTCCGGCACGCCGTCGAGATGCGCACGAATACTGCATGAGCCAAGAGCACGAAGATCGTCGAGCAGGACCAGCGGATTGGTCCCGTTGCGCAGGATATCCGGCTCGAAGGCGATTTCGATCAGCCAGCCTGCGCCGTCTGCTGCGGCCACGGCGGGAGGCTCGCCGAGGGCAGCACCGACGGGCGACGCCGTGCCTCCCGTCGCGCCCGTGGCGATCAGGGCCTGGAGTTCTTCGACGATCGCCTCGCCAATGATCGGATCGGTCGAGTCGGGATCGTCGATCAGCGCGCGAATATAGTCCTTGGCGGCCAGGGAGACGGTGATGATGTCACGATCCGCCGAGATCTTGCCCTTGCGGATCAGGTCGAAGGCGGTTTCGAAATCATGGGTGAAGGCGGCGACCCTGTCGAAGCCGAACATCGCCCCCGAGCCCTTGATGGTGTGCAGCGCCCGGAAAGCCGCGTCGATCAGATCGCTATCCTGGGGCGTCTGACCGAGATCGAGCAGCGCCGCCTCCAGACTGTCCAGCAGATCGCTGGCCTCCTGCCTGAATGTTTCGGCCGGATCAAGCTCCATCATGCCCGCACCAGCTTGGTGACGACCGCAAGCAGTTGCTCCGGCTTGAAGGGCTTGGTGATCCAGCCGGTCGCGCCCGCAGCCTTCGCCTGCTGCTTGACCCCGTCATCGGACTCGGTCGTGAGGAAGACGATCGGCACCCCCGTGAAGGACGGAAGCGCACGCAGGCCCCGGATCATCTCCAGGCCGTTCATCACCGGCATGTTCAGGTCGGTGATGACGAGATCGAAACGCTCTGCCTTCGCCTTGGCCAAGCCTTCGGAACCATCACCCGCCTCCACGACCTTATGGCCGGAAGGAGCGAGCACAAGCTTGATCATCTGCCGCACGCTCGGAGAATCGTCGACAGTCAGAATTGACGCCATGCCACTCAAGCCCTGTTGATGTGAATGCAGTCACCGAACTGCGCGGGCGAGATGCCTGCCCGCGCCAGCGCAGCGTTCAAGATGTCCGAAGGAGCCTGCAGCCGGATGCGCTTGCCCCCAGCTTGTGCGGTCCGGCCAGCCGAAATCAGAAGTTGCAATCCGGCGAGATCGATCACGGCAAGGGCCGAACAATCGATTTCGACCTCAGCCTCGGCCTGAACAGCAGAGGTCATCTGATCAAACAGGTGACCTACCATTCGTAGCGAGCAATCTGCTGGAAGCATTAACGTCAGCACGAATTGAACCTTCTATATCTTGATCTTCGTTCCTTATGACCAACAAGATTCAATCTCCGATCCCGCACGACATCCTGCCGAATTACAACAGGATTACATACAAACAATCGAGATAGTTTAGGTCTGAAACGTTTGATAAGGCCAATCTTTACCTTCAATTCTGATCGATATATTAACCGCGAATCAGATATTGCGCTGTTTGTCAGGCAGTTGCGCCCGGCGAATCCAGTTTGCGCAATCTGTCTTCTCGCTTCGCCTACTGTAAAAAATCGGCGGCGGATTCAGGCAATCCGATCGGCCTAGGGGCTTTCAGATGGGTCGACACCTGCGATGTCGGAAGCTGCCATGCAGCCAAGGGCTCGCCAGTACGCTTGCTTCCGCCAGCGATCTGTGCCGCGAGCCGAGGTCGAGAACGGTGTGATGACGCGCGCCCATCACCGCTCGACAGCGCGGCGCCAGACGCTGCTTCATTTCGTCACCCATGACCCTCACGAAGCAATGGAGCACCTTGCGGCATACGGCGTGAACATCGCGATCTCGCCGCTGAATGAGTCCTCTGGACGGATTGAGATCAATGCACTGAATCAAGCGTCGGACGGGATCGTCTTTACCCGTACGAGTTTCGAGAATCCGGTCGAAATCCAGCCACGGCAAAGTCCATGGGGATATCAACTGCTGGTGGCGCTCAAGGGTTCGACGAGCATCGAGCTCGGAGATCGCGTCATTCGCTGCGAAAGGCAGCAGGCCGCGATCTTCGATGTGGGCGAGACCAAGGCGCTGCATCGTTCAGCCCATTCGGAAAACTATTCCGTTCTCATCGACAGAAACCTGCTGACCAACCGTCTGTTCGAACTGACCGGGGCGCCGGTGATGCGCAAGCTCAGCTTCGAGCCCGAGCTCGATCTGGAGCAGCCTTCGGTCGACGCCCTGCGTTGCTTCCTCGTGGGGCTCGACCTTTCGATGCTGGTCCGGTTGCTGCAGGATGCTCCACATGGTGCGAGGCGCCTGAGCGCCTTGCTGGCAGACCTCATCCTGGAGGTGCTGCCCCATAATCACGCCAAGGCGCTGGAACGGGGCTCGCATCTCATCGCCCCAAAGCACGTCAAGCGGACCATCGAATTCATCCGGGAGAATGCCCGCAGGCCGATCCCCCCCGAGGAGCTTGCGGCGGTCGCCGGCGTCAGCCTGCGGGCCCTGCAATACGGCTTTCAGAAGTTCCTGGGGATGTCGATCTCCGAGTACGAGCGCTCGGTGCGGCTGGAGGGCGTCAGACGCGAGATCGAGGGCCATTCCGGCGAACGCGTCGGCGAGATTGCGCGGCGTTGGCGCTTCTCCAATTTCACGCGCTTCAATACGCAGTTCGAAGCAGCCTTTGGCCTAAGCGCGGTGGCACTGCGCACCCAGCTCAGCCAGCTGCCGCAACCGAAGGGAGCCGTGAAGCCCTAGATGCCGAAGCGACGAAGGGGGCTCGCCGGGGATCTCCGGGACAGGAATTCGAGCTTAGCGACTTCAACCGTCAAAAAGGCGGCTCAGGCGCCACGCTCCAGCTCCGCCGCCGCAAAGGCGACATGGTAGAGGACGCGCGTCGGGACGATATCCTCGCGCGAACCACCGTCAGGACCGAAGCGGTTCGCCCAGAGCAGTGCGCCGTTGCCGAAGAAGAGCTCCCGGATCTCCGTGAAGTGACGTTCCGCGCGCTTCGCCGCGTCGCCGTCGCCGAAATGCCGCGCCCGCGCGATCTCGGCTTTCACATACTCGGTCTGCGGCCACAGCAGACGATCGAGAGACAGAGGATCGCCTGCCGAGCTCATCGCCTCGATGACCCCCACCCGGCCATCCGCGAAGCCCCGAACGCCATGCTGCATTGCCGAGGCGTAGAGCCGCTCGATGGGGGCAAGCACCCGATCATCGGCAGAGAGACCATGGTATTCGAGCAGGAGCCAGACCCATTCGAAATGGTGACCCGGCTCGCGCCAGTCGCCCTTTTCCCCCGGGCAGGGCGCCAGGTCCTCGGTCATGAACTCGATCAGCGAGCCGGTACGCGCGTCGAAGAAATGCGCCAGGAAGAGATCGACGATGCCCCGCGCCCGCAGAAGCCACTCGGCTTCGCCGGTGACCCGGCATGCGGCAAGCAGCGCCTCGAGCAGGTGCATATGCGGGTTCTGGCGACGAGGGCCAGCGGAGGGCTCGAGGCGCTCGCGATAGCCGCCGGCCGGATGAGCCATCCGATCGTCGAGAAAGGCGATGGTCTCGCGCAGAACGGAACGATAGCCGGCATCGCCGGTCACGTGCTCCATCCAGGCAGAGGCGAAGGCCACGAAGGCATGATCGTAGAAGTCGCGGGTCGCCCCTTCGGGCCCGGTGCTCTGCCTGAAGCCGCCATCGGCCGAGCGCAACGCGTCGACGATCACGGCGAAGGCATCCTTCGCGGCCTTCAGCGCCCAGTCGCCCGGCGCACCGAGCTTGTGTGCCACTGCAAAGCTGTAGGCAAGGCGAGCCTGGACCAGCAGCATCCGCGGCTGCCCGATCAAGGGCTCGCCGGATGCGGACAGCCCGCTCACGAAACCGCCGGCGGGATGACGGGCACTCCGCGCCCAGCTGGGAAGCAGCTCCTCGGTCAGCCACCGTCCGGCGCGGCCTCTGGGAGAAGCGAAATCAGGCATTCCGGCTGCCGCAGAATTCATCGTCACGTTTTCAAGCCACGCCATGTGTCGCCAGCAGATGCCGCATCCGTGCGGTTGCCTTCTCGGGATCTATCAGGGCGCCGGCCTGATCGGCCAGTCTGAAGACCCGCGAGAGATGCAGAATCGAGCGCGTGCTCTCCTGTCCGCCCAGCATTGTGAAATGGTCCTGATGACCGTTGAGCCAGGCGATGAAGACCACACCCGTCTTGTAGAAGCGTGTCGGGGCCGTGAAGATTTCGCGGCTGAGCGGAACGGTCGCCGCCAGTGTCCTGCGAAAGCGCTCCTGCTCGCCGCGCGCAAGATCCCCCAGCGCCGCGTTCACAGCGGGCGCGATCGGATTGAAGATGCCAAGCAGCGCATCGGAGTGCCCGTGCTCGTCTCCCTCGATCAGCTCGGCGTAGTTGAAGTCGTCCCCGGTGAACATGCGCACATCGACCGGCAGGCGGCGGCGCATCAGGATTTCCTTGTCCTTGTCGAGCAGGGAGATCTTGATGCCGGCGACCTTGTCGGAATGCGCCGCGATGATGTCGAGCACCGTCACCATAGTGGTCTCGAATTCGGCCCCGCCCCAATACCCTGCCAGGACGGGATCGAACATGTCGCCCAGCCAGTGCAGGACGACCGGCTCGCGCACCTGCGACAGGATGCGCCCATAGACGCGGGCATAATCCGCCGGTTCGCGTGCCGCGGCGGCCAGCGCGCGCGACGCCATCAGGATGATGCGCCCACCGAGCGCTTCGACTGCCTCGCACTGGGTCTCATAGGCCCGCAGCACGTCATCGACCGTGACGCCCGGACCCGGCTCCAGATGGTCGGTTCCGACGCCCGAAGCGATCAGCGCCCCCGGGAAATCCCGGCTCGCCTCGACGCTGCGGCGGATGAGCTCCAGCGCCGAGGGCCAGCCAAGTCCCATGCCGCGCTGCGCGGTATCCATCGCTTCGGCGACACCAAGACCCAGCGACCAGAGATGCCGGCGGAAGGCGATGGTGCGCTCCCAGTCGATCGCTGCGTCGAGCCAGGGATCGTGCTCGGCCAATGCATCCACCACGACATGGGGCGCAGCATAGGCCACCCGCGTGAACGGGCCCTCATGCCGCTCGAAAGCGCGCGCCGGCGACAGGGTGAAGGTCTCGCTGCGCCCAGGCGCGACGGGTAGGGCAAGGTTCGGCATTGAAGACCTCGGCGCTGTCACAAGCGGTGGAGATGGAGCCCGCCATCGACATGGAAGGCGTCGCCCGTGCTGAAGGGGAGTGCGCCGGTCGCAAGGGAGGCGACGGTACGAGCCACATCCTCGCCCTCGCCCCAGCGGGCAACCGGGGTGAGGCCGTCGGCGATCATCGCGTCATAGCGAGCGGAGACGGGCGCCGTCATGGGGGTGCGGATCACGCCAGGCCTGATCTCGTGGCACATGATGCCATATTCGGCGAGCCGCAAGGCAAAGAGCTTGACCATCATCGAGGCGCCCGCCTTGGAGATGCAATATGCACCGCGCTCGGGTGACGCCAGAACCGCGCTCGCGGAGGTAACGGTGATGATGCTGCGCGCGGGCTCCGGCGGCGCAGCCTCGCCGGCCATGCGCCGCGCGATCGCCTGCGTCAGCAGGAACGTGCCACGCAGGTTGATCCCCATCACATGATCGAACTCGTCAGCGCCCCCTTCGAGAAGATCGCCGCGCTGGCGCATCGGCACGCCGGCATTGTTGACATGGCAATGCAGCGGGCCGAGCGCGCCGGCCATGCTCTCGCCGATCCGCGCTGCGTCCGAGCCGATATCACCCGCGACCAGCGCAGGGCGACGACCGCACGCGACCACCGCCGCCCCGGTCTCGGCCAATGCCTCTTCGCTGAGATCGTTCAGGACGAGATCGAAACCGGCCCGGGCCAGCGCGATGGCGATGGCCTGACCGATGCCGCGGCCTGCTCCCGTGACGCTGGCGATGGCCATGTTTCAGAGCCCCTGCCAGTTCGGAGCCCGCTTCTCGCGGAATGACGCCAGCCCCTCGCGCGCATCCTGCGTCGCCGACGCGATCGCTCCGCCCAGCGCCTCGAGCGCGCGCGACGGCGCATCGTTCTCATGCACGGAGAGCGCAAGCTTCGCAGCCGCGACCGCCACCGGCGCGCGTCCCGCGATCAGCTCCGCCAGCCGCGAAGCCTCGGCCCGTGCCCCTTCGCCGTCGAAGACACCGTTGACGAGACCCCAGCTTTCCGCTCGTGCCGCATCGATCCGCTCTCCGGAGAAGATCATCTGCTTGGCGCGAGGCAGCCCGACCGCACGCGGCAGGCGCCCGGTTCCGCCCCAGCCGGGCAGCGTCCCGATCGAAACCTCGGGCATTGCGAACATCGCCTGATCCGACGCAATCCTGATATCGCAGCACAGCGCGAGTTCGAGCCCGCCACCAAAGCAGGCGCCCTCGACGACCGCGAGCGTCGGCACGCGCAACGCAGCGAGACGGCAAAAGGCGGAATGACCGGGGACGATCCAGCGCTGCCACATCTCGATCGGCGTCAGGCCCGACCAGGCGTTGATATCGGCCCCTGCGCAGAAGGCCTTGCCCTCCGCCAGCAGCACAGCACAGCGAATGGCCGGATCGGCCTCGATGGCGTCGCAGGCACGGATCAGCCCGTCGAGCATCGCCGGCGTCAAGGCATTGAGCTTGGCCGCACGCCGCAAGGTGATGCTGGCGACAGGGCCGTGGACGTCGAATGAAAGCTCTTCGCTCATGACCTGGCTCCAAGGACGAGGCCCATCGGGGCCGGATCGAACAGGCGAGGATCCATCGGCCTGAGATCGGCGGCGACCTTCAGCGGAATATCCGCCTGCTCCAGAACGTCGCGCTTCAGGTCGATGCCGTTGGCGATCTCGATCACCTCCGGCCCCTCATCGGTGAGGCGCATCACGCAGCGCTCGGTGACGTAGAGCACGTCCGTGCCAACGCTTCGGCTGCGGCGGCCGCTGAAGGTGACATGCTCGGCCTCCGGCACGAACTTCCTGAGCTTGCCCTCGCGCTTGATGGTCAGACCGCCATCGGCAATCGCAACATCGAGCCCACCGGTGGTGAAGGTCCCGCTGAAGACAACGCGCTTGGCGTGAGCCGTGATGTCGACGAACCCGCCGGCGCCGGCCGTGAGATAGGGACGGGAGCCCAGCCGCGAGACATTGACGTCGCCCGCAGCGGAAACCTGGAGGAAGGAGAGCAGCGCGCAGTCAAAGCCGCCCCCCTGGAAATAGGTGAACTGCTGGGGCGAAGGCAGGATCGCGTCGGCATTGGCCGCGCATCCGAAGGCAAAGCCCGTCAATGGCATGCCGCCGACCGCGCCCTGCTCGATAGCCCAGGTGACGCTGCCGGCCTGCCCTTCGGCGAGCAGCACGCGCGGAACCACGGCAGAGACGCCGAAGCCGAGATTCACCGCCCAGCCCGAGCGCAGCACCATCGCCGCGCGCCGGGCGATGACGGTCTCGATCCCGAACTCCGGCAGCTCGAAGGCCGAAGCCGGCACGCGGATCTCGCCGCTGATCGCGGGATCATAGTCGACTCCGGTGGTCTGGCGCTGGTCGGGATCGACGACGACGTAGTCGACAAGATGTCCCGGCACCACGACCTGGCGCGTGGGCAGCGAACCAGTCGCCACGACACGTTTGACCTGGGCGATGATGATGCCGCCATGGTTGCGGACGGCCATGGCCTGGTCGAGCGCGCCGAGCGGTGCGCCCTCATGTTCCATGCTGATATTGCCGCGTTCATCGGCCGTCGTGCCGCGGATGATCGCGACCTTCGGTACGATATTGGGGAAGTGCAGCCACTCCTCGCCGCTGAACGCGACGACGCTCACCACTGGCGGGCGGGCACGCGCCGCGTCGTTCATCGCACAGCCATGGCGGCGCGGGTCGACGAAGGTGTCGAGCCCGACCTTGGTGAGAACACCGGCTCGTCGTGCCGCGACATCGCGGTGCATGTCGAAGAGAATTCCGGATGGAACGTTCCAGGCGGCAATCTCGTTGCTGCCGATCAGCGACCAGATCCGCGGGGACGGAAGCGAGGACGGGCCGGACGGATAGGAGCCGGCGAGGATCGCGCTGAGCAGGCCGGGCTGGGCGAGATGGTCGATGCCGTCGATGCCGTACATGTCGCCGGCGGCGATCGGGTGCAGCGTCGTCAGATTGCGCGGATGACCTTCCGCCTTGAAGCGTTCGCCGATCGCCTTGAGCACGGCGTCGGGACAGTTCAACCCCGACGAGGACGAAACGGTGACGACGGCGTCGTCGGGGATCAGGCGGGCCGCGGCCTGCGCGGTGATGACAGATTTAGACATGGCGATGTCCAGGGAGGGAGGGGGCGCCCGTCGTGTTCCGGACGATGAGGTGGGCGGGTTGAAGGCAGGTCTTGGGCGGCGCGTTCGGAGCGTCGAGGCGCTCGAGCACGAGCTCGGCCGCCTTGCGTCCGAGATTGCGGGGCTCGATCGCGACCGTGGTCAGGGCCGGCGTCCGCAAGGCCGCCTCCATGATGTCGTCGAATCCGGTGATCGAGAGCTCACGACCCGGCGTCATGCCGCGCTGCGCCAGCGCCAGCGTCGCACCGATCGCCACGAGATCGTTGAAGCAGACGAGCGCCGTGGGCTGCGGATCAAGCGCCAGGGCGGTCTCCGCAGCAGCCACGCCGCCTGCGAGCGTCGGGGGACAGGCGATGGAGAGCGGTGTCGGCAGGCCCGCCTCGTCGGTCGCCTGCTTCAGGCCGACGAAACGTTCGCGCTGGACCGAAGTTTCGTCATTATGCCCGGCAAAGGCGATGTGCCTGTGACCGAGTCCCAGCAGATGGCGACCAATGGCCTGCGTCCCTGCCGCGTTCTGGGCGCCGGAATAATCCGAGACCAACCCCTCGACATGGCGCAACGCCTGGACCAGCGGGAGGTCGGACGGAATCTGGGCTCTCAGTTCCGACGCATCGCTGCCGGTCGACGGGCAGAGGATCAGCCCGTCGAGCCGATGCTCGCGCATCCGGGTCAGGATTCGTGACTGCCGTCCGCAATCCTCGCGCGTGTCGGCGATCAGGACGAGCGCGCCCTCCGCCTCAAGGCTCTCGGACACGCCGGCGGCGAGTTCCGAATAGAAGGGGTTGGCAAGATCGAAGACGATCAGCCCGATCGTGCCCGAACGAGCGCCCCGCATCGCGGCAGCGGCCCGATCATAGATGTAGCCCAGCTGGGACGCGGCACGCTGAACCCGCTCGCGTGCCTCGGCCGAAACCGGGGCGCCACGCAGCGCAAGCGAAGCGGTCGACTTCGACACGCCCGCCCGTTCCGCGACTTCGATCAGCGTGGGCCGGGACATCGCTAGAGAACTGCTCCGAGGAATTGCTGCAGTTCCGGAGTCTTCGGCGCACCGAAGAACTCCTCGGGTGGCCCCTGCTCGTGAATGCGTCCCTGGTGGAAATAGACCACCCGGCTCGCCGCTTTTCTCGCGAAGGCCATTTCGTGCGTGACAAGCAGCATGGTCATGCCGGACCGCGACAGGCCCTCCATGACCTTGAGCACCTCACCCGTCAGTTCCGGGTCCAACGCCGATGTGACCTCGTCGAAGAGCATCACCTTCGGACGCATGGCCAGGCTGCGCGCGATTGCGACACGCTGCTGCTGCCCGCCGGAGAGCTGCTCCGGGAAAGCGTCGTATTTCTCGGCCAGCCCGACCTCGGCGAGCACAGAACGGGCGATATCCGCAGCCTCGGCCTTGCCGATCTTCTTCACCAGCCTGGGCGCCAGCTCGATGTTCTTGCCGACCGTCAGGTGCGGAAAGAGATTGTAGGACTGGAACACCATGCCGACATCCTGGCGCAGCGCACGCAGGGCTTCCTCACCGGGAGCCAGCGCGTGACCGGCAACGATGATCTGCCCAGAATCCGGCGTCTCCAAGCCATTCAGGCAACGCAGGAAGGTGCTTTTGCCCGAGCCGCTGCGGCCGATCACTGCGATCAGCTCCCCTTCGGAAACACTCAGCGAGACACCGTCGAGGACGGTGAGCGATCCGAACGACTTGCGAACGTCCTCAGCTACGACGACCGGCATGGAGCCTCCTCTCGAGCCGCTGGCTCATCACGCTCAGCGGCCAGCACATGGCGAAGTAAAGAAGTGCGACAGAGCCGAAGACCCAGAAGGGCTGGAATGTCACGTTGTTCATGAGGGTGCCGGCCCGCGTCAGCTCGACAAAGCCGATGATCGACGCCACCGAGGTGTTCTTGACGATCTGCACCATGAAGCCGACCGTCGGCGGCACGGCCAGCCTGACGGCCTGCGGCAACACGACATAGATCATGCGCTGCGCCGGTTTCAGTGCGAGCGAGGACGCCGCCTCCCATTGCTGGCGCGGCACGGCCTCGATGCAGCCTCGCCAGATGTCGCCCAGGAAGGCACTGGCATAGACCGTCATCCCGAGCGCCGCCGCCACGAGCGGCGGAAAGCGCAAGCCGAGGAACGGCAGGCCGTAGAAGACGAGGAAGAGCACGATCAGCACCGGCGTGCCCTGCACCACGCTGATCCAGCCCGCGGCGATGTTCCTGAGCATGGCGTTGCGCGACACCCGCATCAGCGCGACGACCATGCCGATCACGCCGCCGCCAATGAAGGCCAGCAGCGAGAGCAGCACGGTCCAGCGCGCCGCCTCGACAAGAAAGGTGAATTCGGCAGGACCGAAGGAACGGATCATCGGCGCACCGCCACCGCACGACGGCGCGGAAACAGGAAACGGCCGGCGAGATCGAAGCTCAGGCGAAACAGCATCGTGAGGCCGAGATAGAAGCCGGCGAGGATGATGTAGACCTCCATCGATCGATAGGTGCGGCTGTCGATCAGCGCCCCCGCGGAGGACAGCTCCTCGACGGAAATCTGGGAGAGGATCGAAGAGGCAAGCATGGTGAGGACGAACTGGCTCGACAGCGCCGGCCAGACTCGCTCCAGGGCCGGCAGAAGCACGACGTGGAGCAGGATATCGCGGCGCCTCAGTCCGAGTGCCGCACCAGCCTCGATCTGCGAGCGATGGGTAGCCTCGATTCCAGCCCGGATGATCTCTGCCGAATAGGCGCCGAGATTGAGGGTGAGCGCGATCAACCCGGCCTGGATCGCCGTGATCTGAATGCCCAGGCCAGGAAGCCCGAAGAAGACGAGGAAGAGCTGGACGATGAAGGGCGTGTTGCGCATGCCCTCGACATATCCGGCCGCAAGAACGCGCAGGAGCCGGCTGCGTGCGCTGCGCGCGACCGCACACAGGACGCCGATGACCACGCCGAGCACAATTGCGACAGCGGAGATCCAGACGGTCTGCAGAAGGCCGCTCAGGAGCGTGTCGAATTGCGCCCAAACGTCGGAGAAGACGAGGCTTGGCATAGTGCTGACATTTCGATCGCGGGAGAAGACGAAGCCGGTGCGCCGCCAGGGCGCACCGGTGCGCTAGCTCAGAAGACCGGGAGCTCCGGCAGAGGCGCGTTCAGCCATTTCTTGGAGATTTCGTCGAGCTCTCCAGAGTTCTTCATGAACCAGATCGTGTTGTTGAGCCACTGATGCAGCTCCATCTGGTCCTTGCGGACAGCCATCGAGTTGGGCTGCAGCGCGAAGGCAAACTTGAGCTCGGCGTTGGCGCCCTTGTTCTGACCCAGAATCTGATTGACCGTGGTGTCCGGAAGAGCCGCGGCATCGACCTGGCGGCTGAAGACCGCCTGGGCGCAGATCGCATCGTCATCGAAGCGCACGATGTTCGTACCCGGCATCGCCATGCGCGTCAGCGTGGTGTCCTGCGGGCTGCCGCGCGGAACCGCGACGCGCTTGCCGGCGAGATCAGCCAGAGACTTCGCAGCCAGATCGTTCGCGCCCATGATCGACATGCGGAAGGCGCTGTAAGGCATCGGGAAGACGATGGTCTTGGCGCGCTCCGGCGTCGGTCCGAGCGTCGCGACCAGCAGGTCCACGCGCTTGGCCTGCAAGGCGGGAATGCGTGCCGGCGGCGCCAGCGCGGTGATCTCCGCCTTCACGCCCATGTATTTGGCGATGAGATTGGCGACATCGACATCGTAGCCCGATGCTTCGCCGCGCTCATTGACGATGCCGAAAGGCGGCACGCCCGACACGACACCGATGGCAATGCTGCCGCGCTTGGTGAATTCCTCAGGCGTCGAGGCGCTGGCTGTCGTCGTGCTTGCAGTGACCGCAGCAGCGGCGGCCGTCCCCAAGGCTAGTGCGCCCAAAGCGGCGCGGCGTGACGGATTATGCTCGTCCATGCACTTTCTCCATGTCGCGTTTCCACGAGCCGGGCTTCTAGATCGTTCCAGCTTCGAACTGGAACGTTCCATATGACCAAATCGGTGTCAAGCCCATGAACGCTTCCATTCAGCTCATCGCTCTCCACTCGCGAGCAATCGTCGCCGGAAATCTCTTCGGATGTTGGCGTTTCCGTCCATAGCCAAAGGGGAGCGAGCGATGCGGATGGCTGGTTTTCGTGCCCGCCATGACTCCCCTTCAGCGGGCCTCGTCGAAGTGGATGCTGAATGTCAGCCCACTCCGGGCCGGTTCGCGCGACAGCAGCTCAATCCTGTGAACAAGCAAGAATTCGCCCTATACAACCTAGGCGAGAAACGCCAGATTTGGGAGCGGCGCGATGAGATAATCTGCGAGCGGGGGAAGTTGGCATGGCATGCCTTGATGTCGTCGATGCCCCCCACTGGATTCATCACGTCCTGGTCACGACGGACGATGTGAATCTGCGCCTCAAGCTCGACGCCATGGATGCGTGGCTCAGTCTGCGGGACATTCCCTATCGCGTTGTCGCCCTGCCCAGGGACAAGATGGCGATACGGCTCTGCTTCCTGGAAGAAGAATCTGCCCATGCGTTCAAGGCGTTTGCCGGAGGGCTGAGTGTCCCCTCCGACGAGACCACCCTCGCGCTGGCTGCGAACCCCGCCAATGATGATTTCTATCAGGTGCTTGAGCACCGGCTGGCTGATTGAAGCCGGATAGCGCTCCCAGCCAAGAACGTTGGGAGCGCTGCGCTCTCCCGACACTCTGTCTGAGGATGGCCGCCTGACGTGGCCCCGGAGAAAACCAATGACCAAGAGCCGTTGGCGAGCGGCGTCGATCAGCGAACAGGCGTGCCTTCAAGCGCCTCGACGATGGCCTGATAGCCGCGCGCGCGGGCATGCTGCAGCGGCGTAAGGCCATCCCGATCAGCAATCGCGGGATTGGCGCCCGCGGCGACCAACGCCCGCACGGTCGCGACATGCCGTGGGCCGCCATTGCCGAGCACCACCGCCTCCATCAGGGCAGTCCAGCCGAGATTATTGACGTGATCGAGGGGCGCCTCCGCCTTGATCAGCTCTTCCACGATGCCCTCATGGCCGAGATGGGCGGCGGCGATCAGCGCGGTGCCGTCATAGCGGCTGGTGACGAGGGTCGCGGCTGCGCCCGCAGCTAGCAGAACCTTCAACGTCGGCACGTCGTCACTGACTGCGACGATGGTGACGGCATCATAACGCTGGTGGTCGAGAAGCGCCGGGTTCGCTCCCGCGACGATCAGGGCGCGCGCCACGGCCCCCTGCCCGCGAAAGGCCGCGACATGGAGCGGCGTGCGGCCGTTGCCGTCCCGGGCGTTCAGGTCAGCACCGGTCGCGACAAGGCGGCTGACCTGAGTGACGTCGCCGGACGCGGCGGCAGCGTGGAGGCCCTGATAGGCAGACAGTTCCGTGGCGCTCGGCGACGTCTGCGCCCGCACCTGGCCTGACAGGGTCGTGACCGCGAGGATCACGGCGGCGAACAGCGTTCTCGACATTGACCCGCTCCGACAATCCCGAAGACGGCCGGAGCGCCGGCCGCCTTCATCGACATGCCCAAGAATAGTCTCAGCGCAGCTTCGACTTCACCTTCTCGATGCCGGCATTGGCGCATTCTTCATCAAGATGCCCCCCGGGAGCGCCCCCGACCCCGACCGCACCGATGACCTCGTCACCGACCTTGACCGGCACACCGCCGCCAAGCAGCAGGAAGCCATCGATCGATGCGAGATGGCGGGCGGCCGGATTCTTCTCGGCACCTTCGGCGATCGCCGAGGTGGAGTTGCGGGCTGAGGCGGAGGTAAAAGCCTTGGCGCGGCTGGCCTCGACGGTGTGCGGCCCCGCCCGATCAGCGCGAAGCACGGCGCGCACAAGCCCGGCGCGATCGACGACTGTCGCCGTCACATTGAAATTCTTGGCCGCGCACGCCTCGACCGTGGCCTGGGCGAGTTCCTGGGCGATGGCCAGCGGCATGTTCCGCTCCTGGAGAACCTGAGCCCCGGCGACGGCAGGGACAAGCGCAAGGGCCGCGGCGGCGGCAAGGCGGATCGTGGACATGATTTCTCCGGTTCTGAGCATGATCGAACCCTGTGCTCGACGGAGAAAGGTTAGCCCGAGGCGGCGGCGAAGATTATCGGTGTGGTGCCGGAGCCATCTCCGTAATCATACGGAGGCCCGCCGAAGGGCCGAGCCCTAAAGCGCGGCCCGCACCATGGCGGCGACCGAGGTCGCGCCAAGCTTTTCCCCGATATTGGCACGATGAGTCTCGACCGTGCGAGGCGAGAGGTCGAGCGCGCGTGCGATCTCCTTGGTCGACCGGCCCTGCGCGACCAGATCGAGAATTTCGCGCTCGCGTGGGGTCAGGCGGGCGAGCAGTGCGGCCCGTTCGGTCCGCTCTGCCTGATCCCGGCTGAGGTCGTCGCGCTGCGCGAAACCGGCCTCGATCGCCTCGAGCAGAACCTGCTCATCGACCGGCTTGGTCAGAAAATCGACGGCCCCTGCCTTGAATGCGCGCCGGCAGGCGGTGACATCGCCGTGGCCCGTGATCACAACCGTCGGCATGCGTACTGCCTCGGTGGCCATCCGTTCGAGCAGCTGCAGACCCGAGACCCCCGGCATGCGGATATCGACGACCACGCAGCCATCCTGCTGCGGATCCGGGCGATCAAGGAAAGCCTGTGCGCTCGAAAACGGCTTTGCGGCGAATCCCATGGTCTTCAACAGCAAGGTCAAGGCTTCCCTGACATCGCTGTCGTCATCGACCAGATAGACCGTGCGTGCAGCCGGTTTCATTCCGCAGCAACCTTCCGCTCCGCGATCAAGGCGGGGAGACGGATCGTGAAGACGGCCCCACTCGCCGCTCCGTTCCGGACTTCTACGCGTCCGGCCGCGCTTTCGACCAAGCGCTCGCATAATGGCAGGCCAAGGCCCATTCCGCCGCTCTTGGTCGTGAAGAACGGCTCGAAAAGGCGCGCCATATCGGCATCCGCAATGCCGCTCCCCTGATCCGCGACCGAAATCTCCGCCTCCCCAGCGACCTCCCGGACCGTGATCGTGATCACGCGCCGCTCCTCCGGCACTGCATCAAGCGCCTCGGCAGCGTTTCGAACCAGATTATGCACGACTTGTTCGATGGAAACGCGATCCACCACCGCCCATGGCGGAATGGGGCTTAGTTCCAGTCGCAACGTGATCGCGCGCTCCTGCAGGTCGCGTCCGACCAGTTCGACCACATTGCGGGTAATCTGGTTGAGATCGGCAGGCTGCCGGACCGGATCACGTCGTGAGACATAGGCCCTCAGCCGCTCCAATATCTCGCCCGCCCTCCGCGCGTGACGGACATTGGCTTCAAGCACGCTCACGAGTTCGTCGGGGGTTTTCCCTCCCGACAGAGCCAGGCGAAGGCCCGCCTGGCTCTGGCTGAGGATCGCCGTCAGGGGTTGGGTTATCTCATGGGCAATGCCGGACGCCATTTCACCGACTGTATTGACCCGCATCGCATGGGCCAGCCGGGCCTCATGCTGGTGCAGGCGCATGGCCTCCCTTGCGCCCGCCGTTCGCCGTCTCTCGCGCCGGATCACCAGCAACAGGAAGACCGCGAGCCCCGTCGCGGTGAGTACGGCGAATGCGGTGCGCGGTGGGAGGAGATCCGCCAGAACCGGCTGCCCGGCGAGGTGCAGCACGAGCGGCTGTGACCGACTGCCCAGCGCCCTTTCATAGCTGAGACGGGGGATCACTCCCTGTTCGGGAAGGGTTACCCCGGTCTGAACGAGGATCGCTCCGGCAGCATCCCGAAGCACAAGAGCGATCTCGTGCGGCAGGCCGCCCTCCGGTTCGACCAGGAGCTTGCCGTCGATCACCAGGATGAGCGCGCGGACTTCGGACGCAGTGTCGGGAAGGCGCTTGACCAGCGCGTAGAACGGCGTCCCCCCTCGGCTGGCGACCGTCCCAGCCTGCCCTGGCCCGAGTTCGCGGAGCTTTCCCGCAAGCGCCGCCATGTCGAAATCCCGGAGAGCAGGCGGCGGGCTGCCGGCATCCATCTCGGATGCCCCCGCGAAACCGACCAGGGCGACAGCAGCGATGCGGGGATAGAAGCGTTGCATCGCCTCCACCACAGCCTGGAAGGTTACAGATGATGCATCCGAGCTTGCGAGGACTGCTGCCAGGCTGGTCAGATGGGCGTCATGCTGATCGACGCGCTGCGACAGGACGCGGTGCAGCGTGCCGCCATCACGCTCCAGCCCATCCCGTACCCGGACGAATTCGGCCGCAGCCGCCAAGGCAAGGGCGATCAGCGCCAGCGGTATCCACAATCCGAGAAAGGCGAGGAGCCGTTGCTTCACGAGGGTGCGCCTAGTTTAGGACACCCTATCGCGCAAGCCCTCCATCGTCACCGTCGTGCTCGCCCAGCCGAGACAGCCGGCCTATCCAACGTCCCGTTTCCCACGTCAGGCAGGATGCCAGAGGATGCGCGAGGCCGTATGCGGCCTCGCGCATCGGTCTGTTTCAGAGATGACCGGCTTGGTCATCCGCCCTGCGGCCACCCCGGATATGGCCCACTGGATCGTCGGCGCCGCGGGCGCGACGCACGTCGCCGACCGGATTATCGGCCCCGCGTCCACGCCGGGCCTGACCGACGGAATCATCCGCGCCACGTCCCTGTCGCACATGGCCGGCCGGGTCATCCGCTCCTCGCCCACGCCGGGCCTGGCCGACCGCATCGTCCGCACCCCGTCCCTGCCGCACATGGCCAGCCGGATCATCCGCCCCACGCCCATGCCGAGCCTGACCTACGGCATCGTCTGCACCGCGACCGCCCCGAGCATGACCGGCTCCATCATCGGCACCGCGGCCACGCGCATCGGCAGCGCCGCCACCGCCACTCGACGAACCGCCGAGACCTCCACCGCTATCGCCACCGCGGCCACTGCCGCCGCTACTGCCGCTGGAGCCTGAGCCGGAGCCACTTCCGCCGCCACTGCCACCGCTGCCTCCGCCAGAGCCGCCGCTGCCACCACCGGAGCCTCCACCACTCCCTCCACCCCCAGAAC
>UBZM01000037.1 GCA_900470095.1 Hyphomicrobiales bacterium
CTTGCCGGATGGGGGCGGGATCGTCAAGTTGCGGGGGCATGGCGGTCATGGCGGGTCACGAGCAAACGCGGCGGCGAGGAATTGTCGGCCGTGCATTGGGGTGGTGTTTTCGCATCCTCATCGGGCTCGCCGTTGTCCTGGCGCTCGGGTTGCTGATCTTCCGGTTCATGCCCGCCCCCTCGACGCTGATGCTGGCGCGCTGGCTGACCCTTCAGCCGGTGGAACGGCAATGGGTGCCGCTCACGCAAATCTCGCCTGCACTGATCCGCGCCGTCATCGCCGCCGAGGACCAGCGCTTCTGCAGCCATTCCGGCGTCGACTGGATCGAGCTCAACGCCGTGCTCGACGATGAGGATGGCCCGAGCCGCGGCGCTTCGACGCTGACCATGCAGACGGCCAAGAACGTCTTTCTCTGGCCGGGGCGCTCCTATCTGCGCAAGGCGCTCGAGATTCCGCTCGCGCTCGCGATCGACTTCGCCTGGCCGAAACAGCGGATCATCGAGGTCTATCTCAACGTCGCCGAGTGGGGCGATGGCGTCTTCGGGGCGGAAGCCGCCGCCCAACGCCATTTCCGGAAGCCTGCCGCCCGCCTGAACACTGGAGAGGCTGCACGGCTCGCCGGTGCGCTGCCCAATCCGATCCTGCGCAATCCCGCCAAGCCGAGCCGCGGCCTGCAATCGGCGAGCGGGCGAATCCAGCGCCGCACGGCGCAGCTCGGATCACTTGGGGATTGCGCCGTGCCTTCCGGCATGAAAGATGTCGATTAGGCCTAGTCATCCCGCCTGCGAGCGTGTATGGCCATCGCCTCACGAGATTGATCCGTCGTCGTGGCGGTGGCGTGGCTCTGCGGCCTGCGCTTCCGGACGGCGGCACGATGGAGAGTACAATGGCCGTTCCGAAGAGAAAGACTTCGCCGTCGAAGCGCGGCATGCGCCGCTCGGCCGACGCGCTGAAGCAGCCCACCTATATCGAAGACAAGAACTCCGGCGAACTGCGCCGTCCGCATCATGTCGATCTGAAGAGCGGCATGTATCGCGGTCGCCAGGTGCTGAAGGCCAAGACCGAGGCCTGAGCCCCGGTCGCAGGCTTGCGAGTCTAGGAGCCGGCCGCGAGGCCGGCTTTTTCTTTGTCCTGTTTCCGCCGGCGCCCGCCAGGCCCTCTGCCGAGGAGCGATCTGTGATCGCGTCTCGATGGATGTCTCCGGTGCGGCTTCCGGATGATCCATCGGGACACCGCTATCATGCGGCTCCTCGGCAGAGGGTCTGGCCTCACGCGACCAGGCGCTGCCGCTTCCTCCCGGCGCGCTGCGCCTGGGCTTCGTAGCGCCGCGCCGCGACCTGTGGCGTCTCGCGCGCCCGGCGCGCGAACGGACCGATTTCGGCGTGGCTGGCCGCGATCTGCAGCAGCAGCATCGTCGACGCGTCGGGAAGCGCCTGGTGGCTTCTCGCCCCGTATTGCTGATCCCGCATGTGCCACTCCGGAACGCTAGGGTTGCGCTGGAGGGAAAGTTGCAATCCTGGGGCCGGCCTTAACCGGGCGTTAAGCCAGAAACCTGCATCGTTTCGAAACATCTCCCGATCTCGTTCGGCCAGGACGGCACGACGCCAAAGGTGTCCCGCGGCCTGCGCCTCTAAGGCCCTGCACCGATGCCTGCGCCATCGATCCTGAGTACCCGCGAAGAAACGATCGTCGACCCGCGCAGCCTGCTCTCTTCGATCGGCGAGGTGGTCTACAGCTGGGACATCGCCAACGATTCGCTGAACTGGGGTCCTAACGCCGCCGAGGTTCTGGGACCGATTCCGGTTGCTGCGATGAGCCGCGGTCTCGCCTTCGCCGGGTTGGTGGAGCCGGGTAGCGGCCGCAGCCGCTACGACGCAATCTTCTCGACCGGCGGACAGGACCATGGCGAAGGTGCGATCTACCGCACCCGCTACGCAGCCGATCTCGGCGGCCGCAAGATGTGGATCGAGGATGCCGGCCGCTGGTTCGTCGGCATCGACGGCCAGCCTGCCATGGCGCGCGGCGTGCTGCGCATCGAGCGCTCTGTACGGCCCGACGAGCTTACCTCGCAGAGCCGCGACGTCTGTGACCGCGGGGCACTGGTCGAGCGTCTCGAATCATCGCTGCAGGAGCATCTTGCGGCTGAGCGCCCGGTCGTCGTGCTGATCGCGGCGATCGACGAGCTCGCACGTCTCAACGATGATTTCGGCCATGAAGCCACGGACGAGATCATCGGCGTGGTCCAGGAAAGGCTGCGCTCGGTGATGCGTCGACGCGACCATCTGCTGCGCTATTCCAGCAATCGCTTCGCCATCCTGCTCGCGGGCTGTCCGCAGAACCAGATCGAGCCGGCGGCGCGGCGCTTCATCAAGGCCGTCGCACAGTCCGCGATCGAGACCGGGCGCGGCATTGCGCTGGTGCGTCTGCGGGTCGGCGCGGCCGTCGCGCCGGATCTCTCGCGGCATGCCGGTACCCTGGTCTCGGCGGCGGAGAACGCACTTGCCGGCGCCAAGGCGGGCGCAGCCGACACCGTCGTCATCGCACGTCAGCGCGAGTTGCGTGAGCCGGCGCCGGACCACAGCGGCTTCGATATCCAGGCCATCGCGGCACTGAACGAGCGCCGCGTCCGGCTGGCGCTGCAATCCGTCGTGGAGGCCAGGACGCGCGAGGTTGCCTTCCACGAAGCTCTGCTGCGGGTCGGCCATGGATCGGAAGGGCTGTTCTTCTCGGCGGCAGAGCTGATTCCGCTGCTCGAGCGGCGCGGGCTCGTCCGGCTCTTCGATCACCGCGTGCTCGAGCTCGCCGTCGACATGCTCGCGGCCGATCCGAACATGACGCTCTCGATCAACGTCTCGCCGCGCTCGCTCGGCGATCCGGAATGGCTCGACGCCTTCCTGGCCTGCACCCGCTCATCCCGCGGCCTCGCCGGGCGGCTGATCGTCGAGATCACCGAGACGGCGACGATCGAGGATCCGCGCCGTCTGGCCCGCCTGCTCGGCAAGATCAAAGATCAGGGCGCACGCATCGCGATCGACGATTTCGGTGCGGGCCACACGTCGCTCCGGCATCTGCGCGCCTTCCCGATCGACATCCTGAAACTGGACGGAGCCTTCACGCAGAACCTGCGACGTTCGACCGATGACCGCTTCTATGTTCGGACGCTGATCGACCTTGCCCGCCATCTCATGGTCGACACTGTCGCCGAATGGGTCGATGACGAGTTGCAGGCGACCATGCTCACCGATTGGGGCGTGACCTATCTGCAGGGGCATCTCGTCGGCAAAGCCGAACTCTGGCAGCCCGCAGTGCCTTCAGAGCTGCACCGGGCCGTGGGCTGAACCGAGGGAGGGAGCAGTCTCGAGCAAACGACCAGCCCGAGACGCTCTTGATCAGGACGTGCCCGGGCAAGCCCGGGCCTGAGGGCGCTGCCCGCTCACTTCGTCTTGGCGAGCTTGTCCAGCCGGTCGCGCATCTCGGAGAGTTCCCGCTTCAGGTCGCCGAGCTCGTCGCCCTTGCCGGCGGCTGGTGCTGCATCGGCCTTGGGCTGGGCGGAGGCTGCGGCTGCGGCAAAGGGGTTGAACAGCCGGAAGGCTTCCGTGAACATCGCCATATTGGCGCGGGTCTGGGCCTGGATCGCGTCCAGTCCGGTGCCGCCAAATGCGCCGCCGGTGAAGGCCTTGCCCATCATGTCGCGGAATTGATTCTGCTCCTTGGTGAGATTCTCCATGGAGAACTCGAGATAGCGCGGCACCAAAGCCTGCATGCTGTCGCCGTAGAAGCGGATCAGCTGGCGCAGGAAGGTGATCGGCAGCAGGTTCTGCCCGTCCTTGCTCTCTTCGTCGAAGATGATCTGGGCCAGGACCGAACGCGTGATGTCCTCGCCGGACTTGGCATCATAGACCACGAAGTCCTCTCCGCCGCGGACCAGGCCGGCCAGATCCTCAAGGGTGACGTAGGAGCTCGTGCCCGTATGATACAACCTGCGATTGGCGTATTTCTTGATGACTGTCGGTTCTTTTTCGCTGGCCATCATACCCTGCATCGCGTTGATCCGGGCCTGACATTTCAGGTCCAGCGGAACGATCCTCCCGGCAACGATAACCTGTCAGCGGCATGCTGCAAGTTTTTTGAACGTTTTTGAATCAATCTTACCGAGCGGAACGCTGGGGCGGCGAACAGTGCTGCTATGCAGCACGGTCCCGGGAGGCGAACCACGCTCTCCCTCTCTCGGCCGGCTTGACGCGGCCGCGGCAGCCTTCGAAGGTGGGAGCCGAACCTGGTGGCCCGGTCCTGGCGAGCCACTACGACAACAGCGAGGAACTCACCATGGCCGATACTGACATCGTAATCGTCGGCGCCGCGCGCACGGCGGTCGGCGCCTTCAACGGCGCTTTTGCCAATACTGCGGCCCATGATCTCGGCGCTGCCGCGATCAAGGAGGCGCTCGCCCGCGCCAAGGTCGAAGGCGGTGAGGTCGACGAGGTCATCATGGGCCAGATCCTGACCGCGGGGCAGGGCCAGAATCCGGCTCGTCAGGCGGCGATGAAGGCCGGCATCCCGCAGGAAGCAACCTCCTGGGGCCTCAACCAGCTCTGCGGCTCGGGCCTGCGCGCGGTCGCCATCGGCCTGCAGCAGATCGTCAATGGCGACGCCGACATCATCGTGGCCGGTGGCCAGGAATCGATGTCGATGTCGCAGCATGCTGCGCATCTGCGCAACGGCACCAAGATGGGCGACACCAAGTTCATCGACACGATGATCAAGGACGGACTCTGGGACGCCTTCCACGGTTACCATATGGGCACCACCGCCGAGAACGTCGCGACCAAATGGCAGATCAGCCGCGAGGAGCAGGACAGGTTCGCCGTGGGCTCGCAGAACAAGGCCGAGGCCGCGCAGAAGGCCGGCCGTTTCAAGGACGAGATCGCTCCCTTTACCGTCTCGACCCGCAAGGGCGATATCGTCGTCGACCAGGACGAGTATCCCCGTCACGGGGCGACGCTGGAGGCCATGGCCAAGCTGAAGCCAGCCTTCTCGAAGGACGGCACGGTGACGGCCGGCAACGCGTCTGGCCTCAATGACGGCGCTGCCGCTCTCGTCCTGATGACCGCCAAGGAAGCTGCCAAGCGCGGCCTCACCCCGCTCGCCCGCATCGCCTCCTGGGCCACTGCCGGCGTCGACCCGGCGATCATGGGCACTGGCCCGATCCCGGCGACGCGCAAGGCACTGGAGAAGGCCGGCTGGAAGATCGGCGATCTCGACCTCGTCGAGGCCAACGAGGCCTTCGCGGCGCAGGCGCTCGCGGTCAACAAGGACCTCGGCTGGAACCCCGATATCGTCAACGTCAATGGCGGGGCGATCGCGATCGGCCATCCGATCGGCGCTTCCGGCGCGCGCGTCCTCGTCACGCTCCTGCATGAGATGGCCAAGCGCGACGCCAAGAAGGGCCTCGCCACGCTCTGCATCGGCGGCGGGATGGGTGTCGCCATGGCGGTGGAACGCTGAGCTCTCGCCATGGCGAAGCAGACGACGCTCTATCGCTATCTCACGGGCCCCGATGACGCCGCCTTCTGTCATCGGGTCTCGGAGGCTCTGAGCAGGGGCTGGGAGCTCTACGGGCCCCCGACTCTGACCTATGACGTCAAGGAACAGCGCGTCATCTGCGGCCAGGCCATCATCAAGGACGTGGACGGGCCCTATTCGCCCGATCTGAAGCTCGCGGAACAATAGCTCAAAAGACCAAAACCAAGAGGGGACAACCAAATGACGAAGGTCGCGTTGGTCACGGGGGGGACGCGGGGTATCGGCGGAGCGATCAGCCGGACCCTGCAGGCGGCAGGCTACAAGGTGGCGGCCAACTATGCCGGTAATGACGAGGCAGCGGCCAAGTTCAAGGCGGAAACCGGCATCCCGGTCTATAAGTGGGATGTCGGCGATTACGATGCCTGCACTGCCGGCATCGCCAGCGTCGAGGCGGAGAACGGGCCGGTCGACATCCTGGTCAACAATGCCGGCATCACCCGCGACGGCTTCTTCCACAAGATGACCAAGGACCAGTGGTCCGCCGTCATCCGCACCAATCTCGATTCGCTCTTCAACATGACGCGGCCGGTGATCGAGGGCATGCGCGGGCGCAGCTTTGGCCGCATCATCGTGATCTCGTCGATCAACGGCCAGAAGGGCCAGATGGGCCAGGTGAACTATTCGGCGGCCAAGGCGGGGGACATCGGCTTCGTCAAGGCACTTGCCCAGGAGAACGCCAACAAGGGCATCACCGTCAATGCGATCACACCCGGCTATATCGGCACCGACATGGTTGCTGCCATGCCGGAGGAGGCGCTGAAGCGCGTCGTCGCCGGTATCCCCGCTGGCCGGCTCGGCAAGCCCGAGGAGATCGCCCAGATGGTCGCTTTCCTTGCCTCCGATCACGGTGCCTTCACCACCGGCGCGACGTTCGCGGTCAATGGCGGGCAGTATATGGCGTGAGCTTGATCGAGGCTGTCGGCGCGACCGCGCCGACAGCCCTCGTCAAGTCGATGCGCTCTCGATAAACGCGGCTTCAGTTTGGCTGAGAGGGCAGGCGGGAGGCGCCTTTACGCTGAGGCTTCCTGCCAGCGCCGGTACAGCCCGGGGATGTCGTTGGAGCAGAACAGATCCATGCTGTCCCTGATCTGCTCCAGCGGCCAATCCCACCAGGCCATCTCCAGCAGCATGGCGATTTCGGCTTCGGTGAAGCGCGCGCGGATCGGCCTGGCCGGGTTGCCGCCGACGATCGAGTAGGGCTCGACATCCCTGGTGACGAGGGTGCGGCTGCCGATCACGGCGCCGTGGCCGATCCGGATGCCCGGCATGATCATCGCCTCGGCACCGATCCAGACATCGCTGCCGACCACGGTGTCGCCAGCTGGCCGGAAGGCGTCACGCGCGCCGGCGAAGGCAGGTTCTTCCGACATATAGAAGAAGGGAAAGCTGGAGACCCAGTCGTTCCGATGCCCCTGGTTACCGGCCATCATGAAGCAGGCGCCGGTCCCGATCGAGCAGAAGCTGCCGATGATGAGCTTGTCGACATCGGCGAGGTCAGGCCGCAGGTAGCGGGCACAATCGTCAAAGGAATGCCCGTGATAATAGCCGGAATAGTAGCTGTACCGACCGACGGTGATGTTGGGGTTGGTCACCTGTTCCGACAGAAGCCTGCCTTTGAACGGGCTTTCAAAGGCGTTCGTCATCCCGGTGTGCTCCCGTCCTTCAGCGCAAATCCAGAGAGTTTGAAGCGGGCAGATTACCCGGAGTGATCGAAGGGAAATCCGGGAACCGCTCCGGGGCTTTACCGATCGCTGCCCGCGTCTCTTCTTCAGTGCCTAGCGCCAGCGTCCGAAGGCATCGTCAAGCGTCTGGCTGCCCGAGACACCCTTCTCGAAGGTGATGATGCCGCGCCGTCCGGATGCGAAACGCAGCGGGATGTCGATCCAGCTGCGCGTCTGCATCAGCTCGATATTGCGGTCGATTTCCACCGGCACATTCGAGAGCGCGGCCACGAAGAGATTGTCGCCGAGCGCCGACGCGATGGCGGAGAGTGGTGCGCCCCGTTCGTTCTCGTCGGTCTTGAGCTGCGGCACGCCGACCTCGCGGATCGCGTCGGTCGTGGCATCACCCGTTCGCGTGAAGCGCAGGCCAATGATATGCGAGGCCGGGAAGGCGCTGTCGGTGTTGCGGCGGATGGTGAAGTCGAGGCTGAGGCCGGCATCCGGCACCTCGACGGTCGCGCGCACGATCGTCTCGACCGGGCGACCCTGCCCGGCGCTCTCGCTGTCGAGCCGCCAGACGACCCGGCCATTGACAGCCTTCGGCTGCTGCGGGGTTTCCGGTACTTCGGTATAGAGAATGGCGCGCTGGGCGACGGCGATCTCGCTGCCTTGTGAGGCTGTCGCGCCACCAGGCCGTGCGGCCGGTCCTGCGCCTGTCGCTCCGGCATCGCCGACCCGGTCGTTCAGCTTGCCGGCGCTGTCAGGCTGCGGCTGCTGGACCTGCGCCTCGGTCCGAGGGCGCTGCGCTGCCGTGTCGGAGGGATTGACCTTGTTGACATAGAAGGCAGTCGCCGCGATCGCGACGACCGCAAGCGCGACGCCGCCGCCAACGATGGCGGTGCGGATATGTCCGGGATCGACGCGGCGCTCGCGTGGGGGAGCGACGCGCGGGCGGACCGGCTGCGTGTCGACTGGCTCCTGGGTCTCGACCGGGCGGCTTTCGAAGGGGTCGATGACGGGGCTCGCCCCGACTTCCTCATGGGCCGTATCGGCCAGAGCGGGCTCACGCTCAGGCTCAGGCTCCGGTTCCGGAACGGGGCGGATCGTCGTCGTGGCGGGGCGCTGGGTCTCAGCCTCGTCGTAATCGGCCTCGACACGCGACATCGCCTCGTCGAGCGCCAGGCGCTCGCGCATGATCTCGGCCTCGCCGACCGGTGGGTCGAGACTCCGCAGCTGGGCGACCAGAGCTGTCCGGGCGCGGTCATAGACCGCGCGGCGCGCTTCCGGGGACTTGTCGGGCAGCCCGGCGATCGCGCGCGCCAGGATGGGATAGAAATCGGCCATTGGCCTCAATTGTCCGTGTTGGGCTCGCCCGTCAACCCTCGAAAGGATTGTGGACCAGGATGGTGTCGTCGCGCTCGGGGCTGGTCGAGAGCACGGCGACGGTGGCGCCGATCAGCTCCTCGATGCGGCGGACATATTTGATCGCCTGGGCCGGCAGGTCCGCCCATGAACGGGCATTGGCGGTCGAGCCTTCCCAGCCTTCGATCGTCTCATAGATCGGTTCCACGCGGGCCTGATCGCTCTGGCCGGCAGGCAGATGCTCGAGCACGGCACCGTCGAGACGATAGCCGATGCAGACCTTGATCTCCTTGAAGCCGTCGAGGATGTCGAGCTTGGTCAGCGCGATGCCGTCGATGCCGGAGGTCTTCACGGTCTGGCGCACCAGGCAGGCGTCGAACCAGCCGCAGCGGCGCTTGCGTCCGGTGACGACGCCGAATTCCTTGCCCTTCTGGCCGATCAGCTCGCCGGTCTCGTCAAACAGCTCGGTCGGGAAGGGGCCTTCGCCGACGCGGGTCGTGTAGGCCTTGGCGATGCCGAGCACATAGCCGACCGCGGAGGGGCCGAGGCCGGAGCCGGTCGCGGCCTGGCCGGCGACGATGTTGGAGGAGGTCACGAACGGGTAGGTGCCGTGGTCGACATCGAGCAGCGCGCCCTGTGCGCCTTCGAACAGGATGCGCTTGCCGGCGCGGCGCTCCGAATCGAGCAGCGCCCAGACCGTGTCGGCATAGGGCAGGACCTGCGGCGCGACCTTGGTCAGCTGCTCAAGCAGCTCGGAGGCATCGACTTCGCCGATGCCGAGCCCGCGACGCAGCGCGTTGTGATGGGCGAGCAGGCGCTCGATCTTGGCCTTCAGGATCGCGGGATCCTTGAGGTCGATGACGCGAATCGCGCGCCGGCCGACCTTATCCTCATAGGCGGGGCCGATGCCGCGCTTGGTCGTGCCGATCTTCAGGCCGGCATTGCTGGTCTCGCGGAAATGGTCGAGCTCGCGGTGCAGCGGCAGGATCAGGGTCGCGTTGTCGGCGACGCGCAGGTTCTCGGGCGAGATCGCGACGCCCTGGGCGCGCAATCGCTCGATCTCCTCGACGAGATGCCAGGGATCGACCACGACGCCATTGCCGATGACCGAAAGCTTGCCGGGCCGCACGATGCCCGAGGGCAGCAGCGAGAGCTTGTAGACGACGCCGTCGATGACGAGCGTATGGCCGGCATTGTGACCGCCCTGGAAGCGCACCACGACATCGGCCTGGCTCGACAGCCAGTCGACGATCTTGCCCTTGCCTTCGTCACCCCATTGGGCGCCGACCACCACCACATTCGCCATCGGACTGGTATCCCTGCCTCGTTGCCGCAAGCGCCGCGCACATGAAAAACCCCGACGCAAGGCCGGGGTTTCGGGGCAAGTCCTTGCAAGCCCTCATGGGCCAACATTGCGGCAAGGTCAAGATTGACCGCGTCCTGGAGAGGCCGCTATCCGCACGGAGTTGCACGCATCCGGCCTGGTCCTGCGACCATCTGACCCTTGCGCGCGGATCAACCGCCATCGAGCCGCACAAGTTCGATCAGCCTGGCGCAATCGGCCGCAATCCGTCGTTCTGCGAGATTGGTGATGCCCAGCAACAGGCCGCGGTGCCCGGGCGGCTCAGCATACCAGGGCGAGAGCGGCACCGGCGCGATCCCGAAGGGCAGGGCGCGCAAGGCGATGTCGATATCGTCCGTGCCCGGTGGCAACTCCATCCGTACGGACAGGCCGCCGGTGGCATGGATGGCGAAAGCCCCTTCTGCGGTCTCCTGCAACTGCTGGAGCAGCCGCTCACGCCGTGCGCTGTAAAGCCGCTTCATCCGGCGCAGATGGCGCAGATAATGGCCCTCGGCCAGGAAGCTGGCCACGGCATGCTGAACCGCGGCGGACGGAGCCGGCGCGAGACAGGCGGCAATCGTGCCGAAGGCCTCCGCGACGGCGGCTGGAACCACCAGAAAGCCGAGTCGCAACGCCGGGCTGATCGTCTTGCTGAAGCTGCCCGCATGCAGGACGCAGCCATCCTGATCGAGCGAGGCGAGCGCCGGCGTGGCGCGGCCCCTGAGCTGCAACTCGCTGAGATAATCGTCCTCGACGATCCAGGCACCCGCGTGCCGCGCCCAGTCGAGCAGAGCGAGCCGGCGTTCCAGCGACAGCGTCACCCCGAGCGGAGCCTGCTGCCCCGGGGTGACGACGGCCAGTGCCGCCCTCGGAGCGCGCCGTATGCCCTCGGCGACCGACAGGCCCTCGCCATCGACTGGCACCGGGATGGTCGCCATGCCGGCAAGCTGAAGGGCACTGCGCGTCAGGGGAAAGCCGGGTTCCTCGAACCAGGCCGAGCGGCCCTCCAGCCGCAAGGTGCGGAGGATGAGCCCGAGCGATCCCGCGAAGCCGTTGGTGACCAGGATCTGAGCCGGCGTGCAGCGAACGCCACGAGCGATGGCGAGATAGGCGGCGATCTCTCGGCGCAGGTCCGGATGACCGCGTGGATCGGGATAACCGACAGGCGCGACGGCGGCCTTCCGGGCCGCGCGCGCCATCACCCGCGACCAGAGGGTGAAGGGGAAGGCATCCTGCGCCGGAACGCCCATCTGGAAGGCGAGTGGTGCGTTCTCGAAATCGGGGAACAGCTCGGGAAAGGGCGGCTTCTCCTTCGGCTGCTCGGCTGCTGCCAGCACCGGCATCCTTTCGGCAACGCGCGTTCCGGCGGCGCCCTGCGACAGGATCCACTGCTCGTCGCTCAGTCTTTCATAGGCGGCCCTGACGGTTCCGCGGGCGATGCCAAGCTGCGCGGCAAGATCGCGCCAGGATGGCAGGCGCGCGCCGCCGGCGAGCTGGCCCTCGCGGATTGCATCGCGAATGGCGGCGTGAATCTGCAGGGCGAGCGGTGCCTTGGCGCTGCGGTCGATCTGGATGCGGAGCAGAGCGGTCATCGCATCATGGTACAGTCATTTCTGCTAATCTTGGTGCTTTCTCATGCATCATCTCGCCCGCATTCTCCTGCCATCGAAATGAACGGAGAACGGAGATGAGCCTTCGAGCCTCTGGAGCCGGTGCGGCGCTGTTTGCTGCACTCGCCCTTCCCATCATCGCCTCGGCGCATTCGCCGAGGCCGGGCGGAGAGACGGTCAAGCCGGTGTTCAGGCAGGCGATACCCAACATTCCCGGCAAGAGCCTGGTCAGCGTTGAGGTGACCTACAAGCCCGGCGCGGCCTCGACCCCGCACCATCATGCCGGCTCGGCCTTCATCTATGCCCATGTGTTGTCGGGTGCGATCCGCAGCCAGGTCGATGACCAGCCCGCCCGAATCTACCGGACCGGCGAGACCTGGTTCGAGGTGCCGGGCGCGCATCACAAGATCAGTGAGAATGCCAGCAAGACCGAGCCGGCGCGCCTGCTTGCCGTGTTCATCGTCGACAGCACCGAAGCGGTGCTGACCACCCCGGATCACCAGTGAGGAGCGATCCCATGACCCAGCGTCTCGACTACACCACTGCTTCGCCTGCCGGCATGAAGGCTCTTGGCGGCGTCTATGCTCATGTCGGCCAGTCCGGCCTCGCCAAATCCCTGATCGATCTGGTCTATTTGCGGGTCTCGCAGATCAATGGCTGCGCCTACTGCATCGACATGCATTCGCGCGATCTGCTCAAGGGCGGGCTTGCGGTCGAGAAGCTGGTGCTGGTGCAGGCGTGGCGCGAGGCGCCGAGCCTGTTCTCCGAGCAGGAGCGGGCTGCCCTGGCCTGGGCCGAAACCGTGACGCGCGTTGCCGATACAACGGTGCCCGACGCTGATTTCGCCGCCGCTTCTGCGCAGTTCAGCGAGAAGGAACTGGCCGACCTGACGATCGCGATCGGCCTGATGAACGTCTATAACCGCATGGCGATCAGTTTCCGCACCGTTCCTGCGGCGGCGCGGCACTGAACCCTCAAGCGCCGGCCCGTGCAAACACAGAGGCTTGGATGATCGGACCGGATACGAGATCAGGTCCGATCATCCAGTCAGTTCTGCGCCAGCGGGCGCGGCATCGCTGCCGGCTGGATTGGCCTGGACTCGAACGTGACCTCGCGGTCGCCCGGCCATTTCAGGCGGTAGGCGAGCTTGATCTCCTTCTCCGCGCCGGGGGCGAGATCGAAGGTCCAGGCCGAGACGCCGCGCTTGTCGCCGACCTGCTTCTCGGTCGGCGGCGTGGTTTGCGACAGGGTCTCGACCGTGATCGAACTGTTCTCCGAGAAGGGCACGCGTTCCATGACGGTGACCTTGACCGGCTGAGCGTGGAGGCTCTTCACCACTGTCCTGAATTCGCGCAGATCCGTGCGGGTCTGGCCGAGCCAGGTGGGCTCGTTCTCGCGACGGCGCACGGGTGCGCGGCTGACCTTGAGCTTGTCATCGGCGCCGAAGCCGAGCTCGACCTTATCGCCGGGCGCGACCAGCCCGAGCCGGCCGCGGCCGATATAGGCGCCGTCACGGTGCAGCATGACCTCGCCTGGAAGCAGAGGCGCCTCGTCCTCGTGGAGGAAGACGGCTTCGAGATAGGCCTTCTCTTCGAGCTCGGGCGTAGCGCGGGCCGAGAGCGTCGGGCTGACCTGACCCTGGCTCAGCACCACAGCCTTGGACGTCGCGCCCTGGGGGACTGTGACGCGGCCCGGCACGATGAAGCTGGCCTGATAGGTGCTGGTCTCGACCTGGGCTGTCTGGATTTCGGCCGGGCTCGGCGAATCCGCCATCCTGCGCGACTTCGCGGCCTCTAATTCAGCTTCGGCCTTGGCTCGGGCGGCCGCCATCGGGGCCGGTGCGAGGCGCGCCCGGCTCTCATAGAGAACCGCCGCATCGAGGAAGGCGACCTGCATGGGGGCAAGCTCGGGTGCGCGTGTTCCGCCAGCCGAGCGCGTGGTCGAAAGGATCAGCGCGACGTCGGTCCAGTCCTCGCCGGTGCGCTGCCGCAGCTCGGCGCGGCGAATGAAGGTGATCTCGGGCTTGGCGGTGGCGCTGTCGGTCGCCAACCTGGCCTCATAGCTCGGCAGCCAGTTCGCGCTGGTGACGCGGTAGCTGACGGTGAACTCGGCTGCGAGCGGCGTTTTGGCCTCGACCGCGATCGCAACATCGCGCTTCGGTGCATTGCCACGGCCGGCCTGCGGCCTTGTGCGCTCCAGCGCTTCGATTTCAGCTTGCGTATCGGAGACGCGGCTGCGCGCGATGCGCAGCTCGTCATTGACCTTGACCAGCGCGGTGCCGATCGCGTCGAACACGGCCGGCCAGTCGCTGATCGGCAGGGCCTTGCCGTCTGGGCCGAGCTTGTCGGGGCCCGTCTGGCCGAAGCGCTCGATGGTCCCGCGCTTGGCCTCGATCGCGCTGACCTGGCCGTCCAGCGTCTCCTTCTGCTCGCGCAGGGCCTTGAGCTTGGCCTCGATCACCGCATCGAGACCCTGCCTGGCATCGCCGGGAACCGGGCGGACATCGACCGCGCCAATCGCGAAAGCGCCGTCACCCTTGCCCTCGACACGAATCCAGGCGGGATCCACTGCCGCCGGCAGGCCACGCAGCACGACCTGCGAGGCACCCTGCAGCAGTTCGGCCTTGCCGAGCCGGGTCACCACCGCGCCGTCGGGGTAGACCGTGACCCGGTCGATCCGTGTCGGCAATTCGATCTCGGCTGCGCTTGCAAGGCTCGGCGCGAAGATCAGGGCGGCGGCAAGTCGGCTCATCATCAGGCATTCCCCCGAGGCAAATCAGTGCGGCGGATTGGCGCGTCGGAATTCGGCGCGGCCAAGGCGGAATTGGGCCGGAATGCGGTTGTGCCCCGAACTCTCAGGCCCGGGCGCGCATGCTCATGTGAGGCTTGACGCGATTTGCGATGAAATTCCGCAACTCGGTGACGCGCCGCTCGCTGTCCAGAACCTCTTCATCCAGGCCATGAGCCCAGGCGAGGTCATGCCGCGTCGGCTCGGCATCAAGCGCGTAGAGATCGGCAAGCCAGCTTTCCGCGGCCGCTTCGTCCTTGCGGAAGCCTTCCGCGATCAGGGTCGGCACCATGCGCCCGAGGATCGAGGCGACCTGACCGAGCGGGAACTCGGGATGATACTGCACGCCCCAGAAGGTGCCGCCGTCATGGCGGATCTCGGCTGCATGCACGGCGCTGTAGGCATTCGAGGCGAGGACCGTCGTATCCGCCGGGGGCAGGGCGATGGTGTCGAGATGGATCGCGGGCGCATCGAAGCTGAGCGGGCGGCCGGCGAGCAGCGGATGCGAGCGCCCGGCCTCGGTCAGGGTGATCTTGCGCGCGACGCCGATCTCGCGGCCTCTGGGGTTGGCGACGACGGTGCCGCCGGCGGCGACCGCGCCCATCTGGATGCCCCAGCAGGAGCCGAAACTGGGCGTGCCGCTGGCGTAGATCGCCCGCATCAGCTCGATCTGGCGCGTGACCGACGGTTCGAGGTTGTAGATGTGCAGGGCGGAGCCGGTGAGGAAGATACCGTCATAGGATGCAAGCCCGGCGCCGTCCGGCAGGTTCGCGCCGGCATCGGCCGGCAGGCAGATATCCGTGATGCTCTCGGGCGCGATCGAGCGCACGACATCGGCATAGGCTTCGCCCGGCTGCGTGCCGTAGCCGGCAGCATGGCTCTCGCGCTGTTCCCGTGTGTTGCCATCGACGACGAGCAGGCGCAGCGGTCTCGAAACATGCAGCATGGTGGCAAACGCCTCTCAGGAGGGATGCGTCGGGCGACGGGCAGCCTTGCGCCTCATCTCATAGGATGCGACGGGGACACAAGGCTATTGAAGCGCATTCCGCCCCCGCACAGGCCGCAACCTTGTCCCCAGCCACCTCCCTGCCGCAGCGTGTCTGGGGCAACGCCTATCTGCTCCTGATCCTCACCACCTTGATGTGGGGCGGCAATGCCGTGGCCAGCCGGCTTGCCGTTGGTCAGATCTCGCCGATGGCGCTGACCTCGCTGCGCTGGGTTTTCGTCTGCGCAATCCTGCCATTGCTGCTGCGGCGCGAGCTGAAGCACTATGCGCCGGTCCTGCTGGCGCATCGCTGGCGGATCATCATGCTCGGCGCGCTTGGCTTCACGGCCTTCAACGCGCTGATGTATCTTGCGGCCTATTCGACGACCGCGATCAATATCGGGATTTTGCAGGGCTCGATCCCGGTCTATGTGCTGATCGGAGCCTTCATCGCCTATCGCACGCCGATCGGCTGGATGCAGGCGATCGGCGTCGCGGTCACCATGCTCGGCGTCGTGGTGACGGCGAGCCGCGGAGATTTTGGGACGCTCGCGAATTTCAGTTTCGTGCCGGGCGATGTCTGGATGATCATCGGCTGCCTCTTCTATGCCGGCTACACAGTAGGGATCCGCTCGCGTCCGGCGGTGCCGGGCCTGGTCTTCTTCACGGCGATGGCGATCGTCGCCGGCATCGTCTCGCTGCCGCTGCTCGGGCTCGAGATCTGGAACGGCAGCGTCATCTGGCCGACCCTCCAGGGCTGGGCGATCCTGGCCTTTGTCGTGATCGGGCCGTCGCTGCTCTCGCAGCTCTTCTTCCTGCGCGCGGTCGAGTTGATCGGACCCGGCCGGGCCGGCGTCTTCGTCAATCTGGTGCCGGTCTTCGCGCCGATGCTCGCCGTGCTGATCCTGGGCGAGCATCTCGCGCTCTATCACGGGCTGGCGCTGGTTCTGGTGCTCGGCGGCATCTGGATCGCCGAACATCGCGCCTCCAGGGCGTGAAGCCTTAGATCATCGAACCGGATATCATATATCCAGTCCGATGATCTAACCTCCTGTATTTGCATCGGCTTTCTCGAAAACCGCACTCCACTTCTCGGGCCGATGCTCTAGTTCAGGCTCTCGACAGCGAGCTTCGCAACGGCTGCATGCGCTGCTTCGCGCGCCGTGGCATCAGCCTGCGCGCCGGCAAGGTAGACCGCGATCGCGAAACGCCGCCCGTCGGGCAGGGCGACGATCCCGATATCGTTGGTGGCGCTGTTGATGCCGTCGAGCGTGTCGCCGGTGCCGGTCTTATGGGCGAAGGTCGCGCCTGTGGGGAGGCCGGCCCTGACCCGCTGGGCGCCGGTCGGTGATTTCAAGAGAATGTCGGTCAGAAGCCGGTCATGCACCGGCTCGCGTAGCCAGTTGCCCTTGGCGAGGCCTTCGAGAAAGGCGATCGAGGCTTCGGGCGTAGCCGAATCCCGTGCTTCGCCTTTGATATAGCTCTCCAGTTCCGCGCGCCGTTTCTCCTTCGGCATGGCCGCGATCGCGGCCTCAAAAGCTTCGTCGTCAATGACCTCGTCCCAGGCGAAGGCCGGCAGGCCGGCGATCTCGGGCTGGAATTCGCGCTCGTAGCGGTCGACGGAGATTCCGGCGATGCCGCCTTCGTTCAGCATCGTCGTGACGACCTTGGGCCCGCCGATCCGCTTCATCAGCACGTCGGCGGCACTGTTGTCGCTTGCCCCGGTCGAGCGGGTGAGAAGATCCGTGACCGTGTAGTCCTGCTCGTCGCCCTTGAAGCCCTTCTTCAGCGGGCTCCAGTAGAGGGCGAGCTCGTTGCGCCTCACGCGGATGTCTTGGTCGAGCCTGAGCGTGCCGGCCTCGACTGCCTGCAACACCGCGATCGCAAGCGGCAGCTTGAACACGCTCTGCATCGGGAAGCGCTCCTGCCCGCGATGCGACCAGCTCTTGCGGTCCTTCAGGTCGATCAGCGCGACGCCGAGGCGGCCCCTGGCCTCCCGTTCGATGGTCCTGATGCCGCCGTCGAGTTTCGCCCGGTCCCAGTCGGCGAGCGCCGGCGTGGCAACGAGGCAGGCGAGGGCGAGAGCGGCGAATCGCGACATGAAAAATCCCCTGTGGCGGGGCCACAGGGGATCTGGATTGCGGCGCCGTTTGGGCGCGATGCCGGCGGCCTCAGAACTTCAGCCGGCGCGCCCGCTTCACCATCGGGATCTCGTGGATCTTGTCGAGCAATTCGTCCGAGATCGCCTCGTCGACAGCGACGTAGCAGATCGCATCCCCGCCCGGTTTGTCGCGGCCGAGGCTGAAGGTCGCGACATTGACGCCGGCCGCGCCGAGCAGCGAGCCGAACTGGCCGATGAAGCCCGGCTTGTCGGCATTGCGGACATAGAGCATGTGCGGCGCGAACTCGGCATCGACCTGGATGTCGCGGATCTCGACGATGCGCGGCTTGCCGTCCTGGAACACCGTGCCGGAGGCATGGCGCGGCATGTCCTCGGCATCGACGACGATGCGGATGACGCTTTCGAGATTGCCGGCGACCTCGCGTGTCATCTCCTCGACGACGATGCCCTTCTCCTTGGCGATCATCGCGGCGTTGACCATGTTGATCTCGGGCAGGAAGGGACGCAGCACCCCGGTGATCGCGGCAGCGGAGATCGCTTTCAGGTTGAGCTGTGCGACTGCACCCTCATACTCGATGCGGATGCCCTTGACGGCCGCCTCGGTGAGCTGCCCCAGGAAGGAGCCAAGCTTCTCGGCCAGCGCCACGAAGGGCTTGATCCGCGGCGCTTCCTCGGCCGAGATCGACGGGAAGTTGACCGCATTGGTGATCGCGCCCTTGAGCAGGTAGTCCGACATCTGCTCGGCGACCTGAAGGGCGACATTCTCCTGCGCCTCGTTGGTCGAGGCGCCGAGATGCGGCGTGCAGACGACGTTCTCCAGTCCGAAGAGCGGGTTCGTCTCGGCCGGCTCCTGCGAAAACACGTCGAAGGCGGCGCCTGCGACATGGCCGGACTTGATCAGTGCGGCGAGTGCTGCCTCGTCGACCAGGCCGCCGCGCGCGCAGTTGATGATGCGCACGCCCTTCTTGGTCTTGGCGAGATTCTCGGCCGAGAGGATGTTCTTCGTCTTCTCGGTCATGGGCACATGCAGGGTGATGAAATCCGCCCGCTTCAGCAGGTCGTCGAGCTCGACCTTTTCGACGCCGAGCTGCACGGCCCGCTCCGGCGAGAGATAGGGGTCGAAGGCGATGACGCGCATCTTCAGGCCGATGCCGCGTTCGGCGACGATCGAGCCGATATTGCCGCAGCCGATCAGGCCGAGCGTCTTGGCGGTGATCTCGACGCCCATGAAGCGGTTCTTTTCCCACTTGCCGGCCTGGGTCGAGAGATCGGCGGAGGGGATCTGCCGGGCGAGTGCGAACATCATGGCGATGGCGTGCTCGGCGGTGGTGATCGAATTGCCGAAGGGCGTGTTCATCACGATGATGCCGCGCGCCGTCGCGGCCGGGATCTCGACATTGTCGACGCCGATGCCGGCGCGGCCGATGACCTTGAGGTTTTTCGCCTGCTCCAGGAGCTTGGCGGTGGCCTTGGTCGCCGAGCGGATGGCGAGGCCGTCATACTCGCCGATGATGGCGGCGAGCTTGTCCTTGTCCTTGCCGAGGCTCGGATCAAAGGTCACGTCGATGCCGCGATCCTTGAAGATCTGCACGGCGGCGGGAGAAAGGGCGTCCGAAATCAGGACTTTGGGGGCGGTCGTTTTGGGCGCGGTCATGGGGAATACCTCGGTTGCCCGCGCTGAGAGCGGGCTAAAATGGAGAAGGTCGCCATGGCCGCCCTTGCGGCGACCATCCACGTCTTCGCGCGGGGCGCGCAGGCCCTCGCCTGGGCAAAGCGGCCGGCTCGGCCTCAAAGCCATCGTCCCGCACGCCATCGGCGTTGCAAGGCGTGGATGGTCGGGACAAGCCCGACCATGATCTCGAGGTCGGCGCGGCGGCGCTTACGCCGCCTTCTTCAACCCGGCCTTGGCCTCGTTGAAGGCATAGGTGATCCAGGGCAACAGCGCCTTGAGATCGCGGCTCTGCACGGTCGCGCCGCACCAGATCCGCAGCCCGGGAGGGGCGTCGCGATAATGCCCGAGATCGAAGCCCGCGCCCGCCTTCTCGATGATCGACACCACCTGCTTGGCAAAGGCCGCCTGCGCGTCGGCCGGCAGCGCCGTCACCGCCGGGTTGGTGAACTTCAGGCAGACGCTCGTGTTCGAGCGCGTCTTCGGCTTCACCGCGAGGAAATCGATCCAATCGTTCTCGCGCACGAATTTGGCGAGCACGCGGGCATTGCCGTCGGCGCGCTTCACCAGTCCGTCCAGCCCGCCGACCTTCTTCGCCCAGTGCAGCGCATCGAGATAATCCTCGACCGCGAGCATGGAGGGCGTGTTGATCGTCTCGCCGACAAAGATGCCCTCGGAGAGCTTGCCGCCGGAGGTCATGCGGAAAACCTTCGGCAGCGGCCAGGCCGGCTTGTAGGTCAGGAGGCGTTCGACCGCGCGCGGCGAGAGCACGATCATGCCATGGGCCGCTTCGCCGCCCAGAACCTTCTGCCAGGAGAAGGTCGTGACATCGAGCTTTTGCCAGTCGAGGCGCTGGGCGAAGGCAGCCGAGGTCGCGTCGCAGATCGTCAGGCCTTCGCGGTCATCGGCGATCCAGCTCGCGTCGACGACGCGCACGCCGGAGGTCGTGCCGTTCCAGGTGAAGACGACGTCGCGGTTTTTCGTGTCGACCTTCTTCAGGTTCGGCAGCTCGCCATAGGGCGCCGTGAAGGTGCGGACATCGCTGAGCTTGAGCTGCTTGGCGACATCGGTCACCCATCCCTCGCCAAAGCTCTCCCAGGCGAGCATGTCCACGCCGCGCGCCCCGAGCAGCGACCACATCGCCATCTCGACGGCGCCGGTATCGGAGGCGGGCACGATGCCGATGCGGTAATCGGCCGGCACCTGCAGGATCTCACGCGTCAGGTCGATCGCAAGCTTGAGCTTGTCCTTGCCGATCTTGGCACGGTGCGAGCGGCCGAGCGTTGCGTCTGACAGGGCTTTGAGGGACCAGCCGGGGCGCTTGGCGCAGGGGCCGGACGAGAAATGCGGCACGCGCGGACGCGTGGCCGGAACAGTATTCGCCATCGATGTCTCCATCCTTACAGATGGGCGCGCCGCGTTGGGGCGGCGTGTCCCGTCGATGGGGGTAGGGGATCAGGGCGGGGGGAGTCAAGCGGCGGCCTTAATTGTGCGCTAGGAGCAGGAGGCCTGCCCCGAATGGCGCCCTCGGGCGTCACATCACGTATTTGATGGCCACCGGGCGGAATCAACCGGCTGACACATCGTTATGGTGCTGGCTTGGTTCATCCCTTGGGGTGATCAATGCGCCGAAAGCCGGCGTTGAATCTCTTGAACGTCGGCGCTCTGATAGGACCAGCCGAGGCGAGCTTGGTTTCGTCCGTCCCCGGTCAGAGCCGGGCTGGCAGGCGACTGCCGGGCCGGCTCGCCCAGCCGCGATGACAGAGTAAAGCCTGCTGGACGTGTAGCCGCGATCGAGCCCCGCCCGCCTCAATCCCCCGTCATCGTCATCTCAGCGTCCATCGCCTTCATCTTTGGGTTGGCGGCGCAAAAGGCCCTGATCCTGGCAGCGACATCGGCGGGTGCCCTGTCCCTGGCGGCGTGGCCGGCCGCCGGCTTGTGGCCGCCATTCCGCAGATAGGCGGCGCAGGTCATGTCAGGATCGGTGATCGCGGCCGCGGCCGGAGAGGCGAGGAGGCAGGCGAAGGCCGCGGCAAGCGCGCGGGAAGCGAGAGGCATGATGGCTGTCCTGAGCGGTCGGGCCATGCGGCCCTTTTGCGCCGCTCCTGCACCGCCCGGCCGTGCGGCGCAACGACGCTGACCGAGGCCCTGATCTGCAGGCAGGGCATTGCAGAGGAGCCAGGGTTTTTCGCGTGAGCCGGCTAACCCAGCGGCATGATCGTCCCGGGATCGTCATCGCCGACGCCGCTCTTGTTGACGCGGCGGTCGACGATCCAGTCGCGCAGCGCCGGCGGCGGGTCGCTCAGCAGCTTTTCGCCGGCGGAGCCGTCGAGCCAGGCGTCGAAATCCCGGGGGTGCAGCATGCAGGGCATGCGGTCATGCAGCGTCGCGATGCCCGCGACGGGGTCGCGCACGATGATCGTGCAGCTGATGATCTCCTGCCCGGTTTCCGGATCCCTCCAGCGTTCCCAAAGCCCGGCGAAGGCAAGCAGCGCGCCATCGGCGGCGCTGATGAAATGCGGGGTCTTGTCGCCCTTCGGGCCGGTCCATTCGAAGAAGCCAGAGGCCGGAATGATGCAGCGGCGGGNNGTGGCGCCGGCCTCGTTCGGCCGGCCCTTGTGCCAGGGCGGGATCAATCCCCAGCGCGCCGGGACGAGCTCGCGGCCGAGCGGTGTCCTGACGATGATCCGCACCGTGTCGGTCGGCGCGAGATTGTAATGCGGCTGGAGATTGGCCCGCTCGGTCGGCACCGTCAGCGGCTGGCTGAAGGCGACGATCTCCTCCCAGGTGAAGGCCTGGCTGAATCGTCCGCACATGGCGTCATCCTCCTGACCGGCGGAGAGGCAGGATGATGCCGCGGCGGTGGCGCTGTAAAGCGCGGCGCTGACCCTCCCGGCATG
>UBZM01000044.1 GCA_900470095.1 Hyphomicrobiales bacterium
CTGGATGAGATCAACCACGGCTTCGACCTGATGCATGAGGGCAAGTCGATCCGCAGCGTCGTGGTCTACTGAGCGGAGCCCCTCGCCTCGGGCGGCATCTCGTCAGAAGCAGCGCAGCTCGCCTTCGATCTGCGCCCGTTTCAGGCGCGCGACCTTCTCTCGCAACAAGGGCATGGAGATGAACATCGAGGCGTTCTGACCGCCGCGCTGGCGCACGGACATGATCGTCTCGGCCTCTTCATAGGCCTTGTAGGGCAGGACAGAGGCGATCACGTCGATCGAACAGGAGCATTTTTCCAGCGCCGTGCGCGTCTGGCCATTCGCGGCCATGCACCCGAAGATGTAATCGGCGCGTGCGACCGTCGGATAGTCGTTGACCGGCGTCTCAGCTGCGCCGCCATTGCCCGCAGCCGGGATCGTCGCCAGCAGCGCCCCCGCCAGAGCCGCCAGGAACCTGTGCTGCCGCCCCCCTCTCGTCCCGACCGTGCTCATCGCTGGGCCCCAGCGGATTTCAGGATGATGCGCTCCTCGAGTTTCGGCGCATCCGGCAATGTGCTGACGAACCTTGCGGTCATGTCGAGCAGCATGCCGGGCGCGGCCCCAGCCACCAGAATCTCGAACTGGGAATCCTCATAGCCGAGCATCCGCCCGATATTGGTGTCGTCGACGAAGGGCCTGACGGTGATCCGCGTCGCATCCAGCGTCTTGCCCTCGAATTCCACCTTGGTGGCCTCGCTTGTCGCCTTGTCGCGCAGGCCGGCGCGCAGACGGTCCTTGAAATAGGGCGTCGTTCCACCGGTGAGCTGCGCCATGTTGCTCACTGCCCGATCGAGGAAGATGACGAGCACCGGATTGCCGGTCAGATCGGTAATCGACATGGGCTCGCGCGCCCGCTCGCCCGTGAACATGCGAAGGTCGACATTGCGGCTGCCGCTGGTGGCAACGGATCTGACCACGAGCGTGATGTCGTCGCCGAAGGGCTCGCCCAGCCGTTTCGTATCGGAGGGCAAGCGTTCAAGGCGATAGGTCAGCTCCGTGCCCGAAGACAGGCCGGAGAGATGAGGACGCTCGAACAGGATATCGACCGGGGTTTCCTGCGCCTGCGCCGGCCATGGCGCGATCGCCAGCACCACCGCGGCGATCCGGCAGAGCAGGACGGCGAAAGCTCTTCCGCTCACGATCGCATCTCCCTGACATGAAAGCAGGTCGAGCAGGCTACGCGGGAAGCAGGATAAGGCGTGGCGCCGCGCGCAGCAATCAGCTTTGCAGGCTCAGCCGCTCGTGAGCGCGATCATCAGCGCACCGGCACGAAGGCGCCGGGCGGAATATGTCCAGGCTCGACATAGGCGTGATGCAGCGCATCCAGCATGGCCCAGAGCACGTCGCATTTGAATTCGAGCGCCGCGATCACCGCCTCCTGCTCGGCCGGCGTACGGGCATGGGCCGTGACATAGGCAAGGGCGGTCTCGACGTCGCGCCGCGCCTGTTCCGGACGGGCGATGAAATAGCTCAAGCTCTCCGGGCTGACGAAGTCGTAATGCGCCAGCATGCCTTCGACGCGGTGGCGGATGACCTTTGGCGAAAACAGCTCGGTCAGGGAGGACGCGACCGCTTCGAGCAGCGGGCGCTCGCGCACGAAATTGACATAGGCCTCGACCGCAAAGCGGGTCGCCGGCAGCACGCCGCGATGGGCCTGCACATCGCTGCGTGCCAGGCCCAGGCTCTCGCACAGCCTGAGCCAACGTTCGATGCCGCCTTCGCCGTCCCCCTCGCCATCATGGTCGACGAGCCGCTGGCGCCAGGCCCGGCGGAGCGCAGGGTCGCTGGTCCGGGCGATCAGGAAGGCGTCCTTCACCGGGATATGCGCCTGGTAAGTGAAGCGGTTGAGAGCCCAAGCCTGGACCTCGCCCTTCGTGCACTGGCCGGAATGCAGCCGGGTATGGAAGGGGTGCTTGTCGTGGTAGCGCGCCTCTCCGACCTCGCGCAGGCGCTGTTCCAGTTCCTCGGGCGATAGCAAAGCAGTCACAGCCGCACCTCCATGCCGTCATAGGCCACCGCGATACCCGCGGCTTCGATGATGAGACGCTCCGGCGAACCTTCGATCAGCGCCGGGTTGGTGTTGTTGAGATGGATATAGATTTTTTGCGCCGCAGGCAGCTTCGCAAGCCAGGACAGCGAGCCGCCATCGCCCGTGATCGGCATATGTCCCATCCGCCGGCCGGTCTTCTCGCCGACGCCGCTGCGGATCATCTCGTCATCGGTGAACAGGGTGCCGTCGAAGAACAGCATGTCCGCGCTTTCAGCCGTGGCGCGAACGCTGTCGGACAAGGCCGCACAGCCCGGGATATAGACGAGCGCGCGTCCATGGCCGCTGATCCGGATGCCGGCCGCTTCGCCCGCCTCGGACGCGAGCCGGGGCGCGCTCTCCTCGAGGTAGAGTGGTGCCTTGCCGGGAACGGGAAACAGCTCCGCCGTCAGTCCGCCGGCCAGTGCAATGGGGTTCGCGGGGGTCGCGATCATGCGACGCGCCGGCACCGCCGCGAAGATCGGGTTGGCCTCGATGGCGTCAAGGACAGGTGCGAGCGCGACCAGATCGAAGGAATGCCGCTCGCGCAGGTTGAGCAGCCCGGCGACATGGTCGATTTCGGCACTGCTGAGAATGACCGTGCCGATCGGCGAATGGCGCTCTGCGCGCGGCCAGAGGGCCGGCGTCGTCCGGATCTGGCTGCCGAGATCGGGAGACGCGTTCAGAACGGTCCAGCTCTCGCCATCGCCTGTCACTGCGAGGCTCGATTGCGTCCGCCAGGGCGCGCGGGGATCCCTGCTCCAGGCAAGCGCACAAACCCGGCACCGGCAATTCCATTGCGGAAAGCCGCCGCCAGCAGCCGCACCGAGAACGATGGCTTTCATCGGGACGCCTCAGGCAGCCGGCTTCCCGCAAGTGCAGGGCGCGAATCCTCGCCTCTCCGGCGCCGCGTCCCGCCCGCTTTCGACCCAGGACATGTCCGGCTCCTTCGATTGCGGTGAAAACGGGACGTCTCTTCTTCACGGTCTCGCCGTGTTACTGTCGGATTTGGCTGTCGCTGGCTATCATTGCAGAGGGCAAGGCTTCGGGCCAGCCCCGGACGGAGGCGAAGCGACCCGAGATCGACTGTTCGACGCCTAGAGCAAGGTGCCCACGAAAATCGAGTGATCCTGCACTATTCCAAAGCAACACGAACGGGGAGGATGACATGCATCTGCTGTGGTTCTTGCTGGCGGGCCTGCTCGGGTTGAGCCAGGCAACGGCCGCCGATCTCGTGAAAGGCCGGACAAATCTGCCCGAACTGGTGCTCGGGAATGACGAAGGCCGCGACTACGTCGTCTCCCAGAAGCAGATCGAGATGGAATCCGGCAAATCCTACCGCCTCTCCATCACGGCGAAGGGCGGCAAGGAGTACAAGTTCTTCGCACCCGAATTCTTCCGGAACAGCTGGATCAACCAGATCGTCATCAACCATCTCGAGGTGCACATGCAGGGGGCGCCTCATCATCTCGAGTTCGACGATCAGGGCACGATCCATGTCGAGTTCGTGGCGATCCGGCCGGGCGAGTACCCCTGGTATATCCAGGGCCTCGAGGCTCAGGGCATGACCGGCACCTTCATCGTGAAGTGACGGAGGCAAGCCATGCGCATGCTCACCGTCACCTCCGTCCTGATCCTGGTGCCGATTCCCGCAATGGCCGATGACAGGTCGGAATGCACGAATGGCATCGTCATGATCCAGGCCGAGATCGCCAGGAAGCCGCCGGCGGCCACCCTGCGCAAGCTGGAGACGGCGCTCCGCGTCGCGCGGCGCGAAGAACAGGAGGGCGAATTCGACGAGTGTCTCGACGCGGTCAACGACGCCCGTAAGGCACTGGGACGATGAGCGCCTGCTCGAGCGCGGTCCTGCCTAGAACTCATAGGAGATCTTCAGCTTGGCCTGATGGCGGGCGAAGTTGTCGAGATCGAGCCGTCGGCCTGGTGTGGCTTCCGATTTCCCGGCAATCTGGGTGGAATAGGCCGCGGAGATCGACACGGTCTCGCTGAGCTTGGCGTAGAGAGTCGGGCCGACGAAGACGGCGTGGCCCTCAAAACTGTTCAACCCAAGCCCGGCATAGGAGCGCAAATAGCGGACCTCGCCGCCGATAAAGACATTGGGGTTGATCTGGAACGCGAGCGCGCCCGAGAGCCCCAGGAGGGAGGACCGCTCCGCCGACTTGCGGCGCGCGGACGCGACGCATGTCTCCAGGGCGTCGTCCTCGGCATAGGGCTGGCACGGCCCGGATGACACGCCTTCCAGGGGCTCGGCTTCGCCATTGAACAGATTCAGGCCGCGCGGGCGGAATTTCTCCAATTCGTAGATCAGGTTAAGACCGCCGAACAACCTCCTGGGAATAAGCTCGGCATCTAGCGCGATCCGCCCTTCCAGTCCCAAGCCCCGGCCGCGCCCGCCAGCATCCGCATCGCGAAAGCTCACGCCCGGCTCGACGATGAAGGTCAGGCCGACGGGCGAGGCGTCTCCCCGCTTGATAGCCTGCCATTTCAACTCGGCGGAAAAGCCACCGAAGCCGCCGCCGTGGCGATTGTCCAGGCCCGGCACGTCGCGGATCGAGACGCTGTTGCCGACCGCCCCCAACTCGATGCTGAGCCCGTCGACCGGCGCGAACGCAAAGCTGCCGCCTAGCCCTCCCGTCCGATACCGGCCAAGGCGCTTGCCGAATGCCCCCTCGCCCGCGCCGGAGATTTCGAACTTGCCCTTTTCGAGGATGCTGGTGCCCTCCGTAAAGCCGAACATGTCCTCGGTTTCGGCGCCCTCCTCCGCCTCATCGTCATCCTTGCCGCTCTTGCCGCCCCCGCTCGCGCTGGCCTTGAGGATCCCGGCGCATTCGTCGAACTGGCGCTCGGCGGCCTCGCGCTCCGCCCGGCGCAGCGTGCCGATAAGCGCGTCCTTGTTGGCAGGAACAGGTCTTGCGGCGGCAGCACTGCGCAGGCGCCCAATGCCGGCGAGGCATTCGCTGCGCTCATCGGCCAGGGTTGGGACTGTGGAGATCAGGAGAGCGGCAATCGCGGTCAGGCCAAGGCGCATGGGACCTCGCGGGAACGATAGGCTGCACCGCTCGCAATGATGAGGCTGATTCGGCTATATGCCGAGCCCAAACTTCACGCCTCGGATGTCCCGTCTCGCATTGCCCGGCCGTGAACGGTTCAGGCCGCCTTTGGCCTCGGCGATCGCAAGCGCGGCATCTCCGCCACGGCTGCTCCCGACCAAACCGCCAGCCTCACATCGCCGCGGAAGACGCGGGAGCCGTCCACACAGGACATTGCAACAAACGGCCGCCTCGCCCTTCAGAGAAGCGGCCTGCAATTTTCGCAGAGCTGGCCGGACGTCTTACGCAGCTTCTCCATTCAGGGCGGTTGCGACCACGAAGGGCGCGCCGGTCTTGGCCTTGACCTCGTCGAGGGTCACACCGGGCGCCAGTTCGAGCAAGGTCAGCCCGCCCTTCGCCTTGTCGCAGGCCATGACGCACAAATCGGTAACAACAAGGTCGACGACGCCAGCGCCGGTCAGGGGCAAGGTGCAGCGTTCGAGGATTTTTGGATCGCCATGCTTGTTGGCATGTTCCATCACGACGACGACCTTCTTGACGCCCGCGACCAGGTCCATGGCGCCGCCCATGCCCTTCACCATCTTGCCGGGGATGGTCCAGTTGGCGATGTCGCCATTGGCTGCCACTTCCATCGCGCCGAGAATAGTGAGGTCGATATGGCCGCCGCGGATCATCGCGAACGAGTCGGCCGAGGAGAAGAAGCTGGTTTCGGGCAGCAATGTGATCGTCTGCTTTCCGGCATTGATCAGATCGGGATCCGCCTCCCCCTCGAATGGGAAGGGTCCCATGCCCAGCATGCCATTCTCGGATTGCAGCGTCACGTTGATGCCGGCGGGGATGTAGTTTGCCACCAGCGTCGGGATGCCGATGCCGAGATTGACGTAGAAGCCGTCCTGCAGCTCGCGCGCGGCGCGGGCAGCCATCTCTTCGCGGGTCCAGGGCATCAGACGGCCTCCCTCTTGCGGACAGTCAGCTTCTCGATCCGCTTCTCGTTGATTGTGCTGGTGACGATCCGGTCGACATAGATACCGGGCGTGTGGATGGCCTCTGGATCGAGACTGCCGGCTGCGACGATCTCCTCGACCTCGACCACCGTCACCTTGGCGGCTGTTGCCATGTTCGGGTTGAAGTTGCGCGCTGTGCGGCGGAAAACGAGATTGCCGGCGGTATCGGCCTTCCAGGCCTTGATGATCGCCAGGTCCGCCCTCAACCAGGTTTCGCGGACATAGAGGTGTCCCTCGAATTCTTCGACCGGCTTGCCTTCCGCCACGACAGTGCCGACGCCGGTTCTGGTATAGAAGGCCGGGATACCCGCTCCTCCCGCGCGGATGCGCTCGGCCAGCGTCCCTTGCGGATTGAGCTCGAGTTCCAGTTCACCTGAAAGATACTGCTGCTCGAACAGCTTGTTCTCGCCGACATAGGACGCGATCATCTTCGCGATCTGCCGGGTCTGCAGCAACATCCAGAGGCCGAAGCCGTCGGCCCCGGCATTGTTGGAGATCACGGTGAGCCCCTTCACCCCGGACCGGCGTATCTCCGGGATCAGGCTCTCGGGATTGCCGGACAGCCCGAACCCGCCCGACATGATCGTCATCCCATCGAACAGGACGCCTTCGAGCGCCGCCGCCGGACTGTCATAGATCTTGTCTGCCATCATGTTCCTCTCTGCCCTGCACCCGGCCGGGCCCACAGCGGAGCCGCGGTCCGGCAGCGATGACAGGGCTCACTGAAATGCGTTCAGGCCCGTTCAAGCGCGACCGCGATGCCTTGCCCGACGCCAATGCACATCGTCGCCAGGGCGCGACGCTTGCCGGTCAGCGCGAGTTCGAGCGCCGCTGTCCCCGTGATGCGCGCCCCCGACATGCCGAGCGGATGGCCGAGCGCGATCGCGCCGCCATTCGGATTGACGAAATCGGCCTCTTCCGGGATGCCGAGTTCGCGCAGCACCGCAATCCCCTGGCTGGCAAAGGCCTCGTTCAGTTCGATCACGTCGAAATCGGCCGGCGTGAGGCCGGTGCGCTCGCAGAGCCGCTGCGTTGCAGGCGCCGGGCCGATGCCCATGATGCGCGGCGGCACGCCGGCGGTCGCTCCCGCGACGATGCGGGCCAGCGGCGTCAGGCCATGCCGGCGCATCGCCTGCTCCGAGGCGATGATCAGGGCCGCAGCGCCGTCATTGACGCCCGACGCGTTTCCCGCCGTGACGGTGCCGCCCTCCTTCCGGAACGGGGTTGGCAGCCTGGCGAGCTTCTCCAGTGTCGTGTCGCCGCGCGGATGTTCGTCGCTCTCGACGCGGATCGGATCGCCCTTCCGCTGCGGAATCAGCACCGGCACGATCTCCCTCGCCAGGCGGCCATTGTTCTGTGCCGCCACCGCCTTCTGCTGCGAACGCAGGGCGAAGGCATCCTGAGCCTCCCGGCTGACCTTGTAGTCGGCTGCGACGTTTTCACCGGTCTCCGGCATCGAGTCGATGCCATACTGGGCCTTCATCCGCGGATTGACGAAGCGCCATCCGATCGTGGTGTCGTAGATCTCGGCATTACGTGAGTAGGCACTTTCGGCCTTCGGCATGACGAACGGCGCGCGGCTCATGCTCTCGACCCCGCCGGCGATGACGAGATCGGCCTCGCCGGCCTTGATCGAACGCGCCGCCATGATGATCGCATCCATGCCCGAGCCGCACAGTCGGTTGATCGTCGTTCCGGGCAGGCTGACCGGCAGGCCAGCGAGCAGCAACGCCATGCGCGCGACATTGCGATTGTCCTCGCCGGCCTGGTTGGCGCAACCGAAGATCACCTCGTCGATCGCGGCCGGGTCGAGCCCCCCGTTGCGGGCGATCAGCGCCTTCAGCGGCTCGGCGCCGAGATCGTCGGCCCGAACCGATGCCAGCGAGCCGCCGAAGCGGCCGATCGGCGTGCGCACGAAATCGCAGATGAAAGCTTCAGTCATCGATGTTCCCGCCTGGTCTCGCCATCGCACAGAATTAGCCGCGCCCGATCTCGATATCGAGCCAACCCAACGCATTTACACGCAAACTATCAGTGCGCCCGATCAGAATCGTCGTCGTTTCAGATTCGATCAAGGCCGGTCCCGCGATGCGATGGTTCGGTCCCAGAGAGGCGAAGTCATAGACCGGAACCTCTGCCGGACCGCCGAGAAAGACCGTGCGAACGCCCTTGGGCCTTGCGGTACCGACCCGTTCTTCGATTGCTCCGTTCTCATTGATCCGGGGCACGTCACCCACCGCCGAGACGCGGGCATTGACGAAGACGACCTCCTGATCGGGCGAGGCATAGGTGTACAGATCCTCATGGCGCTGGTGAAAGCGCCGGTCGATCTGCTCGACCAGATCCGGAGCGGCCAGCTCGATGCCATCGAGGTCGACATCGATCTCGAAGATCTGCTCGCCATAGCGCATCTCGGCCGAGCGCTCGATCCGCACGGGCCCCTCGAACCAGGCCTTCATGCGGCTCATCGCGACGGATTCCAGCTCGGCGACGACCGCTCGGATCGTCTCGGCGCCGACCCGGGCCGTGCCGATACTGGTCCGGCCGACCTCGTAGCGCAGATCGCTCGCGAGCATGCCCCAGGCAGACAGAACCGAGGCGGCCACCGGAACGATGACACGCGGGATTTCCAGCTCCCGGGCGACCTCGACCGCATGCAAGCCGGCTGCACCGCCGAAGCTGACCATGGCAAAGCGCCGAGGGTCGACGCCACGCCGCAATGTCATGAGCCGGATTCCATCCGCCATGCCGAGATTGACCATGCGGTGGATTCCGGCCGCCGCCTGTTCGAGCGAGACGCCGAGTGCCCTGCCGATCTTGCCGACCGCCGCCTCGGCAGCCGATCTGTCGAGCCGGCGGCGGCCGCCCATGAAGGTCTCGGCGCCGAGATAGCCCAGCACGACATTGGCGTCAGTGACGGTCGCCGCAGTTCCGCCGTTGCCGTAGCAGGCCGGACCGGGTTGGGACCCCGCACTGGCCGGGCCGACATGCAGCGTTCCGCCGGCATCGACCGAGGCGATCGAGCCGCCGCCGGCTGCGATGCTGGCGATGTCGAGGCTGCGCAGCGCAATGCGCTCGCCGGCGAGCCCGGCATCGGCGGTGAGCATCGCGCGGCCATCCGCGATCAGGGAGATATCGGTGCTGGTGCCGCCCATGTCGAACGGGATGAGGTCGGCAACGCCAAGGAGTTCGGCGCAGCGCCGGCAGCCGGAAATTCCGCCCGCGGGACCCGACAGAACGGTTCCTGCGGCGAGGCGCGACGCTTCCTCGATGGGAGCCATCCCGCCATGCGAGAGGATGATGAACAGGCTTCCGGCAAAGCCTGCCTCGGCAAGCCGACGCTCGAGGTTGCCGAGATAATGTTGAACCGCTGGTCCGACATAGCTGTTGACCACCGTCGTCGAGACCCGTTCGAACTCTTTGATCTGCGGCCAGACATCACTCGAACGCGAGACATAAATGTCCGGCAGCTCGCGGCGCAGACGCTCGACAGTGGCGATCTCGTGAGCGGGATTGCGATAGGCGTGCAGATAGCACACGGCAACCGAGGTCGCGTCGGACCGGCGGATGGCGTCGATGGCCTCGCTGAGCGACGCCTCGTCGAGCGGGATTCGAACCGCGCCATCCGGCCCAAGCCGCTCGCGCACGCCGAAGCGCCGCTCGCGCGGCACCAGCGGCTCCGGCGGCGGCGTCCGCAGGTCGTAGCGGTCGCCCTTGAGACCTTCGCGCATTTCCAGAATATCGCGATGGCCCTCCGTCGTGAGCAGCGCAACCTTCGCCCCCTTCCGCTCGAGCAGCGCATTGGTGGCGACGGTCGTGCCGTGGACGAGACGCGTGGTCCTCGCCAGCAGGGCGGATCGATCGAGCCCGAGCTTTCCAGCCAGTTCCGCGAGCCCCGTCATGACCCCAAGCGACTGGTCAGAGGGCGTCGAGGGAGACTTGGCGAAGACGGCGCCTTGATCCGGGCCAATCGCGACGAGATCGGTGAAGGTTCCGCCGACATCAATGCCGATCGTGTACATCGTCACATGTCCTTCCGGGTATCGGTCGTGAGGTCTTCACGCCTGAGGGCGTCTGTCGTGAGTTCTTGGGTCGTCAGGTCTTGGACACGGTCGCGCGCGAGCGCGGCCCCGTCCCGCCTGTCGGCTGGTCCCCAGCCACCGCCGCCAGCGGATCGGATTTCCAGCACATCGCCGGGCGACAGCACGATGCCGACCTCCTTGGTCTTCAAGGGCCGCGGCGGCTTGCCGGCGGAGAGCAACCGGTAGTTGTGAGGCGCGCCATCTTCGCCGCCCAGCAAGCCGCAGGCGCCGTGCCGGACGCCATCGCCTGCGGTATTGGCGAGCGCGCCTTTCGCAATCTCGAGTTCGAGATCGAGCGCGACGCCGAGCCCGCCGCGATGCTGGCCGCGGCCGCCCGAATCCGCCCGGAACTCGTGATGCCGGAAATGAAGCGGGAAGCGCACCTCCGCGACTTCGATCGAGCCGAACTTGATGCCTCCGGCCGTGTGCCATTCACCGATCGATGACCAGCCGTCGCCGCCGGGGGACGCACCGCCGCCTGGGCGCGCCTGAAACATGTGCCAGATGAAGCGATGGCCGTTGCGCGGATCCTCCCCCTGGATCGCCATGCGAAAGCGGCGGCTCCAGCCGGCCATCGCCCGGTCCGGGCAGCAGGTCGAAAGCGCCTTGATGACCGCCTCGACGATCTCGTTGGAGGGGTGGCTGGTGCACATCGTCACCGGGCGGTCGGGGTCGGCCCAGACGATGGTGCCCTGTCTGGCCACGACCGTGAGTGGGCGCAGTGCCCCATCGTTCTTCGGTGTCTCCGGGTCGATCAGATAGGCGAAGGCCATCGCCACCGCCGCCTGGGTGTTGGCGTGGGAGGAATTGACGAAACTCTCGGTCTGCGGGTCGGAGTCGCTCAGATCGACCTCGATGTCGCTGCCGCGCTTGGTGACCTTGGCCGCGATGCGCAGATCCTGCCGGCCGCGCCCGTCATCGTCGAGAAAAGCCTCGCCGTGATAGACCCCGTCCTTCCAGCCGGAAACGACCTGGCGCGCCTGCTGTTCGGCGGCATCCAGGATGCCTTCCATCGCCGCTTCGACCATCGCGCGCCCGAACTCGCCGAAGAGACGGTCGAGCCGCCGCCGACCGAGATTGGCGGCGCCGACCATGGCGGCAAGATCGCCACGGAAGTCACGGCCGTTGCGCACGTTCAGCGCCAGCATGTCGAGCAGATCGTCTCGCAGCTTGCCGGCCTCATAGAGCCGCAAGGGCGGCACGCGCAGCCCTTCCTGCCAGATCTCCGTGGCCTGCGGGTTGTAACCGCCATGCGTCGCTCCGCCGATGTCGCTTTGATGAGCGCGCACGATCGTCCAGAGCATGCGCTGCCCCTCGGCGAATACCGGCACGAAGGCGGTGAGGTCCGGCAGGTGGCTGCCGCCGTGATAGGGGTCGTTCAGCAGGAACACGTCGCCCGGCACGACGTCCTTGAAGCGCGCTTCGATGGCGCGCGTCGCCCAGGGCAAGGCGCCGACATGGACCGGAATATGATCGGCCTGTGCGATCAGCCGCGAGCGCGTGTCGCAGATGCCGATCGAGAAGTCCCGGCTGGAGTTCAGGATCTGGGAATAGGAGGTGCGCAGCATAGCCTCGCCCATCTCGGTCACGATGGAGGAGAGCCGGTGCTGGACGACGGAACGGGTGATCGGATCGACCATGGCTGACATGGGTGATGCCTTCTATTCGGACGCAGGAGACCGTGTGGCGCAGTGATACGCCACCTGAAACGGCTGCAATTGGGGATGCGAAGGGTCGGCGGTGCCGGCTACATGGCGGCGACGTCCGCGACCGCTTCCGAGATCGCCGAGACCACGATCTCGATGTCGGCATCGGTCATCGGGGTCGACAGCGCGATCAGGCCATAGCCGGCGGCGAGCACACCGCGGTCGAGCAGGCCGCGATTGAAGTGCGCCATCCGGGCCGTTTCCTCCGGCCCGGCATAGGCGCTTCGGTAGTCGCGCACTGGCCTGTCGGTGAAATGGATCTTGGCGAGCGAACCCATACCGACGGCGCGCCCAGGCACGCCATGACGGGAAAACGCCTCGTTGGTTCCCGAACGCAACCGATCGCCGATCGCATCGAGCCGCGCAAAAGCCGCAGCGTCGAGCAAATCCATGGCGGCAAGTCCGGCCATCATCGTCACCGGGTTGGCGGAGAATGTGCCGCCATGGGGCAGCGCCGGCTTGCCCTCAGTCGGATCGAAGACCGCCATGAACGCAGCGCCGCCGGCGACAGCCCCCACCGGGAAACCGCCGCCGATGATCTTGCCGAGCGTCGTCAGGTCCGGCTCGATGCCCCAAAGCCCCTGGGCGCCATGAAAGCCGAGGCGGAAGGTGATGACCTCGTCAAAGATCAGCAGCGCGCCGACCTCGCGCGAAACCTCGCGCAACGCCTGGAGATAGGCCTTGTCGGCGGGAACGAGCCCGGCACGGTTGGGCATCGGATCGACCAGGATGCAGGCAAGCTCCGAGCCGTGTTCGCGGATCAGGCTGACCGCCGCGTCGATATCATTGAAGGGGATGGTGAGCGTGTCCGCCAGAACGTTTGCGGGCGTGCCCTTTGCATAGGCGACCGATACCGGAGCATTGCCGCCCCAATCCGCGGGCGACGGGTCGAGACTCACTTCGGCATAGTCGTAGGAGCCGTGATAGGCGCCTTCGCACTTGGCGATCTTCGGCCGCCCCGTGAAGGCCCGCGCCGCCTTGAGCGCCATCATCACGGCTTCCGAGCCGGAATTGCAGAAGCGGACATGGTCGACGCTCGCGAGCCGCGCGGCAATGAGCTCGGCGAGCAGGATTTCCGATTCCGTCGGCATGCCGAAGGCGCTGCCGAGCGCGATCTGCCGGGTCGCCGCCTCGACCAGCACGGGATGCGCGTGCCCATGGATCAAGGCCGTGAAATTGTTGATGCAGTCGATGCGCGCCACGCCATCGACATCGGTGACCCGGCAGCCTTCGCCGCGCGCGGCGTAAAGCGGATGGGGCTTCATGAACACGGTGGTGCGGGTATTGCCTCCCGGCAGGCTCTTCTGTGCCCGCGCATAGAGCTCGCGCGATCGGGAGGTTGGGGCTGGATACGTCATCGATCGTCTCCTTCAATCGTCTCGCAAACGTCTCGCTCAGCGGCCGAGATAGGCTTCGCGAACGCGGGCATCCTGTTTCAGTTCGGCGGCGCGGCCTTCGAGCACGACGCGGCCGTTCTCCAGCACGTAGCCGCGATCGGCTACGGCGAGAGCCAGGACCGTATTCTGTTCCACGACCAGGATGGTCAGCCCGGCCGCAGCGATCTGCCTGATGCGCTCATAGACCTCCTCCGCGAGGCGCGGAGCCAATCCGAGCGATGGCTCGTCGAGCAGCAGAAGCCGAGGTCGCGCCATCAAGGCGCGGCCGATCGCCAGCATCTGCTGCTCGCCGCCGGAGAGCGACCAGCCAAGCTGGCTGCGCCGCTCCTTCAGCCGGGGAAACAGGTCGAAGACCCGTTCCAGGTCCTTTGCCGGGGACTGGCCCCAGCGGCGCCATGGCGTTGTACCGAGGATCAGGTTCTCCTCGACGGTCAGACCCGGGAAAACCCTGCGCCCCTCCGGCGCCTGCGCGATGCCGAGGCTGACGCGCTTCTCGCTTGCGAGCGTTCCCAGCGGCCGGCCGTCGAAATGGATCGAGCCGGAGCGGACCGGATTCAAGCCCGATATGGCACGAAGCAGGGTCGTCTTCCCCGCGCCATTGGCCCCGATCAGCGCGATCGTCTCGCCTCCCCCGATCCGCAGCGAAACCCCATGCAGTGCAACGCTGCCACCATAGGCGACGACGAGCTTGTCAGTGCTGAGCATTGCCGTAGCCCTCGCCGAGATATGCCGAGAGAACGGCGGGATCGGATTGCACCTCTGCCGGCGATCCTTCGGCGATGCGGCAGCCGAAATTGAGCACGAGGATGCGCTGGGCGAGCCGCATGACCATCCCCATGTTGTGCTCGATAAGAACGACCGCGAGCTCCTGTTCGGCGCGGAGCGCCGTCAGCCGTGCCATCAGCTGCTCGACCTCGCCGAGGTTGAGCCCCGCAGCCGGTTCGTCGAGCAGCAACAGTTTCGGTCCGCAGGCGAGCGCGCGGCAGAGTTCCACCATGCGGCGCTGGCCATAGGACAAGGAGCCGACGGCTCGGTGCGCCTCGCCCACCAGCCCCATCCGATCCAGCATCCCCAAGGAGAGCGCGCGGAGCTGGCTCTCGGTGCGGTCGGTGCGGATCGCCGCACCGGTCATGACGTTCTCAAGCACGCTCAGGCGGGCAAAGAGCCGGCCGTGCTGGAAAGTCCGCCCGAGGCCTGCGCGAATCCGTCGATGCGTCGGCGCCCGGGTGACGTCGCGCCCGTCGAACAGGACCCTGCCGGCACTGGGTGGAGTCAGTCCGGTCAGGACGTTGAGGAAAGTCGACTTGCCGGCGCCATTGGGCCCGATCACGGCGACGAATTCGCCCGGCGCCACGCGGAAATCGACCTCGGAGAGGGCCATCAGGCCGCCATAGCGCTTCGAGATGGCGGTGGCGTGGAGCAGAGTCATGACGTCGTCTCCGCTTCGCGGTGCCCGCCGAGCCGACGCAGCTGGGCCGCGAGCCCGACCAGGCCGGTGGGGAGAAAGATCAGGATGGCGAGAAGCATCAAACCGAAGAATGCGAGATAGGCGTCGCCGAGAAACCGCAGCCATTCCGGGAGGAAGGTCAGCAGCGCTGCACCGATGACCGCCCCTGCCACAGCCCCCTCGCCGCCGACGATCAGCATCGCGAGGTAGATGATGGAGTGCGCGTAGTTGAAATCCTCCGGGGCGACGAAGCGGACATGGGTGGCAAACAACGTGCCCGAGAGCGCAGCGAACGCCGCCGAGAGGCACAAGGCGGTGATCTTCACCCGGGTGACGTCGATGCCGGTCATCCGCGCCGCCGTTTCATCGTCGCGCACCGCCATCATCGCTCGCCCATACCGGGAGCGCTGCAATGTGACCGCAAAGGCGGCGCAGAGGGCAAGCAGCACCAGGCCGAGCCACAGGAAGCGCCGCTCGTCGTTGAAGGCAAATGCGCCAAGGCGAAGCTCGGGAATGCCGGAGATGCCGTTGGTTCCCCCCGTCAGCGAAATCCAGTTGGTCACGACGATGGTGAAGCTGACATTCAGTCCCAGCGTCGCAAGGGCGAGATAATGCCCGCGCAGCCGTAGCAGGGGATAGCCGATCAGCCCGGCGAACAGCGTCGTGACCAGGATCGCGACGGGAATGGCCAACCATGGCGACCAGCCGAATGCCGTGCTCAGGATCGCCAAGGTATAGGCCCCCAGCCCGACGAAGGCGGCATGGCCGAGCGAGATCAGGCCGGCAAGGCCGAACGCGAAGTTGAAGCCGATGACGGCAATCGCCGAAATGACCGAGACGTTCAGCAACCGCAGCCGATAATCGGCCAGCACGAGGGAGAGCAGGCCGCCGAGCGCGAGGATCGCCACGGCGGCGAGGAGACTGTGATAGCGGCGCATGGTCAGCCCCTGTCCTGGATGCGTTCGCCGAAGACGCCTTGCGGGCGCACCAGCAGGAACAGGATCATCACGGCAAACGCGATCAGATCCTTGTAGGCCGACGAGAGGTAGGACGCGCCGAGCAGTTCGGTCAGGCCGACGAACAATCCGCCGGCAATCGCACCTGGCAGGCTGCCGAAGCCACCGATGATCGTCGCCGCGAAGGCCTTGAGCGCAATCGGATCCCCCATATTGACGTCAGCGAACCACATCGGCCCGAGCAGAAGTCCGGCAATGCCGGCAAGCACGGCTGCAAGCATCCAGGACAGGGCCAGCAGCCGATTGACATTGAGACCCATCAGCCGTGCGGCCTCGACATCTTGCGCAACGGCACGCATGCCGATGCCGAGCGCTGTGCGATAGAACAGCAGCCAGATCAGTCCGACGAGCAAACCGGTCACGACCACCACCATCGCCGCATGGGCGGAGATCGCCGCGCCGCCGATGTCGATGGTGATGCCCTCGAGCGGGGAAACCAGGCGAAACGGCCATGACCCGAAGCCGAGCAGCGCCGCATTCTGCATGACGATGCCGACCGCGACCGTCCCGATGATCACGGTGACCACGGGACTCGTTCTCAGCGGCAAGTAGACGACGATGAAGAACAGGGCGCCGAATGCCGCCATCGCGAGGAGGGCAGCAGCATAGCCGACCGGCCAGGGCAGCCCGGCATTGGCCAGCATGGCCACACCGGCGAAGGTGCCGAACATGACGAATTGGCCGGCGGCAAAGTTCACCACGCCCGTGGCGGAATAGACGATGACGAAGCCGATCGCGGCGAGCGCATAGACGCTGCCGAGCGCCAGCCCGTTGATGAAGAGTTGGATGAAATCGGCCATGTCCCGCTCGCGGTCTCGATCGATCCTTTTGACTGCGAGCAAGGGCTCACAGCGACGACTTCGGACGGCTGGGGCGGCCAGGCGCACAGGGCTGCCTGGCCGGTCCAGCCTCCGCGATGGTCAGTCGAGTTTGACCGCTTTCACCAGTTCGAGCGTCTTGGTGCCCGACCTGGCCTTGACGATCGCAAGGTCGCTCACCCCGTTGCCCTTCGCATCGAAAGTGTAGACGTGGCCGATTCCTGGCCAGTCCCGGAGGTTGACCAGCCAGTCGCGCAGCGCCTTCGGGTCGAGGCCGACCTTCCGCATGCCTTCGGCCATGATCAAGGCACCGTCGTAATAGGCGAGACCGTAGGGATCCGGATCGATCCCGAACGCCTTCTTGTAGCGTGCGACGAACTCCGCCATGCGCCCCCCGACGCTGGGGTCCATATAGGCGTCGACCACACCCCAGACATTGTCGAGATCCGCAGGCGAGATCAGTTGCAGTGCGGCCGGAACGAGCGCGGCCGACGAGGTCACCAGCGGCATCTTCAGGCCCAGCATCTTGGCCTGCCGGAGGAGAAGAGCGCCATCCTGCGGATAGTTGAACAGCAGGATGACGTCGGCCCCCTTGCCGCGCAGGCTGATCATCTGAGCGGAGAAATCCTTGTCGTTTTGGCCATAGGCCTCCATGCCGACCACAGGAGTGCCGGCGGCCTCGAACTGCTTGGCGGCGATCTGGGCGCCGCCCTGGCCGAAATCGTTCTGGATGAAGATGATCCCGGGCTTCTTCGCATTGAGGAGCTTCGCGGCTTCCACCATGCCGCGCGCCGAGACCGCGTCGGCCGGGCGCACGCGGAACAACCACTCATTCCCACCCTCGGCGACGATGTCGGCTCCACCGGCATACATGGCCGGGACAGCGATCTTCTTGAGCTCAGGTGACGTGGCGAGGTTCTGCGTCGAATAGCTCGACAGGAAGTAAAATGCAGGCTTGGTCTCCTGCGCCAGCTTCATGAAGGCATTCACGGCCGTGCTGTTCGACGCCTGCGTGTCTTCGAAGACGATCTTGATCTTGCGGCCATTTACGCCGCCCGCAGCATTGATGTCCTGCTCGGCCAATTGCAGCGCATTGTGATACTGCTTTCCGGTCAGCGACAACGGCCCCGTGATCGGTACCGTGGCCCCGACCAGGATGTCGCCCTGCTGAGCCAAAGCCAGCCCAGCACCCACCGGAGCGACGCTCGCGGCCAATACGAGCCGTAGAAACCCCTGCCTCGTCATCGTCATCACTTGTCCCCTCAGACATCGCGTTCGATCCGCTGCTCGGCAGCTCTGGGCCGACACGGCGCTCGTCGCGTAGATCGCTTGACTCGTTCCGATTTCCGGAATACTGTTCCGTAAATCGATATGAACGTAGAAGCGCGTCCCCACCCTGTCAACCAGGATCGGACATGGAGGCTCAGTTGACGGATCAAACGGAGGCGGACAGCCCGCTGGAGCGCTATCTGAGGCTTCTGGAGATTATCGCTGCCTTTCCTGGCCGGCTTGCGCTTGCGGATGTGGCAGCACTGTCCGACCTGCCGAAGACGACGGCACATAGATTGCTGAAAGGACTGGTCAAGGCCGAGCTCGCCAGCGGCGGGCAAGGCGGGCGCGCCTATTCCGTCGGCCCCCGGCTTTCGCGCATCCTTCACGCCACTGCCGAGGACGGATGGCTCGAGGCGCTGGCTCGTCCAACACTTGCCGCGCTTGCAGAGGATTCCGGCGAGGCCTGCTATCTCACCAAGCTCGTCGGCAGCCGCGTCCTCGTCGCAGTGTCGCAGGCTCCCGAGGTGCGCTGGCGCAGCTACGTCCAGCCCGGCATCGAGATGCCTCCTCACGCTGCAGCGACCGGCAAGGCGATCATCGCCTATCAGAGCGAGGCCTTGATCCGCCAGGCCCTCGCAGCCGAACTGCCCAAGCTCACCGTGAATACCCGCAGCGACGAGGCCTGGATCAGGGAGGAATTCGCACGGGTTCGCGACCGCGGCTACGCCACCTGTGTGGGCGAGATCGACGAGGGCCTGGCGGCGATCGCAGCGCCGGTATGCCAGAGCGACGGTCTGGTTCTCTACTCGGTCGGCATGACCGGTCCGCTACAACGCATCATGGGCGATAAGCTGCCGCACCATCTCGCAGCACTGATGGAAGCCAGCAGAGCCCTGGCGAACAAGTTATCAATAGGAACAAAAATGTACCAAGCCGCTGTTTCCGCTCCGGAATGAGCTGATCTTCGTATGTCCCAGCTTGACGAAAGTGGATGTTCTGAATTTCTCAAGATCCGGCCGCGACGTGAGAGATGGGTCAGCTCCGCCGCCCGTAGGCGAACCCCATCACGGTCGGAAAAAGGGCCACCCCACAACGGGCTCGTTTTCAAACCAGACTGCCCCAATGCGAGAGTATGGCGCGCTCCCGTAGCAGGAGCATGTCCGCGCTAGCGGGTTCCCAGCATCATCTGCCCCAGCGCCTGCCCGACCTGCTGCTGATCGGCGGCAGAGAGCACCGCGACCAGCCGGCGTTCGGTCTCGGCGTGATCGCGCATCGCCGGTTCGACGATGGCGCGGCCTCGCTCGGTCAGTTCGACAATGACGCCGCGCCCGTCGGTTTCGTCAGCCATGCGCCTGATATGGCCAGCCTTCTCCAGTTTGCGCAGCAGGTTGGACAAGCCGCCCGAGGTCAGGATCAGCGAGTCGAGCAGAGCCTTGGGGGACATCCGGTAAGGCGCGCCCTCGACGCGCAAGGTCGCGAGCACGGCGAAGGCCGGATATTTCAGCCGATGTTTGGCCAGGGTCCGGTTGATCGCGGTGAGGAAGACCTCATGCAGATGCAACAGACGACCGACCACCGCCTTGCCGGAGCAATCGATATCCGCGAACTCGCGCTGCCAGCGCTGCATGCCAGCCCCGACGCGGTCGTTGTCCCAGAGCGCAACCGGCTCATCCGACTCGATGCGTCGCCGGGCGTTGTTGCGCATGCCATTCCTCCTGCAGAGGCCTTTCGGACCATGATGTGCGCCGCCACGCAAGCGCGGCAGGCCCCGTCGGCAGCATGAGAATATCTTTTATTTATCTTTCTTGAAAGACAAATCGGAGCGTGTCATGCTCCGCTTCGGAGGACAGGAGGGACCTGTCCTCCGCGCCGAGAAGCCGCGGGACAGCGGTGGGCGCTGCGCAACAGACGGGGAAACACGACCATGCGCCACACGCTCCGCTTCGCGACGGCCACCGCCATTCTCAGCGCCGGTCTCTCCATGACCGCCCATGCCGAGGAACTGGTCGTCGGGGCCTTCGGAGGCTCCTTCGCCGAGAACGTCAAAGCCTGCCATATCGCCGCTTTCGAGAAGGCGACCGGGGCAACCGTCGCGCTCAAGCTCGGCAATTCCTCGCAATTCGCCGCGTCCATCCGCGCGACCGCCGGCAAGCCCGATATGGATATCGTCTATATCGACAACTCCTTGGCCGCTCAGACACATGGCGAGAAGCTCAACGAGACGATCGACCGGAAGAAGCTGACGAATGCGGGCGACGTGATCGCCTCGGCCTGGGGCAAGGATGACAGCTATGTCGTCGCCATGGTGAGCGCGACTGCGCTCGTCTACAATCCGAAGCTCGTGAAGGCTCCGCCGACGTCCTGGCTCGACCTTGCCGACCCGGCCTATGCCGGCAAATACGCAATAGGCGATATCAGCGGCACGTCCGGCCTGCATTTCCTGCTGGCACTCAACAAGATCAAGGGCGGCACGTTGGACAACGTCGACCCCGGGATCGAGGCGATGAAGCCGATCGCGAAGGGCTCAGCCGTGCTCTACACCCAGGCTGATCAGCTCCTCTCGTTGTTCGAGCGGCAGGAGATTGCGCTCGCTCCCTGGTATCCTGACCGGGCCGGAGTCGCCATCGACAAGGGGCTTTCGCTCGCCGTCGCCTATCCCAAGGAAGGTGCAGTCGGCATCCTGCCGGCGGTGATCATCCCGAAGGGCACGGCAAAGTCGGAACTGGCGCATAAATTCCTCGACCAGATCCTCTCGGCCGATGGCCAGGCCTGCTTTTCCGAGCGCGCCTATATCGGCGCGGTCAACACCAAGGTGAAGCTCTCGGACAAGCTCCAGAAGATCGTCCCCAACGGCGAAACCCTCGAGAAGGCCTGGTTCATCGATCCGGAGGTCATCGCCAAGAACACGGCCAACTGGACACGTCGCTGGCAGCGCGAAGTGGCGCGCTGATCCCGCAGATCATCGGACCGGATCTCGTATCCGGTCAGATGATCTAACCTTCTGTGTGTGCATCGGCTTTCCCCAAAACCGCAATCCAGTTTTCGGGCCGATGCTTTGGAACTCCGAGAGACAGGAGCAGCCGATGAGCGCGCTGACCTTCGAACGGCTGGGCAAATCCTATGGCGATGCCACCGTCGTCCAGGACGTCTCGCTGGCGATCAAGGAGGGCGAGTTCGTTTCGCTGCTCGGCCCCTCGGGCTGCGGCAAGACAACGATCCTGCGCATGGTCGCGGGGCTGGTGACGCCAAGCCGCGGCCGCATCCTGATCGGCAGCGACGACGTCACTGCGCTACCGCCGAACAAGCGCGGGCTCGGGCTTGTCTTCCAGTCCTATGCGCTGTTTCCGCATCTCACCGTCTACGAGAACGTCGCCTTCGGCCTGCGCCGGCGCAAGGTCGCAGGGGCCGAACTTGAGAAGCGGGTCAAGGAAGCGCTCGCCATGGTGCGGCTCGGCGCCTTTGGCGAGCGTTATCCGCGCCAGCTTTCGGGCGGCCAACAGCAGCGCGTCGCGATAGCGCGCGCACTTGCCCCCCATCCGCGCGTGCTCCTCTTCGACGAGCCGCTGTCCAATCTCGATGCGCAGCTGCGCGACGAGATGCAGATCGAGTTGAAGCGCCTGCAGCGCGGGCTCGGCATCACCACGCTCTTCGTCACGCATGACCAGGGCGAGGCGCTGTCGATGTCGGATCGGGTCGGCGTCATGGCCAAGGGCGTGATGCAGCAATTCGCGACGCCCGAGGACATCTATCACCGCCCGGCGACGGGCTTCGTCGCAAGCTTCATCGGCAAACCGAACCGGCTCACCGGCTCTGTCGCGTTGCGGAATGGGGCAGGAGGAACGCTGAGCCTCGGCGGCGGGCTGAAGCTGCCTGCCAGTCTGATCGACCAGCCTGAAGGCGCGAAGGTCGATATCGTGATCCGGCAGGAGGCGATCCGGCTGCATCGCGACGGCACCGAAACCGGTGCGCTCGCCGGCACGATCGCGCTGCGCTCCTTCAGCGGGGCGCGGGTGCAATATGTCGTGAAACTGGCCGAGCAGGTCGAACTCGTCGCGGAGGCGCCCTCGAGCGGACCCGATTCCGAACTGGCGATCGGTAGTTCGGTCGCACTCGCGATCGATCCCGCATCGGTCTTTGCGATGAGCGCCGAAGGGACCGCGGCGTGATCGCGCCCCGGCACGGCCTGATGCTGATCGCGCCTCTGGCGCTGGTGCTGGCGGGATTCTTCCTGGTGCCGGTGCTGATGATGCTGCCGACCAGCTTCGCCGAATATGTGCCGGGCGCGGGCCTGGCGAAGGGCGTCTGGACGCTGGAGAACTACACCCGCATCGTCACCGACGACTATTACCGCGAGGTGATCTGGCGGACGCTGGGGCTCGGCCTCTTCGTCACGCTGGCCTGCCTGGTGATGGGCTATCCACTGGCCTATCTGATCGCGCGCGGCCCGGAACGCTGGCGCGTGCCGCTGATCCTGCTCGTCATCTTCCCGATGATGCTGAACCTCGTCGTGCGCTCCTTCGGCTGGATCGCCCTCCTCGCCAATCGCGGGCTGGTGAACAATCTGCTGATCGATCTCGGCCTGATCTCGGCGCCGCTGAAGCTGATGTTCAACCTGACCGGGCTGATGATCGGCCTCACGCATATCTACCTGCCCTTCATGGTGCTGATGCTGGTCGCGGCGATCCGCAACGTGCCGCGCGACGTTGAATCGGCGGCGGCAACGCTGGGCTCGAGCCGGCTGCATGTCTTCACCTCGGTGACGCTGCCCCTGTCGGCGCCGGGCATCCTCGCCGGTTCGATCCTGGTCTTTGTCCTGACGATCAGTGCGCTGGTGACGCCGCGCATGCTGGGCGGGCCGACCTACAAGGTCATGGCGACGCTGATCTACGACGAATTCATGCAGCTTCTCGACTGGCCGAGCGGTTCGGCGCTGTCCTTCGCCCTGACCTTCATGGCGATCGGCGTAATCTGGTTGTCGAGCCGGCTGACAAAGCGTTGGGCGGGGATGGCATGACGAGCGCAACCGACAGCGACGACCGGCCAGGCCTGGCGGTCACCACGACGGCACTCGCGGTCATCGTCTTCCTGCAGGTGCCGGTGATCGTCGTCATGCTGGCGGCGTTCTCGACGACATCCTATCTCACCATTCCGCCGCAGGGCCTGACGCTGGCCTGGTTCGGCAAGGTGCTGAGCGACCCGAGCTATCTCTCCGCCATCCGGATGAGCCTGATCCTGGCTTGCGGCTCGACCGTGATCTCGCTCGTGCTCGGCGTCGCCGCCGCCTATGCGCTGTTCCGCAAGAGCGTGCCGGGTTCGGAGGCGATCACCTCGTTCCTGATGGCCCCGCTGATCCTGCCCGCGGTCGTGATCGGCGTGGCGCTGCTGCAGTATTTCAGCCTGACCGGCCTGCGTGGCAGCCTGATCGGCCTATTGATGGCCCATGTCGTGATCACCGTGCCCTATATCGTGCGCTCCGGGCTGGCCAGCCTCAGCGGCCTCGATCTCGCGGTCGAGGAGGCGGCGCGGGTGCTGGGCGCCACGGGTTTCGAAGCCTTCCGGCTCGTCACATTGCCGCTGATCCGGCCGGGCCTCGTTGCCGGTGCGCTCTTCGCCTTCATCACCTCGCTCGACAATGTCCCGGTGACGATCTTCCTGATCGGGGCCAACCAGACGACGCTGCCCGTCCTGATCTTCTCCTCGGTCGAGATGGGGATCGACCCGAGCGTCGCCGCCGTCTCGACCCTCCTCATCGTCGCGACCGGCATTGTCCTGCTCATCGCCGAGCGCCGCGCCGGCTTCCACCGCTTCGTCTGACGCGAGTTTTTCATCATGCCGCTGACCAGCAAGGGTTTCCCGCTGTTCCTGACCTTCGATCTCGATGCCGAGACGATGTGGACAGGGCGCGACCCCGATTATGCTAACCGTCCCATCCTGATGTCCCAGGGCGCCTATGGCTGGAAGGTGGGCACCGGCCGCGTGCTCGACCTGCTCGACCGCTACGGCATCAAGGCGACCTTCTTCGTGCCGGGCCTGATCATCGACCAGCGGGAATGGCTGATGGAGGAGATCCTGAAGCGCGGCCACGAGATCGCCCATCACAGCTACAGCCACACCTGGATCCTGAACCTCTCGCCGGAGCAGGAGCGCGAGGAGATGGAGCGGGGCTTTCAGTCGATCCAGCGCGTCAGCGGGCGTGCCCCGCGCGGCTGGCGCTCGCCGGCAGCCGAGATCAGCCAGATCACCATGCCCATGCTGGTCGAATACGGCTTCGACTACTCCTCGAACTTCTTCGACGACGACTCGCCCTATCTGCATGAGGTCGAGGGCAAGGAGACCAGGATCGTCGAGCTGCCCTTCCGCTGGGTGCTCGATGATGCCCCCTTCTTCCAGTACTCGATCGTGCTTCCGGGCCGCACCATGCAGCCCCCCTCTGCGCTGCTCGAAGCCTGGAAGGGCGAATTCGACGTTCTCTACGCCGAGGACCGGATGATGATGGTCGGCATGCATCCCGAGATGATCGGCCAGCCCTCGCGGATCAAGGCGCTGGAGGGGTTGATCGAGCACGCGCTGAAACATCCCAATGTCTGGATCGGTCGCTGCGACGAGATGGTCGCAGATATGCGCCCCGGGCTGGAGCAGGCGCGGGCCGGAGCGAGGCGGTGAGCGGCGCCCTCGCCGGCCGGCGGATCCTGATCACGGGCGCAGCCAAGGGCATCGGCCTCGCCAGCGTTGCCCGGTTCATCGCGGAGGGCGCGCGCGTCGTGGCGCTCGATCGCGACAAAGTGGCCTTGGGCGAGTTGGCGGAGCGATTCGACAGAGCTTCTCTGCATGCGGTCAGCGCCGATGTCGTCGACCCGACCGCGGTTGCCGCGGCCGTCGCCGCCGGCGTCGCTGCGCTGGAAGGGCTCGACGGTATCGTCAACGCGGCCGGCGTCGACCTGCTGGCCGAGATCGAAGCGATGACGCTTGCCGACTGGAACCGGATCATCGCCGTGAACCTGACCGGGCCGATGCTGGTGATGCAGGCCGCATTCCCGCATCTGCGGGCGGCCGGCGGCGGCACCATCGTCAATGTCTCCTCGGGCGCGGGGCTCTCGCCCCTGAAGCATCGGACCGCCTATTGCGCCTCCAAGGCCGGCCTGCAGATGGCGTCCAAGGCGCTGGCGATCGAAGCCGCGGAGTTCGGCATCCGCGTCAACACGATCTGTCCCGGCGCGGTCGAGACCGAGCTGTTCCGTTCGAGCATCGACGGCGCGGCCGATCCGCAGGCGGCCTATGAAGCCGTGCGGGCCCGCTATGCCCTTCGGCGCATCGCCTCGCCGGACGAGATCGCAGCGGCGATCCTGTGGCTGACCAGTGGCGAGTCCTCCTACGTCACCGGCACCGCCATCGCTGTCGATGGCGGCCGGACCTTTCATTGAGGAGCAAGCGATGACGGCGATCACGCAACGCTTTCTGGGCAAGACCGTTGCCATCACAGGCGCAGCCCATGGCATAGGCGCGGCAACCGCGCGCCGCTTCCTGGCTGAAGGTGCCAGCGTCGCGGTGATCGATCGCGAGGCGGACGATTTCGCCGAAGCCCTCGGCGCGTTCCCGCCGCAGCGCCAGTTCTCGCTGGTCGGCGATTGCACGGATGCCGCGGTCCTGGCCGATTTCCACGCCCGCACCATTGCGGCCTTTGGACCGGTCGATATCCTGTTCAACAATGTCGGCCAGAGCGGGCGCGAGCGCGCGACCCAGTTCCATGAATCCGAGGAGGAGGTCTGGCGCTTCGTCCTCGAGGTCTCGCTCTTCACCGCGATGCGGATGTCGCGGCTCGTTGCCCCGGCCATGCGCGAACGCGGCGGCCGCATCATCAACATGTCGAGCGATGCGGCGTTGGTCGGTGATGCCGGCCTTGCCGATTATGCGGCGGCCAAGATGGGGATCATCGGCTTCACGCGCTCGCTTGCGCGCGAGCTGGCGCCGCATCGTGTCACGGTCAACGCGGTTGCGCCTGGCGCGATCCGCACCCGTGCCCATGATCGCCTCGCACCGGCGGTCATCGAGCGGATCAAGGCAACCACGCCTGCCGCCTTCATCGCCGAGCCGGAGGACGTCGCCGGCTGCGTCGCCTTCCTTGCCAGCGACGACGCTCGTTACGTCACCGGCCAGACGCTGCTGATCGATGGCGGCCGCTGGATGATCTGACAAGGAAACGACCATGACCGCCATTGCCGATCTGTCTGCCGGTGCCCTCGCCTCGGCGATCAGATCCAAGACTGTCTCGCCGGTCGAGGCGGTCGAGGCCGCCCTCTCCCGCCTTGAGGAGCGCGCCGAGCTCAACGCTTTCATGGCGGTCTGTTCCGATCGTGCGCGGGCGGAGGCAAGGCTCGCGGAAGAGAAGCTCATGGGGGGCGAGCCGCTCAGCGCGCTCCACGGCCTTCCCTTCTCGGTCAAGGACCTGACCAATACCGAAGGCGTCGCCACGACGCAGGGCTCGGCCCTGTTCGCCGAGAACGTCCCGGCGGCAGATGCGGTCGCCGTGGCCCGGATGCGCGCCGCCGGGGCGATCCTGATTGGCAAGACGACGACCCCGGAATTCGGCCACAAGCCCTTCACCGAAGGACCGTTCTTCGGCCGTACCCTCAATCCCCATAGCCACGGCCATACCTGCGGCGGCTCTTCCGGCGGCGCGGCGGTCGCGGTGGCAGCCGGAATCGGACCGCTTGCGCTCGGCTCCGATGGCGGCGGCTCGATCCGCATCCCGGCGGCGTGCTGCGGCGTCGTCGGTCTCAAGGCGACGCTGGGCGCCATTCCGAACCTGCAGGCGCCCGATCTCTTCGGCGCCAACTCCTATGTCGGGCCGATGGCACGCGATGTCGCCGGCACCCGACTGATGTTCGACGTCCTGGCCGGGCCTGATCGGCGCGATCCCTACGGCCAGATCGCGGCGCCGCCGCGCCGGCCCCTCGCTCAGGGCGAGCGACCGCGCATCGCCTTCCTGCTGCGTTGCGGCAACCGGCTCGATCCGGAGGTCGAAGCGGCGGTCGTTGCCGCGATGAAGCGGGCCGAGGCGCTCGGCATGATCGTCGAGCCGATCGAACTCGATCTCGTAGCGATGGAGCCGCATTTCCTGGTGCTCCTGCGCTCGCTGCTTCTGGCGCGGCTCGGGGCACGCGCAGAGCGTTCGCCGGAGCTGTTCGATCCGACCCTGCTGGCCACGATCGAGGCCGGGCGCGGTTATAGCGCCACCGATCTCTGCGAGGCGCAATTCGCGCGGACCGACTGCTTCGCGAAGGTGCAGGAGATCCTGTCCAACCACGACCTCATCGCGTCGCCGACACTGTCAGCGCCCGCACTCCCCGTCGGCCTCGACCCGCTCGGCTCGATCACGATCGCCGGCCAGGATGCCGGCACCATTCGCGGAGCCTGGTACCCCTATACATTCCCGTTCAATCTGACGGGCCATCCGGCGCTGTCGCTTCCCTGCGGCCGTTCGACGGAGGGCTTGCCGATCGGGCTGCAGCTTGTCGGTCGCTGGCACGAAGACAGCTATCTCCTCGACGTCGCCGCCCGATTGGAGCAAGCCATCAGGAACGGCGTCTGAGGCCTGTGTTCGCTTCGCCGGCCCCGATTGTCGATCAACGCTTCATGTCCAGCCCTGCCGCTTCGGTCTCTGCTGTCGAGCGGAGCGCAGCGTCGGGCTGATTGAACCGGGCGCCCCGCACGCCGCCTTCCCGGGTTCTGCGGTTTGCGAGGTCGCGGGTGGGCAAATCCGCAGCGTCTGGAAATGCCCCCCTGTCCCCGCGATCATTTCCATTGATGCTGGCATTCGAATTATGGATTTCTTCTGAGAGCGCTTTTCTGCGCGTAGTTCTCTGGCTCAACCGGGGAACGATGGCATGGATCAACGACAGCTGACCGGGGTCGCTCTGCTCGTTCTCGCGCTTCAGATACTTCCGATCTCCGACACCATCGCGAAATACATGTCCCTGACGCTGCCGGTGATCCAGGTGATCTGGGCGCGCTTCTTCTTCCATTGCCTGGCGACCGGCGCGTATATTTCAGTGCGGCACGGAATTGGCTCTCTACGGCCGGTGATGTCATGGCGGCACGCCGCCAGAAGTGCCGCGCTCTTTCTGGCGGTCGCACTGTTTTACGTCGCAATCCATTTCATGCCCCTGACGACGGCGCTCACCCTGTGGTTCGTCGCCCCCTTCCTGCTGACCATCCTGGCCATGGTCTTCTTCAAGGAAAGGGTCAGCCCTGTGCAGTGGGCCGCGATCGCCGCCGGCTTCCTCGGCATCATCCTTGCGATACGCCCGAGCGCGACATCCTGGGAATGGACCTATCTTGTCGGCTTGCTGGCGGGCGTTGGCTATGCCGTCTTTCTTCTCCTCACCAGGATCGTCGAGAGCCGCATTCCCCCTCTGGTTTCGGTCTATCAGACCGGTCTTGTCGGATGTCTCGCATCCAGCGTCATCGTCGGTGCCGTGTGGGAGCAGCCCGCCGGGTGGGACTGGTTCCTGCTCGCGGCGATCGGGATCATCGCGGCAATCGCTCACCTCCTCATCATCAAGGCGTTCGAGCGGGCCGATGCGAGCACCTTGGCGCCTTTCACCTATGCGGAAGTCGTCGGCGCCGCCATCCTCGGGTTCATCGTGTTCGGAGACACGCCCGATCTCCTGGCCTGTACCGGCCTCGCCATCATCATCCTGAGCGCGGTGGCGGTCGTCGCCTATAATCGGCCTGCAGAACCTGCCGCAGCGGCGAGCGATGCCTGACGGAGCGGCCTGGTGGGCAAGGGCCCTTCAACGGCCAGCCCGCGCCGAATTTCATCCCCAAGTGCTGCGACGGCCGGCGACGTGCTCGTCGGGTTTGTCTTGAGCATCAGGCTGATCTGGCCCAGCGCGGGAAGCCCATCCGCGCGCTCCGCAATCCGGACGCCGCCCGGCACCAGATTGCGCTCCACTGCTGTAACGGCGATGCCTGATCGAACGGCCGCGTGAATGGCAGCGATGCTGTCGCTGGAGAACACGACGCGCCAGTCGAGAGCCGCGCGATGGATCGCCTCGGCCATGGCGCTGCGGCACACGCATCCCTCGGGGAAAACCGCCAGTGGAATGGGGCGCGCCCTCGTCAGATCCTGCCTGCTGCTGATCCAGACAAGCTCCTCGGTTCTGATCGTGTCACGGTCGGACCCTGCGCCAGGCCGAGCCACGAGAGCGAGATCAAGCACGCCTTCGCCAAGCTTGCGTTCCATGGCATCGCCATTGCCGCAAGCGAGCTCGATCTGGATACCCGGCTGCGAGGCCGCAAAGCGCCGGAGGATATCGGGCAGCAACAGGGTGGCGTAGTCGTCGGATGTCCCGAGGCGCACGATGCCCTGGACGCCGGCTTGCGCGATCCGGGCCTGGGCTTCGTCATCAAGCGCCAGGATACGTCGCGCATAGTGAAGCAGGATGTCGCCTTCGCGCGTCAGCCGAATGCCCCGGCTGGTTCGATCGAAGAGGGTTTTCCCAAGCGCCTCTTCGAGCCTCTTCATCTGCATGGAGATCGCGGGCTGCGTACGCCGGAGATGTTCACCACTGCGGGTAAAGCTCTGCGTCTCCACGATGGTCACGAAAGTCTTGAGGAGTTCGGAATCGATTGGCGATGCCACGGGCCATCTCGTCTCGGTTTCGACGACGCTACACCATTGACGCTCCGGCGGCCACGCGGAGCCATGGGCCTGCTCGCCCTCTTGCGGTGTCTGCGCGGATCGCCCGATCCGCCGCGCAAAGACTTGCCCCTCCCCGCTGCGCCGCCCGTTCCGAAACATGACCGTTCAGCGCGGGCCGCGGCACGGCGATGAGGTCTGGCCCTTCCCTCATCGGGGAGTGCCAATTCGGATCTATCCCTGGGCGCCCGCAGCCGTGCACATGCACGGCTGCGGCGACGCTCAGCTCAGGTAGCGCTTGAACCAGGCGATGGTTCGGTCCCAGGCCAGCTTGGCGGCCGCCTCGTCATAGCGGGGGGTGGAGTCGTTGTGGAAGCCGTGATTGGCGCCTGGATAGATATACGCCTCATAGGTCTTCCCGCCCGCCTTCAGGGCCGCCTCATAGGCCGGCCAGCCCGCATTGATGCCGGTGTCGAGCGCGCCGTAATGGATCAGGAGCGGCGCCTTGATGCGCGGCACATCCTCGGTGCGGGGCTGCCGGCCATAGAACGGCACGGCCGCGCCCAGCTCGGGATAGGCGACGGCGGCCGCATTGGCCACGCCACCGCCATAGCAGAAGCCGGTGATGCCGACCTTGCCGGTGGTTTGATCGCTCTTCATCAGGAATTCGATGGCCGCGAAGAAGTCGTTCATCAACTTCTCGGAATTGACCTGCTGCTGCAGCTCGCGGCCCTTCTCGTCATTGCCGGGATAGCCGCCGACAGAACTGAGGCCGTCTGGAGCGAGCGCGATGAAGCCGGCCTTCGCGACCCGGCGCGCGACATCCTCGATATACGGGTTCAAGCCGCGGTTCTCATGCACGACGACCACGCCGGGGACGCGGCCGGACGCCTTCGCCGGACGCACCAAATAGGCCCGCACGTCGCCATGGCCCTTCGGCGAGGGGTAGGTGATATAGCTGGCCACGATATCGGGGTCGGTGAACGAGATCTGTTGCGCAAGCGCGTAGTCGGGGCTCATCGAGGCCAGGATCGAGGCCGCCGTCGCGCCGCCCACGGCGAATTTCGCGGCGCGGTCGAGGAATTCGCGCTTGGTGATCTTTCCATGCGCGTAATAATCATACAGTTCGAGCAGTTCCTGCGGAAAATCCTTGGCGGTCAGGCGCGACACAGTCGTTCTCCCTTGTGGTGTCATTGGCATCACGCGGCCGATCCTACGCACCGGGCCCATCCTGTCTTGGGAATTCCGGTGCGACTCTTTCAAGATCGCGTGTTTGAGGTTCGGCAGGGGTAGGATCGCCCTCCCCGCGCCATGGCCATTTCCGGGAAAGCCGGCGTTCTGGAAAGGACCGGGATCGGCCCGGCGGACGGGCCCGCCGGACGTTCTCACGCGCCCGATATGGCGATGCGCCGATCGCCCATGGCGTCGCGCATCAGATTTCTATTGCAAATGCGTCTCAATGCTAACAATTTGAAATCATTATCGAATTGACAGTGAAAGCGCGTTTCACTAGAGGCAGACGCATCGGGGAGTAGCGGCGCGCTTCGGCGCGCGATCGCATCAACACGCTCGCGGCGAGGACTGCGTGGTGCGATCAGCCGGATTGATTTCGGCCAAGCGAGACCGTGACGGTGAGGCCTTGCGGACAAGGCCCGAGATCCGTCTGGTCCTCCGTCCGCGCCTTGAGAACATCATGTCACCTGTTTCTATCACCGTGCTCGCCGTGGGCATGTCCGTCGACGCCCTGCTGGCTTCCATCGGCCGGGGTGCCGCTTCCAGCCGCCCCCGTTTCAGGGAGGCGCTCCGCACCGGCGCGATCTTCGGTATCGTCGAGGCCATCACGCCCCTCATCGGCTGGGCCGCGGGGCTTGCCGCAAGCCAGTATGTCGCCGCCGTCGACCACTGGATCGCGTTTGTTCTGCTCGGCATCGTCGGCGGACGCATGCTCCTGCATTCCATGAAGCCTGCGGCCGAGCGCGTTGATGCTGCGCAGGGCAACTCGCTCTGGGCCCTGATGGCGACCGCGATCGGCACCAGCATCGATGCCATGGCGGTCGGCGTGTCGCTCGCCTTCCTGGACGTGAACATCTTCGTCGTCGCACTGGCCATCGGCTTTGCGACATTCGTGATGTCGACGGGAGGCATGATGGCCGGCAACCTGGTCGGCGCCAAATTCGGGCGCTGGGCCGAGCGGATCGGCGGCATCGCCCTCATCGGCCTCGGCGCCTCGATCCTGTTCAGCCACCTGATGGCGGGCTGACTCTCAACGCCGCTCGAAAGCGGCCCAGACCGCCTCGGCGGTCGGTCCCTGGCGCGCCACGGGCCGAAACAATCGGATCTCGATCGGGATGGCCAGGCCGGGATCACCGGCCTGGACCAGCCGACCGAGTGAGATATCCTCCTCGGCCAAAGTCCGGGGCAGCCATGCGACACCGTCTCCAGCACGTGCCATCGAGAGCAGCGTGGCGGCGAGATGCGATGTAAAGACCGTCTCCAGCGCGAGGCTTCGATCTGCAGCGCCCCGAAGCCCGGCAATGATCCGCCCCAGGCCGGACTGCTCGCTGTAGCCGAGATATCTGACCGGCGCAGCGCGCCCGAGCCGCCAGCGCGGCCCCCCATCCCCGTCAGGCGCAGTGAGCGGCACAAGCGTATCGGCCCCGACCACGATGCTCTTGAACTGGCTGGTTTCAACGCGGCTGCGGATGTTCGGGTGATGGTGGCAGAGCAGAAACTGCACATCCCCCCGCAGCATCATCTGCTCGCATGCCTGCATGCTGTCTGAGATCAGGTTGAGGGTCCCGAGGGCCAGGATCTTCTCATTTCCACGAACCCATTTCGGGAAGAACGTGAAGGACAGCGCGTGCGTTGCCGCAATCGACAACGGACCAGCGCCGCGGCCGGCAACCTCCAGCGTATCGCGCCGCAGCTGATGCAGCGCGCGCGTCAGCACCTCGGCTTGAGTGTGGAACTGCTCGCCTGCCGGGGTCAGCGCGACGCTATGCGTGGTGCGGATGAACAAGGGCGCACCGATCCAATTCTCAAGCGCGCGGATCCTCCGGCTGAAGGCCGGCTGGGTCACATGCCGTGCAGAAGCGGCCCTGGAAAAGTTCAAGGCATCAGCCAGCGCGAGATAATCTTCAAGCCAGATCAGTTCCATCGGTAATGCTGGAATCGCATGATCAATCCCGGCAATAGCATTAGCATTTACTGCGAGCCAGTTCTAACCCTCGCTCCCGTCGCCACCTGTGATCGCTGCCATCGAGACCGGGCCCCCGATGGCGATGTCTCGCCGACTGGCGCCCGAACAGAGGACCGCCCGAGCCTCGCCGGAACAGCGGAGGGAGGCCATACAATGAGGAATCTTCTCGGAATCAGATGGTTTGGCGAATTCTATGTGCGGGCTCACATCGGCATCGGGAGTGGCGGCTTGATCGGGCTCTTCTGGCCCCAGCGCAGCGCCAGCCTGGAACCGATGACGTCATCAAACTGAGCAAGATGCTCCTGTCTCCGTTCGTCTTCGGAACTGCCAATATCGGCATAGCCGAGATGAGGGCGATCCAAGGTGAGCAGGAGACCAGTCGATGCCGGCCGTGGCCCACCGACGCTCCACCAGCACAGAACCCAGAACCGAACGGAAGGACCTGACCATGCGTATCGTCGATGTCGTCGAGATCACGAAGCCCATCGCCTCTCCCATCCGCAACGCCTATATCGACTTCTCGAAGATGACAGCGAGCCTTGTAGCCGTCGTGACCGATGTCATGCGCGACGGCCGACGCGTGGTCGGATACGGCTTCAATTCGAACGGGCGCTATGGTCAAGGCGGGCTGATCCGGGAGCGTTTCCGCAATCGCATCCTCGAGGCCGAGCCGAAGAGCCTGCTCGATGATGCCGGTACCAATCTCGATCCCCAGCGCCTCTGGGCGGCAATGATGTCGAATGAGAAGCCGGGCGGGCATGGTGAGCGCTCCGTCGCGGTCGGCACGCTCGACATGGCGGTCTGGGATGCGGTCGCGAAGATCGCCGGCAAGCCCCTGTTCCGCCTTCTGGCCGACAAGAAGGGCCGCGAAGCCGATCCGCGTGTCTTCGTCTATGCGGCAGGCGGCTATTACTATCCGGGGAAGGACAACGCGGCGCTCCAGGCGGAGATGCGGGGCTATCTCGAGCGCGGCTACACCGTCGTCAAGATGAAGATCGGCGGGGCCTCGATCGACGAGGACCGCAAGCGCATCGAGGCGGTGCTGAAGGAGATCGGATCGCGAGCCCAACTGGCGGTGGATGCAAATGGCCGCTTCGACCTGGAGACCGGCATCGCCTATGCCCGGATGCTGCGCGACTATCCCCTGTTCTGGTACGAGGAAGTCGGCGATCCACTCGACTACGCCCTCCAGGCCGCCCTCTCGGAATTCTATCCCGGCCCGATGGCGACGGGCGAAAACCTCTTCTCTCACCAGGACGCGCGCAACCTGCTGCGCTATGGCGGCATGCGCCCCGATCGCGACTGGCTTCAGTTCGACTGCGCCCTGTCATACGGGCTTGTCGAATATCTCAGGACGCTCGATGTCCTCCAGCAATTCGGCTGGTCGCCGTCCCGCTGCATTCCCCATGGCGGGCATCAGATGTCTCTGAACATTGCGGCAGGCCTCGGCCTCGGCGGGAACGAAAGCTACCCCGATCTCTTCCAGCCCTATGGCGGCTTCCCGGATTCGGTTCGCGTCGAGGATGGCCACATCGTCATGCCGGACCTGCCAGGAATTGGATTCGAGGGAAAATCCGACCTGATCAAGGTCATGCGAGAGCTGGCTGAGTGAGCGCGCTGACGCCGCCATCGGCTGCAGCGCGGTCGTCAGGGGCACCGGAGCGAAGAGAACGGTCAGCGGGTTGACGCACAGGGGCCCGGCCATCTAGCACGCAGCAGGTAGATGCGGCCGGGCCAGCACGATCCGCCCTGTCGTGGCTCCCAGCCGAATGCGGCTAGCTGGGGTGACAGGCGTGGTGGAGCCAACGGTCTTCGGAACCCTCGGTCGCAACCGTCTGCGCCGCAACGCGCGTGCGGTCTGGCTCCGCTTCAGACGGGACCTGCCACGGCGGCTGCGCAGCGACGAGATCGCGCTCGTCGTCTTCGCCGGCCTGGTCGGCATCGCGGCCGGCCTGCTCGTCGTTGTGATGGTCGGGGCTTCGAAATTCCTGCACCTGTCCTTCTTCGCGACCCATAAGGGCGATGTCAGCGGGGCCGCCCTGGTCGATCCGCTGCGCGCGGTCGCGATCCCTGTTCTGGGTGGGCTCTTGATGGGGGTGCTCGGCGTGGTGCTGGCTCGCCGCAGGCGAGGCTCCGTCGTCGACCCGATCGAGGCCAATGCGCTGCATGGCGGGCGCCTGTCGCTTCGGGACAGCCTGATCCTCGTGGTCCAGACGCTGGTCTCGAACGGCTTTGGCGCGTCAGTCGGCATGGAGGCGGGCTATACGCAGGGCGGTGCCGCCTTCGCCTCCAAGATCGGGCGCCTGCTGCAGGTCCGGCGCGCCGACCTGCGCGTGCTGGTCGGCTGCGGTGCCGCCGGCGCGATCGCCGCAGCCTTCGACGCGCCGCTGACCGGCGCCTTCTACGCCTTCGAGCTCATCATCGCGACCTACACCGTCGCAATGCTCGCCCCAGTCGTCGTCGCATCGCTCTGCGCCATCGGCGTGACCCGGCTCTTCCTGACGCCGATGCCGTTCCAGGTCGATATCACCGCGCCGCTCACCGGGCAGGACTATGTCCTCGTGATGGTGATGGGGGCACTCTGCGCCGGCCTCGGCATCCTGCTGATGCGGGGCGTATCGCTGGCCGAATATCTGTTCAGGCAAAGCCGACTGCCGCTCGCCCTGCGTCCCGCCATCGGGGGACTGATGGTGGGCCTGCTGGCCCTGCTGACGCCGACCGTCCTGTCCTCGGGACACAGTGCGCTGCATGTCGGCTTTGCCGCCGACTACACGGCGGCCTTCCTCCTGACCGTGATCCTGCTGAAATCGGTCGCCTCGGCGGTCTCGATCGGTTCCGGCTTTCGCGGCGGCCTGTTCTTCGCCTCGCTCTTCATCGGCGCCATGTTCGGCAAGCTGATGGCTCTGGGCTGGACCGCCGGGTTCGGGATTCCGGCCGCTTCGACGGTCTTCGCCGTCGTCGGCATGAGCGCGATGGCAACCGCGGTCGTCGGTGGGCCGCTGACCATGGCCCTCCTCGCCCTGGAGACGACGGGCAGCCTGCCGCTCACGGTGGCGGTGCTCGCCGCCTCGGTCGTCTCCTCGATCACGGTGCGCCGCACCTTCGGCTATTCCTTCGCGACCTGGCGCTTCCACCTGCGCGGCGAGGCCATCCGCAGCGCGGCCGATATCGGTTGGGTTCGCGACCTCGCCGTCGGGCGCATGATGCGCCGGGACGTTCGGACGGTCGCGGAAGGCACATCCCTCGAAGGTTTCCGCCGCACCTTCCCGCTGGGCGCGAACCAACGCGCCGTGCTGGTCGACGGACAGGGGCGCTATGCCGGCCTGGTGCTGGTATCCGAGGCCTATGGCGCCGATCTGGAGATCGGCACGATCGCCGAGCTCGCCCGCAATCAGAAGGACGTCCTGCTGCCCTCGATGAACATCCGCGAGGCTGCGGCGCTGTTCGCGGCATCGCAGAGCGAAGAACTTGCCGTCGTCGATAGCCGCGAGACGCTGCAAGTCATCGGCCTGCTCACCGAGCAATTCGCCCTGCGCCGCTACAATGCGGAACTCGATCGCCAAAGCCGCGACCTGACGGGCGGCTGAGCCCGAGCTGACCGGGGTGCTCCAGACATTCCAGTGCCGCGATCGCGGGCTCTAACCCCCAGACGTCGGCCGCCAAACCTGGCGGCCGTTTCGCCCTGCTTGGACGCAAGGACAGGCCGAAGCCGGGTGGGCCTCGGCCTGTCGGAACGCCTGGATCAGAGGCGGCGCCGGCCCCAGCCCGGCATTTCGCGCTGTTCGTCACGGTGGCTGCCTCCCAGCACGGCCCCGAACCAGCCAGCGGCTGCACCGACGAGAAGCACGGCGGCCGTCAGGAAGGCCGAGATGATGCCGACCTTCCGCGCCCTTTCGGCGGCCTGCTTCGCCGTCTCCTTCGCCTGGTTCAGCTTTGCCAGTGCGTCGTCGACCCGCTTTTCAGCCTCGGGCTTGCCGACCCCGGCACGGCTTGCCATGCGGGTCGCGATATAGTCACGGTCCGCCGGATCGAGCGTGCCGCTCACCATCGCCGTCGACATCAGCCGGCTCAGTTCCGAGCGCTCTTCAGGCGTCACCGGCGCACCGGCGCCGGGCGCCCGCAGGATGCCATCGAGGGCCGAGCCGAGCGGATCCGGTTGCAGCTTCAGGAGCGAAGCCGCCCCCGAGGTCGCCGCGGCCGCGCCTTCCAGGGCTGTGCGGCCCGCGCCGACAGCCGATGACGTCGCGATGAAAGCCAACAGCAGAGCCCCCGTCGCCCAGACCAGGAGGCCATGGGCTCCGTCCCGCATCTCTCTTTCATGAGGGGTGGCATCGGGAACGGGACGCCGCATCCGCCCGGCCACATATCCGCCCGCTATGCAGGCGGAGACGGTGATCCAGAGCGCCCATAGCGCTGCAACGATGCCCAGCACCAGGAATGAAGAGCTGCGCGACGGCTCGGCGGAAACCAGGGAAAGCCCAATCGCCGAACCGAAGGCCGTCATGATCGAGGAGATGGCGGCTGCCAGCACCGCTCCCCCCAGAATGGGAGCCCATTCCAGATAGGAGGACGGAGCGGGCGCGACCGCGATCGAGACATCGGTTTCAGTGGGAAGAACAGCCATTCTCGCCTCCTCTCAACGCAGACCAAGGAACGAGAGGATGGCCATGACCACCACGATCAGCCCCACGAGATAGATGATACCGTCCATTGCCCCCTCCTCCTGATTGCCCGTGGCCAGCGCCACGACCGAGCAACATCTGATGAGGCATTCGGTTCCCTGGGCTCCCGGGCGGGACGGGCAGGAATCGGGCGAACGGGATGCCCGACCGGCTCCGCTCAGGGAGTGGGGCGCGTCAGACGACGCCATCGAACCAACCGCGGAAATCCTCGCAGTCGCCGCACCTCAGTCAAAGCCGAGATCGCAATGGCGGGGCTTCGCCGTCACCGCAGATCAGCGCTTCTTCACGGCGCGTCCGGGGTCGAGTGCGCTCGGTGAGCTGGAAGGCTTTGGATCGCCGCTTGCTGGTGCAGGGACGGTCTCATCCTGCGCCGGTTTGGCCCCGTCGTCTTTCGGTATGCCTTTCCCCGGCCTTGGGCGGCTATCGCTTGTGCGCCCGGCCTGCCCCGTCGGGTTGGTGTGTTTTGCATTCATGTCAGCCTCCGCGGTTGTCCAGGATTCGACCCATTCACCTGAAAGTTCCATGCTCGCGCGATACACGACGCCACCATCTTCCCGGCGAACGGTCACGGTGAACAATCGATGGTCGCCGTTTGGCATCACCGCGCGCGCCATATCGGGCAAGGCGTCCAAGGCCGATCGCCGCGCCTCGCCGTCACTGGGAAGCTCGATTCCATCCTCGTCGTTCTCGACGAAGTCACCATCCGTGCTGTCGAAGAAATAACGGGTCATGTTCAGTGCCGCCTCACGGGAGACAGGGCGCCTCCCACTGGCAAACGTGTCTGACGGCATCGCGTTCCCCCGGTCAGCACAAGTCCCCGTACAATCGCCCAAGCCGCATTCGAGCTCGCAGGCGGTCGGCCTTGAACAGAGGCCGTCCGGCCCCAGTGCGCAGGCTGCGACCGGCAGATGCCGGTCTTTCCAGGTGGTCGGCAGGGGAAGATCGCTCGACTGCTCGCAGAGGCCCTGCTCGCCCCTAGCCCGATCGCCTCGCGCGGTTCTCGAATCCGACCGGCTCTCAATGAAAATGCCCGCCGCCCCTTTCGGAGCGGCGGGCAAAACTCGGCGACCACGGTCGCTGGATCTAAGACGTCAGCCCTTGGTCACGATCGGCGAAGCCACCGGCGGCGGGGCTTTACCCTTGCCCTTGCCATACATATCGGCGGCACAGCCCCCAATACCCATCAGCCCCACAGAAACGGCCAGAACCAGTATGGTTTTCATATCGGTTATCCCTCGTTGCCAGGACGACGACGCCGCCCATTCGATGCCGTGTGACGGAGGGGAAACTACCATCTCCCCGATCGGTTCCATCGATTGAGGAAGTTATCGGGTGAAGGTTAACGAAAAAGACTCACCACCTCCTTGGAGATCGCGGGCCAGTTCCTGGGAATTCTCGCTGATCACTATTGAACGAGCAGACCCGTCTCCGGTTCCCGACTGGCTCTCGGCGCCCCCTCGCCCATCAGCCTAGGCGAGCAGAGTGCGCATATCGGTGATGCCTTCGAGATTTCGTATATCGCCCAGCAATTTCGATGGTTCTGCCGATAGAGTGCCTGCAAGCCTCAGGAATTTCGCGTCGAATTCCGCTGCGGTCATCGGATCGCTCGGCGCGCCGCGGAAATCCTTGCGGGTGCCGTGGAACTCCGCCTGGTTCTTTAGGATGACGGTCATCCGGGTGGCCCAGCCTGATCCCGGTTGAAGGCTCTCCTCGTTCAGCGTCACCTGGACCTTTTGTGCCAGGGCCGCGATCTTCGCATCCTCGTGAGGGTTGTTCAGGAAGGAATTCGGATCGCTCGGGTCGCGATAGGCTGCGGTCGCCAGACAGAACGGCAAGCTGTACTGCACCGTCGTGATGTCATGAGCCCTGGTGAGATTGTGGTGGCTCAGCACCTTTTCGCTGCTCGCGACTTTGATCTGCGCGATGTCGTCCCCCGCGAAGCCATGCTGCTGCTTGAGTTCGACCAGCGTGCGGACAGGCGTATGGGCGGTGATATGGCAGGGGTAGCACTTGGTGCAGATGCGCGCGGTCTCCCAGGTCTCGCCCAGGCCGCGCAGCAACTCCTCAAGCTTCGGGGCGCGCGTAAAGGCTTCGAAGAAGCCGAACTTGCCCTCCAGGATGACGTCGGGCCCGCTAAAGCCAGCGGCCGCGAGGCGCGCGGCCATCACGCCGCCTTCGGAGGCGCGGCCGGTATGCAGCCTTTTGATCATGCCGCCATTGCCCGCCTTCGAGAAGGCGAGCAGACCGGAGCAGAGCGAGCCGGCGATGCCGAACGCGGCATTCATCTGCTGCGCGTTCAGGCCCAGCAGGCGCCCGGCCGCGATGGCCGAGCCGAAGGTCCCGGTCAGCCCGGGCGAATGGAAGCCGAGCTTCTCGGCGGTATTGTCGGCCGCGATGCCGATCCGCGACATGACCTCCGAGGCCGCGACAAAGGCCGCCAGAACGTCGCGGCCGTTGGCCCCCACCTCCTCGGCGACGGCGATCAGGGAGGGGACGATCGTCGATCCCGAATGCACGCCGGCGCTCGGCTGACGCAGGTTGTCCATCTCGAAGGCGTGAGCCAGCGTGCCGTTGGCGAGCGCTGCGAAGGGGGTGCTGACCTTGTAGTCGGTGCCGATGATCGTGCTCGTGCCGCCGCTTCCGTAGAGCCTGGCATAATCGATGACGATGCGGCTCCACGGCAGCGTCGAGCCGAAGGTCATCACCCCGACCGAGTCGATGATGGCGTTGCGTGCGGCTTCGACGATGGCTGCCGGAATGTCGTCATAGGAGAGGCGAATGGCGAACTCGGCGAGATCGCGACTGGGGGACGTCATCTAGGGCTCCGTGAAAACATAACGGTCGAGAGCGCCGCATTGCGGCGGTGGGAAGGGTTCGATCAGCTGTGCGGAGCCGATGCCGCCGCCAGGTTTCGTTTGGCGAAGGCACGGCGCAGCAAGGGCGAGAGCAGGATCACCGCGGCCATGACGAAGAGCACGGCCGAGATCGGGCGCGCCACGAGGATCGTCGGGTCGCCGTTCGACATCGACAGCGACTGGCGCAGTGCCCGCTCCATGGCATCGCCGAGGACGAAGCCGAGGATCAGTGGCGATGTCGGGAAGCCGAGCTTCTGCATCCCGTATCCCATCAGGCCGAACCCGACGAGGATCCCGACATCGACCATGTTGCCCGAGACGCTGTAGGCGCCGACGATCGCAACCCCGAGGATGATCGGGTAGAGGACATAGAGCGGAATGCGCAGGATATGCGTGAACACCCCGATCAGCGGCAGGTTCATGATCAGCAGCGCGATGTTGCCGACATACATGCTGGCGACGAGGCCCCAGAAGATGTCGGGCTGCTGCGTCATCAGCAGCGGCCCGGGCTTCACGCCCCAGAGGATAAGGGCCGACATCAGGATCGCCGTCGACGATCCGCCGGGGATGCCGAGCGTCAGCAGCGGCAGCAGCGCGCCGCCCGTGTCGGCATTGTTCGCCCCTTCGGGCGCGGCCAACCCCTCGGGAACACCGGTGCCGAAGCGCTCGGGATGACGGGAGACGGCCTTCTCGATGCCATAGGAGACGAAGGAGGCGATCGTGGACCCTGCTCCCGGCAGCACCCCGATGATGAAACCGGTGACCGAGCCGTTGAAGAAGGCGAAACGGCAGGCCTTCAGCTCCTCGCGGCTCGGCAGCAGATTGCGCAGCCCTTTCGGGATCTTCAGCATTTCGACCTTTTCACGTGCCTCGACGCTGAGCAGGATCTCGGCAATCGCGAAGACGCCGATGGCGAGGGACATGAACTCGATGCCGCCGAGCAGCGCGCTCTGGCCGAAGGTGAAGCGTGCCTGCGCGGTGAAGAGGTCCGTACCGATGCTGGCAAGCCAGAGCCCGACCAGTAGCGCGAGCAGGGTCTTGAGAACGTCATCGCCAGCGAGAAGCACGACGAGCGACAGCCCCATCACCATCAGGGCGAAATATTCCGGCGAACTGAAGGACAGGGCGAAGGCGGCGATCGGCGGCGCCAGAAAGCTCAGCAGCACGACCCCGACCGTGCCGGCAATGAAGGAGGAAATCGCGGCAATGCCCAAAGCCGGCCCCGGGCGCCCCTTGCGGGCCATCTCGTAGCCGTCGAGGCAGGAGATGACCGACGAGGCCTCGCCGGGCATCTTCAGCAGGATCGAGGTCGTCGAGCCGCCGTATTTCGCGCCGTAATAGATTCCGGCCAGCATGATGATGCCGCCAGTCGGATCCATGTTGAAGGTCATCGGGAGCAGGATCGCGATGGTCGCCGAGGGCCCGAGCCCGGGGATGATGCCGATGATCGTGCCCAGGAAGCAGCCGACGAAGCACCACATCAGGTTGGCCGGCATCAAGGCGACGCCGAAGCCATGCATCAGTCCGTAGATTGCGTCCATGTCTCAGCGCCCCTTGAACATGCCGAGGGGAAGATCGACGTCGAGCAACACCTGGAACAGCAAGTAGAGCCCGCCCGTGATCGCGACAGCGGCGACCACGCTCGTGATCAGGGGCTTGTGGAAAATCACCTTGATGAGGAAGAAGGCGAACAGGAAGAAACCGCCGAGGAAGCCCAGGAGCATCATCGCGGGAATGCTGGCCGCCAGGGCCAACCAGGTCGCCATGGCCGCGCGCCGGCCCTCGGGATCGACGGCCGGCTGCTCACCCGCAGCGGTCACTGTCCGCCGCCCGAAGAGGCTGCGGCCGAGCAGGACGAGCCCCAGCACCAGCATCAGGCCGCCATAGATCAGCGGGAAGAAGGCGGGGCCGGGTCCGGCAGCGCCGTAGACGCCCCAGGGCACCGCGGCCGTGACGATGTAGATGCTCAGGGCCGTTATGAAGAGCCCCGACAGCAGATCGCCATACGGCGTTTTGCCAGTCATCATGTCAGTCCTTCTTGGCCACTTGCGGCCGCGCTCAGCCCTCCCGGCGCAGCCACAAGGGCCATTGCGCCGGCTGGTCAGGCTCTCGTCGCGCTTTGCAGAGGGGGGAAACGGCTCTCGCCGGTCAGCGCACGACTTCGATATTCGCGCTCTTCAGCGCGGATTTCGTGCTGTCTCCGAACTTCTCGAGAAAGGCCGCGAGGTCGCCAGCCGCAATGAACGAGCTCTCCAGCCGCGCCTCGCGGACATATTGCTTCCAGCTCGGCGTCTCGACCAGCCTGGCCAGCAGATTGCGATAGTATTCAGCGGCAGGCTTCGACATGTTCGGCGGGCCCATGACGCCGCGCGGCTGCAGCGGAATCGGAATGTCGTAGCCGGATTCCCGGATGGTCGGGACATCGGCCGGGAAGGACTCGACACGCTTGTCGGCGACCTGGGCCAGCGCTCGCAACTTACCGGATTCGATGAAGTCCCCGATCTCAGAGCCATCGAGCACCAGCGTATCGACATGGCCGCCGAGCAGCGCCGAGATGCGCTCGCCGCCGCCGGGGAACGAGATCAGCGGCCATTGCGCGCCGGTGTTAGCCACCAGCACGTGGCGCAGCATCGCGTCGCGGCCGAGCGGCGTGCCACCGGCCTGCTTGCGCATGTTCGGCGCGGCCTTGGCCGAGTCGATGAAATCCTTGAGCGATTTGAAGGGCGAGTCCGCGCGCACCATGATCAGCGCCGGCTCGAAGATCAAATTCGCGATCGGCGTCAGGCCCTGAAGCGAATTCGTCGCATCTTTCTGGACCAGGTAATCCGTCGTCCAGTTACTGGCATAGACCGCTAGCGTGTAGTCGTCGCCATCCTTGCTGGTCGTGAAGTTGATCGCATTCGTGCTGCCGCCACCGGTCTTGTTGACGACGACGAAGCGGACCGGAGCCAGCTTCTCCTTGTCGATGATGTTGATGACGGCCCTGGCGAAGACGTCGGAGCCGGCGCCCGGACCAGTATGCACCACGACGGAAACCGGTTTCCGGGGGACCCAATCCTGCGCCGCGGCGGGCGCCGCAATGCCGATTGCCACCGCTGCAGCGGCAGCCAGTCTTGTGACAATGTTCATGTCGTTTCCTTCCCGTATTGTCGCCAGGCGCCTCGACCGAGCCTGTGCTGCGATCGGGCCTGTGCTTTCTGCGGGGTGCTGGTATCGTGTCGGCGAACCGTCCCCGTCGCAGACTATCTGCGCGCTGCATCAGCCCTTGTAAAATGCAATGATTCGAGCGATTAATGCGTTTCTTGCATTAATGGCGAGCGCATGAATATTTCATTCCCGGATCTCCGCAGCTTCGTGACTCTGGCCCATAGCGGGAATTACCATCACGCCTCCCTGGCACTTGCCTGCTCGCAGCCCGCGCTGACCCGCCGGATCCAGAAGCTCGAGGAGACGCTCGGCATCCAGCTCTTCGACCGCACCACGCGCAACGTGACCTTGTCGGCGGTGGGCCGCGAATTCCTTCCCAAGGCACATGCGCTGCTCGAGGAATTCGATGCGTCGCTCCTCTCGATATCGGGCATGGCGGAGAAGACGGCCGGGCAGATCACGGTCGCATGCGTGCCGACGGCAGCGCATTACTTCATGCCGAAGGCGTTGGCGGCCTACAGCCCGAAATTGCCGCATATCAAGGTGAAGATCGTCGACGAGCCCGCCAATGTGGTGCTGACCTCGGTCCTGGCCGGGGATGCCGATCTCGGCCTGGCCTTCGGCCGCGATCTCGGCGACGACATCAGTTTCGATCTGCTGATGGAGGACCCCTATGTGGTGGCTTGCCGGCCGGACCATCCCCTCGCCCTCAAGGCCGAGGTCGACTGGAGCGACCTCCAACCCTATCCCTTCATTCGCGCCGGGAACAACAACGGCAACCGGCTGCTGATCGATCTCAGCCTGTCTCGAGGCCAGGCCCCACCGAAATGGCTCTACGAGGTCCAGCATCTCGGCAGTTCGCTCCCCCTTGTCGAGGCAGGACTGGGCATCAGCGTGGTCTCGACGCTGCTGAAGCGCCTGAACCATAACCCCAACATCGCATTCAGGCCTCTGGCGAACCCCGTTCTCAGCCGCCGAATTGGCATTCTGCGGCGCGCGGGCGGCACGCTCTCTCCTGCTGCCCAGACCTTCTATTCCGTATTGAAGGAGGTCTGGAGCACGAGCCCCAGGGAAACCGGCGCCGGACGCGAGAACGGCGCCGGTTGAGACGGCCTCAGGACGGCTGCGCCACGGGGCGCCGTCAGATTCGAGGCCAGTCCCCCGATCGTTGTCGGATTTCAACCCGAGAGCGCCCGCCACATGCCATCGGCTCATGTCGGGCTGGCGGATGATCATGTGTTCGGCGCTGACGACCCCATGCTGGCCCTCGCAGGAATGTGCGACGGCGATATGGGCGACCTCGTCGGGCAGCGCGCTCAGGCTTCGGATTTGTCGACGCGCAGGTAATCCATCGAGGCAAGCGCCTTCTGGATCGATTTCAACATGGCGTTGACGGGCGCGGTCAGGCCGCCATCGGGATAGCTCGCATAAACCCTGCCATGGTTGAGATCGGGAACGGGCCGCAGGACCTGGACACGCCCGGCCAGGACATCAGCCTCCATCATCTTGGCGGGCAGGACGCCGAGTGCCGCCCCCGACGAGACGAGATGGCCGATGACGGCAACGCTGCTGCACAGGTCGAGCCGCTGCGGTTCGAGGCCCGCCGTCGCAAACCAGTCCTTGATCTGGCGAAACATCGCCGAGCGCGGCTGGTTGCTGACGATCGGCAGCCGGTAAAGATCGGCCGGCCTGACCTCCGCGCTGAGCCCCCAGGCGACGGAGGCGACCCAGGCCGTGTCCTGGACGCCCAGTGGAAACAGTCTCATGCCGTGCCGTCCGGTCGGGTTGACCAGAACTGCCAGGTCGAGATGGCGATCGTTCAGTTCGCGTTCGAGTTCATAGCTGATCGAGACGACATATTCCGGCTTCAGCAGCGGATAATCCTCGCGAACCGTCTCGAGCAGCCGGGGCAGGCAGGTCATCGCAAAACCCTCGGCAAAGCCGACGCGGATGCTGCCGCTGACGGCGGCCGGATCGGTCTGGAGCCTGATGCGGTCGGCCTCCTCGAGCAGGGCCGCCGCACGGGGCACGAGGGCGAAGCCCTCGGCCGTCAGCGCAAGGCTGCGCCCGTTCTTCTGGAACAGCGTGACGTCCAGCGCCTTCTCGAGATCGCGCAGCCGCAACGAGATCGTCGGCTGCGCCATGTGCAGATGGAGGGCTGCCTTGTTCAGGGAACCAAGCTGCGCGGTCCAAAAAAACGCCTCGAGCTGGGCGATCGTGAAGCGCATCTATCATTTTTCCAAATGTGTCTGGCTCAAATAAACAAATTAGATTTGGTTTGCAAAAGACAATAGCGTCCCGGCCACTTCCGAAGAAACCAGCCGGGACACGCCTTGGACACTGCCGTCGATCGCATCGAGCTCTTCATCCTGTCCTGCAAGCTGCCGGAGACGATCGGCAATGCCGCGCGCTTCTTCGATCGTCGGGAAACGCTGTTCGTGCGGATCACGACGCGCGGCGGCGCCGTCGGCTGGGGCGAGACCTGGGCGATGGCGGCCCCGGCAGCCGCGCTGATCCAGACGGTGCTGGGGCCGGCGCTGCTCGGCGAGGACGTCCGCCATCCCCGAAAGACCTGGCGCAAGCTGTCGCGCTTCATCGTCAACGACCGGCGCGGGCTGACGCATATGGCGATCAGCGCACTCGACATGGCGGTCTGGGATGCCTGCGCCCGTTCGGCGGGTGTTCCGCTCGCGGACAAGCTCGGCGGCGCGCTGCGCGAGCGGCTTTCCTGCTATGTCAGCGGGCCGTTCCTGAAGCCCGGGGCCGACCCTTACGCCCATTATGGCGCGGATATCGACGGCTACCTCGCCCAGGGCTTCCGCACGATCAAGATCCGCGCCGGCATCGGCTCAGGCGCCGATGCCAAGCTCGTGGCCGAGACCCGTGCCCAGATCGGCGACGGGATCGGGCTGATGGTCGACCTCAACGAAGCCGGGGACGTTGCACAGGCGCTCGATTTCTCGCACCGCGCCGCCGATGCCGACCTGATCTGGTTGGAAGAGCCGATCCTGCACGACGACATGCCCGGCTGGAAGCGCATCGCGGCTGGCACGGGCATGGCACTGGCTGGCGGGGAATCGCTCTACGGGCTTCCCGGTTTCCGGGACGCGCTATGCGCGGGCCTGTTTGCCGTCGCCCAGCCCGATCTTGCGCTCTGCGGCGGGCTGACCGAGGGCTTGCGCATCGCGACGCTTGCCGAGGCGTTCAATGTTCCAATCGCGCCGCATGTCTGGGGTGGTGCGATCAATTTCAACGCCTCGCTCCATTACGCGGCGACCTTGCCCAACCGCACGCGGCCGGGCAACCGCTTCCCGTTCTTCGAATATGACGCGTCCTTCAATCCGCTGCGCAGCGCCTTCGCCGAGTGCCCGCTCGACGATGACGGGCTGGTCGCGGTCCCGACCGGACCGGGCCTCGGCATCGAGATCACCGAAGCGCAGCTCGCGCCCTTCCTGAGTGCCAGACACGAACTGCGCTGAACCAAGCCAAGAGCAACAAGACGACTGCAAAGGGAGAAGAACAATGAAGAGCCTGTTGAGTTACACCGCCCTGGTTGCCGGCCTGTCGACCTTGTCGCCGGCCTTCGCACAGACCGAGGTCCAGTTCTGGCACGCCATGGCCGGCGAGATGGGGCAGCGCGTCGAGAAGCTCGCGAGCGACTTCAACGCCAGCCAGAAGGACTTCAAGGTCGTCGCCGTCTACAAGGGCACCTATCCCGAGGTGATGACCGGGGCGATCGCCGCCTTCCGGGCGAAGCAGCCTCCGCATATCGTCCAGGTCTTCGAAGTCGGCACCGCGACGATGATGTCGGCCAAGGGCGCGATCTATCCCGTCCATGAGCTGATGAAGGAGCAGAGCGCGCCGTTCGACGCCACGGCCTATCTGCCGGCGGTGTCGGGCTATTACTCCGACGTGAAGGGCAACATGCTGTCCTTCCCCTTCAACTCCTCGACGCCGATCCTCTATTACAACAAGGACCTGTTCAAGAAGGCGGGGCTCGACCCTGAGGCCGCTCCAAAGACATTCGCCGATCTCGAGGCCTACGCCAAGAAGCTCCAAGCGGCCGGCGTGCCCTGCGGGTTCACCACGGAATGGCCGTCCTACATGCAGTTCGAGAATTTCTCGGCCTATCACAACCAGCCGATCTCGACGAAGGAGAACGGGCTCGCTGGCCTCGATGCCGAGCTGAAGCTGAACGGGCCGGTGCAGGTCAAGCATCTGCAGAACCTCGTCGACTGGCAGAAGACGAAGGTCTTCGACTATGGCGGACGCGGCGACAGCTCGAAGCCGAAATTCTTCTCCGGCGAATGTGCGATGACGGTGTCCTCGGCGGCGGCCCGTCTCGGCATCGTCACCAACATGAAGGCCGAGGTCGGCATGGCGCTGCTGCCCTATTACGCCGATGTCCAGGGCGCTCCGCAGAACTCGATCATCGGCGGCGCCAGCCTCTGGGTGCTGCGCGGCCAGAAGCCGGCCGACTACAAGGGCGTCGCGCAGTTCTTCGCTTATCTCTCCAAGCCCGAGGTCCAGGCCTGGTGGCATCAGGAGACCGGCTACCTGCCGATCACCACGGCCTCCTACGAGCTCTCCCGCAGCCAGGGCTTCTATGACAGGAACCCCGGCACCGATGTTGCGGTGAAGGAGATCAACCTCAATCCGCCGACCGAGAACTCGAAGGGCTTGCGGCTCGGCAATTTCGTGCAGATCCGCGCCGTGATCGAGGAGGAGATCGAGAACGCGCTGCAGGGCAAGAAGACGCCTCAACAGGCGCTCGATGCGGCCGTCACCCGCGGCAACGAACTCCTGCGCCAGTTCCAGAAGTCCAATTCCTGATTACAGGGGGGCTGCCGCAACGCGGCTGCCCCCTCACCTGCGAGGACCACGCCCATGCGCGGCAAGCGCGTTACCTTTCCCGGCATGGCCGTGCCGGCCATCCTGCTCGCTCCGCAGCTGGCGGTAACCTTCGTCTTCTTCGTCTGGCCGGCGATCCAGTCGCTGCGCAGCGCGCTGTTCCGGCAGGATGCCTTCGGCATGTCGGAGGAATTCGTCTTCCTGGACAATTTCATCAAGCTCTTCGCCGAGCCCGATTACGGCCAGGCCTTCGGCCTGACGCTGTTCTTCGCGCTGGCGACGACTGTATTGTCGATGGGCCTGGCGCTGCTATTTGCGGTTCTCGCCGATGGCGTCGTCAAGGGCGCGGCGATCTACAAGTCGCTGCTGACCTGGCCCTACGCGGTCGCGCCCGCCATCGCCGGCGTGCTCTGGTGGTTCCTGTTCAATCCGACCATCGGCATCTTCTCGCGTGCACTGGCCGCGATCGGCATCGACTGGAACCATCACCTCAATTCCGGGCAGGCGCTGGCATTGGTGATCATCGCCTCGGCCTGGAAGCAGCTCAGCTACAATTTCCTGTTCTTCCTCGCCGGCCTGCAGACGATCCCGAAATCGCTGCTGGAAGCGGCCGCGCTCGACGGGGCCGACGGATTCGTGCGCTTCCGCAAGATCGTGCTGCCGCTGTTGATGCCGACGACCTTCTTCCTGATCGTGACCAACCTCGTCTACGCCTTCTGCGACACCTTCGCGGTCATCCACGCGACCACCGGTGGCGGCCCCGGAACGGCCACGACGACGCTGATCTTCAAGATCTATCGCGACGGCTTCGAATCGCTCGACCTCGGCGGCTCGGCTGCGCAGTCAGTCATCCTGATGCTCCTGGTCGGCACCCTGACCATCATCCAGTTCCGCTATATCGAGCGGAACATTCACTATTGAGCCGGCGATGAGCAGCACACGTTTCCGCATCGTCGCCAGCCATGCCGCGCTGATCATCGGCACGGCGCTGATGATCCTGCCCGTCTACATGGCGTTCGTCGCCTCGACGCATGACCTGTCGCGCAGCCTGACCGGCCTTCCGCTCTGGCCCGGCGCCCATCTCATCGACAATTACGGGCAGGTGCTCGGGGAAGGCATGCGCTCCTATGGCCTGCCGCCCATCGGGCCCATGCTGTTCAACAGCTTCGTCGTCGCGCTGGCGATCACCTTCGGCAAGATCGCGGTCTCGATCCTCTCGGGCTTCGCGATCACCTATTTCCAGTTCCCGTTCCGGATCCTGGCGTTCTGGATCATCTTCGCGACCATGATGCTGCCGGTCGAGGTGCGGATCCTGCCGACCTACGAGGTCGTCGCCGGCTTCGGCATGCTCGACAGCTATACCGGCCTCTCGCTGCCGCTAATCGCGAGCGCCACCGCGACCTTCCTGTTCCGCCAGGTCTTCATGACGGTGCCCGATGAGCTGACCGAAGCGGCACGCATCGATGGCGCCGGGCCCTGGCGCTTCCTGTGGTGGATCCTGATCCCGATGTCGCGCACCAACATCGCCGCGCTGTTCGTGATCACCTTCATCTATGGCTGGAACCAGTATCTCTGGCCGCTGCTGATGACCAAGGACGTGTCCTATTACACCGTCATCATGGGCATCCAGCGCATGGCGCGGGCCTCCGACTTCCAGCCGCAATGGCATCTCGTCATGGCGACGGTGATCCTGGCCCTGCTGCCGCCGGTCATCGTCGTGGCGGCCATGCAGAAGCAGTTCGTCAAGGGACTGTTCGAAACCGAGAAATAGCGCTCTTCGCAATCCTGCCGTGGATGCCGAAGACGCCGGAGAGAAAATCGCATGTCCCTGTCGCTCTATGCCCCGCCGCCGCTGGTCGAGACCGAAGTCTACGCAACGCTGCCCGACGAGTTGCGCAAGCCCTCGACGATCGCGCTGGGCTTTGCCGAGAGCCAGCCGCCCGGCAGCTCCATGACCTCGGTGCTGGAGGGCCCCTCCTTCGACCGCGACGGCAATCTCTGGTGCGTCGACATCCCCAACGGGCGTATTCTCAAGCTGGACCGCGAGCGTCGCTTCCATCTGGTCTGTGAATATGACGGTTGGCCGAACGGGCTGAAGATCCATCGCGACGGGCGCATCTTCGTCGCCGACCACAAGCACGGCATCATGCTGCTCGACCCGGTCAACGGCCGGATCGAGCCCTATCTCGTCCGGGCCGGCATCGAGCGTTTTCGGGCCGTCAACGACCTGTTCTTCGCGGGCAATGGCGATCTCTACTTCACTGACCAGGGCTTCAGCGGATTGCAGGACCCGAACGGCCGTGTCTTCCGGATGACTGGGGATGGCAGGGTGACCTGCCTGATCGACACCGTTCCGAGCCCGAACGGGCTGGTCATGGACCTTGAGGAAACGGCGCTCTATGTCGCGGCCACCCGCGGCAACAGCGTCTGGCGGCTGCCATTCCTGCGCGACGGGTCCACCGCGAAAGTCGGGATTTCGATCCAGCTCTCGGGCGGCACGGGCCCCGACGGACTGGCGCTGACCGGGGATGGCGGACTGGTCGTCGCCCATATCGGCATCGGCGCGGTCTGGGTCTTCGACCGGACCGGCCAGCCGCTCTATCGTGTCCAGTCCTGCAAGGGCCTGCACACGACGAATATCGCATTCGGCGGCGTCGACGGGAAGGATCTCTTCATCACTGAATCCTCCTCCGGGACGATATTGAAGGCCCGGCTCCCCGTGGCGGGAAAACCGATGTTCTCGAACCACTGAACGCGCCCACCAGGGGACCTGGCTTCCGTTGGCAACGGCTGGATACGGCGACCGCATGGATGTGGCTGCATTCATTGAAAAGCGCGGTCTGAAGCCGAGCCCGATAGATCAGGTCCGAATCTGGCTCCTGCTTGCACCAGCCGTATGACCCAAAGGCAGCCGCTCCGCCCCAGACGTGCAGCTCTTCCGGACACAGGACAGCCGGCCACGATCCGATGCCAACGTCTGGAGCGCTATAGTGTCTTGCGAAGAATCCATTCGCCATGGGGCGTGGTTTCATTCGCCTCTGTAAACCCGAGCGAGAGGTAAAAGCCCAGGGGGCTGTGCTGGCCCCGAACGACGCTGGTCATCACGGTGTCGAAGCCGAGCGCACGCAATTCCGCATAGGCCTGCTCCATCGCGGCGCGAGCATAGCCTTTCCCTTGGTGCCTCTTGTCGACCATGAAGCGCCAGAGATAAGCCGATTTCGGCCGTTCCCCACTCCGCCAGAGGATGAAGCCCACGGGCTCATCGCCTGCATAAACCGCTCGAAACACCGACGTCGGCTCGAAATGGGCCTGTGCTATCGATACAGCCACCGGCGCGACATAGGCGCGCTGTTCGTCAGCGACCTCCAGGCTGCAGATCGCTCGAACGGTTGCAGCGGTCACCTCGCGCAGCTCGACACCCATGCTCGCCCATCCGCTTCCCGCCCGATCTCGATGATCTAACCTTATGTGTCTGCATCGGCTTTCCCGAAAGCTGCAATCCACTTTTCGGGCCGATGCTTTAGCAGCAATCGACGCTGGCTCGTCCTGCTCGACGAAAGAGACCCGCCACCCCTCTTGGGATGGCGGGTCAGTTCATGGGAATCCTCGCGGATTACTGTGGAACCAGCGGGTGTGGCTTTGGTTCCCGATGGCGGGTGCCGGCAATGCCCCGCTGACGATGACGTCTCCGATCAATCCGTTCATCCAACCGCTCGTGCTCCCGGCCGCATCGATGCTGTTCACCGCCCTTGTCAGACGGTTCGGCCAGCGCGCGCCAGGCCATGCGACACGAGACGATCGAGGATTTCGGCATAGCTCACGCCGCTGGCGGCCATCGCCTTGGAATACATGCTGATATTGGTGAAGCCCGGAATCGTGTTCACCTCGTTCACGAGGCACTGCATATCCGCCGTCAGGAAGAAATCGACGCGCGCCATGCCATCGCAGCCGAGAGCCCTGAATGCCCTGGCGGCCATCTCTCGCATCTGCGCCTCGACCTCTGGCGGCAATTCGGCCGGCACCTTCAAGGCCGCCCCGTTCTCGTCGATATATTTGGCGTCGTAGCTGTAGAAGCCATGGCTCTCGGCCGGAACGATCTCTCCGGGCCGGGACACGAACAACCCGCCCATTTCATCTTCCAGAACGCTGAACTCGATCTCGCGCCCCTGGATGAATTCTTCGGCAAGCAGCTTGCGGTCATGCCGGAACCCTTCGTTCAGCGCGGGCCTGAATTCCTGGCTTCCGGAGACTTTTCTGACGCCGATCGAAGAGCCCTGCCGCGCCGGCTTGATGAAAAGCGGCAGCCCAAGCTCGCGCTCCAGGGCCGGAAGGTCAGGTGCAGCATCGTCACTGATGGTCACCGATCGGGCGACCGGAAGGCCGGCAGCCCGCAACAAGCGCTTGGCGATATCCTTGTCCAGTGCGGTCGCGGAGCCGAGGATGCCGCAGCCTGCGAGCGGCACGCGCGCGACTTCCGCCAGCCCCTGGATCGAACCGTCCTCACCGTAGAGCCCGTGCAGGACCGGAAACAGGATGTCGATCGTCCCGGCGTCCGTCATTCTGCCGCCGGCCTGGATCGCGATCATTCGCCCGCGGCCGCCCGGGACGAGGCAAATCTCCGTACCGCTCTCGGGCTTGGCAAGCATGCCGCCCTCGAAGCGGCTCAGCAGCCATTGCCCTTCGCGCGTCACGAAAATCGGAACCGCGTCGTATTTCGCAGGCTCCAGGGCATTCATCACATTGCTGGCCGAAAGCACGGACACCTCATGCTCGGCGGAGCGTCCGCCGAACAACACGGCAATTCGCAATCGGGGCGACGACATCGACATCAGGAACTCCAGGGGATTCGCTTTGCAGGAGGCTCAAAGACCGGCCGCGATGCCGCGACGGACAAGGACGCGGTCGAAGACCGCCTGCAACGGCGCGGCGTCTGAGTCTCCATCCCTTCCTCCCTTCGCCGGCCTGCGGCGGCAATCTGAAAGTGGCTCGATTGAAATGCATCATTGATTCAATTCACAGAGCCACTATACGATTCCGGCCTGAGCCACTTGCCTGAGCCACTCCGATGCGAGGCTGGATGAATCTGAAGCGGCGCAGGGAAAGCCCATCGGCTCGCTTTCAGCCACGGATCGACCCGTCCTCGCCGGCATCCCTGGCGCGGCAACTCTACCTCGCCCTGCGCGGTGCGATTGCCGACGGCCGGTTGGATGCGGGACAGCGGCTGCCCTCGACCCGCCTGGCATCGCAGGAATGGAAGCTGTCGCGCGGCACCATTGCCGAGGCCTATGAGATCCTGATCGCCGAAGGCTATGCGATCGCCCGTCACGGGTCCGGCACTTACATTTCTTCGGGCGTTCCAGATGGGCTTTTGCGGGCTGGCGAGCGCAAGGAGCCCGTGGGGCATGCGACCAGCCGCACGCTCTCGCAAGCGGTCACGCGGGTTCTGACCTGCGGACCCAGCCTCGAACCACAAAAGCCCCTGCCCTTTGTGACCGGCCGGATCGCCCATGATGAGCGGACCGCAGGCCTGCTGAACCGCATTGCCGGCCGGCACATGAACTACGCCTTTGAAGGCTATGGCGATATTCAGGGGGAGCCCGAGCTTCGGGCTGCGATCGCCGCTCATCTGGCCGTCTCACGGGGGGTGCGCTGTACGCCCGATCAGCTGTTCATCACGGCCGGAACACAGCAGGCGCTCGATCTTGCCTTTCGCGTGCTGGCCTCCCCCGGCGACAGTGTTGTTGTCGAGGACCCCTGCTATCCGCCGGCCCGCCAATGCCTGACGCTCAATGGCGCGAAGATCGTCGGCCTGCCCGTGGATCACGAGGGGGTCATGACGGAGGTCCTGGTGACCGGCTCGCTGCAACCGCCGGCCCTCTTCTATGTGACGCCGTCAAACCAGTATCCGGTCGGCTCCGTTCTCTCCCTGCCGCGGCGGCTGGAGCTTCTCTCCTATGCAAGGGAACACGGAAGCTGGATCGTCGAGGACGACTATGACAGCGAATTCCGCTATGACGGGCACCCGATCGCATCGCTGCAAGGCCTGGATCAGGCCCATCGCGTCCTTTACACCGGCACGTTCAGCAAAGCCCTGTTGCCGAGCCTGCGCCTTGGCTATCTCGTGGTTCCGGCCGATCTCGTGCCGGTGTTCCGGGCCGTGCGCCCCGCGCTTGACCGTTGCCCGCCGACCTTCCAGCAACGGGTTGTCGCCGATTTTCTCAATGAGGGATATTTTCCCGCGCATCTGCGCCGCCTCAGGGAGCGCCTGCGCGCGTCGCGCGATCTGCTGACCGGCCTCCTGAGGGACCGTACCAGCGATCATCTTGCCGTCGTCGTTCCCGATCAGGGCATCAATCTCACCGCCCGCAGCACGGGAACCTGGAGCAACGACAGGGCCGTCTCCGCGGCCGCATTGGCGAAGGGCGTCGTCGTCATGCCGCTGTCCCGGATGAATGTCGCGTCCTCCGACACATCGCGACTGTTGCTCGGATTTTCCGGGCTTTCCGAGGAAGAAGCCGATCTGGGAACGCGGCTTTTGGCAGCGGTGTTCGACAGCGGTGATTTTCGCAAAGCTCCCGATTGAGGCGGCAATTCGCTCAGAAGGGCGCGAGGCCGGTATCCGACCGCTCAGCCCGGGTCTCGCGGAAACGCCTTGATGCCGGACGGCAGCGCGACCCATCCATGCCGCCGGATCTCATAGACGGACACCTCGGGCAGCGGGAAATCCGGGTCGCCGAAGGCGCCCACGGCAACCGATACGGATCCGGTACTGCCCTCCTCGGTTTGGTAGAGGTTGGTCCCGCAGCTTGGACAGAAGCGGAACCTGAACCTCGCTCCCTTGTCGCCAGTGCGAGTGTACTCCGAGGCCCGCCCCGACACGGTGTAGGGCGCGGCAAAGCTGGCCAAATAGGCAAAAGCGCTTCCCGTTCTGCTCTGACATGCAAGGCAGTGGCACAGGCCGACCCCACGCGGCTCGCCTTCGACAGAGATGCTCAGCTGGCCGCATGTGCAGGAGGCGATGCGTTGCATGGGGTCTCCCTGGCGTCAGGGCCACCGACGCTGGCGGCCGCTTCGCACCAGCATCGGCCACCGGCCAGCTGCGCGCAGCGGACGCCCGTTCGCCGCGTGGCATCCTGTTGCGGCGGCGCGCTACGCGTCCGCGGGGCTCAGTGCTTTGACGACCGGTGCTGGCCCGACTGGCGCTGCATCTCGCCGGCCAGCCTTGTCTCGGAAGGGTGCCGCGTGTCCGTCAGGGGCCTGCCGTCCCGCACGCAATAGCCCTGGGCCCGGCCCGCCAGGATCCATTGCTCGATCTGCTTGCCCAAAGCATCGCCCTCGTCGTCATGACCTGCGAGATAGTGCTCGCGCTGGGTTCGCTCCATGCGCTCCAGCACTGCCATCCAGTCTGCGTAGGTGGCTTTCGTCATCCTGGCCTCCCCTGCTGCAATCCCCGCGAAGCATGAATTGTGCCTGTCCGATATCCCTCCACCCCGCGCGAAATCGATCGCCGCAGTCCATCCCATCCGTGCCCGGTCCGGCACGAAGGGCTTGCCCTATTCCGACCACGCATCCTCGCCCGGTCAAACAAATATCCGTGTTGTTTCGCGGCCCGCTGATCGGGCTCGCTGATCGCCGGCGATCCCGGTCGTCCCGGTGGTCAGACCTTGCCCCGGGCACGTGGCACGCCCGCTCCGCAGAGGTAGCCCGATCCCGCACCTCGAACCTGCCCGAACGACCGTGCGGGCTGCACGTCAGATCAGGATCTGCTCAGCCCGCGGTTCCGGGTCAGTTCGATCGCGGTATGGCAGACCACCGCGGCGAAGATGACCGCGCCTCCGATGACCGTGGCAAGCGGCGGTTCTTCGGCCAGCAGGAGCCAGACCCATAGTGGGGTCATCACGATCTCGGTCGTCCCGATCAGCGCCGCCTCAGCAGGCGGCAAATGGCGTGCCCCCATGATGAACAACACCAGGGCGATCGAGAAATTCGTGGCCCCGAAGGCCGCGAGCACGACCCAGTTATGGATATCGAGCGAGCCTGCCGAGCCGAAGGGCGCAAACAGCACGAAGGTCAAAAGCGCGCTGACGATGATGGGCGGCAGCGCCGGCAGGTCCGGATTCAGCCTCGGCAGCACGATGACCATTGCGAAGGAAGCCGTCATGACGAGGGCGAGCAGGTCGCCGACGACCCGCCCGCCGCCGATCGACGAAGCCATGATGATGCCGACCCCGATCAGGCAGACCAGGCCCGTCGCCAGCGTGCGCCAGGAGGCGGGCTCCTTCAGGAGCAGCCAACCTAGCAGCGCGGCAATGAACGGTGCGGTTGCATAGATTGCGGCCACGTTGGCGACGCTGGTCGTGTAATAGGCGCCGATGAAGCTCGCCTGGCTGATCGTCTGGCAAGCGATCATGGCCAATCCGGCCGGCTGCAGGACCGTCCGCCAGTGCTGACGCGACAGTCCGCCGCCCAGAAAGAGCAAAGGCCCGATCAGGAAGAGACCGGCGAACAAGGATCGCCATCCGATCGCCGTCCAGACATCGGTCGTCAGCAGACGCGAATAGAGTCCGCTGGCGCTCCAGCAGATCGTCGCCGCCAGAACGAGGAACGTCCCCTTGGAGCGGTCGTTCAATGATGTCGAATGGTGGGTCAAGCGCTGTGTCCGCCGGTGCGTCGGGTTTGGGGTCGTGTCTGGTCAGTGGCGCGGACCTATGCGAATGTATAGTAATTATGCAAGTGCATAATCTCGGCATACCGACCCTGACTGCTTCGGAGGCAAAGTGATGGCGGCTTCATTCAGGCGCGCCCCCGACTTCAACCGGCGCGCCGACCTGATCGAGGCCGCGCTCGACTGCATCGCGGAGCTCGGGATCCAGGGCACGACGGTGCGGGCCGTGGCGGCTCATGCCGGCGTGAGCAACGGCCTGATCCGGCACCATTTCGCGTCGAAGGACAATCTGATGGTCGAAGCGTACCGTCGGACGATCGAGATCATCACGGGACCGCCTCTCGCGATCGTCGAGACGGAGGGCAGCGCGCATGAAAAGCTGCGCCGTTTCATCCTCGCGAGCATCAGCGGGCCGGTCGCCGATCCGCGCGTCCTGTCGCTCTGGGCGACCTTCATCAGCCAGGTTCCGATCAACCCTGCCTTCGCCGAGGTGCATCGCGACAAATATCTCGCCTACCGGCGCGCCTGCGACGTCCTGATCGGCGAGGTGCTGGCAGCCGAGGGGCGCAATCAGGGCGCCTCCGAGCGGCAACGCCTCAGCATCGCGCTCAACGCCGTGATCGACGGACTCTGGCTCGAAGGATGCCTCAGCGCAGAGGAAATCGACGAGAGGCTCCAGGCGGAGATCGGGATCAAGGCCATCGAAAGACTGCTGGACATCAAGCTTGGCTGATAAGCCAGATTCCCGCCCCGTTCCGCGAACCGGACTAGCCTGATGCCCCGATTGTAGCCTGGCAGCGCGGCGCCCGAACGCCGGCGCGCTCAGCTCTGGGCGCTGCGGGCCAGATAATGGTCGAGGCGCGCGCGCGTGCCGTCGCGCCAGAGCCGTTGCAGGGCCTGGCCGAAGGCCTCCCGGAAACGCGGGTCGTCTGCCAGGTCGCCATAGACGTCGCGCATCCCGAGCCAGGCTTCCGGCGCGGCCCTGGCCTTGCGCGCCTGCTCGGTCAGCCTTTGCCAGCTCGGATCGTTCGGCGCGATCAGCTTTCCGCTTTCGGTTTCGCCGTAGCAGTAGCGGCACCAGAGCGCAGAGACGAGCGCGAGCCCGTCGATGGCGCGACCTGCCTCGAGCGCATCGCGTAGCGTCGGCAGGATGAACTTGGGCTGGCGGTTCGATCCGTCCAGGCAGAGCCGGCGGATCGTGTCGCCGATCTTCGGATTGGCGAAGCGCCGTTCGATCGTCCGTCGGTAGCTCTGGAGGTCGGTATCGGGGACCGGCGGAACGAGTGGGCTGATTTCGTCCTCGAGCAGCGCCTGGAGGAAGCGCGCGATCTGCGGGTCTGCCATCGCTTCATGCACGAAATGGATATCGAGCAGGCCAGCGGGATAGGCGACCGCTGCGTGCCCGCCATTGAGGATGCGGATCTTCATCAGCTCGAAGGGCGCGACATCGGCCACGAACTGGACACCGACCTGTTCGAGCCGCGGCCGCCCGGCGGGGAAGCGATCCTCCAGCACCCATTGCCGGAAATCCTCGCAGAAGACCGGGCGTCGGTCGTCGATGCCGAAATCGTCGCGCAAGGCAGCGCGCTCCCGCTCCGAGGTCGCGGGCGTGATGCGGTCGACCATCCCGTTGGGAAAGGCGACGGCCTCGCGGATCCACTGCGCATCGGAGCGGTTCACAAGCTCCACCAGCCCGGCGACGGCGTTCTCCGTGACATGGCCGTTGCCCGGCAGGTTGTCGCAGGACATCACGGTGAAGGGTGCGATGCCGGCGGAGCGGCGCCGCAGCAGGGCTGCCCCGATCAGCCCGAAGGCGGTTTTCGGCGAGGCGAGACGATCGGTGGCGTCGGCAACGATGTCTTGATGGTTCGCATCGAAGGCCTGCGTCGCCGGATCGACGTAGTAGCCGCCTTCGGTGACGGTGAGCGAGACGATCCGCGTGCGGGCGTCGGCGAGGCGCGCCAGGAGCGCGGCCCTGTCTTCGGGCGCAATGAAATCGATCATCGCGCCGGTGATCCGCGCCTGCGAGGACGTCGCCTCCTGGGCGACGACCGTGGTCATGAAGTCCTGGGCGGCAAGATCGCGCCCCATCGCGGCGTCGCCCTCCTGCACGCCGGTCCCGATGACCGCCCAGTCGCGGTCGACCCCGCTCTCGAAGAGCTCGTCGAGATAGCAGGCCTGATGCGCGCGGTGGAAATTGCCGACGCCGAAATGGACGATGCCGGCGCTGAGATCCTGCGGCTGATAACGCGGCCGGGAAACCGCGCGGCCGATCTCCCCCAGCCGGGCTCGCGACAGAGTGACGGCCATGGCCTCACCCGGCCTTCGCAGCCAGCAGCTGCAGCGCGAGATCGGGCCGGTCGCTGGTGATCTGCGCGACCTGCTGTCCCAGCCAGTGATCGAGCTCGCTCACGGTGTTCGGCACCCAGACGCCGAGCTTGTCGCGCCCGACGATGTCGAGGGCCCGATCGAGCGCCAGACGCAGCAGCGACTGCTCGACGGCAATGATGCAGCCGAGATCAACGAAGCGCCGCAGCGTCGCGTCGACACCGCCGAAGGCTTCGCAGGAGCGGCGATCGACCGAAGCGAGGCGGCGCATGTGAGGGGCCTTCGCCCTGATCTCCTCGATCACCTCGGGCACGAAGCAGGTCAGGACGACGCGCGAGGCCATGCCCCTGGCCTCGACCAGGGCGATGACCTTCTCGAGCAGGCCGGGATAGGGCTTGCCGAAGGCATCCATCTTCATCTCGATCTCGAGCTCGATTCCCGTCGGCGCGAAAACATCGAGCACGGCCAACAAGGTCGGGATCGTCTCGCCCAGCGTGTCGTGGAGCCGGACCTTGCGCAGCGCCTCGCGGGAGAGCTGGGCGACCGGCCCCTTATGGTCCGTCGTGCGCTCGAGCAGCGGATCATGGATCACCATGATCTCGCCGTCGGCGGAGAGATGCACATCGAGTTCGACCGCGTCGACCTTGAGCCCGCAGACGTTCCGGAAGCCGCTGAGGCTGTTCTCCGCCCAGATATTGCGCGCGCCGCGATGTCCGATGATCCGCATGATGGTAGCCTTGGGTTTGTAAGGTGCCGGTCGCTACTTGCCGCTGTCGACAAGCCCCTTCACGAACCAGCGCTGAAGGAGAAGGATGACGAGGGTCGGCGGCAGCATCGTCAGCAGGGCCGCGTTCATCAGCAGATGCCAGGTCGGCAGCGAGTCGGCCTGCGGCATCAGCTTCTTCAGCCCGATCACGGCATTGGCCATGGCGGGCTCGGTGGTGAGCAGCAGCGGCCAGAGATACTGGTTCCAGCCCATCAGGAAGAGGATGATCGCGAGCGCGACGATATTGGAGCGCGACAGCGGCAGCAGGATCAGGCGGAAGAACTGCCAGGGGCTGGCGCCGTCGATGCGGGCGGCCTCGCAGAGCTCGTCCGGCACGGTCAGGAAGAACTGGCGGAACAGGAAGGTCGCGGTGGCCGAGGCGATCAAGGGCAGGATCAGGCCGGAATAGCGGTTGACCATGTTCCAGTCGAGATCGACCAGCACCTGCATGCCGAGCCAGGAGCCGAGGATGTTCAGCGGCAGCGCGACATTCGCCGCCGATTCATAGGTCGGGACGATGCGGACCTCGATCGGCAGCATCAGCGACATGAAGATCAGCCAGAACACGGTCAGCCGGAAGGGAAAGCGGAAATAGGTGACGGCGAAGGCCGCGATCACCGAGACCGAGAGTTTTCCGACTGTGATGCCGGTCGCGATGATGAAGGAGTTGAGCAGCAGCCGGCCGAAATTCGCGCTGTCCAGCACGGTCTGCAGGTTCGTGAAATAGGCGTCGCCAGGCAGCCAGGACATCGGCACCCGCATCACCTCCTGCTGCGTCAGCGTGCCCGTGACGAAGACGAAGTAGAGCGGCAGGCAGACCAGCGCTGCGCCGACCAGCAGGATGAGATGGCAGACGACATCGAGGACGGGTGTGCGCTCGTTCATGCTCAGGCCCTCCCCTTACACGCTGTAGTTCACGCGCCGCTCGATGAAGCGGAACTGCGCATAGGTGAGGAGCAGAGCCAGCCCCATCAGGATCACCGACTGGGCGGCCGACGAGCCGAGATCGAGCGTGACGAAGCCGTCCTGATAGACCTTGTAGACCAGGATCGAGGTGGCTCCGGCCGGGCCGCCGCGCGTCGTCGCGTCGACGATGGCGAAGGTCTCGAACAGCCCGTAGACGAAATTGATGACGATCAGGAAGAACAGCGTCGGCGCGATCATCGGCAGCGAGATGCGCAGGAAGCGCTGGATCGGCCCGGCCCCGTCGAGATAGGCGGATTCCAGGATCGAATGGGGCACCGAAAGCAGCGCCGCGACCAGGAAGATGTAGTTGTAGCAGATGTGTTTCCAGGACGCCGCCATGACGATCAGGGCGAGCGCATGCGAGGAATTGCGGTTCGGGTCCCAGTCGAAGCCGAGCCCCTGGAGCATATGGGCGACCGGGCCGACGCGCGGGTTGAACAGGAAGGCGAGCATGATGCCGGCGATCGCGGGCGCGATCGCATAGGGCAGCAGCAGGATGGTGCGGTAGGCGCCGCGCCCGCGCAGGATGTGGTTCGAGGCGAAGGCGAGCAGCAGCGCCAGCGACAGCGTCAGCACGTTCTGCGCGACGGTGAACAGGACCGTGACCTGGACCGAGGACCAGTAGACGCTGCTGCGGAACAGCCGCTCGAAATTCTGGAAGCCGACCCATTGCGTCGTCGCGCCGAACGGATCGGTGAGCTGGAAGGCCTGGATCAGCGCCCGGACGGAGGGGATGAAGAAGAACAGCAGGAGGATGAAGAGCTGCGGCGCCAGCAGCCAGAAGGGCAAGCGCCATTCCGTGAAATGGGCCCGCTTCAGGCCGCTCTCGGCCTGCCCGTCGGAGAAAGCCGGAGCAGCCTTGCGCCGCAGCGGCCAGCGCAGGCGCCAGGCGCCCCCGCCGGCCACCGCGGGAAGTTCCGCGGCGCTATTTCTTGCCAGCATTGAGCTGCTCATAGCGGCGCAATGACTCGTTGCCGCGGGAGACGGCATCGTCGAGCGCCTGCTGCACCGGCTTGCGGCCGAGGAAGGCGGCCGAGACCTCTTCCATGATCGCGACATTGATCTGGTTGCTGTTGCCGATGCGGAAGCCCAGCGAATTGTCGCTCGGCGTGCCGCGCATCAGCTGCACGACCGCGATCTCGCGCGTCGGGTTCTTCTGGTAGTAGCCCTGCGCCTTGGCGGCGTCATAGGCGGCGACCGTGACCGGCACATAGCCGGTGGCCTGGTGCCACCAGACCTGCGTGTCGGTCTGGGCCAGGAAATTGTAGAAGGCGCCGATCGCCTTGTACTTCTCCGGCGTGTGCCCCTTCAGGGTCCAGAGCGCCGCGCCGCCGATGACGCTGTTCTTCGGCGTCACACCCTGCTCGAAGGGCATCTCGGCCGCGCTCCAGTCGAATTTGGCGGCGGCGACGACGGCGGCATGCGAGGCGGTCGAGGCGATGATCGTCGAGCATTCGCCCGAGGTGAAGAGCTGGATCGGGATGACGCCCTGCCCCGCGAGCTGCATCACACCGGGGCCGATCAGACGCTTCATCCGCTCGACCTGGCCGACGAGCTTGCCCTTGTTGAAGACGAAGCTGGTGTCGAGCCCGTCCATGCCGTTGCGCTTGGTCGCATACGGGATGTCGTTCACGGCGCTGTAGTTTTCCAGGAAGCTCCACTCGTAGTCGCCCGGCAGCACCATGGCGCATTTCGACACGCCCTTGGCCTTGATCGCTTCGAGCTGCGGCTCGAGTTCCTGCCAGGTCGCGCCCGGCTTGTCGAAGCCCGCGGCTTTGAAATGGTCGCGGTTGTAGAACAGGATCGGTGTCGAGGAGTTGAACGGCATCGCCTGGAGCTTGCCGTCGATGGCGTAGTAGCTGACGACCGGCGCGATGTATTTCTTCACGTCGATCGGCTGGCCCTGCTGGGCCATCAGTTCGCTGGTCGGGATGATCGCCCCTGAATTGACCATGGTCAGGAAGGAGCGCTCGTTCGACTGCACGATCTCGGGCTGCCGCTTGGCCCGATAGGCGGCGATCGTGCCGTTCAGGACCTCGTCATAGGTGCCCTTGCCGACCGCCTTGACGACATAATCCTTCTGCGAGTCGTTGAACTTCTTGACCAGCTCGTCGACGCGTTCGCCGAGCGTGCCGCTCATCGCATGCCAGAACTCGATTTCGGTTGCCGCCTGGGCGCAGGACAACCCCGCCAGAAGCATCGCACCAGCGCCTGCAAGCGCTCCAAAGACAGGTCGCATTCAAAGCCTCCCTCGTCGGTTTATATGAGCATCTGCTCTTGATTGAAGCATATGCTCGCACACTCCGCCTCTATGTCAACCGTCGATGACGAAGCGATGACAGCCGCCGGCAACCCGGGACACAGGCTGGAGGACAAGACGAAGCGGAGGTGACCTGGGAGCCGCTGGCCGGACTCAGAGCGCCAGCAGGGCGCGCGCCGTATCCTCGTCAGTGACGAGGCCGTTGACGAGACGGCCGCTGAGCGCGGCACGCAGTGGGGCGACCTTGGCCGTGCCCTGCCCGATGCAGATCCGCAGCCGGTCGCTGCCGGGCTCCGGCGGCACGGAGGTGACGCGCAGATTGGTGCCGCGGTCGAGCAGCCTGCCCTCCCCGTCGAAGACCCAGCCGGTAACCTCGCCGACCGCGCCGTGACGGACCATTTCGAGCAGCTCGCTGCGCGTCATGAAGCCGTCCCGATAGAGCACGGCATCCTCGCCGATCTGGCTGATGCCCATCAGCCAGAGATCGGCCTCGCCGGCGATGGCGCGAATGCGCCGGATCGCCTCGATCTCGATCAGTTGCGCCCGCTCCTCGGGACTCGAGACATAGAGCGGCAGCGGCATCGGAAAATGCTGGGCCTTGGTGATCTCGGCGAGCTTGACCAGCGTGTCGAACGGGCTGGCCGAGCCATCCGGCGAGATCGTGCCGACCAGCGAGACGAGCCGGTGCAGCGGGCAGGACATCGGCGACACCCGCTCGATGCTGGCACGCATCGAGCGGCCGGTGCCGAGCGCCATGACCAGCGACTTGCGCGAGCGCAACCAGCGCTCGATCAGCACGCCCCCGAGCGAAGCGACGCCCGCCGCGGCCGTCTCGGCCGAGCCGTCGGAGGGCGCGATCTCGCAATGCAGCAGCTCGAAACGGTCACGCAGGCGCGCGGCAAGCTCCATGCAGGCGCCGATCGGATGGTTCATCTGGAAGCTGATCAGGCCCTCGCTGCGACTGAGCGAAACCAGGCGCTGCGCCGCCGGGCGCGAGATGTTCAGGATCTGCGCGATATCGTCCTGCGTGCGGCCGGCAATGTAATAGAGCCAGCCGGCGCGGGCGGCATCGTCGAGGCGGGCGCTGTCATTCTCGGCCATGGCGTGTCAGCCCACCGTCACGGGCAGGGCAAGCTCGCGCCAGGCGCCGAGCAACCTGTCGGCCCCGGCTTCGATCAGCGCTTGCCGCTGGTCGAGCACGGCAAAATGACTGCCTGCGGTCAGGCCAAAGGCGGTCATTCCCGCCGCCTTGGCGGCGAGCACGCCGCTGACGCTGTCCTCGATGACGAGACAGCGCTCGGGCGCCACGCCGCGTTCGCGGGCCGCCAGCAGGAAGAGATCGGGCGCCGGCTTGCCGCGCTGGACACGCGTCGTGCTGAAGATCCGCCCCTCGAACAGGTCCCAGAGCCCCGTCTTGCGCAGGCAATGCTCGATGCGCTCCTCGTCACTGGAGGATGCGACGCAATAGTCGACATCGAAGGATTCCACCGCCTCGCGCACGCCGGCAACGGGCTGCAGCGCGGCACTGAAGGCGGCGAAGAGCCGCGACCGCCAATCCCGCCTGAAACTCTCCGGAGCCGGCCGGCCGGTCATGCGCTCATAATCCTCGACGACTGCGCTGGCGGGGCGCCCGAGATAGCGCCGCATCACCGCCTCCAGATCATAATCCGGGTCCAGTGGCGAGAGAATATCGACCAGGGTGCGGCAGCTGATCGTCTCGCTGTCGACGAGCACGCCGTCGCAGTCGAGGATGATGAGGTCGAAGCGCGGGTGCGGAGCCATGAGACAGCAACAATCTTGAACGGATGCTCTGATCAAGAGCATCCGCTCGCATTTCTGTCAAATCCTGCAGCCGCGTCTAGTGAAGCGCGCGGCTGAATGCGGCGGCCTCGCGCCAGTCGGCGTAACGCTCCGTATAGGCGCCAACGAGATCCCGCCGGGGACTGAAGGTCTCGGGGCTCCCGAGGGGTTGGGCACAGATTTCGGCGGGATTCTCGCCGGTGCAGGCGAGGCGTGCGAGCCGCGCCGCCCCGAAAGCGGCGCCGGTCTCGGCCTGGGGATAGCGATGCAATCTGATGTCCAGCACATTGGCGAGGATCGAAAGCCAGAGGCCCGAGCGCGCGCCGCCACCGATGACGAGCGCCTCCGTGATCGGCGCGCCGGCGCTTTCCAGCGCCGCCTTGCCGTCTCTGAACGCGAAGGCGACGCCCTCCAGCACCGCCTGGGTCATGGCGTTGCGGCCGGTCTCGTGCCCGAGGCGGGAAAAGCCGCCACGCATTTGCGGGTCGTTATGGGGCGTGCGCTCGCCGGAGAGGTAGGGCGTGAACAGCACCGGCGATGGTGCCGCCACGGTCTCACCGAGCCCGGCGAGCAGTTCGGCCTCGGTATTCCCAGTGACGCCGGCCCACCAGTTCAGGCTTGCGGCAGCGGAGAGATGGACCGACATCTGGTGCCAGAGACCGGGCAAGGCATGGCAGAAGGCATGAACGGCCCTGTCCGCCCGCGGCTCGAAACCGGCGGTGGTGCGCCAGAGCACGCCGGAAGTGCCGAGCGACAGGAAACTCGCCCCGGCAGTGACCGCGCCCAAGCCAACCGCCCCGGCGGCATTGTCGCCTGCCCCTCCGGCGAAGAGCGGAGGTGAATCAAAACCGAGTTCGCGGGCGAGATCGGCGCGCATCTGGCCGGCGGGCTGCGAGCCCTCGACGAGGGCGGGCATCTGGCTGCGGTCGAGCCCGGTCGCAGCGAGCATCCGCTCCGACCAGTCGCGGGCGCCGACATCGAGCCAGAGCGTGCCGGATGCGTCCGACATCTCCTCGATCGCCTCCCCCGTCAGCACCAGGCGCAGATAGGCTTTCGGCAGCAGGACCTTTCGGATGCGCCGGAAGAGACCGGGCTCATGCCGGCGGACCCAGAGCAGCTTTGGCGCGGTGAAGCCGGGCATCGCGATGTTGCCGGTGATGGCGCGCGAGGCCGGCTCGGCCGCCTCGAGCTCGGCGCATTCCGCGCTGGCGCGGCCATCGTTCCAGAGGATGCAGGGACGCAGCGGCCGGTCGGCCTCGTCCAGGAGAACCGCGCCATGCATCTGCCCGGAGAGGCCAATGCCCCGGCAGAGGCGGAAGGCAGCCGGCGCGGCCTCCCGGAGGTCCTGCAACGCCCCGAAGGCGGCGGCGATCCAGTCGCCCGGCTCCTGCTCCGACCAGAGGGGCGCGGGACGAAGCACGGTCAGATCGCGCGTCGCCGCGGCGACGNNCGACGCGCTGCTGCCCGTCGACCAGGATGGCCTTGAGCGACGAGGTGCCGAGATCGATGCCTATGAAGCTCACGTCAGACGACGCCTCGCCGGTTTCCGACACTGGTCATGTTTCCGCACGGCTCAGCGCGCGTCATCAGTCGCGCCCTTGGGATAGATCAGGCTCTTCACCATGCCGGGCTCGTTGGCGGCGTGGCGCCGAAAGGCGTCGGGCCCCTCGGCCAGCGAGAAGCGGTGGCTGACCACCGCATCGACATCGACTTTGCCCTGCGCGACGAGTTCGATCGCCCGGGGATAGACATGGCCCATGCGCCGTGAAAACTTGATGGTGAGGCCGCGCCGGCGGGCTTCGGCAGCGGGCACGACATAGCTGTCACCGTCCGGGATACCGACGAGCACGACCCGCCCGCCGATGCGCGCGGCGCGAATGGCATCGCGAAAGCCTTCCGGCGCATTGGTGGCCTCGATCACGAGCGGCATGCCCTCGCCCTTGGTCCAGTCCGCGATCTCGGCCACGCTGGCGCCGGCCTTGTTCGCCCCGAGCTTGAGCGCCAGCGCGCGCCGATGCGGCTGCGGATCGCAGGCCAGGACCTCGCCGGCACCAACGCTCCGGAGCACCTGCAGGATCAGGAGCCCGATCGGGCCGCAGCCGATCAGCGCGACGCGTTCGAGCAGGCGGGGCTTGGCGAGGTCGACCGCGTGGATCGCGACGCCGAGCGGCTCCAGCATCACGGCATCGCTCGGCGTGAAGCGTTCCGGCACGGGAACAATCTGCGATTTCGGCACCCAGATGCGCTCGGTCATCGCACCATCATGCGGGGGCGCCCCGATGAACACGACATCGGGACAGAGATTGGGGTGGCCGTCGCGGCAATGCTGGCACTGGCCGCAGGCCTGGTTGGGATCGACGGCGACCAGCGCGCCCCGCGCCAGGCCAAGCTCCGGCAGATCCTCGGTCAGCCAGCCGCTGAACTCGTGGCCGGGCACGAAAGGGGCGGCAATCACGGCCGAACCGATGCCGCCATCCTTGTAATAATGCAGGTCGCTGCCACAGAGGCCGACGGCTGCGACATCCAGCAGGGCTTCACTGGCAGCCCCCTCGCGCAGGTTGAACGGCGCGAAGCGCGCGTCCCCCGCGGCGTGAAGAAAGATGGCGTGGGACATTGCGCAATGCACTCCGGCTTCGCATGGACTTTCAACAAATGTATTTTTGTATTTACATAAGTGACGGTCAAGGCAAATCCGCGGCGGAACGCTGCGCGGCTGTGCGTTGTGGGCTTAAGCGAAAGCGATGTAAGCCCGGTGCAGGAACAGACCATCAACCGATTCCGCCGCGAGGGGCTGGCGGTCTCGATGCCGATCTCGCCCTTGGGATGACGTGATGCCGGAGGATCCGCAAACCCAGGTCAGAGCAGCCTGGCTCTATTACATGGAAGGCCTGACCCAGGCCGATATCGCCGACCGGCTGAAGATGACGCGATTGCGGGTCAACCGCCTGCTGAACGAGGCGCGCAGCAGCGGGCTCGTCAATATCACCATCAATTCGCGGCTGGAGAGCTGCGTCAGGCTGGAACAGGCGCTGGTCGAGGCGTTCGGCCTCAAGGACGCGATCGTCGTGCCGACGCCGGGCGATCCCGCCCAGATCTCTGCGCAGATCGGCAAGGCGGCCGGCGAACTGGTCTCGCAGATCATCGACGAGCATCCCACGGGCGTCTTCGGCGTCGGCTGGGGCGGGACGCTGCGCGAAACGATCCGGCATGTGCGGCCGGGCCAGTATCGCGATCTGACGGTAACCTCGATGATGGGCGGGCTGACCTATGGCATCGAGATCAACACGTTCGAGATCTCCAGCCATTTCGCCAGGCTCTGGCAGGCGGAGTGCCATTATCTGGCTGCGCCGATCTATGCCGGCACGCCGCAATCGCGCGACACCATCCTGGCGCAGGATGTGTTCGAGGCCGCCTTCGCCCGCATCCGCGCGACCAATGTCGCGGTCCTCAGCGCCGGCGATCTGAGCGAGCGCTCGCTTTTGGTGCGCTACGGACTACCCGGCGATGTCGGCCCCAGGGAATTGGCGGAGCATGGCGCGGTCGGCGACATGCTGGGTCAGTTCATCGACGGTGAGGGCAACGCGATCGACCACCCGATCAACCGCCGCGCCATCGCCCTGCCCCTGGATGGCCTGCGCCGCATCCCAACCATGATCCTTGCATCCGGGGGCACGAACAAGGCCGCGGTGATCGCAGCCGCACTCCGCGCCAGGCTGGCCTCCGTGGTGATCACCGATGAAGACGCCGCTTCGGCGGTACTGGCGCTGCACCGGGGCTGAAACCAGCGAGCCCGCCTCAAGCGGCTCTTGCCCCTCCTCCTGAAGTCAGGCGCTTCGGATCGCCTCCAGAAGCTCTTCGTGGATCAGTCCGTTCGAGACGACCTTCTCCAGGTCCTCGTCGCGGGAATCTCGGCCCGAAACCGTCGTGACCTTGCCGCCTGCGGCGCGCACCAGCGGCAGGGCGGCGGCATGTGAGACGATATCGGCCTTCAGCCCGATGAAGGCATCGAGCCGGCCCGCCGCCACCAGCGACATTTCGAGCCCGCCGGAGACGATGATGCGCACGCCGCGACACAAGCCCGACAGGCGACGGATGACGGCGCAGGTCCGCTCCGTATCCTCCAGCGAATAATGCGAGGTCAGGCAGATCGAGACGGTCGCGTCAGCGAGGCTCGTGGTCCGGGAAACTGCGGCCGGTAGCCCATTGATGCTCGCGACCAAGCCCTCGCCATAGCGCGCGACCAGCCCGGCGAGCGGGGCATGGGTCAGGCCGAGCACGGTGCGGCCCTCTTCCTGATAGGCGAGCGTCACCGAGAACCAGGGCAGGCCGCCAGCGTAGTTCACCGTGCCGTCCAGCGGGTCGATGATCCAGCAGGGCGCGTCGGACGAGCCGGAGAAGCCGGCCTCCTCGGAGAGGATCGCCGCCTCCGGCGTCAACCGACGCAAGCCCGCGATGACCAGCCGCTCCGAGGCGAGATCGGCGGCGGTGACGACATCGCGCAGCTCCTTGCGCGTCACGGAAAGCTGCTCGCCCTGCATGCGGACCAGCAGATCCGCAGCCTCGGCTGCGAGCGCGCCGGCCTGTTCGAGAAGCGAAAGAAGGCGCCGGTCAGACATGGGCGGCCACCGGCTGCTGCTTGCCGGGATAGGCGGGGTCGAGCACGAAGGGCCGGCGCGGCCCAAAGTCGCCGATCGGCTGGAGATGGCTGACGAGGCCGGTCTCCGGCTTCCAGACATGGAGCGCGATCGCGGGCGGCTCCATGACGAACCAGTTCTCCGTGCCCGGGCGCAGGTCGAGTGCGACCTGATGCGCGGTGCCGGGCGCGACAAAGCCGATGGTGCCGGCGAAACGCCGCTGGATCGGGCGATGGTAATGGCCGCAGAGCACCCGCTCGATTTCGGGATGGCGGGCGATCAACGCGACAAAGCCGGGCGAGACGCGGCAAGGCATGATGTCCATGCCGTCGACACCGACCGCAAAGGGCGGATGGTGCATGAAGATCAGCGTCGGGCGGCCTCGCCCCTCGTCAAGGCGCTCCGCCAGCCAGGACTCGCGCGCGGCACAGATCTCGCCGCCATCCTCGCCGGCAATGACCGTGTCGAGCCCGATCAGCCGGACCGGATAATCCTCGATCACGTAATGCAGGAAGCCGCTTTTCGGCAGGGCGGAACCGCCCTGCCCCAGGCCATCTTGCCCGAGCATGGCAGCGAAAACATCGCGCCGGTCATGATTGCCCGGCACGGCATAGACCGGCATCGGCAGCCTTGAGAGCTCTCCCCGCACGATCTCGTATTCATCCGGCAGCCCGCAATCGCAGAGATCGCCGGTGACGAGCACGCAATCCGGCCGGGGCTCCAGCGCCAGCACCGCATCGATGGCCCGTCGGGTCGCAGCATTGGTGTCGACGATGCCATAGGCCGGTTGGCCATGCGGGCGCACGTGGAAGTCGCTGAGCTGGGCGATGATCATGAAGGCTCCGCGGGGCCAGGCAAATGGGGGCCGGGCAAATGGGGCATGGAGAAAGGGTTTGCCGCCCGGCTAGCGCCGGGCGGCGTGGGAGCGAAGCGTCAGGCGTGCCTGCTCACTTCATCAGCGCTTCGGTCTCGGAGACGATGCGCTCGATGCCGGCCTTGGGCTGGATGTCGCCGCGCATCACGCCGGAGATCACCTCGCGCTGCTGGCGCCAGATCCGCACCGAGTTTCCGCCGGGATAGCCTTCCCAGGGAGCGGCGCGCTGGACCTGGCCGTTGATCGTCCGGAAATTGGCGTTGTCCTTGTAGAACGGACCGAGGAACGCATCGCCGCCGGCGCGCAGGTTGGTCGGCATGTAGCCGGCGGTCTCGACGACGATCTTCTGGGCCTCGGGGCCGGTCACGAACTTGATGAATTCCCAGGCCGCCTTCTGCTTGGCTGAATCCTTGGCCGTGATCAGCGCGGCATTGCCTCCGGTCGGCAGCTTGCCCTTGGCCTTGTCATCGACCGGGAAGAGCGCGGTCTTCAGGGTGAAGCGGTCGCCGATCAGGTCGGTGACCTGGCGCAGCCGTGCCGGCGTGTCGAAGAAGATGCCGATCTTGCCGGCGATGAACTGCTGGCGCGACTGGTCCCAGTCGATCACCGGCATGCCGCCTTCCGTCACCAGGCTGCGCAGCAGGCCAAGCGTCTTCTCGCCGACCTCGCCGCCAAAGGCGACCTTCTTGCCGTCGGCGGACAGCATGGAATGGCCGCCCTGTAGGATCACGCCGCGCCAGAGCCAGTCATCCGGCCAGTCATGGATGTTGTAGGCGAGGCCGGCCGTGTCGCCGCTGCGGATCTTCTTGGCGAGCGCGACGACATCGGCCCAGGTGTCGGGCAGCTTGTCGGGGTCACCGCCCGCCTTCTTCACCAGCTCGGCATTGACATACATCAGCGGTGTCGAGGCGTTGAAGGCAAGGCCGGCCTGCTTGCCGCCGACCTGACCGAGCGCGAGTAGCGCGTCGGAATAATTTGCCTTGCGCCAGTCGTCCGGCTCCCCCTTTAGCAGCGGGCCGAGATCGACGACCTGCTTGCGCTTGTCGAGCGTCTCGACCAGTTCGCTCAAGAGATGGAAGCCGGAATAATAGACATCGGGCAGCTGGTTGGTGACGGACTGACGCAGCATCGCCTGATGCCCCTCGTCATAGCTCGCCGCCGGCGCGCGGAAATTGATCTTGATATTGGGGTGCGTCTTCATGAACTCCGCGGCGATCGGCTCGTGGAACTTGGCGAAGGCCGGGAAGGCGTAGAGCACATCGAGCGTGACATCCTGGGCGCGGACGGCCGTGGATGCGACGAGGGCGAGCGCGGCCGCAGCAAGCGCTTTGCCGAAGGGTTTCATGTTTGATCTCCGTGACATGGACAGCAAAGCTGCCGGATTGATTCACAACGTCAGGCCTGAGCGTCTTGCGGTTGGGGCTTGGCAGTGCCGGTCCTTGTCGGAGCCTGCCTACTTCACCCCGGTCATCGTGATGCCGTCGATGAACCTCCGTCTGGCGATGAGGAAAGCGAGGACGAGCGGCGCGGTCAGGATCGTCGCCGCGGCAGTGAGCGCGCCGTAATTCGAGCCCGTCTCGGCATCGGCGAAGAACATCATCCCGAGCGGCGGCGGGGCGAGCTTGGCATCGGAGATGACGATCAGCGGCCAGTACAGGTCGTTCCAGTGCGCCACCGCCGAGAAGACCGAGAAGGCGGCGATGGCCGGCCAGGCGCTTGGCGTCACGATGCGCCAGACGATCTCGAACTCGCTCATGCCGTCGAGCCTGGCGGCATTGATGATGTCGTCCGGGAAGCTGCGGAAGAACTGGCGGAACAGGAAGATGGCGAAGACCGAGAGGAAGAACGGCACCATCATCGAGAAATAGGTGTTGAGCAGGCCAAGCTGGGCGAGCGCGATATAGAGCGGCATGGCCGGCACCTGCACGGGGATGCAGAGCCCGAGCAGCACCAGGACGAAGAGCGCATTGCGACCGGGGAAGTTCAGCTTCGCCAGCGCATAGGCGCAGGGGATGGCAACCAGCAGCTGCACGGCGAGGATGCCGGCGCAGAGGATGACGCCGTTCAGCGCAAAGCGCAGCAGCGGCGCCTTCTCCATCGCGAAACCGTAATTCTGCAGGCCGTAGAACTGCTTTGGCCAGAGCGAGATCTCGGCGCTGAAGATCTCGGCCGGCGGCTTGATCGAGGTCACCAGCATCCAGATGAAGGGCGCCAGCATGAAGATGGCGCCCGCGAGCAGCACGCCATGGACCAGAGCGAGCGAGAGGAAACGGCGCAGCACCGAATGCACGGGCGTGACGGCCTGGACGGCCGAGGCGGCGGGGGCAAGCGCGGGAGCGGCCATCAGTAATGCACCTTCTTGTCCAGCGCGAAGGTCTGCACGGCCGAGAAGACGAGGATGAAGGCGAGGAAGATGAAGGTCAGCGCCGCGGCATAGCCGGTGTGGAAATACTGAAAGCCTTCGAGATAGATGTTGTAGAGCAGCACCTCGGTGGAGCCGACCGGGCCGCCGCGGGTCATCACCGCCACCGTGTCGAAAATCTTGAAGGCGGTGATCATCGTGGTGACGAGCACGAACATCGTCGTCGGCCCGAGCAGTGGCCAGGTGATGGTGAGGAAGCGGTCGATGCCGCTGGAGCAGCCATCGATATCGGCCGCCTCGTAGAGATCGCGCGGGATCGCGGTCAGCCCGGCGAGGAACAGGATCATGTTGAAGCCGAGCAGCTGCCAGATGCCGATCACGGCCAGCGTCGCCAGCGCCGTCGACGGCTCGCTCAGGAAGGCGACCGGCGCGAAGCCCAACCATTTCAGGAGACCGTTGACCGGGCCGAGCGAGGGGTGGAGCAGGAACTGCCAGACGGTCGCCATCGCGATCAGCGTCGAGGTCACCGGCAGGAAATAGATCACCTCGTAGAAGGAACGGCTGCGGCTCCGCCGATGCACCAAGACCGCGATCAGCAGCGCGCCGAAGACACCGCCCGGCACGACGATGGCGACATAGAGCAAGGTGTTGACGACGGAGCGCCGGATGATCGGATCGGCCAGCGCCTTCTGGAAATTGGCGAGGCCGACCCAGTCCATGTCGACGCCGCCGAACTCGTAATTCGTCAGGCTGAGCAGCATCAGCACCGCAAGCGGCAGCAGGATCGTCAGCAGCAGCAGGATGAAGGCCGGCAGCGCGAAGCCGAGCCCGGTCAACCGCTCGATCAGCGCCCTGCGGCGGGCGACGGGTGCGAAAACGGCGGGCGATGCGAGGGCATGATTCATGCTCAGGCCCTCAGCGGCACGACGGAGGCGCTGAGACTGCCCTGCCCGCGCGGCTCGAGCCTGTCGCCATCCGCGCCAAAAATGTGGCTCGCGGCTTCATCGAAGCCGAGCGTCACTTCGGCCGCCTCGTTGACGCCGGCGGCGACCGCGGGGCTCGCACGCATGGTGACGCCCGGCGCATCGCGGCCGGCGAGATCGAAATGCAGGATGTATTCGGAGCCGAGATTCTCCTTGCGCCTGAGGCGCGCGGAGAACCAGGCGCGGCCTGCGCCGGCCGGCTCGCCATGAATGAGGGTGAGCGCCTCCGCGCGAATGCCGAGCGTGACCGCCTGCCCCGGCACTTGTGCCACCGCAAGCGCCATCGGCCGGCCAAACAATTCGAGGCGGCCGGCGGTGCCGACCGTCGCGGGCAGGAGGTTGATCGCCGGACTGCCGATGAACTGCGCGACCTTGAGCGAAGCCGGCTTCTCATAGAGCTGCGACGGCGTGCCGAGCTGCAGGACGGAGCCTGAATCCATCATCGCGACGCGGTCGGACATCGTCATCGCCTCGACCTGGTCGTGGGTGACATAGATGAAGGTCGCGCCCAGGCGCTTGTGCAGCTCCGCCAGCTCGGTGCGCATATGGACGCGCAGCTTGGCGTCGAGATTGGAGAGCGGCTCGTCCATCAGGAAGACATCGGGACTGCGCACCATGGCGCGCCCGAGCGCGACGCGCTGGCGCTGGCCGCCCGAGAGCTGCGCCGGTTTGCGATCGAGCAGATGGCCGAGCTGAAGCTGGGCAGCGACCGCGTCGACATCGGTTTCAATGCCGACCATCGCCTTGCGCCTCTGCCCCGAGAGCATGCGGAGCAGTGGCAGGCGCTGCCAGAGTTTCAGCCGCGCCATCATCAGCGGCAGCGCGATATTTCCCCGCACGCTCATATGCGGGTAGAGCGCATAGGACTGGAACACCATCGCGACGCGCCGCTCATGCGGGCGCAGGTGATCGACGCCGTTGCCGCCAATGGCGACGCTGCCGGAATCCTGCTGTTCCAACCCGGCGATGATCCGGATCAGGGTCGATTTTCCGCAGCCGGAGGGGCCGACCAGCGTCAGGAATTCGCCATCGGCGATGTCGAGATCAACCCCGCCGAGAACCTTTGTCGGCCCGAACGCCTTGGCGATGGAAGACAGCGCGACTGTGGCCATGTCGTTCGCCTCTTGAACTGCGAGGGATCGTGGAGCGGGGTCGAAGGCGGCCGCGAGGCGCGGCCGACAACGTCGTCAGGCGGCGCGCGGCGGGTAGACCTCGTGGATCACATCGTCGATCCAGAGCGTTGTCAGCGCCGGAATCTCATGGATCGCCGCCGTGAACTCCCGACCGTCGAAGCTGTAGGCGACGGCGCCGAGCGTGCTTGAGCCGGCCATGCCGGGCTGCAGTTCGGGACCGACGACGAAGCCCGAGGACGGCCCCCAGATATAGCGGGTGTCCTCGACCATGAAATCATGGGCCCGGTGCAGATGGCCGCTCGCGACGAAGGCGACGTCATGGCGGCGCACGAGATCGAGCAGATGCGCCCGGGGTCGCGGCGGCACGCTCCAATAGCCCTTGTCGCCCTCGTCCGGCGTCTCGACGAAGAGCGGCCGGTGCAGGAACCAGCCGAGCCGGCGCCCCTCGGCCTCCCCGATCTCCTGCTCGAGCCAGGCGAGCTGACGCTCCTCATCCGGCTCGTCGCTGCCGAACAGCATCGAATTCAGGCCGATCAGCCTGAAGCCCTCGATATCGCGGCTCCAGAAATCCGCGCCGAAATGCTCTCTCCAGCGGGCCAGCCGCTGCGCATTGACCGGCTGATGCGAGTGATAGGCCTCGCCGACATCATGATTGCCGGGAATGCTCAGAACCGGCAGGCCGAGCGCGTCGAGCAATTCGCGGCAATGGCGCATGTCCTCGTCGACATCGGCGCCATCGACCGTGACATCCCCGGTATGGATGACGAGATCCGGCCCCTGCCCCGCCAGCCAGGCTCTCAGAGGCTCCCAATTGCAGGCAAAATGCGGCTTGCCCGGGCTGAGATGGGTGTCGGAAATCTGCACGACCCGTTGCATTGTCCCCTCCCAAAGGGCGCTCCCGAAGAGGGAAGCGGCCTGCCGCCGTCAGATGCGGGGCAGTGCGTTTGCAGTGGATCATACAAATGAATGTTTTATGACACAAATGTATTTTGATGTGCGCAGGACGCCAGCGGGCGGGCGTCAGGCTCGGACGAGGACATGCCCGGCCTACCCAACTCCAGCCTGTGCGTGCGGGTAGCGGAGGCAGCACAAGGCTGCGCGGGGCGTACTCGTGCTAGGATGCATTTTGCTCAAAGCAGTCATACGTGGCGGCTAGATTAAATCGTCCGAATAGGAAAGCGATGGACGCTGCGGCCACACAGATAGGCGGATCGGGCGAAAATCGACCGTCAATTAGATTTATCCGCCCTCTATACCCCTATGTATCTTTGGGGCTCCAGTAGAGCGCTACGGCTTTGTGGCGGACATAAAAATCCAAACCAGATGCTGCATGCTGGTGCGTAGAGCAAAAAAGAAGCGGATTCCCGCAGGGCATGTCTTTAGTTGTTACGCCCATATTCCAAGATTCCAGTTCATCTCGCCAATTTCTCAACATTGCCGATGCATTTTGACTATAGCAATAGATCAAAACCTCGCCATGATCTTGACCCTTTACGCCGGTAGAATATCTTGTCGAGAGCTGCTGAAATCCCTTATCTAGCCAGGAGTAAGCTCCGTGTTTCTTCGCTTCAGCGAGCCAAAGGAACATTTCTTTTCCCTTGATTACGATGTCACAATGCCCACCGACATCGTCGTCATGGGCTGCCTGAAATCCGGCAATTTTCAGCATGGAACACAATTCAAGGGTGATAGCATCTTCACCAAGCCCCTGCTTCTTATGCTTATTCTGTTCCAATTCGTTGCAAGCAAAATCTACCGCAAGTTGGACGGCTTTCACACGGGCATCATGGTCTTGGGCAAGGGCATAGTCGAAGGCTGCACCTTGGGCGGTTCCCGCGAACTGGATGCGCAGCTCGGCGACGGTTTGATCAGGTTTGCTCATTGATTTTCTTATCCGAACAAATCAGCAGCCAACTCGAAGATCGGGACCACTTGATGGGATGCTTTGTCTAATTCCATCCGAGTGACCGGGTGAACAACTGTATCTAGCGTCAGAACGCGTTGGAAATCCTCTGGAGAGAGCTTGTACCGCTCACCGTTCTTGTCGACGAATTCGCCGCCGGATCGAAGTATGGCGAACTCCGACTGAGCAAGTATCGTCAGCGCCGCAACTATCTCGCCAGACAGCTTTTCCGCATTCAGCATCCGTAGAATATCACTCACGCGCAGAGCAATATTGCCAGAACCAGCCGACGCTCGGATTGCGTCAATCATGGATATCGCAATAGAAGTGGATACAGTATCTCCCCACTTGGCCATGATTCCGATCTTTATGTTATCGATCGTTGGGTCATTATTGGCATTATCTTTCGAGATTGCGAGCTCCAATCTAGGCAACCCCCGCACGATCTTCGTCGTCTCCAGGCTGACAGCGATGACGCGCTGGAACAGCTCAAGGGGGTAAGCCGGATTACCGGTCGTCTCGACGGCATAACGGTTGGCGTCGTTGACGATACCGCTGCCCTTGTCGGTCTTCACGCACTGGCGCTCCATGACCCATTCGAGCGCCGGCTTGCCGTTCACCACATAGTTGTAGGCCTCCAGTGGGATGCCAGTTATGGTGATGTTTGCGTTATAGATGACGGTCGATTTGTCTAAGCGGGGTCGTTTTCCGCCGAACCTCATCTGCTGGACGCGAAAAAAGCTCTCCGGGTCGGGGATATTCGCCAGCCGCAAATCTCCTTGCGCGATGGAGACGGGATAGGGTTCGACCTGCTCGTAGCCGCAGTGGAGGTCGCCGAGCTTGCGCCCTGCCTCGGCAAAGGCCCAGAAGTCCGCTATCCGCTTAACTGCGGGAATGCGGGGCAATTGCTTGGAGAGATTGTCCGCGAAACGGGCGCGGTACTCCTCTGAATGCAGCAGGCCATAGACGTAGTGAAACAGGTCATCTTTAGTGATCACCTCGCCCGGATAGGCGGCTTGGAAATGGGCCAAGCCAGCATCCGAAATCCCGTCTCGACGCCTCGCTCCCCCAAAGTCGAGCGAAGCCGTCTCGCCGGAACGATTTTCATAGACGTTGAGAGGAAAGCACTGAGCACCGGCCATATCACCAAAGTGGATACTTGGCAGGATATCGCTCATAATGACCGAGAATTCACCTCGAAATCCGGGCGCAGATAAGCAAATAACCCGATTATCGGCATGCTGTTCTGGAAAGTATCGATCCGTTAGGTACTTGCTCCAATTCAGGCGCGAGTCCATGTAAAGCCACTGGCGATTGAATGGACGATAATGAGCGCGCCTGATCTTCGCCTCAGAGAATAGATATTTCTTACCTGCCGCGAGGTCGCCAATCGTCTTCTGGCACCACTTGAATTTATTCTCATCACCCGAAGGCGTATAAGATCGATCGAGCGAATTGAAGTATTCTATAGATTCCTTTATCGTTTTGGACAATTCATTCCTGGAACTATTATAGCACCACGTATCCCGATTTGTTTTCATGCCCGCGGAATAGACGGGGAATAGCGAAAGGCCCGAGTTGTCCGTCGAGGCAAGTGGAGGAAAATCCTCGAAGGCGAATTCGCCTTGCTTGAGCCAGTTCCCGTCACCATCCGGAATGATTGTTTGCCAGCCGTTCTCACGCGTGATGCCGGCGATGCTGCCAAACCGCGAGATGATGGCTAACTTTTCCTCTCGCGTTAGGTAGTCGCCGATGTCGTGGAACCGAATTTGCCCGTGTTCTGGTGCGCTAGGATTCTTGACGAGCAAGGTGATGGCAACTGGCGTTCGGCTTCCGCTGCCGAAAATTTTTCCGCCTTCGCGTCGGGAACGATCCCCAGATGTGCGTTGGTTGCCTCGGAGATGGAACACATGAATGCTGGCGAACTCTTCCGCTAGGCAAAGGCGGAGACCATCGGTGATGTTTCCATCAATCCAGCCACCGTTGCTGACATACGCGATGACACCAGCATTTCCGATGCGGTCACTGGCCCACCGAATGGCGCGGATATAGCTGTCGTATAGAGCTCGCCTATTGGTCATGCGGGTGCGCGCCGCGTAGGTTTCGCGGATGCGGGCGTCCAGCTTTGGATAAGTAAGATTTGCCGCGTCGTCATTGGCGCTACCCTGCCCAACGGAATAGGGCGGGTTCCCCACAATCACCCGAATATCCAATTCCTTCTGTCGGGTGAGACGATGGCTGTTATCCGCCATCAGGTCGCTGACAAGGTCACGATCCTGCTCGTAGAGCTGGAAGGTGTCGGTCAGGCAGATACCCTCGAACGGCACATAGTCACCACCCGCAATGCCGTGGAAGGTCGCCTCAATATTGATCGCCGCAATGTAGTAAGCCAGCAGCACCATCTCATTGGCGTGAATTTCGTTACGATACTTGTGCTCGAGTTCGTCCGGTCTGATAAGGCCGGACTGAAGCAGGCGGGTGATGAAGGTCCCGGTGCCGGTGAAGGGGTCGAGAATGTGGACGCCCTTACTGCCAAGAGTCTGACCGAACTCCGTAAGCAGTATCTCGTTGACCGAATGGATAATGAAGTCCACGACCTCCACGGGCGTATAGACGATTCCGAGCCTTTCGGTCATTTTCGGGAACGCGTTGCGGAAAAACTTGTCGTATAGCTCCACAACGATCTTCTGCTTGGCCTTAGCGTTGTCGATACCTTCCGCGCGCCGTCGCACGCTGTCATAGAACTTCTTAAGGCTCTCTGTTTCCTTCTCCAGATTGTGCTCGTGCAGCGTGTCCAATATCTGCTGCATTGCGAGAGACACCGGATTGTGCTGGGCAAAGCTGTAGCCCTCGAACAGAGCGTCAAAAACCGGCCGCGTGATGATGTGTTGCGCCAGCATCTCGATGGCCTCGCCCTCGCTGATGCTCCCGTTGAGATCATCCCGAATTTCGGCAAGAAATGCCTCGAACGCCCCCCGTTCAGGCGTGCCGGGCTTTTCGACCAAAGCGGTGATGCGGGTGATGTGGGTCTGGGCGATCTTGGCGATATCGGTCGCCCAGTCCTGCCAATAGTCACGCCGTCCGCATTTTTTGACGATCTTGGCCATGATGGCCTTGGAGAATTCGTCGAAGAAAAAAGTGCCTTGGACGGGATCGGTTACCTTGACCTCGCCCAGATGGCGTTCATCATCTTCGGCGGCGCTGCCACGGCCAATGTTGGGCTTCTCGCCCGCGCCCTCCTTCTTAGCCGGGAGCTTATTGCTGACGGCGATAACCTCAATGTGGTCGGACACATCAACGCCGAGGTCGGCCTTGTTTATCATCGCGTCGAACCGCTCATCGTGGGAGCGGAGCGCGTTAAGGATCTGCCAAACGACGCGATAGCGTTCGTTGTCGTTCAACGCCTCTTCCGGCGTCACACCCGCTGGAACACCGATGGGCAGAATGACGTAGCCCATGTTCTTGCCGGGCGCGCGGCGCATGACGCGGCCTACGGACTGCACCACGTCGATCTGCGATTTGCGCGGGTGCATGAACAGGATCGCGTCCAGCGATGGAACGTCCACGCCCTCAGACAAGCACCGAGCATTAGTGAGGATGCGGCAAGCATGATCCCCGTGCTCTTCCTTCAACCAGTCCAGGAGGCGGGTGCGCGCCTTTGCGTTGAAAGTACCATCCACGTGCTCAAGCTGGCATTCCAGTGGCGTGGTGTCGCCCTCAGCTTCCTTGCCCTCGTCGGAGGCCAAATACTCCGCGATGACGGCGGCGAACTCGCTCTGCACCAGCTTGGAAGTGGCAATGTCCTTGCAGAACGCAAGCGCCCGCTTCATCGGCTGCGGGTCGGTGAGCAATTCGCTCGTTAGACCGTGTTTGGTCAGCGCCTTATAGCAGCCGATGATCTTGGTGGCGTCATCCAGCTTTAGTTCCGACGTGTCATCGGCAAGGCGGCTCTGCACACCGCTGCTGACCATCTGCTCGTCAACAGCGAGCACCATCACTTTGTAGTCGGCGAGCAACCGGTTCTCCACTGCCCAGCCGAAGCCGCGCGCGAACAGGGTTTTGCCGTACAGACTCTCGTCGTCCATAGAGCACAGGACAGCGGAGGCCTCGTTTGCCTTGCTCTTAACCGCATCCCCAAACACGCGGGGTGTGGCAGTCATGTAGAGGCGCTTTCGGCCCGCGATGAAATCCTGACTGTGGACCTTCACGAAGTTGCTCTCGTCCTGGCCGGCCAGCGTCGCACCCGTAGTCCGATGCGCCTCGTCGCAGACGATAAGGTCGAACGCCGGTAGGCCGTGATTCCGCTGGGCGTCGGCGATGACCTGAATAGACTGATAGGTCGCGAAGACGACTGTCATTCTGTCTGGGGCGATCACGCCCGCGCTTCGCGCCAGTCGGAGGGCATTCGTTGTGGCCGGAAAGGCAAGGTCGAGTACGTCAATCTCGGCGATGTCGTCGTTGCTCTGACGGCGCTTTCCGACCTGAGCGTCGGAGCACACTGCGAAGGACCGCAGCGGGGTTTCGGTGTCCGCCGTCCATTCGCGCACCGTTTGGGACATCAGGGCGAGCGAGGGCACAAGGAAGAGGACGCTCTTGCCAGCACCCGCGAGGTCTTCGGCGATTTTAAGGCTGGTGAAGGTCTTGCCCGTGCCACAGGCCATGATGAGCTTGCCGCGATCCGCTTCGGCCAGCCCGTCGCGCACAGCCTCCAAAGCCTGCTTTTGGTGCAGACGTGGCTCCTTCCTTTCCGCCAGCACTACTTCGCCTCGATTGGCGAAGGTTTCCCAGCGAATCGGGCTTTCCTGCATCTCGGAGAGGCTGATCCGCAGAACCGGGATCGCCTGGCCCCGGATCATAGTTTCGGCGTTCTCGCTCCACGGATTTTCGGTGCTGTCGATGATCACGCGCCGCTTGAACGGAGACTTTCCCGACGCCGAGATGAAACTGTCGACGTCCTCCTTCCGAAGTCGGTAGGAGGCATCATAGAACTTGCACTGAATCGCGACGAAGCCGTCTTCATCCCGCAGCTTGGCCACAAGGTCGATGCCGGTGTCCCGGCCATCCCACCCGTTCGCCGCAGCCCAATCCTTGAACGTTTGGACCCCCTCGTACTGCTCAAGCTGGACGGGATCATGGGTCAAATAGGCGACGGAAAAGCGCTCGAAATATGTGCCCTTGTCACGCTCAGACCGCGCGGCATCGCGATAGGATTGTAGAAGCGATTGCAACGTCTGTTCGACCATATATTCCCCTGCGCCCTCAGTCGGGTCATCCATCAATGCGTCGGGATCAGTCTACGTCGCCTGGTCCGCCCGCCTGTCTTTTCATTCCGCATCTTCGCCTTCAAGGCCGATGCCTCAGCTCTTTTCGATCGTAGTCACCCATGAACTCCGGCATTGCTTACGTAAGGGAGCTGACTGCTAGGCCGCTTTCCTCAGTACGAAACTCGGCCCGATTCGCACGCCGACAACTGCTTTCATAACTCGGTGGTGCAGCCGACAGATAGCCATCCGCGCAGGATAGAGGCATTCGTACTCATACGTTGACGGAGTTTTCTGCCTCCAGTATCGCCCAACAAATCGGAGCCGGCGCTTCGCTCGCTCTCACGCCACTACCCGCACCTGGGATTGCCCGTCGTTTGCGCGGCTCTCTGACGATCTCTGCGAACCCGCGCGAGGCGGGCCTAGAGCGCCTTCTGGACCGCCGAACGAGTCCTGTGCTCTTCGTCGCGGCCGTCGCATCGAATGCTCCGGCGGCTCAAGTGCCAAGCGCGCAATCACGCATTGGCAAAAAAATCCTCATCGACCCGCTTCACGACCACCGTTCGACCTGCCCGCACCCCAACGCCATATTCGACCATCAGCTCGGTCAGGCGTTTGCCGTCGATCAGAATGACGCGTTGCGGCAGACGGGCGGCGTAATCGATTGCGGGCGCGCTGAAACTCGACGTTGTCACGAAGACACCCTTGGTTGCCCCGAGTCCGACGAGACTGCCGACAAAGCCCTGTACGTCAGGGCGGCTGACGCCAAGTGTGGGCGCGTAGCGCTTCGCCTGGATGTAGATGCGATCGAGCCCAAGCCGATCTTCGTCAATCACGCCGTCGACGCCGCCGTCCCCCGTCTTACCGAGCCTAAGTGCCGCGGTTTCGTGCGATCCGCCGTAACCCATTGCCACGAGCAGATCGACGATCACGCGCTCAAAGAATGCCGGGCTCTGTCCAAGGACGCGATCAAGCAGCTCAGCGTTCAGGGCTGACTGAAGCACCGCATGCGCGGCATCGATTTGTTCCTCCGGCGTCGCCAACGCGGTCGCTGCAGCCTGCTGCATAGTTGGATCCACTGCGCCGGCATCGGACGGCTTAGCGGTATAAAATGCAACGAAGGCCGGGTAGGCCTTGAGTGTCTCGACATTGATTGCGGCTGGCTTCGTCGCGAGCAGAGCCCTGCCCGCTTCGGTAGCCACAAAGACTCCACGCGCCGGGCTATCAATCAACCCCGCCTTGGACATGTAGAACTTCGCCCAATGAATGCGGTTGTGCAGCACGCGCTGGCGCCCGCTGGCGAGCAGTTCTTCGCGCTCTTCGTCACTTAAACCAAGCTCGTCGGCGACGCGATCAGCCGCCTTGGGCACCCGTATTGGAACTTCCGCTGCGATTCGAAGAACGGGAAACATGAGGCTTTGATAGTCAGGTATCGCCATTAAGCCCCATTTGCCCCCGTCGACTCGCTGCCCCACGCAGAACCGGTAACCTAACGCAAAGCTCTCCAGTTCCAAGGGAGACGTGGGGTCGGCCGGCCGACGGGGTTGGGCGGCCGAAACGGCGCCAGCGCCTCGGTTGATCCATCGGAATGGGCCAAGAATCGGCCGCACCTCGGGGCGCATCTGCCTAGCGTAACCGTGGCGCGAGTGGCCTTCAATCGCTTTTCCGGCCAGCGGCGAATGGCCCGACGCGCCAGCCGAGCTTGTCCTCGATACGGTGCGCTGCCGCCTTCACCGCCGCGACGACATTCGAATGCCCCTCGTTGACGCGGAACTCGGGCAGGACGACCGAGACAGTGATCGGGCAGGCGCCCGCCTCGTCCAGCACAGGCGCGGCGATGCAGGCGACGGCATAGTCGGACTCGCCCGCCTGGATCGACAGGCCTGCGGCAAGCGCATCGCTGGATTGGGCGAGCAGGATGGTGGGGTCGGTGACGGCGCGCCCGGTCGGCGATGCCTTGGCACTCCGACGGAAAAGGGCTGCCCGCTCCGCCTCGTCCAGGCCGGCGACCAGCAGGCGGCCGGAGGCGGTCCAGTTCAGCGGCACGCGCGTGCCGACGCGCGAGGTGATGACGAAATGCCCCGGCCCCTCGGCCATCGCCTCGACCACCATCATACCGCCGTCGCGGCCGCAGATCTGGACGGTCTCGCCGACTTCGTGCGCCAGCACATGCATCTCGTGCGTCGCGACGGTGATGACCTGGAGATCGCGCGCATAGGCGAGGCCATAGTGGTAAAGCCGGGGCCCCAGCCAGACGCCGCCTTCGCCGGAGCGCGCCAGCAGGCTCTTGTCGAGCAGGTCCTCGACGATGGCGTAGATGGTCGATAGCGGCGCGCCGATCGCACGGGCGACCTCATAGGCGGTCTGGGCTCGCCCCTCCTGCTGGAGATGGTCGAGAATCTGCACGGCGCGATCGATGCCGCTGACGCGCGAACGCCGCTGCGCGGTGCGCTCGGGCTCGTCTTCGCTCGGCTGCGTCGTCGTCGCTTTCATGTCCGGGCTTTCGATACCTGCCGCGCGATCACTCAACGGCGGTGCCTCCCGCTGTCTCCGTTGGGGCCTTGCGGACCGCGCTGCCTTGCCAGCCGCATCGTCAACGCCAGGACAGGCCGTGGCTGTGTCGGACCAGCCGGCGCGGCCGCGGCACGTAGCGGCTGGCCGTGATCGCCTCCGCGCCGATCACCGCGTGGCGCGGCTCGAACAGCCGCGTCAGCTGGGAGACGTCGCCGTTCGAATCGGTCGCCTCGAGATCGCCGTCGACCAGATCGAAGATCGTGAAATCGGCCCTCTCGCCGATCGTGAGCCGGTCCGTCATCGCGAGCTTGATCACCGAGGCCGGGGCGTGCGTCACCGCCTCGATGACGGCGTCGAAGGGCATGCCGACCGAGAGCAGTTTCGACATCGTCGTCGCGAGATCCCAGACCGGGAAGTTCATGCAGCGGTTATGCAGGTCCGTCGAGATCGAGAACGGCATCAGCCCGCGCTTGATCGCGGCCTCCGCCACCTTGAAGGAGAAGGAGGCGCCGCCATGACCGATGTCGAGGCGGACGCCCCGCGCGGCGCAGCGCTCGGCGAGGGTGAAGAGGTCTTCGTCCTCCATCAGGCTCGATCCCGCCTTGCCGTTGAAGCAGTGCGTGACGACGTCGCCCGGCCCCAGCGCCTCCAGCACCTCCTCGTAGAGGGCCGGCGGCTCGCCGACATGGACCATCATCGGCAGCTTCAGGATCTTGGCGATCTTCTTGCCGAGCTTGACCGGCGTCACGCCCCAGGAGCCGGTGATGACATGGCTCGCCCGGACCTTGATGCCGACGATATGCTCGCTGTTCTCCGCATAGCATTCGAGGATGCGGTCGAGGTCGATGTCCTTGATGTCGCGCAGTTCCGGCACGCGGTTGCAGGCGACGAGCCCGATCGAGCCGAGATTGAGGAAGGCCTTGATCCGCTCGCGCGCCGGCTCGATGACGTATTCGCGGAAGCCGTGGAAATTCGCCTCGCCGGCCGAGCCCGCGTCGACCATGGTGGTGACGCCGCGCGCGGCCCCGCAATCGCTCGGCCTGAGCGAGATGTCGGTGCCGCCGTGCCAGACATGGACGTGAAGGTCGACCCAGCCGGGTGAGACGAAGGCGCCCTTGCCGTCGACTCTCAGTGCGTCGGCCGGTGCTGCCAATGCCGGGCCGATCGCGCTGATGGTGCCATCGCCGCCGACGAGGATGTCGGTCGCCGCGGGAGGAAGCGCCGGTCCGAAGGCGACCGGCCTCACATTGGCGATGAGGAGAGGTTGGCGGGTCACAGACGTCATCTCAGAGATCCTTCCGCAGCCGCGGATCGAGCAGGTCGCGCAGGCCGTCGCCGACCATCTGCAGGGAGAGCACGGCGAGCACGATGGCGAGGCCGGGGAAATAGGTCATCCAATCCGCCTGGCCGATATATTGCCGGCCGGACGCGATCATCGTGCCCCAGGTCGGGACATCGGGGCTGACGCCGAGCCCGAGGAAGGACAGTCCAGCCTCGGCCAGCATGGCGCTGGCGAAGATGAAGGTGGCCTGCACCGTGATCGGCGAGACGATGTTCGGCAGGACATGCCGCGTCATGATCCGGAAAGTCGTGTTGCCGCAGGCACGGGCTGCCTCGACATAGGGCAGCTCGCGGATCACCAGGGTCGCTGCGCGGACGATGCGCGCCAGCCGCGGCGCATAGACGATCGCGAGCGCCACGATCACCGTCAGGAGCGAAGGACCGAGCGCCGCGACCAGCGCGATCGCCAGGAGGATGTCGGGGAACGCCATCATCGCGTCGATCAGGCGGGCGGTCGGCGCGTCGAGCCGCCTGAAGAACCCGGCCAGCAGCCCGAGCGTCACGCCGATCAGCGACGAGAGGACGACGACGGCGGCGCCGACCGAGAGCGACAGACGGCCGGCATAGAGCATCCGCGAGAAGAGGTCCCGGCCGAATTCGTCGGTCCCGAACCAGTAGGTCGCGGACGGCGGTTTCAGACGGTTGACGATGGAGAGCCGGCCCGGCGCATAGGGCGCGATCAGCGGCGCCAGCACCGCGAGCAGCACGAAGGCGAGGAGGATCGCGAGGCCGATCGCCACCATGCGGCGCTTCATCAGCTGTCGCAGGAAGGTCCGGCCGCGGCGCGGCGCCAGCGCATCGGGTGTGAGGTCGACCATCAGTAGCGCACCCTTGGATCGACCAGCAGGTAGAGCATGTCGATCGCGAAATTGATCAGGACGTACAGGCCGGCGATCACGAGCAGCGCGCCCTGGATCACCGGATAGTCGCGCCGCAGCACGGCCGAGACCACGAGGTTGCCGACGCCCGGCAGGCCGAACACCGTCTCGGTCACGACCGCACCCGAGATCAGCACGGCCGCGGTCAGCCCGAGCACGGTGAGGATCGGGATCAGCGCGTTCTTCAGCGCATGGGTGAGGATGACCGTCTGCTCGCCCAGCCCCTTGGCCCGCGCCGTGCGGATATAATCGTCGCCGAGCACGTCGAGCATCGAGGCGCGGGTGAAGCGCATGATCAGCGCCGAGGAGACGAGCCCGAGCGCGACCGCCGGCAGGATCAGGTGCCGGATCCGTTCGAGCAGGCTCGTATCGGGGCCGCCATAGCCGGAAACCGGCAGGATCTGCAGGCGCACGGCGAAGATCTGCATCAGGATCAGCCCGAGCCAGAAGCCGGGAATGCTCGCGCCGAGCATGGCAAGCGTCGTCGCCGCCTGGTCGATGAAGGAGCCGCGCCGATAGGCGGCGTAGATGCCGACGGGCAGCGCGATGACGCTCGCGATGGCCAGCGACAGCAAGGTCAGGAAGAAGGTCGGCTCGGCCCGCTCCAGCAGCGCGGAGGTCACCGGCATGTTCAGGAAGATCGACTGGCCGAGATCGCCGCGCAGCAGCTGCCCGAGATAGAGCACGTATTGCGAGAGGATCGAGCGATCGAGCCCGAGCCTGCTGCGCAGATCCGCGACGTCCTGCGCCGTCGCATCGGGGCCGAGCATCACCGCGGCGGGATCGCCTGGTGTGACGCGCACGATCACGAAGACGATCGTGACGACGAGCAGCATGACCGCGACCATGCCGGAGATGCGTTGAAGGATGTAGCCGACCATGGCCTGCCCGCCTCGTTGCTTGCCGACCGGCCGTGATCACACGGCCGGTCGGCGAAGGGGGATCACTTCTTCAGGGTGACGTTCCAGAAATAGGGCCAGGGCGCCGGCACGACGCCGTCGAGCTTCGCGGATTTCGCGGAAAGCGCGTTGAAGTCACCGATCTTGATGAAGGGCACCTCGTCATAGATCGCCTTCTGCACATTCGCCCACAGCACGGCGCGCTTGGCGGGGTCGGCTTCGGAGGTGAAGGCGTCGACGGCAGCCGTGCGGGCAGGCGTGTCCCACCAGCCGGGCGAGCTGGTCGACAGCGAGCCGATCAGCGCCGGCTCCGGCAGGAAGGGGCTGTGGGTGATGTAGATCTCCCACACGGCCTTGTCGGTCCGCCGCTGGGTCAGGGTCGCCCAGTCGACGACCTGCAGGTCGATGGTGAAGCCGGCGAGCTTCAGATACTCGGCCGCGACCTGCGCCATCTTGTAGTGGAACTCGTACTGGCGGCTGGTCAGGATGCGGATCGGCTCGCCCTTGTACCCGGCCGCCTTGGCAGCGGCCTTCGCCTTCTCGGCATCGCCGATATTGTAGTTCCCGGCGACGCCCGCATCCGTGTGCCAGACATAATCCGGCGGATAGATGTCGCCGTCGAGCGCGTAGAACTCCGTGCTGCCGAACGCCGCAGCCAGCATGTCCTCCATGTTCAGCGCCGTGCGGATCGCCTTGCGGACCGCGAGGTTCTTCGCCGCGCCCTCAGCGGTGTTGAAGATGAAGACGGGATAGCCGAAGGGCTTCAGCAGGACGGGCTGCGAGGCCGCCCCCTTCAACCGGTCGATGGATTCCACGGGAATTGAATCGACATAGGAGTATTGGCCGGAAACGGCCGACTCGACGCGGGTGTTCGCATCCGGAACCGGCACGAAGCGGACCTCGTCCAGCAGGGCGCGCCGCGCGCCGCCATAGCCGTCGCCCTGGCCATCGCGCGGCTTGTAGCCGGCGAAGCGGACGAGCTGGATGTACTGATCGGCCTTGCGCTCCTTCAGCATGTAGGGGCCCGTTCCGATGAACTCCTTCATCGGTTCGGTCTGCTTTTTCGCCGGGATGATGATCGCGGCCGAGTTGTTGAAGGCGAGCAGCGAGGTCAACGGTGCATAAGGCTGCTTCAGCGTGATCACGAGCGAAGCCGGGCCGGCGGCCTCGACGGTCTCGATGAAGCCTGCCGCCTGCTTTCCGCGCGAGGCCAGCTTCATCCAGCGCTTCAACGAGGTGACGGCATCTTCGGCGGTCAGCTCGGAGCCGTCATGGAATGTGACGCCCGGCCGCAGCGCGATGGTGTAGCGCTTGCCGTCGTCACTGATCGCGGGCAGCGCATCCGCGAGCAGCGGCGTCACCTTCCAGCTCTTGTCGAATGTGTAGAGGGTCTCGAAGACATGCTGGGTGATCGTGCCGACCAGATCGGCGGTCGAGACCATCGGGTCCAGGGTCGGCGGCTCGCCGACGGTCGCCACCGTGGCGATGCCCCCCGTCTCTTGTGCGAGGGCGAGCGACGGTCCGGTGAGCAGGCTGCAGGCGAGGAGGCATCCGAGCAGGCGTTTCATGGTCCCTCACATTCTTTTATTATGTAATACTATGCCTTATAAGAGAATATCGACCTGCGATGAATGTCAACGCACGCCGCGCGTCGCCGACCGCCGCACGGTCACGGCTAACGCTTCAGGGGCGAGACCGGTGCGGGCTATGTCACAAGCCCCGCCTCCCGTTCGCAGGTGTTAGCACCATCACGGCTGGGTGGCTTGCAGACCTCGCCCATGCCGCTGCATCAATCGCGGTTCCATCAGGGGCAGATATCCGGAGATTGTCTCAAACCGGGCGGGCGGAAGTTGTGGCTGATCACCGCCCGTCCCGGATCGACGAACGGCCAGCGTCTCCTTGGGTTTGGCAGGATCAGCCATCGCGCCGCGCAGGGCCCCCGAGGCGTGTGGAATGATGGCTGCTCAAAACAGCCTCCGCCGCATCGAGCCCCGTCTGATAAGCGCCATGCGCAGTCGAGAAATCCTGCGTTGAACAGGCCTCGCCCGCGAAGAAGATGCGCTCGTCCCATGGGCTTGCCAGAATGGCGCGGGCATCAGTGCAACCTGGCAGCGCGTGGCTGTAGGAGCCCCTGATGAAGGGGGATTTCGCCCAGCGTGTCTGGGCGACGGGCTTCAGCCGGCGGCGGATGCCGGTGCCGAACAGGCCGGCGAGTTCGTCTTGGGCGAAGGCGACCATGTCCTCGCCCGCTTCGAGTTCGCGCGCCGCGGCGCCGCAGATAAAGCCCTCGATCAAGGGACGGCCGAACGGCCGCAAATGGTAGCTTCCGGTCTTCGCCGAATGCGGGTTGCCCAGCACCTGCGTGTCCGGTTCAAGCTCGTCGGGACGGTCGATCGCAAAGACGACCTTGTCGGCAAGGCCGAGCGGCAGGCGGGACGCAGCCTCGACGTGGTCGCCAAGCGCCGCCGGCAGGCGGATCGCGCCTGAAGCCAGGACATCGGTCGAGACCGTGATGATCGCAGCCCCTGCCCTGATCGTGCCCGAGCCCGTGACGATGGCGAGTCGGGATTGGTCAGCCTCGATTGCCGAGACGGGCATGCCCAGCGAGATCGGGAGCCCGGCTGCCGCCCTGGCGATGAGCGCGCCATAGCCCTCGATCAGGCGCCAGTTCACGCCCGTATCCGCATCGGCGAAGGCGAGATAGTCGCGGATCGAGAGGCTCTTGAGGTCCGTTCCGTTGATATAGCTGCTCACAGCCTCGAGGTAGGGATTCCAGGTGCCGCCCTCCTCCAGCAGGTCGGCCGCCCGGTCGCTCCCGGCCGGGGCCTGGCGCAGGCGCTGCTCGAAGCTGGCGAAGGCGGCGCGGGCGGCCATCTGATCGGAGGCGGGGAAGCCCAGATTCCTGAACTGGCGCCCCCAGGGCGGCAGCGTCCTGTCGATGGTGAAGCCGAGATCCGGCGCCAGCGCGGTCCAGGGATTGCGCTCGGCGGAGTGCAGCCAGCCGCAGCCGAGATCGATCGGCAAACCCTCGTGACGGATGGTCCAGGCGCGGCCACCGACCCTGTCGCCGGCCTCGATGACGGCGAGCGACAGGCCGACTTCCGTAAGACGCCGTGCTGCCGCGATGCCGGCCGCGCCGGCGCCGACCACAACGACATCGACATCTGCGCTCATTCGACCGTCCTTGCTGCTGCGCCCAGTTCCAGCCAGTCGAGCTCTTCCTCGAGCCGATGGAAGGCGTCGTCGCCGATCGTGCCGTCGCTCCGCAGGGCCAGCGCCTTGTCGCGCGCCGCGGCGAGCGCATCGCGCCGGAGCTGGTTCTGCGTGGTATCGAACTCGTCGCTGTCGCGCGTCTGCGCGAGCATGTCGTCATATTCGCGGCGCACCGCCAGAGCGGCCTCGGACGGCGCATCGCCGATCGTTGCAATGGCCGCCTTGAGGGCGAGCTTGCGCGCCATGCGAAACTCGCGCTCGACCGGGCGGTCGTCCCGCGGAGACAGCCGGCGCAGCAGCAGCGGCAGCGTCAGTCCCTGGATCAGCAAGGTCCCGACCACGACCGTGAAGGCGCAGAGCAGGATTAGGTCGCGGTGCGGAAAACCGGCCGGCAGGGCATAGGCAGCTGCGAGCGTGACGATGCCGCGCATACCGCACCAGGCGATGATCTTCTTCGAGTCGATCCTGGCCATCATGCTGGGGGCGGTCATGCTCTCGGCGGGCGCGCGGCGTATCGGCGTGC
>UBZM01000082.1 GCA_900470095.1 Hyphomicrobiales bacterium
CGGCGGCCGATCAAGGTCGCGCCGAACGCCTCCCGCTGGCTTTGCAGACGCACGACGTAGAGAATGTCGGTGCCGTCGAGAACGCTGAGATCGACCCGCTGCTGGCAGTTTTGGCGGAGGTCGGCGAGATAGGGGGTCGCCACCTCGACGAGCGGATCGCTGCGCAGATAGGCATAGGCAAACCCGAGCGCGCGCCGCGACAGACTGTATTTGCGGGTCGCCGGATTCCTCTCGAGATAACCGAGCGCATAGAGCGAGAACGTGAAGCGCTGCGCTGCGCTTTTGTCGAGCCCGGTCGCGGCTGCGATCTCGGTGATGCCCATCTCGCGCTGATCGGGGCTGAAGGCTTCCAGCACCGCGAAGCCGCGCTGCAACGAGCCGACGAACATCGGGCTGGCAAGCATGCGCGCCCGATTGTCCTCCTCGCTTTCGGAACGCTCAGGTGCCTCAGCGGCATCCTGCTCATCACTCATCGCGCTCTCCCCCGTTTCCCGGAGCTTATTCGCGCACATGAATATCGCAATAAGATTTTTTGTATTTTTATCGAGAGACAACTCTGCCGCGATGAGCGGGGAGGGGCGACGGCCCGATGAATTTGGACGCGCCCGACCAGAGCGCGGGACGCTCTGGCCTTCGCTTCGGGGGGCGCATGCGAGCGCATCGCCGACATGGTCGAGAGCGGAACTCCGGCCCGCACACGCGTCGCGTCTGCTCCTGGGCCATGCGCCACTGGTTGCAAGCGGCGCAATCCATGCGGTCGCTGCTGATGAACGGGCGCTTCTCGCGCTCTAACGTAGGGGGACGAGCATGTTCATCAACGGAACGTGCTGCTGACAGCCATACATGTCGCCCTCGCCCGCGGAACCCTGCGCGCGCGGGCGCCTGATCGTGATCTTGATGGCGTTGGCCATGTCGATCTCGAAGAAGGATGAGATGTCCGAGGGGGCGAGACCGTAAGCTCTCGCGACCGTCTCCGGCGTTATCGCGCCGGAATTCCGGATGGTCTCGTAGTTCGCCTTCTCCCTGCACAGGATGTCGAAGGTGATGCGGTAGGGACCGGCATTCTTGCTGCGAACGATGTCGGCGATCTCGCGGAGCGGACGGGCGGCCATATCACAAATCCTCCAGCGTGACTGGGAAAAGCTCGGTCGGCGAAGCCACCTTCATCAGGTGATAAGCGCTGAACTCGTAGACGGGGCCGACATCGAGGTCGGACGGGGAATAGGGAAAGGCGAGGTTTCCGGAGGGGTTGATGATGCCCTCGTAGTGATGGTGCAGCATGGCTCCGCTGATCTGGTGGCAGGCGGCATGCGCAAGTTCCTGCGAAGCGGCGGTGACCTCGATCACGAGGCCGATTTCCCGCGCTGGCGAATGCTCCCGCTCCAGTTCCTTCATCACGCCGTCGCGGCCATAGACATGGAACTGCACCGAAATCGGATCGGGCGCGAAATAGTCGCGTGCCCGCTCTTCGAGCTGGTCCAGGATGCCGTCGAGCGCCGCGATCGTGGTCGGACAGCGAATACCGGCGATGGCGATCGAGCGATAGCCGGCGAGTCGCGCGCCCTCCAGCTTGACATAGTAGTCCTCGGTCTCGGTCAGCCTGGCACCGGTGACGCGCACCTGCCTGTCGCCGAGTTGCTCGAAGGAGCAGCCGGTGAGGTCGATCTCATGCCCCGGGCCGCCTTGCCTGAACGGGTTCTCGCGCTCGTAGAGCGAATGCGCGGAGACCGATTTGACGGAAGCCCGCCGCCTGATGCTGCCGGGCTCCAGCACGAAGCCGTCCTCGTCCACCGTGCCGAGCATTACATCCATGGCGAATGGCTCGGCAGAGAATGCGCCGCATTCAAGAATCTTGCCCATGTGGATGGCGAGGGCCGGATCGGCCCCCTTCCAGATCGGATAGGCGGCGATGACGGAGTCGTCGCAGGCGCGGCCGGCGATGATCACGTCGGCGCCTGCGCCGAGCGCCTCACAGATCGGTTCATGCCCCATCTGCGCGACGAGGGCGACCGTTTCGTCGAGCGCGCCCTCCGTCAGGGGGTAGCCGGCCTCGAAGTCGAGCACCTCGTTCGCCGCCACCGCCTGTTTCGCGCGCTCGATCGGGATATCCGAGCGGATGGTGGCCAGCCTGAGCTGCAGCCCGTTCTCGCTGGCGATCTCGCGGACCAGAGCCGCCGTGCGATCGACCTGGACACCGGATCCCGCGCCGCCGACGCTGCCGACGATAACCGGAATGCCAGCCGCACGCCCGGCACGGATCAGGGCGGTCAGCTCGCGCTTGATGCTGACGTCCGAGACGAGGGGCTTGCCCGAGCCAAGATAATGCGGACCCGGATCGGTTGATCCGGCATCGACGGCGATCACGGCTGGGTTGAGCGACATGCCCCGCGCGAGCGCTTCTTCGCCGAAGCCATAACCTAGCGTTCCGGTGGGGGTGAGGACTGTGATGGGTGGCATTCCTGCCTCTCTTTCGCGGAAAAGTTCCTTCCACGTAGAGGCTGTCGCACGAGGCCTGCGGTCAAATCGCTTCTGCGACCTCAGACATAACGAAAGGATATGCTAGATCGCAGGCTCCCCGATGGCAGTCGCCATGGCGGCGAGCTTGCGGGTCAAGCCGGCCCTGACATGCGCGACGAGAGCGCGCGTGCCGAGCGCGGCATCGCGGAAGCTCGGCAGGGCGACCCAGATGTCGTAATCCACGGCGGGCCGGAAAGGGCGAACGACCAGTTGGCCGCTCGCGAAACCTTCGGTACTCAACGGATCGACGACCGACACGCCGACGCCGGCCGCGACGAATGAGCAGCAGGCCTCGGTGAGTTGCGCCGTCAGGACGGTGTTGGGCCGGGCTCCGGTTTCGGCGAAGGCCTTGTCGACCTGCAACTGCGCGCGATCCTCCTCGACCATGCCGACGAAGCGTTCGCCGGTGAGATCGGTCGCATGGACCACGTCCAGTCCGGCCAGCCTGTGGCCCGGCGGCAGTGCGCAGACGGCGCGCATGGTGCAAAGCTTCTCGAACCGCACGCCCGGCCTGTCAGCCGCGAACATGCCGAAGCCGACGTCGACGGCTTGCGTGGCGATGCGCTCGACCAGCAGCCAGGAATTGCGGCTCGACATCTCGATCCGCAGGCCAGGCCGCGCCTCCAGGAATTCGGCCAGGATCGGCGGAAGGATGCGGGTGGCGAGCGAGGGAAAGGCCACGAGCCGGATTTCGCCATAGTCAAGCCGCTGGATCGCCCTGGCGCGCGCCTGGATCGAATCGACGCCGAGGAAAACCCGTTCGACCTCCGCGTAGAGCATCTGCGCCTCGGCGGTGGGGATGACGCCGTTCCTCTGGCGATGGAACAGGCCGAAGCCGCATTTGCGTTCGAGCAGCAGAACGAGCTTGCTGACGGCCGGCTGAGACAGCCCGAGCCGCTCACCCGCCCGAGTGAAGCTGCCGAGTTCCATGATCGCCTTGAAGGCCTCGATCTGGCGGATGTTCATGCGCGCGGCGCCTCGGCAGGTGCAGGCATTTCATCGCTCATGCCGTGCCCGTCCGCGACGTGGTCGGCGAAGCGTTCCAGCTCGGCCAGGGCATGCGCGACGAAGCTGTCGACAAGGTTGAAGGATCGCGCCGCCTTCGGGCGAATGAGCCAGATGTCGAACTCGACCGCAGGCGAGAAGGGCCGGATAATGACGGCGGGGTTGGTGTTGTTGTAGGCGCTGATCGGATCGACCACCGCCACACCGGCACCGGCCGCGACGAAGGAAAAGGCAGTCTCCGACTGGCCGACCTCGATGCGCAGGCGCCGCTGGATCTTTCGCTCCTCGAAGATCCTGTCGATGACGAAACGCGAATGGTCCTGCGGCCCGAGCGAGATGAAATCCTCGTCCGTCAGGTCGTGAGCCTCGATGGATCGGCGCGTGGCCAGGCGATGGCCGGCGGGCAGGATGCAGAGCCCGCGCAGCCGGTGGAGATGCGTGCTTTCGACTTCCGGCCGATCGCTCGGCAGAAAGCTGAAGCCAACATCGACATGCTGGGTGGCGACGGCGTCGATCAGGCTGCGGGAACGCATGCTTTCGATGCGAAAACGCGTGTCGGGCCTGTCCTTGCAGAAGCCCCACAGAATGTCGGGCACGACGCGACGGGCGATGGCGGGAAAGGCGGCGATGCTGAGTGCCCCCCAGGACTGGTCGCGCAACGCCGTTGCGACCCGGGCAATCTGACCGACGCCTACGAACATCCGTTCCACTTCAGCAAACAGCGCCTGGGCCTCTCGCGTCGGGGCCAGCTTGCTGCCTTGCCGCTCGAAGAGCCGAAAGCCGCAATGGCGTTCGAATTGGGCGATGAGCTGGCTGACCGCCGGCTGCGAGATGCTCATCCTCTCGCCGGCGCGCGTCACACTGCCCGTGGTCATGACGGCACGAAAGGCCTCGATCTGGCGGACGTTCATGTGGCGGCATAAGCTCCAGTTATTCTGCAGCGATAATTTTCTATTGGAAAATTATATTCTGCAAGATGATCATCTCCTCAAGGACGCACGAGGATGTCCGAGGGACATTCCGGCAAGCGTCCGGACAACGGGGATTGTCATGCTCATCGAAAACGCCCAGCGGCGCCTGCGCGCCATGATGTCCGCCTCGGCCGGCACGGTTCGCAGCGCACGCTACCTCACCGGCGCATCGCTCATCGGGCTCAGCCTCGCCGCCTCGCTCGGCGCCGCGCAAGCCGACCAACTCGACCGCGTCAAGCAGCGCGGCAAGCTCATCGTCGGCATCCGCAACGACTACATCCCCTTCGGTTATCTGGACGCCAAGGCCCAGAATGTCGGCTTCGAGGTGGATCTCGCCCGGGCCGTCGCCAAGGACCTGCTGGGCTCGGAAACTGCGATCGAATACGTCCCCGTCGTCGCCTCGAACCGGATCGAGTTCCTGAATGCCGGCCGCATCGACGTGATCTTCGCGACGCTCGGCGTCACCGCGGATCGCGGCAAGGTCATCGACTTCACGCAGCACTATTATTCCATGGCCGGTATCGTCCTGATGGCGCCGAAGGAAGCGACCTACAAGAGCTGGGACGACATTCGCGGCAAGAAGATCTGCGGCAGCCAGGGCAATCTCTACAACCGGACGCTGAGCGAGAAGATGGGCGCCGAGCTGGTGCTGTTCACCGGAACCTCCGAAATCTTCAGCGCCTTCCAGGGCGGCCGCTGCGACGCCATCGCCTTTGACGGCCCGAACCTGAACATGAAGGTCATGGAGGACGGCTGGAAGGACAAGTACAAGATCGCGCTGCAGACCTTCGAATACGTCCCGATCGCCGGCGGCGTGCGCAAGAACGAGCCCGCATTCCTCAAGGCCGTCGACACGGCCATCATCAAGGCCGAGGCCGGCGGGCTGATGGTCGAGGGCGAGAAGAAGTACAATCTCGGCGAGAGCGAATACGTCCAGAAGCGCGCCGCCGATGCGAAGAAGGCGCAGTAGCGCGAGCGCGGGGGGCAGGCGCGGGCGAGCGGGGTTCGGCTCATCATGCATGCGTTGAAGGTCGCTCCTCGCAACAGGCGCTGCGCCATCGATGGCGGCGCCGGCCTCGCCGGCCTGGATGCCGGCGCGCGACGCATGCTGCCGCCGGCGCTCTATCACTACCTCGCCGGCGCCTCCGACGACGAGGCGACGCACGCCCGCAACCGTCGTGCATTCGGCGAGCTCGCTTTCCTGCCCAAGGTGCTCGTCGATGTTTCGCGGCGCTCGCTCGCCAAGACGCTGTTCGGCGTCGAAAGGCGCCTGCCCTTCGGAATCGCGCCGATGGGGTTCAGCCGGCTGATCGCCCCGGATGGCGACATTGCACTCGCGCGGGCCGCCGCCGATGCCGACATCCCCTTCATCCTCAGCGGCGCTTCATTGACACCGATGGAAGAGGTCCGGGCGGCCGGCGCGACGAGCTGGTTCCAGGCCTATGTTCCAGGCGAAGCGGACCGCATCGCGGGGCTGATCGACCGCGTCGAGGCGGCCGGCTTCGACACTCTGGTGATCACCGCTGACACCGCCGTGCACCCCAAGCACGAGCGCGCCGCGCGGCACGGCTTCCACTCACCGGTGAAGCCGAGCCTGGGCCTCGCCTGGCAGGGGCTGTCGCGTCCGGGCTGGCTCCGGCGCGTTTTCTTGCGCGACCGCCTGGCCGCGCTGAAATTCCGCTTCGAGAACATGGATGCCGGGCAGGGGCCCCCGATCTTTTCCGCGACCCTGGTCCGCGACATCGGCCGGCGCGATGCCCTGTCCTGGCCGCATATCGAGGCGGTGCGCCGACGCTGGAAGGGCAAGCTGGTCATCAAGGGCATCATGGCGGCCGGCGATGCGGCCACGGCCGAGAAGGCCGGGGTGGACGGCATCATCGTTTCGAATCACGGCGGCCGGCAAGTCGACTGCGCCGCCAGTTCGCTGGCCGCCCTGGAGCGTATCGCCGAGCGCGGCCTGACACTGACTGTCATGCATGACGGCGGCATCCGGCGTGGCGCCGACGTGCTGAAGGCGCTCAAGCTCGGCGCCGATTTCGTCTTCGTCGGACGGCCGATGCTGATGGCGGCGGCCATCGGCGGCCGGCGTGGCGCCGCCGAGGCCATCGCCTTGCTGGCAGAGGAGATCGACATCGCCATGGCGCTACTCGGCATCGATGACCTGACTGGCCTGGCGGAGGTCGAGCTATTGCGGGATCGGAGACCTCTGTCATGAGCCTCGACTACAGCTGGCTCAGCGACGGCCTCTACCAGACCTGGCTGCTGCGCGGCCTGGGAACGACAATCCTGATGAGCCTGCTCGGCATCGTATTGATGCTGGTGATCGGCGTCGCGGGCGCGCTGTGCCTGCATTTCCGGCTGCCGGTGCTGGAGACGCTGACGACCGTTCTGGTCGAGCTGTTCCGCAACACGCCGCCGCTGGTGCAGCTCTTCTTCCTCTATTTCATGCTCTCCGAAGTCGGGCTGAAGCTGACAGACCCGGCGACGGGCCGCAGCGTGCCGTTATTCTCGGGCTTCACCTGCGTGGTGCTGTCGCTGGGTCTCTACAACGGCGCGATTGCGGTCGAGATCATCCGCTCGGGCCTGCTCGCCGTGCCGTCTCAGACCGTCGAAGGCGCGCGTTCGCTCGGATATACGCGCTTCCAGACCTTTCGCCATGTCGAGCTGCCGATTGGCTTCAGGCTGTCGATGCCGGCGATGACGAACAACGTCGTCAGCCTGATCAAGACCTCGTCGCAGGCGGCGCTCGTCGCGGTTCCCGACATCATGTACGGCGCGACGCAGATCTCCCTCGAGACCTTCAGGAACCTCGAGGTCATGCTGCTGATCTGGATTCTCTACGTCGCCCTGGCGAGCCTCGCCGTCGTCATCCTGCGCCGGCTGGGCGACGTCTTCCGCATCCCCGGATACGGAGTCCAGGCGTCATGAGCCGCGAATGGCGCGCCTTCCTGCTCGGCATCATCGGCGTTCCGGCCGTGCTCGCCGCCTTGCTCTTCGCCGTGTATGGCGCCGAAACGCCGGCCATTCTCGCGAAGATCTGGCTGCGAACGCCGCTGCTGCTCTCCGGCTCGGCCGACTTCAGCAGCTCGACCGGAGGCTTTGCAGCGAACATCCTCATCAGCCTGTGGGCGATGGCGATCGCCGCAGCCATCGGCGCCGTGCTCGGGATCGGACTGATCTCCCAGGGCAAACTCATCCGCATTCCCTCCGAATTCGTGATGAACGTGCTGCGCAACTCGCCCTGGCTGGTCGTGCTCTACGCGATGCTCTACCTGCTGCCCTTCGAGGTCACGGTCTTCGGCGCCACGGTCTTCCTGTCGCCGATGGTGAAGTCGATCGTCGGGCTCGCCCTGCCGGTGACTGCAAACATCGCCGAGGTGTTTCGCGGCGGCGTCGAGGCCATCGCCAGCGGGCAGTGGGAATCGGCGCGTTCGCTCGGCTATCGCCGGCTGCAGATCCTGCGGCATATCGTGGTGCCTCAGGCGCTGCCGCTGATGACGCCGAACCTGATGACGATCTATGCGATGCTGTTCATCGGCACGAGCCTCGTCGTGGTCACCGGGACCTCCGACGTGATTTCGGTCGCGCGCACGGTCATCGGCAGCGACGGCGATCACATCGCCACGGCTGTCTACATTTTCGTGCTGCTGCTCTTCTTCCTCTTCAGCTTTCCGATCGCGATCCTGACACGCTGGCTCGAACGGCGCGTGCGAGCGAGGTGACCATGACGACCGCCATTCCGAAAACCTTCATCGAACTGCGCGACGTCCACAAGTCGTTCGGCGCCTTCCCCGTGCTCAAGGGCGTCTCGCTCTCTGTCAACGATGGCCGCGTTGTCTGCATCATCGGCCCCTCGGGCTCCGGCAAATCGACGATCCTGCGCTGCATCAACGGGCTGACGCCGATCAACAGCGGCAGCATCCGCGTCGGCGATTTCCAGGTGGAGAAACTCCGGACCGACCGCGCATTCATCCCGCTGCGTCATCAGGTTGCGATGGTGTTCCAGCAGTACAATCTCTTCCCCCATCGCACGGTACTCCAGAACCTCACCATGGCGCCCATCCAGGTGCTCGGCGAGAAGCCTGCGGAGGTGACGGAGCGGGCCCGCGCCCTGCTCGCCAAGGTTCGGCTGACCGGCAAGGAAAGCGCCTATCCGGGTGAGCTTTCCGGCGGCCAGCAGCAGCGTGTCGCGATCGCGCGGGCGCTGGCCATGCAGCCCCGCGTCATCCTTTTCGACGAGGTCACCGCCGCGCTCGACCCCGAGATGGTCAGCGAGGTGCTGAGCGTCATCCGCGATCTCGCGCGCGAGGGCATGACCTGCGTGCTGGTGACCCATGAGATGCGCTTCGCGCAGGAGGTCGCCGACGAGGTGTTCTTCACCGATCGCGGCGTCATCGTCGAGCATGCGCCGCCGGCGACCCTCTTCAAGGCCCCCTCCGACCCTCGCCTGAAAGACTTTCTCGACAAGGTTCTCTGAAACGCTGCGACCGGGATTGATTGCGATGACTGCCCTCAAGGTATTGGTTCCCGACGCGCATCTGCGCGATCTCGACGTCGAGCGCGGCGTCTCGGGCGACAGGCTGGACTACATCGTCTTCGACGAGACAGATCCGGACGCGATCCCGGACGAGATCTGGCGCAGTTGCGACGCGGTGCTGGTCTGGCACCGCATGAAGATCACGGCCGACGTGGTCGCCAAGCTCGATCGCTGCAGGCTGATCGTGCGGGTGGGTGTCGGCTTCGACAATGTCGACGGCGCCGCCTGCCGCGCCCGCGGCATCCCGCTCTCGAACGTTCCGAACTACGGCACCACCGAGGTGGCCGACCATGCGCTGGCGATGCTGCTGCATCTCGTGCGGGGGCTCGGCAGCTATGAGGCGCGGCTGAAGGCCGATCCGGTCGCCGGCTTCGTCGCCGAGGACGTGCCGGTGGTGCGCCGGATCCGCGGATCGACCTTCGGTGCGATCGGCATGGGGCGCATCGGCACGGCGGTCGCCCGCCGCGCCGCGGCCTTCGACATGAAGGTCATCTATGTCGATCCCTTCCAGCCGGAGGGACATGATCTCGGCCTGGGCATCGAGCGCGTCCGCACGCAGGAGGAACTTCTGCGCCGCGCCGACATCGTCAGCCTGCATGTGCCGCTCTCCGCCGACACGCGCAATCTTATGGGGGCAGCCCAGTTCGCCGCGATGAAACCCGGCAGCATCTTCATCAACATCGCCCGCGGCGGGCTCGTCGATGTCGATGCCCTCCACGATGCGCTCAAGAGCGGCCACATCGCCGCCGCCGGCCTCGACGTGCTGCCCAAGGAACCGCCGGTGCCGACGCCGGCGCTGATCGAGGCCTGGCGCGGCAACGCCTCCTGGCTCGCCGGGCGCCTCGTCGTGACGCCGCACGCCGCCTTCTACTCGGAGGCCGGCTATCGCGACATGCGCACCTTCTCCGCCGAGATCCTGCTCGAATTCCTGTTCGAAGGACGGCTGCGGAACAACGTCAATCCCGGTTGGGACGCCAAGGCGAACTGACGGCCGGCAAACATCTCTCGCACACGGGAACTAGACAATGGCCTTTCAGCAGAGCGAAACCGACTTCAGGGCGCTCAGCGCCGAAGAACTCCAGGCCTGGCGGGCAATCCCGCCGGCCGTAGCCTCCGACTGCATGAACCGCACGCAGGTGATGAAGGCGGCGATCAAGCCAATCGCTGCCGACACGATCCTCTGCGGCCAGGCCCGCACCGTAACGACGATGGTCGGCGATTGCGGGCCGATCTGCTCGCTGATCGCTGCGGCCAGACCGGGGGAGATCATCGTCGTCGATGCCGGCGGCGTCGAAGACACGGCCGTCTGGGGCGGGGTCATGACGGAAGAGGCCGTTCAGCGGCGGATCGGCGGGGCGGTCATCGACGGGGCGGTGCGGGACGTCTCCGATCTGCGCAAGGCCGGTTTCGCCATGTTCTGCCGCGCCATCGTGCCGAGGGGACCGCATCACGGATTTGGCGGAACGATCGATGGCACCGTCGCGGTCGCGGGCGTGCCGGTTCGATCGGGCGATATCGTCCTCGGCAATGACGACGGCGTTGTTGTCGTGCCGTTGGAACGCGCTGCGGAGGTCCTGGCCGCCGCGCAGGCGCATCTGCTCAAGGAGGAGGACTGGATCAAGACGATCCGTTCCGGCGGAACAATACCTGAAATGTTCTCCATACCGGCTGCAAAATAGCAGCGGAATGACGATTGGTTGAGGGCGGCGGCAATCGTTCTGCGCTGGAGGTCCGCATGGCCCGATAGCGAATGTCGGGTTTCCGGCGAGGCTCGACCGTCTGGAGTTGGCGCGCAGCAGGCGCCACGGGGCAAAGCGCGTCGACGCAAAACCCAGGCGGCCGTTGCGGCCGCCTGGGCTGAATGACCGTCGCTGATATCGCCGTCTTAGTTCGTGTTGCTCGGGCGGATGTTCATCGCCAGGGTGTCTTCGTCGACGCGCGGCCGGATCGTCACCTTGGCCTTCTGCGAGGCCCATGCCGTGCCGATCAGCACCAGCGGCAGGCGCGGCCGGTCCTTGCCGATCAGCGCTCCGGCCTGCTCGAGCAGGTTGCGCCGCTTCGCCTCGTCGAGTTCGATGCCGGCGGCGTCGATCAGCCTGTCCAGTTCGGCATTGCTGTATCCGGTGACATTGTAGCCGCCCAGTCCGCGCGCGATATCGGCGGTGTGGGTCAGGGCCGCAAGCGTGTAATGCGCTTCGCCCGTGGAGGTGCTCCAGCCGTAGAGGGTCAGCGAATACTCGCCACGCTGCCGTGCCGGGAACAGGATCGTCGTCGGCTGCCCGTTGGAGACCGCATCGATGCCGATCCTGGCGAGCATCTGGACGACGGTGGCGCCGACCTCCTTGTCACCCGGCAAGCGGTCGGTGGTGAAGCTCAGCGTCACCCTGAAGCCGTTGGGAAACCCTGCCTCTCCGAGAAGCTGCTTTGCGCGTGCGGCATCGGGCCTGGTGATCGGCAGGTCGCGGTTGAATCCAAAGATGTTGGGTGTCACGAGCTGCCCGACGGGTTTGCCAAAACCTTCCATAGCAATCTCGGCGAGAGCCTGGCGATCGATCGCGAGGTCGAAGGCCTCCCTGACGCGCGGATCGAGGAACGGGTTCTTCGCCAATGGCGAGCCGTCCTTGGCGAAGACCTGAGGGCTCTTCTCGCGGAAATCGAAGTCGACATTGAACAGATAGATCGTATCCGTCTTGGTGACGGCGAGCTTGGGATCGCGGCCGAGCGAGGCGACGTCCGAGAGCGGCGCGCGTGCGATCAGGTCGACCTGTCCCGCCTTGAGTTGCGCGACCCGCGAGGCATCGTTTGGGATCTCCTTGCGCACCACGCGCTGCCAGGGCTCCTTCTCGCCCCAGAAGCCGTCAAAACGCTCCAGGATCAGTTCGGAGCGCGGCGTCCACGAGACGAATTTATAGGGCCCGGTCCCGATCGCGGCCTTGCCGGAGTTGAAGGCGGGATTGGCTGCCTCCGCCGTCAGCAGGTCCTTCGCGGCCTTGGACGAGACGATGAAGAGGCGCACGAAGTCGTTGGGCAGCGTCGGGGCCGGGCCGTCGGTCTCGACCCGCAGCGTATAGGGATCGATGATCGTCACGTCCTTGACGCGGCGGACATAGACGGAGACCGGGCTCGGTCCCTTGATCTGGCGCGAGCGCTCGATCGAGAACTTGACGTCCTCGGCCGTGAAGGCGCTGCCGTCATGGAAGACGACGCCCTGGCGCAGCTTGAATTCCCAGGCGGTGTCTCCAACCGGTTTCCAGCTCAGCGCCAGCCGCGGCTCGAGCTGAAGCTCGTCACCCGCCCAGACCAAGGTGTCGAAGACATGCTTCAAGGTCTCGGCATGCGTCCCCGTCGAGGTGAAATGCGGATCGACCGATTCCGGGCCGGCGCGAACGCCGATCGTCAGGGTTTGGGCGTGGCCCGGGCCGGCGAGCGAGAGGGCCGTGCCGAAAGCCAGGGCGGCAAGCGAAAGGGAAAAGCGCTTCTTCATCATGGAACCGTTCTTGGAGCCTGGGGCGGCCGAGATCTGGCCATGCTGACGCGCTCGGAGCGTTCCGAGACGTCGGCAGGAGGGCGGTGGTGGGGGAGGGCATCTGTCGCGACGCAGCGTTGTGACAGATGTGTGGGTGAATGAAGTAAGAATTAAAACTAGTTATTTGTGTAATCGAGATTGAATTGCTTATGTAAGAATTCGATCGCGATCAGTTCGAATGATATCGATTGGATTGATCGCCCGTCAACGAAATTGAATTGGCGATTATGCGATCAGAGGCAGAAATTAAATCCATATGCAGTTGCTGTTCGGAAAGTTATTTCTTTTTTCAAAATGAGACGTCGCAAACTCTTATGCGTCAAAGCTTGGGCGGCTAGTGTGCCCGTTCAGCCAGTCGAACAGCAGGACAAGAGACGATGAGCGGACAATACAGCGTCACGGCTTCCACCTCCGGGGCGCCCGGTCGCTATGTGATCGAGGGGCACGGCAAGGTCCTGCTGTCCGATTCAGCCATGGTCCGGCAGATCCCTTCGGTCGCCCCGGGGCCGATCGAGCTCCTGGTCGCGGCTTTGGGGTCCTGCGCTCTCGCGAGCGCCGAAAGTGATGCGCTGGAGCACGGCATCGCCTTCCGGACGATCTCCGCAGTGGTGGATGCGACGCGCGATGAGCAGGACGAGACGCGCTTCTCGGCGATCCATGTCGCCATTTCGGTCACGGGAGTGTCCGCGTCCGAGGCGCCCAAGCTGCTCGGCCACCTTCTCAATCAATGCCCGATCTTCAACACTTTGCGCCGCGGCGGCGGCGAGGTGACCGCCGCAATCGCCGCGCTGCCCTGAGCGGCCCCCAAGGGGACGCAGGCGGGCGGATGCTTTGACGGGTGTCGAGGGTCTGAGATCAACGCGCCAGGGTTTGTCGGCTGCCCGGTGGGTAGGCTCTTCTTCTCCTGCGATCCAGGTTGAAACCCGGGTCGCAGGAGCGCGCCCCTCGCCGCGAGAGGCTCAGGCTTCGTAGCCGAAGGGATCGTCGACGCTATGGGCCGGCTGCGTGAACCAGCGCGCACCGTCCCCTGCCATATAGGCGATGTCCTCGAGGCGAACGCCGAACTCGCCGTAGATGCACATCATCGGCTCGACCGAGAAGCACATCCCCGCCGCCAGCGGCGTCCGGTTGCCCTTGACCATGAAAGGCTCCTCGTGGATCTCGAGGCCGAGACCATGTCCGGTGCGATGGGGCAGGCCCGGCACCTTGTAGCCGGGGCCGAAGCCGGCGGCCTCGATCACGCCGCGCGCAGCCTGGTCTACGGCCTCGCCGGGCGCGCCGAGCACGGCCGCCTCGAACCCGGCGAGCTGCGCGCGCTTCTCCAGGTTCCAGATCTCGCGCTGACGCTCTGTCGGCTCGCCGAAGACATAGGTGCGGGTGATGTCGGAGTGATAGCCGCCGAGCCTGGTTCCCGTGTCGATGAGCACCATGTCGCCCTCAGCCAGCGTCTGCGGATAGGGGACGCCATGCGGATAGGCGGTGGCTTCGCCGAACTGCGCGGCGCCGAAGGTCGAGCTCAGCCCGAGCTTGCGATGGGCGCGGTCGAGGAATTCGATCAGCTCCGTCGTCGTCAGGCCGACGCGCAGCACCCGCGCCGCAGCCCGGTGGACCTCCATGGTGATGTCCATGGCACGCTGGATCAGGGCGATCTCGGCGGCCGATTTCAGCTGGCGGCAGGAAGCGGTGACCGGGCCGCCGCTGGCGAAGCTGTAGCGGTTGCCGGCCTTGCGCAATCCGTCGGCGATGAAGAAGGGGGTATGTGGGTCGAGAGCGATTGTGCCGTTCTCGTAGCCGAGGCTGCGGATCGTCTCGACGACGAGCGCGGTCGGGTCCTCATGCTCCTCCCAGCAGCGCAGGTCGTCGCCGAACTGCATGTATTCGCGCGTCTTCGGCTCCTCGAAGGCGGGGCTGAGATAGACGATTTCGCCCTCGGCGGGGATGATCGCGCCATGCAGCCGCTCGGTGAGCTTGAGCTGGATGCCGGTGAAATAGTGCAGGTTGGCCGAGGTATCGAGATAGAGCGCCTGCAGCCCCTGTTCGCGCAGGAGGGCTTGCGCCTTTGCGATGCGGGCCTTGTACTCGGCGACCGCGATCGGCGCGACGCCGGACGTCATCGGATTCAGCCTGGCGAGTTCCGCCTCGAAGCTCGAGCCTCCCACCCCAATCGTCATCGGTCGTCATCCCCTTGGTTCGTTCGGTTCCCGGAATGCTGTTCCGGTTCGCGCCGGCGCGGCTGGGCTATCCAGCCCGGCCCGCCGTCCCGGCGCAGTGCATGCCGATAGTGCCTTGCATATTATTCGTCGACAATGACGCGAAAGGCATCCCCGGGTTGCGACAGCGCGTTCTCCGCCCTGGCTGGTCCTCTGAATTCGCTGAATGACCTGCTCGGACTGAGTTCCGCCGCGGCGCTCCGGCGCCGTCCCGCGTGCCGACGGCGCGGGGGGCGATCCGGCAACGGCCGAGGCGGCCCTTGGCGGCATCGGAGCGGGGGCGGGTTGGTCGAGCGCGTGCCGAACAAGGGCGGAGCGGTCAGGCCGCTGGAACGTCGGGACGCGCGCGGGCGTGGGGGCTCGTTCCCTTATCGAGAAAAGATGCGCCAGCCCTTCCTTGCGGGTTGGGGCGCGGCTACCTGCCGTTCGTCGTATCGGCGCATCTCCTTGGTGGGTTCGTAGCCGTAGCGACCGGGGTCCGTCGCGACCAGTGTTTCGAGCTTGTCGGTCATCCATGCCACGCAGTCGTCGTCGTCCATGCGGTGGGCACTGGCCAAGAGCCGCCGTTGCAGGTCGTGGTTCACGCGTTCGTAGAGGCTCTCATTCCAGATCAGCGCACGCGTGAAGGACTTGCCGTCCTTCTCCGCCATGGCTTCGATGTCCCAATCCGGCGACACGGCGGCGGCGCGGTAGAATCCGATCCGGAAGCCGAGATCCGGGTGTTCCCACGTAAATTCGGGATTATGCGGCTGCGCCCTGCAGACAGCCTCGGAGATTGCGGCGCGGGCCCGTGTCCATCTGCAGAGCGGATCGTTCCGCTGTTCCTCCGGTCCCAGCCAGCGCGTCTGCGCAGCCTGCACGAAGATGGCCCGATACGCGTCGTTGCGCTTCTGCCAATCCGCTTTCCACTCCTTGCTGCCGACCTCCGTCGACATGTCCGGCGCGGACTCTTTCGGGAGCCCAAGCTCGAAGGCTACGCTGCCGGCGTCGGCTAAGATGGAAGCCCAAGGCCCCGTCGCCGGAGCGGTCCGCACCAGGTCCCACATCGCGTGTATCGGCTTCGCGTGCTCCACCGCCTCCGTAAACTCTTCGTACGTATCGCAGCTGAGCGTCTTCACGAGGCGCTCATTCCGAACGGCGTACCGGCAGGCGAGGAGGTGCCGGTCTTCCGACAATCCGATGGCGTTGCGGAATGTTTGGTCGAGGAGCGCCGCCGGACAGCGCGGGTTCGAGTAGAGCGCATTCAGGTCGTCGACGGTCAACTCTTCGATCATCAGCCGCAGGGGATCCAGGTCGCGCAGGCTGAAGATGCCCGACGTCGGGAACACAGGACCGTACGCTCGATTCGCGAGAAGCGCTGTGCGCATCAGGCCGCCCTTGTCCCATAGCGGCTTCAGCAGTTGGTCGTTCGCGGTGAACCTGGCCAGTGCCAGGTTGATGAGCGGATCGTCGCGTTCGAGGAGCGTCTTTACGATCACGTCCGCGCAATTGCCGGTGAACACGCTCTCGGCCGCCGGCAGCGCGGACAGCCAGGCGTACACGGTCTCCGGGTTCGAGAGCCTGAGGCGCTCCGCCTCCAGCCTGGTCTGATAGTTGTCGTAGAGCATGCCCCGCCTTCCTCCTACGGCAGGAAAGCATATCCGCGGGCGTTGTCACATACCGGAGGCGAATGAACCCACCTGCGCAGCCGAAGGGGAGACCGTCCCTGCGAAAGGCGAGACGGTGCCGATCGCGAGGAAACCGCGCGGAGCCGGCTGGCCTCGAACCCGACGCCGTCAGCTTTGCCAGGGATAAGCCGATTGAACTGATCGATGGCGGCGGGTTGCTCATTCTGCTGAAGGCGGTTGGAACGCGGGCGCGGATCGATTATGCGGAGCGAGATTGAGAGCTGCGTCGATATTGCAGGTCAGGAGCCGGGTCGTGAAGGCTTTCTGGACGCCGGCACGCCGCTGGTATTCATCCACGGTCTCGGCTGCGCGTCATCCTGTGACTATCCGCGCGTGATCGCCGCTCCATCGCATGCAAGGGCAGATCCGCTAACCCGCAGTGCCGCCGTGCCATGTCAGCATAATCTGGAAACCAGACGGAAGGAGTGCCCGGGAACGTCCGGTTTCCGGGGAATGGCGGATACCCGCTTCCGGTCGGCAGCAGCGCCTTGTACCGGGGCCAGAGAGGCGCTCACCGCCTGGTTCAGAACGAGAGACGCCATACTGGCGACTGGCTCCTAGCTTGCTGTCTGAAAGGAATTTCCTTACAGTAAGGAGCTTCCTTACAGGAGTTCCGCATGATCACGAGCAAGCTGACATCAAAGGCGCAGACGACGATTCCGCAGCCCATCCGGGCCGCGTTGCATCTGCGCGAGGGCGACGAGATTGCCTATAGCATCGAGGGCGACGCGGTGGTGATCCGCAAGGCACCGGCAGCAGCCCCGGCCGAAGACCCGTTTGGCACATTCAGCGAGTGGGATAGCGAAGCCGACCGGAGAGCCTATGCCAAACTCTGAGTTCAGCCAGGGCGATGTTATCCGTGTGCCGTTCCCCTATACCGACCGCAACACCCGCCAGCATCGGCCGGCGCTTGTCGTCAGCCATGGCGGCGTAGGGGAGGGCGAAGGCCTGTTGTGGGTGGTCATGATCACCAGCGCCGAGAATCGGTCATGGCCGGGAGACGTGTCGCTGGGCCTGAGTTATGGCGAGGTCGGCTTGCCGGCGCCATCGGTCATTCGCCCATGCAAAATCGCGACGATCGAGGCAGGCCACGCGGAGAAGCTGGGCCGGATCAAGCCAACGACAATGGCCCAGGTTGGAGATCAACTGCGGACGTATATGGGCGTCTAGCTCAGTCGCGTCTCACCGCTTGCCGAGCGCTGAAACGATGTGTGCTCTCAGTTCATCCCGCCAGACATCGAGCGCGGGTGAAGCGCTGCCCTGCCATGCGACTGAGATCGGCGCAAATCTCGTCATCGCTCAGCTGAAGCGACGCGGCTGCCCGTTTGCAGACGTTCGGAAGTTCACGGGAGGGTGGATATCGGACATTCTCTGCACGGAACAGATAATTGAACACCCACCCTCTCAGGTGAGGACAACGATCTTCCCACCCGCCTGGTTCGTTTCCATCGTGCGATGCGCATCGACTATGTCGTCGAGCCTGAAGACCCTACCGATGTTGAGGCGAAGGGTGCCCGTAGCGACCTGATCGGCCAGCGACTGCAGAGGGGTTTGCATGAAATCCTCCGCCCCGCCTGCATAGGTGGTCAGCGACACCGCCGTCGGGATGGAGTCCATCGGGCTGAACTGATCAAAGGACCATTGATCGCCGACCATTCCAGTCATGCAGACAACGCCGTGCGGGCGCGCGGTGCGCAATGAGTCCTTCAAAGTCGTCGTGCCGACCAGTTCGAGCACCTTGTCGACGCCATTTGGGCAGATCTCGCGGACCTGATCCGCGATGTCGCCGCTGTCGATCACCACCTGGTCGGCGCCGTTCTCGCGCAGCAAGCGTTCGCGGGCAGGATTGCGCGTCGTCGCGAGCACGAAAGCGCCGTGCTTCTTGGCGATAGCCGCCGCAGCCAGGCCCACCGATGTGGTTCCGCCGCGTATAAGCAAGCGATCGCGCGCCTTGAGTTGCAACGCATTGAACAGCGACCCCCATGCCGTTTGCAGCATTTCGGGCATTGCGCCGAGCGTCTCCCATGGCAACGTCGTCGTGAGCTTTTGCACTTGGGTGGCGGGTACGCAGACATATTCGGCATAACCGCCATCGAACCGGCGCCCCATTCCGCCCATCGCGGTCGCGACGATATCGCCAGGGCCGAACTGCCCTCCTGGGGCCTCCACTACGATTCCAGCCGCCTCGATCCCCAGCACGCGCGGGAAGGCAACGTTGGGCGAAAGCCCTTGCCGGGTGAACAGTTCCGAGCGATTGAGCCCGAAGGCCTTCACTTGGATCAGCACCTGCCCCTTTTCGGGCGTGGGCGTCGGCCGCCTTTCCAGTTTTAGGGCTTCAGGGCCGCCTGCCTGGTAGATCACGGCTGCCTTCATCGTAGCGGGCATGGTCCTGCTCCCTTACTGGCGCGGCGGATTGGTGGTGGAAAAGCTGTAGCGCGCGATATTCCAGTCGCCCGAACCGAGCTTCTGCAAGACAAACAATTCCTGATTGGCCTCGGGGCTTGTCTGGCTGCTCGCCTTGACCGTAACCGTGCCTGCCGAATTGGTGCGCGCGAAGGCCCAATCCGGCGCAACCTGGACGATTTCGACGATGTCGAAGCGCACTGCCAACTTGATCGCGTTGAACACGTTCACATAGGCGGAGCGCACGGCAGCGGCGCCGACACTTGATGGGCTGTTCGGCGGCATGAATACGCCGTCGGGCGCATAGAGCTTGATCACCGCGTCGGTATCCTCAGCGTTGAGCGCCAGCTCATAAGCGCGCAGGGCATGCTCGATTGCGGCTTCGTCGCCGGTCCGCTCGGCCGCGGAAGCCGTGAGTGACAGCGCCAATGCGGCGCCGGCGGCAAGTGCGGAAGCTACGATCTTCTTCATGGAGGTTCTCCCCGTTCGCGGCATGATTGCCAACGAGAAGATGGGTCATTTCCGGTTTTGGATTTAGTCTGAGAATTTGGTAATGATTATCCTAAATTTGGGAAAGTCATGCCAGACCTCAACTCCCTCCTGGTCTTCGCCCGGGTTGCCGAAACCGGCAGCTTCTCGGAGGCCGCGCGTCGTACCGGCATGCCGATCTCGACCGTGAGCCGCAAGATCGCTGAACTGGAGGACCACCTCGGCGTCCGCCTCTTCGAACGCTCGACGCGCAGCCTGCGGCTGACCGACGTTGGCGCGGAGATTCTTGAGCAGGCGCAACGCGGCGTCGAGGTCAGCGAGGCTGTCGACAGCATCGCCTCCAACCGGCTTTCCGAAGTTCGCGGCGCGCTGCGGCTCTCGGCGCCGCCCAGCATTTCGGACAACCTGCTGGCGCCACTCATTGGCGCCTTTCAAGCCGCTTATCCCGCCGTCGAAGTGCAGGTGCTGATCGCCGATCGCCATGTCGATCACATCGCGGAGGGTGTCGATCTCGCCCTGCGCCTCGGTCCGCTGAGCGACTCGAACCTCGTTTCGCGCCCGATGCTCCGCTACCGCCATCGTCTCGTGGCCAGTCCCGACTATCTTGTAGGGCGAAACCCGCCGCAGCATCCGCAGGACCTGCAAGAGCATCGGCTCCTGGCCTTCGCCTATTGGTCACAACAGCACCGCTGGACTTTCAAGAACGGCGACGCGCGCGAAACGGTCAGCTTCAAGCCGAAGCTAGCAATGAATGACTTTGCTGGCCTGGCGACCCTGCTCGCGGCTGGCGGCGGGATCGGTGAGCTGCCTCCGATCGTAGCGCCCGCGCTTGTCCAGACGGGGCGTCTGGTGGAGGTGATGCCGCAATGGCGCTTCCAGACGCTTGACCTATCGATCGTGCATCTCGGAAACCGTCACATCTCCCGCCCGGTTCGCATGTTCAAGGATTTCGCGCTGCAGATGGCGCCGTCGATCGTGGGTGATCTACCCGTCTGAAAGGCAATTTCATCGGTCGCTTTTCTCGGTTTTCAGTCCCCAACATGAACGCCCGCTATGGGGCGGTTCCGGTAGTGACGCGGCCGCGGAACAGAGGTCTGCTTTCGGGCAGAGGCCCAGGTTCTGCTTATGGCGCCGAGCGGCCGGATGGGCTCTGCCTCCATCGACACGTGGGGCCAAATTCGTCGCCATCACTGCTATAGTGGACGCGAATGCGGGAGATGTCCCGGCGAAGAAGGAGCCGATCGTGGCCGAGAGATTTGAACGGCATCGCCAACCCTGAACCCCTGAGAAGCTGAAGCTGCTCGCTAGGAAGGGCATGGCCCTGAAGGCGATTTCGAAGGCGATGACCCGCAGCGAAGAATCGATCAAGGACCGTGCGAAACAGGATGGCATCGGGATCGCCAAGCTCCGCTAGACCATCGGACCGGACATCCTATCGCGTCCGGGGATCCGACCCTTTGTGTTTGCATCGGCTTTGCCCCGAAATCCGCAATCCGCACTTCAGGCCGATGCTTTGGCCCTTTGGAGGAGGCGACCCGTGCCGACATTCGTGACGATCGGATATGGAGACCGTGAGGGCTACGACCGTACCCCGGTGGCCGTGCGAGACGCCGCCCACGCCCATGATGCGAAGCTGCGGAAGGACGGAGTGTTGATGGGTATCGCGGGCGTTCCCGTGCAGGTGCGCAATCCCGATGCTGCCCGTGTGGAAACGGCCAATGGTCCATTCATGACGTCGTCATTGCCGGTGGCGGGCTTTGCCATCATCGAAGCCGCCGATCTGGCCGAGGCCATCGCTATGGTTTCGCGAACGCCCTGCGCCGTGGCCCACGGTGTCGGTGAGGTATGGCCGCTCGAGCAGCGGCCATAAGACGGCACGTCGCGCTGCGGCCACGCGATTGCGGTGGCGGGGACATGCAACCATGTCTGTCCCGTTCGGTTCCACGGGACTGTCACGGCACTGTCGAGCGGCGCCCCTGCTGCCGAATGTTCCGCGCGCGTTGAGGCTTAGCGCTCAGGCGCTCGTGGGGCCCCGGCGGCCTGGCGCGGCAGGCTGATGCGGACCAGCAGGCCGCGCGGCTGGTTGTCGTGCAGGGTCAGCTCGCCATCATGGGCGGCCGCGATCGACCGGGTGATGGCGAGGCCGAGGCCAAAGCCTTCTGTATCGATTCGCCCGCGGGCTTCGTCGCCGCGCATAAAGGGTTCGAGCAGGCGCAAGCGATCGGCTTCCGGAATACCGGGGCCATCGTCGGCCACCTCGATCAGGAGGGCGTCGGTTTCGTCGCGAAGGCGGATGATCACCTGCGTGCCATGGCGCACCGCGTTCTCGACGAGATTGGTCACGGCGCGCTCCAGCTGCTGGGCATCGCCGGTCGCGACGACCCGTCGCGGCCCCTCATAGCGCGTCGGCGTGCCGATATCGCTGAACTCGTCCGCGACGGTCTGGAGCAGGCTGGAAAGATCGACGGCACCGCGCGTCTGGCGCCGGTCGGCATCGCGCAGATAGGACAGCGCGCCCTGCACCATGGTGCCCATATGCTCCAGATCGCGGGTGAACTGAGCGCGCAGGACATGGTCCTCGATGAACTCGACGCGCAGGCGCATGCGCGTGATCGGCGTCCTCAGGTCGTGGCTGATCGCCGCCAGCATGCGTGTGCGGTCGGCAAACATCGCATGGATCCGGTCTCGCAAGCGGTTGAGGGCGCGCGCGGCGGTACGGACTTCGATGGGGCCTTCCTCGCGCAGCGGCGAGGGATCGCGGTCGATCGAAAACTCCTCGGCCGCCGAGGCGAAGCGCGCGAGCGGCGCCGTGATGCCGCGCGAGGCCCAGAGCGTCAGCGCGGCGATATTGAGCCCGAGCACGATGATCGTGGCGACGACCAGAATGGAGATGGGGCGCGGTGGCGGTGTCCCCGTCCCGCCGGCCGCGATCTCGACATCGAGGCCCGTGCCGTCGGGAAGCCGGATCGCATAGCCTTGCGGCGGCCTGTCTCCGTCCGGCGCCGGGTTCGGCTGCACCGCAAAACCCTCGCCCAGGCGCTGCGCCATTCCCTCCGCGGCGAAAGGCTGGGGCTTCGATGGCAAGGGGGCAGGGCCGATGCCCGATAGCGCGAACCGGAAGCGCCGGTCGGCCGTGTTCGCGGTCTCGACGACCATCGGGCGCAGGGGCGGCGGCGTCTGGGCCACGAGCTTGGCGATCGTCGCGACGCTCTCATAGGCGGGCGGGCCCGGTCTGCCGCGGGGCGCCTGCCAGACCAGCGTGACGGAGAGAATGAGATAGAGCAGGCCGATCACGCCGACCACGAGCAGCGCGATCTGACTGCCGATCCGGGCGGGCGGGCGAAACGGGTGGATCATTGCCGTGCGACGGCGGGCGTGAAGAGATATCCGCCCGAGCGGATCGTCTTGATCAATTCGGGTTCGCGCGGCTCGCGCTCGATCTTCTGGCGCAGGCGGCTGATCAGGATATCGATGCTGCGCTCGAACGGGGTGGCGGCGCGCCCCTGCGTCAGATCAAGCAGGGCATCGCGCGCGAGCACGCGCCCGGGCCGCTCGCAGAGCACCCGCAGCAGATCGAACTCGGCGCCGGTCACGGCGACGCGGACATTGTCGGGATTGGTCAGCTCGCGGCTATTGGCATTCAGCGTCCAGCCCGCGAAGGCAAACGAGCCGGGCGGCTCGTTTGGATCGGCCTGTCCGCTGCCCCGTCGTCGCAGCACCGCCCGGATGCGGGCCAGGAGCTCGCGCGGGTTGAACGGTTTGCCGAGATAGTCGTCGGCGCCCATTTCGAGGCCGATGATCCTGTCGATATCCTCGCTGCGGGCGGTGAGCATGATGATCGGCATCTGCGTCGTCAGGCATAGCCGCCGGCAGATCGAGAACCCGTCCTCGCCGGGGAGGTTGAGATCGAGCACGATCAGGTCGAAGCTGCGCTCCCGCAGGATGCGGTCCATCTCGCGCCCGTCGCGCGCGGTCGAAGTCCGCATGCCGTTCTGCGAGAGGTAGCGCGCCACGAGCGTGCTGATGTCGCGATCGTCCTCGACGATCAGGATATGCGCCGATGCGCTCACGTCAGGTTTCCAGGCTTCAACCGCTGCGAGCATATCGGAGGCGCAGGCCCCATGCAGCCGTCATCGTGGCTAAGGCATCGGCAGGGCCGAAGCATCGGCCGGAAAAGTGGATTGCGGTTTTCGGGGAAAGCCGATGCAATCACAGTGGGCTGGATCATCGGACCGGATCCGATGATCTAAGGCCGATAGGCGACATCGCGACATCTGATCGTGCCGTCCGAAGCGATCCGGGCCGTTCCGATGGCTTGCTCGCGCCCTGTCACCGGATCGCGATAGACCATGCGACCGCAGGCCGAGGCCGTGTCGGTGGTGTCGGGGCCGAAGATGCGCAAGAGCACCACGCTGATCCACATGGCTGCCGCGGCCAGGACCCCCAGGGCGCGCCGCAGCGACGAACCCGACCGCAAGGGTGAAACGATATCCGGCATGGGCGCTCCGACGCTGCGTGAGACTGCCGGATAGGTCGCGTTTGTGGCCCCAGTGCCGAACGGATGTTGCTGGAGTGTTTCCGTTTGTATCCCCCGTGCATCCTCTGCATCTGGCGCAGAACGGGATTGGAGCCTTGCCGACCGTGTCGGGCCAACTACTCGGCATCGCCCTGCATCGACGGGTGGGCGCTCCTGAAGGCAGGGTGTTCGTTGCACAATCGCTCGACCCGCAGGACGCGCGTGCAATGCTCGATCGGCACCTGGAAACGCCGCGCTGCGTAGAGCTGGGGCAGCAGGTAGACATCCGCCAGACCGGGCAGGGGGCCGAAGCAATAACCCTCGTCGCCGATCAGCTCCTCGACTGCGCTGAGGCCCTGTCCGATCCAGGTGGCGATCCAGGCCTTAACCTCCGGCTCGGCCTGCCCGAGAGTCTGCCTGAGATAGGACAGCGGCGCGATGTTGTGGAGGGGATGAATGTCACAGCCGATGATCGCTGCGACGGCCCGGACCTTTGCACGCATGACCGGCTCGCGCGGGAGGAGAGCCGGAGCCGGACAGATCTCCTCGAGATATTCGATGATGGCGGGTGATTGGGTCAGGATGGTGCCGTCGTCGAGCTCCAGGGCCGGCAACCGGCCTTGCGGGTTGAGGGCGCGATAGCTCTCGCCATGTTGCTCTCCGCCGTTCCGGACGAGATGAACGAAGCTCGGCGTGACCTCCAGCCCCTTGAGCGCGAGCGCAATGCGAACGCGGTATGACGAGGTCGACCGCCAATAGGTATAGAGTTTCATCCCGTCCCTCCTTTCGATCATGCCGCATTGGGGCGACATCGTCCCAATGCAGAAAACGTGATCGACTCCAGTCGTTTAGAGCATGCTTTGTGGGAAAAGCCGTTGCCGCTTTTTCGCAGCATGCTCCAGCGCGCAACGATGACAGCCCGGCCTTGATCGTGGCCCGTTGGTGCGAGCCCGGCGTGCCTGCCCCGGGCGTTCAGGATGATCTCGTTGCCATCGTCGCGAAAGTCCCGTTCCGCGCCGGAGGCCGGATGGATCGACAGGGTGCTGCCGCGGGCCGGGACGTCGACGGCGGCGAACAGGAGGTCGTGACGGGGGCGACGCGGCAAGGCTGCCCGCCTACCAGGTCGCGCGCAATCCGGCGGTGACGGCGTGCGCCGTGGTGTCCGTGTTGAGGCTGACATCATAGCCGGCGAACAGCGTGACGTTGTGGCCGGCCCGCGTCGACAGGCCTACGCCCAGGATCGCGCTGTCGCGCGCCACCTGCGCACCCTGCACGGCGAAGCTTGCCGCCGGCGCCCCGATGAAGACGGTGTCCAGCACCATCGCAGCGTCGAGGAATTCGTGCTGCCAGCGGCCGCGCGCCTCGACGGCGACATGGTGCGCGCCAAGATCGAACTGCCGGATGAGCCGCGCGCCGAGGCTGCCGAGCAGGCTCGATGCCGATTGCCCGCCGCTGGTCAGGCCGATGCTGCCGGCGCCGGTCTCGCTGAAGCCATCCTGCCGCAGATAGGTATAGCGCAGGGCGGCCAGAGGCTCGATCGTCGACCAGCCGAGATCAATGGCATAGGCGGCCTCGAGCGCGCCCGTGAAGCGGTCGGCGCCGTAATCGGCGTCCGCCCGGCGCGAGAGGCTGCCGAAGCTGATGCTGCGCTGCGTCTCGAGATCGAGGCGGGCATAGGCGAGGATGCCGTCGAGGCGCAGCTTTCCGCGCGCATGGCTGGCATAGACGGCACCTTCATAGGCCTTGATGCTGCCGTTGCCGTTGAAATTCCGGAAATCGGCGTCGGTGCTGGAAAGGCCGAGGCTGAAGCCGAGCAGCAGGGAGGGCGTGACCTGCCGATCGACGCCGCCGATCACCCCGCCGCTGCGATAATCGGTGCTGCCGGCATTGGCATCGCCGCCGATCCTGCCGGCGAGGCCATAGCCGCGCAGCCAGGCGTTGTGCGACGGCGCAGCCTCACCCCAGGCGGAAGCCTGTCCCGACGGAAGCCGGCTCAGCATCGCCGCGGCCGGGCTGGCCGTCCCGCCCGAGGCATAGGCCATCGCCGCACTGCCCGAGGTCGGCTCAGCCTGGCCGGTGCGCAGATCGGTGATCCGCTGCGCGATCATGCTGCCGAAGGGCGCAAAGCCTCCGAGCGCCAGCGTGCCGAGGCTGGCATGGGCTTCGCCGGTGAGGCCGGCGAGCGCCGTGCGGGCCCCATCGCGCGTGCCGGCTGCCTGGAGCACGCCCGCCACGCCCCGCAGATCGGCATCGCCCCCGGCAAGGCCGCGCTCGAGCGCGGAAGCGGCCGCGCATTGATTGGTCGAGGCACAAACGCCCGGTGCGTCGAAGGGCAGCGTGCGGATATCGAGATGGGCCGTCTTCGGCTCGTAGCGCAGGCTTGCCTGGATGAAGGGCGCCGTGCCGTCGCCGACGGGGCCCTCGACGCCGTCGAAGCGACCGACAAGTCCCTGTCCCGCCGTGATCACCGGCATGGTCAGGGCGCGCGGAAGCAATTGCGGGCCGCCGGCCAGCGCCACCTGACCGGCCAGGCTGGCCGTTCCCGTGACGGACAGATGGTTCAGCCCGCCCGTGGCGTCGAGTTGCTGGATCAGGAGGCCGCCGGCCTGCTGCACATAATGGCCGTCGATGGTCAGGGTCCCGACGCCACGCGCGTCGCCGGCCCAGACCGCGCCGGCATTCTCGACTTGGCCCGTGATCAGGCCGGTGCCGGCGAGCGTGCCCGCCACGCCGACGCGGGTCCGGGACGCGATGCTGCCCATCACCGACAGGAAGCCGCCCTCGACGCGCGTCGCCCCGGCATAGGTGCTGTGACCGGTCAGGACGAGTTCGCCATTGCCGCGTTTGACGAGGCCGCCCGCGCCGACGATGTCGTTCTCGAAGAAGGCGAGGCCATTGGGCTGCTCGACGACGAAATCGCCCCAGTCGAAACGGCCGGGGCCGAGCACCGCCTTGCCGACATCGAGAAGGCCGTAGCCGTAAAGCGCATCGACGCCGGGATCGCCAATGTCATAGGCCGTGCCGAGCAGGGTCTGGCGCACCTGGTCGGCGCTGAAGAACGGAAACATCTGCCAGACCAGGGCCGCCGCGCCGGAGACATGTGGAACGGCGTAGGAGGTGCCATTGACCTTGGTGTAGCCGCCATTGACGGCGGCGACGATGATCGGGTCCTCGGGATAGGGCGAGGGGGTCCACCAGTCGCCGCCGCCGGGCGCCATCAGGCACCAGTTCATGGCCACGCCGCAGCGGTTGTTGTAGAAGGGCTCGTAATTGGGCCCATGGGCTGCAACGCTCAGCCAGCCGCGCTCCAGCTCGGGAAAAAGGTAGGGCAGGCCGGCGTCGTAAAGGGGCTGGTCTCTGCCGTCGTTTCCGGTTCCGCGAATGATAAGGGCGCCTGCTCCCACCGCACGACGATAGGCCTCCACCACTGGCCGCTCCGCGTCGAGAATCCCCTGCCGGGTCACTTCCGTGATGGCTTCGTCGCTGGCCCAGCTGTTGTTGATGATGCGCACACCGCGCGCGAGCAGATCGTCATAAGCTCTGGGCAGACCGTCAGAATTGAAGGCACCACCATCGCCGAGGCCGGCGCTGATCACGGTTGCTCCGGGAGCAACGCCATGCATCCCGACGCCGTCCCTGTTGCCGACAATCACCGAACTGACCCCGACGGCATGTTGGTTGGGCGCGACAGAGCTGCTTTCGTTGAAATAGCTGTAGCCACCGATATAGCGGCCGGCGAGCTCGCTGTGGCCGGCATAAGCGATGCCGGACTCGACGACACCAATCACGATCCCCCGGCCATCGAGGCCGCGGGCATAGGCTTCCGCGGCGCGGATCGCTTCGAGTCCCCACTGCGCCAGGTATTCGGGCGTGCGCCAGCTCTGGGGATCGGTGAGCAGGCCGCGCGACTGGGCCGCGGCCACGCTGGGGAGAGCCGTCGACAGCAGGAGGGCTGCGACGGTGGGCTTAGCCAGGAAAGTCACGCGGGCCTCTCGGTGGGAAACGGGCGGCCCCGGGTCACGAGCCACGGTCCAGATGCTCTCAGGTATCGCGGCACCGTCAATACGGCAGATGCCGTAGATCGGACGCCGTCGATGTGACAATGCCGGCGCGTGCGACAGCCAATTCGCTCGTTTTGCGTGTCGTCGAGGTCGCGCCGGATCTCACGCTGGCGGCGTCGGCCCTGCGTGGAATGGCCGGAGCCTTACGGCCGCCCTTGGCTTTCGCGAGGGCAGAGTCGATACTGAACAAGCTTGGCTTGAGCAAGCGGAGGTCGTGTTCGGTTATCTCTCTAAAGAACCGCTCTCCAAACGCTTGAGCGCCGCCAGCGCGTAGCGCGCGAAGCGATGGGCTCGGCTTCGGCTCCGAAGCCTTTCGACGTCGCTTCGATCTCCATAGAACCCGACCGTGTCGAAGGCGAACGCCATCCCATCCTCCCTGTGCGGGACGCGATGGTAGAACTGAGCATCCTCTCCATCATCGATGAAGCGCCTTGATAGGGCCAGGCAATCCGACGAATAGGCTGCAACTAGGTCTAACGATGGGTATGCATCGACCCTGTCGCCCTGACCAAATCGATAGCATAGCGCTTTTTGAATCTCGCTCATGCAACCGACGACCAATTGAGCCGGCATATCGTGGAGCCGCGCCCAAGCGAACCGCGCTTCCTCTGCGTCGGTTGATCGCTTCGCCTCGACGGCATAAATCAGCAAGCGAATTGCAATGAGACAGCCTTCTTCGGACGTCTCCGGCTTAACCGGCTCAAGCTCGGCATGATGCCGACCAACAAATCGCGTCGCAGTCGCAAAGGCTCCCCATTCCTCCTGGGGAAACGAATTTGTTCGGCTGGGCAAGCCCGTTAGTGGCCGCAGCAAGGCGGCATCCAGAGGGTCGCCGAACGACGCCACCTCCGTCGTCAGCCAATCCAAGCTCAACGAACTCTTGATCTTCGACGCTCGAAGTGCGCGGCGATAGAGGCGTCGCCGCAACTCCTCATCCAGGTCGTAGATTTCCTCACCATAGATGGAGTCAAACGGATGATCGAACATCCTCACGCACAGCGAGAGAGCGAGGTCGTTGTCGACGACATCGTCGTCGACAACAAGCACAGACGCCAGTTCCGCCCTGACCTGCGACCGTGATTCCTCAGCGTCGCTATCGAGCGCCCCTAGTATCTTCAGCGCCTCGATGATGCTCGAATTGATGCCCCAGTTGCTTGGGTTCACCTCGAGAGCATTGATGGCCTCGATCAGGCGATCAAGGACCTCCTGTGGTGCCCGACGGGCATAGCCGACCGAATGCAGCATGACGAGCTGGACGTCGTACGGCTCCCACCGGAACCGCTCGCGAAACAGATAAATCAGGTGCTCGGCGAAATCACTATCTTCGCGATTGAAGAACGCCCGCCGCCCCTCCAAGAAGAAAAGGAGTTGGCCAGAAGTTAGCTCCTCCAACTTGACCGGGAAGGCATGCTCTTCTTCGGACAGCGGTTCAAAGCCGCGCTGCGTTGCCCGAGCAATGTCGGTAAATCCGAGGGATTTCTCAAATGCGTAATAGGTAAGCGCGAAGCTTTGGCTTCGAATTGGATATCGCTCCTCCCGGGCAAAATCGGCCCACCGCCGCCGCTCCGTCGCTAACCGGGCATCCATTTCGGCACAAAGCCCCAGGAAGATTTCGAGGCCCGGCCCGTAAGCAAGACGGCCAACAGCGCGGAGCCTTGCCCTCTCAGGGTACGTCCACTCGCGCCGGGTCGCGTCTTCCCAGGCGATCGTAACAGCGTCACCTTCCTTTGAAAGGACAAGCCGAGCGTCGCGAATTTCGGCAACGCAGGCCTCCGTCGTTTCGTTCAGCAGACCCCGGGCCGTCGAGGCGGCGATTGGGCCGAAATCCCCTCTTGCGGCGTCCGCCAACCGCGACGAACTCACCACCTCGGACAGTACATCCCGGCAGACGTCAGCACTTTCGATCGCCGCAATAATGTCGCCGGCGATCGGCTCAAGGATCGGCGTCGATAGCCGCTGCCCAAAGCTCGCGGGATCTTTAGCCGCCATCCGTGCGAGATCGAACGCCACACATGCGTTCAGAATCATCTCATGCGAGAACGAGATTCGCCCAGCCCGTCGCACGAGTAGGCCCGCTGAAAACAGCGCATCGCACTCCGCGAAGTCGAGGCCTTCCCCACGCATGAAATCGTCGAAATTCGTTTCAGCAATCGAGAATGCGACCTGCGTATGCAGCGAGCTTGCGAGACGCCTCAATCCGAACGATCCAGCCCGCGCGTGTCCAGCCAAACGCTTACGGACATATTGATCGATTAGAAGCAAACGAGTGATGTTGGCCTTTAGATCGCCGCCAATTTGCCCGACGAGACCGGCCTCGATGCCCGATCTTACAGCCCGGAGCACCTCCAGCGCGACTGGTGTGAGTTGGCCTCCAACCGACCGCGCAATTCGCTGCTTCAATTCCAAGCTCGGGCGGGCAACCGTCACGCCTCGGAGCCCAGCGAACTCTTCAGGCTTTGCACCCTGACCGGAAATGACGAGCAGTGCCCCCATTCGCCGTGCCAGTGCCCTGACACCACGAAGCGCTTCCGAAGCCGATGTACCGAACTCGTTGACACCATCGACAATCAGGAACACTGGCCGATCGGAGCGGGCGACCGCACGATAGAGCTTCGCCGGAGCGCCATCGGTAAGCAGCCCAACTTCCCTGCGAAGGCTCTCGGCCCACGAACCAGTGAAATTCTTGGCGGCGATAAAGAAAGTCGGGTGACCTTCCTCAGCCAGCTTGCCCGTAAGCCATTTCGCCATAAGGGACTTGCCGCAACCTGATGGGCCGCTGATGAAGCAGCCCGCATCGGCCGCGGCCGCATGAACAAGTTCAGCGCGCTGGTCGTCGGTCTCGGGGAGCCAGGACTTTCCGTAGCGTCCATACTCGGAAGCTACTGCGTCTGTGTAATGTCGAAGCAGATCAAACTCCTCGCGCGCTTCGGGCCCCGCCATGACTTGATCCAAGGTCACCGGGCTCAGGTTGAGCTTCTGCGCAAATGCCTCCCAGTCGGCCATCGACCATGGTGATGCCCCGACGGTTCTTAGCTGGCCGGGAAACAGATCGAGTGTCGTGACGAGCGCCTTGAAGTTGCCAGGCGTGACGACGGATCCTTCCGGAACGGGGTTGGTGAACACGACGAACCCGTCCGGATGGAAGTTGCCCAGCGGCTTGGCCGCTTGCATCGCATCGCGTACCCGGTTCTTCGCGCCAACCGCCTGCTGATAGGCGTTGGTGTAGCCCTTCCATTCGCCAGACGCAGACAGCCGCGTCCAAGCTCCATTGATTTCACCGCGAATCGGAAGCCGAGTGGTCTTGACCTCCACGACCGAAGCAGAATTGGCCATCGCGACTATGCAGTCGATTTGACGACCTTCCAGTTCAATATTGGCGAAAACAATCGCGGGGATCTTTTGCTGCTCAAGCCACGAAACTATAAATGATAAAAATTTCCGCTCCGACTCGTGATCGATCGGCGCGCCTATGCAAATCTTTACTTTGATGGATTCCGCTGTCATGAGTAAACGGTAGCATACGGCATCGGCGCAGTGCGAGTTAATCTCTTACCTTGCGCACAGTTTGCCTTTCCCGTGCCGCACGGAAGAGGTGACCAGGTTCGGAATGGGCCTCCGGCCCTGATCCGCGCGAGCTGCCGCCCAAGGGCCTGCGCACGCGAAACATCTGTATTCCCGACCTGCACATCGATACGACTAAAGTGAAGACACAAAATGACCACCGATCCGCTTGAGGTGCGCTCTAAGGCATGATCGTCGCCGTTGAAGTGGCGTCGACAATCACGCCTATGCGAAGACGACGGGCAAGATCCAAGGGAGCATCGACGGGCCAGATCCTTGGCGATCTCGGCTGCGCGGTGGCCGCGGTGGAGCAGCTTCCGGCTGATCCCCGGTCATGCCCATGATCACAAAAACCGCCCGGTTGCTGCTTGATAGCTATCTCGGCCTTGCAAGGAGAGACGTGTCAGGGGCATCTTCAGGTTCTTCTTGGCTGTCCGTGGATTTGCCTGTGGCTCAATTCAATTTTCGGCGCGGAACGCAATTCAGGGACCGATTTCGGTCGTATAAAATTATGATCGATGGAATTCAGGTTGGTAAGCTTAAATATGATTCCGAAGTTTGTGTAGATGTCTCGCCGGGAGACCACGAAATCCAACTACGTATTGACTGGTGTTCTTCACCTAAGATGATCGTGTCCGGCAATGAAAATAAGACCTTTGATTGTTCCAACAATCATTCGCCGTTTTTGGGGTTTCCATACACCGTCCTGTGGAAAGGAACTTATCTAAAATTGTCGCAAGGCGTCAGTCGAACTCCTTGCGGAATTTCTCGCTGACGGTGGCTGCCTGGCGGAAGCGCCTGATCGAGAACGGCTCCAGCGGCGTCTGCGTCGCGCCGTCCACGATCATCTCGCTGAGGCATAACCCGACGCCGGGCCCGATCTGGAAGCCGTGGCCGCAGAAGCCGAAGGCATGGAACAGCCCGGCGGCCGTCTCGCTTGGCCCGATCACCGGGATCATGTCGGGCAGATAGGCCTCGATGCCGGACCAGACGCGGATGACATGGCAATGCGCGAGTATCGGCGCGACACGCGCCAGCGCCCGCATCGCCGCCAGCGTCTTGGCGGGAGGGACCGGTGCCCGGTTCGCCTCCGGATCGGCCGCCGTGCGCGGATAGCCGGCCAGGATGATGTTGCCGCGCGGGATCTGCCGGAAGATCACCGACCCGTCGATCGCCTGCACGGACGGCCCGATCGCGTAGGGGAAGGGCTCCGTCACGAATTGCGGCGGGCCGGCCGGAAAGACCGGTGCGGTCTCGCCGAACCGCTCCGCGATGTCGAGCGCCCAGGCGCCGGCGCAGTTGACGAGCGCGCCGCAGCTCAGCTGCGTGCCATCGGCGAGCGTCAGCGCGAAACCGTCGCCCGCGCGATCCACAGCGGTGACGCGGGTGTTCTCGCGGATGACGGCGCCGAGCCTTGCCGCGGCGCGCGCGACGGCCGGTGTCGCGATCCTGGGATTGGCCGTGGCGTCGCGTGCCGAGAATGTGGCGGCGACGGCCCGTTCGCCGAGCCAGGGCCAGCGCCGCCTGAGCTCGGCAGGTCCGACCCGCTCGATCGCCAGGCCGTAGGATTCCGAGACGCTGGCATAGCCCTCGAGCTTGGCCTGCTCCGCCTCGTCATAGGCGAGATAGAGATGGCCGGTTTGCTCGAACTCGCAATCCTCGCCGATCAGGGCCTCGAAATCCTCCCAGAGGGCCTGGGAGCGCAGGGACAGCGGGTACTGGCCGGGAAAGCGGCCCTGAAGCCGCAGGTTTCCGAAATTGACGCCGCTCGACTGGGCGCCGACCAGGCCTTTCTCGATCACGGTCACGCTGTGCCCGCGCCGCGCCAGGAAGAAGGCGGTCCAGGCGCCGATCAGCCCGCCGCCGACGATCGCGACATCGCTCGCGCGGTCGCTCATGCCGCATCCCCGGCTGCCGCGAGCGCAATCGGTTTGACCGGGGCCTGGCCGCGCAGCCGCCCGGCGCAAGCACCATCCTGCCCGCTCTTCGCCGCCACGATCTCCTGCAGGGCAGGGCCGGGTCTGCGGCCCTGCCCTGCAGGAGA
>UBZM01000008.1 GCA_900470095.1 Hyphomicrobiales bacterium
GCTGCGGGCCCGCAGCATCTGATGAACGCCATGGACCTCGTCCAGGGTCAGCAGACCTCAGGCACCTCGGCGATCTCGCAATGGGCGGCGGTCGAAGCACTCGACGGTACGCAGGAGCACATTCCGGTCTTCCGGAAGGCCTTTGAGCGTCGCCGCGATCTCGTGGTCTCGATGCTGAACCAGACGCGCGGCCTCAAGTGCCCGACGCCGGAAGGCGCGTTCTACGTCTATCCCGATTGCTCGGCGCTGATCGGCAAGAAGCTGCCGAACGGCAAGGTGATCGAGACCGACGAAGACCTCGTCATGGGCCTGCTCGAGACGGAAGCCGTCGCGGCCGTCCACGGCTCCTCCTTCGGCCTTGGGCCCAATTTCCGCATCTCCTACGCCACCTCGGACGAGAAGCTGGAAGAAGCCTGCCGCCGCATCCAGCGCTTCTGCGCTGAGCTGCGCTGAGCCAGCGATCGTGAATTGCCGCGGGCGCGCCACTCGGCTAGCGCTTGCGGCATGAACCGCCGCTCCCTCTTGATCCTGACGGCCGCCCCGCTCCTCGCGGGGGCGGCCGTGGCGCAATCCGCCCCTCCGTCGCTCTCCGTGCGGCAGGCCTATGACGGAGCAAAGGCCGGCACGCTCGTTCTCGTCGATATCCGGACACCAGAGGAATGGGCCGATACCGGCGTGCCGGTCGGTGCAATCAGGCTGGACATGGAGGCCAGCGCCTTCGAGGCGCGGCTTGCCGCGCTACGGCTCGAGAATCCCGGCAAGACCATCGCGCTGATCTGTCGGACTGGAAACCGCAGCAGCTCGCTGCAGCGCAAGCTCGCCGGCCGCGGCTGGCGTGACATTGTCGATGTCCGCGGCGGCCTGCTCGGCAATCCCGGCGACAAGGGTTGGCTGGCCGAGCAGTTGCCGGTGACGGCCTATCCCTGAGATTTACGGCCCGAGAGCAGGTCCGGCCGCCTTTCGCGTGTGATCGCCTCAGCCTGCTCGCGCCGCCAGCGGGCGATGCGAGCGTGGTCTCCCGACAGCAGCGCCTCGGGCAGCCCCCTGCCCTCCCACTCGCGCGGGCGCGTATAGTGCGGATATTCGAGCAGGCCGTTCTCGAAACTCTCCTCCGAACCGGAGGCTTCCTTGCCCATCACGCCGGGTATCAGACGCACGCAGGCATCCAACAGCACCATCGCCGCCATCTCGCCGCCGGAGAGGATGTAGTCGCCGATCGAGACCTCGGTCAGGCCGCGCCCCTCGATCACCCGTTCATCCACGCCCTCGAAGCGCCCGCAGACGATGACGACGCCATCGCCGGCCACCCAATCGCGGACCTGGCGCTGATCCAGCTTGCGCCCGCGGGGGGACATCAGCAGACGCGGTCTTGGATCGTCGACCGGAACCGCCGCATCGATCGCAGCTGCCAGCACGTCGCAGCGCAGCACCATGCCGGCACCGCCGCCAGCCGGATTGTCGTCGACATTGCGATGACGGCCGATGCCGTGGTCGCGGATCTGGTGGGTATCGAGCTGCCACAATCCCTTGCGCAATCCCTCCCCCGCCAGGGAAGCACCGAGCGGGCCGGGAAACATCTCGGGATAGAGGGTCAGGATCGAGGCGCGAAAGCTCATGCCGAAGCAAAGCGCAGCGACGGATGCCCGTCCAGCGCTGCGAAATCCCTGGCACTGCCGATGACATTGTCGAAGCCGGAGAAGGCCCCCGCCTCGAGCATCGTCAGGATCGCGACGACCCGCATGCCGGCACGCTTCGCGGCCTCGACGCCCAGCGGCGCGTCCTCGAAGACGAGGCAGCTTTCGGGAGCCACGCCCATGCGCTCGGCGGCCGCCAGGAACATGTCGGGATGCGGCTTGCCCCGAAACCCCTGCGATGGGGAGACGATCGTGGCGAAGCGCGAGCGCAGGCGGAGCGTATCGAGCACGAGGTCGATATTGGCCGGCGGCGCAGCGGAAGCGACCGCCATCGGAATCCCGGCAGTCTCGGCTCGCGCCATCAGATCGAGCAGCCCGGACAACGCCGCGACATGGGGGCGATAGGCCGCGCGATAGAGTTCTTCCTTGCGCAGGCCGCGCGCTTCGAGCTCAGCATCCTCAGCCTCTGGGAAATAGGCAGAAAGGATTTCGAGATTGGCCTTGCCGGCGGTGCGGCTGAAGAAGCTTGCCCGGTCGAAGGCGAGGTTCTCGCTCTTGTGCCACGCCTCCCAGGCATCATCGTGGAAGCGCATGTTGTCGACGATGGTGCCATCCATGTCGAAGATCAGAGCGCGGATCGAGGTCTCACTTGTCATCGACATCCTCGAACAATCCGGCCGGAGGATCGGCCTCGATCCGGCGCGCAGCAATGTCAATTCGGGGGGTGAAGGCCTTGGTGAACGGCATCAGCACGGAGCGGCCATCCGGAGTGCGGATATCCAGCAGGTCGCCAGCGCCATAATTGTCGACGGCCGTGACCTCGCCGAGAGGCTCGCCTTGCGGCCCGAACACGGCGCAGCCGACGAGATCTGCCTGGAGGAACTCGTCCTCATCAGCGGCCGGCGGCAGGTTCCCTCGCTCGGTATGGAGCTTGAGCCCAGTCAGGGTCTCGGCCGCCTCGCGGCTGGTCACGCCCTTCAGGCGGGCGATGACCACTTCCTTGGCGGGCCTGATCTCCGCGATCTCGAAACGGCGGCCGTGATCGTCGATCAGCGCGCCATAGGCCGCGATATCGAGCGGATCGGACGTGAAGGCCTTGATCCGCACCTCACCTTTGACGCCATGCGGCGCCCCGACGATGCCGAGCAGGACGAGTTCGTTATCAGCCATCAAACGCCATTCCGGGTCCCCGCGAAGCGAGCAGCCCGGAACCCATATTCATCAAGGGGCAGAGGTTGAAATGGCGAGGCCACCCGAAAAAGGCGGCCTCGCCTCAGGAGATTCACTCAGCAGCTTCAGCCGGAGCAGCGGCCTTCTCGGCCTTCTTCTCGGCGCGCTCCTTGGCCTTCTCGCCGGGAACGGCCTTCGCCGGGTTGTTGCGGGCCGGACGCTTCACCAGGCCAGCAGCATCGAGGAAACGCAGGACGCGATCGGTCGGCTGGGCGCCCTTGGCGATCCAGGCCTTGGCCTTCTCGAGGTCGAGCACGACACGCTCCGGCGAATCCTTCGCCTTCATCGGATCATAGGCGCCGATCTTCTCGATGAAGCGGCCATCGCGGGGCGAGCGGGCGTCGGCGACGACGATGCGGTAATAGGGGCGCTTCTTGGCGCCGCCGCGGGTGAGGCGGATCTTCAGGGACATGATTATCTCCAGTCAGTTCAGGTTTGCAGGCTTCAGTTTCGCAGGCTCGGCGGCCGGGTGCCGGTAGATGCCGACCTCCCAGCCACGGATTACGAAGGGTTTCTCGAATCTGGCGCCGAGACGCTCGGCGACCCGGATCGAGGGTCGATTGTCGGGATGGATGAAGCTCATCAGCGTCGTCCAGCCCAAGTCACGATAGGCATAGTCACGGGCGCGCAAGGCAGCTTCGGTCGCGTAACCGCGCCCATGCTCGCCTGCGAAAAGGCTCCAGCCGATCTCCGGTTCGGGCCAGCCTTCCGGTGAGAGCAGCCCGCACCAGCCGACGAGGCGGCCGTCTTCCTTGGCCTCCAGAGCCCAGAGACCGAAACCCAGCAGGGACCAATGGCCGGCCATGCTGGAAAAGCGACGCCAGGCATCGTCCCGCCCGCTGGCACCACCGACGAAACGGGTGAGCTGCTCGTCGCCCAGGAACGCGGCCACACGATCGAAATCGCCCTTGGCCCAGCCGCGCATCACCAAGCGCTTGGTCTCGAGGACGGGAATCACTTCTTCTTCCCACCAAACGGATTGCCGCCGAGGCCGGGCAAACCGCCCAATCCGGGCAGTTTCGGCATCATGCCGGCGGGCGGCGTCACGCCCTTGGGCAGGCCGGGGAAACCGCCGGGAGGCAGGGAAGGCAGCCCGCCGCCCGCGCCGAGCTGCTTCTGCAGATCCGCGAGCTGGGCCGGGTCCATCTTGGATGGATCAGGCATGCCCGGCGGCATCCCGCCACCGCCGATGCCGAACATCTGGCCAAGCTTGCCGAGCATGCCGCCCTTCTGGCGGGCCATCTGCTTCATCATGTCCGCCATGCCGCGGTGCATCTTGAGCAGCTTGTTGATCGCTTCCGGCGAGGTGCCGGAGCCGGCGGCGATACGCTTCTTGCGGCTGTTCTTGAGCAGATCCGGATTCTTGCGCTCGGCTGCCGTCATCGAATTGATGATCGCGATCTGGCGGGCGATCATCTTGTCATCGACCTTGGCATTGGCGAGCTGGTTCTTCATCTGCCCCATGCCGGGCAGCATGCCCATGACGCCGCCGAAGCCACCCATCTTCTCCATCTGCTGCAGTTGCGTGCGCAGGTCGCCGAGGTCGAAATTGCCCTTGGCCAGGCGCTGAGCCAGCGCCTGCGCCTTGTCGGCATCGACCGTCTCGGCCGCCTTCTCCACGAGCGAAACGATATCGCCCATGCCGAGGATGCGATTGGCGACACGCGAGGGATGGAAATCCTCGAGCGCATCGGTCTTTTCGCCGGTGCCGACCAGCTTGATCGGCTTGCCGGTGACGGCGCGCATCGAGAGCGCTGCGCCACCCCGAGAATCGCCATCCATACGGGTCAGCACGATACCGGTGAGCCCGACGCGGGCGTCGAAGGCGCGCGCCGTATTGACCGCGTCCTGGCCGGTCAGCGCGTCGGCGACGAGCAAGACCTCATGCGGATTCGTCGCAGCCTTCACATCGGCGACTTCCGCCATCAGCGCCTCGTCGAGCGTGACGCGACCGGCGGTGTCGAGCATCACGACGTCGAAACCGCCGAGCTTGCCGGCTTCGATCGCGCGGCGTGCGATCTGTACGGCCGACTGGCCGGCGACGATCGGCAGCGTATCGACGCCGACCTGCTGACCGAGGATGGCCAACTGCTCCATCGCGGCCGGGCGGCGCGTGTCGAGCGAGGCCATCAGCACCCGCTTCTTGTGGCGGTCGCTGAGGCGCTTGGCGATCTTGGCGGTCGAGGTGGTCTTGCCCGAGCCCTGCAGGCCGACCATCAGGATCGGCACCGGCGGCACCGAATCGAGCGTGATGCCCTCGCCCTCGCCACCAAGGGTGTCGATCAGGACGTCGTTGACGATCTTGATGACCTGCTGGCCGGGCGTGACCGATTTCAGAACCTCAGCGCCGACCGCGCGTTCACGCACCTTGTCGGTGAAGCTGCGCACGACCTCGAGTGCGACATCCGCCTCCAGCAGCGCGCGGCGAACCTCGCGCAGGGCTGCGTTGACGTCGTCCTCGGTCAGCGAGCCCCTCCGGGTCAGACCCGAGAGGATGCCGGAGAGTCTGTCGCTCAATGTGCCGAACATGCGGCCCCTTGTCGGTTTTGTACGGCTCTTTCACCCGACAGAAGGACATCACCCCCAAGCGGTTTCGCGCCCGAGGGCGCTGACGCGCTGTCGGGCGTTGACCTCCGGGCTCTCATGGCTCATGCGAGCGGCCCGGTCGGCGGATGCGGTCTCGTCGATGTCGGCGAAACGAATGCTGGGATTAAAGCGTCAGAATGGGGCGAAAGTCAAGATTGCAGGCGCATGGTGGCAATCTCGCCGCGATTGGCCGCTAGCTCATCTTGCCCGATCAACCATCGAATCGCACTGGTCGCATGACACGAACCGCCGCTGCTGCCCTTCTCACCGTCGCCCTCCTGGCCGCTGGCTGCGCCACAGAACCGCTGCACACGGGGCCCATCAATCCCAAATCCGCCGAGAAGCTGGCCGCGGTCCAGGTCGACCGCGCCGCAGCAACCCGAATCCTGAACACCTACCGCGCCAGCCTTGGACTCGGCCCCATGCGGCTCGACCCTACGTTGACGGCCATGGCCCAGCGCCAGGCGGACGCGATGGTCGCCGGCAACGCCCTCTCGCATGATATCGGCGGCAACTTCACGGCCCGCGTGCATGCGGCCGGCCTCAATACGGGCCGCGCAGCCGAGAACCTGGGCGGCGGCTATTATTCCACCGAAGAGGCCTTTGCGGGCTGGCGCCGATCATCGGGACATGACGCGAATCTGCGGATGCCCGAGGCGACGCGCTTTGGCATTGCACTGGCAAAGGACCCGCGCACCCAATACCGCGCCTATTGGGCCCTGGTTGTCGCAGCGGATCCGCAACCCCGCGGAACGGTGGATGCCGGGCCGCTCGTTCCGGTGGAAAGCTTACGCAGGGTTCGCGCTGAAGGTGACAGGCAGGTTGCAGGACGGTAGGTGTCGCATTCCCCCAGTAGGATACGGATTGCGAGATGCCTTACGCTGCGCCGAAATCGATCGCCCTTGCGGCAGCTACCCTGTTTGTCGGCCTGTCTCAGGCTCAGGCTCAGCCCTGCGCCACCAACTTCAAATCGGCCGGTGTTCCGATGCTCACCGCCCTCACCTATCGGACCTGGGACCTTATTCCCAACCGCCCGCCGGCCGCGGTGCTGCCCGCACTTGCCAGGGCCGTGGCGGCCGACGGCTTCGAGGGCATCCAGGTCGACAAATCGCTCGGCACGATTTCCGCGCTCCAGGAAGTGACCGGATCCGGCCGCCCGCAAACGCTTCGTGTGACGGCGCGCCCGAGCGGCAAGGGTACGCGGGTCGACATTGTCTTCACCGTGCAGCCGGGACAGATCGCGGAGGAAGGCGGCACCCGCGCGGCGATGTGCAAGTTCATCTCAAGCGCTCGTCGCTGAGGCCGCATCGCACCTGACACCGGCCGCGGCGGCTGAAGCTGCGGCCGCCTCTTTACAAAGTCTCCGGCCTCGGGATTGCTCGGCCTGCAATCTCCGGAGTCTCACCATGACCTTCGAAACCTGGGCCGCCTTCGCAGCCGCAACCGCCGTCCTGCTCGTTATTCCGGGCCCCACGATCCTGCTCGTGATATCCTATGCCCTTGGCCAGGGCTGGCGCACCGCCTTCCCGATGGCGGTTGGCGTCGCGCTCGGCGATTTCACGGCGATGACGCTGTCCATGCTGGGGGTCGGCGCTCTGCTGGCAACCTCGGCCACCGTGTTCACCGCGCTGAAATGGGTGGGCGCAGCCTATCTCGTCTATCTCGGCGTGAAGCTCTTCCGCGCCGGCGGCAGCCTCAATGCCGAACCGCGCAAGGATGCCACCTCAGCGTTGAAGATGCTTGGGCATGCCTGGCTGGTGACGGCCCTCAACCCGAAGGGCATCACCTTCTTCGTCGCCTTCCTGCCGCAGTTCCTCGACGCCAAGGCCGACTTCTGGACGCAGATGCTGATCTTCGAGGCGACCTTCATCACCCTCGCCTTCGCCAATGCATTGGGCTACGCGCTGATCGCCTCGCGTGCCCGTTCGGTGGTCAGCAATCCGCGCGCGATCGGCCTGTTCAACAAGGCCGGCGGAACGCTCTTGATCGGCGCCGGCATCGCAACTGTGGCGATGCGCTCGAGCAACCACTGACAACGGACCGAGCAGCCCGCATGCGCGACGGCAAGGACGCGAACACGCTCGATTTCTACGCCAGCGAAGCCGAGGCCTATGCTTCGCGCGGCCAGGAGGCGAGCGGCGCGCGGCTTCAGAGCTTCATGTCGCTGCTGCCGCCCGGCGGGCGCGTGCTCGAGTTCGGCTGCGGTGCTGGACAGGACAGCGAGGCGCTGCTGGCGCAGGGCTTCGACGTCATACCAACCGATGGCTCTCCAGAACTTGCGGCACAGGCGGAGCGCCGCCTCGGTCGTCCGGTCGCCGTCCTCCTGTTCGAGGAGCTTGCCGAGCATGAGGCCTTTGACGGAATTTGGGCCAATGCCTGCCTGCTCCACGTCCCCCGCGCAGCCCTGCCTGCCATGATCGCGCGCGTGCATGCCGCGCTGAAACCTGCCGGCGTCTTCTATGCCAGCTTCAAGGCTGGAGAGCAGGACGGCCGCGACCGCTTTGGCCGCTATTTCAACTATCCGTCGCCCGAATGGCTGCGCGGCGCCTACGGCGCCGGACGCTGGTCCAGGCTCGACATCGACGAGGAAACCGGGAGCGGCTATGACCGCGAGCCGACCGATTGGCTGCATGTCACAGCGTTCAAGATGCCGTGACGATGCGGTTTCCTGTGGGCGGGGCCCTCTTTCCGGCGCAGGATTGCAGGGCTTGACCCCGCCGCAACAGGCCCCACTTCTCCCGCCATGAACCGCCGCAAACTCCTCTCGCTTCTCGGTGTCTCCGCCTTGCTCAGCTCGACTGGTATGGCCTGGGCCGCATTCTCACGCTCGCGCAACCCCTATTACCAAGGGCCGGTCAGCGAGAATTTCGACGGACTGCGCTTCACCGATGGCCGCCCGGTCAACAAGGGCCTGCTCGACGTCCTGAGATGGCAGACCTCTAAGCGCGAGCGCGAGGCCTTTCCGGCGCATTACCCGGCCCCGACGCAGGACAAGCCGCCTGCGCGCGTCGAGGGCCTGCGCATCGTCCATCTCGGCCACGCCTCGTTCCTCTACCAGATCGCCGGGCTCAATGTGCTGGTCGACCCGGTCTATTCCGAGCGCGCCAGCCCCTTCTCCTTCGCTGGCCCACGACGCGTGAACGCTCCGGGCGTTGCCTTCGACGACCTGCCGAAGATCGATGTCGTGCTGATCACGCATAATCATTACGACCATCTCGACCTCGCGGCGCTCGACGCGCTCCACCGGCGCGACAAGCCGCGCATGATCATGCCGCTCGGCAACGACACGATCATCCGCGCCCGCAATCCCGCCATCCACGCCGAGGCCTATGACTGGAAAGCGAAGGTCGCCCTGTCCGACGCCGTCTCCGCGACATTGGTTCCGACCTATCACTGGTCCGCGCGCGGCGCGCTCGACCGCCGCATGGCGCTCTGGTGCTCCTTCGTCATCGAAACCCCAGTGGGCAAGGTCTTCCATATCGGCGACACCGGCTATCACGACGGCTCGCTCTACGAGCGGCTCGGTGCCGAGCTTGGCCCGTTCCGCCTGGCCGTGCTGCCGATCGGCGCTTACGAACCGCGCTGGTTCATGGGGGACAACCACATGAACCCCGAAGAAGCCGTCAGGGTCATGCTCTCGCTCCGCGCCGAGCAGGCGCTCGGACACCACTGGGGCACGTTCCAACTGACCGACGAAGGCATCGAGCGCCCGCCCGAAGCCCTGAAGCTCGCCCTTGCGCAAGCGAACCTGCCCGAGGAGCGCTTTCGGCCTATGCGCCCCGGACTGAGCTGGAACGCCTGAGGACGATCTGCTGGCGGCACGCCCCCGACCGGCTGAGAGCTGCCGGCCGAAGCAAGATGCTCGCTAAAGCCAAAGCCTATTGCGGTTGCACGTAGACGTTGATCTCGAGGTTCGGATCGCCCGGATCCTTAAGATCGGTGACATATTCCTCGAGGAAAGCGTCCTTCACCTTGATGTTCTTGGCCTCGAGATAGGCCGTGATCGTCTCATAGGTTGAATCGATGTCGTCATAGGGCGCCGTATGCACGAAGCGTAGCGAGAGCCCGGCCGGGCTCGTGCTCGACCGCACACCGTTGGCGAGCGGTACCGCGCCATCGGGCGCCCGATCCACAGGCAGCATAGCCTCGAAGCGGAAGCCGTTGTCGTCCGTCTCGATGAAGAGCGTCAGCGGCCGGCCCGCGACCGAAAGCGCCGATCGTGACGCCTGCTCGCGCAGGATACGGAAACTCTCGACCAAACGCTGGAAGCCCTGATCCCAGCTCGACTGGCCGGAGATCGCCAATACCGGCTTCGGAACCAGTTGCACCTCGTCGACGTCGCTCGGGTCGCCCGGCTTGCCCGCGAGCGTCGCATTCGGATCGGGCGCCACGGTCGACTGGCGCTGCTGCGGCGTCACCGGAGGAGCAGGCAGCGGCGGAGCTGGCGGAGCTTCCGGCGTTGCCGGGGCTGGTACCGGAGGCGGAGGCGGTGCGGGAGGCGGCGGCGAAGCGCCCTGCGGGATCGGCCCGCTCGGCACCGGTTGGCCCGCCGATGGTGGTGGCGTCACAGGCGGCGCCGGCAGCGGCACGGGCGGGGGTGTCAGACTGTCTGCCGGGGCTTGTGTCGGCGCCTGCACAGGCACCGCCTGGACCGGTGGCGGGCTGGGAGATGCGGCGCCCGGCGGCGGCGCAAGGGGAGCGGCTTCCACCGGGGTGGGCGGAGCCACCCGGGTTTGTGCGATGGCGAGGGAGCCGGCGGCGAGCACGCCTGCGACAGCCAGAATTCCAACCCGGAAATGCCGCATCATCTTAGCCCTGACAGAGAGGAGCGATTCGCGCCCTTGCGCCGCAGCATAGAATGTCCGTCGGCGCGCAGGAACGGCTGCAAGGGTGGCTTTTTCGCGTCAGCTCCCTCATATAGCCGCTCTTTGTTGGACCTGTGACCAAATGAACGCATTGGCGCATCGCCGGTTCCTGAAAATGAACGGGCTCGGCAACCAGATCACCGTGCTCGACCTGCGCGGCACAAAGCTGAAAGTCAGCGAAGCGGAGGCGCGCGCCATCGCCGCCGAGCCGCGCGCGCGCTTCGACCAATTGATGGTGCTGCACGATGCGCGCACGCCCGGCACCGACGCATTCATCCGCATCTACAACACGGACGGCTCGGAAGCCGGCGCTTGCGGGAATGGCACCCGCTGCGTCGCCTGGGCCATGCTGGCCGATCCGCAGATGGGCGACGGCAACCGGCGCGAGCTGCTCCTCGAAACCAAGTCGGGACTGCTTCCCGCCTCGCGTATCGACGACCTCGTCTTCACCGTCGACATGGGCCGGCCCAAGCTGGCCTGGGACGAGATCCCGCTGGCAGATCCTTTCCACGATACCAGTCGCTTCGAGCTCCAGATCGGGCCGATCGACGCGCCGATCCTGCACACGCCTTGCGCGGTCAATATGGGCAACCCGCACGCCGTCTTCTTCGTGGACGATCCCTACGCCTTCAACCTGGAGCAGATCGGCCCTCTGCTCGAAAACCACCCGATCTTCCCTGATCGAGCCAATATCGAGCTTGCTGCGGTGAAAGCTCCCGACCATATCGTGCTGCGCGTCTGGGAACGCGGGGCCGGCATCACCCAGGCTTGCGGCTCCGGTGCGTGCGCTGCGCTCGTCGCTGCGGTGCGGCGCGAACTGTCGGCGCGCAAGGCGGTGGTCAGCTTGCCCGGCGGCGATCTCATCATCGAATGGCGTGCGAGCGACGACCATGTCCTGATGACCGGCCCAGTCGCCTTCGAGTGGGAGGGCGTGCTCGAACCGACACTGTTCGAAAGCGCGGCCTGATGGCGCTCGAAGTCGTCACCTTCGGCTGTCGCCTCAACATCGTCGAGAGCGAGGCAATCAGGACCCAGGCCGAGGCTGCCGGCCTGGGGGACGTCGCCATCGTCAACAGCTGTGCCGTGACAACGGAGGCTGTGCGGCAGGCACGCCAGGCTATCCGGCGCCTCAAGCGCGAGCAGCCTGACAGGCCCGTCATCGTGACCGGATGCGCCGCGCAGGTGGAAGCCGGCGTCTTCGCGGCAATGCCGGAGACGGCGCGCATCCTCGGCAATGCCGAGAAAATGCGGGCTGAAACCTGGATATCGCTCGCCCGATCGAACAGCCTGGTTTCAGACGCAGAGGCCAATCCCGACGACAAGACGACCGTCTCCGACATCATGCGCGAGACCACGCTGCGGACGCTGTCGCCCAACGCCTTTGCTGCGCATACCCGCGGCTTCGTTCAGGTCCAGAACGGCTGCGACCATCGCTGCACTTTCTGTGTCATTCCCTACGGCCGGGGCAACTCACGCTCGCTCGACGTCGCAGCGGTTCTCGGCCAGTGCCGCAAGCTCGTCGAGAATGGCACCCGCGAGATCGTGCTGACCGGCGTCGACCTGACGAGCTATGGTCGGGATTTGCCCGACATCCCAACGCTCGGCGAACTCGTGCAAACCATCCTGCGCGCCCTGCCCGCCTTGCCGCGCCTGCGCCTCTCCTCGATCGACGCGGTCGAAGTCGACGATGCGTTGCGCGAGGCCATCGCGACCGAGCCACGGCTGATGCCGCACCTGCATCTCTCGCTCCAGGCCGGCGACGACCTCATCCTGAAGCGGATGAAGCGGCGGCATCTCCGTGAAGACGCCGTCAGGTTTTGCGCGGAGATGCGGGAGCTGCGCCCCGACATCGTCTTCGGCGCCGATCTCATTGCCGGGTTCCCGACCGAGGATGAGGCAATGTTTGCCCGCTCGCTCTCGCTGATCGACGAGTGCGGCCTGAGCTATGTTCACGCCTTTCCCTATTCGGCCCGGCCCGGCACACCGGCCGCCCGAATGCCGCAACTGCCCGGCGAGATCGTCAGCGACCGGGCGGCACGCCTGCGCACTGCGGCGAAGGCAGCCCATGCGCGCCATCTGCAGGCCCGCATCGGCCGGCCACTCAGCGTGCTGACGGAACGCGGCAATACCGGCCGCGCCGAGGATTTCACGCTGCTCCGCTTCGCGCGGGACGTGGCGGCCGGAGAGATCGTCGAAGCCTGGGCTACCGGCGCCAATGGCAACGCCCTGCTGGCAGCCTGACAGCGAAAGCATGGAATGGCGCGATCAGCGCACCATTCCAACCACGCGCTGCACCTGATTGTTGCAGTAGCCGCGTGGATTCCAGGGTGTCTCGAGTGGCTGAACCCGTCCTTCGGCATCCCACGCGCGAGCCATGATCGTCACCGGCCCCGGCACCGCAATGGCCAGCATCGTCTGGAAACGGCGCCAGGCGAATACGCCCTCCGCCGGCTCGAGTGCGACGTCGCACCAGGTTTTACCGCCATCGGACGATAGTTCCATGGCTACGACCGGGACCACTCCGCTCCAGGCAAAGCCGCGAACCGCGAATGGCGTTCCGGCCGCAACAGTGAAGCCCTCGAGGGGCGCCGTCACCAGCGACTTCACGGGCATGTCCGTGAGCACGGCGAACCGGCTTTCGTCGATCGCCTCCCCCGGATGAATCGGTATGGCCGGCATGCGATAATCGGTGCCTCGCATCTTCTCGCCATCATGCTCGCAAGCGCGGATGGTGATCCGGTCCAGCCATTTCTGCCAGGCAGAGCCGGGAAAACCGGGCGCGACGATGCGCAGAGGTCCACCATGCAGGCGCGGCAATGGCTCGTCATTCATGGCGAAGGCGACGAGCGTCTCGTCGCTCAACGCCTTGGCAATCGGCAGGCCTCGCGAGAGCGCGTCCTTGGTTTCGTCCTTGATCGCCCGGTCGGGACTGTAATGCGCCGTATAGATAGCGCTCGGCAGCAAGCCCGCATGAGCCAGCAGGTCCTTGAGCCGAACCCCGGTCCAGCGCGCGCAACCCACCGCGCCGAGCCGCCATTGCAGCCCGTCGGTCCTGGGCGAGAACTGCACGCGCCCGTTGCCGGCGCATTCGAGCACGGCGGTGACGGTAACGGTCTCGAACGCCTGCTGCAGCTCCGGAAGCGTCCAGGTCGAGGGCCGCTCAACCTCCCCGTCGAGCGTCAGCGTCCATGCTTCAGGGGCAGCAATCTCTGGCAAAGCGCCATTGTTGCGAATGAAGAAGGCGTCGACCGGTGTGATCGGAGTATCGAGCAGCCCGATCGCCGGCTCAGCATTCAGCGCCTCCTCGTCATGGACATAGAGCCCGGGCTTGAGGCGGCGCAGCAGCGGCAGTTCGATGAGTCGACGGGGCAAACAGCTACCTTGTTCCGAGCGGCGGGAAGGTCGGCGCTGCACGATCACGGCAACCGGATTCCATGCAAACGCTAGTCAAGCCCGCCGGCTCGATCAAGTCGTGCCGCTCAGCCTTTGGCCGTGACCTCCTCGCGCAGCGCTCGGCGCAGCACCTTGCCGACATTGGTCTTAGGCAGGCTGTCACGGAAGATGATCTGCTTCGGCACCTTGTAGCCGGTGAGATTGTCCTTGCAGAAGCTGCGCAACTCCTCGGCTGTCAGGCTGAGGTCCTTCTTGACCACGAAAGCCGTCACCGCTTCGCCGGAATGCTCGTCAGGCAGTCCGATGACGGCAGATTCGAGCACGCCCGGATGGGTCGCAAGCACGTCCTCGACCTCATTCGGATAGACGTTGAAGCCGGAGACCAGCACCATGTCCTTCATCCGGTCAACGATCTTGACCTGCCCGTCGGGCAGCAGAACGCCAATATCACCTGAGCGGAAATAGCCGTCCGAGGTCATCACCTTCGCGGTCTCGTCCGGCCGCTGCCAATAGCCGCGCATGACCTGCGGGCCGCGGATGCAGACCTCGCCCGGCTCGCCCATCGGCATGTCATTGCCGTCGGCATTCCGGATCGCGAAGTCGGTCGAGGGCAGCGGATAACCAATCGTGCCGGTGAACTCCGCGATATCCGGCCGGTTGGCCGAGGCGACTGGCGAGGTCTCGGACAAACCGTAGCCCTCGACGATCGGCCGCCCGGTCACCTCCCGCCAGCGCTTGGCGACCACAGCTTGCGTCGCCATGCCGCCCGCCACGGCAAAACGCAATTCCGAGAAATCGACATTCTCGATCTCGGGGTGGTTGGCCAGTGCATTGTAGAGCGTGTTGACGCCAGAGAAGAGTGTGAAGCGGCTCGATTTCAAGATCTTGATGAAGCCCGCAATGTCGCGCGGATTGGCGATCAGGAGCCCCTTTGCGCCGATCCGCAGCATGAACATGCAGCAACAGGTCAGCGCGAATATATGGTAGAGCGGCAGCGCCGTGACCATGACATGCTGGTAGTCGCTGCGTCCGAGCGGAGGCTCGAGTCCCCAGCCCAGCCAGAGCGCGCATTGCTCGACATTGGATGCGACATTGTGATGGGTCAGGGTCGCGCCCTTGGCGACGCCAGTGGTGCCGCCGGTATACTGCAGGAAGGCGACATCCTCGGGCAGGACAACGACCGGCGTCATGGTCGATGGACCGGCAAGAATGCTCTTCAACGAGACTGCGCCCGGCAGGTTGTACGACTTGACGACCTTCTTGATCCTGCGGGCCACGAAATTGACGATGGCTCCCTTGAAGCCCATCAGATCGCCGGCTGTCGCCAGAACAATCTGGTCGAGCTTGAGATTCGGTCGAGCCTCCTCGACGACATGGGCAAAATTCTCGATCACCACGAGCACGCGGGCGCCCGAGTCGTTGAGCTGATGGGTCAGCTCGCGGGCCGTATAGAGCGGGTTGACGTTCACCACCGTGTAGCCGCCGAGCAGCGTTCCGAAGATCGCGGCCGGATTGGCCAGGATGTTGGGCATCATCAACGCGATGCGGTCGCCCTTCTTGAAGCCGCGGGCCTGCAGCCAGGCGGTGAAGGCGCGGGCAGCTTTCCCGACTTCGGCGAAACTGATCGCCTTGCCGAAGCTCTCGAAGGCCGGGCGCGTGGCATAGGTCGTGACTGCATGACTGATCAGATCGGCGAGCGTTCCAACCTTGGCCTCATCGATCACCGGCGGAACGGCCGGCGGATAATGCGCGAGCCAGGGCCGCGAATCCGCTGCTGCCTGCGCGGCGCTCGTCACATTCATCGTCGCTCCTCCCCTCTCGCAGGCATTTCCCCCACTCCCGCGGGCGTTTCTGCCTTGTTGTAACCATACAGTGCGGAACGAAAGCGGCGGGCGCAAGCGCCCGCCGCTTTGTCGTCTCCACAAGGTTTATATATGAACCTATTTGGTCACGCCTTGGTTTCAGCGCCCATGCGCCAGGGCTTGCGCTGCCACGACGGCATCAGCCGATTTGCCGGCGAGTTCAGCGAGATGGTCGAACCTGACGCTGAAGGATCCGACGCCCGAGGTCGCCGAGCGCAACTCGACGATCAGGCCACCCATTTCCGCTTCCGGGATCAGGGCGTTGATCTGATCCCAGCCACGCCATCCCGGGCGAGCGTCGTAGCCCAGGATCTGGCCGCGCCTTGCAGAAACGATGGCTGAGGCCCGTGACATCGCATCCGATGGAATGACGACCTCGACAGCAAGGATCGGCTCGAGCAGCACGGATCTGGCCTGCGGGACCGCGTCCGCCATGGCCAGCCGCGCCGCCTGCCTGAACGCCATGTCGGAGGAATCGACGGTATGGTAAGAGCCGTCCGTCAATGTTACCTCGATATCGACAAGTGGGAAGCCAAGCGGGCCGTTCTGGCAGAAATCCCGCACACCGGCCTCGACGGAAGAGATGTACTGCCTCGGCACGACGCCGCCCGTGATGCGGTCGACAAAACGAATGCCCTCGCCGCGCTCGAGCGGCGCCACCTCGAGCACCACGTCGCCATACTGGCCATGCCCGCCACTCTGCTTGCGATGCCGCCCACGCGCGCTGGCCTTGCCGCGAATGGTTTCACGATAACCGATCTCAGGCGGGTGATTCTGAGCCGAAACGCCGTAGCGCCCGGACAACCGCTCCATCGTCACGCGCAAATGCATCTCGCCCTGCCCCGAGAGCCGCACCTCGCCGAACTCCGGCAGATGCGACACGGTCAGCGCAGGATCTTCCTCTGCGATGCGCCCGAGCGCAGCCGTGAGCCGGACGTCATCCTTGCGATCCTTGACGCTGATCCCCAGCGCATGGACCGGCTCGGGCGGAGCGACCGACGTCACGACGCCCGGACGGACCTTGCCAACAGCCAGCGCATCCCCCGTGCGCACGCCTTCCAGCCGGGAAAAGGCGGCAACCTGCCCCTCTTCTGCTGCTGGCTTGCGCGTCTGCTCGGCTCCCCTCAGCTCGATGACACCGCCGATGCGCGTCTCCACGCCGCTGGACGAGGTCACGACATCGCCCTCGGCGAGCCGCCCGCGCAGCACGCGGGCCAGTGAGATCTTGCCGCCCTGACTCGAATGCCAGGTCTTCATCACCTGCGCCAGCGGCGCGCCATCCTCGACGACGCCGATGCGCCCGCGGGTTTCCGGGAGCGAAGGCGCTTCATGCCGCAGGGCCTTGAGCAGCCGCGTGACGCCGTTGCCACGCTCGGCCGCGCCAATCAGCACCGGCACGACGTGGCGGTGCTGCAACTCCCGTGCGAGATCATCGAAAATGCGGTCCTGCGGCGGCTCCATATCGCCAAGCAGATCCTCCATCAGCTCATCATCATAGTCCGCAAGCTTCTCCAGCATCGAGAAGCGCGCCTCCTTCTCGCGGCCGACCTCCTCCGACCCGAGCGGCACGATCTCGCTCGGCGCATGTTCGCGGTAGATGAAGGCTCGCTCGAGGGCGAGGTCGATGAAACCGACGGCGATGCCCTTCTGCCAGATCGGGATCTGACGCAGCAGCAGCGGCGTACGGGAGGCGCGCTGCAGGATGCCAAGCGTCTCGCGCACCCGGCGCGTCGCCGTGTCGATCTTGTTGAGGAACAGGAAACGCGGAATATCCGCCTCCTCGAGCTCGCGCAGGACGAGTTCGAGCGCCGGTGCCTTGCGGTCGTCCGCCTCGCACACCACGACCGCGGCATCTACGACAGGCAGGACGTGACGCATCTCGTGCAGGAACTCGACCGAACCGGGGCAATCGATGAAGCTGTAGCTCTCCCCGAGGAAATCGACGGTCGCGACATTCGGCTCGGTGCTCATCTGGTGAGCACGTGCCTCTGCAGAGGCATCGCCGGCACTGTTCTTCGCCTTGACGGAGCCGGCCCGTGAAACCGCGCCGCAGCGCTCCAGAATGCTCTCGAGCAGGGTCGTCTTGCCGCTCTGAAAGGGACCAACGATGGCGATGCATCGCGGCCCCGAAGCTCTCTTGCCGGTGGCCGAACCTCCATTGCCTGATGTCGCAGCCATAGCGTCCTCCTTCGGGTTGTGGCCGCGCACCAGCCCCAGAGCTGACGCCCGGCGCAACGCGGCGAAGAACCGACGAGAACGATGTCACAGCGCCCACGCCGGAAAGGCGGCGGTCGCTCAGGCCCGACTGGGTCGGGCGGCCGTCGAAGAGGGATGTCGAGGCAAAGGTTCGCGCTGTTGGCCGCGCAGCGCAAGCAGAATGTTCCCGGCGTGACCTCTCGCACCCGCCCAAGCCAGTGCTGCAGGACAGTCTTGAACCGTGTCGGAAGCCGCTCGATATCCCCGGCATCCGGCGAATGGCTCACCTTTCAGAAGGGCGGGCGGCGCAGGATGGAAAGTCCGCCGGTGGTGTTTGCAAATTGCGACCGATCGGCGAGGCTCGCAATGCAAGAGGAATGCCCGTGCTGAAGGTGATCGCCCAGGATTTCATCAAGACCGAGGCCATCGGGCTTGTCATGCCCCTCTATGAGGAGCTGGTCGAAAAGACCCGGCTCGAAGAGCGTTGCATTTCCTATGATCTCTTCATCGACCAGAAGGACCCTGGGCACTTCATCTTCATCGAGGAATGGCCGGATCGCGCCGCCCTCGATGCGCATTGCCGCACCGAGCATTTCGTGCGGTTGGTCCCCCTGATCGACAAGCATCAACGGGCGGATGGCACCTATATCCTGATGGAGCCCTTTGCCGTGTGATGCAGGCGTTGCGAAGAGTTCCGAAGGATCAAGCCCGGAACCCGAGCACTCCGTCCGTTCATTGAAAGAGCGGGAAAGCCCTCTGCCACAGAGGGATTGTTTCCCGCGCCTTCCCCTGCTCGCCTCCGGTTCCTTAGCTTTCGCCAAGCGTCCCCTTGCCGCCCTCGGTCATGACATCAGCGATTGCGCCTTTCACCGCGCAATGTCGTCAGTCCGATTCCGACCGCGTCGAAGCCGCCATCGACCGCGAGCGTCTGGCCGGTGATGTAACTGGCCTTCTCGCAGCAGAGGAAGAAGATCGCCTCGGCGAGCTCTTCTTCCCGCCCGTAGCGGTTGAGCGGGATGACGTCTTGGTAGTCGGCCCGGATTTCCGGGCTGTGGACCGCTTTGGCCATTGCGGTGTCGACCGGCCCCGGCGCAACCGCGTTGACCCTGATTCCGAGGCTGGCGAGTTCGGCCGCCTGCTGCTTGGTGAGATGGGCAAGAGCCGCCTTGCTGGTGCCGTAGGCGACACGCAAGGTCGAGGCGCGCAGGCCGGAGATCGAGGTGATGTTGACGATCGCGCCGCCGCCCGTATCCGCCATCAGCGGTGCCGCGACCTGCGTGCAGAGAAAGGGTCCGGTGAGGTTGACCGCGAGCACGCGCTGCCATTCCGAAAGCGTCGTCTCCAGGATCGGCTTGAACACGGCGGTGCCCGCATTGTTCACCAGGGCATCGAGCCGGCCAAAGCGCTGCATCAGTGCCTTGAAGGCGCCTTCGACCGCGGCCGCCTCGGCAACGTCGCAGGTCAGCGCCAGCGTCGTCTCCGGTGCATTGAGCTCCGCCATCGCCAATGTCAGCGTCGCCCCGTCGATATCCAGCAGGGCGACCTGCCAGCCCTCGGCCAGAAAGCGTTTCGCGGTCGCCAACCCGATGCCGCGCGCGGCGCCGGTGACGAGAGCAACTTTGGCGATGTCCTGAGGCATTGAAGCGATCCGAAACAGAGACGAACACGGGTCCGTCTACGCTATGCGCCCTGGCAGCGCCCCAGCAAAGCGCGTGAATGCGGGCACGGTATTCCGAATGCGATTGGAAATGGCTACCGGAGTGACGTGCGATCAGGCGCTACGCTGCACACCGCCTCGCGCAAGCATGGAGGCGCGTGCCCTGGCAAACACTCACGGTCTGCTGAGATCTGCCGCGACAGCACCAGCTTTGGTCCGCCGTCACAACATGAAGCAAGCAGACCTTGTGTTGTTGCCTCGATCGGGACATCCTCATTCCAGCTGCGCGCCAATTCATTGAGTTTGCCATGATATGGCGCGAACCATCTGCCCTCTTTCTATCCTGCCCGGAGAAACCCTGTCTCAATAGACCAAAGACGGCCCGGCCGACCGCGTTCTGATCCCTGACCTCCGAGGGAGATTGCCTTGAAAGCATCGAATCTGAGCTTCCGCGCCGCCGTTCTCATCGCCCTCGCCGGCATGATATGGGGTATCGTCATGGCAATCTCGCGAGATCATTCGGCGTTGCCGGCGCACGCTCATCTCAATCTGTTGGGATGGGTCTCCTTATTTCTGTTCGGTATCTTCTATCGGCTGCATCCATCCGTGGACCTCACCAGAAGCGCGCGGATCCAGGTCTGGTTCTGGATCGTCGGAACGCTCGTCCTGACAGTTGGCGTGGCGCTGGTGCATTCCGGAAACGCGATTGGCGATCCGATCGCCGGCGTGGGAGCCCTCGCAGTACTGGCGGACATGGCTCTGTTCGGCTGGCTGGTCTTCAGGAAGGAGCAGGCGGGCATGGCAGCGAAATAGCGCGGCACCGGCGCCTCAATTCCCTCGACAAACTTCGCCCTCTCCTGTATCGCCAGCCCCTCAACTGAAAACAGCGAGCCGTAACGCCCGCGTGAACACACGCGACAACGGCCATGGAGAGACCCATGAATATCATCGAGCAGATCGACCAGGAACAGATCGCCAAGCTGAGCGCAGGCAAGGAGATCCCGCATTTCCAGCCCGGCGACACCGTGCAGGTCAACGTCAAGGTCAAGGAAGGCGAGCGCAGCCGCGTTCAGGCCTATGAAGGCGTCGTGATCGCCCGCAACGGCGGCGGCCTGAACGAAGCCTTCACCGTCCGCAAGATTTCCTATGGCGAAGGTGTCGAGCGCGTTTTCCCGCTCTATTCGCCGAATATCGATTCCATCAAGGTTGTGCGCAAGGGCAAGGTCCGTCGCGCCAAGCTGTATTACCTGCGCGATCGTCGCGGCAAGTCGGCCCGTATCGCCGAGCGCGTCGAGGCCCGGCCTGCCAAGGGCGACAAGTCGGCCGCCAAGTAAGCGCCACTGCGCTGTTGTGAATACCGGAACGCGGTCCCTTGGGGCCGCGTTTTGCGTTGGTCGGCCCGGCGTCGGCTTCGTTGCCGGCACAGTTTGGAACTGCTAGAACATCGTCATGAACACTGTCCTGCCCAGTGAGGATGACTGCTGCCGCATCGTGCGCCGCGAGGCGAACCTGCGCCGCATCCCGACGACGCAGGATTTTGCGGCGCTGCATGACCACGCGCGCCTGCCCTGGCGCTTCTTCGGTCGTTTCACGACCTCGGCGGCAGCGGGCCTTAGGCGCGCCTGAGACCGGCCCGTTGGCCGGCGACAGGCTTTTTGCGTTGCGCCAGCCGGCCTTGAGCGCCGGCATCACAGATTTCCACGACCGAGGCTTATCGACATGACGTCGTCCACCGCCCCCCGCACGCTTTACGACAAAATTTTCGACGACCACATCGTCGACCGCCAGGAAGACGGCACCTGCCTGCTCTATATCGATCGGCATCTGGTGCATGAGGTCACGAGCCCGCAGGCCTTTGAGGGCCTGCGCATGACCGGCCGCAAGGTGCGCGCGCCGGAGAAGACTCTGGCCGTCGTCGACCACAATATCCCGACGACCGACCGCAAGGCCGGCATCGCCGAGGAGGAGAGCCGCATCCAGGTCGAGGCTCTCGCCAGGAACGCCAAGGACTTTGGCGTCGAGTATTTCAACGAGCTCGATATCCGCCAGGGCATCGTCCACATCGTCGGTCCCGAACAGGGCTTCACCCTGCCCGGCACGACGATCGTCTGTGGCGACAGCCACACCTCGACCCATGGCGCCTTCGGCGCGCTGGCGCATGGCATCGGTACGTCGGAGGTCGAGCATGTGCTCGCCACCCAGACGCTGATCCAGAAGAAGGCGAAGAACATGCTCGTCCAGGTGGACGGCACTCTGGCCAAGGGCGTCACCGCCAAGGACGTCACCCTCGCCATCATTGGCGAGATCGGGACGGCGGGCGGCACCGGCTCCGTCATCGAATATGCCGGCGAGGCCATTCGCGCCCTGTCGATGGAAGGCCGCATGACGGTCTGCAACATGTCGATCGAAGGCGGCGCGCGTGCCGGTATGATCGCGCCGGACGAGAAGGCTTTCGCTTATCTCAACGGCCGGCCGAAAGCCCCAAAGGGCACTGCCTGGGATGAGGCCATGCGCTACTGGGAGACGTTGCGCACGGACGAGGGCGCGCATTTCGACCGTATCGTCAAGCTCGATGCCGCCAACCTGCCGCCGATCGTCTCCTGGGGCACCAGCCCCGAGGACGTGATCTCGGTCGCGGGAAGCGTGCCGAACCCGGATGACATCGCCGACGAGACCAAGCGTTCGTCGAAATGGCGCGCGCTCGACTATATGGGCCTGAAGCCCGGCACCAGGATGACCGAGATCCCGCTCGACGTGATCTGGATCGGCTCCTGCACCAATGGCCGCATCGAGGATCTGCGCGCCGTCGCCAAGATCGTCGAAGGCAAGACGATCGCCGGCTCGCTCGACTATGCCATGATCGTCCCCGGCTCCGGCCTGGTTAAGCAGCAGGCCGAGGAAGAAGGTCTCGACAAGATCTTCCTCGCCGCCGGCTTCGAATGGCGCGAGCCCGGCTGCTCGATGTGCCTCGGCATGAACCCCGACCAGCTCAAGCCCGGCCAGCGCGCCGCCTCGACCTCGAACCGCAATTTCGAGGGCCGTCAGGGCTTCAAGGGCCGCACCCATCTGGTCTCGCCGCAAATGGCCGCAGCCGCTGCGCTCGTCGGTCATTTCGTCGATGTGAGGCAGATGGGCTGATGCGCGAGCGGGGACACAGGTCATGACCGGCGATCCCCGCGAAGCCGCCCGGGCCGCCGAAGCCAAGGCAGTGCTGGAGCGCGTCAAGCGCGACGAGGAGGGGCTGCTGAGCTCCTCTATGGGCCGCGCCGCCGATCACTTCTCCGGCCGGGACGCGCCTGAAGGCGACACTGTCGAACTCTGGGGCAGACGCATCGGTCGCGCGCTGTCGCTCGTCGGTGTCGTGCTGCTCGCCTGGTGGCTGGGGCATCAGCTCAAGATCTGGTGATGGGAACCGTGCCTTCGATCAAAGCATCCGCCAGCGCCTCGGCATCCGCCGAGGTGTCGTCCGCTGTTGCCTGGGACGACGTCAAGGCGCCCAGCGCCGCTGATTTCGAAAGCCTCGCACAGACCGCCTATGATCGCCTGCCGGACGAGTTCCGCGCGCTCTGCGCGGACCTGATCATCAACGTCACCGAGTTCCCCGAGGACGATGTGCTGAAGGAACTCGAGATCGAGAGCCCCTTCGACATCCTCGGCCTCTTCACCGGTGTCGGCCTGCCACAGCAGGGCTCGGGCCCGCAAACGGGCCAGATGCCCAACATGATCCATCTCTATCGCCGTCCGATCCTCGACTACTGGTCCGAACATGACGAGAGCCTGGGCACCATCGTCACCCACGTCCTGGTCCATGAGATCGGCCATCATTTCGGCTTTTCGGACGAAGACATGGAAGCGATCGAAGCCGGGGCGGAGCGATAGACGATGATGGACGATCTGATTCGGCATCTGCCGAGCCTGGCCCTGGTCTACTCCGCGTTCTTCCTCGCAGTTGCCAGCCCGGGCCCGAGCAATCTTGCCGTGATGGCGACGTCGATGGAGCGCGGTCGGCGCGCCGGAATGACGCTCGCACTCGGCGTCACAACCGGCTCCCTGACCTGGGGCATCCTGGCCGCCATTGGCGTCTCGGCCGTGATCGTGGCTCATCCCGGTGCGCTCTATGCCATCAAGATCGTCGGCGGCGTCTATCTGCTCTATCTGGCCTGGCGCTCGGCGCGTTCAGCGATGCGGGTAGACATGCCCCCGCCGAAAGCCACGGTTTCGGGGCGTCGCGTCTATTTGCGCGGCTATCTCATGCACCTGACCAACCCGAAGGCGATCTTGAGCTGGACCGCGATCATCGCGCTCGGCTTGCGACCGGAAACACCCGTGGTTGTGGTGCATGCCATCATCATCGGCTGCCTGCTGATCTCGCTTCTGATCAATCAGGGGTATGCCCTGCTGTTTTCGACCGCCTCCATGATCGCAGGCTATCGCAAGATCCGCCGTCGTGCAGAGGCCTGCCTTGCCGCCTTCTTCACCTTCGCCAGCTTCAAACTCCTGACGGCGCAGCTGTGAAGCGCGTTGTCGGCCACGTCACGATATCCTAGCCAGAAAGACCTGTTGGAGCCCTCGCCATGCAGCCCTTCACCACCCTGACCTCAACCCCGGCGCCGCTGAAGGTGATCAATGTCGACACCGATATGATCATCCCCAAGCAGTACCTGAAGACGATCAAGCGCACCGGGCTGGGCACCGCGCTGTTCGCCGAGATGCGCTACAACGAGGACGGCGCAGAGAACCCCGATTTCGTGCTGAACCAGCCAGCCTATCGCAAGTCGGAGATCCTGGTCGCCGGGGACAATTTCGGCTGCGGCTCGTCGCGCGAGCATGCTCCCTGGGCCCTGCTCGATTTCGGCATCCGCTGCGTGATCTCGACCTCGTTTGCCGATATTTTCTACAATAACTGCTTCAAGAACGGCATCCTGCCGATCGTGGTCTCGCCCGAAGACCTCGAGAAGCTCTTCGACGACGCCGATCGCGGCTCCAACGCGACGCTAACGGTCGATCTCGCAAAGCAGGAAATCAAGGGCCCCGATGGCGGCACGGTGACGTTCGACATCGACCCCTTCCGCAAGCACTGCCTGCTGAACGGGCTCGACGATATCGGCCTGACCATGGAGAAGGCGCCGAAGATCGACGCCTTCGAGGCCAAGCTCGCCAAGCGCGCCTGGGCCTGATCGAGATCAGACGACCAAGCCCGGCATCGGCGCAATATCGCCGGTGCCGGGAAATACCTTCTCGGCCAGAACCGGTCCCGACAGGCCGAACAGATCGGTCACGACACCCTTTGCGACCGCCCGGATATCCGTGGTCGGCCTCAGGTCGCGCTGCTCCCAGAGCTGCTCCGGTTTCAGCCCTGGCCAATCGGCGATCACACGGCCGCCCCTGACCGCCCCACCGACCAGGAACGCGACGGTACCGGTCCCATGATCGGTTCCGACCGTGCCGTTGACTCTGGCGGTTCGACCGAACTCCGTGACAACCATCACGACCGTGTCCTTCCAGACCCGCTTCAGCCCGGTCTCGAACACATTGAACGCACCATCGAGCCCACCGAGCAGCCCGGCAAGCCGCCCCTTGGCGCCGCCTTCATTGGCGTGGGTATCCCAGCCCTCGAAGGCCAGCGCCGCGATGCGAGGACCGTCATCGGCACCAACGAGCCGCGCCGCTCCCTCCGCGATCTGGACCATGCCCTGGGGATTGCCCGGGCCGCCACGTGCTCGCATCCTGTCGCCGCCCATGCCCTGGCCGAGCACGATCGTCTCGGTCTCGATCGCCCGCGCAAGCACGTTCGCCAGCATGGGGTCACGCTGCCCGTAAAGGTCGCCCAGTCGCTGGATCAGATCATCTCCGGCGCGCGGCATCACCGGCGGCGCCCAGCCCAGCACGGGGGCCTGGCCCCTGACGATCAATGGTGGCACCACACCAACCCCGAGCACGCCGTGACGCGCGATCGCCTCACCAGCCGGCAGCGCCGCAATCATGCGGTTGAGCCAGCCGCTATCGACGCGCCCCGGGCCTTGCTGACCGCTTTCCAGCACATCCTGCCCATCGAAATGCGAGCGCTCGCGATAACCCGTCGCTGCCGCGTGCACGATCGCGGCATACCCCTGGCCGTAGAGCCGGGCGAGGTTGGGCATGGCGGGGTGGAGGTGGAAGAAGCCATCGAGCGGCAAGGCCGCATCCGCTCCATCGCGCTGCAGCGCGATATCCTGACGCAGATCGGCATAATTCGGATCGCCGATCGGCGGAACGGCGGTGAGGCCGTCGAGCGCACCACGCAGCACCACGGTGATGAAGCGCGCATCCCGACTTCCGGCCGCCGCATGGGCGAATTTCGGCATGAATGACCAGGCGAAGAGCGCGCTCGCCGCCCCCAGCACGGACCGGCGTGATGGTGTCATCGCCTCGCAATCATCGTCATCGTCGCGGATTGCGTCTGACATCTGGCTCACCTCCGCTGGAATTCGGGCGACATCAGCAAGAGCGCGATCGCCTGCGGCTTGCTCTCGGCGCGGGCCACCGCCTGTTTGGTCTCGGCTGAAGCGAGCGGGCCGAGCACGGCCTCGAGCAGGGCCCGTGGATCACTGGCAGCGCCAGCCGCCTGACGCCCCCACACAGCCGCGACATCGATCCGCGTCTTGATGCCTTCAGGCGTTGCCCATGCATCGTTGTTTCCGGGAAAACCATTCGGACCGGAAGGCTGCCAGAGGGGCTGGCCCATCGTCGCAAGCGCCCCTGCAATGGGACCGAACTCCGGCTTACGCCCAAGCGCCCGCAGCATCGCCAGCAAAAGCTCCTGCGGCTGGCGCAGCTTCGCGGCCTCCGTGCCCCACGCTTCGTTCGACTGAATGAGAGCGGCCGATACCGCGGCGAGATCGCCCTCCGTACGGCGCCAGGTTTCCACCAGCTGGGAAACGAGCGCCGACGGGGGATCATCCGCCACGAAATGCCGCGCGAGCTTCAACGCGACATGTCGGGCTGTCGCGGGATGACGCGCGAGGTCGAGCAGCGCGAGCCTCCCCTGCTCCGCCCCGGCCTCTTCATAATCCTTGCCGAGCAGCGGATGCACCCCAGGCTCATGCACGCCGGCATTGAAGGCAAAGACGCCGGGAAAACCGAGCCGGCCGTCGCGGCCGGCAATTGTCCACCCCGTGATGATGCGGGCCAGACTGGTCACATCGGCTTGCGAATAGCCGCCGGAGACACCCAACGTATGCAGTTCCATGATCTCGCGGGCGAGGTTCTCGTTGAGCCCGCGGCCACGGCGCTTGCCCGCCGGAGAGTTCGGTCCGATCGATTGCTGATTATCGAGATAGATCAGCATGGCCGGATGGCTCTCGACGGCCAGGAGCATGTCTTCGAACCGGCCAAAAACATGGGGGCGTATCGCCTCACGCTCATAAGCCCCGGCCAGCACCCGCACGAAGTTGCCTTGCGAGACGGAGACGCAGAAATGGTTCGACCAGAACTGCGCCAGCCGTTCGCCAAAACCGGCGAGCGGTTCCAGCCCGGCACGCATCCGCGCGGCCACCTCGTCGCGATAGATCCTTTGCGGCAAGGGAGGCTCGGGAGGCGCCGACGCCCCCTCCCCTCCGTTCATCCCGCCCGGGGCCGGTATCATCGCCGCCTGCATGGCCGGGCGCGGGGCCTCACGCTCGGCCTTCTCCTTATCCTGGAAGGCATAGAAGGCAGATCCGATCTGCGCCTGCCCGACGAGATCGAGGCCGATCGGAACGGGAACGCTCCTGCGCTTGGCCTCATCGAGAAACAGATCCCGGGCGTCGCCGCCGATCGCCGCCAGATCGCCGGGACGCAGCCCCAGGCCGAAGCGCTGCAAACCGAGAATATTCAACCGCGAATCGCGCGCCATCGACGACTCCCTCGCCTTGAGCAGGCAAAGCCGAGCATCCGGGTCAACTATGGCGAAAATCGCATGCCCGATGCCGCGCGCCGAGATAGAACATCGAAAGGCTGCCACGCCCTGCGGCGTGGCGGCCCCTCCGAGGCGGTTTTGGTCCCGCTTGCCTACATCGCCGGCAGCGCCGCGACGTCGCGCACCGGCCCGTTCAGCCCGGTGACCTTGCCCACCATCGAAGCCTTGCCCGTTGCGAGATCGACCTTATGCAGGGTGCCGTCCGCCAGCAGCCAACCGGTATTGGCGCCTGACGCATCCGTCTCGATATCGAAGGCGATCGCCTTCGCTGTGACGCCGAGCTTGCCGACAGCGCCCAGCACGCCGTCGTTCGGCGGTGCCTGTTTCAGCAACCCGCCAATCTTGCCGTCGATATCGTAGAGCGCCGTCTCCTTGGTGCCCTTCACAGAGTTGGAATAGGCGCCGGCAACGACCATCGGCGTCTCGCCCTTGTGCATGTCGGTCTCGGCGAATTTCAACGTGCCGTCGACCGTGGTCTTGCCATCCTCGACATTGACGCGAAGGTTGGTGCCGTCGGCGCCGATGACGCGCAACCGGTCGGCGGCCGGGTTGAAATCGACGGTCGCCATGGTGCCGGCGGCAAGCGTGGTATCCATCTTCGACTTCATCGTCGCTTTCCCGCTCGCCGTATCGACCGTGAAGATCGTGCCGTCGGTCGACAGCCCGTAGAGCATTCCGTCGGCGGGGCGGACATCGATGCCGGCGATCTTGCCGGTCACGCCAGTGACCTTGATGGACTTGCCCGCCTTCTGCGTCGCCGTATCGATCATTGTCAGCGTGTCGTCGCCCGTCAGGGCGGCGAGGGTTCCGGCAGGGGCTGCCAAGGTCGCGGCGAAGGAAGCCCCCAGAATCGTGGAAGCAATCAGCGCGAGGCGTGTGGCGCGTGCAATCTGCATGTTATCCTCCGAATCGTCTGTCGCATTGTTTCGAGGGCTGTTCGCCGCCTGATCCGGCGCGGCACCCAATTGGGGTAAGCTTGCGGCACAGGGGCGGATGCGACGGAAAAAACAAAAAACTGAGACGCATCCGAAGCTGGCTGAGCCGCGTATTCATCTATTCGCGCACGCCTCGGGCACTGCGCCGAGGAGGAGACAGGGATGGCGATGAACACCGTAGTGCCGCCAAAGGCTACGGACATCGAAACCGCGCTGCGCGACTGTGCCTCCGGAGATAAACTTGCGCTCAAGCGCATCTACGACGCCGAGGCCGCGCGTATGATCGGGGTGGCCCAGCGTCTGCTCAAGCGGCGCGCGCTGGCCGAGGAGGCAGTGCAGGATGCCTTCGTCCTGATCTGGCGACATGCGACGCGGTTCGATCCGCAGCGCGGTGCCGGCCTGACCTGGATCTACGCGATCCTGCGCAACCGCTCGCTCTCGATCCTGCGGGATGAGAAGCGCACGGAAACCACCGATATGCCGGTCGCCGAGGAAACCGCGAGCGAAGAGGACGATCCTGAGACGGTGATGTCGAAACTGTCCGACGCCAAGGCACTCCGCGCCTGCCTGGAGACGCTGCCGCCGCAGCGGCGCGGCATCGTGCTGCTTGCCTTCGTCCAGGGGTTGACCCATGGCGAGATCGCGGGGCGCCTCAAAATGCCGATCGGCACCGTCAAATCCTGGATTCGCCGCTCCCTGATCTCGCTCAAGGAGTGCCTCGGATGAGCCCCTCCTCCACCAGATCTCTCGGCCCGGAGGAGCGCACCGCGCTGGCGGGCGAATATGCGCTCGGCCTGATCGAGGGGGCCGACCTCACGGCCTTCGACCAGCAGCTCGAGGCCGACCCCGATCTGGCTGCAGCGGTCGAGCGCTGGCGCGTTCACTTCGCGGCCATCGATGCCACCGCCGCGCCCATCGAGCCGCCAGCGGCGCTATGGAGCCGGATCGAGACCGAGCTGGCGACGGTCGCGCAGCAGGCGGCTCCCACAAGCATGAGCAGCGTAGCACCGGCTCGGGCGTCGCGCCCCGCGGCGCCAGCAGCCAGCCGCCTGTCCGATTGGTGGAACAGCCTCTTCCTCTGGCGCGGCGCAGCAGTCGCCGGAGCGCTGGCGACAATCGTTCTGGCTGCAGGTCTCCTCAACGCCCTCGATCGGGCCAGGCGCCAGCCCGTGATGGTCGCAGTGCTGATGACCGAGGCCAGCGTCGCTGCAGCAGTCGTCAACACCTTCGCCGACGGCAGGGTCGAGATGGTGCCGCTGCAGGCGATCCATGTTCCCGAAGGCAAGGCCCTCGAAATCTGGACATTGTGGGACCGCGCGGTGGGCCCGCGCTCGGTGGGACTGATCGAGCGTGCCCGCTCGACCCATCTCAGGCTGGACCAGCTGCCGCTTGGCAAGGATCAGCTCTTCGAGATCACCCTGGAACCCGCGACAGGCTCGCCGACAGGGAGGCCGACCGGCCCCATCATTGCCAAGGGGACCACGGCGCAGGCCCTGTGAACCCCACGGGCTCTGCCGCTACACCACCACCGTGATCGTCTCGGCCGCACGCGTCAGCCCGGTATAGAGCCAGCGCGCCCGGTGCTCGCGAAAGGCAAAGGCCTCGTCGAAGAGGACGATGTCATCCCATTGCGAGCCCTGCGCCTTGTGGACCGTCAGGGCATAGCCGAAGGTGAATTCATCGGTGTGCTTGCGCAGCTCCCACGGCACCTCCTCCTCGGTGCCGTCGAAGAAATTGGGCATCACGGAGACCTTGACCGGCTTTCCTCCGGTATCGTCCTCCGGCGTGACCCGCATCGTGATCAGGCCCTTCTTCGAGGTCTTGAGTTCCTGCACGATCCAGGAGCCGCCATTGAGCAGGCCCTTGCTCTTGTCGTTGCGCAGGCAGACGAGCTTCTCGCCCGCGACCGGCACGGTGGAATCCCGCCCCATGAGCTGCCGGATGCGGGCATTGTAGAGCCGGCGCGTCTTGTTCATGCCGACCAGGACCTGATCGGCGCCCAGCACCAGCTCGGAATTGACCGCATCGCGGCGAATGACCCGGCTCTCGCCATAGTCGCCGACATCGAGGCGCCCTCCTTCGCGGACGATCATCGACATCCTGACGATGGGATTGTCCGCAGCCTGGCGATGGACCTCGGTCAGCATCACGTCCGGCTCGGTCTCGGTGAAGTACCCGCCGCCCTTGACGGGGGGCAACTGCGCCGGGTCGCCGAGAACGAGGACCGGCGTGCCGAAGGAGAGCAGATCCTTGCCCAGCTCCTCGTCGACCATCGAGCACTCGTCGATAATGATCAGCCCGGCCTTGGCCGCGTTGCTCTCGCGGTTGAGCACGAAGGTCGGGCTTTCCTCATCGACGCCACGCGAGCGGTAGATCAATGAGTGGATGGTCTGGGCGCCATCGCAGCCCTTGTTGCGCAGCACCAGTGCCGCCTTGCCGGTGAAGGCGGCGAAGACGACCGTGCCATCGACACCCTCGGCAATATGGCGCGCGAGCGTCGTCTTGCCTGTGCCGGCATAGCCGAACAGCCGAAAAACCTGAGGCTCGCCAGCCTGAAGCCAGCGTGCGACCGCGCTCAGCGCGGCATCCTGTTGCGGCGACCAGCTCATCGCGGCGGAATCCGATATGCGACCATGCCGCACAAAGGCGCGAGTCGCTCGCGCAATGCAAGTACAAGAACAGAACGGGATCAGGCGGCGCGCAGGCGCCTGACGAATTCTTCCGCCTCGCCCTGCAGCGCAGCGATGCGCTCGTCGAGGTCGCGGGCCCCGAACGCGCCCCTGCCCGCCTGCTCGACAGTCTGAGCATTCGCCTCGGCGATCTCCGCCATTGCGCCCGCAGCCGTTTCCGTCACACCCGAAATACGCGCGACCGTGTCCCCCAGCGAGCCCATCAGCTCGGAATGCGAGGCGACCATGGTCGAAATCTCGGTGCTGGCCTGTTCAACGGCACCGACACTGGCGACGATGCCCGAAACCGCCTGCGCCGCCTGCGACAGCGCCGCGTTGACCGCTGCAATGCGCCGCACGATCTGCGCGGTCGCGTCGGCCGTCTGGCCCGCCAGCGCCTTGACCTCGCTCGCGACGACGGCAAAACCCCGGCCATGCACGCCCGCGCGCGCCGCCTCGATCGTTGCGTTCAACGCAAGCAGATTGGTTTGCCGAGCGATCGTCTCGATGATGTCGACGACATCGCGGATTTGCCCCGCATTCTCGGTCAGACGCAGGACAAGGCCGGAGGTGCCAGCGGCATCCTGCGTCGCCACCGTCGCCGTTTGTGAGACACGGTGCACTTCCGCATTGATCTGGCCGATCACCTGCTCGAGGCGCAGAGCCGCCTCGGTAATGCGCCGCGCCTCAAAGCCCGCCCCGTCGACGGCGGAAGCGGCAGTGCCCGTGCTCTGCGAGACCTGCTGCGCCCGCACCGCAGAATCCTGCTGTGCCGTGCGCAGAGCTTCGCTCAGCCCGGCGATGTCGTGGAGCAGGGCGCCGATCCGGTGTTCGAATTCCTCAGCGATGCGGCCGAGCTCGTCAGTTCGCTGGTTCTGGTGGAACAGCGCCCGGTCGGCCTCGGCATCGCGCGTGACCAGGGTTGCCCGCACTTCGCTCAGCGCCCGCACCGTGCGGGCAAGCTGGCCAATCTCGTCGCGGCGCCGGACATGCGGCACCGTGATGACGGCAGACGTCGCCGTCGCAGTGGCGATTGTGGCCATCAGATCGCGCAGGGGGCGGGTGAGCTGGGTCCGCAGCAGATACATCGCCAGCAGCGCACAGGCGAGCGGCAGGCCAACCGCCGTCGCGATCACCCGCAGGCGCAGCGCGTGGGCTAGTCCCGCAGCCTCAGCTGCACTGAGCTGTGCGCGCCGGTCCAGGCCGTCGGCAAGCTTCGACGTGACGAGAATGATCTGGCGGACATTCTCGCGCACCGCCTCGGCCGAGGCCTCGATGAGTGCAGCCTTTGCCGAGACCTCACGCCCCATCATGACGATGTCGCGCTGGAACGAAATGAACGTCCTGATCCGGGCATCCAAGGTCGGATTGGCGTCGCGCAGCTCGCGCGGCAACGAAGAGATCAGACTGGCCCGCGCCGCATCGACCAGTTCCACAGCTCCATCAAGAGAATCGAGCGCGGTCTCGATCGCACGCGGCGTCGCTGCGTCATCGAAACGGCTGAGTAGCGAGGCCTGCGCCACGCGGTTCGAGAGCAGCGCTGCGCGATTGACCAAGGCCATGCTCGAGAAGGCGTCGCGATCGATTTCGCGGACCGCGTCAAAGCCCCGAACCGCGCTGAACAGCCCGAGGCCAGCGGCAATCCCCATGAGCGCAAACAGCATGGTGATCTTCGCCGTCAGCCCCAATTGCCGCATCGCGTTCCCCCTCGTCGTAGCGCGCCCTTCCCTTCGCAGATGCGAACGAACGCTAGGTTAACAAGACAGGGGGAACACAATAAAAATCAACAAGTTAGCCGGATATTGATCGGACAGCCGAAGCTGCTTCGATTGCGAAAAACAACGGCAGCGCCGGTTGATCAGGCCATCAGGCTGTCCAGGCCACGGCGAAGCCCGACCTGGTCCGCAACCCGCCGCGCCGCCAGCAAGGTGCCGCCGACATAAGGCGCAGCAGAGGTGCCGGCATCATGCCGGATCACCAGCCGCTCGTCGGGGAGGCCGAAGACCGCCTCGCAGGACAGGACGAAGCCCGGCATCCGCAGCGAATGGACCTGCACCGCATGCGGCGCACCTATTGCCGCGCCGCGCGTCTCGCGGGCGCCGCCAAGCTCCACAACCGGCTTCGAGGTTCCGGCCATACGCTCGACACTGAGCGTCTCGGCGAGCTCGCGCCCGGTTCCGGACGGCGTATCCGGCTTCGACGCGGAGGCGTAGTCGATGATCTCGACATCCGGCACATATTTCACCGCTTCGCGGGCAAAGCGGCGCAGCAGCGTCGCGGTGATCGAGAAATTGCCCGCGGCAAGCACGCCGACGCCAGCCTTGAGCGCAGCGGCCTCGATCTCCGCATAATCCTCGCCGGTCATGCCCGATGCGCCAACGACGACATGGCGCCCCGCCGCGACGGCTGCCAGTACATTGCCTTTCACGCTGTCGGGCTTGGTATAGTCGATCAGGACATCCGACGGCACGGCGAGCGCCTCCCTCACGGTTGCAAAGATCGGCTTGCCATTGGCTGGCTGCCCGGCCGCCTCGCCGAGATCGCTGCCTGCTGCCTTGCGCGAGACGCCCGCCACCAGCTCGAGGTCAGACGCGGCCTCGATTGCGGCGACAAGCGCCTTGCCGACCCAGCCGGTGCAACCGGCAAGCGTGATCCGGATCATGGGAAACTCCCAACATGAGGTCGGAAACAATTGAGTTCGATCATCGGCCCCTTACAATTCAAGGCCTCGATGCGGTGGGGGGAATCGAACCGATGCGTGTCACTGTCAACGGAGTGCGCCTCTATGTCGACATCGAAGGTGCGGGGCTCACGCCCGATGGCCCGGCCATGCGGGAAAAGCCAACGCTGATCCTGCTTCATGGCGGTCCAGGCGCCGATCACAGCATCTACAAACCCGGTTTCTCCGGCTTAAGCGATATCGCCCAGATCGTTTATTACGATCACCGCGGCTGCGGCCGCAGCGAAGACGGCCCACGTGAGAGCTGGACATTGGACCAGTGGGCCGATGACTTGAAGGTCCTCTGCGACACGCTCGGCATCGAAAGACCGATCATCCTCGGCACGTCTTTCGGAGGCTTCGTCGCGCAGGCCTATGCGACGCGCCATCCCGGGCATGCCGCCAAGCTGATCCTGATTTCCACGGCCGCCAAGTTCGATTTCCCGGCGGTCTACGCAGCCTTCGAACGGGTCGGTGGTCCAAGAGCCAGTCAGGCCGCCCGGAACTACTGGTCGGCGCCAGCGCCTGAGACGCGTGCGCCCTATACTGAGATTTGCTTTCCGCTCTACGCAGCGCAACCGCACACCGGATCGAACGATTGGGTACAAAGGCTCATCTCGCGCAACGAGACAGGCGTCTGGTTCAATGGCCCGCACAACGAACAGGGTCGCTTCGATTTTCGCGCCGCGCTGGGAACTGTGAATTGCCCCGTCCTCGTCATGGGAGGCGAGGAAGATCCGATCACGCCGATTGCCTTCAGCGAGACGATTGCAGCGAGCCTTCCGCCCGAATGGGTTCGTTTCAAGCGCTTCGCTGGTTGCGGCCACGGCATTGTCGGCGACAATCCGGAGGCCGCTTTCGCGACGATCCGAGATTTCATTCTCGACGAAGCGTGAAATTGCTCAAAGCGCGAACCGCATTAGCGGGCGGCCCTCCTTCTGCCGAGCGACCTCGACGAAACCGGCCCGCAGGAAGACCCGCTCGGGGCCGACGTAAAGGCCTTCGCTACTGCGCTTGAATTCATGGTCCATGGCGGCAGCCTCGAGCAGGCGGGCGCCGCTCTCGCGGGCGAACACGATCGCACCATCGAGCAGGGCCGCGGTGACGCCCTTGCCCCGCCACGACCTGCGGACGAAGAAGCAGGATGCCGCCCAGACCCGCTCATCCTCGGCCGGCGCATCCGGAAGCGGCGTCGAGGCGCGGCGTGGATTGTTCCATTCTGGAATGTCGCGCCGAGGGCCGACCTGGAGCCAGCCGACACAGGTCTCGTGTTCATAGGCCAGGACACCAGGGGGCGGCCCCTTGCGAACCCGCTCCTCGAACAACTGCCGTGCCCCCTCGCCCAAGAGTGGCAGGCGCTGCTTCTGGGGCATGCGGAAATGGTTGCACCAGCAGCCATAGCAAGCCCCCTTCGGGCCAAAGAGATCCTCGAGATCCCGCCAACGCTCGACCGCCAACGGCAGAACTTTGAAGGCAGAGGCCAACATTCTCCCTGTTCCTTTCGCCGGCAGCACAAAGGGTCTCGACTCATTGGCGGCTGGCTGAGATGACTCCATAATCGAGAGGGAGACTGCCGCCATGTCCTTCGAGCTCTTCGCCGCTTATCTCGTTGCCTGCTTCGTCATCGTCATCGTGCCGGGCCCGACCGTAACGCTGATCATAGCCAACAGCCTGAAGCATGGTACCCGCGCCGGGCTCCTGAATGCGGCAGGAACCCAGCTCGGCCTCGCGATCATGATCGCGATCGTCGGCATCGGCCTGAGCTCGGTCATCGCGGCGATGGGCCATTGGTTCGACTGGGTGCGGCTCGCCGGTGCCGCCTATCTGATCTGGCTCGGCTGGAAGATGCTCCGGGCCGGCGGCGCCGAGGACGGCACCGTACAAGCCCGTGCGCCACGCGGCGGCTTCTTCCTACAAGGCGTCCTGGTCGCGCTCAGCAATCCGAAGACACTGCTCTTCTTCGGCGCCTTCTTCCCGCAATTTCTCGACCCCGCCCGCGATCACGTCACGCAGATCGCGATCATGGGGCTGACCGCGATGCTCTTCGCCGCGCTCAGCGACAGCGGCTATGCGCTGCTGTCCGGGCGGGCGGGACGGTTTCTGTCGCAGAAGCGCGTGCGCCTGCTCTCGCGCGTCAGCGGCGGCTTCCTGATCGGCGGCGGACTCTGGCTCGCCTCGTCGCGCGCCAGTTGATCCGCCACCTCAAGCCTCACCAGGCGATCGCTTCGCCCTTCCAGGTCCGGAAGCTGTTGGTGTCGGAGATGCCGGACCGGTCGATCGTGCCGATCAGGCCGGCGGCGCTTTCCGTTGGTGGGATGTCGGCTCCGCCACCGCCCATGTCGGTCTGCACCCAGCCCGGATGGAACAGCAGGATGCTGACGCCGCGCTCGCGCACAGCGTTGCCGAACACGACCATGGCCATGTTCACGGCCGATTTCGACGAGCGATAAGCGAGCGCGCCCGAGGGATTGCCGGCGATCGAGCCCATGCGGCTGCTGATCGTCGCGATCTTGCGCCCTTGCGAGGCCTCGACATTGGGCAGGAATGCCTGCGCCACGCGCAGCGGCGCATAGACATTGACCTCGAACACGTCGCGCCAGGCCTCGAAATCCATGTCCAGCGCGCCCTGCTTGTCGCGCGGGCCGTAGACGCCGGCATTGTTGACCAGGACGTCGATCGGTCGGTCGGCGAGGGCAGCCTTGGCAGCGGCGACGCTCGCATCCGACGTCACATCGAGGGTGATCGGCGTGACGAGCCCGCCATGCTTGGCGACCAGCGCCGCAAGGCCGGGGCTTGCCGGATCGCGCGCGGCGGCGATGACATGGTCGCCACGCGCCACCAGGGCGGTCGCAAGCGCAAGGCCGATGCCGCGATTGGCGCCGGTGATCATCCAGGTCTGAGGCATATCCATCTCCCGTGTGGAGACAGGACCTAAGCCTCAGCCCTTCGCTTTTCCATAGCCTCCCGCCGTCGGCGTGATCACGGTTACTGCCTCGCCCGCCTCAAGCAGCGTCTGGTCGCTCGGCTTCAGTTCCTCGACGATGCCGGAAAGCCGGCGGACGATCGTCTTGCCGAGCTGCCCGGCCTCGCCCCCCTTGACGCCGAAGGGACGCACACGGCGATGCGAGGCGAGGATGGCGCAGTCCATCCGCTCGCGGAAGCGGATGGTGCGGCTGGTGCCGTCGCCGGCATTCCATTCACCCTTGCCGCCGGAGCCGGGGCGAATGTGGAAATCCTCGAGCACGACGGGAAAACGCGTCTCGAGGATCTCCGGATCGGTCAGGCGCGAATTGGTCATGTGGACATGCACGCCGGAGGTGCCGTTGAAACCCGGGCCTGCTGGCGAGCCGGAGCAGATCGTCTCGTAATACTGATACTGATCGTTGCCGAAGGTCAGGTTGTTCATTGTCCCTTGCGAGGCCGACATCGCCTCGAGCGCACCGAACAGGGTATTGGTGACGGCTTGGCTGACCTCGACATTGCCGGCAACGACAGCGGCTGGGTAATGCGGCGCCAGCATCGAGCCTTCCGGCACGACGATCCTGATCGGCCGCAGGCAGCCCGCATTCATGGGAATCGCGTCATCGACCATGACGCGGAAGACATAGAGCACCGCCGCACGGGTCACCGGCGCAGGCGCGTTGAAATTGTCCTCGCGCTGCGGCGAGGTGCCGGTGAAATCGACCGTCGCCTCGCGCCGCGAACGATCGATCGTGATCTTCACCTTGATCGCGCAGCCCTGATCCATCGGATAGGTGAACTCGCAATCATGCAGTTTGGCGAGCAGCCGTGCGACGCTCTCGGCCGCATTGTCCTGGACATGGCCCATATAGGCCTGGACCACGTCGAGGCCGAAGGAGCGGATCATCTTCTTCAGCTCAGCCACGCCCTTCTCATTCGCAGCGATCTGCGCCTTGAGGTCGTTGACGTTCTGCACGACGTTGCGGACGGGATAGCGCGCGCCGGTCAGCAGCTTGACCAGCTCCTCCTCGCAGAAGCGGCCCTGATCGACGATCTTGAAATTGTCGATATAGACGCCCTCTTCCTCGATATGCGTCGCCAGCGGCGACATCGAGCCGGGCGCCACGCCACCGACATCGGCATGGTGGCCGCGGCTCGCCACCCAGAACAGGATGTTCCTGTCCTCGGCATCGAAGACCGGGGTGCAGACCGTGATGTCGGGCAGATGCGTGCCGCCATTATAGGGGGCATTGAGGCAGTAGACGTCGCCGGGCCGGATGACGGGGTTGTTCCGGATCACCGTCTCGACCGACTTGTCCATCGAGCCGAGATGCACCGGCATATGCGGTGCATTGGCGACGAGGCTCGCAGTCGAGTCGAACACGGCGCAGGAGAAGTCGAGCCGCTCCTTGATGTTGACGGAATAGGCGGTGTTCTGCAGCGTCACGCCCATCTGCTCGGCGATCGACATGAACAGGTTGTTGAAGATCTCGAGCATGACGGGATCGGCCCTGGTGCCGATCGCGGCATTCTGCACCAGCGCCTTGCTGCGATGCAGGACGAGATGGTCCTTGGCCGTCAGCTTCGCAGTCCAGCCATCCTCGACGACGACTGTCTGGTTCGGTTCGATGATGATGGCAGGTCCCGCGACGCTCTGCCCCGGAGCCATCGCCTCGCGCCGCACAATCGCCGCCTCGTGCCACTGCCCCTTCGAGAACAGGCGCGTGCGTTCGGCAACCGCCGGTTCACCGACCTGCTCCCCAGCCGCCGCCTCCTCGAACCTGGCGCCCCCGCCAACGGCTTCGACCTCGACCGCCTCGACGACCAGCGCCTTGGTCTCGTCCATGAAGCCGAAGCGCGCCTTGTGCGCGACCTGGAAGGCTTCCTGCATTTCCGTCCGGCTGCCGGACGCAATCGCGATCGCCGTATCGGTGCCGGCGTAGCGGATATGGGCACGGATATGGATGGCGATCTCGCCATCCGGCACGCCTTGCCCGATCAGTTCGGAACGCGTCTCGGCGCCCAGCCGTTCGGCCACCTCCGCCATCGCAGCCTTGACCTCGGCATCGAGCGGCACATCGAGCGCGGCCGTCCGCGTCGAGCGGATTTCGGCGAGCCCCATGCCATAGGCCGAAAGCAGGCCGGAGAACGGGTGCAGCAGTACGGTCTTGATGCCGAGCGCATCGGCGACGAGGCAAGCATGCTGTCCGCCCGCACCGCCGAAGGAGTTCAAGGCATAGCGGGTGATGTCATAGCCGCGCTGCACCGAGATCTTCTTGATCGCCTCGGCCATGTTGGCGACAGCAATCTGGATGAAGCCATCGGCCACCTCTTCAGCGCTGCGGCCATCGCCGACCTCGGCCGCAAGCGTCGAGAACTTGGCGCGGACCGCCTCCACATCGAGCGGCTGATCATGCTGCTCGCCAAAAATCGCCGGGAAATAGGCCGGAATCAGCTTGCCGACCATGACGTTCGCGTCGGTGACCGCGAGCGGGCCGCCGCGCCGATAGGCGGCCGGCCCCGGATTGGCGCCGGCCGAATCCGGGCCGACGCGAAAACGCGCACCGTCGAAATGCAGGATCGACCCGCCACCGGCCGCAACCGTATGGATCAGCATCATCGGCGCGCGCATCCGCACACCGGCGACCTCGGTCTCGAAAGCGCGCTCGTACTCGCCGTCGAAATGCGCGACATCAGTGGAAGTGCCACCCATGTCGAAGCCGATCACCTTGTCGAACCCGGCCGAACGCCCGGTCTCGGCCAGGCCGACGACCCCCCCAGCGGGGCCGGACAGGATCGCATCCTTGCCCTGGAACAGCTCGGCCGCTGTGAGGCCGCCGGACGACATCATGAACATCAGCCGTGCGCCGGTGCGTCCGATGTCGAGTTCTTCGGAAACCTGCGCGACATAGCGCCCGAGGATCGGCGAGAGATAGGCATCGACCACAGCCGTATCGCCACGCCCGACGAGCTTGATCAGCGGCGAAACCTCGTGGCTGACCGACACCTGGGGAAATCCGATCTCCCGGGCGATGCGCGCCGCAATCTGCTCATGCTGAGGATGGCGATAGGCGTGCATGAAGGCGATTGCCACGGCGCGGAAACCGGCATCGTACTGTGCCTGCAAGGCCGTGCGGATCGCGGCCTCGTCCGGAGCCTGCTCGACCACGCCATCGGCCAGCACGCGTTCCGAGATCTCGACCACAGCCTCGTAGAGCTGCTCGGGCTTGATGATCTCCTTGGCGAAGATATCGGGCCGCGCCTGATAGCCGATGCGTAGCGCATCGCGGAAGCCCTTCGTCGTGACGAGCAGGGTGCGGTCCCCCTTGCGCTCGAGCAGGGCGTTCGTCGCAACCGTAGTGCCCATGCGCACCTCGCCGATGCGTCCGGCAGGGATGACCTCGCCGGCCTTGAGGCCGAGATGGTCGCGAATGCCCTGGACGGCTGCATCGCGATAGGCGCCCGGGTTCTCCGAGAGCAGCTTCCTGGCGTGAAGCTTGCCTGCCGGATCGCGGCCGATCACGTCGGTGAAGGTGCCGCCGCGGTCGATCCAGAAATCCCAATGGCTCGCCGTCATGACACTCTCCCCAGCGTGACGTGAATTCGTTTCAACAATTCATCGATAAATCGTCGATGAAATATTGACAAGGCGAATTCGGCGGCTACGATCGCAATTGTGACCGGAACATGGCTGAGGGGCCGGGCCGGTCGAGGGAGGATGCGATGACAGGATCGACCCTGGCAATCGGGCTCGGCATGCGCCGACAGCTCCGCATGACAAAGCCGCCATCCGGCCGCGCGCGGCGGAGCGGCCGATGATCCGCACGATCCTCGACAAGCTTTATCTCTTTGCAGGTTACGCGGCGGGCTTCTTTCTGGTCGTTATCTTTGTCCTGATGATGGGGCTCTCCATCGGGCGCGAAATCGGCTTCAACATCCCCGCCGGTGATGATTTCGCGTCCTGGAGCATGGCGGCGCTGGCCTTTCTCGGCCTTGCCCATACCTTCAAATCCGGCGAGATGATCCGGGTCGGCTTGCTGATCGATCGTTTCAAGGGCCGCACGCGCTGGGCCTTCGAGGTCTTCTCGCTCGTGCTTGGCCTCGGCTTCACCGGATTCTTTGCCTGGCACGCCGTGGTGATGACCTGGCAATCCTATGAATTCAACGACGTCGCCGGCGGCGTCGTGCCGATGCCGCTCTGGATTCCGCAACTCGGCTTCTCCGGCGGATTGGTGATCCTCTTCATCGCCTTCGCCGACGAGTTCGTTCATGTCGTCCTGCGCGGCAACGAGCCCCGCTACGAGAAGCCGCCCCCGCAAAGCGACGACGAAGTTGTCGAGCGCGCCATGCAGAGCGGGGTCTGACGCCATGGCGATGATCGAGATTTCCGCGTTGCTGCTCGTCCTGCTGGCCGTCTTCCTCGCCGGCGGTGTCTGGATCGCCATCTCTCTGATGGCCTGCGGCTGGGTCGCGATGCAATTCGTCGGCGGCGGCATCCCCGCCGGCTCGGTGCTCGCGACGACGATCTGGGGCAACAGCGCCTCCTGGACGCTCGCCGCCTTGCCGCTCTTCATCTGGATGGGCGAAATCCTCTACCGCACGAAACTCTCGGAAGAGATGTTCCGCGGCCTCGCACCGTGGCTCAACTGGCTTCCCGGCCGGCTGATGCATGTCAACGTACTGGCCTGCGGCATCTTCGGCTCGGTCTCAGGCTCCTCGGCGGCGACCTGCGCCACTGTCGCCAAGATCGCCCTGCCGGAGCTGAAGAAGCGCGGCTATGACGAGACGGTCAGCCTCGGCTCGCTCGCCGGCGCCGGCACGCTGGGTATCCTGATCCCGCCTTCGATCACCATGGTGGTCTATGCCGTCGCGGCCAATGTCTCGATCATCCAGGTCTTCCTCGCCGGCTTCCTGCCGGGCCTGCTCGTGATGGCGCTCTACTCCGGCTACATCATCGTCTGGCACATGCTGAACCCGGACAAGGCGCCGCCGCCGGAGCCGAGCATGCCACTGCGCCAGAAGCTGCGGGAATCGGCCAATCTCATCCCCTGCATGCTGCTGATCGCGCTCGTCTTCGTCTCGCTGCTGATGGGCTGGGCGACGGCGACCGAATGTGCGGCCTGGGGCGTTCTCGGCTCCTTCGGCGTCGCCTGGTGGTCGGGATCTCTGACCCGTGAAGCCTTCTGGGCCAGCGTGATGGGCACCACCCGCATCACCTGCATGATCATGCTGATCCTGGCCGGCGCCTCCTTCATGTCGACCTCGATGGCCTATACCGGCATTCCGGCCGCCTTGGCGGAGTGGGTCGACAGCCTGCATCTCTCGCCCTACGCGCTGATCGCGGCATTGACGGTGATGTACATCGTGCTCGGCGCGGCGCTCGACGGCATCTCGATGATCGTCCTGACGACGGCCATCGTCATTCCGATGATCAAGCAGGCTGGTTTCGACCTGGTCTGGTTCGGCATCTTCCTCGTGCTCATTGTCGAGATGGCCGAGGTCTCGCCTCCGGTCGGATTCAACCTCTTCGTGCTCCAGACCATGTCGGGCAAGGATTCCAATACGGTGGCGCTCGCCGCCCTACCCTTCTTTTTTCTACTGGTCGCAGCGGTCGCGATCATTACGATCTTCCCGCAAATCGTGATGATCCTGCCGCAACTGGCCTTTCCGGGATGATGCAGCGTCAACAACAAGGGAACGGAGACACCATCATGAATCGCAGCGACTTCATTAAGGGCTTTCTTGGAGCCGGCGTCGCGGCCGGCGCTCTGGCGCTCGGCGCGACGGCGGTCTCGGCACAGACCAAATGGAACCTTCCGAACGCCTACCCGACGGACAACCCGCACACCGAAAACCTCGTCGCCTTTGCCAAGGATGTCGAGGCGGCGACTGGCGGCAAGCTGACGATCACGGTTCATGCCAATGCCGCTCTGTTCAAGGCACCCGAGATCAAGCGCGCCGTCCAGACCGGCCAGGCCCAGATGGGCGAAGTGCTGATGTCGATCCACGAAAACGAGGATCCGATCTTCGGCGTCGACGTCGTGCCGTTTCTGGCGACCAGCTTCCCGGAGTCGAAAAAGCTCTATGCGGCTTCGAAGCCGGCGATCGAGAAGAAGCTCGCGAGCCAGGGCATCAAGCTGCTCTTCATGGTGCCGTGGGCACCGCAGGGCGTCTACGCCAAGAAGGACCTGAACTCGACCGACGACATGAAGGGGCTGAAATGGCGCTCCTACAATGTCGGTACGGCGCGGCTTGGCGAAATGCTCGGCATGCAGTCGGTGACGATCCAGGCCGCGGAACTGCCCCAGGCACTCGCCACCGGCGTGGTCAACTCCTTCATGTCGTCAGGCGGTACGGGTTTCGACTCCAAGGTCTGGGAATCGCTGACGCATTTCTATGATGTGCAGGCCTGGATCCCGAAGGATGCGACCTTCGTCAACAAGGCGGCCTTCGACGCCTTGGACAAGTCGACGCAAGACGCGCTGCTCAAGGCGTCTGCCGCAGCCGAGGAACGCGGCTGGAAGGCCTGGGAGGCCAAGACCGGCTGGTACCTCGAGCAGCTCAAATCCAAGGGCATGAAGGTGCAGGCGCCGAGCACGGAACTTGCCGCGGGCTTCAAGAAGGCCGGCGAAACCCTGACCGCCGACTGGCTGAAGAAGGCCGGCGCCGATGGCCAGGCCGTGATCGACGCTTACAAGAAGATGTAAGCCTGACTGGTACGATCCCTCACGAACGGCCGCTTCGCGCGGCCGTTCGCACGTCCGGCGCCGCCATGGCTGCCTTGTACGAGAATGCCACAGACGATGTCCACATCAGCTCCCCTGCCTCCGAAACCACCGGCTGAGCTGGCTGATACGCTGCTCGGCCCGATCGTCTCCTCGGGCCACCTGGCCTCAGGAGCGATGCCGGCGCTCTCCGAGTTCGAGTTCGCCCTGAGTATGACGGTGCACGCCTTCCAGCGCTGGATGCTCCGCGCCATGACCTCGGCCGGCATTCCGGATCTCACGCCGGTGGACGTGCTCGTGCTGCACAACGTCAACCACCGCGGCAAGCCGAAGCGGCTCGCCGATATCTGCCTCGTCCTCAATATCGAGGATACCTATGTGGTGAACTACGCGCTCAAGAAGCTCGAACGGCTGAAGCTGATCAAGAGCGGGCGCAAGGGCAAGGAAAAGACCGTGGCGATCACTCCGGCGGGGGAGGATGCCTGCCGACGCTACGCCCAGATCCGCGAGCAGCTCCTGGTCAAGTCGGTGCTGGCGCTCGGCATGGATCCCGCACGCCTCTCGGAAATCGCGGCGACCATGCGCTCGCTCTCAGGCCAGTACGACCAAGCCGCACGGGCCGCCGCGAGCTTGTAGTCACGCGCCGAACCCCATTCGCTGGATTTCGCCTCGGGAAAGCGACTGTTGCACGACGGAAATCGTCGTCAGGCGGCGGCCTGCGCCGCGGAAGGCCGGAACGCCTTGAAGAGATCGCGGCCGATGGCGCGCGCCGTCTCCAGAGGCGCAGCCGGATCATCCCTCCCGGAACCGAGCAGGAGCTCAGACGTCACGACAGGGGCGCCGCAATAGTCGAAGATTCCGTGGTCGATCTGCGTCTTCATTGCACCGAAATAGCCGTGTCGCGCATAGGTTCGCAGGCTGGCGCCGCCGATGGCGACAAGATGGACCGGGAGATGGCCGAGCTTCTTGACCATCGGTGTATCCGGGCCTTCGTCATAGGCCCAACCATTGGCGAAGACGCGATCGATCCAGCCCTTGAGAAGCCCTGGCATCGACCACCAATAGACGGGATAGACCAGGACAAGGGCATCGGCGCGATCGATCCGCACCTGCTCGGCGGCAATGTCGGCCGGCGGTGACACCTCGCGACGATGAACGGCGAGATCGGCCTCGGTGAAGCGGGGATCGAACCCTTCGGCCGCGAGATCCGCGATTTCGAAGGAATTGCCTGGCCCGGACAGGGAAGCCCCTTCTCCGACATGGGCCGCAACGGCATGGCTGAGCGACGTGCGATCAGGATGGGCGACGACAATGAGCGCGTGCATTTCAAGAACACCGGTTGATCGATTGCGGCGGAAACTCAAGTGATATATACTTTTAGTAAGTTACTTTTGGTATATAAATATGTCAAGCGCCGAACCTACTGATCACCCACCAACTCTGCCGCCGCGTCGCCGCCTGGCGCGGGAAGACCGCCATCGCCAGCTTCTGGATGTCGCGTGGCGGCTGGTCCGGGAAGAGGGAACGGAGGCATTGACGCTCGGGCGGCTGGCCGAGCGGTCCGGCGTGACAAAACCGGTCGTCTACGACCATTTCGGCACACGCAGCGGGCTGCTGGCAGCGCTTTACCAGGAGTTCGACGCGCGCCAGACGGCACTCATGGATGCCGCGCTCGACGCGAGCGAGCCGACCCTGGCAGGCAGGGCAGCGGTCATCGCGTCATCCTATGTCGACTGCGTACTCCTCCAGGGCCGTGAGATCCCTGGCGTGATCGCGGCACTTGCCGGCGCGCCCGAGCTCGCAAAGCTCAAGCGCGATTACGAAGCGATCTTCATGGGGAAGTGCAGAGCCGCGCTCGCGCCCTTCGCCGGCTCCGGTACGATTGCTCCAGCGGGCCTCTGGGCGCTGCTCGGTTCAGCCGAGGCCCTGTCCTCTGCCGCCGCGGCGGGAGACATCACGGCCCAGCAGGCTCAGGACGAACTCTTCGATACGATCGTCGCGATGGTTGCGAGAAACGTGCGCAGCGGTTCTCCGCAGGTCGGCAAGGGCATCTGAGCTTCCGAACCCTGCGGCGACTGTCCTCACGGCCCGCTCACCCGGCCTCAGAAACCGCTTCGGACGTGGACTGGCCGCCAAGGCGCTTGGCGGCAACATGCCAGCGGGCGCCGCGCTCGCCCGAGATAGCGGCAACCGGCAGCCCATCGATCCGACGGCATGGTCGAGTTCACAACTTGCGGACGGCATATCCCGCCGAGCGGATCGGGCGCCACCCGCGTTCCTGACGCGGGCTGCGCCATCTCGGGAGCGGCCCGTGCCCGGCACCAGGACGGCATGAGGCCCCGCCCTACTCCGGCAGGCTCGCAAAGAGTGCGGCGTACTCACCCTCGAGCGTCGCCTGCCGGGACCAGAAGCCACGCGGCTTCTGCCCTGCAAGCTGGTCCTCGAGCAGGCCGAGATGCATATGCCAGCCGCCGGAGACATTCGTCATCGCAGCCTTGTCGGCGAGCTTGCGATGGGTCAGCACGAGCAGCACTTTGCCATCCCTCGGACTGAGCTCGAAGGTGACCTCCGAGCGGGGATTGCCGTCCCCCTCCCAGGTGAAGGCAAGCGCATGTGGCGGCTCGCAGCGGGAGATCGTCCCGGTCGCGAGAAATCCCTCGTCATTCACCTCGCGATAGCGCTCCGGCGGCGGTTCGTCGGTGATCTCCGAATGCTTGAACAGAAGCTTCGTCTCGCCGCCGACGCGCAGGTCGAAATCACCAGAAGCTAGCCAGGTGCCGCGCTTGCCGGACTCCGTCAGATAGGCCCAGACTCGTTCGACCGGCCCCGGCAGGAGCCGCTCGAACCGCACCGCGCCACTTTCAAGAACAGTGCCGTAATCACTCATCCGTCTCTCCCTCATGACTATCGGCTTGCGCCAGTTCCTGCCCCAGTATGTCGAGTCGCGAGCCCCAGAAGCCGCGGACCTTCTTCACCCAGAGATCGAATGCATCGAGCCCCTCGGGATCGAGCCGGTAGATGCGACGTTGGCCGCTGATTTCGACCCTGACGAGGCCAGTCTCCTTCAACACCTTCAGATGCTGGGAGATCGCCGGCGCGCTGATACTGAATCGCGCGGTGATCTCACCGGCCGCCAAGGCACCTTCACCGAGCATCTCGATGATGCGGCGGCGCGTCGGGTCGGCGAGAGCGATGAAGCGGTCCATGGCCATGAATTTAATTCATTGCTTAATTAAGTCAACGACTAAATTAAAATCCCCTGCCCTGCGCGCACAACCCCTGCGCGTGGCGCCACTTGCCTCGCAGAGCGCGAAAGGCGACAGGAAGCGCCCACACGATAGGTATCCCTGCAGACCACCATGCCCACCCAAAACGCCACCTTGACCGGCATCACCATGATGCTGCTCGGCATCCTGCTGTTCTCCGTAAATGACGTGCTGGGGAAATGGCTGGTCGCAACCTACACGGTCGGCCAGGTGGTGCTGCTGCGCAGCATCGCCGCGCTAATCGTGATCGCCCCGTTCGTGGTGAAGCAGGGCATTGGTCGCACATTGCGCCCGGAGCGCCCCTGGCTGCAGATACTGCGCGTGACGCTCGGCTCCTGCGAAGTCGCGCTATTCTATTGGGCGGTATCCTACCTGCCTTTGGCCGACACCATGACACTCTGGCTCGCCGCTCCAGTCTGGGCGGTGATCCTGGCTGCACTGCTCCTCGGAGAGCGTGTCGATGCCGGGCGCTGGCTCGCGGTCGTCGTCGGCTTCGTCGGCGTCGCCGTCGCGCTGAATCCGTCCGGCCAGAGCCTGACCCTTCCGGCCATCATCGCGCTCGTCGGCAGCGTCTCCTTCGCGGCCATGATGATCATGGGCCGCCAATTGCGCGGCACGCCGGATGTGACGCTCGTCGCCTGGCAAACGCTGGGCGCCTTTGTCATGGGGCTGATCCTGCTGCCCTTCGGCTGGACGACGCCGAGCCTCGCCCATATCGGCCTGCTCGGCCTGCTGGGCATCGTCGCCATGGCCGCGCATCTCTGCGTCACACGCTCGCTCAAGCTGGCGGAGGCCTCCGTGGTCGTTCCTTACCAGTATACGTTGATCGTCTGGGCCCTGATCTTCGGTTGGTTCATCTTTCACGACTGGCCATCGCTCTCGATGCTGATCGGCTCAGGCCTCATCGTCGTTGCCGGCCTCGCCCTGCTCGTGCTTGAGCGGCGGGCGGGAAAGACCACCGAAATGCTCGACCCGCCCTGAGGCGCGTCGAGCCCCCGCTAACGAGCAGATCCCCGACATTCTCATGCATTCACCGCGCCCTCCCCGCTCGGGCGCGGCAGTCGACGCCTGTCCGTGGCCATGCCACACCAAAGGCTCATCTCAATCAGGCCGAGCCGCTAGACGAGACGAGGCCCCCGCGAGGACGCCGATGGCCCTGATCACCTATCTTACCACGACCCGGTTCGGCTTCGGCGAGGTCGCCGGCATCGATGCCGATCTCACCGCGCTCGGCCTGCACAGGCCGCTGATCATTGCGGACAAGGGCGTCGTCGCTGTCGGTCTGGTCGGCACGGTTCAGACGCATTCCCCGGCCTTGCAGGCCGCCCCGATCTTCGATGCCACGCCGAGCAACCCGACAGAGGAGGCCGTGTTCGCGGCACTGGCGCTCTATCGCGAGAACGCATGCGACGGGCTTGTCGCCATTGGCGGCGGCTCGCCAATCGATCTGGCCAAGGGCGTGGCGCTGCTCGCAGGTCATGATGGACCACTCGAAACCTATGCGGCGATCCTCGGCGGCATGCCGAAAGTGACCGCAGCGGTCGCGCCGGTGATCGCGATCCCGACCACCTCGGGCACCGGCAGCGAAGTCGGGCGCGCCGCGCTGATCACCCTGACGGATGGACGCAAGCTCGGCTTCATCTCGCCACACCTGATTCCAAGGCTCGCGATCTGCGACCCAGAACTCACGCTCGCCCTGCCTGCCTGGCTTACCGCCGCAACCGGTATGGATGCGATCACCCATTGCATCGAGACCTATCTCAGCCCGCGCGAAAACCCGCCCGCCGAGGCGATCGCACTCGACGGGCTGAAGCGCGCAGTCGCACATATCGAGCGGGCCGTGACCGATGGCTCCGATCGCGAAGCCCGCAAGGAAATGATGATGGCGGCCCTTCAGGGCGGCCTGACCTTCCAGAAGGGCCTCGGCGCGGTGCATGCGCTCTCCCATCCGCTTGGTGGCCTCAAGGACATTTCGCCTCACCACGGCACGCTGAACGCCGTATTGCTGCCGGCAGTGCTGCGCTTCAATGAGCCGGAATGCGGCCTGAAATACGTGGAGATTCGCCGCGCGCTCGATCTCGCTCCCGACACCGACCTCGCCAACTGGATCGCCGACCTGGGCCAGCGCCTCGGCATGCCGGCCTCGCTCACGCAAATGGGCGTCCCGCGCAGCGTCGTCCCCACCATAGCCGAAGCTGCGGTCAAGGATCACTCCACGGCGAGCAACCCGCGCGCGGCGGCTGCCGCCGATTATGTCGCAATTCTGGAGGCCTCCTTCTGAGCAGCAACGCGCTCTACGCAGCCGGATCGAAAATGACACAGTCGCGGTCCGGTTGCCCTTCACTGGCGCCAATCACCTTGACCCTCCCCCGTCCGAACGTCATCGTGCGGCATCAGATTCACCTAGCCTGCACGAGGCTTGCCCCTATGCGCCGCGCCCTGCTGAAAACCACCCTCGTCGCAGCGACTTGTCTTGCTGCGACCATCAGCGTCGAGGCTACGAGCCGTCGTTATGTCGACCCGGCAGATCGGGCGGAGGCACGGATCATTCCGATGTACGGCAACCTGCCAGCCTGTGAGGACCCCGCCGTCCTCAGCGAGATCACAACCTGGTTCAACTCGCGTGAGGCCAAATTCTGGGGGCCGCTGCAGGCGGTCGCCTATGATCGCATCCGGCCCATCGGCTTCCGGCCTTGGGGCGACGATTTCATCCCGCGCCGCTTCTGCACGGGGCGGATCGCGTTGAATGACGGCTCGCTGCACCGCATCGACTACTCCGTGCGCGAGAACCTGGGCCTCTTCGGCTACACCTGGAACGTCAACTGGTGCGTGAATGGCCTCGATCGGGGCCTTTCCTACGCGCCCAATTGCCAGATGGCCCGGCCCGGCCCCGAACGGTAACATCGGGCGGTGAGACTCGCGCGCGCCTGGCTGTCGATGCTGGCGCTGCTTGGCCTTATGGCCCCGGGCGCGCAAGCGCAGGGGCAATATGGCCGCGGCGGCGTTCCCGGGGATTTCGATTTCTACGTGCTCGCCCTGTCATGGTCGCCGGGCTTCTGCGAACTGGACGGCGGTCGCGGACGGGCTCGCGAGCAATGCGAGAGCGGCGCCAATCTCGGCTTCGTCGTGCACGGCCTCTGGCCGCAGAATGAGCGCGGCTACCCCACCGATTGCGGACCGGCCGGCCGCACGCCTTCTCGCATCGCCCTCGACCAGGCGGACGGGCTGTTCCCGTCCGAGGGGCTTGCCCGCTACGAATGGCGCAAGCACGGCACCTGTTCGGGCTCGAGCCCGAACGACTATTTTTCGGATGTCCGGCGCGCCCGCCAGAAGGTCGCGATTCCTCCGCCGCTGCAGAAGGCGGATCGCGATCAGAACTGGAGCGCGATCGACCTCGAGCGCGCGTTCGCCGCGGCGAATCCAGGCCTGCGCAGCGACATGATGTCGATCTCCTGCAAACGCGGCGTGCTGCAGGAGGTGAGGATCTGCTTCAGCAAGGACCTGCGCAATTTCCGGACCTGCCAGGAGGTCGACCGCTCCGGCTGCCGTACGCGCGACATCACCGTGAAGGCTCAACGCTGACAGAGCGCTGCGAGGCGGCTAAGACCGCTTCATGAATTACCATCACAGCTTCCACGCCGGAAATTTCGCCGACATCCTCAAGCATGTCGTGCTGATGCGCATCCTGACCCATCTCGGTGCCAAGGATACGCCCTATCGCGTCATCGACACCCATGCCGGTGCCGGCCGTTACGATCTCGACTCGGAGGAGGCGCTGCGCACGCATGAATGGAAGGACGGTGTCGCCCGGCTCGACCAGTCGCCGCTCGCCGGCAGCGTGGAGGCGTTGCTGGCACCGTGGCGCGAAGCGGTCGCAACCGCGCGGGAACGCCATGGCACCGGCAGCTATCCCGGCTCGCCCTGGCTCTGCCGGCATGCCATGCGGGCGGAGGATCGGCTTATCGCCGCCGAGCTCCATCCAACCACCTACAAGAAGCTTGCCGCAGCGCTCGGCCGCGATTCGCGTTGCAAGGCGCTCGCGATCGACGGCTGGACGGCACTACGCGCCAATGTCCCGCCGAAGGAACGGCGTGGGCTTGTGCTGATCGATCCCCCTTTCGAGGAGAAGGGCGAATTCACGACGATGGCGACCGAGTTCATCGCCGCGCACCGAAAATGGCCGACTGGCATCTATGCGCTCTGGTATCCGGTCAAAGAGCGCCGGGCCGCCGACGGCCTCGTGAATTCGATCGAGGATGCCGGCATCGGTCGCCTGCTCAGGCTCGAGATCGATGTCGATCGCCCCGAAGCTGCGGGCGGCCTCGGCGCCACCGGTCTGCTTGTGGTCAATCCGCCCTGGAAACTGGCTGAGGAGGCCCTCCTCCTGTTGCCGGCATTATGCGAACGCCTCGCGCAAGGCCCGCGGCCGCGCTACCTTTGCGAGCCGATCCGCCCGGACGGCTGAGATCTCCAGAACTGACCGGAATATGACCGATGCTGACCTTGCGCACCTCCCCCGCCTCTCCCTTCGGCCGCAAGGTCAAAATCGCGGCCCATGAGCTCGATCTCCTGGATCGAATCGAGATCGTTGCCGCGGATACCACCGATCCCAAGGACACGTTGCGCGCCCAGAACCCGCTCGGCAAGATTCCGGCGCTGGTGATCGAGGACGGATCGACACTCTTCGATTCCCGCGTCATCGCCGAGTATCTCGATCATCTCGGCGGTGGCCGCCTGATCCCGCCAGGTGAAGCGCGCTTTGCGCAGTTGCGCCTGCAGGCGCTGGCGGACGGCATCTGCGATGCTGCGCTGCTTCAGGTCTATGAGGGCCGGTTCAGGACGCCCGAGATGCGGAATGCGGCCTGGGTCGAGAATCAGGCCGGCAAGGTCGCGCGGGCTCTCGCCACACTTGAGGCGGCGCCGCCAGCCTGGTCTGGCAAACCCCGCATCGGTGAAATCGCGCTGGCCTGCGCGCTGGGCTATCTCGATCTGCGCTTTGACGGAACCTGGCGGGCGGCTCACCCCAAACTGGTCGCCTGGCTCGACGATTTCACGGCGAAGGTGCCCTCTTTCGAAACCACCCGCTTCAAGGGCTGACCGGCTTCGAGCTTGCCTCGCATAACAAAAAACCCGGTGGCCGAAGCCACCGGGTCCATTCTGAGCCCCGTGAGGGGATCGGACTAGAACTTGTAGTTCAGGCCAGCGCGGACGACCGAGAACTTGGTCTCAACCTTCGAGGTGAAGGTGCCGCCGGGAACGTTGAACGACTCCTTGTCGAGGTCGACGTAGAGATACTCGAGCTTCGCCGTCAGGTTGTTGGTGAAGGCGTACTCAAGACCACCACCGACGGTCCAGCCGTACTGGGTGTTGTCGTTGCTGCCGGCGAACACGCCGTTGGAGATCTTGTTCTTCACGCTGCCGTAAGCGAAACCACCGGTGACATACGGCAGGAACCGGTCGAAGGAGTAACCGACGCGGCCACGAACGGTGCCGAACCAGTTGATCTCAGTCGAAGCGCGGAGGTTGTTGGCCAAGTTGACCGAGGTCGACTTCAGATCAGCGCCCTGGAAATCGGCTTCAGCGCCGAGGACCCACTGGCCGATCTGATAGTTGTAGCCGATCTGCGCACCACCGGTGAAACCATCGGGATCGCTGAAGTTGCCGAGGTTGTTCTGGAAGGCGCCCGTGGTCGAGTCGATCTGACCCCAAGCATAACCGGCGTTGGCACCGACGTAGAAGCCGGTCCAGGTGAACACCGGCGGCAGATAGATCGGGGCAGCAACCGGGCCCTTGCGGGACGGCAGGTCGGCAGCAGAGGCGGCGCCGGCAACGACGAGGCCGAGGGCCGCGACGCTCGTAAGCAGGTACTTCTTCATTTTTAACTCCTTTAGTCGTCGCTGGTGCCGGCGTGGCCCGGCGGTGATGTCGATGACGCCTTTATAGCCCGCACTGGCGTCGATGTCTGTTGCGGCTAAAGCACAGGTACATTGCAGACCGCGGCAGAAATGCGGCACGAATGGGGATGACTAAGACCAATTGTTCAACACGCGTTAATTATTATTAAGCCACTGTGAATGGTAAACCGAATACTAACAACGTGTTGACCGTATAGTGGAAGCAAGCAGGGAACGCGCGACATATCCTAAGGTTCCAGACAAAATGCGGCCACAATCTGGCACGGCCCTTCGCTTGCTCGTTCCGGGCTCGCGTGCTTAAGCCTTGCAGCACACTCCACGGAATGGACCAGATCGGTGCCGCCGCTTTCTATATTCATTATTGCTCGGGATGAAGCCGACAGAATCGGCCGCACCATCGCCGCCGTGCGAGAGTTGAGCGATGACATCGTCGTGATCGATTCAGGCTCGACCGATGGTACGCAGACAATCGCCGAGCAATGCGGTGCCCGCGTGATCTTCAATGCGTGGCCGGGTTACGGTCAGCAAAAGCGCTTCGGGGAAGACCAGTGCCGCTATAACTGGCTTCTCAACCTGGATGCCGACGAAGTCGTGCCCAGGGAGATGGCCGTCGAGATTGCAGCCCTGTTTGCTCATGGCGATCCGCCTGCCGATGCCTACAGGACGCGCATCGCCGAGATATTCCCTGGCGAGCGCGCGCCGCATCGTTTCACCTATGCCTTGTCGCCGGTTCGGCTCTACCGAAAGGACAAGGGACGCTACTCGCCTTCGCCGGTTCACGACCGTGTCGATCTCTCTCCGGATGCCCGCATCGGCAGGCTGAAGGGCACGGTTCATCATTACTCCGTGCGTTCGCTCGGCGAGCAGATGGCGAAATTGAATAACTACAGCGACGCGCAGGCCGACGATCTCGACAAGCGCGGCGAAACCCTTTCGGTCTTCCGGCTGGTCGCCGAGTTCCCGGCCAATTTCGTCAAGGCCTATATTGGCCGGCGTCACGCCCTGCGCGGCGTCTATGGCTTCATGACCGCGATGAACTACGCCTTCTATCGCTACTTGCGCGCAGCCAAACATTGGGAACGGCGCCTCAAGCGTCACTCCGATAAAGATGCACGCAATGGCTGACGTCGCGCTCGTCACCGGTGGAGCACGCCGGATTGGACGCGCCATCGTCGAGCACCTGGCGCAGGCGGGCTACGCGGTGGCGATCCACTACCGCACCTCGCAAGCCGAAGCCGAAGCGCTCGCGGCAGACGTGCGGGGTCGGGGCGGCAGGGCAATCACCGTCGCCGCCGACCTGGCCGATCCCGCTGCGGTAGACACCATCATTCCGGCCGCCGAAGCAGCGCTAGGGCCGGTGACTTTGCTGGTCAACAGCGCCTCCAGCTTTCTGATCGATAACATCCGCACGATCGACGTCCCGACCTGGAACCGGCAGTTCTCGACCAATCTGCGCGCGCCCTCGGTGCTCTCCGGCGCGATGGCCAATCATCTTCCGGCGGATCGAGAAGGCTGTATCGTCAACATCATCGACCAGCGGGTCTGGAAGCCGACCCCGGAGTATTACTCCTATACCCTGACCAAATCGGCGCTTCTCACGGCAACGATCACCATGGCGCAGGCACTCGCACCGCGGATTCGCGTGAACGCCGTCGGGCCAGGGCCGACCTTTCCGAATCCGCAGGACGGCGAGGCCTTGCTTGCGCGCGAAGCCTCGGGATCGCTGCTGCAAAGAAAGGTCGATGCCGTGGATATCGCAGGGGCAGTGCTCTATCTCGCCCGCGCCCGGTCGGTCACGGGGCAAATGATCGCCGTCGACAATGGCCAGCACCTGGCCTGGCGAACCCCCGATATCGTGACCTGACGCCCCGACGTCGACCGCGAGGCGGGCCAAAAGGCCGCCTGGTATGTCGAAAGGGCGAAATGGCGACGCCGCGCGAGATGCGCGACGTCGGCACTGCAAGGCTCAGGCTGCGGCCTTGTTCTTGATCGCGCCGATGATGGCGGTCAGAACCGCGCCACCGGCGCCGCCGGCGATCAGGTTCGACAGGATACCGCCGACACTGAGATTGCCGCCCGCCGCCGCCGCCGTGATGGCTGGCAACAGGATGGGCACCAACTGGCCAAGAACGCCGCCGCCGACCAGACCGGCGATGGTGTTTCCGAGAGTTCCGAGATCGAAGCTGGACGAGGCTTTACCCGCAGCATTGCCACCCAGCGCGCCTGCGACGAGGTTGATCAGAAGCTGTTCCATGAGACCCCCAAAGCCATGATGCATGGCTTTGGGAGGATGACTCCGCCCGTTTGTCGAAGCAACTTGAGATTGAACTGGCCGGAAGCCGACCTATTTCGGTCGCGTCAACGTGATCGCCGAGATCAGCCGGCCGTAATCCGGTTCCTGCCGATGTGTCGTGCGGCGATAGCTGAAGAAGCGCTGCTCGTCGCCATAGGTGCAGAGGCCGAGATCGATGAAGCGGCCGATGCCGGCCTCCTGTGCCTTGAAAGCGATGAAGGCAGGCAGATCGAACATGGCGCGCGCAGGATGCTCCGAGGCGTGGAAGAAGCGCGCATAGGTCGCATTCTCCGACTTGAAGCGCTCGATGAATTCCGGCCCGACCTCATAAGCCTTGGCGCTGATCGTTGGCCCAAGCACCGCCAGGATGCGTTCGCGACGCGCGCCCAACTTCTCCATCGCAGTCACGGTCGCGCCGACAATCCCCGTGAATGCCCCCTTCCAGCCGGAATGCGCGGCGCCGATCACGCCCGCCTCGCTATCGGCGAAGAGGATGGGTCCACAATCAGCGGTAGAGACACCGAGCGCCACGCCGTGCGCCGTGGTCACCATGGCATCGGCCTTGGGCTTATCCCCAAGCCAGGGACCGGTGACGATAGCAGCATCGGCGGAATGGACCTGGTTCACGCTGACGAGATGCGTCACCTCGACCTTGAGGTGAGCCGCCATGCGCGCCCGGTTCTCGGTGACATGCGCCTTGTCGTCATCCGAGCCGAGGCCGCCATTGAGCGAGGCGTAGATGCCCGAGGATACTCCGCCCTCGCGGGTGAAGAAGGCATGCGCAACGCCGTGCTCGGCGGAAAGGTCGGGCGAAGTGATGAACATGGCGGGTTCCGGCTCAGGCGTCAGCCCTGCTCTGGCATCTGATGAAGGTCAAATCCGGGCAGCGGCGGCAATCTTGAATCCGATAGTGCCAGAACCTTGAACAATTCACCCATCTCGGTCGCGCCAATGGCGGTAAGCCGTGCGAAGGCGGCCTGGATCGCCTCTGCCTGCTCCGGCCGTGCTCTGCGCGAGAGCGCCTGCGCACGTTCCGCCAGCCCCAACGCCAGCAGAAACTCGCGCTGCGTTGCCGGTCCATGCGTCGCAGCCTTGGCCCGCCGCGCAGCCTGCGCCATCCGTTCAAAATCGACGTGAACCGTGAGATCGGCCTCACCGATATGGGCCAGCGGATCAACCATCCGATGCCGATGGACCGCCTGAAGCGTATCTCCGAAGCCTGAACGCGCGGAGCCGTAGTCGACGAACAGTGCAGCGCCGCCTTGCTCGGCGAGATGGCAGCTCACAGTCGCCATGACATCAAGCGCTGCCGTCGGCTGTTCGAAGATGCTTCCCTCCGGAGCGGAGATGCCAAGTGCGGGCTCCGTCGCCTGCGCGAGGCCGAATGCCAGCTCGCCTGCGGCATCGGTTCCGACCAGACGCTCGCGCCAGCCGTCTCCGGCCCGCACGAATTGATCGAGCGGCAGCGCATCGAGGAACTCGTTGGCGAGGAGGATCGTCGGCCCGTCCAGCGCAGTCCCGATGCTGTCGTGCCAGACCGGTTCGGTCGCCGAGGCCAAGGTTCGAGCCTGAGCCTGCCGCAGCACGGGGCTCATCTCGACGAGATGCACGGAGAGCGCCTCGCGAAAGCCCGGAACGATCCGCGCGGCCCGCAGCACATCGGCCATCAACGTGCCACGGCCCGGTCCAAGCTCGACGAGGCGCAGGCTCGCAGGCTCGCCCATCATCCGCCAGACCGCGCCGGCCCATAGCCCGATCAGCTCCCCGAACATCTGGCTGATCTCGGGCGCCGTCGTGAAGTCCCCCTCGGCTCCGAAAGGGTCGCGAGTCATGTAGTAGCCGTGACGGGGATGGCCGAGGCACAGCGCCATATAGCGCGAGATGCTGAGCGGGCCGTCGTCCTGGATCAGGCGGATGAGCTCCGCCTTGAGCGCATTCACGCGCCCGCCCGCCTGGCGCGCAGCGCCAGATAGAGCCCGGCGAAGAAGAGCGGCACGGACAGCAGCATACCCATGGTGATGCCCCCGCTCAGCGCATCGACGCTTCCGCCGAACAGGAAGCCGAGCTGCGGATCGGGCTCGCGGAAGAACTCGCAGACGATGCGCGCGACCGCATAGCCCATGCCGAAGACGCCTGCGACGAGGCCGGGTCGCTTGAAGCCGCCGGCCCGGACGACGAGCGCGAGCAGGATGAAGAGCAGGATCCCTTCGCCCAGCGCCTCATAGAGCTGGCTCGGATGGCGCGGCAGCGGCCCGGCATTGGGAAAGACCATGGCGAAGGGCAATTCCGGTGCCGGCCGGCCCCAGAGCTCGGCATTGATGAAATTGGCGATGCGCCCGAGGAAGAGCCCGATCGGAACGACGGCGGCGGCGAGATCGAAGACGCTCAGCGCCGGATGCCCGCGCCGGCGCGCAAACAGGAACAGCGCCGTCGCCGCCCCCAGCAACCCGCCATGGAACGACATGCCGCCCTGCCAGATCGCGATGATGTCCTGTGGCCGGGCGAGATAGCGCTCAAGGTCGTAGAACAGCACGAAGCCGATGCGCCCGCCGAGCACCACGCCGAGCGCGACCCAGAGCAGCATGTCGTCGAGCTCTTCCGCCGCGGGATGCTTCGAGCTTCCCCAGAGCGCAGGAGACGAGACCAGCCGGCGTGCATACCACCAGCCGCCGATCAGCCCCACGACATAGGCGAGGCCATACCACTTGACCGAAAGCGGTCCGAGCTGCAGCGCGACCGGGTCGATCACCGGGAAGGGAATGGCGAATACGGGCATGGGCAAGGGTCCGGTGGCGGAGGTCACAGTCTCGCTCAGGCGGTTGCGCACCGCCCATCACGCGTCCTCTCGGGCGACCCAAGGGACGCTCGGGAGGACTGCGCGAAGGAAAACCTGCCGCGACATGGCCGGCTGGAGGCGAAGTGGTCAAGCAAAAAGGGCGCCGGTATGCACCCCGCCTGCCCTGCTCAGACCTTGATGATGAGCTTGCCGAAATTCTTCCCGTCGAGCAGGCCGATGAACGCCTCAGGCGCCTGGGCGAGGCCCTCCACGATGTCCTCCTTGTATTTCAGGGCGCCTCCGGCGATCCACTCGGACGCCTCCCGTTCGAAGGCCGGGCGCTGCGCGACGAACTCACGCTGGATGAAACCACGGATCGTCAGGCTCTTGGTCAGGACCTGGCGCATGACGATGGGCAGCCGGTCCGGGCCCTCGAAATCACCCGTGCTGTTATACTGCGCAATCAGTCCGCAGACCGGAATCCGGGCAAAGCCATTCAGCAGCGGAAACACCGCGTCCCAGACCTTGCCGCCGACATTCTCGAAATAGACGTCAATGCCATTTGGACAGGCCACCGCCAGTTGGTCGGCGAAATCAGGAGCGCTGTGATCGACGACGGCATCGAACCCGAAGGTCTCGCGGATAAAGGCGCATTTCGTCTCGCCACCCGCGATCCCGACGGCGCGAGCGCCCTTGATCCGCGCGATCTGCCCCACGGCCGATCCCACAGGCCCGCTGGCGGCTGCCACGACCACGGTCTCCCCCGCCTTGGGCTGGCCGATCGTCAACAGGCCGGCATAAGCGGTGAAGCCTGGCATCCCGAGCACGCCCAGCGCTGTCGTGATCGGCGCGGCGGCCGGATCGATCTTGCGCAGATGGGCCCCGTCGGCCACCGCGTAGGACTGCCAGCCGGAATGCGAAAGCACGATATCGCCTGGCCTGAAGTCGGGGTGGCGGCTCTCCAGAACCTCCGCAACGGTGCCGCCTTCCATCACCTGACCGATCGCCACCGGAGCGGCATAGGATTTCTCATCGCTCATGCGTCCCCGCATATAGGGGTCGAGCGAGAGATAGAGGATGCGCAGAACCACCTGGCCATCGGAAGCCTCCGGAACCGCAGCGTGCTCGAGCCTGAAATCGCTGGGGCGCGGCCGGCCGACTGGGCGACCGGCCAGAACGATCCTGAGATTATCCTGTTGGGGCATGGGGTTTAGTCCTCCCTCGAGTGCGTCGTTTGGATTGGTCAGTTCATATGGGAGCAACGTTGCTCGGCGAGCACCACCTCACCCGTGCATTTTGCCACAGGGCGGCGCACGCTCCTGACATGACGAAACGCCTCGGGCATCTTACATCGGGCTCATGAATCGCCAGCGCACCGACGACCTGCCGGAAGACGAGATCGAGGACGAGGAGGATGGCCTCCCGCTCCCAGATGCAACCATCGATGCCGGCGAGACAACGCCCTCCGAACTGAAGCACGGCATCGAGGTCATCGCCGGCTTCGCCAGGCACCTGCCGAACAAGCCCGGCGTCTACCGCATGTTCGACCGGGCCGGCGAGGTGCTCTATGTCGGCAAGGCCAAGAGCCTGAAGAATCGCGTCACGGCCTATGCGCGCGGGCTTGCCCATACCAACGCTGTCGCCCGGATGATCTCCGAGACAGCGAACATGGAATTCGTCACGACAGGGACGGAAACCGAGGCGCTGCTGCTCGAATCCAACCTGATCAAGCAGCTCAGGCCGCGCTATAATGTCCTGCTTCGCGACGACAAGTCCTTTCCCTATATCCTGCTGACGGGCGACCACCCTGCCCCGCAGATCGCCAAGCATCGCGGCTCGCGCCAGCGCAAGGGCGATTATTTTGGGCCGTTCGCATCGGCCCAGGCGGTGAAGCGCACGATCGACGCATTGCAGAAGGCGTTCCTGCTGCGCTCCTGCTCCGACAGCTATTACGAGAACCGCACGCGGCCCTGCCTGCTCTTCCAGATCAAGCGCTGTGCCGCACCTTGCACGGGCGAAATCTCGCATGCCGATTATCAGGCACTGGCTGATCAGGCGCGCGATTTCCTGTCAGGCCGTTCCTCGACCGTGAAGCGGACGCTGTCGGAGCGCATGCAGGCGGCGGCGGAGGCTCTCGAATTCGAGCAGGCGGCGCGCTACCGCGACCGACTGGCGGCGCTCTCTGCGGTCCAGGCCGGTCAGGATATCAACACCCAGGGGGTCGAGGAGGCGGATGTCTTCGCCATCGATGAGCAGGCCGGGCATTTCTGCGTCGAGATCTTCTTCTTCCGCAACCACCAGAACTGGGGCAATCGCGCCCTCTTCCCCCGTGCCGACAAGAGCCTCACGCCGGCCGAGGTGCTGGCCTCCGTCGTCACCCAGTTTTACGATGACAAGCCGCCGCCACGCCTCGTCCTGCTCTCGCATGAGGTCGAGGAGATCGACCTGATCGGCGAAGCGCTCTCGGCCCGCGCCGGCCGCAAGGTCGAGATCGCGGCGCCCAAGCGTGGCGAGAAATTCGATCTCGTCGCCCACGCCCGGAAGAATGCGCATGAGGCACTCTCCCGCAAGCTCGCCGACAATGCCGGGCAGCAGAGCCTGCTCGTCGCGCTAGGCGAAGCCTTCGGGCTGCCCAAGCCGCCGCGCCGCGTCGAAGTCTACGACAACTCCCACATCATGGGGACGAATGCGGTCGGCGGCATGATCGTCGCCGGCCCGGATGGTTTCATGAAGAGCCATTACCGCACCTTCAACATCTCCTCCGACACTATTGCCGGCGACGATTTCGGCATGATGCGAGAGGTGCTGAAGCGGCGGTTCTCGCGATTGGCGAAGGAGAGCATAGCAGCGGAGGGCGGCGACACCGTCGATCTCGCAGCGGCCGAATCTCCCGCTCCGCCCCCCGAGGCTCAGGACGAAACCGCTTTTCCCTCGCGCCCCGATCTCGTCATCGTCGATGGCGGAAAGGGCCAGTTCGAGGCCGCGCGCCTGATCATGGCCGAATGCGGTGTCACCGATATTCCGCTCGTGGCCATCGCCAAGGGCGCCGACCGCAACGCCATGCGCGAGACGTTCTTCATGGCCGGCAAGGAGCCGTTCAAACTGCCGCCGCGCGATCCGGGCCTCTATTTCATCCAGCGCCTGCGCGACGAGGCGCATCGCTTCGCCATCGGCACGCATCGCGCCAGGCGCAAGCGCGACATCACCAAGAACCCGCTCGACGAGATTGCGGGCATCGGCCCCTCGCGAAAACGGGCGCTCCTGCTGCATTTCGGCACAGTCAAGGCGATCCAGCGCGCCAAGCTCGACGACCTGATGCGCACGCCCGGCGTCAATGCCGCCACCGCCAAGGCGGTGCACGATTTCTTTCACGATGCGTAGGGCTCGTACACGCCTCGCGGGATTGCGTGTTGACGCTGTCACAAGCGCGCTGCTTTGGTGTTCCCCGTGACGATTCTTCCAGATGCCATCAGGCGGCGGGGCCCTTGGTCCCTGCCAAATTTGCTGACCTACGGCCGGATCGCAGCGATTCCGGCGCTGGTGGCGCTGCTGTTCTGGCCGCGCGACGACTGGATGCGCTGGATCGCCCTGGCGATCTATGTCGCGGCGGCCGTAACGGACTATCTCGATGGCTGGATCGCCCGGGCCTGGAGCCAGCATTCGGCGATCGGCCGGATGCTCGATCCCATCGCCGACAAGCTTCTGGTCTGCGCCCTGCTGCTGATGCTGGTCGCGGACGGCACGATTTATGGCTGGTCGCTCTGGGCGGCCATCGTCATCCTTTGCCGCGAGATCCTGGTATCGGGCCTGCGCGAGTTCCTGGCCGAGCTGCAGGTCAGCGTTCCCGTCAGCAAGGTGGCGAAATGGAAAACCACGGCGCAACTCCTGGCGCTCGGCTTCCTCGTTGCCGGCCCCGCCGGCGACAAGGTTCTGCCCTATAATACGCAGATCGGCATCGTCATGCTGTGGCTGGCGGCAATTCTGACCATCTATACCGGTTGGGACTACCTTAACTCCGGAATCCGCCATCTGGTGGACGAGGACGAACGCGCATCATGATCGACAGCCAGGCCGAGACCCGAACCCTGAAGCTCGTCTATTTCGCCTGGGTCCGCGAACGCATCGGCGTTGCGGAAGAGACGGTGGAGGTGCCCCACGAGGCACGGACCGTGGCTGACTTGGTGGATTGGCTGAGAGGGCGCGACGAAGGCTACGAGATGGCCTTCGAGAATGCCGCGATCGTGCGCGCCGCCATCGACCATGTCCATGTCAAGCCGGAAGCCTCCCTCGCAGGCGCCCGGGAGATCGCCTTCTTCCCGCCGATGACGGGCGGCTGAGGCAAGCCGGGCCCACGCCATGACTCCGGTCGTCCGCATCCAGCGCGAGGATTTCGACCTCAACGCCGAGGTCGAGGCGCTGACCCGCGACCGGACCGATATCGGCGCAATCGTCACCTTCGCCGGGCTTTGTCGCGATGAAGGTGGCAAACTGGCAGCGCTCGAGCTCGAGCATTATCCCGGCATGGCCGAAGCCGAAATCGGGCGCGTGGCGGCGGAGGCAGTCGAGCGCTGGCCGCTCAATGGTCTGGTCGCCATCCATCGTTACGGGCTGATCAGGCCGGGCGGGCAGATCGTGCTAGTGGTCGCCGCTTCGCGCCATCGCCGCGCCGCCTTCGAGGCCGCCGAATTCCTGATGGACTATCTCAAAACCCGCGCTCCCTTCTGGAAGCGCGAGCATCTGAGCGACGGCACCATCGGCGGATGGGTCGAAGCCAGGGCCGACGATGATACCGCCGCAGCACGCTGGAACTGAATGAATGTCTGGCCGACCGAAGCCCCCGCTGATCTCCGCAGTCGGCGTAGCCACTCTGCTCGGCCTGGGCCACGCCCAAGCCACCGAAACGGGCACCAGGACCTTCCGTGACTGGATCGCCGGATGCGACAATCTCAGGAGCTGCACGGCCCTGTCGCTGCCCGCGGAAGCAGCGAGCGATATCGGCGTCCTGAAGCTCGAGCGCTCGGCCGGACCGGCCGGCGCAGCCTCGCTCTCCCTGCGTCTCAGAGGCGAGCAGCTCAAGGCGCCGCTCACCGTACAATTGCTTCTGGATGGCGCCCCCTTCCCTGCCGCGGGCAAGAGCCTGCCCGCCCGTCGCGACGGTGAGGACAGCGCAACCGTTCCGCTGTCCGACGCCGATACCGAGGCCCTCATCGCCGCAGCGCGAAAGGCGACCCGGCTGACGGCCAAGCTTGCCGGCAAGACCTATGACATCTCGCTCGCCGGCTCGGTCGCCGCCATGCTCTGGATCGACGAGCAGCAGGGCAGGCTTGGCGGCACGAGTGCGCTGATCCGCAAGGGCCCGGCCACGGCCCTGCCTGCGGTGCCGGCCCTGCCTGTGATCGCCGCGCGGGCGACTGCCGGATTTCCTGCGCCTGACGCCAAGGCGACGAAGGCCATGGCGGTTGCGCTGCGCAAGCACCTCAAGCAGCGCGACCCCGATCTTTGCGATGACGGCGGCGACGCGGACTCAGATTCGGACAATGTCTGGTCGCTTGACGCCTCTACGAAGCTGGTTGGCCTGCTCTGCTCGCGCGGCGCCTACAATGTCACGACCGGCTTCTGGAGCGTGACCGGCAATGATGTCGCGAAGGCCAGGAAGGTCGCGTTTCCCCAGCCCGGCGCCAACAGCGACAATCTTCTGATCAATGCCAGCTTCGACCCAGCGACCGGACAGGTCGGCTTCTTCGGCAAGGCGCGCGGCATCGGGGATTGCGGCAGTGCCGGTACCTATGCCTGGACCGGCTCGGGCTTCGTTCTGACCGCCTTCAGCGAGATGCCGGAATGCCGCGGCGTGGATCCGGAAGACTGGCCGACGCTTTATCGAAGCGACGTGAAGCTCGCCAAATAGCAAAAGGCCCGGTCTCTCGACCGGGCCTTTGTTCGATCGCTCACGCTGCCTTGGAGGCTGGCCTCACCGCAGCGGAATAATCTTCCATGATCACCTTGCCCATATTGCCGGTGATGAACTTGTAAGGCCCGATTTCGGAGACCAGCGTCACCTCGGCGGCCGAGCCAGTGATGAAGCATTCCGAGAAGCCCTCGAGCTCCTCCGGGCGGATCCTCCGCTCGACCACCTCGAAACCGCGTGCCCGGCACAGATCGATCACGGACTGGCGGGTAATGCCATTCAGGAACCTGTCGGCGGTCGGGGTGTGAACCACACCATCCTTGATAAAGAAGATATTGGCGCCGGTGCATTCGGCGACATTGCCTTCCCAGTCGAGCATCATCGCGTCGGCATAGCCGGCCCGCTCCGCCTTGTGCTTGGAGAGCGAGCAGATCATGTAGAGTCCGGCCGCCTTGGCGTGGACCGGCGCGCAGGCCGGGTCAGGACGGCGATAATCGGCAACGTCGAGACGCACGCCCTTCAGTTTCTGGGCCATGTCGAACATGCTCGGCCACTCCCACACCGCGATTGCGGTATGGATGCTGTTGTTCATGCCGGACACCGCCATCATCTCCGAGCCGCGCCAGGCGACCGGGCGGAGATAGGCATCCTTGAGGCCGTTCTCCTTGAGGCAGAGATATTTGGCCGCGTCGATCTCGGCGACCGAATAGGGGATCGTGAAATCCATGATCTCGGCCGACTTGTGGAAGCGCTGCGAATGCTCGGTGCACTTGTAGATGACGCCGTCATAGGAGCGTTCACCCTCGAAGACGCAGGAGCCGTAATGCAACCCGTGGGTCAGTACGTGCACCTTGGCGTCCTTCCACGGCACGAGCTTGCCGTCGAACCAGATCACGCCGTCGCGCTGGTCGAAAGGAATGACAGACATGGGGCAACTCCTCTGCGAGTCTTCATGCGCCGAACTGGGCCACAAGGGCGAAGGGCGCGCAAGCACTGAACAATTACTGCGCTGCAGCAACCGAAAGCGACATAATCAGTCGCCCCGGATGCTTGACCGGTAATCTTCCGTCTGAGATATGTCAACATGGCTGACGTAAAATATGGAGCGCCTCGTGACTGACACGCAAGTCCGATCGACCGATGCGCCCCGACCCGCGTCCGCCGAGGACGTACCCTACGACCTGATCGAGCTCTTCTTCTTTGCCTATCGCGATTTCGTCAGCGACCCCGACCGCATCCTGGCGGATTACAACTTCGGCCGGGCGCATCACCGCGTGCTGCATTTCGTGCAGAGGCGCCCGGGCCTGACGATCGCCGAACTGCTCGACATCCTGCAGATCACCAAGCAGAGCCTCAACCGCGTGCTGAAAGAGCTCGTCGAGACCGGCTTCGTCGAGTCCCGCATGGGCACGCAGGACAAGCGCCAGCGCAACCTCTATCCGACGGAGACCGGCAAGGAGCTGGCTGTGAGGCTGGCGCGTCTCCAGGGCAAGCGGATCAATGCGGCACTCAACGCCGTCGGCCCCGAGGCAGGCGAGCAGGTGGCGCGCTATCTCGCGGGGTTGATCGATCCCGCCGAACGCAAGAAGGTAGTGGGCTTTCTCGCTACGCCGGTGTGAGCTGCGCGGCGAAGAGCATCCAAGCCGGACATGGCGCCGTCGCCAAACCGCGGGATCCTGGTTTCCCGGCGGAGATCGCGCTCCGGCTACGAAGAGGACGAAGCCCGATGACCGCAGCCAAGGCCCTGAAGCCCGTCCCTGATGAGGCGCCGCATATCCTCGTGGTCGATGACGACCGCCGCCTTCGCGACCTGCTGGCGCGGTTTCTCGGCGATCACGGCTACCGCGTCACCACTGCCGCCAATGCAGCGGAAGCCGATTCCCGGCTCGTCCATCTGGTCTTCGATGCCATCGTGCTCGACATCATGATGCCCGGCGAGAACGGCTTCGATTTTGCCCGCCGCTTCCGCGGGGGGTCCAACGCCCCGATCCTGATGCTGACGGCGCGCGCTGACAGCGCCGACCGCATCAATGGGCTGGAAATCGGCGTCGATGACTATCTCACCAAGCCTTTCGAGCCGCGCGAGCTCATCCTGAGGCTTGGCAACATCCTCAAGCGAACCATCGTCGTGGATGCCCCGCAATCGGGCAGCCACCCTGATTTCGTCCGCTTCGGCCCTTTCATCTATGGTCTCGCCCGTGGCGAATTGCGCCATGGCGAGGAGACCATTCGCCTCACCGAGCGCGAGCGCGAGATCCTGACGGCCCTGGCCGAGCGCGCGGGCGAGCATGTCCCGCGCGAGCAGCTCGCGGCGCAGGGCTCGGCGGCCAATGACCGCACCATCGATGTCCAGATCAACCGGCTTCGCCGCAAGATCGAGCGCGACCCGGCCGACCCGCTCTATCTCCAGACCGTTCGGGGTGTAGGTTACCGGCTGGTCACGGATCGGGGCTAGATCGATGCAAGGCGGCGCGCGTGGCATGCGCTGGGCTCAGGCTGTCGGCCTCGTTCTCCGGCGGCTCGGGACCGCGATGGAATACATGCGGGCCGGGCTCGCACGCATGCTCAGGCCCGTGCTCAAGCTCGGCGGCCGGCCCCTGCGGATGATCGGCCGCTACATGCCGAAGGGCCTCTATCCGCGCGCCCTCGTCATCGTCATTGCGCCGGTCGTACTGCTGCAGTCGGTCATCGCCTATGTCTTCATGGAGCGGCACTGGCAGACCGTGACCCAGCGCCTGTCCTCGGCCGTCTCGGCCGACATCGCGGCGCTGATCGACGTCTATGAAAGCTATCCGCAGGATGCGCAGGCCAGCGTGCTCAGCCGCATCGCGCTGGAGCGCCTGGGTCTGGATGTCGACATCATCCCGGACGCCGATTTGCCACCACCGGGGCCCCGCCCCTTCTTCTCGCTGCTCGACAGTGCGCTCTCGACGGAGCTGAGCCAGCAGGTCGCACGCCCTTTCTGGCTCGACACGGTCGGCCGCTCCAGCCTGATCGAGATCAGGGTCAAGCTTGGGCCGAACGTGATGCGCGTACTGACGCGGCGCAGCCAGGCCTATGCCTCGAACAGCCATATCTTCCTGCTCTGGATGATCGGTACATCGCTGATCCTGCTGACCATCGCCGTGCTGTTCCTGCGCAACCAGATCAGGCCGATCCTGCGCCTGGCCGACGCTGCGGAGGCTTTTGGCAAGGGACGCGACTCCGATTTCCGTCCGCGCGGCGCGCGCGAGGTCCGACGCGCCGGCAACGCCTTCATAGAAATGAAGCGCCGCGTAGAACGCTCGGTCGGCGAGCGCACCACCATGCTCAACGGCGTCAGCCACGATCTGCGCACCATCCTCACTCGCTTCAAGCTTTCGCTCGCACTGCTCGAACGCTCCTCGGAGATCGACGCGCTGGAGAAGGATGTCGACGAGATGAGCCGTATGCTCGAGGACTATCTCGCCTTCGCCCGCGGCGATGCCGGCGAGGCTGCGGTCGAGACCGATATCCGCGCCCTTTTGGAGGACCTGAAGGCCAATGCCGAACGGCAAGGTCATCAGACCGAGCTCGAAGTCGTCGGCGATCCGCTGGTCGTGATTCGGCCGGACGCGATCCGCCGTCTGCTGACGAATCTCGTCTCCAACGCAGCGCGCTTCGGCGATCGCATTGCCATTCGTGCCACGCACGACGCTCGCTACCTGATCGTGATGATCGACGATGACGGTCCAGGCATCCCCGCCGGATTGCGGGAAGACGTCTTTCGTCCATTCTTCCGGCTGGATGAGGCCCGCAATGTCGACAGTGGCGGCACGGGGCTCGGCCTTGCCATTGCCCGTGACATCGCCCGCGCCCATGGCGGCGACATCATCCTGGCAGACTCGCCGCTGGGCGGCCTGCGCGCCACCGTGCGACTCCCGGTCTGATCCGCACCGCATCCCGCCGCGTGAGCACCTGCCGCGAGAGCGCTGCCGTCTCGGCCATCACGGGCTTCGCCGGATCGCTGCGCTAACCACGCTGGCTGCGGTCGCGCCTCACGGAACTCCATCGGGCCGGATCACGGCCAGGCGCTGAAAATACAGGACCGCCTGATCAAGGAAGGCCCTTGCCTTCGCTGCCAGATGCTGCCCGCTCGGAACCACGAGATGTACAGGCAGCGGCGCCGGCTCGAACTCGCGCAGGAGCCGCACCAGCGTCCCCGCGGCAATGTCGTCTGCCACCTGATAGGACAGCGGCCGTGCCAACCCGCGACCGGCGCGGGCAGCGATCAATCCCGATTCGATTTCGTTGACGATGAACCGGGGCGCGACTGCGACGCTCGACCCACGCGCCGATCCGCCAAAACGCCAGAGCATGCCCTGCCCTGCTGCCACGCTGGCAATGGTGTCATGCTGCAGCAAGTCCGAGGGGCGCGTCGGCACGCCACGACGTGCGAGATAGGATGGCGCCGCAACCAGGAGGCGCCTGACCTCGCCGACCTTTCGTATGACCAGCCGCGAATCCGGCAATGGACCAATCCGGATTGCAACGTCCAAACCTTCATCGATCATGTCGAGATTACGGTCAGCCAGGACCAACTCGACCTGCGCCTCGGGATGCAGGTCCAGGAACTCCGTCACCAGCGGCGTGACATGGCGCCGGCCGAAGGCCAGCGGTGCGGTGACGCGCAGCAGACCACGGACGGGCGTCGCAGCGACGCCCGACATCGACGCCTCGTAATCGGCCAGCATCCGTCTGGCGGAGGTCGCGAGCTCGCGCCCGGCATCCGTCNNGCCGGGCGCGAGCGGCGCAGTTGCCGGCTCGCACCCGCGAGGCTGCCGGTATCAAGGATGGCGACGAAGATCGCCAGTTCATCGAGACGGTCCAATCAGTGTTCCTATAAATGGAATTATGACTTTCAAGGATAGCGTATTTCGCTCTTCAGCTGAAACAAAGAGACTGTGGCCTCACCTCTGGAGGTCATCCCATGCCACAAATCGCCATCACCCTTTACAGCACGCCGCTCTCTGGCCATGGCCATCGCGTCGAGCTCCTGCTGCTGGCACTCGGGCTCGATTATCGCTTCGTAGCGGCGCCGGCCGATATGCGCAGGAGCGAAGCTTTCCTCGCGCTCAATCCGCTCGGTCAGATCCCGGTGCTCCAGGACGGGACGCTGACGCTGGCCGACAGCAACGCAATCATGGTCTATCTGGTGAAGCGCTACGCTCCGGACAGCGCCTGGCTGCCGAGCGAGCCGCTCGCTGCGGCCCAGGTCCAGCGCTGGCTCTCGATCGCCGCCGGAGAGGTCATGCATGGTCCCTCGACCGCGCGGTTGATCACCCAGTTTGGACTGAAGGACGATCCCGCCCGCGCCGAACGGATCTCCTCGCGGCTGCTCACCTTCATGGAAAGTCACCTGGCGGAGCGCACCTTCCTCGCGGCAGAGCAGCCGACACTGGCCGACCTCGCCTGCTATTCCTATGTGGCGCACGCTCCGGAAGGCGGCATCTCGCTCGAGCCCTACCCGGCCGTGAGAGCCTGGACCGCGCGTATCGAGGCCCTGCCCTTCTTCAAGCCGATCCCGCCCTCACCGCTCCCGGCCAAGGGATGATGCGCCATGGACGAGGCCCCCTTCCACCCGGGTGAACGCGAAGCGCAGGCCCGCTCAGGCCAGTTCTCACGTGGAGCCGGCATTCGCAGCTTCATGCCGGATCAGCACAGGACCTTTTTCCCACTCCTGCCCTATCTCTTCGTCGGCGGGCTCGATCGCGATGGCTGGCCGATCGCAACCGTGCTGAGCGGGGAATCCGGCTTCGTGCAGAGCCCCGCACCAACCCGCTTGCGCATCGCCGCGCTGCCATCGGCCGACGATCCCGCGGCCGCAGCACTGGAAATGGCGCGTCCCGTCGGCCTGCTTGGCCTCGACTTCACGACGAGACGACGCAACCGCGCCAATGGCATCATCGCCGTTCGCGACGGCGTCGGTCTCTCGGTCGAGGTCTCGCAGAGCTTCGGCAACTGTGCGAAATACATCCAGACCCGCATCCCGACACCTATTGCCCGTTCTCCGGAGGGGGTGGAGTCGCTGACCGGATTGGACACGGCGGCCCGGACCGTGATCGGCGCGGCGGACACCCTGTTCATCGCCAGTTCGTCTGGCGCTGAGGGAGGCTTGGCCGCGGGCGTCGACATCTCGCATCGCGGTGGCCGGCCGGGCTTTGTCCGGATCGACGGCGACGTCCTGTCCATCCCGGATTTCACCGGCAACAACTACTTCAACACCCTCGGCAATCTGCTGCTGGAACCGCGCGCCGCCCTGCTCTTCCCCGATTTCGCGACGGGCGACGTCATTCAGCTTCAGGGCGAAACCGAGATTGTCTGGAGCGGCCCGGAGCGCGAATCCCTGAGCGGCTCGCAGCGGCTCTGGCGCTTTCGCGTCGCGCGTGCCTGGCGGCGCGAGCGCGCCCTGCCCTTCCGCTGGTCAGCAGCCGAACCGGCGCCGACCACACTGGAAACCGGGACATGGCAGCGGGAACGTTCTGCTGCCTGAGCCCTCGTCAGTAGAGCCTGCCGCCGTTCGGGACAGCGAGGCTGGGTCCGATCAGCACCACCTCGCCGTTGCCGTCCGGCATGCCCAGCGTCAGGACCTCTGACATGAACTTGCCGATCTGACGCGGTGGGAAATTGACCACCGCGAGAACCTGCCGGCCCGGAAGATCCTCGCAGCGATAGTGCGTGGTGATCTGCGCCGACGATTTCTTCAGGCCAATCTCGCCGCCGAAATCGATCACCAGCTTGAAGGCCGGCTTGCGGGCCTCGGGATAGGGCAGTGCCTCGACGATGGTGCCGACGCGAATGTCGACCTTGAGGAAATCCTCGAAGCTGATCGTCTCTGACGGTTCGGACGTCGTACTCAAAATTCCTCCCAGGCGCGATCATGTGCGCTCGGCTCAAGTTTGCGGGCAGGCGCCGCCCCGTGGTGGGGAGCGGGCTTGCGGCTCGGGGCGGCGCGAGGGG
>UBZM01000074.1 GCA_900470095.1 Hyphomicrobiales bacterium
CGACCGGCTTGCGGCGCTCGACGACGCGCGGCTTGGGCGGCGTCGGCTTGCGTTCGACGACCTTCGGCTTCTCGGGCGCAGGCGGAGGCGGGGGGGCGAGCACTGCGGCGGCATCGGGAAGCTGCGGCAGTTCGGGCAGCTTGATCTCAGGCTCGGGCAGGTGGACAGGCTCTGGCGTCACCTCGGGTTCCGGCGGCGGCTCCGGCTCCTTGACCGGCTCGGGAACAGGCTCCGGGGTTGGCGGGGGCGGCTCGGCCTCGGTCGCCTGGGGCGCAGGGGGCAGGTCAGCCGCAGGGGCCTCAGGCGCAACCGAAACCGCCGCAAGCTCGATCATCACGGCAGGCTCGGGCGCGCCGGCCGCAGCCTCTCCCGGCCGCCAGCTCAAGGCCAGCCAGGCGATGCCGCCATGCGCCGCCACCACGACGAGCCCAGCCGAGCTCCAGCGCAGCAGCGCCGGCCAGACGCGTCGCGACACGCTGTCATCGAGAGGCCCGGTCTTCATGGTTTTGCACCCGCAGCCGGCACGGCTGCCTGCCCCGTATCCTCGAGCCCGACCAGCGCGATCTTCAGGTAGCCAGCATTGCGCAGAAGGTTCATCACCTCCATCAGCTCGCGATAGGCGACAGTCCCGTCGGCGCGCAGGAAGACCCGCTGCTCACGGTCACTGCTGGTTTGTCGGTCGAGGACATTCTGCAGCGCTTCGCGTGGTACGGGATCGTTGCCGAGCGCGAGCGAGAGATCACCCTTCACGGTGAGAAAGACGGGCTTCTCGGGCCGGGGTTGTGGCTGCGCATTGGAGACGGGCAGATCGACGGCGACATCGACGGTGGAGAGTGGGGCCGCGACCATGAATATGATCAGCAGCACGAGGATCACGTCGATGAAGGGCGTGACGTTGATCTCGGAGACCTCAGCCAGATCGCCGTCCTGCGGATCCTTGAGCGAAACGGCCATGGCTCACTCCGCCGACATCAGCGGCGGCACCGCATGCAGCGAGCGGCCGGGACGCTGTGCCGCGCGCCGCGCGCGCTCGAGATCGCGCGAGAGGTGGCGCAACACGTCGCCCGAGGCGTCCGACAGCACGGCGCGGTAGCCGGCGATTGAGCGCGAGAAGACGTTGTAGATGATGACGGCGGGGATCGCCGCGACGAGGCCGATCGCGGTCGCGAGCAGCGCCTCGGCGATGCCGGGCGCGACCACGGCGAGATTGGTGGTCTTCGACTGCGAGATGCCGATGAAGGAGTTCATGATGCCCCAGACCGTGCCGAACAGGCCGACGAAGGGGGCGGTCGAACCGATCGTCGCGAGCAGTCCGGTGCCCTTCGCCATGTCCCGGCCGGCACGGGCCTCGCCCCGTGACAGCGCGATCGCAACGCGCTCCTTGATGCCGTCATCCGAGAGATCCGCCGAACGGCGGACCTCATCGCGGGCCGCTTGAACCAATTCGGCGACAATGCTGCGCCGCGCATGGCCGGCCGAGATCCTCTCGGCGGCAATCTCGAGGCTGTCCGCCTCGTCCAGCCGGCGCGCGGCCAGCCGCGCCCTGGTCTTGGCAGCCATCAGTTCCAGGCTTTTGGCGAGCCAGATCGTCCAGGTCACCAGCGAGGCGAAGGCGAGCCCGAGCATCACCGCCTTAACGACGATGTCCGCCGCCATGAACATGCCCCAGGGCGAGAGGTCATGCGGGAGCGCCGCGGTAGCGACAGGGGCGGGGGCTTGCGGTGCCGGCGGCTGTTGGGGAACCGCCACTTGCTCATGGGCTCCGCTTGGGCTCGCGGCCATGTTCGGAGCCGGCGTCGCAGGCGCGGTCGTCGCGGCTGGCGGTGGCGCGGGCTGTTGGGCGGTCGGCGCGTTTGCCGGCGCCTGCGCAGAACTTGTGCCGATGGCGGGGCCAAATGTGAGGGACAGTGCCAGCAGCAGGCTGCCCGCTGCGCTGCGTTTCGCCCGACCGGCAGGGCTGGTCGTGGCTGTCCTGCGGCGGGGCTCGTCCTGGGCACTCATACCGGTTGGCTCTCTGCTGTCAGAATGATGGGTGGTTCATTTCATCGGGGAAGGCAATAGTTGTACTATTAATTTAGAAAAAATCTAATCTATGAATACTTCTATGGGCGCGTTACTGGCGATTAACGATGCGAATGTCAAAGATAAAGATCGCGGTTGTGCCGAGTTGTAACCATTGTTTGAGTGCTTCGCAGTCAGTGTCCGGCGCGGCCCGACTTAACACTTCATCGCGTCGCCGCTGCCGGTCGGTCAGCCGTTCACCCCTGCCGATGATGTCAGCCCAGGTATTCGCAGGATGGCGTTGTCTCCGGGTGCGAGTCGAAGAATGGTCATTCGGTCGCACCCCGTGATGCCGTCTGCCGGATGACCTGATCTCGATGCCGAGTCTGCCTTCGCCCTTGCCGCTGCCCTCGACCGGGCGCGGGCTCGGCCTCATCCTCACCCTCGGCGTGACACAGGTTGCCGGCTATGGCTGCCTTTACTATGCCTTCGCGGTGCTGGCCCGGAGCATGACCGCGAGCTTTGGATGGGCCCCTGAATGGACCTATGCCGGATTTGCCGCGAGCCTTCTGGCCGGCGGCGTCGTGGCTCCGGTCGTCGGCCGGCAAGTGGACCGTCGCGGAGCACGCCTGGTGATGACGATCGGTTCGGCTCTTGCCGGGTTCGCGCTGCTGGCGCTCGCTGAGGCACGTGGCGGCCCGAGCTATTTCGCGGCGATGATTGCCCTGGGCATGGTCTCGACCATGGTCTTCTACGATGCGGCCTTTGCGGCGCTGACGCAGTCGCGCGGCGCCGGCGCGCGACGCTCGATCAGCCAGCTCACTTTGATCGGTGGCTTTGCCTTGACGATTTTCTGGCCCCTGACGACGGCGCTGCTCGCGCAGTTCGACTGGCGCGAGATCTACCGGTTCTACGGCCTGCTTCAGCTTGGGCTCTGCGTACCGTTGCATCTCCTTGGGCTACCAGGGCGTGCCAAACGGGCTGCGGAGCGGGGGCATGCCGCGAGCGTGCCGGCGTTGCTCCATACCGATTATCTCGAAGGCGAGGCGCGCCGGCTCGCCTTCGTTCTGCTCGCGCTCGCCTTCTCGCTGCAGGGCTTCGTCGTTTCGGCCATGTCGGTGCATCTGTTGAGCATTTTGCAGGGGCTCGGCCTGAGTGCCGCGGTCGCCGTCGGCATCGGTGCCATGGTCGGCCCCGCCCAGGTCGCCGGGCGGCTGGCGGAGATGCTGTTCGGCGCTTCTCTCTCTCCGGTGACTACGGCATGGATTTCGGCGGCGATGATGCCGCTTGGTTTCGTACTGCTGATGACGGGCCAGACGACCGCAGTGCTCGCCGGACTCTTTGCGATCGCCTATGGAATCAGCGTCGGGCTGAGCTCGATCGTCCGTGGAACCGTGCCGCTCCAGCTCTTCGGCCCCGCGGGATACGGCGCGATGCTTGGCAAGCTCTCGGCGCCGGGGCTGGTGGTCAAGGCGGCGGCGCCGCTTGTCTGTGCGGTCCTGATCGAGCGGGCCGGCCTGATGCCAACGGCAGGGCTCATGGTGTTGCTGTCGTTGCTTGCCACCGGGGCCTTGTTCACGCTCGCCCGCAAGGTTTCATGACCTGACGGGTTCAGAACCGTCGCGTGCGCCACCATGAACGGACGGCGTCACGCGTGCGCAAGATGAAGGCATGGATCGAACTGCGCCTCACCCAATCCAGCGCGTGTGTGCGCAACTCGATGATGGTCGCCATTCCGCGCGCGAACCAGCCAATGGTGAGGAGCTTCTCTCGGCCGGCATTGTAGATACGCTCGACGATTATGAAGCTGGCCAGATGCGCCAGCCCGAGCATGATCAGGCCGCTGATCACATGCCCGCGCGCGATCACGATGAGGCTGACGAGCTTGAGCGGCTCGACGACCGCGAACGGCGCCGCCAGTAGCGCCAGGATCGCAAGACGCGGCATGCGGGCGATCGCCGCCTCGGCCCGCGCCACGAACCGCCGTTCCGACAGCCAGCGAATGGCTGGGCGGTAGAGCGGGCGCACCAACTCGTCGAACAGGATCACGAACGAGATCAGGCCTCGTACCGGCAGCGCAGCAACGCGGCCGATTGCGGCCGCCAGACGATGGAGAGGTGACGATGCCATCGATCTGTCCTTGCCGCTCGCGTGGCGGAACGGCAAGCGGAAATGCCACGCCTCCCAGCCGCGGATGGCTGGATACCCGCTGTCATCGTCCCTGGCGTCGGTTCCGTCGCCAGGGATGTCGCAACGATTGAGACGACCCGGGCCTTGATCGCCCCGATCGCGGCGACCTCAGTCGGTGAAGACGACGGTCTTCTTGCCGTTCAGCACGACGCGGTCCTCGAGATGATGCAGCACGGCGCGCGCCAGCACCCGCCGCTCGATATCACGGCCCTTGCGCACCAGCGCGTCAGGCGTGTCGCGATGCGAGATGCGCTCGACGTCCTGCTCGATGATCGGGCCTTCATCGAGATCGGGCGTCACGTAATGGGCGGTCGCGCCGATCAGCTTCACGCCGCGCTCATGCGCCTGATGGTAGGGCTTGGCGCCCTTGAAGCCGGGCAGGAAGGAATGATGGATATTGATGCAGCGACCAAGCAGCTTGGCCGAGAGCCCGTCCGACAGGACCTGCATATAGCGCGCAAGCACAACGAGATCGGTCCGGGTCTCCTGCACGAGCTGCCAGATCTGGGCCTCCTGCTCCATCTTGGTCTCTCGAGTGATCGGCAAATGATGGAAGGGCAGGTCACCGATATCGGTCGAGGCGATGCTGTCGCGACCGTGGTTCGAGATGATGCCGGCGATCTCCATCGGCAGCTCGCCGATGCGCCAGCGATAGAGCAGATCGGCGAGGCAGTGGTCGAATTTCGAGACCAGCAGAATCACGCGCTTGCGCACATGCTGCTCGCGCAGGGTGAAGTCCATGGCGAAGTGCCGGGACAGTTCGCCGAAGGCTTCCGCGATCTCAGCGTGCGACCTGATCTCGGCGAGGCGCTCGAAGACGACGCGCATGAAGAAGCGACCGGTCTCGGTGTCGTCGAACTGCTGTGCGTCACGGATGTTGCACCCGGCCTCGAACAGCAGTGTCGAGACGGCCGCGACGATGCCTGGACGGTCGGGGCAGGAGAGGGTGAGGATCGAAATGCGGTCGGACATGGCTGATGCCGCCCTTCGAGGGGCGGCCCTTCGCTGGGACAATGGGACGGGTTTCGGGTTGGAGGGCGCGCGACGCGCTGCGCTCAACCTCGTCCCGTTGCCGTCACCCTGCAGCCGAACTCCGCCGCGGAGGCGGAAAGCCAGGACCAGAAACTGCCTGCCATGCTGCGTGCGACCATGATCTCGAAAACGGCGTCACCGGATTCCGGATCGTCAGCGATCCGCCAGAGATGCACACCCATATAGGCGATGCTTGTCAAGGCGGCAGCCCCGACCGGGAAGACGGAAGGGTGCAGATCAAGCATGCAGCCCTTCGCCAGGGCATCGCGCAACTTCGGCCCGGAAAGCCGCAGCGCAGCCCGCCCGTCGGACTGGTCGGAGACGGCGGCGAGCGGCGCAAGATCGCGCAGCAGCTCATCGAATCCGTCCCGGTCCGTCGCGATCAGATGCCACTGATCCGGGCCGGCCCAGACCAGATCGTGTCTCGTGCTGGAGACGATGCGCGGCGTCACCGGCAGGTCGAGCCCGATGCGGCCTTGGAGTGCCTGTGCCAGCGCCTGATGGTGCCCATCTCCCGCAATCAGGCTGGCGATGCAGAGGCCGTCGCGCGCCTCGATCGTGATGCCGGGCTGCCCGGCGGCACCAAAAGCGCCCGAGGCCAGAATGCCGGCCCAGGAGCCGCGTGGCGTCCAGGCAGTTGTCACGGCGTCAGCCATGGAGGCGCGCTCCTTCGGGATCGACGAAGACCGGATTGCAGATTTCGAGGACGATGTCGCCGTTGCGCACCGGATCGACGGCGCGGATGCGCTCGCCGATGCGTTTCGGGCCATTCTTCAAGAGGCCGAGGCCAATCCAGTGCTTCAGCACCGGGGAATAGGCGACCGAGGTCATGTAGCCCTCGTCATGCTCCATCGCCGCAGGCTTGCCGAGGCCGATGAAATGCGCGCCGGCTCGGAGTCGTTGCCCGATTTCCACAGGCCTGAAGCCGACCAGTGCCGGACGATCCGGCTCGATCAGGGCTTCGCGCCCAGCCATGACGCGGCCGACAAAATCCTTCTTGGCGGACATCATTCGACCGAGGCCAAGATCGCGGGCCGTGGTCTGGCCATTGAGTTCGTTGCCCGCGACATGGCCCTTCTCGATGCGCATCACACCGAGCGCCTCGGTGCCATAGGGCGTGATCCCGTACGGCGCCCCTGCCGACATCAGGGCACGCATCATCGCATCGCCATGATCGGCCGGGACGGCGAGCTCATAGGCGAGCTCGCCCGAGAAGGAGATCCGGAACAACCGTGCCGGGATGCCGTCGCCGACCGTGACGCTGCGCGCCGCGAGATAGGGGCAAGCTTCGTTCGAGAGATCGTGCTGCGCATCGACGACGCCGCGCAGAACCTCGCGGGCCTTTGGTCCGGCAACCGCGGCCTGCGCCCACTGCTCGGAGACCGAGACCATCCGGACATCGAGCGTCGGCCAGAGCACCTGATGGCAGAATTCGAGATGCTGCATCACCTTGGCAGCGTTCGCCGTGGTGGTGGTCATCACGAAATGCGTCTCGGCCAACCGCGAAGTCGTGCCGTCATCCATGACGAAACCGTCCTCGCGCAGCATCAGTCCGTAACGGGCCTTGCCGACCGGCAAGGCCTTCCAGCCATTGATATAGACCCGCTCCAGGAACTCGGCGGCATCATCGCCCTGGATGTCGATCTTGCCGAGAGTGGAGACATCGCAGATGCCGACGCCGTTGCGAACGGCCAGCACCTCGCGATTGACCGTGGTCAGCCAGTGATCCTCGCCGGGCTTCGGATAGTACTGCCCGCGCAGCCAGAGTCCGGTCTCGACGAAGACGGCCCCCTGGTCCTTCGACCATTGATGGGTGGGTGCAAGCCGCATTGGCCGGAAATCCGGGCCGCGATGGTGGCCGGCCAGCGCACCGATGGCCACAGGCGTATAGGGCGGCCGGAAGATCGTCGTCCCCGTCTCGGGAATGGTCTTGCCTGTCTGCTCGGCCATGATGGCGAGGCCAGAGAGGTTCGAGGTCTTGCCCTGGTCAGTCGCCATCCCGAGCGTGGTGTAACGCTTCAGGTGTTCGACCGGTCGGAACCCCTCGCGCGCCGCCAACTCGACATCGGTATCGGTCACGTCGTTCTGGAAATCGACGAAGGCTTTGCCCTTGCCGCCCTTGATCCGCCAGACCGGAGAAACCGAGACGGCTTCGGGATCGGTCTTGGCCGCGGAGGCCAGCGGCTTCGCCGCGAAACCGCAATCGGCCGCAGCTTCGCTGCCGAGGCGGGCGCCGTCCGCCAGTGCCTCAGTCAGGCTGAAATGTCCGGCAGCGCTGCCGGCGGCGCTGAGGCCGGTGGGCATCGTGCCCGGCACGAAGGCCTGGATCGCCTCGTCCCAGACCGGCCGCGTGTTCTGATGCGAGGTCAGGTGCAGCGTCGGATTCCAGCCATTCGAGACCGCGAGCAGATCGCAGGCAAGGCTGGTCTCCCGGCCCGAGGCGTCGCGGATCGTGACCTGCTGCAGCGCCTTGCCCCCGGAGGCGCGGCTGACCGCACCGCCGGCGAAGACGCGCGCGCCGATCGCCTTACCGAGCGCGACCAGCGCCGAACCCACCTGTGGACGCGGATCGACGATCGCCGCGACCGTCGCGCCGGAGGCGGCAAGATCGCGGGCCGTGGCCCAGCCATCATCGCCTGTCGTGAAGACCACCGTCTCGCGCCCGGGCAGCACGGCGTAGCGATTGAGATAGGTGCGCACTGCACCGGCCAGCATGACGCCGGGAGTATCGTTGCCGGCGAAGACAACAGGCCGCTCGATCGCGCCAGCCGCCAGCACCGCGCGTTTGGCGGTGATGCGCCAGGAGCGCTGGCGTGGCTGATGCGCCGGGGGCACCGGCAGATGGTCGTTCACGCGTTCGACAGCGCCGTAGATGCCGTGATCGTAGACGCCAAACACCGTCGTGCGCGTCATGATCCGGACATCGGGAAGGCTGGCGAGCTCGGCCATCGCGTCAGCGACCCATTCGGAGCCGGCGCGAGCGTCGATCTCGCGCTTGTCGGCGAGCAGGCGGCCACCCGGCCGAAAATCCTCATCGCACAGGATGACGCGCGCGCCGCTGCGCGCTGCCGCCAGCGCGGCGGAAATCCCAGCAGGTCCGCCGCCAATGACGAGGACGTCGCAGAAAGCGAACGCCTTCTCGTAATGGTCGGGATCCTCCTCCATGGCGGCGCGGCCGAGGCCGGCGGCGCGGCGGATCAGAGGCTCGTAGAGCTTTTCCCAGAAGGCCGCCGGCCACATGAAGGTCTTGTAGTAGAAGCCTGCGGTCAGCGCCGGTGCGAGCAGCGAATTGATCGACAGGATGTCGAAATCGAGCGAGGGCCAGCGGTTCTGGCTCTGCGCCTCCAGCCCGTCATAGAGCTCGGCCACGGTGGCTCGTGTGTTGGGCTCGCGCCGCGCACCGGAGCGCAGTTCAACGAGCGCATTCGGCTCCTCCGGGCCTGCTGAAAGGATGCCGCGCGGCCGGTGGTACTTGAAGGACCGGCCGACGAGCCGCACGCCATTGGCGAGAAGGGCAGCAGCAAGCGTATCGCCGGCATAGCCCTGATAGGAGCGTCCGTCGAAGTGGAAGCCGACGGCGCTCGCCCGGTCGATCAGGCCGCCATTGCTGCGGCGGAAGGGCTGCTTGGCGCTCATGCCGCATCTCCCTTGGCGATCGCGTTGGCCGTGTCGACGGCCTCGATCGCATGGGTCCTGGTGTCACGCGTCACGACCAGCCAGGCATGGCAGCCGGCGCCGTGATACCAGAGTTCGCGATGCCGCCCGGCCGGGTTGTCGCGCTGATAGACATAATCGTGCATCGCCGCTTCCGTCGTTGCCATTCCCTCGGGCCGCTGCGGATTGGCGTCACCGAGATAGGTGAATTCCTGGACGTCGCGGGCGCCGCAATGAGGACATGTGATGCGCATGGAGAAAGGTTCCTGAGCCGGCTCAGTGCAGGTTCGGCTGGGCGCCAGCGCCCTTTTCGTCGATGAGGCGGCCCGTCGCGAACCGGTCGAGCCGATAGGCGGTCGCGACCTCATGGGGTTCGTCGCGGGCGATCAGATGGGCGAAACACCAGCCGGAGGCCGGCGTCGCCTTGAAGCCGCCATAGCACCAGCCGGCATTGAGATAGAGGCCCTGGACCGGGGTGTGGTCGATGATCGGCGAGCCGTCCATCGACATGTCCATGACGCCGCCCCAGTGACGCAGCATGCGGATGCGGCCAAGGCCAGGCCACAAGGCCATGGCCGATTCCATCACGTCCTCGATCACCGGCAGGTTGCCGCGCTGGGCGTAGGAATTGTAGCCGTCGATATCGCCGCCGAAGACGAGGCCGCCCTTGTCGGACTGGCTGATGTAGAAATGGCCGGCGCCATAGGTGACGACATTGTCGATCAGCGGCTTCACACCTTCCGAGACGAAGGCCTGCAGCACGTGGCTCTCGATCGGCAGCCGCATCCCCGCCATGCCGGCGAGCCGGGAGGAGTTGCCGGCGACTGCAAGCGCGACCTTCCTGGCCTTGATCGCGCCGCGCGTCGTCTCGACGCCGGTGATGCGGCCGCCTTCGATTGTCAGTCCGGTGACTTCGCAGTTCTGCACGATATCGACTCCGCGCTGATCGGCGGCACGCGCGTAGCCCCAGGCGACGGCGTCATGCCGGACGGAGCCGCCACGGCGCTGCAGGAGGCCGCCCTGGATCGGGAAACGGCCATCCCGGTAGTTCAGGAAGGGCACCATGGCACGGACCTGCTCGCGGTCGAGCAACTCGGCATCGACCCCGGCGAGCCGCATGGCATTGCCGCGCCTGGCATAGGCGTCGCGCTGGGGGTCGGAATGGTAGAGGTTCAGCACGCCGCGCTGGCTGACCATCGCGTTGTAGTTGATGTCCTGCTCCAGCCCCTCCCAGAGCTTCAGCGACCATTCGTAGAACGGTGTATTGCCGGGCAGCAGATAGTTGGAGCGGATGATCGTGGTATTCCGTCCGACATTGCCGGACCCGATATAGCCCTTCTCGATCACCGCGACGTTGGTGATGCCATGCTGGCTCGCGAGGTAATAGGCGGTTGCCAGCCCATGGCCGCCGCCACCGATGACCAGGACGTCGTATTCGGCCTTCGGCGCCGCATCACGCCAGGCCGGGGTCCAGCCGCGATGACCCTTGAGCGTCTGTGCGGCGAGGGAGAAAATCGAATAGCGCATCGGGCACCCGGGACGTCTATGCCGGACAGGAATTCACGCCGGGCTTGTCATCGTGAGATTGCCGAACATAGTCTCCCGGACATGACCATCAGCGACGCGATCTTGACTGCTAACGACAGGTACGAAGACGGGGCGCCCACCCATGTCGGCTTCCTGCTGATTCCGGATTTTGCGCTGCTCGCCTATGCAACGGCGATCGAGCCTCTGCGCGCGGCCAACCGGCTCTCGGGGCGGGACCTCTATCGCTGGAGTCACGTCTCGATCGATGGATCCCCGGCCCCCGCCTCCAATGGCGTCCGCATCCAGCCCGATTTCGCTGTCGGCGATGATGTCCGTCTCGACTACGTCTTCGTCTGCGCTGGCGGAAACCCTGCTGCCTTCCAGCACCAGCCGACCTTCGCCTGGCTCAGGCAGCTGGCGCGCCGCGGGGTGAAGCTCGGAGGCATCTCGGGCGGGCCCTACATCCTGGCGCGCGCCAATGTGCTGACGGGCTACCGCTTCACCATCCACTGGGAACACGCGCCGGCCTTCATCGAAGACTATCCGGAGCTCGATCTGCGGCGCTCGCTCTATGAGATCGACCGTGACCGCCTGACGTCGAGCGGCGGCACCGCCCCGCTCGACATGATGCATGCCGTCATCGCACGCGAACATGGCAGCGAACTGGCTCTCGCCGTCAGCGAGTGGTTCCTCCAGACTCATGTGCGCGAGGGCGAGGGGCCGCAGCGCATGCCGCTGCGCGAGCGGCTCGGCGTCAGCCATGCCCCGCTTCTACGGGTTGTCGGGCGCATGGAGCAGAATCTCGAAACGCCGCTTTCGCGCGGGGAGCTCGCCCGTACGGCAGGAGTCTCGCTGCGCCAGCTCGAACGGCTGTTCCGCCTGCATCTCGGGCGTTCGCTCGGAGAGCATTATCTCGGCCTCAGGCTGGAGCGGGCCCGCCATCTCCTGCGCCAGACCAGCCTGTCGGTGCTGGAGGTCGCACTCGCTTGCGGCTTTTCGAGTGCGAGCCATTTTTCCCGTGCCTATCGCGCCCGCTTCAATCACCCGCCGCGCGGCGAACGTGTCCCTTACCGAACGGCGGTTTGACGCTATGCGTCAAGAAAACGTCGTATGACGACAATTCGAAATGGGGATAGGTCGAAACTCTAGGCCCCAACAGAACAACGGGGACCGGTTGCCATGAAACGTACCTTCACGCTCGCGCTCGCCTGCGCCGCCATGCTTGCCGCTATGCCGGCGCTTGCCCAGGATTCTCTCGCCAAGATCAAGGAAAAGGGTGTCCTCACTGTCGGCGTGAAGAACGACTACAAGCCGTGGGGCTTCCTTGAGCCGTCCGGCAAGATCGTCGGGCTCGAGATCGATCTCGCCCAGGCGGTCGCCGACAAGATCGGCGTCAAGCTGGAAATGCTCCCCGTCATCGCCGCCAACCGCATGGAGTTCCTCAAGCAGGGCCGTATCGACATGGTCCTGGCGACGATGGGGGACACGCCTGAGCGCCGCAAGGTCATCGGCATGGTCGAGCCGAACTACTATGCCAGCGCCACCAATGTGCTGGCTCCCAAGAGCGCCAATCTGAAGAAGTGGGAAGATCTGAAGGGGCGCAAGGTCTGCGGCGTCCAGGGAGCCTATTACAACCGCCGCGTCTCGCAGCTCTATGCGCCTGAACTCGTGGTTTTCCCCTCGGTACCGGATGCGCTGAATGCGCTGCAGGGCAACAACTGCGTCGCCTTTCTGTTCGATGACACGCTGATCGTCTCGACACTGGCCGCAGGCGATCCGAAATGGGCAAATTACGAAATGCCGCTGGCTTCGGAAGACCCGCAGCTCTGGGCGATCGGCATTCGTCTCGAGGACATGGACGGTCCCTTCGGCAAGCTGGTGAAGGACATGTCGGTCGGCTGGCACAAGGGCGGCAAGCTGCTCGAGCTCGAGACCAAATGGGGCATCAAGCAGAGCCCCTATCTGATCGAGACCAACAAGAAGCTGAAGTCAGCTTCGTAACGCAGTCGCGCTCGATCGGCTGCGTTGATGCAGCCTCAGACACGTCATCCCGGGTCTGACCCGGGATCCATCGCCGCGCGGTGCGAGGGATCCCGGCATTCCGCTTCCTGGCGCCGCGTACGACTATGGGCCTTCGGCTGAAACGGTGCTGCGGCATGAGCAGGTTTCCTTGATCGCGTCTTTCTTCCAGTGGCTGAACGATACGCAGGGGCTGAATTTCTCGGTCTTCTACGATGCGTTCGACCGTTCACGCTTCCTGACCGGGTTGTGGACCACGACCTATATCTGCGTGGTCTCGATCATCGCGTCGATGGCGCTCGGCCTGATCGGTGTCTGGCTGGCCGGCGGCAGTTCGCGCCTCGGCCGGCTCGTGGTGCGCGTCTATGTGCAGTTCTTCCGCAACACGCCGCCGCTGGTGCAGCTCTCCTTCTTCTACTTTGCCGTGGCGAGCCTGCTGCCGACGGTGAGCGATGGTTTTGGCGGCCAGTCGCCGCTGGTCTCCGGGACCGGCTGGGCGATCATCGCGTTCTCGCTCTTCGCCGGCGCCTTCAATGTCGAGATCTTTCGCGCCGGCATCGAGGCCGTGCCATCGACGACGGTCGAAGCGGCCGAGTCGCTCGGCTATACCCGTCTGCAGCTCTATCTCCATGTCGTGCTGCCGCTCGCCTTCCGCATCTGCCTGCCGGCGCTGAACAACAACCTGATCAATCTCGTGAAGACCACGACACTGGCCTATGCCATCGGCGTGCCGGAGCTGCTCTATGCGGCCTCGCAGATCTGGTCCGAGGTGTTCAACGTCCGGGAGATGATGAACGTTCTGCTCGTCACCTATGTCGGGCTGGTGGCGGTACTGGTCTGGATCATGGGCCGCTGGGAGCGGTCGATGCGCATTCCAGGATATTCGACATGAGGTCCGGCTCAACCGATCTGCCGGTGCTCAAGCCGTTCCGCGCGCCTGCGCCGATCGCCCCCTCGGGTTTCGCCGCGCCGGTCATGCTGAGCAGCGGCACGTTGGCTGTCTTCGTCATCCTATTCGGCGCTTCGCTGGCTCTTGCGCAGGTCGCGGCGCGCCCGGCTGGCGAAGGCGCGGTCACCGTGCTGCTGCGCTGGGCGCCGCTGATCTTCCAGGGTTTCCTGTTCAATATCCTGATCAGCTTCCTCTCGATGGCGCTTGGCACCGTCGTGGGCGTGCTCGTCGGCATCGCGCAGGTCTCGCTGCTCGCGCCGGTTCGCAAGACCGCCTGGGGCGTCACGCAATTCTTCCGCAATGCGCCCTGGCTGGTGCTGCTGTTCTACGCGATGTTCCTGTTGCCCTTCGAGTTTCGGATGTTCGGCATCACGATCGCTTTCCCAGCCTGGGTGAAGGCGGTCATCGGACTTGCGCTGCCGGTCGCGGCCAATGTCTCCGAGATCTTGCGCGGCGGCATCAAGTCGATTCCCGCCGGCCAGTGGGAATCCGCCGATGCGCTCGCCTTCACGCGGGCACAGACGCTGTGGATGATCATCTTGCCGCAGGCCTTCAAGCGGATGCTCCCACCCTGGATGAACCTCTACGCGATCCTGACCATGGCGACGACATTGATCTCGGTGGTCGGCATCCAGGATGCGCTCTCCGTCACCCGCGCGGCGCTGATCGCCGAGAGCCGGCCGGAACTGATGATCCCGATGTACCTGCTGCTGCTCCTGATGTTCTTCGCCTATTGCTACCCGATTGCGCGGGCGACGCTGGCGCTGGAGCGGCGCTTCAACGTGAAAGCTTGAGCCATGGCGAGCCGTCATCAACTGGGCGAGCCCGTCGTCGTGGTCGAGGGGGTCGAGAAATCCTTCGGCAGCTTTTCCGTCCTCAGGGATGTCAGCCTCACGGTCCGGCGTGGCGAGACCGTCTGCATCATCGGCCCTTCCGGTTCAGGCAAGTCGACGCTGCTGCGCTGCATCAACGGGCTGGTGCCGATCAGCAAGGGCTCGATCAAGCTCGCCGGTCGCGAGGTGAACGATGCGAAGCTAGACAAGCTGGCGCTGCGTCGCGACGTCGGCATCGTCTTCCAGCAATACAACCTCTTCCCTCACAAGACCGCGCTTCAGAACGTGATGATGGCACCGATCCATGTGCTGAAGCAGGACAAGGCGGAAGTCGAGGAGCGGGCGCGCAAGCTTCTCGCCAAGGTCGGCCTTTCGCAGAAGCTCGCGACCTATCCCGGCGAGCTTTCGGGCGGTCAGCAGCAGCGGGTTGCGATTGCGCGGTCCCTGGCGATGAACCCGAAGGTGATGCTGTTCGACGAGGTCACCGCCGCACTCGATCCCGAAACCAAGAAGGAGGTGCTGGTGACGATCCAGGACCTCGCCGCAGAAGGGATGACATGCATCCTCGTCACCCATGAAATGGGCTTCGCGCGTGAGGTGGCCGATCATGTCTATTTCACCGATGGCGGCGTGATCGTGGAACATGGTTCGCCGGCCGAGGTGTTCGGCAATCCACGCGAAGAGCGCACGAAGGGGTTTCTGGACAAGGTGTTGTAGCGCGGCCCCCGCCCGTCCGGCTCTTGCTGCGTCTCCTTCCGACGGTTTCCGCGTGCCTGCCATGCAGTGGCAGGGCCTATGTCGCCTGCGGATGCCTCTCTAACACTAGCGGGGAAGCGAGGGAGAAATCATGCTGGACTGGACACGGGCCAAGGCGGAAGCAGCCGCTATCACGAAGAGTTGGGCCGATCAGGCAGGGCCAGGTGGTGCGGTCGTCATCTTCGATGCGGAGCGACGGCTCGAGGCGTGCGCCGGCGGTTTCGCCAACCTGGAACAACACGCGCCCTTTACGGCGGATACGCCCAATCGTCTGGCCTCGATCAGCAAGCATTTCATGGCGGCGACGCTGCTGCTGGAAGGCATATCGCTCGACGCACCGCTCGGCAGCCTGCTGGATGGTTTGCCTGCGGCCATAGCTGCCGTGCCTCTCGGCCGCGCGCTCGATATGACCGGCGCCCTGCCGGACATGATGGAGACCCTGTGGCAGCTCGGCGTGCCCTACACCACGAGCCTCAGCGCGCCCGAGATTCACGGTTTCGCTCAGCGCCTGCCGGGCATCAATGCCGTGCCCGGCCAGGAGATGGCCTATTCCAATACCGGCTGGCGGCTGGCGCAGTCGGTTCTGCCGGCCCAGCGCAGCATCACCTATCGCGAGGCCCTGCGGCTGCGCATGTTCGGGCCTCTCGCGCTGCCCTTCGTCTTCCCGGAGGACGAGAGCGAGATCGTGCCCGATCTCGCAACTGGCTACTGGCACGATGGCGTGAACTGGCGGCGGGGGCGCTACGGCTTCCAGTTCTCTGCCTCAGGCGGGCTTGTCGGCAGCGCATCGGCGCTGGCGATCTGGGCGTCCGATCTGATGGCCGGGCGCGGGCCGCTCGCCGGCCTCTTCGAGAAGCTCACCGCGCCGCGCCAGTTCGCGGATGGTCGCGAGAGCGGCTACCGCCTCGGCCTGGTCAGCACTCCGCTTCTCGGGACCACCGTGATCGGCCATGGCGGGTCTCTGACCGGCTACCGCAACCACTTCCTGATGGCGCCTGAGCATGGCGTTGGCGTCGTCGTGCTGAGCAATCGCGAGGAGGAGGCGCTCTGGCCGGCGTTGCGCGTGCTTGCGGCGCTTCTGGGCGAAGCGCTGCCCGAGGCACCGAAGGCGGGGCCGACTGGCCTCTATCTCAGCGAGGAAGGTTCCTTCTGGGCCGAATTCGGTGGAGACTCGATCAGCGTCATGGGCGGGTATGAGCGTCTTGTCGTCGGCGAGAACGGCAGGCTGAGAAGCCTGCCTTCCTATCTAGACATCGAGCTCGGCACGCTCGGCGAAGACGAGATCCAGGCACGGATCGGTGGCGTCGAGCGTCGCCTCCTGCGCGTTCCCGCCAACACGCCGCTCGACCCGCACCTCGTCGGTCGCTGGCGCGAGCGCAGCTTCGGCGTCGAGATCACGGTTGAAACGGACGGCACGGCGCAATGGCCCTGGGCCGAGCCGGTCGGCATGACCACCCGGCTGACCCCCTTGCCGGGGGGGCGTGCGCTCGCCGATCTTGTCCATGGTCCCTGGCGGCACCGGCCTTGCTTGTGGCTGCAGCCGGACGGCTCCCTGCGCCTCGACAGCCACCGGGCGCGCGTCCTGCAATTCGATCGTGTCGACGACGTTGGAGGTGCCCGATGATCCGTTCCCGCCTTGCCGGACTGTTGCTTTGCGCTGCGTCGCTGACGCTCGGCCTCGAGGCACAGGCCCAGCCGGCTCCGAGCCGCACCTTGCGTGTCGCGCCGCATGCGGACCTCAAGACGCTCGATCCCGTTGCGGCTTCGATCGTCATCACCCGCATGCATGGGCTGATGATCTACGAGACGCTGTTCGCCTGGGATTCAAAGCTGCAGCCGCACCCGCAGATGGTCGAGAGCTTCTCGACCGCTCCCGACAAGCTGTCCTGGAGTTTCACGCTGCGGCCCGGCCTCAAGTTCCATGACGGCCAGTCGGTCACGACCCGCGACGTCATCGCGTCGCTGAAGCGCTGGATGGCGCGCGACACGATCGGCGGCAAGCTCGGCGAATATACGGAAGGGTTGGAGGCGGTCGACGACCGCACCTTCACGCTGAAGCTGAAGCGGCCGATGGCACTGGTACCCTTCGCGCTGGGCTCGGCGGTCGGCCAGATCCCGGTGATCATGCGCGAGAGCGATGCCAAGAGCGATCCGATGAAGCCGGTCACCGAAGCGATCGGTAGCGGCCCCTTCCGCTTCAACCGGGCGGAATGGCGCAGCGGTGCGCGCGTCGTCTATGATCGCAACCCCGATTATGTGCCGCGCTCGGAACCGGCCGACGGCCTGGCGGGAGGCCGCGTCGTCAAGCTCGACCGCGTCGAATGGATCATCATGCCGGACGCCGCGACGGCGGCGGCTGCGATCCAGACCGGCGAGATCGATATCTGGGAGCAGCCGAGCCAGGACCTGATCTCGACCATCGCCGGGACACGCGACGTCAAGGTCGAGCGCTACTCGAACCTCGCCAACCAGGTCATGCTGCGGCCGAACCACCTCTATCCGCCGTTCAACAATCCCAAGGCCAGGCTCGCTTTGGCCTATGCCACGGATCAGGCCGATTTCCTCGCCGCCGGCTTCGGCGACGAGGAATGGTGGAAGCGCTGCAATGCCTATTTCGTCTGTGGCGGGCCGAACGGAACCGAAATCGGCTCCGAACCCTATGCCAGGCCCGATCTGGCAACGGCGAAGAAGCTGCTCGCCGAGAGCGGCTACAAGGGCGAGAAGCTGGTGCTGAGTACCTCGAACGACATCGCCCCGATCGGCCGCATGGCCGAGGTCGCGGCGCAGTCGCTCAAGGAGGTCGGTTTCAATGTCGACGTCCAGTTTGCCGATTGGGGCACTGTCACCACCCGCCAGCAGAATCGCGGCACCGTGGATCAGGGCGGCTGGAACCTGTTCGTCACCTACGCGTCGGGCGCGACGATGCAGTCTCCGATGACCAATATCGGCACCAATATGGGCTGCGAGAAGGCCTGGGCCGGCTGGCCCTGCGATGCCGAGGCCGAGCGGCTGCGTGGCGCTGTCGTCGATGCTCCGGACGAGGCGAGCGGCAAGCTCGCGATCGAAGCGCTGCATCGCCGGCTCACGGTCGTACAGCCTTATCGCGTGCTCGGTCAGTTCGACCAGCCCTATGCCCGCCGCAGCAATATTTCAGGCGTGCTCGCCGCACCGGTGATGCTGTTCTGGAACATCGAGAAGAAGTAAGCGGCCAGCACCGACGGCCGCGGTCGATGCGCGGTCCGGGGCGAGGCTTCTCTCGTCCCGGACCGCAAGATCGGAACATTCTGCCGGCGACAGGGCCAATCCCAGCAGGATGGGGCGCCTCCGGGTGCCAGACGGGCACGGATTGCGAGCTGCCCCCCTGCTAGAATTGCGCTTCCCTCCCGCGCGGTCCCGATCGACGGCCGCTTCAATCACGTGGCTTGTCATGACGAGTGTCGAAACGGTTCTGGCCGATCTTGTGGCCATTCCCTCTGTTTGCCGGACGCCGAATGCGGCGATCATCGCGCATGTCCGCGGATATCTCGCCGGCCATGGCGTCGAGAGCGTCATCGTCCCGGGGCCGGAGGGGGATCGCGCCAATCTCTTCGCCACCATCGGACCGCGTGAGCCGGGCGGGATCATTCTCTCGGCCCATCTCGATGTGGTGCCTGCTGCCTCCGAGGGCTGGGTCGGACGGCCCTTCGCCTTGCGCCGCGATGGCGACCGCCTGATCGGGCGCGGCGCTGTCGACATGAAGGGGTTTGTGGCCAGCGTGCTGGCGAGCGTGCCGGATCTCGCCTCGCGCCGGCTGGCGCGTCCAGTCCACATTGCGCTGTCCTATGACGAGGAGGTCGGCTGCGTCGGCGTTCGTCACCTGATCGCGCGGCTGCCCGAGCTTTGTCCCCGGCCGGCCGGCTGCATCGTCGGCGAGCCGACCGATCTCCATCCCGTCTTGCGTCACAAGGGCAAGATCGCTCAACGCGTCACGGTCGACGGCAAGGCCGGGCACTCGTCGCGGACCGATCTCGGCGACAATGCCATTCACTACGCTGCGGAGTTGATGGCAGCCATCCATGCCGAGGCGCGCCGGCATGCGGCGCAAGGCCCCTTCGCTGACAGCTTTGCCCCGCCCTATTCCACGATCCAGGTCGGCACGGTTCAGGGCGGAACCGGCATCAACATCGTTCCGGCGCAATGCGTCTTCGAGGTCGAGGCTCGCGCCATCGCGGGGCAGGAGCCCGCCGGATTGCTGACCTTCCTGCCGCGCGAGGCGGAGCGCATCCATGCTGCAGCTGTCGCGGATGGGCACAATGTCGTCTTCGGCTTCGAGACGATGAGCGACTACCCGCCGCTCGATCTGCCCGATGCGGATCCGTTGGTCGGGTTGACCGAGGACGTCTGTGGGAAACCGCGCCAGCAGGCCGTCAGCTTCGGTACCGAGGCCGGACTCTTCCAGGCCGCGGGCATCCCCGCGATCGTCTGTGGGCCGGGTGACGTGAACAGGGCGCACAAGCCCGAGGAGTTTATCACCGATGCTGAACTGGCCGGCGCTATGGCCATGATCGCCCGGATTGGCGACCGGCTGTCCTCCTGACGCAGGCTGTCAGCGCAGCTCTGGCTGATCGGCTGAGGCCGTGCATGAATGCCGGCACGGATCATCCGGAGGAGACCGACCATGCCTGATCGCCAGCGCGTCGAGGCCTTTGTCGCAGCCGTCGTGAGTGGCGATCATGTCGGCGCCATCCGTGACTTCTATTGCGAGGATGCCTCGATGCAGGAGAACGGCGCCGAGCCGCGCCGCGGACGCGACGAATTGATGGCGCATGAGGCCAGGGCGCTCGCCCGGCTCAACCGGATGCACACCCACCCACCCCGCGCCGTGCTGGTCGATGGCGACCGGGTCGTCATTCACTGGATCTTCGATGCCTCCGACAAGCAAGGCGTGACGCGGCGGCTGGAAGAACTCGCGATCCAGCGCTGGCGAGGCGACCGCATCGTCGAGGAGCGTTTCTTCTACGATACCGGCTCGGCCTGGCAGGTCGTCGAGCCGGTTCGTTAGATGTCGATCAGGGCAGAGGCCGCCGGCAAGCCGGAGCGCTTCAAGCTGATCGTGTCGGTCTATGTGATCTTTTGGCGGGGGAGCGAACTCCTGCTGCTGCGGCGAGCGAACACGGGTTATGAGGGACGGCAATTACGGTCTCGTCTCCGGACATCACGACGGCAGCGAGCCGCTGCGAGCAGCGGCCGCGCGCGAAGCCAAGGAGGAGGCGGCGTCGAGATCGATCCAGCCAGCCTGATCTTCGCAACAGTGCTCCACCGATCGCAGGACGAGGAGCGGCTGGATTTCTTCTTCGAGGCGCGCAGTTGGCAGGGCGAGCTTCGCAACGCCGAGCCTGAAAAATGCGCCGAACTGGCCTGGTTTCCCGTCGATGGCTTGCCGGAGAACACGATCACCAACGTTCGTACGGCCATCGCCAACTGGCAGCCCGGCACGCGCTATTGCGAGTTTTGGCAAGAGACCTGACTCTGTCGCTCCTGGCAGAATCAATGTGCTCCTGCCCGCGCCCCCCTTACGACAGCACTCCGCGATAGGGCGCAGCCACGATCAGGCAGCAATTGCCGGGCCGGACGCGGCCGGGCTGGCGCCGGCCATAGAGGATGCCGTCGGCGGCATAG
>UBZM01000075.1 GCA_900470095.1 Hyphomicrobiales bacterium
GCCTATCTCTTCATCTCGCATGATCTCTCGGTGGTCCGGCATATCGCCGACGAGGCGATGGTGCTCTATCTCGGCTCGGTCATGGAAAGCGGGCCGATCGATACGATGTTCGAGGCGCCGCAGCACCCCTATACGCAGGCGCTGCTCTCGGCGATCCCGCTGCCGGACCCGCTGCTGCAACGCCGGCGCGAAAAAATCATCCTGACCGGAGACCTGCCGAGCCCGCTCTCGCCGCCGCCGGGCTGTCCCTTCGTCAGCCGCTGCCCGATCCGGATCGAGCGCTGCAGTTCAGCCCGCCCGCCCCTCCTGGAGACGGCGGCAGGGTCGCGCGTCGCCTGTATCCTGAGGCACTAGCAGCTGGCCGTTCGGAATGGAGGCTCGAACTGTCGGAGACGCAGGGCAAATGCGCTCTGTCCGCGGGCGAATTGCCGTATCCAACCCAACGGCCCATCGCTATTGAACGGTCCTTGTCGATCCGCCCGGAACCCATCGTGCGCCGCGTCCTGCCGTCTCTGCCTTCGTTGACGATCTTTGAGGCGTCGGCGCGCCATTCGAGCTTTACCCGTGCGGCCGAGGAACTGAATCTCTCCCAGAGCGCGGTCAGCAAGCAGGTTCAATCGCTGGAGGCCTTCCTGGGTCTGCGCCTGTTCGAGCGCGTGAGACAGCGGATCGTCCTGACGGAGGCGGGACAGCTCTATCTCGCCAGGGTGCGCGAGGCCCTGGAGATCATGGAATCGGCAACCATGGAAGCGCTCGCCTTCCAGGGCGGCGGCGGAATGCTCAACATCGCCACTCTCCCGACCTTCGGCGCGCGCTGGCTTGCGCCAAGGATCGGCGGCTTCCGGGCCCTGCATCCGCGTTTCGCCCTCAGCCTCACCGTACGGGCCTGGCCCTTCGACCTCGTCGAGGAGAACATCGATATCGCCGTCTATTTCGGCGAGAAGCCTTGGCCCGGTGGTCCATCCGACCTGCTGATGGAAGAAGAGATCATCCCTGTCTGCGCCCCGTCGCTGCTGGCACCGCTGGGGCCAGTCAGCGCCGTCGCCGATCTCGATCGGCTCGCGCTGCTCCATCACCGCGCTCGACCGCGCGCCTGGAAGGACTGGCTGCAGCTGGCTGGAGCAACCGAGGTCAACCCGTTCCACGGCGTTCGCTTCGAGCAGTTCGAGATGATCATCCAGGCCGCGATCAGCGGCATGGGAATGGCGATCGTGCCGCGCTTCATGATCGAAGCTGAGCTGGCCGACGGAAGGCTGGTCGCCCCCTTCGCCCGCGCGATGAAGAGCGCGGAATCCTACTACCTTGTCTGCCCCGAGCGAAAGCGAGACCTGCCGGCAGTCCAGGCGTTCCGACGCTGGGTCCTGGATGAGGTGCGCCTGTTCCGGCAGCGCCAACGCGACGAAAACGAGCGTCCGTCGAAGGGGTGAAACTTCATTCCCGGAAGGAATGAAGTGACGCGATCTTATCGTTATGGCCGGCGCTGGCAGCCACCTTACTATGCCGTTCGCGACCACCAGATCCGGATCTCCGGGATCTGGCAGGGAGAGCGGCTCAATCGCACGGGAGCGGGTTTTGTTGGATTCTTTCGGGTCACGCGCGGCGAGCCTTGCTTTCGCGCTTCTTCTCGCCGCGCCTGCTGCTGCTCTGGCGCAAGAGAGCACGCTGACGGCCCTGCGGACGAGCGATGCCGATCGCTACGATCCCCAACGCACCACGACGCTCGCCGCAGCAGAAGTGCTGTACATGGTCGGCGAAACGCTGGTGACGCTCGACCGCGACCTGAAGACCGTTCGCCCCGGCCTGGCGGAACGCTGGGAGGTCAGTCCGGACGGCCGGACGTATACGTTCCATCTCCGCCGCGACGTGAGCTTCTGCGACGGCAAGCCCTTCACCGCCGCGGCTGTCGTCGGCACGGTGGAGCGCTGGCTCAATCCGGATTTCGCCGGCGTCAGCAAATGGAAGGCGGGCAAGGTCGAGAGCATCAAGGCGCTCGACGACCACACGGTGGAATACCGTCTGAAGGAACCCTATTCCGAACTGCTCTATCAGATGACGCAGTTCAACTTCGTCATCATCGACCCGGAACAGGCTGCGGCGCTGAAGGATAATTTCGGCATTTCCGCATTCAATGGGACCGGCCCTTTCTGCTTCCGCTCCTGGAAGCCGAGGACGGAGACCGTGCTGACCCGCCACGAAGCCTATCGCTGGGGGCCGGCCTTCATGGAGAATGCCGGGCCGGCCGGTGTCGCCCGCTTCGTCTGGAAGATCGTGCCGGAGGCCGCGACGCTTGTCGCCGCCCTGCAGACCGGCGAGGGCGACCTCTCCTATTCGGTTCCGGCCTGGGCCATTGCCGAGGTGCAGGCGAACCCGAAGATCCGCCTGCTCAATCCCGACGTGGCCTTCCGCACCCATTATGTCGGCATGAAGATCACGCGCCCGCATCTCGCGGACAAGCGCATCCGCGAGGCCATCAGCCTTGCCATCGACGAAGGCGCGATCGCCGACGCCATTTTCTTCGGTGAAGCCGAGGCGGCGAACGCCTATTTCTCCAAGGCGACGCTCGATTTCAATCCCGGGATGAAGCTCGGCGCCTTCCGCTACGACCCGGCCCGGGCCAAGGCATTGCTCGACGAGGCCGGCTGGGTCGCGGGCCCCAAGGGCGTCCGCATGAAGGACGGCAAGCCGCTATCGCTGAACTTCTACGGTTTCACGGGCGACACCAACCGCCAGATGGCCGAGGCCATCCAAGGGGATCTGCGCAAGATCGGCGTCGATCTCAAGGTCGAGCTCTACGATGCGACGATCGTCTGGGGCAAATTGCGGACCCAGGATTTCGATCTCTACCAGATGAACTACCCCTATCTGAGCGCCGGCGAGGCGATGAATCTCTACTTCCTCTCCAGCAACATGCCGACGCCCAACCGGATGAACTGGAACGACCCGGACACCGACCGCCTGATCGAGGAGGGCAACCGCGCGACCTCGCCGGAAGCCCGCTACAGCGCCTTCGCCCAGGCCGAAGCGATCGTCCATGAGGCCGTGCTCTGGAAACCGCTGGTGAACGAGAAGCTGACCGTCGTCTCGCGGACCACCCTCAAGCCGTTCAAGCCTCACGGCATCAGCGGTGCGGCGCTCTATAACGGGCTGGACCTCATACCGGCGAAGTGACAGCGAGCGAACCGCCTGCGCCACTCGGCGCACCGGATGTTGGAACAGGCGACGGCACGGGCATCTGGACGACCGGAAGCCGTGCGCCGAGGGACGAATTGACGTGACGCGACAGCTGTTTTGGCGCCTCCTGAGCTCGCTACCGATCCTTCTTGGGGTGCTCTTTGCCGGGTTCCTGCTCTTGCAGGTCATCCCCACCGACCCGGCAACCATTATCGCCGGCCCCACGGGGACGGCGGCCGAAATCGACGCTATCCGGCGCCAGCTCGGTCTCGACGCCCCGATCCTGGTGCAGTTCTGGCTCTACATCCTGCGGGTCGCCCAGGGCGATCTTGGCCGCTCGATCATCAACAACGCTCCGGTGATCGACGAGCTGGCCTCGGCACTCGGCCCCACCGTGGAGCTGATGGTGGCGAGCCTGAGCTGGGCGGTGCCGCTCGGCATCCTGTTCGGCACGCTTGCCGCGACGCGGCGCGGAAAAGCGTTCGATCGCGCGGTCATGGCATTGTCGGTCGCCGGCGTGTCGGTGCCGGCCTTCTGGGTCGGGCTGCTGCTGTTGCAATTTGCGGCCTATCGCTGGCAGCTGTTTCCGCTCCAGGGCCGTGGCGGGCCGCTCTGGACATTGCAGGGCCTGCATCACGTCGCACTGCCGGCGCTGATGCTCGGCGTCATCTTCATCGGCCCGGTCGCACGGATGACGCGCACCGCCGTGGTCGAGGTGCTGGGGGCCGATTTCATCCGCACGGCGCGTGCCAAGGGCGCGTCCGAGTTCCAGGTCGTCACGCGCCATGCCCTGCGGACGGCGTTGATCCCGGTCGTGACGCTGATCGGCCTCCAGATCGGATCCCTGCTTGGCGGTGCCGTCATCGCCGAGACGATCTTCTCCTGGCCGGGCGTCGGCCGGCTCGCGGTAGGCGCCATCGTGTCGAGCGATTTCCCGATGGCGCAAGGCGCCATTCTGGTGATCGCCTGCGGCTTCATCGTCGTGAACCTGATCGTCGACACGCTGTATGGCCTGCTCGATCCGCGCATCCGGAGTGCGCTGCGATGAGCGCCCAGGGTCCCGCATCGACAGTAACAGCTGCTCGCCCGTCGCGGCCGGGCATGTTCCAGCGCCTCAGAAGCGACAAGGTCGCGCTCGCTGCGCTGATCCTCCTTCTCGTCATCGTCGCGGCGGCCGTGTTCGCGCCACTGCTGACGCCGTTCGACCCCTATCATACCAATCTCCGGCTGCGGCTGCGTCCTCCCGGCGGCGCTCACCTGCTCGGAACGGATTCGCAGGGCCGCGACCTGTTGACCCGCCTGCTCTACGGCACGCGGACGACCCTGGTCCTGGGTTTCGCCGGCGTCGCCATCGGCACCCTGATCGGCGGCACCATCGGGCTCCTGGCGGCATTCTATCGCCGGCTCGAAGGGCCGTTGATGCGCATCGTCGACGTCCTGCTGTCGTTCCCCTCGATCCTGTTCGGCCTTGCGCTCGCAGCCATGCTCGGCATCGGGATGGACAGTCTCGTGATCGCGCTCGGCCTGTCGGCCTCGCCCCGGATTGCCCGCGTCACCCGTGCGACGGCCGCCACGGTCATGCAGGCGGAATATATGGAGGCCGGGCGCGTGATCGGCCTTTCCGACGCGACGCTGATCCATCGCTACCTCCTGCGCAATTGCGCGGCCTCGATCGTCGTCTACTGCACGCTGCAATTCGGCGAGACGATCCTGCTCGCAGCTGCCCTGGGCTTTCTCGGCCTGGGCCTGCAGCCGCCGATCGCCGAACTCGGCAGCATCGCGGCCGAAGGGCGGAGCTTCATTTTCCTGGCGCCGCATGTGTCGACTGCCGCCAGCCTGCTGATCTTCGTGATCGTGCTGTCCTGCAACGTTCTCGGGGACGCCTTCCGCGACCTCACGGATCCGAAATTGCGCCGATGACGACTGAGACACCCGTGATCGAAGTCCGCGGACTGCGCGTCTGCTTCAACACCTCTGCCGGAAAGGTGATGGCGGTCGACACGGTCGACTTCGCCGTCGGCGCCGGCGAGACGCTCGCCATCGTCGGAGAATCCGGCTCGGGCAAGAGCATCATGTCGCTTTCGCTGCTGCGGCTCGTGCCTGCGCCGGGCGAGATCGCGGCGGGGCAGATCCTGTTTCGCGGCGAGGACCTCGTCGCCAAGCCCGCCCATGCCATGCGCGACATTCGCGGTGGCCAGATCGGCATGATCTTTCAGGAGCCCAACACGTCGCTCAATCCCGTGCAGACGATCGGCGACCAGATCATCGAAGCCATCCAGCTGCATGAGCCGGCGAGCCGCGCAGAGGCGCATGCAAGGGCGATCGAAGTGCTGCAGCTGACCGGCATTCCCTCGCCGGAAACCCGGGTCAAGGCCTATCCCCATGAACTCAGCGGCGGCATGCGCCAGCGGGCGATGATCGCAATGGCGCTGGCCTGCCGCCCTGGGCTCCTGATCGCCGACGAGCCGACAACGGCGCTCGACGTGACCGTGCAGGCCCAGATCCTCGACCTGATGCGGGAGCTGAAGGCAACGACCGGCGCCGCCATCATCCTCATCACCCATGACCTTGGTGTCGTCGCGGAGATGGCCGACCGCGTCGCCGTGATGTATGCGGGGCGCATCGTCGAGACGGCTCCGGTCGGGGCTTTGTTCGACAGTCCCGAGCATCCTTATACCGTCGGGCTGCTCAGCTCGATGCCGGCGATCGATGGCGACGAGGAGCCCCTCACGCCCATCGAAGGCGGCCCGCCCGATCCGTTGGCGTTGCCTCCGGGCTGCGGGTTCCAGCCGCGCTGCCCGTTCGCCATTGCGCGGTGCAGCACGCAGATCCCGCCGCTGCGCACCGTCAGGCCAGGGCATTCCTCGGCCTGCTGGCGTGCGCCGCTTCTGGAAAACCTCATGCAGGAAGGGCGGGCCTGATGCCGGCTGCGGATGCCGCTACCACGCTTCTCACCGTCGACGGGCTGAGCAAGCAGTTCAGCGTCGCGGGCACATGGCCGTGGCAAAGGCGCAGGCTGAGCGCCGTCAACGACATCAGCTTCTCGATCGCGCCGGGCGAAACACTGTCGCTGGTCGGCGAGAGCGGCTGCGGCAAGTCTACGGCGGGGCGAATGCTGGTCGGGCTGACCGCACCGAGTAGCGGGCGCATCCTGTTCGAGGGGCGAGACATCGCGACGCTGTCTTCACGCGAACGGCGCGCCCTGCACCGCCATGTCCAGCTCATCTTCCAGGACCCTTACGGCTCCCTCAACCCACGCATGACAGTCGGCGAACTGATTGCCGAGCCTGCCCTGGTCTTCGGCCTCGCCGACAGGCACAGCGTTGCCGCCCGGGTCTCCGAGCTGCTCGGCCTGGTCGGTCTCGCCGACAGGCATGCCGATCGCTACCCGCACGAATTCTCCGGCGGCCAGCGCCAGCGGATCGGGATCGCGCGTGCGCTGGCCGTCGAGCCGCGCCTGATCGTCTGCGACGAGCCGGTTTCCGCGCTCGACGTCTCGGTCCAGGCCCAGATCGTCAATCTGCTGCGGAGCCTGCAGGATCGGCTCGGGCTGAGCTATCTCTTCATCTCGCACGGGCTGTCCGTCGTGCGGCACCTCAGCCACCGCGTCGCCGTGATGTATCTCGGCAACATCGTCGAGATCGGCCCGAAGGGCGCGATCTTCGCCCGCCCTGCGCATCCCTATACGCAAGCCCTTCTAGCTGCCGCGCCAGTCGCGCGACCTGGCGCACGCCGAAGCCGAGCGGTGCTGGCCGGCGATATGCCGAGCCCGCTCAATCCGCCATCCGGCTGCCGCTTCCATCCGCGCTGCCCGTTCGCCGTGGAGCGTTGCCAGCGCGAAGTGCCGGCGCTCACGCCGGGGGATGATGGGCGCTCGGTCGCCTGCCACCGCTGGCGCGAGCTCGCGGCAGCTCCTGCCGAGGCGCCAACCCTGCGGCATGCGCCGCGCACCGCCCAGTTGCTGTCGCTCTATCGGAGTGCTGCGGCTGCGTCCGGCTCTTGCATCGGGATCAACTGACCATGCCGCCAATCGAGGTCACAGCCATTCCCGCGGGTCAGACCGTGCCGGAGGGATTGCCGCCGGAGGTCGCGGACCGCTTGCGCATTCTCCTGTCCGCCCCCGGGCAGCTCATTCTCGTCGCAAGACGGGGGGCCGTCATTGTCGGGCTTCTCGCCGGGCTCCGCCGCCGGACGACCGCGATGCTGCGCATCGTCTGGTTCTGGGCCGGTTCTGCGGACACGAATGGCGATGGCGAGGAGACCGGCCGCGCGCTGATCGCGGCGCTGGAACGGATTTCGCTCGAGGCCGATATCCTGACCTGGCGGATTGCCGGTGCGACCGGGGAGGACGACCTGCCGCCGGCGCTGCGACGGCTGACAGGGATTGCCGCCGCCGAACCGGGATCGGTCTATTCAGAACGCAGGCTCCGCAACGCCGAGCAGCCGCCGAAGCCAGTCGCTCCGCTCCACCCGCAATCGACCGGATTCACCTGCGGCCCCGCTTCGCTTGCCATGGCTTTTGCCGGCCTCGAGCCCGCCATCGTTCCCGATCGCCAGCTCGAGATCGCCCTGTGGCGCGAAGCCACGACGGTCATCGGGCTGACCGGTCCGGGCGGCTGCGACCCGTATGGGCTGGCGCTCGCCGTTGCCGCGCGCGGCTATGCGCTGCGGCTGTTCATGAGCGCTTCGGAGCCGGTCCTGCTCGATCGCGGCAATACGGAAGCCAAGCGCGAGCTGATGACCTTCGTTCAGGCCGATTTCAAGAGCCGGGTGCTCGCCTCCGGCATCGATGTCGAGCATCGCGCCTTCGAGAGCTGGGAGCTGCGCGACGCGATCGCCGAGGGTGCCATCGCCGTCGTTCTGATCGACCAGATGGAAACGCACGGCCGGACAGCGCCCCATTGGGTTGTCGTCCACGCCGTCCATGACGACCTGTTCCTGCTGAACGACCCCTGGATCGAGACGGACGCACTGGAAACGGTGGCCGACGTGCTCGACCTTCCGATCCGCACCCCAGTCCTGGAGCGCATGGCCCGATATGGCGAACCGAGCTACCGGGCAGCGCTGCTGATCGGACGCAGCGGCTCGCAGGCGTCTTCGCCCGTGCAGGCGGTCCGCAACTGATTGGGATGCCAACCGGCGCGGGTGGCTTCGTGGCCGCGCCCGCGCCCTCTCTCCTGCCGCGTCGCCTGCGGCCCGGCTTGCGTCGCAGCGGCTTAAGATGATTCCTGCCCGTCCGCGACGCTCGCCGATCCGGTCCGGAGATGCTGGCGATCGAGGGCAAGGGCGAGAAGGTTCGCGATGATTTCGACAAGGGTGCCGGGCTGCGGCGGCCGCTCTTCAGGATCGAATGCCAGCCCGATGACGGCGCGGTTTCCCGCCGATGTCAGCACGGGCCAGAAATCGAAGCGCGAGCCATTGAAGGGGTAAACGTCGGCGACCGAAACCGTGCCGGTCGTCAGCGACGACCGCGCCGCCTCGATATCGACCTCGCGGGGCTCGATCGCGCCGCGTCTCTCGACCAAGTCGCCCAGGGGCTCGGACATCAGCATCACGATGACCGGAACCTGGAAGAGGGTTTCGAGCGCATTGGCTGTACGGGAGAAAACCGCCCTGGGATCGCCGGCCGCGACGATGTCCCGGCTGTAGGACCGCACGATCCCGGCCTGCCGCCGCGCCAGAGCCGCATCGTCCGCCCTGCGGCGAGCGGTCGAGGCCACCGCGCTCGCGATCAGTCCGACGACGAAGAGCAGCCCGATCGCCCAGATATTGGCGGGGTCGTCGACACGCAGCGTGAAGCGCGGCTCGGTCAGGAAGAAGTTATAGGCCAGTGCCCCGAGGACCGCGGCGCAGAGCGAAGGCCCCAGGCCAAACGCCACCGCGGCGGTGATCACCGGGACGACAAAGACAAGCGACAGGTTGGGAATCGTCACCGCGTTGTCGAGCCCGACGGCCACCACGGTTGCGAAGACGGTCATCGCCACCGCGAGGACATAGCGAACCACGATCGGAGCCTTGAAGAGCTGCAAGGCCGTCAGCGTATCGGGGTCAGGCAGAAGCTCGAACTCGCCCGGAGACCTGAGGGTGCTCATGGCAATCTCCCTTATGCCGGTGGGCATGCCCACCATATGGTGTGCCGATCCTGCTGCTGCAGCCGGGCTCCCCGCCCTCGTCTCGATCATCCGACCGCGCATATCGCATCCAGGCCGATGATCGAACCTTATGCGTTCGCCTCGGCTTCCCCGAAAGCCGCAATCCACCTTTCGGGCCGATGCCTAATGCGGGGTCGTCAAATAGATCCGTGTCGCCAGGAGGCCGGCCAGCAGCAGCAGCAAGACAAGGGACTGCAACAGGTCACGCGCGACCCCGTCGAAGGGCCGATGGCGGCGGGCGGTGCGATAGACTGCCTCGCGTCGCCGCCTCAGGGATGCCTCATAGGTGACCATGCTCGCCTCCGTCATGCGATGGCGGATGATCGGCCTTCTCCCCGTAAGCTCGCTATGCGAGCTGTCATCCAGCGGCATAAAGCGGGCGTAAGGGGCTATCACCGGCCCGGTTCCTCCTGCCGAGGCAGGGCCGGGTCCCCGGCCCTGGATCATCGGACCGGATACCCTATCCAGTCCGATTACCTAACCCTTTGTCTTTGCATCGTCTTTCCCGAAAACTGCAATCCCGGGGGGCCGACGCTTTAGGCTGCGGAACGCTGGCTGGCTGCGCGGCCGCTCATCGGCCGGGGCAAATCGTCGAGCGCATATGTCAGGTCTTCGACGAGAGACGCGGCAGCCGTGACCAGGGGCAACCGACAGGCAGGGCTGATGCCGGGATGCTGGAGCGACAATGCCAGTTTGATGGCGACGGGGTCCGGCTCCCGCGCGGTGAGGCCGAGGAGCGGAACCAGACGGCGCTGCAGGATCTGCGCCTGCTCGAAGGAGCCGGTGCGGCACGCCTCCCTGATCCGGCCGAGCAGGCGCGGCGCAAGATTGCCGATGCTGGCGATCGCGCCGCAGCCACCCGAGGCGAGATAGGCGGGGATGGTGTCGCCGGCCCCCGTCAGGCGCATGAAATGCCGGCTGCAGCTGCGCATGATGCGGTCGCAGCGCGCAACATCACCGCGGCGCTCGAGGACCCCTACGATGGTCGGCGTCGTGGCCAGCTCGGCCAGCATCTCGGGCGCGAGCTCGACCGCGCAGCGATCGGGGTCATTGTCGAGAATCAGCGGCAAGGGGGTCGCCGCCGCAACCGACAGGATGTGCTGGACGATTCCGGCCTGGGTGGGCCTGTTGTAATAGGGCAGACGCAGCAGGATCGCATTGGCTCCCGCCGCGGTGGCGTTGCGGACATCTGCGATGCTCTGTGCCGTCGCATTCGATCCGGCCGCCGCGATGATGGGGTAGACCGGGCCGGCAGCAGCCCGCGCCAACCTGAGCAAGCGCATGCGCTCCTCGTCCGTCAGCGTCGAGCCTTCACCGCTGGCGGAGCCGAGAACGATGCCGTCCGCACCCTCCTGGATCTGCCAATCGACCAGCCGGAGGAAGGCCGGTTCGTCCAGGCTATTGCCGCTGAAGGGCGTCACCAACGGGGTGAACATCCCGCGAAGCCAGTGATCCATCGGAAACCTCATCCTATCAGACCATCGATCGTGGCGCCTCGCCACGGACCATCGTCCCGGCGAACACGTCCCGTTCGGGAGGACGGTCAGGGGCGACCACCCTCACAGTCTCGGACGGTTCCGCGTAAGGATTCGATGCGGATCGGCATGGGCCTCACATAAGGGCTCCGCCTGCCCGGGAGCGTCCGCCGGGCTCTCGTCGACAAGCGGAAACCCTCCGACTTGCCAGGCGCAGAACGCCCTGCGGGTGGCTTATGAAGCGTTTATGGCGCGCTGTGCAGAAGCCCATCGCAAGCAGGATGACGCGCAATATTTGTCAGATGCATCCCGTGAGGGGATGCGCATCGACAGAAAGCGTGCCGCCATGTTGAAGCTTACCCTCACACTCCTGGCCCGGCTCCACTCCCTCCCCAAACGTCTCGACGCTCATCTCACGCGCGGCGTCGAGCAGCATGGTCGCTTCCTGGCGGGCCTGGCGCCCCGCAATCCTGGTCGCGGTGCCGCGGAGCGCAGACCAGCCGCGCCCAGTCCTGGCCGAGCGCCGACCACTCGCGCCCGGAGCGGGGCTCGCTGAAACGCCCGGCCGCGCGATCAGTCCCCCTGGAGCCAGACCGGATCGCGCATGCGCAGGCCAATCGCCTGTGCATGCCGTGAGACGCTCGAGGCGATGCGGTCCTGGATCGCCGCATCGGCCGCAATCGTCGGAAACGACAGGCACAGGCCCATGATCTCGTTGCGGCCGGGATCGGCAATGGCAGCGCCGATCGAGGAGATGCCCGGGGTGATCAGGCTCGACGAGCGGGCGATCCGGTCCTTGCGGATGGCGGCGAACTCGGCCCTGACCTCGTCATCGCTCATGCTGGCGCGGATGCCGAGCTTGCCCTGGGCGTCGAGCTGCGCCAGCGCCTGCGCGTCATCGAGGCGCGCCAGGATCGCCCGTCCGATGATCGAATCGAAGGCAGGCTTGCGCTCGGCGACCGAGCCGGTGTGCTGCAGCGCATAGGTGCCCTGCTGCGCGACGAGCAGCACGCGCTCGTGACCGGCAACGATGCCGGCATGGCCGGTGAAGCCGAATTCTCGAACGAGATCGTCGATGGCGACCCGCACCAGATCGAGCAGGTTGTGCCGCGCGAGATAGAGCGCGGCCAGATCCAGCGCCTTTCCCCCCACGACATAGCCCTGGTCGCGCTCTTCCCGCTCCAGAAGCCCGGCTTCGGAGAGCGTCTTCAGGAGCCGCGAGACCGAAGCCTTCGGCATGTCGAGTTCGCGGCAGACCTCGCCCACGCGCAACACGGGTCGCTCCTCACTGACAAGGGAGAGAATGCGCAGTCCATTTTCGAGTGAGCTCATTGATGTTCCATCAGAGATAACGGTGTTGACATATATGGGACGACTCAAGATACATAACAACAGCGGGCACGTGCTGCACAGCCGCGAACGAGAGACCGGAGCCAATGATGATCGGGACAGCCAAACCAGCCAAGGGGGAGATCACCCGCGGCCATGTCGAGCTTGGCTCGTATCCGGACGGAGCGATCTATTCGCCGGTCCTGATCGCCGAAGGTCGCAAGGATGGCCCGACCCTCTGGCTCCAGGCCTGCATTCATGGCCCGGAAGTGGTTGGCCCGCTTGCGATCCAGCGCTTCCTGAAGACGGTCGACCTCGGCGAGCTCTCCGGCCGTGTGGTCTGCCTGATGCTGGCCAATCCGCTCGGCTTCCGCGGCTACAACCGGCTGACGCCGCAGGACGGCTACAATCTCAACCGCGTCTTCCCCGGCGATCCGCGCGGCCACCACACCTATCAGCTCGCCCACCGGCTGCTCGATCTGTCGCTGGCGCATTCCGATGCGATGCTGGACCTGCATTCGGGCGGCGATCTCACGATCACCTGCCACTACACGCTGTTCCACAACAACGGCACGCCCGAGGGCATCGAGTCGGAGCGGCTGGGACGCGCCTGCGGCGCGCCGAATGTCTGGAATTCGCTGGAGGAAGGCCTCTCGGGCTGCCATTTCACGCATTACACCAGGAGCGGCAAGCCATCGCTCATCGTGGAGAGTGGCGGCGGGGCCCGCGTGACGGCAGACGATCTCGATCGTCTCACCCTGGCGATTTTCAATGTCTGCAAGGCGCGCGGCATGTTGCCGGGCGCACCGATCCTGCCGCCCCAGTTCCGGCTCGGCGGCGACGCGATCCATCACAAGGCGATCAAGGGCGGCCTGTTCATTCCCAAGGTCGGGCCCGGCGACGACGTGGTGAAGGACCAGCATCTCGCCGATATCGTCGATCTCTTCGGTGATGTCGTGGAGGAGGTGCGCTGCCCGGTCGAGAAGGCCTGGGTCGGCTCGATCCGCCGCCCGCATATGCCGATTTACAATGGCGATCAGGTCTTCGAACTGGTCGGGACCAAGGGATATGATCCGGCCTGAGCCTTGCATTTGAACTCGGTAAGTCATGACCGGGTTCGGGTGCCCGGTCCAACAAACAGGGGATCGTGATGGGTACCAGCTCTTTTGACCGGCGCCAGCTTCTTGCAGCGCTCGCCGCCTCGACAACGCTGCCGTTTGCTTCGGGCCTCGCCCGGGCCCAGAGCTTCACCGGCCGCAAGCTGGTGAGCTCCGGCTTCGGCGGCTCGACCATGGACATCATCCAGTCGGCCGTCTTCACGCCCTTCGACAAGGCGACCGGCGCCGCCTCGACGCAGGTGCCGATGCAGTCGGCGGCAGCGCTGGCCCGCATGAAGGCCGAGGCGGGCAACCCGCAGATCGACCTATTCCAGTTCTCGGGCGGCCAGGAAGCCTTTGCCAAGAGCGAGGGCCTGAGTCAGCCGCTATCGGGCGTCTCCCGGCTCGGGCAGATCCCGGCCGGCTTGAAGGATCCGGACGGCCATTGGGTGACCTGGGCCGTGATCGCGGAAGGCATCATCTACCGGAAGGACAAGATTCCCACCCCGCCAACGAGTTACAAGGATTTCCTGAAGCCGGAATACAAGGGTCATATCGCGTTTCCCGCGATCACCAACGGCTACGGCATCGATTTCCTGGTCATGCTTGCCAAGGCCTTTGGCGGCAGCGAGGACAATATCGAGCCCGGCTTCGAGGCGATGAAGCAGATCAAGGGCGAGACGATCTTCAAGGCGGCTTCCGACCTGCCGACGCTGTTCGGCCAGGGTGATATCTGGATCATGCCCTACGACACCGGCAACACGTTCAAGCTGCAGCAGGCCGGCCTGCCGGTCGCTTTCGCGACGCCGAAGGAAGGCAGCCCGGCGGTTTTCATCACGGCCTGCGTCGCCAAGGGCGCCAAGAATGCCGATATCGCCAATGCGGCGATCGACGCGATGCTGAAGCCCGAGGCGCAAGTCGAAATCGCCCGGACGATGCGCTGGACCGCCTCCAACCCCGAGACCAAGCTGCCTGCCGATCTGACCGGCGAGGTCCCTTCGGTGGACAAGCTCGCGCAGCTCGACCGCGACAAGATCAACGCCAAGCGCGCCTCCTGGATCGAGCGCTGGAACCGGGAAATCGCACGGTGACGAAGCCGGAGACGAAAGGCGGCGGTGCGCGGTGGGCGCTGTTCGCACCCGCCCTCCTGTTTGCGCCCTGTGCCTTCGTCTATGCGGTCTTCTTCATCTGGCCGCAGGCGTCGCTGCTTGCGATCAGCGCGACCGATGCCGCCGGCCTCACGCTGGCGCACTACCAACGCTTTGCGGGGGACTCCTATTACTGGGAAATCCTCGGGCGCACGCTCGGGCTCGGCGCCGCCGTGACCGCGATCACGCTCGTGCTCGGCGTGCCCACCGCCTATCTGCTCGCCCGCGTGCAATCGCGCTGGGCGGGCTTTCTCCTGCTGCTCACGACCTTCCCGCTGCTGGTCAGCGCCGTGGTGCGCTCCTTCGGCTGGATGGTGCTGTTCTTCCGCGACGGGCTCCTCAGCCATGGCCTGATGGCACTCGGCTTCGCCGACAAGCCGGTGCAGACCATGTATACGATGGCCGGCGTCATCATCGCACTGGCGCAGGTGCTGCTGCCCCTGATGATCCTGACGCTGCATGGCGTCTTCAAGTCGATCGACCGCGATCTGGAATATGCCGCGATGAGCCTCGGCGCCCGGCCGATCGTCGCGCTTGGCCTCGTCACGCTGCGGCTTGCGAGCGGCGGCATCGTCGCAGGCTCGCTCCTGGTCTTCTCGCTCGCGATCAGCGCCTTCGCGACACCGAGCCTCGTCGGCGGCGCACGCGCCAATGTCATGGCAACCGCGATCTACGAACAGGCGATCGAACTGCTCGACTGGCCCTTCGCCGCGGCGCTGGCGACCATCCTGCTGGTCACCGTGCTCGCCCTGTCCCTGGCCTATGGCGCCCTGCTCGAAGGCCGTGGCGAACGCGAGGCGGCACGATGACGATCTCCTTCCGCTCACCGCTCGGCTTCGTGCTTCTGCTGCTGGCCGTACTCGCCTTCGGCTATCTGCTGCTGCCGATCCTCGTCGTTGTCGCAGCGCCGCTCGGCGATACCGGCTATCTCGCCTTCCCACCCCGGGGATTGACGTTCAAATGGTACGCCGCCGCCCTGCATGACACGCGCTATCTCTCGGCGCTCGCCGTCAGCCTGCGCATTGCGCTCACGAGCGCGCTCATCGCCTGCACGATCGGTGTCGCGGCGGCCTATGGCCTGACCCGCTTCAGCTTTCCCGGCCGACGGCTGCTCGAAGCCATCTTTCTCTCCCCGCTCATCCTGCCGACCCTGGTGCTCGCCGTCGGGCTGACGCTGTTCTTCACGCGCACCGGCCTGCTCGTCGGTTCCTGGAAGCTCGTTGCCGCGCATGTGATCGTCTGCACGCCCTATGTGCTGCGCGTCTCGCTGCCCGTGCTGCGCCGCTTCGACCGCAGCCTGGAGGAGGCGGCGCGCAATCTCGGGGCCTCGCCGGTCATGGCCTTCTTCCTGGTCGTGCTGCCGGTGGTCCGGCCCGGCATCGTCGCCGGCACGGTTCTCGCCTTCATCACCTCCTTCGACGAGGTGGTGCTGGCGCTGTTCCTGGCCGAACCCGGGGCTCCGACGCTGCCGGTCATGATCTACTCGGCGGTCCAGCTCGGCTTCGAGCCCTCCGTTGCAGCGGTTTCGGGCCTGCTCGTCCTGGCGACGCTCGGCCTGATGATCCTCTATCACCTGCTGGGCACCTTCGGAGGCCGCCGGAACTGACCATGGACATCCAGCTTCAAAACCTGCGCAAGACCTATGGCTCGGCCGTCGCGGTCGCCGATATGAGCGCGAAGATCCCGCAAGGGCGCATGCTCGCCCTGCTCGGGCCCTCCGGCTGTGGCAAGACGACGACGCTACGGATGGTGGCGGGCTTCATCGCGCCGACATCCGGTTCGATCCGGGTCGGCGCAACCGACATCACGACCCTTCCCGCGCATAAGCGCGATACCGGCCTGGTGTTCCAGAGCTACGCCCTGTTCCCGCATCTGAGCGCGGCCGAGAACATCGCCTTCGGATTGCGCCGGCGCGGCGTGGCACGGGCCGAGCGCGAGCAGCGCGTCACCGCGATGCTGGACAAGCTGAAACTGTCGGGGCTCGCCGACCGGCTTCCGCGCCAGCTTTCGGGCGGCCAGCAGCAGCGTGTGGCGGTGGCGCGCGCGCTCGTCATCAATCCGTCGATCCTGCTTCTCGACGAGCCCTTCTCCAATCTCGACGCCAAGCTGCGCGAAAGCACCGGCCTCGAAATGTCGCGCCTGCAGCGCGAGTTCGGGCTGACCTCGATCTTCGTCACGCATGACCAGACCGAAGCCATGAGCATTGCCGACACGATCGCGGTGATGAAGGACGGCGAGCTGCAGCAGATCGGCTCGGCCAGCGAGATCTACGAACGACCGGCCAACCGCTTCGTCGCGGATTTCATCGGCAGGGCGAATTTCCTGGCCGGCCGGATCCTGCGCCGCGAGGGACAGGACGCGGTCGCCGAGCTTGCGGCCGGGCTCGAGATGCGGCTACTCGATCCCGGCGCGGCTGCCCTTCCCGGTGCCCAAGGCGAGGCGCTCCTGCGGCCGGAGGCGATCGCGCTTGCCGATCACGCTTCTCCGGGCAGCTTCAAGGCCACGGTCGAGCAGATTTCCTATCAGGGCGCAATCGCCAATCTCCATGCCCGGCTGGCCGACGGCAGCGCGATCGTCGCCAGCGTTCCGCCCGAGGATGCCAGGGGATTGGCGCCTGGCAAGCTGGTCGGCCTTGCCCCGAAACCGGCGGCGCTGATCTGGTTCGCGAAGAGCTGAACAGTCCGCCATCGCGCGCGGCTGGGCCTCGAAAGCAGCCCATCCGCGGACGAAGAGGAGGGGTCACCTGCAAGCGGCAACCCGACGCCGGGATGATCTCAGGTCTTGGTCAGCCCGAGAGCGATGGCGCAGGCTTTGGCGACATCGGAATCGGGCGACGCGCTGCCCGGCATCGTCGCCCATCCCCCCTTGGCGATGAAATCGCCCTGCTGCCATGAGCCGATCTTCTTCAATTCGACAAGTTGCTCGGTCGCATTGGCCTGCTGCTGGAACCTGACCACGCAGATCGGCGAGAGCGCGGCGATCACGGCCGTGCTGGAACGCGCCGTAGCGTCACGCTCCGCCCTACCCTGCGTGACCCAGCCGCCCCAGCTGAAGCCGATAATTGCAAGCGCGGCAGCTCCGCCGACGGCGCCCCAGGCGGCCGGTTTCAGTTCTGCTGGAATTTTCATGAGTTTTATCTTTCCCCATCGGAAGAAAAATCGTCCGATGACCGACAGTATCACCTTTTCAGGTCGGGCATTTTCTTTTCACTGCAGTGCCCTTCTATGCTGTTTTCGAAATTTACACTGAGGTCTCGTCGGATCACGGGTCAGCCCGCGCTCCTCGTCAGCGAGCACGCCGGACCAAGCGGGCGCTCAGCCAACCTCAGATCATCCTGATGCGGCCTCTCAACGTTCCGTGCTGCTTCGGCAATTTCGGCATCATCGACACCCATATTTCACGCATGACGAACGGGCATTGCTGAACAGGGAAAATTCCCTCTCAAGAATCTTGAATTTTCGTCGGAAAATTGTTGGAAAACAACTCGTTGCTCTTGGATTTATTTCGCAATGAAACTTATTGTTTACTTTTTCGATAATTCGTTTACTGTCTGATTGTCGATAATTTGTTGGCAGTTTTCTCCGCGTGTCTATGCGCGCCTGACGAACCCCCTTCGAAAATCGTGGTGAACCCACCGGGCATTCGCTCGGTGGCCGAGAAGTATTGCCAGAAGGAGAGTTCGTAATGAGCACCGGCACAGTAAAATGGTTCAATTCCACCAAAGGCTTCGGCTTCATTCAGCCGGATGACGGCAGCCAGGACGTCTTCGTCCATATCTCCGCCATCGAACGCGCTGGTATGCGCGAGATCGTCGAAGGCCAGAAGCTCGGCTATGAAGCGGTCCGCGACGCCAAATCCGGCAAGATGGCCGCCGAGCAGCTGCAAGCCGCGTAATCGATATTCAGCCTCCCCGATAGCCACGGATGTACTGGTGTCGGTCATGAGGTTGGAAGGAAGGGCCAGGTTCAACGCCTGGCCTTTTTCATATCCGCCGGCCGGTGTGGACCGGCGCCCATCGGGAGAAGCCGCTGTCCGGGAAAACCAGAGTCCGCGTCCAGGCGGAAGCCGCATCCCTCAAGACGCAAACCCGATCCCTGTCGCGCAACCGCATCAGCGCAGAGACTGAGACGGTCATTCGAGCACGCGACGCCAACACCGCCAGGCTCAAGGATCAACGGCTGAACAAGGAGGCGCTCGACCGTGCCGCGGCTGCGACCGCTCCCGGCATGCCGCTCCCATGACTGCGCCTTGGTGGCAGAGCGGCGTGATCTACCAGATCTATCCCCGCTCCTTTCAGGATGGGAATGGCGATGGCATGGGCGACCTCAGGGGGATTGGGCAACGGCTCGACTATCTCGCCGGCCTCGGGATCGACGCGATCTGGATCTCCCCGATCTATCCCTCGCCAATGGTCGATTTCGGCTATGACGTTGCCGATTACTGCGACATCGATCCGCGTTTCGGCACGCTCGCCGATTTCGACGCTCTGCTCGCCCAGGCCCATGCGCGCGGCATCAAGGTCCTGCTCGATTTCGTCCCGAACCACAGTTCCGACCGGCATCCCTGGTTCGTCGAGAGCCGTGCCTCGCGCGAAAATCCGAAACGCGACTGGTATCTCTGGCGCGATGCCGCCGCCAATGGCGGCCCGCCGAATAACTGGGTGAGCGATTTCGGTGGTCCGGCCTGGGAATGGGACGAGGCCACCGGCCAATATTACTACCACGCCTTCCTGAAGCAGCAGCCGGACCTCAACTGGCGCAATCCTGCCGTCCAGGCTGCGATGTATGACGTGATGCGCTTCTGGTTCGACCGTGGCGTGGACGGTTTCCGCATCGACGTGCTCTGGCACCTGATCAAGGCAGAGAGCTTCCCGGACAATCCGCCGAACGCGGCCTATCACCCTGGGCTCGGCGAGATGCACCGCGTGCTCCAGCTCCATTCGACCGACCAGGCGGAAGTCCATGCGATCGCCGCCGAGATGCGCGCGATTGCCGACGGCTACGGCGCGGCGGGGCGCGGTGAGCGCGTGCTGATCGGCGAGATTTATCTCCCGGTCGATCGCCTGATGCACTACTACGGTCGCGGCCGGCCGGAAATGCATCTGCCCTTCAACTTCCAGCTCATCGAGGCCGCTTGGGAGGCGCGCGCGCTGGCCGCGCTCATCGCCACCTACGAGGCGGCTCTTCCGCCGGGCGGCTGGCCGAACTGGGTGCTCGGCAATCATGACCGGCCTCGCGTCGCCGCCAGGCTTGGACCGGCTCAAGCCCGCGTCGCGGCGATGCTGCTTCTAACGCTGCGGGGCACTCCGACGCTCTATTACGGCGACGAACTGGGCCTGAGCGATGTCCCGATCCGGCCCGAAGAGCTGCGCGACCCGCGCGGCTTGCGTGAACCCGGGCTCGGCCTGGGCCGGGACCCCGTCCGTACGCCGATGCCGTGGGATGGAAGCGCCCATGCCGGCTTCAGCGCGGTCCAGCCCTGGCTGCCACTCAATGCCGATTGGCCGACGCGGAATGTCGCTGTGATGATGACCGAGCCTGTCTCGGTCCTCCGGCTCTATCACCGGTTGCTGGCTCTCAGGCGTGCCCATCCGGCCTTGGCGATCGGAGATTTCGCGCTGCTGGAATCCGACGGCGATGTCCTGGCCTATGAGCGGCGCGAGGGCGCTCAGCGGCTGATCATCGCGCTCAATCTCGGCGGAGAGCCGCAGCGCCTGGCGTTACCCGGGGACGCGCCCGGTTGCCGTTTGCTGCTTTCGACGCTCGCCACAGCGCCCCTCATCGAGAACGATGTGCTGCTGCTCCGGCCAGACGAAGGCGTCATCCTTGCCGCCTGACCCAGAAGGAAAGGACGATCGCTTGCGTATCGCCATGCTGGCGCCAATCTCCTGGCGGACGCCGCCCCGTCATTATGGTCCATGGGAGCTGGTCACCAGCCTCCTGACCGAGGCCCTGCTGGAGCGCGGCGTCGATGTCACGCTCTTCGCCACCAGGGACAGCCGGACCTCCGGCACGCTCGCGGGTCTTTGCCCGGCGCCCTATTCCGAGGACCCTGCCATCGACGCCAAGGTCTGGGAGATGCTCCACGTCGCCCATGTTTTCGAGCGCGCAGGCGAGTTCGATCTCATCCACAATCAGGCGGATTTCGTGCCGCTCGCGTTCTCGAGGCTGGTCGAGACGCCGGTCGTGACGACGATCCACGGCTTCTCGTCGGACCGTATCCTGCCCGTCTTCAAAGCCTATGAGGATCGCGTCCATTACGTCGCGATCAGCGCTGCCGATCGCCATCCGGACCTGCGCTATGCCGCTGTGATTCATCACGGCATCCGGCTCGAGGACTTTCCCTTCGATCCCGACGGCAGCCCGGACCTGCTCTTCTTCGGCCGCATTCACCGGGACAAGGGCGCGGCCGAGGCGATCGCGACGGCACGCCGGGCCGAGCGGCGGCTGGTCATGGCCGGCATCGTCCAGGATGAGGGCTACCATGCGGCGCAGGTCGTTCCCGCACTCGACGATCGGTCGGTCGCCTATCTCGGCCCGGTTGGCGGGGCGCTGCGCACCAAAACCCTGGGCTCAGCGCGCGCTCTGCTTCACCTCATCAGCTTCGAGGAACCTTTCGGGCTATCCGTCGTCGAAGCGCTTGCCTGCGGCACCCCGGTCATCGCCTTCAACCGCGGCTCGATGCCGGAGCTGATCGAGCATGGCGTCACGGGCTTCCTTGTCGAGAGCGTCGATGAAGCCGTCGCGGCGGTCGCCCGCATCGGGGAGATCGATCGCGCAGCCTGCCGAGCGTCGGTCGTGGCGCGCTTTACGGTGGAGCGCATGGCCGACCGGTACTTGAGTTTGTACCGATCCCTCCTCGGCCGCTAGCGCAGGATGAGGTGGCGCTGAAACAGATGGACCGCGGCGCGCGCCCTCACCCCCGCGCCTTGCGCCGTGCGTAATGGGCGCGCGCCTTCGCCCGGTTGCCGCAGCCCTCCATCGAGCACCATTGGCGCGACTGGTTGCGCGTTTCGTCCAGGAAGACCCAGCCGCAGCTCGGATCGGCGCAGCGGCGCAGATGGTAGCGCCTGCGCGAAGCCGCCAGTTCGAGCACCGAGACCGCGACGGGCAGCAGTGGCAGGCGCAGATCCGGCGGCGATCCACTGGGTTGCCAGTGATGGATGCGGGCTTCGCCGGCCTCTGTGAGCCGCCCCACGCGCTCTATGTCACGCAGCAGTGCCTCTGCCTCGGCGGGCCGGGCCAGGCCTTCATGCGCGGGATCAAAGACCTGTTCGATCTCAAGGCGCAGCCGCAACGCCGCTTCATGGACCTGCTCCGCTGCCTGGGCTTGTGCGTGCGCCTCCGTCAGAAGCAGCGTGACGGAGTGCGCATCGATCAGCTCCAGCCCGGCGGCCCAATGCACCAACTCGGCATAATCGTGCAGGCGCTCAGCGCTTCGCTCCGGGTTTCCGCGCCAGGTCGTCGTATTGATGAAGTCGAGGCAAAGCGCTCCCCCCAGCGGTATCGGGGGATGAGTCGCATAGGAGCGCGGGTCGGTAGCGGGCGACATCAAACGAAGTTTCCCCTTGTTGCCGGACGATCTTGACAGCCGCGAGAGCCACGCGACAATACTAACCTCCTAATCGGTTAGAAAGAGCTGCCATGGCAACGGCTGCCCGACCGCCTTTCACCCTCGCCGGCTTCAGGCAGGGCTTCGTCCGTGCGCAGGCGCTGGCTCCCGGCGTGCTCCTCTACGGCGTCGTGTTCGGCATCCTCGCAACGGAGGCGCGGCTTTCCGTGCTCGAATCCGTCCTGACCAGTGTCTTCATCTATTCCGGCTCGGCGCAGATGGCTGCCCTTCAGGTCTGGCGGGACGGAGCGGAGCTGCTGCCGTTGTTCGCGGCAATCGTGCTGATGAACGCCCGCTACCTGCTCTATGGCGCGGCACTGCGTCCCTGGCTCGCAGGAGCGCCGCCGCTCGCGAGCTACGGAACCCTGTTCTTCCTCGGGGATGGCAACTGGGCGCTGGCGATGGCCGAGCGTGAGCGCGGCCAGGACGATGCGGCCTTCGTACTGGGTTCGGGAATCGCGATGTTCGCGCCCTGGATCCTTGGCACATTGATCGGCCGCCTCAGCGGCGGCCTGATCGGCGACCCGGCGCGCTACGGCTTGGACTTCATGCTGATCGCCTTTTCGGCAGCGCTCCTCATCGGGATGTGGAAGGGCAAGGCCGATCTCGGACCGGTGCTTGCTGCCGGCCTTGCAGCCGTGATGCTCGCCCCCTTCGTCTCCAGCGGCTGGATCATCGTCGCCGGCGGGCTTGCCGCAGCTGCTGCAGGCGCCCTCACCCACCGCTCTCCGGTCCCGAACGAGGCCACGTCGTGAGCATCGACCAGCGCTTCGCGATCGCGCTCGTGGTGATGGCGGCCGCCTCGTATCTCTGCCGCGCCGGCGGCTTTTTCTTCATGCGGTTCGTTCCTCTGACGCCGCGGCGCGAAGCGGCCCTGCGGGCACTCCCCATCGGGGTCATGACCGGCATCGTGGCGCCGGTCGTGCTTCAGGGACGGATCCCGGAATGCGCAGGTCTCGCCGTTGCCATCCTGGTGATGACATGGCGCGGCAGCGATCTTGCGGCTGCGCTCGCTGGTGTCGCCGTCGTCGCGCTCCTGAGACAGATCCTCTAGCCGTCGTTCCGGCCCTCCGGCCCCCCAGCCTTTCCCAGTTCCCGCAGCGTCAGATACAATCCCGGCATCAGGCCGTTCCCGACGCGGGAGGATTTGGTCCATGGTCATGTCTCGGCCACCGGCAAAGCCGCTGCTGCAGGCTGCCCCTGGCGATGGCCCCACGCCTGGCCTGAGCCCGGTCGCCCCAACCCTCTCCCCATGCCAGCCGAGCCGCCCAGAACCGGAAGGGACCGATCGATGGAACGCAGAGATCTGCTGAAGGCGATCGCGCTCGCCTCCTCCGCCGGCGCAGCCAGCGGGCTCACGCTGGCTGCGGAAGCCCAGGCCCCGGCGGGCAAGCGCGGCATCGGCACCAGGGACATCACGCCGCTCAGCCCGGATTACTTCATCCCCGACCGCTTCAAGGGCAAGACGCTCATCATCACCGGCTGCGCGCGCGGCATGGGCGCGCTCGCCGCCCAGCGCGCCGCCCGCGAAGGCGCCAATGTCGTCGGCGCCGACTGGCTGCAGGAACTGGGCACCGAGCACATGAACGCGATCGCGAAGGCGGGCGGCAACGCCGAATTCGTCTTCGGCGACATCTCCGACACCGAGACCTGCGAGCAGATGGTGAAGGTCGCGGTCGCTCGCTTCGGCCGGCTCGACCACGCCATCAACAATGCCGGCGTCATGGACGGCGTCTATTCCGGCGCCCCGATCGAATATGAGCGGCAGAAGCACCTGCTCTTCGCCCCCATCCACGAGGCCACCGACGCCTATTGGGACAATGTCATGCGCACCAATGCGACTGGCGTGTTCAAGTCGATGCGCGCCGAGCTCAAGCAGATGGTGAAGCAAAATCTCGGCGGCGCCATCGTCAATGTCGGCTCTGTCACTGCCCTCGCCGGCTTCGGCGGAAATCCGGCCTATGTCGCGAGCAAGCATGCGGTGACCGGCCTCACCCGCTCGGCCGCGATCGACTATGCCGCCTATGGCATCCGCATCAACTCGGTGAACATGGCGCAGACCGCAACCCCTATGGTCGAGCGCGCGCTGGAACTCGTGACCAGAAAGATGCAGGACACCGGCGGCGGACCGAGCATGAGCATGCTGAAGACCGACAGCCTGCTGCAGGCGGCCGATTCCCATAGACGCGATGCGACGCCGGCGGAACAGGTCGCGATCATGCTCTTCCTGCTCTCGGATGAGGCCTCGAACCTGACAGGCGGCACCTACGCCACGGATGGCGGCTGGACGGCCTACTGAGAGGGGCAGGCGGCGTTCGCGGCTCCGCCAACCTATTCGTCATTGTTCGGCGTGACATCCAGGCTCGTCCCGTAGCCGAGGCGCGACGTCAGTCCGTCCTTCTTCTCCTGGAGGTTGTCGGCCAGCGCCCGGAGTGCCGATACGTCCAACCGGACCGCCTGCGGCTCGTACGCGCCTTTCCAGTCGACCTGAATGCGGTCCGCCAGCTCCAGCAGTTCGCGTCTGAATTCGTCCTTCGAAAGCAAACCATGGGCATCGAGGCGCTTGATGAGCGTCGCGAGAATGAGTCCGTAGCCATTTCGGTTGCGGCGAGTTCCGATGAGCCCGGCATCGGTCTGTTCCTTTGGAAACGACGGAGCCATTGGGTCTTGGCGCCCTCCCAATCTCATGACACCATCCACGAATGAGCTTTACCGTCAAACTGGCCAGCTTTCCGGCCTGGAAAGCGCCCGTCCCCCACGAGACCCTCGGGGAGGCATTTACTAGCGTCGCAGCAGCATTCGACGCCGGAAAGCAGGCGCTCGCCGCGACGATGGCGCGGGAGTTGGCCGCCGTCGCATCTATCATCCAACCGCGTTCGGAGCGCTTGGAAGCCGGCCCTTTGACAGTCATCGATGTGCCATCTGAAGCCGTTTCAGGATTCCTCATCCTGGACGAGACTGGCGTTGAGGTGGGTAACTGGACCACCCTGGACGAGGCGGTTCAGTGCGCAGCTCAAGGGCGGTTCGGCTAGGGCTGGACAGCGCATTGTGCCGAGATGCCGCCTCTTCTCATGAGCGAAATGCCCTCCTATCCTGGCGCGATGCGCTTCAAGGCGGTGATGGTCGATGTCGACGGTGTGCTGATCGTGCATCCCGATCCGAAGGGGTGGGCGGCCCATCTCGAACGCGATCTCGGCCTCTCCAAGGAACGCTTGCAGGCGGAGTTCTTCGCGCCGCATTGGCCCGACATCATCCATGGCCGTGCCAGTCTCCACGCGAGGCTCGAGCCCACGTTGGCGAAGATGGGTGCGACGGTGAGCGCGGACAGCCTTGTCCGATACTGGTTCGAGCAGGATTCCCATGTCGATCAGGACCTGCTGGGACAACTGGCGGAGCTGCGAGCCCGCGGCCTGGAATTGCATCTCGCGACAGTCCAGGAGCATGAGCGCGCACGATATCTCTGGCACACGCTCGGCTTCGAGCACCATTTCGACGCCATTCACTACGCGGCTGCCCTCGGCTGGGCCAAACCGGCTCAGGGCTTCTTCGCCGCCATCGAGGCGCGAACAGATTTTGAGCCGCACGAGCTGTTCTTCATCGACGACGCCCCGGCGAATGTTGAAGCCGCCATCGCGCGGGGCTGGAGCGCAGCCGTCTGGAACGGGCAAAGCCGGCTTGCCGACCTGCTGATGGAGTCGAGTTCCTAGGCCCTATGGACGCCCAATCCTCAGGGCCAATGCGTCAGCAGATCATCCTCCCTCGCCCCTTGCTGCCAGCAGAGCTCGAAAGCTTCGATAGCTAGTGGGCCAAGGGTGCCGAGGCGTGACGCGACGCGTCGCGTGCAACAAGCCGCGTAACCTCAGCGAACAGGTCCGTCGGCGCTCTCAGCGCCAAATCCGACAGCGAGAGGATACCGGTCATCCGTTTCTCTCTGTTCATCACCGGCACGTGATGGATCTGCTTCTCCGCCATGCGGCGCGTCGCATCCCTGACGTCATCATCCTCGAAACACCAGGTGATCCCCTCCGTCATGACCTTTCTCGCCTTTGTCGTGTTGGGATCGGCCCCTTCGGCGCAGCCACGGCAGGCAAGGTCTCTATCCGTGATCATTCCGATGAGACGATCATTTTCTCCCACTGGCAGGCACCCGATATCCGCATCGCGCATCTTGCGCGCGACCTCGGTCAGCGAGATGTCCGGAGAGATCCATTCCGCATGTGCGGTCATAGCGTCACGAACGAGCATGGCTACCTCCTGCTCTGCGCGGCTTCATATCTGAGGCATGTCGCTCGCTGAAGGGATTGCCTGGTGGTCTCCATATTGCGCCGGAATGCGCTGCGACCAGCCGAGCGCGCCATCCGAAAAACTGCCCTGCGCGCCGAAAGCGTGGTCCGGGAAAGGACTTTGGCGAAGGCCCGCCCCAGAGAGCGGCATGCCCGTGGATGATAACGGATCATCGCGGGGCGAGCCAGCATCCTGTGGCCGCCGCCAAGCAATTCGGCGCAGCCAGGGCCGGCTGCATCGCCGGGAAAGCGGTGCTGCAACGCCGGAAAGCCCGCGACTGGCGACCATTGCCGCAGATCGCGAGGAAACGCGGATTTGCGCCCCGCATCCCGCGCATCGCGCCTCCTCCTGGGCTATGATGCGGATGATGGGTCCGGCCAGCAGGAGCGGAGCATGATCCACGCGACGTGCCACACAGCCGATGAGGCGATGCGGGCCGAGTTCGACGCAACCCCCTGGTTCGAGGAGGCCGATCCGGCCAGCATTGCGCTTCTCGCCAAACGAGGCTGGTCGGCGCCCTGGATCGCCGACGCCCTCGAGCGCCGGCCCGGATATGAAACGCTCCGCGAACTGATCCGCTATGCGCGGGACCGGCTGGAGGTCGAGTCGCGAGAGGATCCGTCCTGGCCGACCTTCGAGTGCCGTGTCGATGGCGCCGAGGCGACCGAATGGCTCGACCGGCACCGATCCGAAATCGCTGCGGACGTTCGCCGCGCCGCTTCCTAGATTGGCATAGGCGTCCACCGTCGAGATCTGGCGCGACGGTCGATCATCGCAAACCGAGATTCATTCCGGGTTTGGGGCCGCCCTGTCGCGCCAACTGAGCCGCGCCAGCTCGAGACTCACGAAGGCGAGCATAGCGGCGAACATAAGCTTGATGGAGACCGAATTCAGGAGAAATGCCAAATTGAACGGCGCTACATAATCCCCATTAAAAGCAACGGTCCATCGCACGGACTTCTCACCGAAATTGATAAACTGATCGTTGCCTAACGAGTACGCGATCCACCCGACCACGAAAGCCGCGCAGAACGCATATGTGATTGCCCACTCCGGACGGCTGCTAGTGTGCGGGCGCAGCACCTTTCCGGACAAGATCCCGGATTGCGCGAACAGAAGGACTGCGATCAGGGCCGTGGCGACGAACGCTACGAGGCCAGTCGCCGCGAGGTCGGTGTGCAAGGCTGCGAAACACTCCGAAGCCAACCGCCGCAAGGTCTGCACATCGCGCCACGCTGCCGGGAAATAGGCCTGCAGCCAAGTTTCGCTCGTCGCACGATCCCAGGGCAACCCGAGGCCGCAGCGCTGCTGCTTGAGCGCTCGCGCCGCCTTGATTCCAAAAACGCTCGTGAACGCAAACGAGACGAGGATCGGAACGCAGAGTGCCCATCCGAGGGTGGCGTTTGCCGTGTCCTTGATCGTCGCACGCATGAAGGCAGTGCTGCCATAAGTCCCGCTGCGCCAAGGGCTCCGGGCATCCCACTTTCCGCCGAGCCTGCGCTCGCACGGAGCGCGGCAGTCTCTCATTCAGGTTTGCGTATGGCGTCCTGCCTCAGATCCTTTAGCGCACCGAACGCCAAATCTTCCAACAGCCGAGCGTCGGAATCCAGCAGGTCAAGTTCAAGCTCGATCCCACCAATGCACTCCGCTCGCATTCTGTCGACTCTGTCGTGAATGATCTGGGCGATCTTGGTGACGTGATCAGGCAAGGTCTCGAATCGTCTCATTTCGAACGTCCACTCCGCATCGAGCCCGGAAACATGACGCCGCGGCCATGGAGGAGCATGGCAGAATTTGGCGCAGCACCGAAGAAGCCATGATACCTGATCGCCCTTGAGGGCGGCGTCATCGCCTTCCCCCGCCATCCCCGGATCGGTATTGCGCGGATAATCCGAATTGTCCGGCGAGCTGGCGTGGATCCAGACCAGTCGACCCAGCCGCCCCCACGTCGGCCATCGCTAAAATTCGAGCCTTCGCATTAACAAAACGCTCGTCCTTTGGCGCGACCCTTTCGCTGCAAGGGAGGCGGCCATGAATAGCAATTACCCACTGGCCCGGGCCTATCTGATCAACGCCTTCCTGACGCTGGACGGGGACAACCCCGAGGATGACCGACTTCGGCGCGCCGTCGAGTTGCTCCTCGAAGCAGTTGCCCGCGCCCAGCGCAGCAGCACGCACTCCAACGTCGTGCGCTTTCCAGGTGCAGAGCCTGTCGTTTCCGGAGGCCCGCCGCCACGGTCGGCGTCTTAAGGCAGCGGGCGAAACGCGGGCTTGAGCCTGACGCGCCCTGAGCTCAGCCGCTGCTGCCCGCCTTCGCCTCGGACGCGGTCGCGGACTGGCTGCCGGTGGCGCGATCGAGGCACTCGGCCATCTCCGAGGTGCCCCATTTGTGCTTGGAACACTGCGCCGTTCCCTGTGTCAGGTCGCGAGCGACGCCCCGGGGTTGCGGGGAGCCGCTGCAGCCCAGCAGGGAAAAAGCGACAAGGGCGAGCATCATCGATCGCATCTGGTTCCTCCATTGAACGCGCAACAACGGATCATGCCGGTTGGGCGAGAATATGAGGCACATGCGAAACGGGGCAATCAGCGGGGGATTGTGGTCGATCATCGTCCCCGCGGCGGCCTGATCAATGGCATGCCGGCTCGATCATGCCGCCGGCAAAGCAATTTACAGCACTGTCTTGAAGCAGCGCCTGAACCGCTCTCAGCGATAGCTTGCGGTAATCGCGCGAGCCGCCTCCGCAATCACCGCGGCGCGGCCCGGCGCGGGCGCCGTCGATTCGGCCAGGAATGCGGCGATCACCAGGAAGCCGCCATCGGGGGCCGTGAGGATGCCGACGTCATTGGTGACGCCGTTGACGCCGCCAACCGTCTGGCTCGTTCCGGTCTTGTGGCCAACGCTCCAGCCTTCGGGCGTGCCGGCCCGGATGCGATCCGGGAAGGTGACCGTCGCTGCCATGATTTCCCGGAACTGGCGGGTCGAGGCCGGCTCGAGCAGTCGTCCCGAGGCCAGCATGGTCAGGAATTTTGCCATCGCGCGCGGGGTCGCGGTGTCACGCTTGTCGTACAAATAGGCCTTGAAGGCCGCCTCCTTTCGCGCCGCGGGGACCTTGCTGCGGTCGGCCTCGAGTCGCGCGGGATAAGTATGCTCCGGCCGCCATTGCAGGCCCGAGGTTTCGGTCTGCAGCTCGCGCTCGGTCCGGTCGATCCGGATTTCCGCGATGCCCGCCTCTGCCAGGAATGTCCGCAGCGCAGCGATGCCGCCGAGGCGCGAAATCAGGACGTCGGTTGCGGCGCTGTCGCTTTCGACGACCGCGCGGCGGACCAGGTCGGCGATGGTCGTCTCAAAGGAGCCCCTGGCGGCGACGATATCGGCGATCGGCTGGATATTGACGCTCAGATCCTCGCGCCGGATCGTGACGGGGTCGTCGAGGCGGATCCGGCCCCGGTCCGCCGCCCGCATCATGGCTGCGCCGACGACGAGTTTCATCACGCTCTGAAGCGAGAAGCGCTGGTCGCCATTGATGCAGACCGGCGCGGAATCCGCATCCTGCGCGCAGATGCCGAGGCGGCCGGGATGGGCCTCAGCCAGGGCCTGAAGGCGCGCCTGCAGACGGTCGCGATCGGAGATACCGCCGGCGCCCGCCACTCCCGCCGAGCCGAGTGCCGCGAGGGTCGCCGCCACCACGCCGGCAAGAAGGGTTCCTGTCAGGCTCGGGCGCATCGGCATGGTCCTTGGTCGGCAGGTGAAGAGCCGCTCCCTCCTAGGCAAGGACGCATGCTGAGCGAAGTGATATGTCCTCACGCCATACTGAACAGGATTCACGGCTCGGAATGATCTGGCAGAAGCTCGACCTTAACCTGATCAGGGTGCTGGCCCTGGTGCTGGAGGAAGGCAGCATCGTGCGCGCCGCTGCCCGGCTTCACATCTCGCCATCGGCCGTGAGCCATGCGCTCCGGCGGCTTCGCCAGTCCTTCGGGGATCCGCTTTTCGTACGAGTGGGGCAGCGGATGGTTCCGACACCGCGGGCCGAGAGCCTGCGACGGGCGATCACCGATTTTCAGGCCGACCTGGAAGCCAGCCTGGCGCGCGGGTCCCGGCCGGGCGCGGAATTCGACCCGGCCGCATCGGCGCGCCTGTTGCGCATCGCCACGCCGGGCGCACTCGAACTCACGCTCGTGCCGGCGCTGGCGGCGGCACTCCGGCGCCAGGCCCCGGGCTGGCGGCTGGAGATCCTGCCCTTCGAGCGGCGCAGCTATGAGCCGGAGCTTGTGGGCGGCGAGATCGACTTCGTCCTGGAGATCGGCGGCCACACGCCGGCCGGCGAACTGGTGGCGCGGGCGGAGCTCTGGGAGGACGAGATGGTGGCGCTAGCCGGGCCGCGCTGCGAAGTGCCCGCCGGAACCGAGGAGATCGGGACGGCGGCGTTCATGATGCTGCCGCAGCTCTATCCGCTGCCCTGGCCGGTCGGACAGAACTATCTGGACGTGGCGCTGGCACGGGACGGCCAGCACCGCCGACTATGCGCGAGCCTGCCCGGCTACGCGGCGGTCGGGCTCATGCTCGAGCAGACCGATCTCGTTGCGGTGATGCCAGACCGCACGGCCCTGGCCATCGCCACGCGACATCCCGAGCTTCGCATCCTGCGGGTGGGCCCGCGGCGTCGCTCCCCCCTGCTGCTGCTCTTCGCCGCTTCCCGGCAGGCCGATCTCGAGCAGCGCTGGGCGCTCGCCCTGATCAGGCGGGCCGCGGCCTCGGTTCCCAGGCCGGTCTCCGTTCTCCCGGCGTGAGGCCTTTGCCCGGTCAGGGGCCGAGAACCTCCGGCGAACGCACTCGCCCGATGAGCCGGTCAATGCCTGAACCCAGCGCGATGCCGGCGCCATAGGCCACGAGGTTCCAGAGGGAGAAGACGCGCCCGAGCAGCAGCGCGCCTGGCGTCGTCAGCCTGAAGGCATCGAGCCAGGGCGTGTGATAAAGGCGGCTGAGCTCGACGCCGAGCGCGATCAGCGCTGCAAGGATCGCCAGCCAGGATGCCGGGCGACGCGGGGCGATGACGGCCAGCAGGAGATAGACCATCGTCCCCCAGAGCAGTGAGCCGCCATATTTCACGATGCCGAACGGCAGACTCAAGCCCATCCCGAAACGGCGGAGGAGCAGCCCCGCGGCGATCGTCGCAAGGCAAAGGGTGATCATGGTCGTGCGCGAGCGCAGGCTCGTCTCAGGCAGGCCCGTCTCAGACATGGGTTTCCGCCTCGGGCGCCCGCTGAAACGCCAGGGCGAAGGCGGTGCCCGGCTCGTCGTCGAGAAGCGCGATCGCGCCGCCATGGGCGTTCAGCATGGAGCGGACGATGGATAGCCCCATGCCGGTGCCGCCGCTATCGCGGCGCGTGGTGAAGAAGCTGTCGAAAATCCGCGCCCGGTTGTTCGGTGAGACGCCGCTGCCATTGTCGCGCAATGTGATGTGAAGCCGCTCCGCCTGCGAAACCGCGACGATATCGAGCTCGGTTGCGCCGTGACGCAGCGCGTTGTCGGCGAGATGCGCGAGGATGATGCGCAGATTCTCGGCGGAGATGCGGATCGCGCTATCGAGATCGCCGCCGGCGCGGATCGCGAGCGCGGGAAAATCCCGCTGCAGGTCGGCGATAGCCGGAGACAGGCTGGTCGTGCCTCCGGTCGGCAGGCTTTCGGCCCGCGCGAGTTCGCGCAGGCGGTTGGTGATCGCGGTCAGGCGATGCGTATCGGCGATGATATTGCCGAGGAAGTGGCGGCGCATCTCCTCGCTCATCGCCGGGCTGTCGCCTGCACCATCGTCGCGCAGCAATTCGGCTGCGCCCTCGATCGAGGTCAGAGGCGATTTCAGCTCGTGCGAGACATGGGCCGCGAAGGTCGCGATGAAGTCGGAGCGGGTGTGCAGGCTGTCGGCCATGTCCAGAAAGCTCTGCGACAAGCGCGCGAATTCGGCCGTGCCGTGATTCTGCAACGGCCGCATGGCGCTGCGGTCGCCATGGCCGATGGCCGTCGTCCGCGCGATCAGTTCCTGCACCGGGCGCGTGATGGTGCGGTGAAAGGCAAAGCCGATCAGCAGGGTGAGCGCCGCGACGGAGAGACCGGCCAGCGCGACCTTGCCGCGTTCCTCATAGAGATGGCGGAAGACATTGCTCGGCGTACGCGAGGCGTAGAGCACACCGGCGACCCGGTCCCGCAGGATGATCGGCGTTGCCGTGAAGATGCGGATGCTGGTGCCGCGGCTGAGCGAATAGAGCGGCGGCGGCGCATGGCTCGAGACGCGCTGCCGCAAGGTCGCGGCGAACGATCCCTGCAGCGCCTTTGCGACCTCCTCGACATGGGCGAGCGACAGGCCGATCTCGTCTCGCCCGGCGATCACGACGCCATGGGGGTCGAGCAGGCGGAAACCGGCGAGCGTGATCTTCTGCGTATCCAGGAGCAACGGCGAAAGCCGCTCGCCGGCAGCCTTGAAGGCCGCGCCGGCTGGCTCGGGCGCGGGTTTCGCGTCCGGCCTGCGGCCGAGCAGGGTGTCGCGCGTCAGGTCGAGACTGGGCAGGATCGGCCGGAACGGCTCGGCCGGTGCCGATGACGGCGTTGCCGGAGCCGGAGCCCCCAGCACGGCGTCGGCCGGCAGGTTGCTCTCGAAGTCGCGCCGGATGGCAGCACTGAGCGCCACGCTCTGGGTGATCAGCTCGGCTTCAGTCTGGTGGACGAGCTGGTTCTCGTAGATCCGGAAGAAGAACAGCCCGACGAGAGGCAAAGCCAGCACCGCCGTCAGCATCAGGAAGACGATCAGGCTGAGATTGGGCCGCCATTTCGCGGCGACCCGGGCCGGGAGCGGGACAGGCGCGCTCAATTCCCGGCCTCGCAGCGCCCAAGCCGGAAGCCGACGCCGTGCACGGTGTCGATGGCGCTGCCGCAGCCCGATGCCGCGAGCTTGGCGCGGATGTTGCGGATATGGCTGTCGATCGTCCTGTCGGCGACATGGATCGCGCCGCCATAGGCGCTTTCCAGGATCTGCTCGCGGCTGAAGACCTGGCGCGGACGCGCCGCAAAAGTCTTAAGGATCGCGAACTCGATCCCCGTCAGCGGCAGCGCCCTGCCCTCGAAACTGGCCAGATGCGACTCGGGGTCCAGCCGCAGCGCGCCCCAGGAGAGCGGCTCCACTGACGCGGCCGCGGCCGAGCGGCCGGAGCGCGTGCGCCTGAGGATGACGGTGACGCGCGCCACCAGCTCGCGCGGACTGAACGGCTTGGTGACATAGTCGTCGCCGCCGATCTCGAGGCCGAGCACCCGGTCGATCTCCTCGTCCCGCGCCGAGAGGAAGAGGATCGGCGCGTCCGAGGATTTGCGCAGCTGGCGGCAGACCTCGAGCCCGTCCATCTCGGGCATGCCGATATCGAGAATGACGAGATCGGCCGGCTGGCGCCGAAAACTCTCCAGAGCCTGCACGCCGTCCCGGGCGATCGACGTGGCCATGCCGGCCTTTTCGAGTGCGAAACAGATGACCTCGCGGATATGGCTGTCGTCATCGACCACAAGAATGCGGGGCGCCATCGTCGCGTGCCTGTCACTGGCCGGCTGGGGCCGGGCTGCTCGTGCCCCCGAGCGGGGCATGGGGAGTGTTAGCCAAGTAGCGCGACAGGCGCCACGCACGAAAGCCCCAGGCCCGCCAATCCTTCTGCTCCGTGAAGTGTCGATCGGCCATGCGGACGCGGCTGCCCTGCGTGTACTGGTTGCTGGCCCAGGGAATCGTGCGACCGACGGCGGCAATGCGCGGCGTGTAACGATCGAAGGCCGGGATCACCTGGGGACCGAGCGATTTTAGATAGGCGGTGTCGAGACGCGAGCCCGTGCCGCGCAGCTCCTGGGAATGGCGGAAATTGTAGTTGGCGATCACCGCCGGCGTGTTGACGAAGCAGAAGGCGTAGAGCGCCAGCGCCAGCGCGGCGGCATTGGCCGAGACGAGCCAGTTGACCGATTTCCGCCCGACGATCTGGACGATGATCAGCACCAGGCCGAGCGCGACGAGCAGCATCCAGATGAAGGCGACGAGCCGGAGCCAGGTCAGCGAATAGGCTTCGACATAGAGATCGAGCCGCAGCAGCGTCGAGACCATCAGCATGATGTTCTGGCCGACCCAGGCGAGAACCAGCGGCCGGACGAGGCGATGGCGCTCGGAGGCGCCGGCCGGCCGCATCGCGACCAAGACGAAGACGGCCGCCAGCAGCGCCGTGACGACGAGCGGATAGGCGCCGCGATGGGCGTAAGCGGCATAGCTCATGCCGTCCGGCAGTGCGACGCCACCCCAGAGATAGGCGATGTCGAGCAGGGTCTGCACGGCAAAGAGCGCGTTGAACAGGACGAGCGAACGCAGGATCGCCGTGTCGCCGAGGAGCCCGTGGCGATCGGGCGTGAGGGGCGCCGCAGGGCTCGCCTTCGCCTGGCGCTTGCGGGCGAGCCGGACATGCAGCATCGGCCAGACCAGGCAAAGCATCATCAGCCAGAAGGCGGCGCGCCAGGGCGAGAGAAGCTCGAGCAACAGCCTGAGGTCGATGCGGTTCAGCCAGATCTCGACGAGCGGATTGGCAGAGGCGAACAGCGTCGCAAACACGCCGAGAAGGACCAGCGGGACGACCCAGCCGATGAGCCAGGCACTCCCGGAGGACGCGCGCCGGCGCCGCGCCGAGAGTCGACCGACACGGCCGAGATCCCGCACCAGCCTGCCAGCGCCGGCCAGCAGCATCGCCCTCGCCTGCCGGAAGAGTTCCTGCCAGCGCGCCTGCTGATGCTGGCTGAGAATGGCGGCAAAGGCCGCCGTGCAGAGGATGGCGACGAATGAGGAGATCAGGCTGACCTCCTCGGCGATGGCGAGCAGCCCCGCCCCCAGAACCAAGAGCGCCAGGGCGCGCCTGCGGCCGCTGGCGCGGATCGGGTTCGCCCAGAGCGAGGCGATGGCCAGGACCGCCAGGAAATAGGCGAGCGAGATGCCGAGCCAATGACCGTAGAACAGAAAATCGCCGAGCAGCACCAGGCCGGAGGCGAGCGCGAGCCGGGCGTTAAGCCAACGCGTCGCGCGCCTCGCGGACGGCGACGCCGTCAGCTCGGCTGATGGGGAGGACATGGGCACTGCGGGCTCTGCTGAAGCGGAGGACATGGGCATGGGGCTTCGCTGATCGAGGATTCGGGCGCAGGGGGACGGCGCTGCGGGGCGGGAAACGCCAGGATGGCGGTCTCCGCAGGCAGCGGTCGCGCCACGAGCCACCAGCCATCGCGGGCGAGCCGGCGCGGCAGCCTTGATGTGGGGAAACGGGGAGCGACGATCTCTGCCATGCCCCAGAGATGCGGCAGCCGATTGCAGTGCCGGTCTGCAGACCGCTCAGGATTTCAGGATTGTTGTGCAGTTTTCGTGCAGGAGCGCGGAGCCAGCGCCCGGGGCGCACGCGAAATCGCGCACACTCAAGGCTTCGAGAAGAACCCTCGAACAGGGAACCTGACGGAATAGCCCGCCTCGCTGCACAGGACGGAATAGTCCTTCACCAAATAATATTGCCTCGCTTGCCTCACGAAAACAGATGAGAGCTCCGTTCTCATTCCGTCTTGAGAAATGCTGGTGAATTCGCGACCGCCTGGCAGAGCCGAAACCAGGCTCTTCAGGCTCGCCCGGAATGTGTCGCATGACGCACCGGTCCGCGCTTGGACGCTCATGATTCTGGCGTCTTCGTCGTAGTGAGAGCGGACCGCCAGCTTGCATAGACGGGCTGGGTCCAAAGGGAAACCGTCCGAGGCTTTCGCCGCTTCGACGAGCCACGCAAGCTCCCTTTCGCCCTGACATTCCCGGTCGGTAGAGACGGCAACGGCTTTCCCATAGTCAGCCTGCATCGCCGCAACGCGGACGAGTATGGCGAGCCTGCTTTCGGCCCGAAGTACAGCCCCGGTGATGCGCGCGAATGCGCCGTACGAAGCAACGAGGCACAGGCTGAGAGCGACGAGAGGCGCGCAGAGGAAAGAGATCACCAAACGCGCCAATGCAAGCGGGTGCATGAAGCCCTCAGAATACTGCCCTGCCGCCATGCGTATCGGTTGGAGTGTCAGAAATCCACCCGGCTAACGTAACTGCGCACGCCCTCCCCGCGAGGCAAAGGGAAGATGCGCCAGGTCAGCGGGAATCTCAGCCTTCTCGGCCAGAGCGCAGGACCAGCGCACGAGCCGTGCTGTTAGGTCACAAAACTCTGAGCAGACACTATACTTGGCGCCCCACCGACCTGCCCGGCTTCTTCGGGGCCATGGTTCGGGAGGATGCCGTCGGCCCAGCCAAACTTTCGCGCAGGTTTGTGTGCGGCAGGGCCAGCATCGGTTCCTCCGATACCACGATCGGTTTAATCCGCTTCAACCGCCCCGCCCGGCCTGCGACGTCTGCCGACGACGTTTCAAAGCCCGCAGGGATATCGACCATGATGGATAAAGCACTCGCGCATAAGAAGGTTCTCATCGCCGGAGGCGCATCGGGAATGGGCCTAGCCCTGGCGCGGCGCTGCCTCGACGCCGGCGCGGACGTCACCATCGTCGGACGTAATGAAGCCCGGTTGCGAGCTGCCGAAGAGGCGCTCGGCCGTCCCGCGACGCTCGCCGCCGTCGTTGCCGATGTCTCCCGCGAAGACGAGGTGGTGAAGCTCTTTGAGCGCGTTGGCGGGCTCGACCATGTCGCCTGCACTGTGGCTGACATCGAGGGCGCCTACGAGTTCCTGCCCGAACTCGACCTGAAGGCCGTCCAGAGAGCCGTGGACAGCAAGATTTATGCGCCATTGCTGCTGGCCAAGCATGGCGTGTCGAAGATCGGTCGCGATGGCTCGATCACGTTCACCTCCGGTATCGCCGCCTACAGACCATCGGCACGCGGGGCTGCGGTTGCTGCCGTGAACGCGGCGCTGGAAGGGCTGGTCCGGGCGCTTGCGGTCGAACTGGCGCCGATCCGCATCAATGCGGTGTCGCCGGGTTGGGTCGACACGCCGATCTGGGCCTTCGTCGCCGGCGATCGGAAGGACGACGTGCTGGGCGCCATGGCCAAGCGCCTGCCGGTTGGGCGGATCGGTCAGCCCGATGACATTGCAGACGCGGTTCGGTTCCTGATGGGAAATGGGTTCACGACGGGGACGGTATTGCATGTCGAGGGCGGACACCGGCTGATCTGACCGGTTCGAAGCCGTCGTTGGCTGCCAGCAATTGCTTGAGCGCCGGAGGCTGGATGCGGCGACGGCGCCATATCATCGAGAGCGAGGGCGGCGGCCCGGGCCATGGTGCTTCGGCAATCTCGCCGCGCTCCAGGGCCTCAGTCACTGCGAAGCGCGGGACGAGACCCAGGCCTGCTCCGCTCGCTGCCAGGCGCACGATCATGGCGATGCTGCCGACCTCGGCCGCGGGGCTCGGGCGTGTGAGGCCCAGCTTGCTGAAAGCCTCGTCGAACAGACGCCGATAGATGCATCCGACCTCGGTGACGAAGAAGCGCGCGTCGGCAAATGCAGCGAGATCCCCGACGAGCGCGCTGCGCTTGTCGGGAGCGCCGATGATGACCAGGGGAGCCGTCGCTATCGCACGCCTGGCCAGACGTTCATCGAGGTCAGGCTGGTCGAAACGGAAGGCGACATCGATGTCTCCATCCACTAATTGCCTCAACAATTCGCCGCTGCTGGCAATCTTGATCGTAAGCGTGATGTCGGGATGTTCGCGCGCGAAGCCTGCAAGCCATTGCGGGAGCTTCGTCGACGCGATGGTCTCCAATGCGCCGATGGTGACCGATCCGGCAGGGTGCGCGGCAATCGCGTCCATCGCTCCCCGAGCCTCCTCCGCCAGCTGCATCAGCTCCTCGGCATAGGGCCGGAGGACTTTGCCCGCCGGCGTCAGCTCCAGACCGAGCCGTGAGCGTGTGAATAGGCCAACGCCGAGTTCGGTTTCCAGGGCCTGGATCTGGTCGCTGACGCTCGACTGCGCGAGATGAACCTCTTCGGCGGCGCGGGTAAAGTTCAGCGTTCGCGCCACGGTCAGGAAGGTCTTGAGCGATCTTGTGAGCACGACGCAGTCCACGATTTTGCATCGATACGCTACCCGAGCGGCCGCCCGCTGACCATCCGCTGCGCCGTTCCGATCGCACGCAAACAGGCGGTCTGCTCCGCTCTTCCCTTGCCGTGAGGATCGGCGCGGTCGTTTCAATCCGCTCGGTTGCGAAGTCGGCTCTCGGTGAGCGTGCGCGCCTGCAGGATACTGACCGGCGGCCAAGACACGCAATCCACGGCATCAAACGTCAAAGAAAATGGCTCAAAAGGGCGCGCCGCGAAACCGAGAGCGGCCTCCCGCAGCGTCCCCTCGATCGCCATCGCGATCGTCAGATGCGGCGTCCAGTTCCTAGGCCTGTAATGCGGGTCGCATAGGGCGGGATCGAGCATCGCGTGCAGCTTTTCGTGGACATCGATCAGGCGCTGATCGCGGCGGGGCTTCAGCCACAGCACGAGCGGCTCGGTGTCGAAGGCTTCAATCTGCTCAAAGGTCAGCGCGAAGGCCGTTTCCCCCTCGAAAACCTCCGCGGCGGCGATGAGCCTGGAGGTCTCGATCGCAGGACAGCGCGCGAGCGTGATGTGGGGAAAATAGCCGAGCGCGCGGATCGAGGGCGCGGTCTCGAAGGCCGAGGCCTTGTCGACCAGCTCCCAGAACGGATTTGCCGCGTTCCGCGTGCGCAAGGTGATACCGAGCATGTGAACTTGTGTGCCCCGCCTCTTCCGTTCACGCAACGGCAGAAGCGGGCGGCGCAGTGCCGTGACCTCCAGCCCCTCCCCGGCAGCCTCGGCCGCGCGCCGATCCAGCCCCGATTTTCACCAGGTGCTGCGACCTGCACGGCCGGGCTTACGGGTGACACCAGCGCGCGCGCCGTCACCCACCCTTCTTGCCGCTCGCATCGAACTGCTTGAGGAAGGCCAGGAGATCGGCGATCCTCTTCTCGTCCTTCAGGCCGGCATAGATCATCTTGGTGCCCGGCACTTTTGTGCGCGGGTTCTGGATGTAGTCGGCGAAGGTGGCGTCGTCCCAGGTCAGTCCGGACTCCTTCATCGCGGCGCTATAGCCATAGCCCTCGCGCGTTCCGGCCTTCTGGCCGATCACGCCGTTCAGGATCGGCCCGACCGTGTTCTTCGCGCTCTCGCCGAGCTGGTGGCAGGCGCGGCATTGGGCATAGACCTTCTCGCCGGCGGCGGCATCCTGCGCACGGGCGGGCTGGGCGGCGGCCGCGAGCAGCGCGGCGCCCATGAGGTAGGCAAGCTTCATATCGTTGGAGTCCTATGGTTTGGGCGCGAAGGGGCTGACCCAGCCACCGGCCTTGGCCGGCGCCTTTGGCGGGAAGGCCTGGGCGAGATAGTCGAGCAGGATCGCGCGCATCTCCGGATCGGGTGCCGGCATGCTGTGCTTCTCGGTCATCCAGTTCAGGGTTTCGTCCCAGCGGACGCGGTCCATGCCCTGGCGGCCGACGACCTTCATGGAATGGCAGCCGATGCAGTAGCCAAAGGTTTCGTCGCGGCCGCGGAAATCGGGCAGCGACTCCGGCGTCTCCTCCTGGGCGAAGCTGCCGGCGGGGGCGAGGAGGACGGCCGCAAGAGCGGCCATCCGGAGCGAGTGAAGAGCGGCCATCGTCAACCGACCAGGATCGCGGTGCGGTGGAACGGGTTGGAGCCGTAGCCCTGCGGGTTCCAGTTGGTCGCGACATGCGGCTGGGCGACCCCGCGGGAATCGGTGGCGCGGACCCAGAGCTCGAAATAGCCCTCGCTCGGCAAGGTCACCGTCCCGGTCCAGCGCACCCAGTCGTACCGGTTCTTCGGCTTGGCCAGCGTCATCGCCTGCCAGCGCTGGCCGGCATCGAAGGAGACCTCGACCTTGGCGACATCGTGATCGCCGGCCCAGGCTGCGCCGCGCAAGGAGACCTCGCGGGTCGTCGCCGACAGGCGCGTGCCATTGGCGGGCGCGGTGATGATCGAGCGCACCGGCATCGAGGTCATGTCGGCAAAATTGGTCTTGCCGTCGGCATTCGAGCCCGGAATCAGCGGCACGGTCGGGATGCGGTAGGAGGTGCCGCCCATGCCCTGCCCGTCATGCGGGGTTGCGCGCACCAGGATGCGGTTCAGCCATTTCGACGAGAGCGAGGCCGGCCAGCCCGGGACGAGCAAGCGCAAGGGCCCGCCATGGATATGCGGCAACGGCTCACCGTTCATCGCCCAGACGATCAGCGAATGCGGCTCGAGCGCCTTCTCGATCGGCATGCCGCGCGAGATCGCATCGCGGGTGGTGTCGCCAGAGAGGTGCGGATCGGCGCCGAAATGGCCGGTGAACTTGGCGCTGGCTTTAAGACCCGCAGCCTTTAGCACATCGGCGAGGCGCACCCCGGTCCATTCGGCGCAACCGGCGCCGCCATTGGTCCATTGGTTGCCGCGCCCGGCCGGCTGATAGAAGGAGCGGCCATTGCCGCCGCATTCCAGCACCATCCGGAAGGTCTGCGCGGTGAAGCGGGATTTCAGCTCGGTCAGCGTCAGGGTCAGCGGCTTCTCGACCTCGCCCTCGATCTTGAGTTGCCAGGCATCGGCATTCGCCACCGGCTCGGGGACCTGGCCGTTATTGCGAATGAAGAACTTTGAGATCGGCGTGGTGTCGTCATTGAGCAGGCTTTCCGGCGTCTCGGCGACGAGCGGCCGGTCTCCCAGCAGCACCAGGCCCTTGTCCTTGCCCGGATGATCGAAGGGCTGCGGGCCCTTTGGCGGAGCGGCGGCGGGCGCGGCAGCAGGAGCGCCTTGGGCGGCGGCCGGCGATACGATCGAGAGCCGCGGCAGGCCGCCAAGCGAGGCGCCGAGCGCTGCCAGGCTGCCGCCGAGCAGGAGGCGTCGCGATGCGCGTGGGGCGGTGGAGCGTTCGGGGATTGAATCGTGATGCGGTTCGGCGGCGGCATCCCGCGCCTGGACGTCTTCCAACATGGTGTTTCTCCCGAGGACATGTTCCTCGCTGGAGACGACGCCGGGCCGATGCGATTTATTCCAGGTCGAGAAAAATATTCTGGCGGAGCGAAAAAACCGTCAGCCGGCGCAAGCAGGCCGGAGGCTGCGCGCCTCGGCCAGCGCCGCGATCTGCTCGCGCGGGATGCTGCGTTCATCCTCGGTCAGCCTGGCGACGAGCGCGGCAATCCCGTCGAGGCGGGCGGGATCGATGCCCTGCCCGATCAGGGCGTAGCTCGCGTGGTGGCCGTGCCAGGCGCGGATCGCAAAACCCTCGCGATCCTGTACGGCTGGCCGCGCCGGCAGGCTGTCGTCAATCGGCGCTATCCACAGGCCGACGCGACAGCCATTGGGCCCGACATAGCCGGCAAGCACGCCGCCTCCGCGCCGCACGGCGGGGTCGAGCGAGAGATGCACGAGGCGCAGCGAAGCGAGCGACAGATCCGGCAGGGCGTCGACATCGGCGCCCGCCAGTTCGACGCCGAGGCGCTGCGCCTGGGCGGCGGGCACCTGGGCGAGCCAGAGCCGATGCGCGGCAACCGCCGCGGTCAGCGGCGATTCTGCGGGGTCCGTGCGATACAGGCCGAACCAGGCGACGCCGAGCCCGCAGGCGATGAGCAGCGCGGCCGCCACCTGCAGCCATGGCCGGGGTTTCAGTCGCGTTGGCGGCGGGGGGGCCGGCAAGGCGAAGGCCGGCGCCTCCTCCTGCGGGGATACGGCGCGCATGGTGGCGCGCAGATGCGTCAGCGTCGCGACCTTTGCGGCGGTGTCGCGATCGGCCGCAATCGCGGCTGCAACCTTAGCCGCCTCGCCCGGCTCCAGCTCGCCATCGACATAGGCGTTGAGCAGATCCCAGGAGATGGTTTCGCGCTTCGTCATGTCAGCCACCCGCCTGGCGGCGGCGCAGCGGCAGGACGCGGAGATTGCCGCCCTCGATCGCCTCCAGCAGCGCTGCCCGCGCCCGGCTGATCCGGCTCATCACGGTTCCCTGGGGAATGCCGAGGATCTCGGCCGCCTCGCCATAGCGAAACCCGGCGAGATCGATCAGTTCGAGGATGTCGCGATGCGACGGATCGAGCCGCTCGAGCGCCTGGCGCACGGTGATCTCGGCGATCAGGCTGTCATGATGGCGCCAATACCCGCCCGCGGGCGCTTCCGCCTCGGTGGCGGCGAGCACGGAGGCCTGCCCGCGGCGATGCTCGTCGATCCAGAGATTGCGCAGGATCGTGAACAGCCAGGGCCGGAGGCGCTCGTCCTCCTCGGGCGGCAATGCGTCGAGCGCCTTCATGGCGCAGGATTGCAGCAGATCGGCCGCCGCGTCCCGGCTGCCGCTCAGCCGCAGCGCATAGAAGAACAGGCGGTCCCAGTTTCGGCGCAGGGCACGCTCGACGACGATACGCAGGATGAGCCCCTCCGCGATGGCTTTCAGGCCCCATCCTATCGCAGAGGCTCACGGGCTTCTCAAGACTCGGCCGGCGCGCGGCGCTCTGGCGATTAGCCAGGGCGTGGCACCGGCGAACGCCTGGGGCTCCGCTCGGCCACCGTTTACATCGGCGTATCCGGCCCTTGCGAGGGAGCCGCTGGTGCAGTCCGGCCTTGCTGCGACGGCTGCCGCACCGTCTCAAAGAATCTTAATTCCTTTCTCGCACATGAAGGGAATGACGCTGCCGTAGAGGATTCTCCCGACCTCGCCTGACGCTCCACGGCTGAGGTCCCAACGACGCGATGAACATGGACCTTCCGACCTTCTGGTATCTGACCGTTGGAACATTGGTGATCGCCACCGCAATGACCCTGTGGGAGCGACAGGCGCATGGCGAGCGCGCGGTCCCGCTCGGAATCTGGGCCGCGAGCTATGTCGTCTTCGCCATCGGCTGCGTCTTCGCGATGAAGCGCGATGCGTTTCCCGGCGTGACGGGTGCGGCGCTCACCAATATCCTCTTTGTCCTGGCCTACCTGATGGTCCTGCAGGGCGTCCGTTGCCTCGACGGAAAGGCAAGAATCGCGTGGCCGGCCGCGCTGCTCATCGCTGTCGCCGCGATCTGGGCCATCGCCGGCGAACCGTACCCGGTTCACGTCTGGACCTATGTCGCCTCGCTGCCGATCGCGCTTGCCTGCATCCTGACTGCCATCGCGCTGTCGCGCAGCCGCGCAGTGAGGGAGCTTCGCTCCCGGCCGGTCGCCATCGCCGTCTTCTTCGGCCACGGCGTGTTCTATCTCCTGCGTGGCACCGTCGCGCCTTTGCTCGTCGCCTTCTACGGCGAGAGCCTGCTGCCGGTTCTCGCCGAGGTCACGATGTACGAGGCGGTGCTCTTCACGGTCGCGATGCCGATGGCCTTGATGGCCCTGATCCGCGAGGAGTATCAGGCGCAGCTCCTGGCCGTTTCCCGCACCGATTTCCTCACCGGGCTGCGCAACCGCCAGGGCTTTTTCGAACTGGGCGCCAGGGCGCTGCGGGATGGGGCGACGCAGCGGCCGGTCTCACTGCTCGCCTTCGACCTCGATCACTTCAAGGCGATCAATGACCGCTATGGCCATGACGCCGGCGATGCGGTGCTCAAACTCTTCGCCACGGTGGCGCGCGACATCGCACGCGCGGACGGGATCATCGGCCGCCTGGGCGGGGAAGAGTTTGCGATCCTGCTGCCGGGCCAGGACAGCACCGCCGCAAGCCGGATCGGCGAGGCTGTGGCCAGGGGATTTGCCGAACGCGCCGCGCGGAGCGACGGCCTGAAGCTGACGGCCACGGTCAGCATCGGCCTGGCCGAAGCCGCATCGAACACAACCGCCCTCGCCGAACTGCTCTCGGCCGCCGACCTCGCGCTCTACAAAGCAAAGGCGCTCGGAAGGAACCGCATTCAGGTGGCGGGGGCGAAAACGGTATCCGAAGCGGCGTGATGCCGAGCGGAGGGCGCCAATGGCGTCAGGCTGCCAGCCACTTTCTGCGTCGACGATAGCCGCCTGCCCGCCGGTACACTGCGCTGCCCTGCGCCGCATTGCGCCCGTAAACTCTCGTTAGACTTCAGGGCAATGTCCGCGGCGCCGTCTGGCTGAGGCTATCAGCTGGCGGGCTCAAAGGGAGACGGCCTTGACCCCGAACAACTGCTCCATCCGCGACTGGTCGCCATTGCCCAGATTGGCAACGATGAGCTTGTCCTTCGCGCGCGAGCAGCAGACATAGAAGAGATTTCTGGTCCGCTGCATGCGAGATTCGCTTTTGTCAGCCCCAGCCAGGAGATTGCCAAAGGAGTATTGGTTCCAGTTGGCTCCTGCGTCGTCCAGAATCACCAAGACATTCTGGAATTCGTCGCCCTTCACGCCATGCTTGGTTGAGTAAGGAAGGCTGTTCTCCAACACGGCCCTATAGGTGCTGATTTCCTGGTAGGGAATAACCATTAGCGCCGTCAGCAAAGCTTGGTGTTTGGCCGCGGATGACCCCTCTTCGGCCGGTTCGAAACTCCCAGAGACTGCGAGTTCCAGATCATCAAGCAGCGGTAGCAAGGCGGCTGACTGGATGTGGCGCAGCACGTCCCCCAGCGAGGCCCCACCATCGGCGAGTTGGGTGAGCTTGTCCAAAGCGCTTTTGACCAACGCCTTTTCCGATTGGGAGGCGATGGGTCTTTTCCGGTCGCTCAGTAGCGAGATTGCTCGGCCCACTTTCTTCTCCCGCCAAGCTCCGATCACCGCATCGATATTCTTGATCAAGAAAGCAGCAATAGGATCTTCGCCTGCTTGGAAACTATCCTTCGCGAAGCCCCCCCGGTCGTTGTAGGCATTCCACAGGCGCTCGTACCCGGCCTTTCGCGCGATCAGGCGATGGGTGAGAAACAGAACCTTCAACTCCCCTTCGATCTCTAATCCGAAATCGTCTCGCGCTTTATCTAAAGCCGCTTGGGTCACATCGCTTTCAGGGTTCAGCCCAGGCAGGCCCACATATACCGCTGCCCCATCCAAGTTTTTGCCGGAGGGGACCTGTTTGATGTCATCTCTAACTTTGTTGAGAACCTCGATCACCGCTTTCGAGCATCGGTAGTTTTCTTCTTTTTTGATCGTCACCAATGCGGCCTGATGATGGCCAGCTAATTCGCCAACGCCATCCGGATAAATGCTCTGCAGCTTGTCACCGAAGAAGCCGACGACCGGCGGGGCATCTGCCTTGATGAGATGATCCATCAGGATCGAGATCACGCTTTCATGAGTGTCCTGATACTCATCGACGAAGATGAAAGGAAATCGGGCTGCCACGATTCTGGACAGGACCGTGTGGCTCCGGAACATCACCTCGGCCACGCCGAGGAGATCGTCGTGGTAGATGCGTCCCTCAAGGAAATTGGCGCCACGGTCGGAATAGGTAACCGTCGGCCTAGCCTGCATCGCAGCGGCTAACTCGGTCTCATGTACCTTACGTCGACTCTTCGCGGGCAGCTCAGAATTGAAGGTGATGAGGGCTATCCTAATCTCCTTCTGAAACGCTTTGATCGCGTCCCACAAGAAGTCGTGGATCGTGGTCACTTTGAAGAGTGGGTCGTGGTCCGTCCTCTCCAGAATTTCGTTCTTAGCCACATTGGTGAAGGTGATGCATGCAACGTGCTGACCATCTTGGATCAGCCTCCTACGGGCTGGGCCACGAATGTGGTCCAGCGCCCTAATCAGTGACGATGTCTTGCCGGACCCCGCCCCCGCATCAATCAAAAAGCTCTGGCGCTTGTTGAGGCATTCGAGGATTTTTTCATCGGCGGGGGTCATCAAGGTAAACCCTCCTTCGCCAGCCACTCCAGCCCGTCCTGAATGTATTTGGGCGTGTTCCAACCTGGCTCGGCTATCAGGTCCAAGGCGAAATCGACCTTCCCAAGTTTGCCACTCAGGTTGTAGCCTTCGGCAGGGAGACCAATCTTCACAGCCTTTGAAACGGCCCCGGAGGTTGCGTTCAGTTTCGCGTGGTGGGCCGTCAGCCAAGGGACGTTGGCGTAGATGAACGCCTCCTCGAAGGAACGCCCACAATGTCCCCCTTCTGCAACCTGATAAGCGACGCGAATCCGGCCTTGCGTCTTATCGTCGTCGGTCGCCTTCGTCAGGTCTGTGGTCGTGGTCCTCTTCGGCAGCCATTCTCGCAGGCAGGCGTTACTGGTGCCGTTTCCGGTGGCCACAGGGCACTTCTCGGAGTTGCCGTCCACGGAGTCGAAGTCCGTGACGATGAGCGTCGGTATACCCAGGAAATCGATCAGAGGTTTGAACTTGTGCGCGTACGCCCCACCCACTTCGGAGATGCTGACGTACTGGCTGGTGAAGTGCTCGAAGCCAACCTTCTTTGCGCAGTTTTCGATCATCATCGGCAGGAGCAACCGCTCCACCTGACCTTCCACGAAGATAGCCTTGTCCGCGAAGAACAGATCGCAATGCGTAAGCCTGATATAGCGCCGGAGGAACCCCAGAACCTCCGGCTGCGTCGGTGGAAGCGGCAGCTTGGAAAGATCCTTGACGCACACCTCGCGTCCGGTTCGGCGGAAGTAGCGCACCGGCTCAAAGGCCGACTGCGCGATCATGTGTGAAGAGTGAGTGGAGAGGAGGACCTGCGCAGTTGTGCCTCCATCACTTTCGAGGGCTTTGGAAACCTCACTGATGAAAACCACCTGCATTTGCGGATGCAAATGCGCTTCAGGCTCTTCGATGGCGATGATGTGGACGCGAGGGCGTTCGTCGGGCGCGGCTTCGAGTGCTGCTCTGAAGGATTCCAGCTGCAATACGATGTAGATCAGGTTCTTGTAGCCTAGCCCGTTGTATTTCTCGGGCAGCTCGAATTCATCCATGACGCCAGTTTTTCCGGCGTGTTGGCTGGCATAGAAGATCCTCGCATTGTCGCGGTAAATGGTTTCCGCGCTCATCTCTGCTCTCACGCGGAGGTCTGGCGCAGCTTGCCCCTGAGGATAGCCAAAATTTTGCAGACGTTTAGTTAGACGCCCAAACGCCGAATCGTACTTGGTTGTGAGGTCAGCAGCGCTCGCGGTTAGCGCGTCCTCGATGACCTGATAGCCGGCTGCATCGTTGACTTTATAGAACTTCGTGTAGTGGTCATGGAGCAGCTTCGACAGTTTCGCAGATCGCGCATTGTCATCGTCATCGACGTGGCGTTGGGCTGGCACCAAATCGATCTTGAGCAAGCGTTTGGGGATCGCTCCATCCTCCAACTTTTCCGCCTCGCGGCCGTCCAGTGACACCTTGTAATAGGATCGGCTGAAGTAGGTGCGGAATGAGTCTCGGAGAAATTCGCAGAGGGTCAATTTCTTGTTGACGCGCGCCTCGAAGTCATCAACCAGCTTCTTGGCATTCTCCAGCTCGTATTCGATCCGGAGACGCACGCTCTTGTTGCCGGGTGCAAGGTCCATGAGCAGTTGGGTGGCTGCGACGAGATCAACTGGATCATTCTCATAAGAGAACGTCAGGTCGATCCGCATGCGTGGCGCGAGTTTTCTGGCGAGAGCGTACTTATCCTCGGGCTGGACCTTGCCCGGCAAGCCGGCTTCAATCCGCTTGAAATCCTTATGCCGCACCTGAGAAAGGTCGTGGAAGGAGATGCCAGAGATCTTCGCACTGGAGTCGCCGTCAGAAGCCCTGGGCTTCGTGAACAGGCGAAGGGCGTCCATCACCGATGTCTTGCCGCTGTTGTTCGGGCCGACGAGGATCGTGGTGATCTTCTCTTTCGCAAGATCGATCGAGAGCCGCCGAAGGAGGCGGAAATTCCGAACCGAGATTGTTTCAAGCCGCATTCAACGTCCCCCCGAACGTATCTTATCCCGCGGTAGTCACAACTAAGCCTTGCTTCACGCGAGTTTGAATTTCTGTACCCGGATCAACTTCGGGTAGTGCAATCATCGCATAGCGTGTCGGGCATTTTTCTCAAATGGATTTCCGGACTAAATGACCCCGATTGGCTGCGGATGGACGCATACAGCACCAGCGTTGGGGGTTGCGCGTGAACATCCGCTCGGCGGGTATGAATCTAGGGCAGCTACTGACGCAAATGTCGATTAAATGCGAGAGGCGCTACCTATGATTGGAAGACATCAGGGCGAAGCGACTGCAACTCATCTGCAAGACGATTGCGCCCAAGTTTCCGAAGGCCGCGAATCAGCTCCATCAGCAAATTGGTTTTCGACATGATGTCCGAAACTGCATGCAAAGCTTTATTGTGATCCGTGAGCTTGAGACGGGTCGCGAGTCGATCTTCATATTGTTCGCAGAATCCGAATCTACCGTCGCGGCCGAGATAAAATATTGTCTCTAAGTCCGCGATCTCTTCAGGGGTCAACGCAACTGCTACAGTTTCTTCTGCCGCCCTCCTAACGATCTGGCCTTCGCGGAACTTGTCCCAGTCACGATCCCAGTAGTCGAACTCGTTGGCCTCCTCACCGCAGCGAGGCGTATGTACCTTCGACCATTCGGTGACCACCAAATGGGCATGCTCATCAGTGAGGTAGGCTAAATCAAATTCAATGCCGATTACGCCGCCCAATTCACGGTGTTTCTGGATAACATCAAGGGCAGCCGAGAAGCGACGGCTTCCCAGTTCGAACTCCCTCATCACTGCCTCTTTCGAAGTGACGAAGACCTCGCTATCCCAGAAGCTGCGTTGCGGTAACATACTGGCAACTCGATACAAATCTTTGCGCGACAACTCAGGCGTCGACGTTCCGATCCTACCTTCCTCTTCGAGACCCATAGCTCGGTACTTTAGCGCCTTGAGGATCTCGCTTAATTCTATGAGGCCTTTGCGAATGTGGCGTAGGTTGACCAGAGACTTGTCTGCTAGGCTTTTCTCGCCCTCCTGCGTTTCTGCATAGCGGAGTTGCTGCCCATCCTCATCGATGGCGCCAAGACTTTCGACATATGGCTTCAACGCCGCGATCGACTTCCGCAGATCGGAGTCGCCGGTTGCGGCATCTTTCAAAACCTCCCAGTGAGCTTGGATGTCGTGATTTCTTTTTGCTCGTTCGGTTAGAATTCCGCCGGCGAAAAGTCGATCGATGGCGAACTTGAGCGTCAACTCGACCGCATGCCGTGCATTGTAAAGGATGGGCATGGCCAATGTGTCGCGCTTTGCCCATTGCCGTTTGTCAATCACTGCCGCGACGATCTCGAGGGCGGCTTCCATGTATCCGTCAACGTAGTTTTCGTGGTCTCCCTGCCGACCGATACACGCATTCCACTCACCATCATGGATAACCGCAAAGAAGGGATCTGGTGCGCGCTCGGTCTCTGGGGTCATGGCTGCTAAGATCACGTAGTTTTTGATTACCGCAGAATACCTAGCGGATGTATTTGAAGGAAATGCCCCTCTGAGCGTTAAATTTAAGGATCGCGTAGCTTTTGCACAATCTAAATCAGACTTTGCGGCAGCTATTTAAGAGACCACGAACCAGATTGAGCCCGACATATGTGCACTAAGCGTTCAACCAAGGCCCATTTGCCGAATCGGCTTGGCAACCGATGAGTTCGACGATAGGGAGAAGCGGCTCGGAACCACGATCCAGCAAGGCTTGGGTTGACGCCCTGCCAAGTTCGCCCCCCGACGGCGCGCTAGCAACGCGCGGCTCACCCCGCAAACACAGACCGCTCCGCAAATCCCGTATGCCGACGCATCATCCGGCCCACCACCCGGTCGCGCGAGGTCCGGATGTGGCGCGCCACCGCTTCGCGGGCCGCTGACGCATCCCGGCGCGCCAGCGCCTCGATGATCTCGTCATGGTCGTGGCGGACCTCTTCGCCGTCCCCTGCCGCGCCGAGATCGGCGAAGAGCAGGCGCTGCATCTCGTCCATGGTCTGGGCGATGCCGCGCAGGAGCCGGGTGTTGTCGGCAATGGTGGCGATCGCCTCGTGAAAATCCTGGTTGGCGCGCATGAAGGCGCGGTAGCTCGCCTGGTCGCCGATGCGCAGCTCGACGGAAGATAGCCGGCGCATCATGTCGACATGACTGTCGGTGATGCGCGGGGCGGCGAGTTCGGCTGCGGCGCATTCGAGGATCAGGCGCATCTGGATCAGCTCGTGGAAATCGCGGAGCGACAGCTCGGTGACGCTGTAGCCGCGGCGCGGGATGACGCGGACCAGCCCGTCCTGCCGCAGCCGCGACAGGGCCTCGCGCAAGGGCGAGGTGCTGACCTTGAAGCGCGCGACGAGATCCGATTCGTTGAAGACCGCTCCTTGCGCGATCTCCCCAAAGATGATCGCTGCGCGGAGTTCCTGATAGACGCGCTCGGCCAGCGAGAGCTTGGCATCGGTTCCTGCTTCGGCCTTGGCCGGCATGGTTTTAGCCCTTCGTGAAAAGGGTCGCGGCGCCTGATGCGCCGCGACCGCTCCCTGCCCTATTGGTCGGCGGGTTCGGCAGGCCCCGTCAAGCCCGGCGCCCTGCGAAGAAGCGCTGGACAACGATGAGGATGATGAGCGCAGCCAGCGCCTCGACGACCGCGACCGCAACCAGGCCGGGCGCGATCTGGCCGGTCGCGTCCTTTAGCAGGCCAAGGCCATAGGGGGCGAGAAAGCCGCCGAGATTGCCGAAGGAGTTGATGATCGCGATGCCGGCCGCGGCGGCCGTGCCGGCAAAGAGCCGGTTCGGCAACTGCCAGAACACCGGAATCGCGCCATAGGCACCGGCGAGCGCCAGCGAAAACAGCACGACGACCATTTGCGGCGAGCCGTGCAGGGCGAAAGCGACGCCGGCGAGGCCGAGCGCGCCGACGATCAGCGAACCGACGCATTGCAGGAGCGGGCGCCCCGTCCGGTCGGCCATTAGGCCGTTGCCGATCATCACCGCCGAGCCGACGAGCGAGGCGCCCGAGACCAGCCAGCCAATGGTCGCGACGTTACCGAAGCCGGCCTCGCGCATGATCGTCGGGCCCCAGAAGGCGACGGTCGCGTTGGCGACGATGATGCAGAAATAGACCAGCGTGAAGATCCAGAGCCGCGGATCGCGCAGCACCGTCGACAGGCCATGCTCGCGCGGGCCGAGTGCCCTTGCATCGCGCTCGAGATCATCGCGGACCGCGCTGCGCTCAGCATCCGAGAGCCAATGCGCCTGTTCCAGTCGGTCGGTCAGCCAGGCCAGCGCAAAAAGCCCGATCAGGATCGTCGGAATGCCCTCGACGATGAACAGCCATTGCCAGCCCGACAGGCCGCCCATGCCCTGCATCCCGGTCATGATCTGCCCGGCAAGCGGACCGCCGATGACGCCCGACAGCGCGACCGAGGACATGAAGATGCCAAAGACTTTGGCCCGGCGCTCGCTCGGGAACCATTGCGTCAGGAACAGGATGACGCCCGGAAAGAAGCCGGCCTCGAAGGCGCCGAGCAGGAAGCGCAGGACATAGAAGGTGGTCGGCGTCGTTGCATAGGACATCAGCGCGCAGATCGTGCCCCAGCCGATGGCGATACGGGCGATGGTCTTGCGCGCGCCGATGCGCTGCAGCAGCAGGTTGCTCGGCACTTCGAACAGGAGATAGCCGATATAGAAGATGCCGGCGCCGAGCCCATAGACGGCCTCGGAGAAACGCAGCTCGTCGGCCATCTGCAGCTTGGCGAAGCTGATATTGACGCGGTCGACCCAGGCCAGCACCCAGAGAACCATCAGGATCGGGATCAGCCGCCAGAAGATCCGGCGATAGGCGGTGTCGAGCAGTGTCGCGGTCGCGCGGGCGGCCGCGCCCGGTAGCGATGTGTCGGTCATGTCAGAATCCCCTCGGCGGCCTTCGACCAGCATGAGCGAAGTCGTGGCTCGATTTGTGATGCATCAATAAAACATCATAAACGAAACGAGCCTGTCAACAGGCACGACTATGGCCATGGCGGCTCCGATCGGTTGAACGCTCCCTGCCCTGCTATCCCAGCACTGGCCTCTTGACCGCCGGCACAAACTGCGAGCAGTAATTGAAACATCAACAAAATATCTAAGGGATGACCATGTCCATTCTGACGCTCGGCGCTGCCGGAGATATCGTGGTCCGCGAGCGGCTTTATGCCGGCGATGCGCTGATCGATGAGGGCTATGGCGAGACGCTGGCCTATCTCCGAGAGAGCGATCTGGTCTGGGGCTCCTGCGAGGTGCAGTTCGCCCGCCAGGGCTACCGGAGCGATGCGCCGATCGCCTATCTCGTCGACCCGACGGTGGCCGGTGATCTCGGCCGGGCCGGGTTCGGGCTGATGACGGTCGCGACCAATCACACCTGCGATTTCGGGCCCCACGCCTTCCTGGAGACGCTCGACCACCTGCATGCGGCCGGCGTCGACACCGTCGGCGGCGGCAAGGATCTTGCCGCCTCGCTCGTACCGGACCAGCGCGTGATCAATGGCTGCCGGTTAGGGACCATCGCGGTCTCCTGCCTGCTGCCTCCGGATTATGCGGCGACGGAGACGCGGCCGGGCATCGCGCCGCTCGCGATCGAGCAATGGCCGGAAATCCACCCGGTCCTGCTCGCGACTGAGCCCGGCGCACCGATGCGTATGCGCAGCCGGGTGCGCGAGAGCGATCTGGAACGGCTACGCGGGCAGATCGCCAGCCTGCGGCCCCATGTCGACGTGCTGATCGTCAGCGTGCACTGGGGCTATGGCCGCGGCGATCCGCTGGCCGAGTATCAGCGCGCGTTGGGACAGGCCCTGATCGATGCCGGCGCCGACATGGTGCTCGGCAACCACGCCCACAGCCCCGCGGGCGTCGAGACCTATCGGGGCAAGCCGATCCTCTACAGCCTCGGCAACCACATCGCCCAGCAGGACTGGGACAATGCCACCCCCGACCAGAAGGCGATCTTCTCGCAGATCGACCCGTGGTCGATGGTCTGCCGCATCGGCATCGGCACCGGCGGCGTCGAGACGATCGCGTTCCGCGCGACCGAGTGCAACAGAAGCGGGATGCCAGTGCTGATCCAGGACCCGGCCCGCGCCCTGCCCGTGATCGAGCGGTTCGAGCGGCTCTCACGCGGCATGGGTACGGAAAGCGAGATCGAGGGCCTGAACCTGACCACCCGCTTCACCGGGTGACGCCCCCGGGAGCGCGCGCTGTCGCTTACAAAAGCGCGCGCTCGTCGCGGCCGAGCAGGCGGAAGGCGAGATAGATTGCGCCTGCGCTGAGCACGAGCAGGATCGTCGAGAGCGAGGCGGCCGTGCCGTAATCGCCATCATTGATCGCGATGTAGATCTTGACCGGCATGGTGATGGTGCCGCCGACATAGAGCACGAGCGACGAAGAGAGCTCGTTCACCGCCGTGACGAAGGAGAGCATCGCGCCGGCGATGATACCGGGCAGGATCAGCGGGATGGTGACGCGCAAAAAGGCCTGGACCGGGCTGTAGCCGAGCGAGATCGCCGCCTCCTCCATGCTCGGCCCGACCTGGCGCAGCGCGGCGGCCGAGGAGCGCACCGCATAGGGCAAGCGCCGGATGAAGACGGAGAGGATGATGATCGCCGCAGTGCCGGTCATCACCAGCGGCGGCGTATTGAAGGCGGCGATGAAGGCGACGCCGACGACGATGCCGGGCATGACATAGGGCACCATCAGGGTGGCATCGAGCAGCGAGGTCTGGGCGGTGTTGCGCCTGGCCACCAGGCAGCCGATCAGGGTGCCGATGACCACGATCAGCAGCACGGAAGCACCGGAGAACATCAGTGAATTCATCACGACATCGCCGAGCGTGGCGATGATGCGGCGGTAGCTGTCGAGGCCGAAACCCGGCTGGAACACCGGCCCATTCGTCTTCCTGACCGAATAGATCGCCGCGATGATCGCCGGCATCGCACCGCCGAGCGCGATGACATAGACCGCGGCATGGGCCGCGACATTGGCAAAGCCGCGCAGCCTGATCTTCTCGGGCCGGTTGATCAGGTTGCTGTGATAGACGTTCTTGCGCGACATGAAGCGCTGGATGAAGACGAAGACCATCGACATCAGGATCAGCGCCAGGCTGAGCGTGGTCGCCATGCCGAGATTGGAGCCGATCTCGGCGGAATAGGCGGCATAGGCCTCGGTCGCCAGCACATTGAAGCCGCGCCCGAGCAGCCGCGGCGTGCCGAAATCGGCGATGGCGTGGATCAGCGCCAAGAGCCCGCCGGCCGAGAGCGCCGGCAACACCAGCGGGAACGAGATCTGCAGCACGCGCTGGAACGGGGTCAGCCCGAGATTTTCGGCCGCCTCCTCCAGCGAGCGGTTGACATTGGCGAGCGCGCCCGAGGTCAGCAGGTAGACATAAGGATAGAACTTGAAGGCGAAGACGATGAGGATGCCCCAGACACCGTAGATCGGCGGCATGAAGATGCCCCAGGACATCAGCGTCTGGCGCACGATGCCGCCCGAGCCGAACAGCACGATCCAGGAATAGGCGCCGATGAAGGGCGGCGAAACCAAAGCCAGGATCGCCAGCATCGAGACGAAGCGGCCGCCCGCGATCTGGATGCGGGCCATGCAGAAGGCCATGACCGAGCCGAGCAGCAGTGCGCCGGCCAGACCGCCGAAGCCGACGATCAGCGTATTGATGAAGGCGTTGAAATAGCGCGTGCTGCCGAACAGCCTTTGCCAGTTGGCGAGCGTCAGCACCCCACTCTCGTCGCGGAAGCTGGAGACCAGGACGAGCCCCAGCGGGATCAGCAGGAGCACGATCAGGATCGCCCAGGCCCCGACCGCTACCAGCGTCCAGAAATCCGGGCGCCAGCTGCGGCGCGTGGCCCCGACGGCGATGGCGCTCATGCCGCCAACTCCGCCTGGACACGCCGTCCCTTAGCGTCGAAGCCATGGAGATCGGCCGGGTCGAAGCTCAACCGGATCTGCCGGCCGGCCTCGATCGCGAGATCGGGCGGCGGCGCACCGATCTGTGCGACGAGCCGATGCCCCTGCGCCTGCACCGTGAGATGGGCCTCACGGCCGAGATAGCTGAAATGCTCGACCGTTCCGGCAATGCTGGCGGCGCCGTTCCCGGCTCCCCGTTCGCCTGCCCCTGCCCCTGCCTCGGCGAGGCGCAGGCGTTCCGGCCGCAGCGCCCATTGCGCTACGCCCTTCACCTCGGGCAGGCCGAAGGCTGCGGGCGCCAGCAGGTTCATCGTCCCGACGAAGGAGGCGACGAAGCGCGTCGCCGGCTGGCCGTAGATCTGCTGCGGCGTGCCGATCTGCTCGACGCAGCCATGGTCCATCACGCAGATCCGGTCGGAAATGGCGAGCGCCTCCTCCTGGTCATGCGTCACATAGATCGCGGCGATGCCGATCGTGCGCTGGATGGCGCGGATCTCGTCGCGCAGGTCGAGCCTGAGCTTGGCGTCGAGATTGGAAAGCGGCTCGTCCATCAGGAGCAGGCGCGGCTTCACCACCATTGCCCGGGCGATGCCGATGCGCTGCTGCTGGCCGCCCGACAGCGCGGCGGGCAGCCGGTCGGCCAGCGCCGCCAGCCGGACGGTGGCCAACGCCTCGGCGACGCGCCCGCGGATCTCGGACGTCGCGACCTTGCGGGCTTTCAGCCCGAAGGCGACGTTCTCGGCGACCGTCAGATGCGGGAAGATCGCATAATCCTGGAAGACCATGCCGATGTCGCGCTTATGCGGCGGCACCGAAAGCAGGTCGTGGCCGGCGAGGTCCACCCTGCCCTCGGTGAGCTGCGAAAAGCCCGCGATCGAGCGCAGCAAGGTGGTCTTGCCGCAACCGGATGGGCCGAGCAGCGTGAAGAACTCGCCCTTCGCGACCGAGAAGGACACGCCGTTCAGGGCTGTCGTGGCCCCATAGCGCTTGATCGCGCCGTCGACAGTCAGATACGCCATGCCGGCAAAGCACCCCCGCTTTTGTCCCTAGTTGCGCATGGCCGCGATTGGACGGCAAGATGCAGAAACTTCGCCGGCGCAGATCGGTGTGACAGGGATGGGGATGAGTCATGACAGCGAGCGGAAACTTGTCGCGCAGGACCTGGATCGGGCATTTCGTGCTGACGGCCGGGCTGCTTGGCGTGGCCGGCGGAGCCTATGCGGCCGACAACAAGGTCGTGCTCTACACCGCGCATAAATCCTCGATCGTGCAGAAGATGATCCCGCTCTTCGAGGCCGAGACCGGCATCAAGGCCGAGGTCGTGCAGCTCGGTTCCGGCGATGTCTTCCGTCGCACCCGCGCCGAGGCGGCTGCGCCCAAGGCGGATGTGATCTGGAGCGTCACCGGCTCGCTCCTGACCGAAAACGCCGATCTTCTGGCGCCCTACACGCCCAAAGACCAGCCGGCGATCGACGCGCGCTTCGTCGCGAGCCCGGCCTGGACGCCCTATACGACCGTGATCTACGTGCTCATGGTCAACAACAAGATGGTCAAGGACGCCGAGATCCCCAAGACCTGGGCCGAGCTGTCCGATCCGAAATGGAAGGGCAAGGTCGCCTCGGCCCGCGCCGACAATTCCGGCTCGGCCTTCCAGCAGATGACGACCGTGCTGACCGCCGGCGGCGACAAGGGCTGGGAGGTCTATGGCAAGCTCGCCAAAAACTTCATCTTCTCCGACAGCTCCGGCGCCGTTCCGCGCTATGTCGCCGATGGCGAGGCGCCGCTCGGCCTGACGCTCGAGGACAACGCGCTGGAATATGTTGCCGGCGGTGCGCCGGTGAAGATCGCCTATATCGAAGACGGCACGACGACCTCGCCTGACGGCGTGGCGCTGGTGAAGGGCGCACCCAACCCCGAACCGGCGAAGCGCTTCATCGACTGGGCCCTGTCGAAGAAGACGCAGGAAGCACTGGTGAAGGAAGCCGGCCGCCGTTCGGTGCGTGGGGATGTCGCCGCGCCCGGCGATGTGAAGCCGCTGGCCGAGCTGACGCTGGTCAAGCTCAAATCCGTCGACGAGCTCGGCGGCACCAAGGCGATGCTCGAGAAGTGGAGGCAGGCGACCGGCCAGTAATGGCCTGAACGGGGCGGCTCGAAGCCGCCTCGCGCCGATAATCGCCCATGCAGATTGAGTGTTTCAGCCTCGGCAAGCGCTTCGCGACGCCTGAAGAGAACGAAGACAGCGTCGTCATCCTGCCCGGCCGCGGCTATGCCGTGATCGATGGCGTGACCGACCGCAGCGGGCGCCGCTTCGGGACGATGCGGGCCGGGCGCTTCGCCTCGGCCCGGGTCGCGACCGAAGTCGCGCGTTTCCTCCTCAGCGAGGACCTGAGCGTTCGCGGCGGCGAGGCGCGTGTGCGCCGGCTGGTCCTGGCGCTCAGCGACACGCTGCGCGATGGCTATGCGGCGCATGGAATGTCGGAACGGGTGGAAACCGATGCGACAACGCGGATCGGCTGCACGCTGGCGCTGGGGTATCATGACGGCCCGGCCCTGCAGCTGGTCTCGATCGGCGATTCCGGCATCCGGCTTAGCGGAAAAACACTCGGCACGGTCCGCCATGTCGAGGCCAAGCCCCTCGACCGCGTGACCGCGTTGATCCGGCGGGAATGCTGGGCCTATCTCGGCCGGATGCGGGCCGATCCCCTGCACCAGCGTGCGATCTCGGACGATGCCGTCTGGAACGGCTTGCGCGTGCCGCCGGCAGGCCTGAGCGCCGAGGCTAGCGCCGAAGTCAGGGCCCATGTGCTGCATCTTTGCAGCGAGGAGATGCCGACGATCGCGCGCACCGAGATAGAGCGGCTGCTCGACAGCGGCATCAGCGGCCAGCGCGTCTTCGCCAATCACCCGACCAGCGATCTCGGCTATGGCGTGCTCGACGGTTTCGCCATCGCCGAGCGGCATGTGTTTACCGCCGATTATGCCGCAGACGAGGTCTCGCGGCTCGAATTGTTCAGCGACGGCTATTTCGCCGAGCCCGAGGCCTTTGGCGTCGCGGCCTGGGAGGCGAGCTTCGCCGAAGTCGAGCGCATCGACCCCGACAAGATCGGCCCCTATGCCAGCGTGAAGGGCTCCGGCCCCGATGGCTGGACCGACGACCGGACCTATCTCGGCATCGCGTTCGATCGTTGAGTTGGGGGCGGTGCGCGCCCCTATTCGGGCGCGCCCTCGCGCCGCCTGAGCGCCTTCAACCGGCTGATCAGGTGGCGCGCGCCCATCAGGATATGCTGCTCCAGATGGTCCTTGGCGCGCTCGATATCGCCCGCTCTGCAGAGATCAAGCAGGAGCTGGTGCTCGCGGTTCATGCGCTCCCGCCCGCCCGTCAGCCGGATCGGCAGCGGGAAATGGCGATAGGCGTTCAGATAGAGTTTTCGGATCAGCGCCAGTGTCTGCGGGCGGTTCGCCGGCGCGTAGAGCGCGGCATGAAACGCCCAGTTCAGGCTCGACCAATTCTCATCCTGCTGGTCTTCAGCGATCTGCGCCAGGATCTCTTCGGCCTGTTGATAGTGCTGCGCCGTCATCAACGGCATCGAGAGTTCGAGAAGCCAGGTCTCGAGCCGGGCGCGGATCTCGTAGGTTTCCTCGAGATCGTCGATCGACAGGCCTGAGACGACGGCGCCCTTGTGGGATTCCTGCCTGACCAGGCCCTCGGCCTCGAGCTGATGCAGGGCTTCGCGGATCGGAACGCGACTGACGCCGAGCTCGGCCGCCAGCTTTTCCTGACGCAGCTGGATGCCCTCGGGCAAGGCGCCGGACAGGATCTGGTCGCGCAGCAGGTCGACGACCCGGGCGGTCGTCGTCTTGCGCTGAAGCGCCGGAGGATTGTTCGACAGGATGGAAGCCGTCATCGCCTGCTCACGCTTCTCCTGCTCTGGCGCCTGGCCCCAATCCCTGCCCTGAAGCGCGGTTCTTTTCAATCCAGGCGGTGATCTCGAGGCAGGATAACCGCATTTGTATCCAATCCTGGCGCGCGTTCAGCGGCGTCCACAAACGACATCTCGCGCCGTTTCGCACCCTCTTGCGTTGGGTCGGGCAGCATCGTAATGGAAATTGGATCCAATATCCAATCTGGTAGAGAACACCTGTGATCGCGATCTGCAACAATGAAGGGGCCTGCGGCATTCCCGCGACGGCCCGAGGCCTGGCTGCCGGCGAAGCGGCGCTCGACGCGATCGAGGCGGGGATCCGGCTGGTCGAAGCCAGCGAGAGCGTCCGCACCGTCGGCCGCGGCGGCTGGCCCAATCTTCTCGGCGAGGTCGAGCTCGATGCCTCGGTGATGGACGGAACGAGCCTGCGGAGTGGCGCCGTGGGCGCGCTCACCGGCCATCTGCATCCGGTCAGCATTGCCCGCCAGGTGCTCGAGCGCCTGCCGCACGAGCTGCTGGTCGGCGAAGGGGCAAGGCGCTTCGCCGCCGAGATCGGGGCCGAGGCCGGCGAGCTTCTGATGCCGCATGCCCGGACCGCCTGGGAGCGCTGGTTCCGGGACGAGGTCAGCGAGGCCGACCGCGCGAACTGGCCGGATGTGCCGATGGCGGAGCTCTGCGCCCAGGCGATCGACCCCGAGACCGGCCGCGACACCACCGTTTTCCTGGCCCAAGACAGCGAGCGCCATATCGGCGCCGGCACCAGCACCTCCGGCTGGGGCTGGAAATATCCGGGGCGTCTCGGCGACAGTCCGATCATCGGCGCCGGCTCCTATGCCGATACGCGCTACGGCGCCTGCGCCTGCACCGGGGTCGGCGAAATGAGCATCCGGGCCGGCACGTCGCGCGCCGTGGTGCTCTACATGAAGATGGGCATGAGCGTCGAAGAGGCGGTCTACGAGGCCGTCTCAGACATGCGCGCCCTGAAGGGCGGGCTGATCGGCCGGGTGACGATCCATGCCATCGATGCGGCGGGCGGCCACAAGGTCGTAGCCGTGAACGGCCTGCCGGAAAACCATTACTGGCTCTGGTGCAGCGGCGAGGCGGCGCCCTCGAGCCACCCTTGCGAGATCATCACGATCAGCGAGGAGCCCGCCCCCAAGCCGACCGCCCATCGCCGCTACGAGCAGATGGGCCTCTGACCTTCCGCCCTGGATCATCGGACCGGACATCGTACCCGGTCCGATGATCTGACCCTTTGTGTTTGCATCGGCTCTGCCCCGAAAACCGCAATCCACTTTTCGGGCCAATCCTTTAGTTCCATCGATCATCAGGGAGAGTGACCATGGCCCATTCCGGAAAAATCATCCTGTCCGCGCTGGCGGGCCTGCTGCTCGCCGGCACCGCCGCCCGTGCCGAGGGCACGCTCGACCGCGTCAAGCAGCGCGGGCAGTTGATCTGCGGCACCAGCACCGGCATTGCCGGCTTCAGCATGGCCGATGCGCAGGGCAGCTGGAGCGGGCTCGATGTCGATATCTGCCGGGCGCTCGCGGCCGCGATCTTCGACGACCCCTCGAAGATCAAGTTCGTGCCGCTGGCCAGCAAGGACCGGCTGACCGCCCTGCAGAGCGGCGAGATCGACGTCCTGCCGCGGACCACGACCTGGACGCTGAGCCGCGACGCCGGCCAGGGCCTGAACTTCACCGCCGTGAACTATTATGACGGCCAGGGCTTCCAGGTTCGGGCCAAGGCCGGGCTCAAGTCGGTGAAGGAATTGGACGGCGCCTCGATCTGCACCGTGCAGGGCACGACCAACGAGCTGAATCTCGCGGACTATTTCCGCGTCAACAAGATGAAATACGAGGTCGTCGCCTTCCAGGGCATCGACGAGACGGTGAAGGCCTATGAGAGCGGTCGCTGCGACGCAATCTCGACCGATATCTCGCAGCTCGTCTCCTATCGCCTGAAAATGTCGGACCCGGCCGAGCATGTCCTGCTCCCCGATGTGATCTCGAAGGAGCCGATCGGCCCCTATGTCCGCCAGGGCGACGATGAATGGTTCGACATCGTGCGCTGGACGGTCTTTGCGCTGATCAATGCCGAGGAGCTCGGTGTCACCCAGGCCAATCTCGCCGAGATGCTGAAATCGGAGAATCCCGAGATCCGCCGGCTGCTCGGCGTCGAAGGCAAATTTGGCGTGGGCCTTGGCCTGACGCCCGACTGGATCGCCCGGATCATCCGGCATGTCGGCAATTACGGCGAAAGCTACGAGCGCAATCTCGGCACCGGCAGCCGCATCGGCCTGCCGCGCGGCCTGAACAATCTCTGGTCCAAGGGCGGCATCCAGTTCGCACCGCCAGTGCGCTGACCCGGGCGATCCAGGGAACGCCGCAAGCTCCCTGGATTTAAGTCATGGTCGGTCGCTGAAAGCGGCGTCGCGGGTCACCCGCGGCGCCGCTTTCTTTCGCCCGTGTGCCCTTCTCGGCTGGCGCCAATCGCCCGGCGCGGCGACAGGACCGGCTGTAGCGGGATCACTCGCACCATTGTCCAGTGGCCAGACAGCATGAGGATAGGACCGGAACGCCGCTCCACTCAGGAGTTCTAGTCATCACGATTGTCGGCGCAAGTGTAACCGACAAAGCACGATCTCGAATTCTGGGTCCTGACCCAGGCGGGTGTGAGATACATGTCCTCCGCGCAGAACGCGGAATCCTTGACGTACCGATTGAAGATGTTGGGACCCGAGTTGAGAATGGCCGAGCCCTTCGATTGGACCAGGGCTTTGGCCTCGGCACACTGCATTGTCCGTAGGTTTGGGCCCTCCTGCGCAAATGCCATCGTCGCAAGGAGCGATGTGCCCAGCGCAAGGGTGAGGGTCGTGGCGCAGCGGCTGGCAGTGACAATTGGCTTCATGGCGGTTTGCTCCCTATCGCGTCGTGAGAAACGTCGTAGTCGCCTCCTGTGGGCGGGCGCCTGCATTGACGGGCAATGCCGGCGCCGAAGCTTCGTTCTGTGGTGCGTCTTCGGGCACCATGCCGGCAGCAGGCTCGCAAGACCTGCGGTGGCACTGTTACGTTGACACCCGTTTCGGGTGTCCGGCTACTCACGCATCAGTGAGGTTCGGAATTCCCGCGGGTTATCTCCAATCGGGCAAGCCGCCACCATTTGGAGCGCAAACCGACAATAGCGTCCGCTTCCCACGCATGCAGGACATTCGACGCACGGCCACATCCAGACCCCTGGATACAGGGTGCCAAGGTCGCGCCCGTCTACACCGGCGCACCTGGTCAGGCTGCGGTTCCTGGGGCCATCGCCTGCGCCTGGAGCCCTCACCGTGCACTGCCTTCCACCGGGCCGATTCCCCGGGCTGATCGAATCGTCGCGGCGAGGCCGGCCACTCCGGACTATCGGAATCAACGAATCCCCACCCGGCCTGGACCCGCGGGGAGAGCGCTGAACCAAGCCATGGCCTGGCCCCGCAATGTGCCGGCGGCCCCCAGTGCGACCGGCTTGCCGAGGCTGAAACGCGCGTTGCGGCCAGCGAGGCAGCCGGCCGGCAGTACCGTGGAACGGCCCCGGGCCGGGCCGCGGGCAATGTCAGCCGTTCAGGATCGGCACAGCTCTCCACACACATCATCCCCCGCATTCAACCGATTGGCCAAGAACGCGTTTCTTCCCTTTGCCCCCATTTGAAGAGGTCCCATGCCGGTAGGTGAAGGGGCGGATTTTTACCACTCGTTAACCATTCCATTCCTAGATCATGGCAACCGAAAATTTACCAAGATGACTGACGTGTTAACTCAACCTAGGCCGATCCGCCTCAAGGGGCGCTCCTATCTTGCTCTCACGCTGACCCCGGAGCTGCCCTTCGATGATTGGCTGACGCGGCTCGACGAACTGGCTGGCCTGTCCGCCGGATTTTTCCTGCGGCGGCCAGTGGTGGTCGATGTCGAAGGCCTGAATATCGACCGGCCGCAGCTGCGCGAACTCGTCGGCCAGCTCGGCAAGCGCAATGTGCGGATCATGGGCATCGAGGGCGCGCCGCCCTCGCTGCTCGGTGCGGACCTGCCGCCGGCGATGTCCGGCGGGCGTGCGGCCTCGGACATCGAACCCCCGACAGCCGAACAGGCGCCGCAGGCCGAGGTCGCCGAGAGTGTGCAGCCTGCCGCCCCTGCCCCGCAGCCGGTCAAGGCGACGCCGTCGATCATCGTGACCGAGCCGGTGCGCTCGGGGCAGTCGCTGATCTTC
>UBZM01000076.1 GCA_900470095.1 Hyphomicrobiales bacterium
TCCCGAACATCCATCGGTCAAGTGGTTGATCAGGATTGGGCGCAATAGGCATTGGGAGGTTGCACCGACAACGGGGCCGCTTAGGCGTCTTGCCGACCCGACAGTCGTGCGATCGATGATCGTGGCCGTGAGCTGAGTGATCCCGACAACATTCTCGATGATCACCGCCTTCGGACGGATCTGCTGGACGATCTCAAGAGCGCGATCGAACAGATTCCGCTCGTCAGCCGCACCGCGACGTTCGCCTGCATGCTAGTAGGGTTGGAGGCAGCCCCCCCGCGACGAGGTCAACACCCTCGAAGCGGCTGACATCAATCGTGTTGACGTCAGCCTCGATGACGGGGCACTTCGGGCGATTACTGCGCAGGGTCGCGGCAGCCTCCGGATTTTTCTCGACAACGCCGACGTGGCGGAAACCGGCTGCATGCAGCCCGATCGCCTGACCACCCGCACCGGCGCAGAGTTCGAGTACCGAATGCCGCCTATGTCTGTCGCAGCCGCTTTGGTGCCGACGATCACCTGGCCGTAAGGACCGCCCCCCCGCCTAACGCCCGATCCAGATAGGGCGCGGTGCGGCTGGCTCTGCACGCAGAGACCTTTGCCGGCGGGCCGCTGGCGACGATCCGCCCGCCCTCGTCGCCGGCGCCCGGGCCGATGTCGATCACCCAGTCGCTCGCCGCCGCCACCTTCATGTCGTGATCGACGAGGACGACGCTGTTGCCGGCGTCGACCAGCGCATGGAGCTGGCCGAGCAGGCGTTCGACATCGGTCGGGTGAAGGCCGGTGGTCGGCTCGTCGAGCACATAGAGCGCGCCGCCGCGCTGGGCGCGCTGCAACTCGGTGGCGAGCTTGACCCTTTGCGCCTCGCCGCCCGAGAATTCGGTCGCGGGCTGTCCGAGGCGGAGATAGTTGAGCCCGACCTCGCGAAGCACCTTGAGCGATCGGCAGACGTTCGGCGCATCGTCGAAGAATTCCCAGGCACCGTCGACTGTGAGCGCGAGCACCTCGGCAATGGTCTTGCCACGATAGAGGATTTCGAGCGTCTTGGGATTGTAGCGGGTGCCGTGACACGTGGGACAGGGGGCGTAGACGCTCGGCAGGAACAATAGTTCGACCATGACGAAGCCTTCTCCCTCGCAGCGCGGGCAGCGGCCCTTGGCGACATTGAACGAGAAGCGGCCGGCATCGTAGCGGCGTTTCCTGGCTTCGGGAGTCGCCGCGAACAACGCCCGGACATGGTCGAACAGGCTGGTATAGGTGGCGAGGTTGGAGCGCGGGGTGCGGCCGATCGGCTTCTGGTCGACCTCGATCAGCCGCCTGATCCCTTCGAGGCCGCCGAGGATCCGGCCCTCGGTGACGCCGGCCGGGCGGTCTTCGAGCGCCGCTTCGGCATCCGCCTCGTGGTCGGCAGCGACCGCGGCGCCGAGCGCACCAGCAACCAGTTCGACAAGCGCCTGGCTGACAAGGCTTGATTTCCCCGAGCCGGAGACTCCGGTAACCGTGGTCATTACGCCGAGCGGGATCGCGCAATCGACCCGTTTCAGATTGTTGCGTGAAACCCCCTCCAGTCGCAACCAGCCGGCTGGCTCGCGCCCCTGGCGCGGCATCCCGCGGCCTTCGTCAAACAAATGGCGCCTTGTCTCTGACACGGCGACCTTGCGCAGGCCTTCGATCGGGCCGCTGTAGAGGATCTCGCCGCCATGCTCGCCGGCGGCGGGGCCGACATCGACGATCCAGTCGGCGCGGCGGACCACGTCCATCTCATGCTCGACGACGAACAGCGAATTGCCGACAGCCTTCAGGCCGTCGAGCGCGCGGAGCAGAGCCTCGGTGTCGGCGGGATGGAGCCCCGCAGACGGCTCGTCCATCACATAGACGACCCCAAACAGGTTCGAGACGACCTGGGTGGCAAGCCGCAGCCGCTGCAGCTCGCCCGGCGACAGGGTCGGGGTGCTGCGTTCCAGCGTCAAATAGCCGAGACCGAGATCGAGCAGCACCGACAGCCGGCGGCACAGATCGCCGGCGATGCGCTCGACCACCAAGGCCTTCTCTGGGTGGGTCTTGCGCAGCGCCCTGAGCTTGCCGGCTTTCGCCTCGGCATAAGGCCCGAAGATCTTCGAGAAGCGGGCCATAGGCAGGCGGCTCATCTCGGCGAGGTCGAGGCCCTCGAAGCGAACCAACAATGACTCCCGACGCAGCCTCTTTCCGTCGCAGACGGGGCAAGGCCGCGCGATCATGAAGCGCGCGGCGCGCTTCTTCATCATCGCGCTCTGGGTTGTCGCATAGCTGTGCGTTACATGGCGCTTCGCGCTCGAGAAGGTGCCCATATACGCGGGCTCGACCTTGCGCTGGATCGCGCGCTGAATCTCATCATGGCTCCACCCGGGATAGACCGGAACCTGGGGCTGCTCCTCGGTGAACAGGATCCAGTTGCGCACCTTCTTCGGCAGGTCGCGCCACGGAGTGTCGACATCGATGCCAAGGCTGATCAGGATGTCGCGCAGATTCTGGCCACCCCATGCCATCGGCCAGGCGGCGACTGCGCGCTCGCGGATCGTCATGGAAGGATCGGGCACCATCGAGGCTTCGGTTACCTCATGGATCCGGCCGAGGCCGTGGCAGCGCGGGCAGGCGCCCTCGGGCGTGTTGGGAGAGAAGGATTCGGCGTCGAGATGGGCTTGGCCTGGCGGATAGTCGCCGGCCCGCGAGTAGAGCATTCGCAGCAGGTTCGAGATAGTCGTGACACTGCCGACTGACGAGCGGGTGGTTGGCGATCCGCGCTGCTGCTGCAGCGCCACCGCCGGAGGCAGGCCGTCAATTTCGTCGACCTCGGGCACTTCCATCTGGTGGAATAGGCGGCGCGCATAAGGCGAGACCGATTCCAAATAGCGGCGTTGGGCCTCGGCATAGAGAGTGGAAAAAGCGAGCGACGACTTGCCCGAACCGGATACGCCGGTGAACACCACCAAAGCGTCGCGCGGTATGTCGACATAGACATTCTTGAGATTGTGCTCGCGCGCGCCACGGACGCGAACGAAGCCGGAGGCCATGATATCTCGCATGCGAACCTCCTGGGCCCTTGGTCGCTCCGAATGGCCGTTAGGCCGTCCGGGCATGACGATCGATCGGCGTGGCCACGTCCCTGAAGGCCGGCTGAGCCGGATAGGCCCGAGGCAGAAGCTCGTCGATGCTGATGTTAGCATGACCGAGCGAGCTGGAGAGATGATATCCAATCCAGTCCGAAGCGGTTCCAACGAAGCGGCCTCCGGAAGCGGCAGAGACAACGGCAAGCGGGGCGGCTTGCGTCCGCTTTCCGCCAAAGTGCCAACTTCCGCTTGTGGCGCAATCCGGGCTGGCCGACGTGGTTTGGCGAATGTCAGCTCCCCGCCCCTCTCGGTCGTTGTGCTCGCATGGCAGCCGCCCGGCAGCCTCGCGCCATTCATGCCGATGCCATTTCGAATTCACGCGCCAGGAGCCCTGGAGCAACGGACCTGACCTTCGAGCCGGAAGCTCGCCGGCGACAGCAGCCCAAGGGACAGGCTCTCAGTCAGGCCCGACCGGCATTCCGGTTTGAGAACGGCACCCGCGCGCGGCGGCTGGAGCATTTTTCACACGAACTGGCCCGGCTCCTCCGTCACCAACCCGGCGGAGAACCTCTCTATCCGCCGGGGCCGGCGCGTCGGGCTGGTTCGGCTGGCATGACAGCCCGGAGATGGAGACGCTGACGGCGCAATGGCTGGCCAGCACCAACGAGGCCCAGGCGCAAAAGCTGCTGGACGATGTCCAGCGCAGCGCGCTCATCACCGTGCCCGTCGCGCCGCTCGGCCAGATCATTCCCAAAACCGCCTATCGCCGCAACCTGCAGGGCATCCTGCGCCTGCCGGCGACGCTTGAGGGTCGAGGCTGGTGCAAGGCGATCCGCCTGCGATCGAAATGTCCACCAGAAGGCCCGCGGAGTACGCCCGTTGCCGAAGCGCAACAGCGCGACGAATAGCCAGGGCACCACATCAATTCGCACGGCCTTCCGGTGTACGCGAATCGCACCTCGCCTCACAGTGACCGTTGCGTCACCGTCCGCAGGTGGCGGCCGATGCCTGCCGAGGACCGATGCCTTCCCATCTGAAGCACAGCCTGCGCCACACGACCGCTCTCGTCGCCCCCCGCCTCCGACCTGCAGCAAAGGCACTGGCAACCGGCGTCATCACCGGCGCGCTGCTCCTCCAGCCGGGCCAGGTGCTGGCAGCGGATCGGACCTGGAATGGCCCTGGCACGGATTTCAACACCCCGGGTAACTGGGATTCCGGCGTGCCGGGCAACAGCGACATCGCAGTCTTTGCCGGGACCACAGCCCCTGGCGCGCTATCGACGTCGGCGAACACCTCCCTTGCCGGGATAAGATACGATGCCGGAGCAGCCGCTTACGCCATCACGCTCGGCGACAGCCTTCAGACATTTGGCAGCATCACGAACAGTTCGAGCAATACCCAGACCATCAACGTCGGCTCCTGGGCATTTTTCTTCTACGGAAATTCATCGAGCGGCTCCAACGTCACCTACGCCCTGACCAGCGGCAACATCCAGTTTCGCGACAATTCGGTCGGCGGTCTGTCGCGCTTCGATACCGGCGGCGGAGGGCAGATCGGCCTGTTCGATACGGCCAATGCCGTAACCCTGGGCGCCCTGAGCGGAGGCGGCCTCATCTCGAACCAGTCCGCGAGCGACAAGACGCTGACCATCGGCGGGCTCAACGAATCGACCACTTTTTCTGGCAGGATCTATTCGGCCGGCGGCGCCGGCACGCTGGCCGTCGTAAAGGAGGGCACGGGCACGCTGACGCTCACCGGCGCGAACACCTATTCCGGAGGAACCACCATTTTGGCGGGGACCCTGCAGGTCGGCAATGGCGGCGCGACCGGCTCGATCACCGGCAATGTCGTCAACCACGCCGCGCTGGTCTTCAACCGCTCGGACATCTTCACATTCGCCGGCAACATCAACGGCACGGGCAGCGTGACCCACTCGGGCGGCGGCACGCTGACCCTGACCGGCGCGAACGGCTGGACCGGCGGAACCATCATCACCAACGGCTCCATGCTGGTGATCGGCAATGGAGGCACGACCGGCTCGATCACCGGCAATGTCGTCAACCACGCCGAGCTGGTCTTCAACCGCTCGGACAACGTCACATTCGCCGGCAACATCAACGGCACGGGCTTCGTGATCCAGTCGGGCGGCACGCTGACCCTGACCGGCGCGAACGGCTGGACCGGCGGAACCATCATTTCGGTGGGGACCCTGCAGATCGGCAATGGCGGCACGACCGGCTCGATCACCAGCAATGTCCTCAACAACGCCGCGCTGGTCTTCAACCGCTCGGACAGCGTCACATTCGCCGGCAACATCAACGGCACGGGCAGCGTGACCCAGTCGGGCGGCGGCACGCTGACCCTGACCGGCGGCGCGAACGGCTGGACCGGCGGAACCACCATCACCACCGGCTCCACGCTGCAGATCGGCAATGGCGGCGCGACCGGCTCGCTCGGCACCGGCGCGGTGACGAATGGCGGAATCCTGGCCTTCAACCGCAACAATACGCAGATCGTCTCCAACACCATCAGCGGCGGCGGCGAGCTTCGGCAGCTCGGGACGGGCACCACGATCCTGACCGGCACGAACACCTATGGCGGCGGAACCACCATTTCAGCCGGGACCCTGCAGGTCGGCGATGGCGGCGCGACCGGCACGCTCGGCAGCGGCGCAGTCAACAACGGCGGCGCGCTTGTCTTCAACCGCGCCGGGCAGGTGACGCAAACGGGCGCGATCTCCGGCTCCGGCACCCTACGCAAGGAAGGCACGGGCGAACTCGTCCTGACAGGCAGCCACAGCTATTCGGGCGCCACCACGGTGAATGCCGGCACCCTGTCCGTTAACGGCGTGCTCAGCGCCTCCTCGCAGGTGACGGTGAACCCCGGCGGAACGCTCGGCGGCAACGGCACGGTGACGACCACCCAGATCAATGGCGGCACGCTGTCCCCCGGCAATTCGGTCGGGACCATCGCCATCGGCGGCAACCTGAGCTTCACGGCCGGCTCGACCTATCGCGCCGAAATCCAGGGCGCGACCGCCGACCGGGCCGACGTCGCGGGCACGGCTTCGCTCGCCGGAACATTGCAGCTCGTCGGGCTGGGCGGCTCCTATCGCTTCTCCTCGCCCTATACGCTTCTTTCCGCGACGGGCGGGCTCGGCGGCACGCGCTTCGACACCATCGCCAATCCCTTCGGCGACGGCGTGATCGTTACCGTCGGCTACACCTCCGGCGACGTCCAGCTGACCCTCGCCCCCAAGCCGCTGACTCCGCCCGAGCCCGGCCCCACCCCGCCAGTGCCGACGCCTCCGCCTGCCGGACCGCGGATCATCGGCGTGACGGCGCCGGCCAACGCCTATGCAATCGCGAAGTCCATCGACAAGGCGCTCGCCAATGGCGGCGATCCGTCCTCGCTGTTCGGCGTCTACAACCTGCCGGCCGCGTCGATCCCGGCCGCGGTGAACAGCCTGTCGGGCGAGGTCCACAGCGCTGCGCCGGCGATGGCGCATATCGCCTCCGACCAGTTCCTGCGGACGATGCTCGACCCGATGGCGGCCGGGCGGCTGGAGGCCGGCAGTGCCGGGCCGGGCGCCGCCGCCTTCTCCGGCCTCGTGCGCAAGGGCGCCGACCGGCCAGCCGGTCCCGCTCGGCTCGACGCCCCGTTCTACTCGGTCTGGGGCTCCGCCTATGGTTCCTATGGCGGAACCGACGGCAATGCCGCGGTCGGCGCCGCCAAGCGCACCATCGACAGCGCACATGTGGCGACAGGTCTCGACATCCGGCTGATGCCCGGCACCGTAGCCGGCATTGCGGTATCCGGCGGCATGGCGCGCGCCTCGCTGCCGGGCGTGCTCGGCAACATCGATGCCGACGTGTTCCAGGCCGGCCTCTACGGCGTGACCCGCCTCGGCCCGGTGAAGCTCGGCGGAGCGGTGAGCTATGCAAGGCTCGACAACGATGTCCGGCGCAGCATTCCCGCGCTCGGCTCCAGCCTCGCCTCCTCCTATGACACCACGGCCTGGAGCGGCCGCCTCCAGGCGAGCACGGCCTTGCTCGAATGGAACGGCCTTTCGCTCTCGCCGCTGGCGGCGCTGCAGGCGACCCGCGCACGCAGCCCGGCGGTGACCGAAGCGAACTGGTCCGGCGCCAGTGCCGGCGCACTCGCGCTGGCGAGGCGCAGCGACGTGACCAGCCGCAGCGAACTCGGCCTGCAGCTTGATGCCGACAGCGTGCTCGCGGGCGTTCCCGTCACCGGCTATGTCCGCGCCGCCTGGGCGCACTACTTCCAGCGCGATGCCGGGCTGACCGCGAGCCTGACGGGGCTGCCGGGCGCGAGCTTCGCAGTGACCGGCGCCGAGATCGGCCGCAACAGCGCGCTCGTCAGCGCCGGTGTCGCGGCAAAGCTCAGCGAGCGCGTCTCGCTCGGCCTGAACCTCGACGGGGAACTCTCCGACCCCGGCAGCCGCATCGGCGGGTCGGCCCAGCTCAGGGTCAGTTTCTGACCCGCAAGGCGGGGGCTGCGTGCCTTGGCTGCGGCGTGCGCCGGCGTGGATGAGAGGACCCCTTTCAGGCAAGCATGCAAAGTCTGGAATTGGCGCAATCCGGGCTGGCCGACGTGGTTTGGCGAATGTCAGCTCCCCGCCCCTCTCGGTCGTTATGCTCGCATGGCAGCCGCCCGGCAGCCTCGCGCCATTCATGCCGATGCCGTTTCGAATTCACGCGCCAGGAGCCCTGGAGCAACGGACCTGACCTTCGAGCCGGAAGCTCGCCGGCGACAGCAGCCCAAGGGACAGGCTATCAGTCAGGCCCGACCGGCATTCCGGTTTGAGAACGGCACCCGCGCGCGGCGGCTGGAGCATTTTTCGCACGAACTGGCCCGGTTCCTCCGTCACCAACCCGTCGGAGAACCTCTCTATCCGCCGGGGCCGGCGCGTCCGGCTGGTTTGGCTGGCATGACAGCCCGGAGATGGAGACGTTGACGGCGCAATGGCTGGCCAGCACCATTGAGACCCAGGCGCAAAAGCTGCTGGACGAAGTCCAGCGCAGCGCGCTCACCGCCGTGCCTGTCGCGCCGCTCGGCCAGATCATTCCCAAAACCGCCTATCGCCGGGACCTGCAGGGCATCCTGACGGCCTCCTCCCCCCTGTTCTGGAACGTCCGCCGGGCCCCTTCCCCTGCAGGCGTTCGCCACCAGGGCAACCGGCAGTCGGGCTGAACGCGATCTCCCGGGCCGCGCGCAATCAGGGCGCGCGGCCCGACGGCCATGCTGGATCATCTGTGATTGCATCGGCTTTGCCCCGAAAACCGCAATCCACTTTTCGGGCCGATGCTTTAGTGTGATTGCATCGGCTTTGCCCCGAAAACCGCAATCCACTTTTCGGGCCGATGCTTTCTGTGTTCGCATCGGCTTTGCCCCGAAAACCGCAATCCACTTTTCGGGCCGATGCTTTAGGCAGCCTGGCTTTTGGTCACATTGGCCAGCTCGATGGTGTCTTTGACGATCTGCCGGATCTCGTCGCCGGAGAGTGTGTCCTGTTCCCGGAAACGCGCGGAGAGCGCGTCCAGAGCAGGCTCGTTGGCGCGCAGCAGCGTGAGAGCGGCGGCGTAGCATTCGCGCAGCAAGTCTTCGACTTCATCATCGACGCGCTGCTTTGAATGCTCCGAGATCGGTCGGGCCGAAAACGCACTGCCGCCGTCGACGCGGCTGGCCATCGTCGAGCCCATGCCAAAGCGGGTGATCATATCACGGGCTATCTTGGTCGCCTCGTGGATGTCCGCGGCGGCCCCGCTCGTGATGGCGTCATCGCCAAACTTGATTTCCTCCGCAGCCCGGCCTGCCATCGTGACGACCAGTTCGGCCTTCAGCTTCGACTTGCGCAGCAGCACACGGTCCTTCAGCGGCAGCATCGCGATATGCCCGAGCGAGCGCCCGCGGGGAGCGACAGTGCCCTTGTGGATCGGGTCGCATTCCGGCTGCAGGACATTGGCCAAGGCGTGCCCTGCTTCATGCACGATGATCGTGTCCATCTCATCGGGATCGATCATCAGCCCGCGGCGCTGGTCGCCGCCGAGCAGTTTGGCGTCACGCGCGTCCTCGAAATCCGCCATCCTGACCTGATGGTCGCTGCGTTTGCCGGCACGCAATGCCGCTTCATTCACCAGGGTCGCCAGATCGGCTCCCGAGAAACCGGGGGTTCCGCGCGCGACCGTCGCGAAATCGACGTCCGGGGCGAGCTCGACGGCGCGCGCCGAAACCATGAGGATTCGCTCGCGGGCCATCTGGTCGGGCGCCGGCACGGTGATGTGCAGATCAAAGCGGCCAGCCCTCACAAGCGCCGGGTCGAGGACATCAATCCGGTTGGTCGCGCCGATGATGACGATGCCCGTGGACGAGCCCAACCCGTCAAGCTGCGTCAGCAGCTCGTTGAGCGTGTTGGCGGAATCGTTTTCCACCGAGCTCGACCCATCGGAGCGCCGCTTTCCCACCGAGTCGATCTCGTCGATGAAGAGAATGCAGGGCGCGCGTTTGCGCAGCTGCTTGAAGATCGATCGCACGCGTGCGGCGCCGACACCGGCAAACATTTCCTGGAAAGCAGAGCCGGAGACCGCAAGGAAGGGAACGCCGGCCTCGCCCGCCACCGCCTTGGCCAGGAGAGTCTTGCCGTTGCCCGGATCGCCTTCGAGCAGAACCCCGCTCCTCGCCCGGGCGCCCACGGCTTCGAATTTCGAGGGGTCCTTCAGATAAGCCACGATGTCCCGGAGAGCCTGCTTACCCTCGTCAGCTCCAGCGACGTGATCGAACCGGGTGAACGATTTCGGGTCGCCAGGCTTGATGAACTCACCGATCTTCGACTTGCTCCGGACCGTGCGGAGCAGCCAGACGGCCATTCCAACGATCAGGGCCAGCACCAGGACTTGTGCCACCAGCCCGAAAATTCCCAATGACAGGCTGAGCGCACTGACCTCGGGACTGCCGAACTCCACGTCCGTACCGCTCTTTGCCAGGTCTATCGCCCAGGCCTGAGACACCGGCGTCCGAATGACCGCCGAGCGCCCATCCATCGTCGTCACCCGCGCCTGGCGATCATCGAGGAGCCGGACGCTCTTCAGCTGACCGGCCTCGGCGAGCTTCAGCGTCTCGGCAAACGAGATCTCAGCTGGTCGATGTTCGGGGGCCGCCGATGCGAGCACCGGCGTGCCCAGCACGAGCGCGAGGGTGAGGACGCGGAGAAGATGAAGCATGCGAGCCCGGACTTTGAATCGACCCTGACGAGCGTCGCACGCCTCGGGAAAGAGTAAACAATTCGTTAATTTTATCCTTAAGATTGGGGCTCGGAGATGGCCGAGCCCCTCCCCGAGCTTCGGACAGTGCCTGAAGCGACGCCTCCTCGTCGGCGCCATGCCGCAAATGGACCAAGCACCTGCGACTTCGGTGGGGTATTCAGGCCGGCAGTTCGGTGGGAAGGCCGAAGCTGGCCCCATTGCGGACACTCTTCATTGGCCCCACGATTACTCGAATAACGAGCATGAGGGCGAGGATGAAGCGCTTAGGAATGGCTGTGATCTGCGGGCTTGCAGCCGTGGGACTGTCAGGGTGCGGCGGTGAATGGGCTCAGGACGCTCTGCATCCAAGGCGTGAAGATAAGCCGCTAGCTGAGACGAAGGCGATTTGCGCGGAGCATGCGGAGGGAACGCGGCCCCACAACGACTGCATGAGACACTACGGCTGGTTTTGGCTCCCGCGACCGCTCGTACCATAGCCCATAACCCCAGGAAAATGGAGAAGCTGATGCCGGCCGGGGCACCGCGCCTAGCGGCATGAGGGCGAATGCCCTCTCAGCGATCCGTCCAGCATCAATCGGCACCCGAACCAGCGCCGACTTTTTCAACGCAATCGGCCCCTTGCGGACTCTATACGGTCCCAACCGTCTGAATGCAGGCGCCCGTCCGGTGCTATTGCGATGGTGAGACGGGTGAACGCCGGCGATGTGGCGGGGAGCGTCTCCTTCCGGGCAGGAGGCCGATGTCCGTTTGTGGCGCTACGCGGCCTTGAGGCTTTGCGCGGTCCACGCGACCGGCTTGGGTGGCTGGCGATTACGCGGCGGCAACAGCGTCGAAGACTTCACCAACTCGTCGAGGACCAAGCCACGTTCCTTTAGCAGGGCTTCGCGCAATGGCCTCAACTCACTCAGGCTTTCGACCTTCCGCCGCAAAATCATCGACCGCGGTCTCATGCGCGTCGAACGGATCGGCGACTGCCTAGCGCCGGATACCATGGCTACTGCGAACTACGCCGGCCACCTGCTCGCGAGGAGCGTCGGTGGTGTGGATGAGCGCGGCACTGCTGACGCGTTTAGGTGGACCTCCCAAGAAGAGCAACCAGACCGTTACCCTATGTTGAAACAGTCGGCCTTAAGAGCGAAGTCAGGGCGTGTCGGATTTGGTCCATTGCATCCGGCGCCCTTATGCTGCACTTAACTGCATCGAAAGCTTCTCGCCCTATCGGGACCTCATGTCTTGGGGTGGTTTTCGAGAGAGTATTCTGGCGGCCTTGCTGCTTCTAGTGGCGCTTGCGCATCTTGGCGCCGGATCGGCTAGCGCGGCTGATGACACGGACATTCGCGGCTCCTGCTGGGCGTCTGGCAGCATCTCCGAAGAGGTGGTCACCATAGCTCGGTCAGCCGAGCGATGGCTCTGTGGGGATCAAAAGTTCTCCATTGCTGCGGAGCGGGTGCTGCTTCGGTTCGAAATCAGCCCCGACGATAGCCCTCCCCGATATTTTCTCTCAAGGCGGAGCGCACTCAAGGGGGTGCACCTGCTTGCGATCGACAGGGATGGCGCGGTTCGGCAAACGTTCGTCGCCGCGGCTGCCCTGGCCAGTTCAATGGTTGGCGGATACTTCAAGGCTTCCCTGCCGGAAGTGACGCACGCGACACGGCAGATCGTCGTCGCAATTGACCTGCCGAGCCACCGGATGACTCTGGAGAGGGCACTTTTGACGTCGATCGATGCCGTCGGCGGCGACAAGGGGGACATGCGGCTCCTGCTGATCATAGCGGGGCTTGCCGGCATGCTCCTCATGCCCTTGTTCTTCAATGCGGCATTCTATCGGATCCTGCGTGAGCCTTTCGTTCTCTGGCACTCGGCCCTCACGCTGTCGCTGTTGATGACCATCCTGGTTTCATCGGGGCTCTCGGTTGCATTTTTCAATCCGCCCGCGATGACGTTGAGCTGGATGACGACCTTGATCTTCGGGATCACCGTCGCGTCCGGAGCCATGTTCACCTACAGCTTCATCGAACCCGGTCTGATGCATCCGGTTCTTCGGCGGCTGCTGCCCTATTGTGCGGCATGGGCACTATTCCTGGCCACGTTTCATGCGGCTTTTCCGTTCGTTGCCCGGCCCATACAATCGAGCGCATACACGGCGGCGTTTGCGCCGATCCTCGCCGTATTCTTATTGTCGATGGTCGATGCATTATGCCGCGGAAGCCGCGCCGCGAAGTTTCAGGCTATTGGATACTCGCCATTGGTGCTGGTCGGGCTGATCCGTCTGGTGAGCGGGATCATTCCCTGGTTCCACAATGCCGATGCCATGCTCATGTTTTACGTCGGTTGCCTGTGCGAAGTGCTTTTCACGACGCTTGGCGTAGCTGACCGGTTCGTGACCATAAAGCGCGAGCGAGATCGCGCACGCACTGAAGCCGATTTGCTTGAACGGCTTTCGGAAACAGACCCGTTGGCGGGATTGCTCAATCGGCGGGCGATCGAGAGGCAGTTCGAGCAGCTTCGGGTGGAAGGCTTCGCCACGTTGGCCGTGATCGACCTTGATCACTTCAAAGCGATCAACGACGTCAATGGGCATGTGGTCGGAGATGCGGTGCTCAAGGCTGTGGCCAAAGCCCTGCAGGCTGACCTGAATGTTCTGGCATACCGCTTCGGCGGCGAAGAATTCATGCTCCTCTTACGTGGCGGTGACGCTGGCACCCAGGCCGAGCGGCGGCGAAATGCGATCCCGGCAATTGTCGCCAATACAGTCGCAGGTCTCGAACGACCCGCAACTGCCAGCATGGGTGTTACGGACCTTTGTGACGATGAAAGCTTCGCGAGTCTCTATGAAAGAGCCGACAAACTGCTCTACGAAGCCAAAAGCGCGGGGCGAAATCGAACCCGGAGTGCCGTCAGGTCGATGGAGGCGCAGGAGGTCTTTCCGAACGAATGCCCGCTGGCAGCATAGACAGAAGGTCGAAGCCGCAGAGCTTACAACGCTCTAGAGCAGTTGCGGAACCGCGACCGTGAACCACTTGCAGTCCCCTCCGAAATCTTCAGCCTCGATCGTGCTCGCGGAAGTCGGATCGTTTCGGCCAGGTCAAGAGGCAATCCGATTGCGCTCTCCAACGGCTCAAGGACTGGCAGCTTGGTCCTGAGCGGTTGATGGGCCAAGTCACATCAACATGATCAGGACAGCGAAGCGCCTTCTCAGGAAGCAGAATCGCCCGCCTCGACGCATGATCACCGACAAGCTTGGCTCCCCCCATACCCCTCTGCTCAGTTCATCGAACGACATCGCTGACCGACAAGACGCTGATGGAAGGATGTTTTCCGATGGCCGCCGCGCGCGGGAATGTCCGCTTTCTGGCAGGCACCCGATGTCGGGGTATGGTGCATCACGTGATGTCGGTTGTCTTCGACTGACGTGCCTCGCTCAACGAGCGGCGATATTCGCTTGGCAACCGGCCAAATGTTGCCCTGAATTTCCGGCCGAAATGGGTCATGTCCGAGAACCCCCAGCTGTAAGCGATATCACTCACCGTCCGGTGCGATTGTGCAGGATCTTCGAGGGCTTTCCTACAGCGCGCCAGCCGCCTCTCCTGGACAACCCGCGAGATCGACGTGTTTTCATCTGCCAGCGCGGCATTAGCGTAGCGCAAGCTCACACCCGCCGCGGCTGCAACCGATCCCAGATCGATCTGCGGTTCATGCAGGCGCGCTTCAATCGCGGCGCGTACCTTCAGGCGGACCAGCGAACGAGCCGACGAAGCGCGCTGCGCTTGTTCTCCGCCCGCTTTTCCCAGCGACAGCGCGATCAAATCCAGTGTCTGGCTCCTGACGGTTTCTTCCGCCACTGGGCTTAGGCGGTCAAGGAACGTCGGCAGCGTTGCCAAGAATGCCGAGGTCAATCCGATCTCAGCCTCAACCGGCCGAAGCGTGCGGGCAGCAACCGCTCGTAAGGGGCCTATGCGCGCTTCCAGCTGCCGCCTCGGTGCTTTGACCACCAGCAGCCGCGAGTCGGCAGAGAACGTCCCCGTATAGGGCAAGCATGGATCGAGGAGCGTCATGTCGCCTGGATCAAGCAAGGCATCCCTGCCCTCTTGCTCCAGCACCAGCCGACCTGCTGCTTGGCGACAGATCAGGATCTCATCAGAATTCGCATTCGCGGCGTGGGCGGCACTGTGAACGACGGCCATCGCGGCATTGCTGAATTCGACGAAGCCGAGGTCGGCGAGAGCGCCCGACCGAAGCTCCGCATGAAATTCCGGCCGGCAGCGCGGCCTGGAATCGTGATGGGTCACGTTCTGGCAGGCGACGCTGTGCCAGTAGTCGAACCGGTCGCGACGCGGGACGTCTGCCGTCGAGAACACCAACTTCATTTCAGCCTCCCGGCCTGGAAGCACGGCCGATCATCAGTGCCCACCCAGCCGATCACCAGGCGCATGAGTCGAGTAGGGTTCATGAAATCACAAACATGGCGATGGCTCCAATATGGACAAAATCTACAAATCCGATTTTGGCGATCTAATACTTCCCGTATTGTCGCGTGACCAGCGCGACGACGAGCATGATCAACTCACCTACAAAGTGGATCTAAATAGCCTCCTCGACCTGTCGAGAGATGGCATACTCGTTGGCGATCTGACCGATAGGGATTGCCCACTGATATATGTTAACCCGGCGTTTGAGCGGATCACTGGGTATACAAAGAACGAAGTAATTGGGAAAAATTGTCGCTACCTTCAGGGAGGAGACCGCCTCCAACCAGAAATCGAATATCTGCGCACGGCGATCGATAGTCGACTTAGTGTTTGCGTAACACTTCGCAATTATCGAAAAGATGGCGAAATGTTCTGGAATGAACTTAGTCTTACTCCAATCAATGCGCCGCATGGTCAACCAACCCATTACCTGGGGTTGATGCGCGACGTAACAGTGCGTAAGCGCGCATTGGATCGCGTCGAGCACAGTGTACGCATCGATCATTTGACCGGCGCGCTTAGCCGTAGTGCATTTTCGGACGAGGTTGCTCATCTCACAAAAGATAAGTCAGAACCGATGCTTGTCGCCAAGCTCGATGTTGCAGGATTTCACGACATCAACGCGAGCTATGGTTACGACGCCGGCAATGAGGTGTTGACACAGATCGCCGATCGCATCCGGAGCGTGGGCTTCGCTGTCGTTTCACGAACGGGATCCAACGAATTCGCAATCGCGCAGCCGCTAGGGCACCAGAATAATACCCGAGAGACGATCAATTTGATCCGCTCTGCTTTGGCGTCGAACTTCCTAGTGGCGGGAGCGACAATCAACATTCGCTTTGCCATTGGCTTTGTCGTCGGCGTTTCGACTTTGGACGCAACGAGGTTGATGCGCCAGGCCGACTCCGCCCTGCGACGCTCCAAGTCCAGCCTCTCTCTCGAAGCCTGCGAGTTCAAAGCCGAGGATGAGATGCGCAGCCGCAATCGCGTCCGGATGACCAGCGAGATACGGCAGGCGCTGGCAAACGACGAGTTCGGATTTCAGTATCAACCCAAGATTGATCTCCCGACAGGGGCCATTGCGGGGGCCGAGGCCTTGCTACGCTGGCGTCACGGCCTGTTCGGCACGCAGTTGCCGGGTAGCTTCATCACCCATGCCGAGGACACGGGGCTGATCCTCGAGATCAGCAGGCGCGGGCTACGCGCCGTGGCAGACTTTGCCGCCCGGATGAATCAGGGGCGCAGTCGTGCGCTCAACGTTTCAATCAATGTGTCGGCCATCGAATTTAGGCACCGCGATATGCCTGCATTCGTGAGCGAAGTAATTTCAGCGAGCGGCGTCGATCCTCGCTGGATCACGCTTGAGCTCACGGAAAGCAAGATGGCGGAGAGCGCCCCCGCGATGATAGCCATCATGACGCGACTGCGAAACCTCGGCGTTGGCCTTTCGATCGATGATTTCGGAACCGGATACGCGAATCTGCGCTATCTGGAGGAGTTTCCCATTACCGAACTCAAGATCGATCGCAGCTTCGTCCGCGGCCTTGGGCAAAGCCGGTCGAAAACGATCATTGTCGAAGCGATTGTTCGTCTATCCGATGAACTTGGCTTCCAGATCGTCGCTGAAGGCATAGAGACGCACGAGGAATGCGCGCGGCTGAGAGATTTAGGATGCCACTTTGGCCAGGGCTTCCTGTTCGGTAAGGCGATCGATCCGGAGGCCTTCGCAGAAGTCGTCGCCCAAACGGTGGCATGAGCGCAACTCGATTCGGGCCAAGCTGCCGGAGGGCAGAATCCGAGAGGCGCCAGCCCTTCGCGTTGGCCCTCTCGCCCAAACCGACCGCCCGGAATCGGACATTCTGGACTTCAGGAAATGGCTCCACCTCGACTTTCGGACAGTACGCCGCGAACGTCCGTATTGGGTCGCCAACCGGCCGCGGTTTTACCGCCTGCCAATGTCCGGTTCCGGGCAAAGCGCCAGGTTCCGCTGTTGGCGCAACTCTGATCCAGCGCCAGGCGGTACGGACGTGGCTTTCCGTGCCTCACTGCCGCGTCGGGATGACGACCGCCGTAATCATCGGCTGTTTCTCGAAGCGCACCGCCTCCCCCAGCGTCCGGACCGACCCCGCAGGGAATGACCACCAGCCGGGCTCCGAGACGTCGCGTCTGGCCGCGCTTGTCGTTGGTCATGCCCTTGTCGCACAAGCGGCACGTCGTGGCGATTATGCGACGCCTGCCATCGCCCTCGCGGTCCGACGCGTTTGGAACGGACCATGTGGAATCTCCGGCGGAGCAAAACTGTCGGAACTGGCGCGGTCCCAGCGGCTGTACCAATCGGCGAGCTCCGGAAACTCGTCTCCGCCCAGCAGGAATCCCTCCGGCAGATAGGGGAAGGCCTCGTTGCCATCGAGGAACTCGTTGTCCTTCTGTCTGAACATGAAGTGATAGGGCATGAAGTCGCTGGGATGGCTGAGGCCCGCCGCACCCGCGATTTCGCCGAGCGCGTGCATGGTGTTGCGATGAAAGCGCGCGACGCGGTCGCTCTTGTCACCGACATCTATGGCGCTCTGGCGGCGCTGGTCCTGTGTCGCGATACCGACTGGGCAGCGATTGGTGTGGCAAGACTGGGCCTGGATGCATCCGATCGCGAACATGAAGCCGCGCGCCGCGTTGCACCAGTCTGCCCCGAGCGCGAGCGTGCGGGCGATGTCGAAGGCTGACACAATCTTGCCAGCCGCCCCGATCCTGACCTGATCGCGGATGCCGGCGCCCCGCAGCGTGTTGTGGACGAAGGTCAGCCCTTCCAGCATCGGCATGCCGACGCGGTTGGCGAATTCGACGGGAGCGGCGCCAGTGCCACCCTCCGCGCCGTCCACGACAATGAAATCGGGTACGATGCCGGTGTTGAGCATGGCCTTGACCATACTCATGAATTCGCGGCGATGGCCGATGCAAAGCTTGAGGCCGACCGGCTTGCCGCCGGAAAGCTCGCGCAGTTCACCGACGAATTGCATCAGCCCCGTCGGGGTGGAAAAGGTGCTGTGGGCCACAGGCGATATGCAGTCTACGCCCATCGCAATGCCTCGCGCCTCGGCGATCTCGGGTGAGATCTTGGAAGCTGGCAGCATGCCGCCATGACCCGGTTTGGCGCCTTGGCTGAGTTTGATTTCGATCATCTTGATCTGCGGATCAGCAGCCAGTTCCGCAAAACGTTCGGGAGAGAAGCTGCCATCTTCGCTGCGGCAGCCGAAATAGCCCGACGCCACTTGGAAAATCAGGTCCCCGCCGCCTTGCCGGTGATAGCGGCTGATGCTGCCTTCGCCGGTGTCATGTGCGAAGCCGCCCTTCCTCGCGCCAGTGTTGAGCGCCAGAATGGCATTGGCGGAGAGCGAGCCGAAACTCATGGCCGAGATGTTGTAGATACTGGCCTCGTAGGGATGCCTGCAGGCAGGTCCGCCGATCCGGACGCGAAAATCGGTGTCGACAATGGCCGTCGGCGCGGCCGAATGGGTCAACCACGCATAGCCGGAACCGTAGACGTTCTCAGAGGTGCCAAAAGGCAGCTTGTCCTCGTCGCCCTTGGCGCGCCGGTAGACCAGGGCGCGGTCCTGCCGACTGAACGGGACTTCGTCATGGTCGCTTTCGATGATGTATTGCCGGATTTCCGGCCGGATGCTTTCCATCAGAAAGCGCAGATGCCCGATCACGGGATAGTTGCGCAGAATCGAATGCTTGTGCTGGCGCATATCATGAACGCCCAGAAGGACCAGCGCGCCCGCAACCACCGTCGGGACAAGCAGCCACCCGCTATAGACGAGCCCCCCAGCAAGCGAGGCGACAAAAGCGAGCATGGCAAGGACAAATACCGCATAGCGTTGATTCAGCAGAGCATTTTTTAGCATGATATCCTGGCGCAATGCGTGGTCGGTGTACGTTGAACGCGGGAAGTTCGGGGTTTCCTGAAGAGACGGCGGCAAACGGCGCCGTCCTCTTCCTCGAGACCGAATCTGGACGATCTCATCGGGAATATAGCCCTCCTGATCGACCGCGCGCCACACAGCTTGGCTCTGCCACGCGGGCAAGATTCGGCAGGTCTATGAACAGCGTCCCGACAGTTTCGCTGCGAAGTTCCAGCCCCCCTCCGCCTGGTTCAGCTGGCGTAGAGTTTGACGAAGCGTATTGCGTGCCGACGGGCCGAGCGCGTGTTGGGATGCCGCGAGGCGTGACGACGCGCCACGGACGTCCGCTTCCTGGCAAGGTCCCAACGTCCGGACCTCGCGCAACTCTGATGCAGCGCTAGGCGCTACGGGCGGACGTGGTCTTCCGTGCCTCGCTGCTGCGTCGGGGTGACAACGGCCGCAACCATCGGCCGGTTCTCGAAGCGCACCGTCTTCCGGATCGGCCGGACCGAAGCAATGACAATCAAACGTGCTCACTCATCAAGCGCATCCCGTATTACGCCGCCAGCATCGCTTCGACGATGCTCACGTCGGAGCTGGTGGGGATCACCCGCGTCAGGCGGAAGCCGGCCTTGGCGAGGAGCTGCCGGTATTCCTCCTCCGTTCGCTCCTGGCCGCCGGGCAGCACCAGCATCACCATGTCGAGCACTTTGCCGGGATGGGGCGTGTCGCCGGCGGGCAGCACCATCTCCACCAGCAGCAGCCGCCCGTCGGGCGGCATGGCCTTGCGGACATGGCTGAGGATGGTGAGGCACTGCTGCTGGCTCCAGTCGTGGATGACGTGGGACAGCACATAGGCGTCGCCGCCGGCGGGAACCGTCTCGAAGAAGTCGCCTGGCTCGATCGCCACGCGCGCCTGCACGCCCCGTTCCGCCAGCAGGGCCGGCGCGTCGGCGACCACATGGGGCCGGTCGAACAGGATGCCGCGCGGCCCCTCGTGCCGCGCCAGGATCGCCGCGAGCAGGTTGCCGGTGGCGCCTCCGACGTCGACGACGGTGCCGAAGGCCGAAAAGTCATAGGCCTCCGCGACAGCGGGCGGCTCCCGGCCATGGAAGCCGATCATCGTCTCGCTGAACAGCGAGGCTTCGTCCGGATGCCGGCCGAGATAGTCGAAGACCGGCACGCCCTGCGCCTTCTCGAACGCCGTCCCGCCGGTCTGCAAGGAATAGACGATGTCGTCGAAGGCCCCCGCGAACCAGGGGCTGCCGGCGGTGAGGATGGTGGCCCGCGCCGAACCGGGCGCGCCCGTCTTCAGCGCCTCCCCCAGCGCCGTCAGGGCAAAGCGCTGGCCGGCCTGCTCGGCGAGCAGGCCCAGGCTGGCGAGGCAGCGCATGAAGCGATGGAGCGAAGGCGCATGGAGCCGCAGCGGGCCGGCCAGGTCTTCGGCACTGCGCGGGCCCGTGGCCAGGTGATCGGCCAGGTCCAGCCTCGCCGCAGCGTAGACCAGCCGCGAAACCCAGGCGGCCGTCGCCATCTGGATCAGGGTGACATGCGGCGGAGGCTCCGGCGCTGCCGCGGGAGGCACAAGGGTCGAAGCGGCGTGGGGCGTGGCGTCCATGGTACTCTCCCGAGAGGCCTGGGAGGGACTGGTAGCGCAACCCTGAAGCATCGGCCCGAACAGTGGATTGCGGTTTTCGGGGCAAAGTCGATGCAAGCACAAAAGGTGAGATCATCGGATCGGATGCGATGTCCGATCCGATGATCCAGGATATCACGGCCGGCCAACGCCGGCACGGCATTGATGAGGTTGATCATGCCTTCGGGGAGATAGACGGGTTCGCGCTCTGCCGCGGTTCCAGCGCGGTGGGAATGACGGGGGCAAATCATCGGCGGCCTTGAGCTCGCAATGGGCCTCGCTGCCCCGATGACGAGAGCCGCCGAACGAGCGTGCTCGACGACTTTACGGCTTCCGAGAACCCTGCGGGCGCGGCGGCACGATGAAGCCTCCCGATTGATGCGCCCAGAGGTCGGCGTAGAGCCCGCCGCGATCGAGCAATTCGGCATGGGAGCCCTGCTCGGCAATGCGCCCGCCATCCATCACCACGAGGCGGTCCATGAGTTGCAGCGTGGATAGGCGATGCGCGATAGCGATAACGGTCTTCCCGCGCATCAGATCCGAGAGCGCATCCTGGATCGCGGCCTCGACCTGCGAGTCGAGGGATGACGTCGCCTCGTCGAGCAGAAGAATCGGGGCATCCTTCAGGATCACCCGCGCGATGGCGATGCGCTGGCGCTGTCCGCCGGAGAGTTTGACGCCGCGCTCGCCGACGAAGGCCTCGTATCCCTGGCGCCCCTTGCCGTCCACCAGCGTGTCGATGAAGCCATCCGCCTGCGCTTTCCCGGCCGCGTCACGCATCATCCACTCATCGGCATCCTGGCGGGCGTAACGGATGTTCTCGCCGATGGAGCGATGCAACAGCGACGAATCCTGAGCCACCAGTGCGATCCGTGCGCGCAGCGACTCCTCGGTGACGCAGGCGATGTCCTGGCCGTCGATCAGGATTCGGCCCGATTGCGGTTCATAGAAGCGGAGCAGCAGATTGACGAGCGTGGACTTGCCCGCGCCCGAGCGCCCGACCAGACCGACCTTTTCGCCGGCACCAACGGTCAAGGATAGCCCCTCCACTACGCGGTGCGGCTTCATGTAGTGAAAATGCAGATCCTCGAAGCGGATCTCGCCGTGGGGAGCCTCGAGCGGACGCGCGTCAGGCTTGTCGAGCTGGCTCAGCGGCTGCGCGATCGTCTTCATTCCTTCCTGCACGATGCCGATATTCTCGAAAATACCTGCGATTTCGAACGCCACCCAACCCGACATGGCGATGATCTGGGTTGTCAGAAGAAGAGCGGTCGTCAGCGTGCCCGCGTCGACCCGGCCCTCGGAGAAAAGCCAGACGCCGATCCCGCCAGTCATCACCAACAGGATCGCGTTGAGGCAGACCAGGCAGAAGACATAGACGGTATTGAGTCGTTGCTGGCGGGCGAAAGCGGCCTGGAAGCGCAGGAAGCCGTCGCGCACATAGGTGTCATCATCGGTCCGGCGCCCGAACAGCTTGACCGTCATGATGTTGGTGAAGGTGTCGACGACCTTGCCGGCGATGGCGGAGCGCGTCTCCGAGGTCTCCCGCGAGCGGACCTGCACCTTCGGCAAGGTGTAGGCCAGCAGTGCACCGTAGAGCAGAAACCAGACCAACATCGGCGCGGCGAGGCGAATGTCCTGCGTGCCGAGAAGGCCGATCGCGGTCGCGCCGAAAACCAGGATCTGCCAGACCGCGCGCACGAAGGAGACGATACTCTCTCGCAGCGGCCGGGCCGTCTGCATGACCCGGCTGGCCAACCGCCCGGCGAAATCGTCATGAAAGAAGGAGAGCGGCTGGCGCACGACGTGCCAGTAATTCTGCCAGTGAACCAGCGTCGTGAAAGAGACGGCAATCGAGTGGTTCACGAGCAGGCGAAACAGGATCGTGCCCAGCGGCCGGACGACGAGCACGATCGCTGCCATGACCAGAAGAAGTTGGCCGGCAGCGTCGAAAACGCGCTCGCGCGGCACCGATGACAGGACAGAGACGAGGCGCCCGATCAGATAAGGCACCACGGCCTCAAGGACGGCGAGCACAAAGCCGACCACGAACAGCGCTGCGAACAGGCCCTTCGCCTGGCGGACGAAATGCCAATAGAACGTTCGCAGTCCGCTGGGAGGCTCGCCCGGAGGCGATGCTGTCGAATCAACAAGTGAATCGAAGAAGCTGAACATCGTTCCTTATGATTGCCACGATGCCCACCTTGCAACCTCGAATGGTCACCGTCAAAGCGCTCGGAACATATCCGCCCAGCCAGTCTCGCTACAGCGGATGCGGTCTGGCGATGAAGCGGGATAAGGCTTGCGCGACTCTCACCGCGACACCGCGTTGATCCGGGAGGCAAAGACCCGCCTCCCCCTCGACCTGGCCATGATCGATGAGCTGGACCTTGTAGACGAACTGCGGATCGAGCTTCTCGCCGTACTGCACCCCGTACGAGATCCGATAGATCACCCCGCTCGCGCCGGCGGGAATGTCCTCGTGCTGGATGGGTGCGTAGCTTGGCGACATCTCGCGCTCCCGGCTCGGCATGCTCCAGCGGCTCGCATGCCTGCTGGATCCAATTCTCTCGCCGTGATCGTGTAAGCCGCCCCCGCCGGCACTCCGTTTCATGCGATCGAATTGGAGATCAGGCCCTCCGGCGACCAGGCCGGGCATTCCGCGCGCCCCGAGTGAGGCCTGTCTGCCCGGCGCCCTCGGGGGCGTGACCTCGTCGCGCAATGGCCGCGGCCGGCGAGGCTTCGAACGCGGCTCATTCCGTTGTTTGGATTCGACGTCATGAATCGGAGTTTTGCCCGGACTCAGCCCCCGTATCCCTTTGCTCAGGTCGACGAACGACATCGCTGACCGACAGGAAGCAGATGGAAGGATGTTTTCCAATGAGCAAAGAAGATGACAACAAGGCCGTCGTTGGCCGTTGGTTCACCGAGTTCTGGGGCAAGGACGTCAATCTTGCTGTTATCGATGAGATCGCGGCGCCCGATATGCTTCTGAAGTATTCGCTGCACGAACCTCGCCGCGGCCGCGCCGACATCAAGGCCTTCATGACCGACTTCCGCGCGGCGTTTCCGGACCTCAACTTCTGGGGCACCGCCGACCTGATCGCCGAGGGCGACTATGTCGTCGGCCAGTGGGAAGGCGGCGGCACGCATACGGGGGCGGCCTTCGCCGACTTCCTGGTCGGCTATGAGGCCCTTCCCGCCGCCACCGGCCGCAAGATGCATTTCACCGGCACGACGGTTCTGAAGGTGGTGGACGGCAAGATCGTCGAGGAGATCGGCCTGGATGACGGGCTCACGGCCATGACGCAACTCGGCCTCATCACGGCTGCCTGATCCCGATCATGCCGAGCCTGCGCGCGGCACGGCATGTTATCGCCCCCACCGAGAGGCCTGCGCACGATTGCGCGGGCCTCTTTGTCCTGGGCTCGCACCGCTCGCGGTTTGCTTGCAGATCTCGGATTGGCGCGGCGCAGCCATTGCAGAAATCGGGTGGGAAACATCCGATTTGAAAGCAAGGATCGGAGTGTCGCGAAGGTCGATCAGGAGCACGGTCGGGCCAGGATGTTCCGAGATGACAACAATGACCCTCTTCGCAAAGCTGACGCCCAGGCAAAGCGCCAGGCAAAGCGCATTTCCCCGCTCGGTCGCGGACGATCCGCGTTGGGCACGCATCGTCGCCCGCGACAAGGCCGCGGACGGGCAGCTCTGGTACTGCGTCTCGACGACAGGAGTGTATTGCCGCCCGTCCTGCCCATCGCGGACGGCCAATCCGAATAATGTCACGCTTCACGACACGCTGGAGAGCGCGCGGGCGACGGGTTTTCGCCCCTGCAAGCGCTGCAATCCCGATGGTCTTTCGTCAGAGGCCGGGAACGCCACCCTGGTCGCCAAGGCTTGTCGGATCATAGAGGACAGCGAGGAGGAACCTTCGCTGGAGACTCTTTCCCTAGCGATTGGGCGCAGTCCCAGTTATTTCCACCGCATCTTCAAGGCGACGACCGGCCTCACTCCAAAGGATTATGCTGCGGCTGATCGCTCCAGGAAGGTGCGCGAGGGCCTCCGCGCGGGCCATAGCGTGACCGAGGCGATCTATGACGCGGGCTTTAATTCAAGCGGTCGCTTCTACGAGAAGTCGACCGGGATGCTCGGCATGACCCCGTCACAATTTCGCGCCGGCGGAGCCAATGAGGAGATCAGGTTCGCCATCGGGCAGACATCGCTTGGGGCGATTCTGGTCGCGTCGAGCAAGAAGGGCGTCGCCTCGATCCTGCTCGGAGACGACCCCGATGAACTGCTCCGGGATCTCCAGGACAGGTTTCCCAAGGCCCGTCTGATCGGTGCGGATCGCGAATACGAGGCGTTGATCTCTCGCGTCGTCGGGTTCGTCGAGAATCCCGGCCTCGGTCTCGATCTTCCACTCGATGTCCGCGGCACCGCATTCCAGCGTCGCGTCTGGCGGGCCCTGCAGGAGATTCCGGTCGGAGCGAGGGTGTCTTATTCCGAGATCGCTCGCCGCATCGGATCACCGAATTCGGTGCGCGCCGTGGCTGGCGCATGCGCGGCGAACACTCTGGCCGTCGCGATCCCTTGCCATCGTGTCGTTCGCAACGACGGAGCGCTCTCGGGCTATGCCTGGGGTGTCGAGCGCAAGCGAACCCTTCTCGATCGCGAGGCTGCCCGGACGGCGTAAGCCCGCGACCGCCTCCCCGAATACCCTGACGATATTGGTCTTCGATGAATCCATTTTCTCGCTACGATGACTCGGTCGCCTTCCTGACGAAGCTCGACGAGGACTGGGCCAAGCTGATTGCCCGGGTTGGCCCATGCCGGCACGATCCCAAGGCTGCCCGCGAGCCCTATGAAGCGCTGGTGCGCGCCATCGCCTATCAGCAGCTCACGGCCAAAGCCGGGGACGCGATCATCGGCCGCCTCAAGGCGCTTTTCGATGACCGGGCCTTTCCCTCTCCCGAAGATCTCATTGCGGCGGAATTCGATGCGCTGCGCGCCTGCGGCTTCTCCGCCAGCAAGATCGCAACCGTCAAGGCCATCGCGGAAGGCGCGACGACGGGCGTGATCCCGGCACGCGATATCGCAATCACGATGGACGATGAGGATCTCATTGCCCGGATGGTCGCCATCAAGGGCATCGGCCGTTGGACGGTCGAGATGCTGCTGATGTACTCGCTGGAGCGGATGGACATCCTTCCGGCGGACGATTTCGGGGTTCGCGAAGGCTACCGCGCCCTGAAATCGCTTGATGAACAGCTCAAGCCCAAGGCGCTCCGCGAGATCTCGAAGGCCTGGGCACCCCATCGCACGGTCGCCTCCTGGTATCTCTGGCGAATGCCGCGCGAGCGAGGAAACACGTTGAAATAGGCAGGTCATGCTTGATTTATTTGAAACGCTCGGGTCGCCGGAGCCATCGACCGAAATCATGGCCGAGGGCGCGGTGCTGCTGCGTGGCGCCGCGCTGCCATTCGAGACGGACTTGCTCAGCGCGCTGGCTGACATCACCGAACAGGCCCCCTTTCGGCACATGGTTACGCCGGGGGGCTTCGCCATGTCCGTGGCCATGACCAATTGCGGGACGGCCGGATGGGTCACGGATCGGACCGGCTATCGCTACGATCGCAATGACCCCGGGACTGGGCGCCCGTGGCCGCCCATGCCGGATTGCTTCCTCGAGCTCGCGATCACGACCGCCGCACGCGCCGGCTATCCCGATTTTCGACCTGACGCGTGTCTGATCAATCGCTACGAGCCGGGTGCCCGGCTTTCACTCCATCAGGACAGGAATGAGCGCGATTTCGCCAATCCGATCGTCTCCGTCTCGCTCGGCTTGCCCGCAACATTCCAGTTCGGCGGCCTGAAGCGGAATGACCCGGTGAAGCGGTATGCGCTTCGACACGGCGATGTCGCCGTGTGGGGCGGACCATCGCGCCTGTTCTATCACGGCGTTCCCGAATTGAAGGATGGCGTCCACGGAACCGTCGGGCGCATGCGTATCAATCTTACATTCCGCGGCGCGTTGTAGCGCGATCTTGGATTTCCGTGTTGCCGGCCATGATCGGCGTGATGTCAGGACAGCCTTGTGAGCACTGGATGATCATTCGACGGGTCGATCTGTAGCAGTCAGCGTGCTGCACGCCTGGCGCGCCCGACGACCGATACGAGGACGTTTTCGCGATGTTTTCGAGTGGCGGCTTCAACGCCAGGACGAGCCGGCGCAGACTCCCTGGGACGGAGGACGCGATTGGCGCGCTCGTCGCGCTTGCGAAGGACAACCCGGACAAGGCGCTTGTCATGAGCTATATCGGCCAACTGGTGGCCGGCGGTTTCGCAATCTGGGAGCTGCTCGAAACCGGGGAAGTCGAGGTCCGCTTCACCTCCGGGGAAACCTATCTTCTGGCCGAGACCACGATTCTCAGACTTGCCTGACCCGGTCGTTCAAGAACCTGCCCGCATCCGGCAGTAACCGGCAGGCGCAGCATGCCGCTCGGCCTCATCGTCCATCATGCACGTGAAGCTGCGGATGCGGCGACCGCGCACCCGAAGGCGCCAGCGCGCCTCCGCGGCGTCGTGCCACCGCTTCCTGAAGATCATGGCTTAGGCGGAAGCGCTCATACGATTTCATCTGGAAGACATCGTCCAGTTCATTCGTCGATTTGAAAGCAAGGATCGGAGTTCGGGAGGCCGCTGCCAAAAGTAATTTTGATCATGAGGACTGAGCAGGGAGCTACGGTTATGAACCTCACGATCATCAATGACATGTCATGGGCTTCGTTCGAAGCCGGATCCGTCGATATTATTCTTCATGACACGGCCGACACCGAACTCGGCAAGGTGCTGATCGCCCGCAGCTCAAGAGGGGTCTGTGCCATCCTGATCGGCGACACCGCCGACGAACTGGCCGCGGATCTTGCCGACCGTTTCCCGCGGGCCACGCTCATCGCCAGCCAAGCCGCGGTCCAGGACGATCTGACCAAGGTGCGTCGCTATATCGAAGCCCCCGCTGAAGGGCTGCACCTCGCCCTCGATATGCGTGGGACGCCGTTCCAGCGCCGCGTCTGGGAGAAGCTGAGGGCGATCTCGCTCGGTCGGACGGTGAGCTATCGCGAATTGTCGCAGGTGATCAGCCCGTACGCCCATCCGCGGGCTGTCGCAAACGCCTGCGCCGCCAATCCGATTGCGCTGGCCATTCCCTGTCACCGCGTCGTTCGGAGCAACGGCGATCTGGCAGGCTATCGTTGGGGTCTCGAGCGCAAGCGCATTCTCATTCAGAAGGAAGCCATGGCATGAACGCGAAGCGTGCCGCGCTGTCTTCTGAACGCCAGCTAAGGCCTCGACGGCTCACCCCGTCGAGGCCTTCCTGTCTCGCCGGCAAGCCGCGCGGATTCCACCACATCCAGGCAACCGCGTCGGTTCGTCGGGAGCAATGGCGTCAGTTGGGGAGAAGAGGCTCTGACGTCTCGAGCCGTTCGCGGTGAGTGAGGAGATCCTGCGCAAAGAGCGGCACCGCCCCGAGCGTGATGGCAAAGGCGACATCGAACCCGTCATCGGCCGTCAGGGTCAGGAGCAGGTGCCGCAAATCGGACGCGCACTCGACCTTGTATCCGTGCAGCGCGTAGACATGGCGCAGGCTGTCGTCGGAGAAGCGCCGGCGCAGGGCCATGGACAACAACCGTGGCAAGGTCATCGCCAGCGCGCTCGCTTCGTCGAACGATAATTCGATCTTGCGGAGCTCGCCGGCACGCTCCGGAAGGGCGATCGTGATCCGATCACCTTGAGGAGAGACGTCACAGGATTGAACGCGCATCAGGCGTTGCCCTCCTCCAGCATGGATGAACCGGCGAAACCACATCGCGACCTCGCCAGGTTTCCAGGACTACCCAAGGCGTGGATGCCCGGCACTCCGGATCATGCTTTCAAATCGAAGAGCTGCTCCCGGGGGAGCCAGATGGCCGCGCCCGCGCGATCCGGCCGGGCTCGTTGGCGCCTCCCCCGACACTGCTCGCCCCGTCTGGTGAGCATGCATTCCCAAGTGAGATCTGGCCCTCACCAAATGCCCGGGACGAGCCGCCATCGGACCCGCGCGGCGTAATCCGAATAGCCTGCAAGCTCTGCCCGAAGAATGCGATCCTCCGTGATCGCGCGATGGAGCAGAAACGGCAGGCTGAAAACCACGATGAGCGCAGCCGCGAGCCACGATCCGAGTGCCGGTCCGCTTGCCACCATGATCAGAATTCCGGCGCTGTATCCGGGATGGCGAACGAAGGCGTAGGGTCCCGTGGTGATGACGTGGTGACCACGGTCGGTCTGGATGCGAATGACCGAGGAGAAAAACCGGTTCACGCGCATGGCCCACAGTGCCAGGACGTAGCCGGCGCCGACCGTGAACAGGCACATGCCTTGCAGCCAGCCGGGCACGTCGTCGCTCCAATGGAAACGACCACGGTCGAGCCCGGCAACGATCCAATGCAGGAACAGGATCAGCGAGAAGACCCTCAACGCGGGCGGCGGCTTGTTGCCGCCCGGCCGCATGCGTTCGCGCAGCAGGTCCGGATCGAGCGCTGCGAACGAAACGATCATGACGATGGCGAGGATTGCCAGATAGGTCCAAAAGCCCGGGATGGCGAGCGTGCCGGCGCTTGCGAACAACGCGGTGGCCGCAGCAACCACGAACAAGCCTGCCTGAAGGTAAGCCGAGATGGGCATCCGGTACCTTACCATTTCAGAGAGCGCGACGTGATGCCACGCATCGCCGCTCTTCCGCGCTCCTCCTCCCGGACGCCGCGTCTCGCCTGGCGGCCATCGCCGGTTCCTCAGGCCGATGGAGCCAAACCGTAGGTCGCAAGCACAGCCCCGTAGAAGCAGCCGGACGCCACGAGGACGAAGACGTGCCAAATGGCGTTCTGAAACGGAAGGCTCCGCCAGACGTGGAACAGGACGCCCACCGTGTAGAGAACGCCGCCCGCCAGCATGAGCCACAAGGTGACCGCCGGAAACTGCGCCACGCGGTCCCAGACGATCACGCCGCTCCAACCGAGGCAGAGATAGAGAACGATCGAAACGCGCTCGAACCGGCCGGGCAGAGCAAGCTTGAGCAGGACGCCGGCGAGCGACGCGATCCATACGGCAGCCAACAGCGCTTGCGCCAAAACGGCTTCGCTGAGCTTCATCAGGAAGGGGGTGTAGGTGCCGGCAATCAAAACGTAGATGGCCGAATGATCCAGGCGTCGCAACAGCCCCTTCATGGGCGACACCGGCCACATGTTGTAGAGGGCGGAAACGCTGAGAACGGCAATCAACGCGACGCTGTAGATCGCGACAGACATCAGATCGGCCAGCGAAGCCGTCGCGAGCACTCTCGCGATCAGAATGGCGACCGCACCCATGCCCAAGGCTATGCCAAGCACATGCACAGCGCCGTCAGCCCAAAGCTCGGCACGGGTGAAATCGAAGCGCCCATGCATGGGTTGACGCATCTCGGATTCCTTCAAGCCATGTCAGGAGATCGAGAGAAATCGGCCTCCTCGCCCACGCCATCGAAGCGGGACATCTCCTATCGCCGGGACAAGCGCCTGACATTCAAGCGCACTTTGGAGCGATACGCACGCACGATTGCGATGGGAGACGACCCAGCTGCGAGGCTCGAAAAAGCCTGCTGAGCGGCCGCCAGTTTCTCGGTGACCATCAATTCGGCCTCGCGACCAGCGGCAGATCCGCCGGCTGACAGCCTGATCGTGCGCAGCCATATGGCCTGCTGCGCTTCGGTGGCGAGCATCGAGAGCTCGTAGACCATTTTGAACATCGGAGCCGCCCCCTCGCAAAGAAGCTGAAGCCGGGCGCAGGCAGAATGTTCCGTCGCTATGGCGGCCTTCAGCAGATATCCGGCACAATGCTCTGCGCGATCTCCGGCCGGTGCAGCGCCGGCCGCGTGAGTAAGGCCCGGCCAGCTTGGGAAGGCCTGAGGCTCACTCAGCCCGTCCCGGCGTCAACGTCCTTGCGCGGCCTGGTCGAGGGCAGTGCGCCGGCCCCTGGCGTCGCCTCATGGTTCGTCGAGCCCTCTTTCACATGCGGGCCTGCGGAGGACATAATCTTGTCGGGCTTCCCGGCGGGCTTCTTGTCCGTGCCTTCAATCCAGTCGCAGGAGGAGGACGTGATGGCTCGCTTGCTTTCGGTCAACGTGGGCCTGCCACGCGACATTCCGTGGCGGGGCAAGACCGTCCGCACCGCCGTTTGGAAAACACCAGTTCAAGGTCCGCGCGCGGTACGTCGGCTCAACATCGATGGCGATGGGCAAGGAGACCTTGCTGGCCACGGCGGCGAGCACAGGGCCATTTTAGCCTATCAATTGGACTCCTATCGCTTTTGGCAAGGTGAGCTAGGCCGCGACGACTTCTCCTATGGACAGTTCGGAGAAAATCTTACGGTCGATGGCTTGCCGGACCGGGAGGTCTGCATTGGCGACCGTTACAGGATCGGCAGCGCCCTGTTCGAGGTGACGCAGCCGCGCGTCACTTGCTACCGGGTCGGTCTTCGCATGAACGAGCCGCAAATGGCCGCGCTGCTGGTGGCGCGCGGCAGGCCCGGTTTCTATCTGCGTGTTTTGGAGGAAGGCCAAATCGAAGCGGGAGATGAGATCTTCCAGGTCGGAATCGGCGCCGAGCGTATGACCGTCGCCGAGATCGATGCACTGCTCTATAGGCCCGGTCACCCTCGCAGCCAGATCGAGCGCGCGCTGCGCATCCCCGCACTGAGCCCAGGCTGGCGCGGATCCTTCCAGACGCTGCTCGCGCGAGAGCAGAGCGGCGGCGCGACGACGGGAAATGCCGGGCTCGCTCCGGCGTCCGGGCCGCCTCCGGCTTGGGCGGGTTTCCGTCCGCTGCGGGTGTCGCGCAAGATTCGCGAGAGCAGCGCCGTGATCTCGCTGGCGCTTGAGCCCGTGGATGAACACCCCCTGACGGCTGCCCTTCCCGGCCAGTTTGTGGTGCTGCGCCTGAGGCCGGCCCGGGTCGCGCCGGCGCTCATGCGCAGCTACTCCTTGTCGGGTGAACCCAGCGAGCGCTGCTATCGCGTCAGCGTAAAGCGGGAACCGCACGGCGTGGTGGGCACCTATATCGACGAAGCGGTGCAGATTGGCGACGTGCTGGACGTGAGCGCGCCACGAGGCAGCTTCACTCTTCTTCCAGACGATGGCCCCGTCGTCCTCCTGAGTGCGGGGGTGGGGGCGACTCCTGTCATGTCGATGCTCCACGCATTGGCGGCCGAAGCGTCGCCGCGGGACGTCTGGTGGCTGTACGGGGCCCGCTGCGGCCGCGAGCATCCTTTTGCTCAGGAGGCCCGAACCCTGCTCAGAGCCTTGGCCCATGGCCACCGCCACATACGCTACAGCGCGCCCGATCCCGAGGACAGGCCGGGCGCGGATTTCGATGCTTATGGACGTTTGGACATGGGAGCGCTTCGGGATCTGGACGTCCCGCGCCATGCCGACTTCTTCATCTGCGGGCCAGCGGCCTTCATGAGCAACCTGACCGCAGGCCTTGCAGCCTGGGGCATCGCTGAAGACCGTATCCACACAGAACTGTTCGGCGCAGGTCCGTCGAATACCCCGGGGATCGTCGCCTCGCCGCAGCGGCCGCCGCACTTGCCGCCGCACCTGCCTCCTGGGCCTTCCGCCGCGGGGCCGATGGTTTCGTTCGCCCGGAGTGGCTTAAGCGTCCCTTGGGGGCCGGCGTTTCAGAGCCTCCTTGAGCTTGCCGAAGCTTGCGACATCCCCACGCGGTGGTCTTGCCGCACGGGGGTCTGCCACTCCTGTGAAACCGGGCTTGTGGCTGGGAAAGTCGCCTACCGGCCCGACCCTATCGATCCACCAGGCGGCACCAATGTGCTGATCTGCTGTTCCCAGCCTCTGGGCGACGTCGTCGTCGATCTGTGACGGAACTGAGTATCCGTGCTTATTCAACCGGCCGCGGCCGCACCAGACGGAGCACGCTCGAATGTCTCGCATGAGGCGAGACTGGGCCTTGAGCAATCTCGAACGGCGATGTCCGCTTCCGGGCGATGCGCAAGAGTCAGTTAGTAGCGCTACCTGAAAGGAATTTGCCAGAGGACAGCATCCCAGCCCTTGCCGTCATACGCTACCACAATCCTGGCCGGGCTGGCGCGGATCCTGCCGCACGCGCCAAAACAGGGCGCCAGTTCAATCACCCACTCGCCTGGCGACCATCGCCGGATCATCAGGCCAATATCGAGATGACGAAAGCGATCATCGCCATCCCACTCGGCATCTCCGTGCACGGCCCCATCATCGCCGGCAGGAATGGGCATGCAACCCTTAAGGGGATGCGGCAGATTTGAGGAACGGCCCGCGACTGGCGCCAGTTTACCAGCCAATGCTCCGTGGCAGGACGAAGCGGATCATGGATCCGACGCCGGAGAATTGACGCGGTCTAGATGGTCCCTCCAGGACCGCCAAAATAGATGGTGGTCCCTTGTTGATCTGGATTGCTTCCGGCGACCGTGCACCAATCCTGCCCGCGGCTCACGCCGAGAAGCAAGTCGACGGCCGAGACGCGGTCGTTTTCATCATAGAGTGCGATCCGGCTTATGGAGGCTGCTTTCCCAAGGCCTTCGGCCGCAAGAGCGCCGGATCCCATCGGCGGCCTTGGCTTTTGTGCAGCGGTCCAGGCATGCGCCTGATGTCAGCTCGGCCCGCCGGCGGTCATAGCGTCGACCACCGAGATTCCGCCTAGGAATCCCCGCCCTCCTCCGGCTGAAAGCGCGGGTTGCCATAGGGATAGTAGTCCTTCAGCGTCAGGTTCTCGTAGGGCAGCGCTTCGAGATGCACCGTGCCCATGAAGGGCTTCGGCGGCTCGACCAGGAGGATCGTCGGCGCGAAGCCGCTATCGTCAAAGCCCCGGCGGAAATGGACGCGGGACTTGATCGCGATGATATCGAATTCATCGGGCTTGAGACCGAGCTGCCAGAGTTCCGATGGCTCGATGATCTGGACCAGATAGGAGCTCAAAACCAGCACATTGCCGTTGCCGAAGCTGACGCAGACAGTCTCGCTGCCCATGCCGCGTCGGTTCGTGGCCGCACGGATATCGCGGATCGTGCCGGTGATACGCACAGGCTCTCCGGCCGTTTCATCGAAGAGTCCGCCGATCTCAGCGTCGAACGCATCGCCAGGCCGAGCGCCGGCCGCGAGCACGGCACGAATGGCCTCGGGCGAGGCGATGGTGGCGATCAGGGTGCGCTCACAGCTCTGCGCGATGATCTCCTGCAGCAGCCAGGTGGCGTAGCCCGAGCGATCGCTGTAATCGGCGAGCACGACCGGCGCCCTGCCCGCCGTCACAGCCTCGCGGGCGAGAACGACGCCCTGTTCCATCGTGTGAATCTTCACGGTCTCGAGCAGCGCCTTTCGCCGGCGCCAGATCCAGTCGGCCATGTCCAGCAGCACGCGCTCGGCGAACTCCGGGTCGTCATGGGTCAGCACCTGAAGGCCCATCCCGGCATCGGGAACGTCCGACCAGGGAAAACCGAAGAAGACATTGACGAAGACGTCAGGCTCCCGCGCCTCCCAGATCAGCGCCCGCTGAACCAGATCGGACCAGGGCGAGGCGCCGGTCCACATCACGACCGTGGGAGCGAGGATCGGAATCCGCAGCGACCGGTGCACCGGCCTGAAGCTGCCGCGGATCGCCCTGACCAGCATGCGCGCCGCGCGCTCGCCCTGCAGGTGCATGTCGTAATGCGGGAAGTATTTGACGCAGAAGGCCATGTCGGCCTGCTCCAGAAAGGCTTCGTCCTCATTGCCATGGGGATCGAATGTCGCGGAGATGAAGGCCTCCCGGCCGACGACCTCGCGGACGCGCCTTGCGATATCCGCCTCGGGACGCGGCACGCCGCGCACGGCCAGCGCGCCGTGAAGCGCCAGATAGACGCCGTCCAGCGCCGGTTGCGCCTTCAGCTCCTCGATCATGACACCGAGGAAATGCTCGTAGGCATCCTGCGTGACCCAGCCCGAGCCTGTGCCGGTGCGTGGCCAGAGCGGCGAGGTGATGCCGATCAGCTCGACATCGTCATATTCGCGCGCAACCTGGACGAAACCGCCCATATAGCCCTTCGGGTCGGTCGCCAGCAGCGCCTCCCCTCCGGCCGGCGAGCCGGGATAGATGAAATCCTCCCGGGTGGTGTCGTTGGGGAGGAAGGTCACCGTCTCATGGGAGAACTGGAGAACGGCGATACGGATCGTCTTGCTCATCATGCTCGCTTCACGTCGTAGAACTGCGCAAAGCCGATGCGCATCCCGGCCAACCCGCGATAGGCCGTCTTCTCGTAATAGGCACCGAGCGGGATATAGGGAACCTCGACGAAGAACTGCTTCTGGATTTCGGCGCAGATCGTCTTTTGAGCGGCGATATCCTTGGCCGCGAACCAATCGAGGCGCAGCTCTTCCAGGCGCGGCGATTTCGGCCAGCCGAACCAGGCCTGATCGCCATTGCCGCGGATGCCGAGCTGGCTTGCGGGATCGAAATTGTTGGTGCCGTTCAGATAGGTGAAGAAGATGTTCCAGCCGCCCTTGTCGATGGGTTGCTTGCTCGCGCGGCGTTGAACGACGGTGCCCCAATCGGTCGAGACCAGGTCCACGTTCATCCCGGATTTCTGCAGCGCGTCCGCCGCCACCATCGCCAGCGCATGGGTCGAGGGGTAATCGGTCGGATCGAGCAGCACGACGCGCTCGCCGTTATAGCCGGCCGCCGCCAGCGCGCGCTTGACCGCCGCGAAATCCCGCTTGCCGACCAGAACCTCCGTTCCGGCCGTTGTCGCGAGCGGCGTGTCGGGGCTGAACACGCCGACATGGTCCTTCCACATCGAGCGTTCATCTCCGGCGACCGCGGTCATGAACTCGCTCTGGTCGATGGCGCCGAGCAGGGCGCGCCGGATCGCGGGATTGTCGAACGGGGAGTGGAGACTGTTGAAACGCAGGCAGCCGATGCCGCCGGCCGGATCGAGACCTTCGACCTTCACGCCGGCCTTGGCTCGAAGCGTGCCCAGCAGATCCGGTGTCGGGTTCTGCCACCAGTCGATCTCGCCGGTGCTGAGCGCGTTGGCCGCCGTCGAAGGGTCGGGCATGATGCGCCACTCGACCCGGTCGAAGAACACGCTCTTGGGGCCGGCGGTGAAGGTGGCCGAGCCATCCGGCCGGGGCACATAACCTGCGAATTTCTCATAGACCGCCAAGGCGCCGGGAACCCGCTCGTCGGCCTTGAAGCGGTACGGGCCGCTGCCGACCATCTCCGTCACTTGCTTGTTGGGGTCGGTCACCGCCAGCCGTTCCGGCATGATGCAGGGCATCGACGTTCCGGTCTTGCCAAGCGCGGCCGGAAGCAGCGGGAACGGCCGCTTCAGGCGGAATTTCACGACGCGGTCGGATTCGGCCGACAGCTCGTCCGTCGCATCCATCAACGCCCGGCCGAAGGCATCGCGAGCGGAAAAGCGGCGGATGCTCGGCACCACGTCCTGCGCCCGCACCGGCTCGCCATCATGAAAGCGCAGGCCCTCGCGCAGGGTCAGCCGCCAGGTCTTGCCGTCATCCTCGATCGTATGGCCCGCCACCATCTGGGGCTCGAAACCATAATCGGCGTTCTGCCCATAGAGCGTATCGAAGACGAGATAGCCGTGATTGCGCGTCACCGTCGCCGTCGTCCAAACCGGATCGACGATCGCGACATCCGCCTCGGGAACGAATTTCAGGAGTTTTGCCGGCTGCGCGAGGCTGGGCCTTGCGATCACCGAGACGGCGGCGCCAGCGGCAGCGCCCAGAAATGTCCGACGCTTCATGCTTGAGACCTTCCGTATCCAGCATCGCCGCGATGTCGGCAGGCCGATCCTAGAGCGCCGGAAAGAACGCGTGCAAGGCGCGCAGCGCAGAGCGGCCCTCGTGAACCCGCCATAGTTTGCGCAACTGCTCGTTTCCGTAGACCGCGCCCGAGCCTCTCGCGCTCAGGATGGCATCCTTGCGGGCGCCGGCGCAGCGAGGCTCTCAGCATCGATTTCGACGCGATTTCGGCCCGAGCGCTTGGCTTGGTAGAGCGCCTTGTCGGCGCGGGCGACGAGACTGCTCAGGCTTTCGCCTCGGCTGGCAATGACCAGCCCGAAGCTCGCCGTCACATAGGTTGATTGAGGCAGCCCCTCGAAACGGGTTTGCCGCACGATGGATCGAAGCCGATCGGCGAAGGCGTAGCCGCCGGCCGTATCGCAGTTCGGCAGCAGCAGGGCGAATTCTTCGCCGCCAAGACGTCCGGAAAGGTCGACCCGTCGCGCAGTCTCCTTGAGCAGCTTCGCGAAAGCTCTGAGGACGGCATCGCCGGCGGGATGCCCGAACGTGTCGTTGATGCTCTTGAAACGGTCGATATCGGCTATCACCAGGCAGATCGGCCAGGCACGGGCGTCGCGCAAGAGCCGATTGGCAGCCTCCTCGAAGCCCAGCCTGTTCGAAAGACCGGTCAGGTGATCCGTGGATCGTTCTTTGCGAAGCGTCTCGATCATGTCGCTGACGGTGACGGCGAAGACCGCCAGCGCCAGTGCCACCCCCAAGACTGCGAGCGAGAATTGCAAGGCCAGCCAGAAGGGTGACGAACCGAAATCGCCGGCCGCCGGGGGCGTGGCTCCGACGGTCAGCACGGTGCGGGGGAAGAAATGGAGCGAGAAGGCGACCAGCACCCAGAATAGGATCTGCTCCGGCAGCCGCCCGCCCCGAAGCTGGCGCAGGCGCCAGGCGGTCGCGAGAAAGATCAGCCCGTAACCGAAATTCAGGAGATAGATCCGCACGACGAGGCGGCGATCGATGTAGTAGAAATAGGCGATGGCGCCCGCGATCAGGGCCGGGACGATCAGATACGAAACCCACGGCAGCCGCGCTCCCGAGCGCCGGAGAAGCCCGTCGCTGAGAAGCAGGACGCTCACGGTGTAGATCAGCGCCGAGGTCACCGCATTCACACCATCGCCGTCCGGTATGGCGAGGATCTGCGACAAGGTCCCGGTGCAGAAGAGCAGGCAGGCCGCGCCGAGAAACAGCAGGTGCTGGTGCCGTCGATCCCTCACCCAGACTGCGGCGAAGCTCACTGCAAAGACGACGAGTATTGCCGGCCCGATCAGCACGAGGGGATTGGACGGAATACGCATGCTCGCCGACATACGTGTTGCCACGGCGTGAGATCAAGCGCGGTGTGTCCAATCAGCGAGCCGGGCGGCGGCCGACCCGGTTGGGTCGAAGGCGGCCGCTCGGAACGCATCACCATCCGGTCGATCGCACCATCGGCGCTTGCCTCGCCGGTCGTGTCTCGCCGGTCTTGTCTTGCCGGTCTTGTCTTGCCGGTGACGCTGTTGACCGAATAGGCGTCGTCATCGTTCTTCTGGAAGAAGCCCTTCTCGTCATAGACACTGATCGACCGGAACACGTCGACAGGGACATCCTCGGCCTTGAGCGTGTAAACCGTCGTGCCATCATTTTTGGCCGGGGTGACCGTGGGGTAGGATGCGTCCTTGCCGCGGTTACCGCCCAGCCGGCTGCCGTGCCGGCGGCGCAGCACGCTGACCTTCGCCCTGCCGACCGCCATCGGTCCGCCAGCGCCCGCACAGCAGGACGCGGCGTCATTTAACATCTGAATTATACAACTTTTCTGCGGCATCTACGGCAAATGCCGTATTGTCGCGAGAGTGCCCCTGCCCTAGTTGTCGCGGCTGGCATGCAATGCGGCGGCGACTCGATCCTGTCCGCAACGCCGGGGGCTGGATGATGCGAGTGCATAGGGCGGCCGGCGTGAGGCGCGGCGCGCGAGCGCTCACCATCCTGCGACTGATCGACGATGGGGCTCGTGGCCGGCAACAATCCAGCCTGCAGGCACGCGGACACCGCCGCGCTGCGTCCTTCCTGGCGACCACGGCGCTGTCTATCGTCACCTGGCTCGCCGGCTTGCCGCTGGGAGCTGCGGCGCAAACGCCGTCCGTGACGGTGACGGGCGATGTTTCGCCTCTTCCATCGCCCAATCCGCTGCCGCATTGGACTCCGGGCGGCCTCCTCGACATTGGTCAAACAGGCACTGGCGCGCTGACCATTGCCGGCGGCGGCACCGTCAGCATGGGCTCCGAGGATGTCCGCCTCGGCAAGGAAGTGGGCGGTATCGGCTCAGTCAGCGTGACGGGGACCGGGTCATCCCTCAGCGGCAGTGGACAACTCGATGTTGGACACAATGGCACTGGCTCGCTGCTCATAGAGGCAGGAGGGACTGTCTCGTTTGATTTCGTTACCATAGGCAACGCTGGCGGCCCCTCCCATCGTGCCGCGGGCTCGGTGACGGTCAAAGGGGCCGGATCGTCCCTGAGCAGCGGCGGCATGTACGTCGGCGCTTTCGGCGACGGGACACTCACTATCCAGGACGGAGGCACGGTGTCCGTTGGGAGTGGTGGGGGCACCGTTTGGGTCGCCTCCTACGGCACTCATGGCGGTACAGGCACAGTGAACATTGGTGCCGCGTCCGGCCAACCGGCGGGGGCGGTCGGGAGCCTTCTCGCGGCCGAAGTCGCATTCGGCGCAGGCACGGGACGCATTGTCTTCAACCATACCTCTACGGCCTACACGTTCGCGCCCAAGATCACAGGCGCCGGCGCGCTTCTTATCGAGGCCGGGGTCACCATCCTGACAGGGACGAATACCTATAGCGGCGGGACGACCATCAACGGAGGCGTTCTCTCGATAAGCCGCGACGCCAATCTCGGTGCGGTCTCAGGGGGGCTGACCCTCAACGGTGGCGCGCTCAGAACCACCAGCAGCTTCACCTCGGCACGGGATGTGACGTTGAGCGCAGCCGGCGGCACGATCGACGCCAGCGGCGTGTTGACCCTTTCGGGTCAGATTTCCGGCCCGGGCTCTCTCCTTGTGAACGGCCCCGGCACCCTGTCGCTGACCGGAGCGCACAATGTCATCGGGGGCGCGTTCACCCTCAGCGGCAGCGCGAGCCCGACGCTCGAGATCAAGGGCGGTTCGCTCACGGTCGGCGATCCGACCGGCTGGGCCATGGGCTGGAACGAAGTGTCGAACGGCCTGCTCCGGGTCAGCAATGGCGGAACGCTGAAGCTGGTGGACCCGATGGGGTACCTGGCGATCAAATCCGCCATGGAGGTTTCGGGGGCGAATTCCAGTGTCACCAATGAGGGCTACACGGATGTCGGTGGTCCTGCTGCCGCGACCCTGACCATCAGCGGCGGCGGCGTGATGAACAGCAGGGCTGGCGCGCTCATCGAGGGACATGGAACCTCGTCGACGGTCAGCGTGACCGGCGCCGGCTCGGTCTGGAATGTCGAGCAGCACATGTTCATCGGCTCCAAATGGTCCAATGGAACCGGCGCGCTCGTCGTTTCCAACGGTGGCATCGTCAATCTGAACGGCAGCCTCTATTACGATTCCGATGCCGGGCTGGGCCTCGCCAGCGCCACTGTGACGGTCACGGGCGCCGGCTCCCAGCTCAACGTGGTCGACGGCCTCTTCGTCGGTTATGGCTGCGGCTGCGGCGCCACCACCGCCATGCTCACCGCCGCGGATGGCGGCACGGTCAAGGCCGGCTGGGTGGAGATCAGCGATACCTCCGTGCTCAATCTGGGCACCGGCGGGCGCGCGGGCACGATCGACACTCACGCGATCCTGAATGACGGCGCCATCGTCGCGGATTTTGTCGATACCGCCACGCTTGCCGCAAACATCTCGGGCACGGGGACGCTGACCAAGCAGGGTACTGGCCAGCTCATTCTGACGGGAAGCAACAGCTATACCGGGGCGACCTCGGTGCTGTCGGGCCTGCTCACGGTCAACGGTTCGCTGACGGGCTCCACCATCACGCTGGCCGGCGGCGCGCTCGGCGGCTCGGGCACGGTCGGCAGCGTCATTGTCGGCCATGCCGGCACGGTCGCGCCGGGCAATTCGATCGGCACCTTGAACGTTGCTGGCAACATCTCCTTCAACCCCGGCTCGACCTATCAGCTCGAGGTCAATGCCGCCGGCCAGTCCGACAGGATCGCCGCCACCGGAACCGCCACCCTGTCCGGGGGAACGGTGCAGCTTCTGGCGGAACAAGGCGGCTATGGCGCCTCGACGCGCTACACCATTCTGACGGCACAGGGCGGGGTCCTCGGCCGGTTCGCGGCGGTGGCCTCGAACTTCGCCTTCCTGACGCCGAGCCTGGCCTATGGCGCCAATGACGTGGCGCTGACGCTCGATCGCAACGCCATCGCCTTTCCGCAGGTCGCCCTGACCCGCAACCAGGCCGGGGCCGCTGGAGCGGCCGAGGCGCTGGGCGCCGGCAACCGTGTCTACGATGCGCTGCTCACGGCAAGCGTCGCCGATGCCCGAGCCGGCTTCGACGCGCTCTCGGGCGAGATCCATGCCCAGGCGGTCGGCGTCGCGATCGAAGACAGCCATCTCATCCGCGAATCCATCCTCAACCGACTGCGCTGGCCCTTGGCCGGCGGCACGTCCGGCGGCACGGTCGAGGGCGCCTTCAGCGCCGACGCGCCCGGCAGGTCGGGCGGCACGACGCTGCCGGCACCACACCTCGCCAGGGAACGCTTCACACTTTGGGGCGAGGCGATCGGGGCGCAAGGGCGCACGGACGGAGACCGCAACGCGACCTCGCTCGACCGGCGCGGCGGCGGCATGCTGTTCGGCGCCGAGCTCAACTCCGGCTGGAGCGGCGACGGGCACTGGCGCCTCGGCCTTGCCGGCGGCTATACGCACACCGATTTCGATATCGACGGCCGCCGCTCGAGCGGCGAGCTGGGCAGCGCCCATGGCGCGCTTTATGGCGGCATGCGTTTCGGCGCCGTCTCGCTGCGGGCCGGCGCGGCCTATGCCTGGAACGATCTCGACGTGACGCGCCGGGTCGCGCTGCCCGGCATCTCCGATCTGCTGCGCCTCGATGGCCGCAGCGCGACCACCCAGGCCTTCGCCGAGATTGGCTACGCCCTGCCCTACGGGCCGGTCTCGTTCGAGCCCTTTGCGCAGATCGCAGCCGTCACGGTCCGCACCAGCCGCGACGCCGAGACAGGGGGCCCCACCGCACTGCAGGTGCTCGGCCGCGACCAGCGCCTCGGCTTCTCGACACTCGGCCTGCGGGCCGAGATGCAGTTGGGCGCCACGCCGCTGCTGGCCCGCGGCATGCTCGGCTGGCGCCATGCCTTCGGCGACACCACACCCGCGGCCAATCTCGCCTTCATCGGCGCCGCAACACCGTTCCAGACCTTTGCCGCCCCGCTTGCCCGCAACGCCCTGGTGGCCGAGGCCGGCCTCGCCTGGCGCGCCACGGCGACCACCACACTTGGCGTCAGCTACAGCGCCGCGCTTGGCGACAACGCCCGCGATCATGCCCTCAAGGGCAGGCTCGACGTCAGGTTCT
>UBZM01000090.1 GCA_900470095.1 Hyphomicrobiales bacterium
TGCAGGCGATCCAGGCGCGCAGCCCGGCCCTGACCGAGGCGAACTGGGCCGGCGCCAATGCCGGTGCGCTCACTCTGGCGAAGCGCAACGACATCACCTCGCGCAGCGAGCTTGGCCTGCAGCTCGACTACGCCAGCGGGCTGAACGGGCTGCCGGTCGCCGGCTATGTCCGGGCGAGCTGGGCGCATTATTACCAGCGCGATGCCGGTCTCTCCGCCTCGATTGCCGGCCTGGCCGGGTCAGGCTTTGCGGTCGAGGGCGCCAGGCCCGCCCGCAACAGTGCACTGCTCGCCGCCGGGCTCGACCTCAAACTCAGCCCCGCCGTCACGCTCGGCGCCCGCCTCGACGGCGAGCTCTCCGGCAGCACCAACCGCCTCGGCGGCCAGGCCCAGATCAGGGTCAGCTTCTGAGCTGGCCCGTTCGGAGCTGATCGCGTCTACCGGCGCGTTGATCGGGTCGGTCGGGGAGGGCGCTTGCGGTCGGCAAGCGCCGGCGCTTTCTGTCGCCAGCATCGGGCCATTTGCGCGCGCGACTGGCCAAGGCGGCTGACTGGGAGTTGCGCCGCCGTGGCGGCCAAGGCTCTCAGTCGCGTCTGTTCATCGCCCGGGCAATGTTACGGCTTGGCAGGGCTGTGCGTTGTGGCCCGCCGCCTGATCTCGGCCAGGCCGGCCTCGATCTGCTCGGCGCTGTCGGCCCCGCGGGACGCCGCCTCCTCGACCTTCAGGTAGGCGGCCTTTACCCAGTCATCGGGGTATTCCGGCGGCTGTCCGCCCTTGCGGCCGATCACCTGGCTCTCGAGGTCCAGAACGGTCAGGAATGCGACGAGGCGTGTCTTGCCCCGGTTGAGCGCATCATTGAAATATCCGACGGTGAGCTGCCGGGCGCCGGCTTTGAACAGTTCGTCGAACATCTCGGGAGAGGGCTGCCCCTGAGCGGGCTTCGCCGCATGGGCCGCCGCTCCCAGCTTGCCGATCCACTCGGCCTGCGATTCCGACCATCCGTCTCGGCCCGCTTTCGCGGCCAGCCGGGCTTCCAGCGAGGGTTGGGTCGTGCTCTGGGCCAATGTGACGATCGCAGGCGGCAGGCTGACGGGCGGCAGATCAAAGAAAGGCATTGGGAATTGTCTCGACGATGGTGGATCGGGAGGCGGTGCCTCCCGATCCGTGGTGCTCAGTTGACGGCAGGGGCGGACAGGCTTCGGATCGAGGCATAGCCTGCTTCGATCTGCTCCTCGCTCGAGGCTCCGTTCGCAGCCGCTGCCTCGACGGAGCGGCAAGCCGCCATCAGCACGGCGTCCGGGTAATCGGGAGCCGCTTCGTTCCGGCGCTCAGCGATCTGCTTTTCAAGATCGATGACGGTCAGGAATGCCGTGTAGCGATTCTTGCCTTCAGCCAACGCATTGTCGAAATAGCCGACCGTGAGCTGCCGTTTCGCCTGCTGATAGGCCCGCTCGAGCGCCTCGGCGCCGGGCACGCCGTCGGCGACAGCCTGGAACAGAGGCTCCTTGGCGAGCTTGTTCAGCCAGTCCGCCTGCGACTTCGACCAGCCCTCGATCTCGGCGCGCGCCAGGATCTGCTCGCGCGAGGTTTCGTCCAGCTCCTTGGCGGCAGGCTCGATTTCGGTGCGAAGCTTCGTCTTCAACTTTTCCATCTCGGCCGGAGTGGGGATGTCAGAACCGTTTACCATGTCTTTGGCCTTTCACAGTGACCAGTCAGCGTGTCTCAACCGAAGATGCTGCGAGCGAGGAAGCCGCCCGGCGTGTAGCTGAGAACGCCCTTCGCCTTCGTAAACCAATTGTCGCTCTTGATATCCTTGGACGCGTTCTTCGCGGCCTCGGCGAAATTGGCCTTGCAGTTGAATTTGATATCGGTGCCGACGCCGAGATAGGCACCCATGTCGACCTTCAATTCCATGGCGCCGTCCTTGAAGCCGACGTCGATATCGGCCTTGACGCCGAGCTTGCCGACATGGACGCCGACACCGGCCTCCGCATAACCGCCGCCATCGCCCTTCAGCTTGCCGGAGGCTTCGGCGCCGACGCCGGCCGACAGGACAGCGCCCACCTTCACCCCGCCGCCGACCGCGCCCTTGGTCGGGTCGAAATTCACGACGGCCGAGGCCTTCGCTTCCGCCTTCGCCGTTGCGTAGACCTTGGCGTCCACCTCAGTGGCGACATCGCCGATCTTCGTGGCGAGGGTCGTACCGGCGCTCGCGGTGGCCTCCGCCTTCGCGCTGGCCTCCAGCTTCAGCCCGTCGAAGCCGAGCGTTGCGCCGGCCTTGGCGCCGGCCGAGGCATCACCCTGGGCATAGAACTTGAGCTCGGTATCTCCGGAGGATTTGAAGGTGTGGCTGGCCTCCGCATGGGCTGCGACCGTGACGCCCGCCTGCGCGGCGACGCCCGTCCAGCTGGCGTGAGCCGAGGCATGAGCCTCGACGCCGGCGGCCGCATAGGTTTTCGTGACCTGCCCGGAGCCGTCGGCGTTCTTGGTTTCCGTGATCTTGCCGGCCTCGGCGGTCACGCGCCAATCGGCTTCGGCGCCGGCACCCGCTACGCCTGAATAGGACGCGGTATGCCCTTCGGTGCTGACCTGGCCGATCCGGGTCGTGGTCACGGTCTTGTCGCCGTCCGAGGCCTTGGCCTCGGAAATGCCGCCGGCAAGCACGGTCTTGGTCGTCTTCTCGTTGAACGAGCCGTCGGCTTTCGCGGCGTTCTTGGCAATGTCGATGCCGACTTCCCGCGCGAGCTTCCCGCCCAGATCCTTCCACTGATCCTTGAACAGATTCTTGACCTGCTCGCGGTCCTCCTGGGCGGATTTCTCGGCTGCGCTCTTGGCGCCGCCCTCCGCCTGGTCTTCCCGGGCCTTGGCCTTGGCTTCGGCGTCCGCAGCGGTCTTGGCCTGCTCCTCGTGATCGGCCTTGGCCGCCGAAAGCTCCTTCTTGGCCTTGGCCTCGTCGGACTCGGCAGATCTCAGCGACCTGGCCGCCGCGTCATGCTCCTTCTCCGCCCGCGCCGCCTCCTGGAAAACCTTGTACTGGTCGGCCGATTTGTCGGCCGCCGCCTTGGCAGCCGAGACGTTCTTCTCGGCCGACTGAACCTTGGCCTGCATCTCCGCCTTCTGGGCTTCGAGATGCTGGATCGCGCCAGGGATGCCCTCGCTATGCTTGAGGCTCTTGTTGGCCTGAAGCTCTGTCTTCAGAGCCGCGATCTTGATGTCGGTCTTGTCGGTGAAGCTCGCGGCGGCCTTCTGGGCCTCGCTCAGCTTCGTTTCCGCCGCCTTGAACTTCGCTGCGTCCTTCTCGGACGCGGTCTTCGCCTTGGTTTCCGCTTCCTTGCTGTTGGAGTTGAAGCCGTCCTTCTTCAACGCCTCATGGACGCCGAGGCTTGCCTTGTAGCTGGCGTCCTTGGCAGCCTTTTCGACATCCTTTGCCAGCTTCACCTTCTCGGCCGCGCTCGCATGGCTGTCGGCCGCGTGGGTCTGAGCGGTCTCCAGGGCCTGGAGCTTGCCCTTTTCGGTATTCGCCTGGCCGCGCGCCTGCTCCGCGGCGGAATTCTGGTGGTCTGCGGCGCTGGCGAAGCTCTTGGTCTCCCAGGCCGCGTCCTTGAAGGCTGTCTCGTTCGCGGAGGCCTTCGTCAGTGTGCCGGATTTTTCGGCGGATGCGGACAGGCCGCCGGCGCTGCCGGTATGGGGCCCCTCGCTGGCATGCGTGCGGAAATCCTTGTTGATCTCCTCGATCCGATCCTTCGGGGCGGATAGGTTCTTGGCGTCGACGCTCTTTGCGGTGCCGAACGCGGCGCTGTCAGTGAGCGCGCTTCCGCCATAATGGCGCGTGAACTCGGCTCCCTCCAGCTTGACCGACGCCCCCTTGCCAGCGGCTGCGTCTGCCTTCGTCTCGACCGATGGGGTTTCGGCACCCGCGGTCATCGCGGCCGCGTGATCGGCGTTGATCTCGTTCTTCTTGGTGAAGCCGGCTCCGCCGATGACGGCGTCGAGCACGTCTGCCGGCAGGGCGTCATGATCCTGGAGTGATGAAGAAGAGCTTTTTGAGGGAGGCATGGTGGCTGCTTTCGCTACTCTCGACCGTGAAGGACGAGCAAGCCATATCGATGCAGCCGTGCATCATCGCTTAATCCCTGTAGTTAACGATTTTTTTTAGTCGGACCAAAGTGACGGCGTTGCTTTGTTGTCGAGTTTAAAACTATTTACGTTAAGTCGCCTTAAGAGCAACGATGCGCGAGATTGCTCTCGACGTTGCGGGAGGGATCTGCGCAAGCGCGGACCGGCGGCTGCGGGGGAGGGCGTGGCAACCTCCTCCGGCATCGCGTCGGGAGCGCGCGGCGACCAGGGCCCCAAAAGCTGGGCAGACGCTTGCGTGCGCTGCAGCCAGCGCGGATGCTTCCGGGCGGACGCCTGCGACCTACGCGCCGTGATTGGCCTTGTGCGGCCCCCTGAGCAGGTCCTTGAGCGCAGGCAGAAGCAGCTGCAGCACCGACACGCGTTCGGTCTCGATCTCGGCCTGCAGCAATGTCCCCGATGTGATGCGCGTGTCGGGCCCATTGGACGTCGTCCAGGCAAAGCCGGTCTGGGTCAATGCACTGCGGTTCATATCGACAGTGACCAGGAAGGGGGGGCCCTCGGCGGTGAGCTTTTGCACGAGACTGTCGTTTCGCAGCATGTGCCTGAGTTGCTCGGGGCTTGCGGCAACGTCCGACACCTTGATGACCGTGGCCTCGATCGCACCGAACACGTCGCGCCGGACCGATGTCGGATCGACCAGGACGCGCATGCCCGGACGGACCTTCTTGCCATCCTGCGCCGGAACCAGCACCGCCGCGACCAGGCGCGCCAGGCCCGGGCGTAGGCGCCCGTAGCTCTCGTCCACCGGCAGCAGGCTGATGATCGGCGTGTCGTAGCGCACGAGGTCGCCGGGCATCATCTTCAGCTCCGAGACGATGCCGAACTGGGAGCTGCGAACGGCGGTCTCATTGCGGAGGCGGTCTTCCAGCCGCTCGATCTGCCGTTGCGCCTGCGCCCGCCGTGCCTCGAGCGCCTGCAGCTCCCTTTCATATTGCGACTGCTTCTCGACGCGGTCGGCGACCAGGGCCAGCAATTCGCTGCGCTTGCTGACGAGCCGCTCCCGGGCCTCGGCCAACTCGGCCCGCACCTGGAGGTAACGCTCGATCGTCGTGGCGCCCTGCTGGCGCATGATCTCGAGCTTCTCGGCGAGCGGTTCGAGAAGCCCGGCACGCTGCTCCAGCAGACGGATGGCCTCGCGCGCGCCGCTCTCCTGCTGCTGGCGCACATTCTCGGTCAGGCCGGTGACGCGTTCCTGGAGCTCCCTGATGCGCGCGATGTCCTGCACGGCGATGTCCCGCTCCGCCTCGGCGAGCTTGCGGTCGTTCTCGAGGCCCGGCTGCGTCACGCGCGCGATTTCCTGCCCCGGCGTGACCTTGTCCCCGACATCGACCAGGATGTCGACCACGCGCCCGTCATGGGCCGCGCTGACGGCGATTTCGAGCACGCCCTTGGAGCTGAGAATGACGCCGCTGCCCTTCACATGGATCGGCACCTGCACGATGGCCGCAGCCGTCACGGCACCGACGACGAGAAGCGCTGCGGTGATGATGCCGACGGCGTAGCCGGGGGAGACCAGGCGCAGTCCCGCGGCGAGCTGGGTCGGGTGCTTGTAGGCAAGCTGGGCTTGCGGGCGAAAGAGGGAGGTGGTCGTCATCGCGATCGTACTCAGGCCGCCGGGGACAGGAAGGTTTGACGCAGCATGACCTCGGAGGCGCGGCCGCTATCCGTGATGCGCCCGTGCTCGAGAACGATGACACGTTCGCTCTTGAGCAGGACGGAGGGGCGATGCGACACGACGATCCGGGTGATCCCAAGGCCGGCAAGGACCTCGAGGACACGGTCCTGCCCGGCTGCGTCGAGTGTGCTCAAGGTTTCGTCGAGGACGATGACCCGCGGCTGCTGCGCCAGGGCACGGGCGATCATCAAGCGCTGGATCTGCCCCTTGGCCAGCGCGGTACCACTTTCGCCGACCGGCGTGTTCAGGCCCATCGGCATGGCCCGCAATTCCTCGCTCAGGCCTGCGAGATCCGCGTAGCGCCAGGCGTCGTCGACGGTGATGTCGGTGACGCCACGAATATTGTCCAGGATCGTTCCGGGGAAGAGCTGGGCGCCCTGCATGACCACGGCGACGTGCCTGGCGACCTGCCGGCGATCGAGCGTCGCCAGGTCGTGCCCATCGAGCAGGACATGGCCGCTATGGGGCCGTTCCAGGCCGACCAGCATGCGCACCAGCGTCGACTTTCCTGAGCCCGAGGGGCCGGTGACCCCGACGAACTCGCCATCTCCGATCGCCAGGCTGACATCGTTCAGGACCGCCCGGCCGCTATAGGAGAAGTGGACGCCCGTCATCTCGATCTCGCCGTTCAACCGCGGCACCGCCCTGTTCAGGTTCGCGGGCTCGACCTTCTGATCGAGGAAAGGCTGCGCGAGCTTCGTCATCGGCAGGAGCTTCGCGGCATTCAGGACCGTGTGAGACAGGCTCTTTCCCGCCTGGATCATGCGCGTCAGCGCCAGGACGAAGACAATGGCCTGCCCGGCCTCGAGGCGGCCCGACGCGCTTGCAAAGGCCACCGCCGTGAAGCAGGCGGCCAGGGTGAGGATCTCCCAGCCGCCTTCGAAGATCGCGAGGCGGTTGGCGATCCGTGTCGAGCGCATGATGCGGCTCTGGAAGGCCAGGAAGTTCTGGCCCCATTGCGTGAAGGCTGTCCGCTCCATGCGAAAGTTGCGGATGACCGGGACAAGCCGGATCAGATCGTAGGAGAAGGCCAGGACGACGACGTCCATGCGCTCGCCTTCATAGATCGCCTTGAACTGCATCCAGCCGAGGAAGGCCGTGCCCAGCACCAGGGCCAGGACAAGCGCAATCCCGACCAGTCCGGCCGTCGGCGAGATGCTGGCGACGAGGATCGCGGCCGTCAGGCCATTCGCGAGCGCGATGAAGCCGGCGGCGCCAAAGGACAGGACGGAGCGGCGGAGCTTGTCGACCGTCTCCATCTGGGTCGCGAGGATGAGGCTCGTCGAGGACCTGACGGCATCGGGCGGAAGGCGCAGCAGACGGTCCACCATTGCGGCATGCAGCATCAGGCTGGCGCGGCCCTGAAACCGCAATTCCAGGAGTTGCTGGATGATGGTGAAGACCAGTGCTGCCGCGAGCACGCCCAGCAGCACACCCATGATCTCGCCCAGGAAGGTGAGATCGCCGCTATGGACGCCGATATTGGCGATCTGCGCAGCCAGCAGCGGAGGAAGGATGCCGAGCGCGCTTCCGAGAAGGGCGCAGGCGACCATGATCGCGATATCCGCGCGCAGGTCCGACAACCCGAAGCGCAGCAGCGAGGAGAGCGTCGGCGTTTCGTCGGGCAAGGTCCGGTGCGTCGTGAACAGGTCCTGTTGAAGCCCGTCCCAATCCAATGTTTTCAACGCGCTGCGTCGTTTTCCGGAATCAAAATCTTCGATGACGAGAGCATCGAACCGTCCGCGCGTGACCAGGACAGGCGTGCCATCGGACCTGAACCCGAGGATGCAGGCCTCGCCATTGGGGATGCCGTCGCGCTTGTCGATCCGGCGCAGACGCAATCGGTTCACCGAGGCGAAGCGCTCAAGATAGTCGGCAGCGGTTTCCTCGCCGAATTCGGGAAGGATCGGAGTGGGAATGCCGACCTGCATCCCAAGCGCCTGGGCCGCGCGCACGAGCCCTTCGGGCGCGATGCCGTCCGGGTTGCGCCGGAACCGACCGTCCAGCAGGTGCCCGAAATCGGCGAGCGTATCGTCAAAGCGCGTCTGTTGGCGGGTGACCTGCAGGAGGGCGCGCTCTTCCGAATTGTGCTCGCGTTCCTGCGATCGTGCGGCAATCAGCGCGAGGCTGTTCTCGGATTGGCGCAGGAATTCCTCCGGAGACATCATGTCGTCGTCCGGCGCCTCGGAGCCCGTCGCGGAGGCCAGCGCGATCAGCCAGCGCTTGGCACCCTGAGCCGAAGCCGATGCGACGAGGCGGCCGGGCTGACGTGTCCGGAGCAGGAGCCCGGCAGCAGCGCCCGATGCCGGCGGCAGGCAGGTCCCAGCAGGGATCGCGGTGACGAAGCGCGGCGGGCCGGGGTCTTCCAGCCTCAGATAGACATCAGCCTCGGCATCGACCAGCGTCGTATAATAGAACGGGAGCGGCGACAGCTCGCCGGCCGGGAGCGGCCATTCCAGCACGTCCTGAACGTCGCTCATGAAACCCTCGCCAGCTTCGTGCCGTCAGCGCGCGTGTCCCGGCTGATCTGCATCACGTCCTCCGCAGCCAGGGGCACCAGCCTGCGCTCGTGGATCGCCCAGATATGATCCACGTGATTGAGGACGCTCGCGCGGTTGGTGATCAGGATGAGCGTCACCCCGCGTCGTCTCAGGTTGTTCAGGAGCCGGGCCTCGGTTGCCTCGTCGAGGCCGCTCGTCGCATCGTCGAGCACCAGAATGCGCGGGTCCTGGACGAGCGCCCGCGCGATCGCCAGTCGCTGCCGTTCCCCGCCCGAGAAATCCAGGCCCCCCTCGCTGATGCGCCCTTCGATGCCACCCGCGCGAGCGTCGATGACATGGGCGATCTCGGCGTCGACCAGGGCCTGCCTGATGAGAGTGAGCGGGACCTGGGGATTCCACAGGGTCAGGGCGGCGCGAAGCGTCCCGGCCGGGAAGAATGGGTCCTGATCGACCAGGGCGATCCCGCGCGCGGCTTCCGGATGGACATGGCCGGTGCCGGTGCCGACCGTCACGACACCGCCGTCAGGTGTCGCCAGGCCGGCCAGCAGCCGCGCCAGCGTGCTCTTTCCCGAGCCGGAGGGCCCGGAGATCGCGACACTGTCCCGGGCCGCAACGGAGAGCTCGACATCCTTGAACAGCACCGAGCCATTGGGGTAGGAAAACGACACGCCGCGGCAGGTGAGACGCCCATCGCAGATCGCGCTGGGGGCTTCCTTCAATTCCTCGGTCGCCAGTTGGCGGTCCAGCAGGTCACCCAGCCGCTCGAGCGCGCTGTTGGCCTGGCCCAGCGAGGTGCTGGCGCTGGTCGCGACCCCGAGGGCTCCGGCGAAAAGCTCCGCCAGCATGAGCATGGCCATCAGGGTGCCGAGCGTCATGTCCGTCACGATGACCTGGACGGCGCCGACACCGAGCACGGCGAGCGACACGAGCTGGCTGTTGGCCTGCGAGAGCGCGGTGACGACGCGCAGCAGCTTGCCGCCCTGCTGCTCGGCATTGATGTGCCGGATATGAGCATTCATCATGCGGCCGAACAGGACGGCCTCCGACCCCGTGGCGCGTGCCTGCTCGAGCAGGGCCACGCTCCTGATCGTCACGGCATGAGCCTCGCCCGCGGTCATCTGGACGAGGTTTGCGCCCTCGCGCACGCGGCGCTGCGTCAGCCAGAAGATGCCGATATTGAGCGCGGAGACGGCCAGGACGACGCCGGTCAGCAGAGGGCTGTATGCCATCATGACGGCGCCATAGGTCGTCATCGCGACAAGGTTGACGGCGGCGTTCGCCATCGGTCCGGAGATGATGCCGGACAATTGCCCGGGAAGCCCGGCCCGGGCCGACACCTCGGCCGGGCTTCGACTGGCAAAGAACGGGAATGGCAGGTGCAGCAACCGCCAGATGAACTGCGCCGACAGGACCCCGGTGAGCTTGGTTTGAAGCCGAAGCAGCCCGCGCATGTAGAGCGCGCCAAGCATCGTGCGCATGACGCCGACAGCCAGCATGCCGGCCAGCAGGGGAACCAGCCAGTCGCCGTAACCCTGGACCAGGTAATCGTCGACGAAGATCCGTGTCAGGCCGGGGATCTGCACCCCCAGGATCACGGTGATGAGGCTGGTGACGAGGATCGCCGCAAACCCTGCGCTCGAGCCCTTGAGCATGCCGGGCAAGCGCCGGAGGAAGCCGCGCGGCCTGCGGGTCCGCGCAAATCTCTCGCCGGGCGCAAATGAGAGCGTGATGCCGGTGAAGGCCCGATCGAACTCAGCCGCCGTGACGCGTCGCCGCCCGCTCGCCGGGTCGACGATGATGAAGCTGTCCTGCTCGATCCGTTCCAGGACGACGAAGTGATCGAAGGTCCAGAACAGAATCTGCGGAAGCGGCAGGCCGCCCAGGTCAGCGGGCTCTCGCCTGAACGCGTTGGCATTCAACCCAAAGGTTTTCGCTGCTTCGATGAGGGCCGTCGCCGAGGTTCCGTCACGAGAGGCGCCGCACCGGTCCCGGACGGTATCCAGCTTCTCCCAGCGACCGAACGATGCGAGCACCATCGCCAGGCAGGCTGCACCGCATTCGGTGATCTCCATCTGCAGGACAACGGGCACCTGTCTCGATCGCGGCGACATCTCGAAGTCCTAGCAGCAGGCAGGCCGGTTTCGGGGCAGGGCGCCCCGGCAGTTTCCCCTCGGTCGCTGCATACCAGTCCGATGGTGAACCGAGCGCTAACGGGTGGCGCAGATCACGCCCGGCCTGGAGCCTCGACCGCGGCGAGGCGGGCAACCCGCCGGGCCGGCGTCACCGTGCCCGGAGGCTCCGGTCGCCCGCGATCAGGCTGAGGCGGCGCGTCGAGGGAAATCTCCTGCGCCGACTGTCGCCGAGGCCCGATAGCGATACGCCGGCGGACGCCTTCACCCCAGCGGCGCAGTTTCTCTGCATCCATGAGTATTTGCCTTTGAAACGACATCCGCGCCGGTCACGCTGGCCCGGAGCTTCTTCGCTCGGAGACTGTCGTCGCATGGCTCTGTCAGAGGTCCCCGCCGAGCCGTCCAAGAGGCGGACGCCCCCGGCGCCCATTCCGGGCGATCGCCAGCTCGGCCGTCTGGAGCTGCTGCTGCGCCTGCGCCGCAACCCGCTGACGATCTGGCGCCAGCAGCATTTCCAGGACCCGATCGTCGCCGGCAAGAGCGTGCTCGGCTATGGCGTCGTCGTCTCGGACCCTGCTGCGATCCGGCACGTGCTCGTCGAGAACAACGCGAATTATCCGAAGGACGCGCTGCAAAAGACCATTCTCGCGCCCGGCCTGGGGCAGGGGCTGCTGACGGTCGAGGGCGACGCCTGGAAGCGGGCCCGCCGCACGCTTGCGCCGCTGTTCACGCCGAGGCGGGTCGAGGCGCTTGCCGCCCGGATGCTGCCCCCGATCGCCAGTCAGGTGGCGCGGATGGCGCAGCGACGCGCCGGCAGGATCGTCGACATCGGCGAGGACATGACGCGGCTGACCTATGACGTGCTGGCGGAAACGCTGTTCTCGAACGCGATCGCGGGCGGCGCTGTGGCGTTCGGGCAGGCATTGACCCGCTATTTCGCGACGCAGGGGCGCATCGATCCGCTCGATATCCTGGGCGCACCGGCCTGGCTCCCGCGGATCGGCCGTATCCGCGCGCGGCCCGCCATCGATTTCTTCGAGCGGCAGATCGAGGCGATCGTGACCGACCGGCAAACGCTGCGCGCGTCTCATCCTGCAAGCGCCGATCCGCATGCCCGCGATCTGCTGGATGCTCTGCTCGATGCGCGCGATCCCGAAACCGGCACGGGCCTCAGCGACGCAGAGGTCGGCGCGAATATCGTGACCTTCATCGGCGCCGGGCATGAGACGACGGCCAACGCCCTGACATGGTCGCTCTATCTCGTCGCGACGGCCGACGATGTCAGGGAGCGCCTGGAGGCCGAGGCCGATGCGGTGGCGGCCGACCCTGTCGCGGCAGTGCTCACGGGTGATCGCCTGACCATGACGCGCGCCGTGATCGAGGAGGCCATGCGGCTCTACCCGCCCGTGCCCTCGCTGTCGCGCGTGGCGATCGCCGAGGATCAGGTCGGGGGCGTCGCGATCCCCAAGGGCGCGCTCGTGATCATCTCGCCCTATGTGCTGCATCGGCATCGCTCCCTCTGGACCGCACCGACGGAGTTCTGGCCGGAGCGCTTCCTGCCTGGAGCGCGCGAGACGATCGATCGCTATGCCTATCTGCCGTTCGGCGCCGGACCGAGGATCTGCATCGGCCAGCATTTCGCGATGATCGAGGCGGTGCTGAGCCTGACGACGCTGCTCGGCGCCTTCCGTTTCGAATATGCCGGCAGTGATCCCCCAGTTCCGCAGCAGCGGATCACGCTGCGCCCGCAGGGCGGCATGCCGATGAAGCTCCGGGCACGCCGCTAAAGCATCGCCTGAAAAGTGGATTGCGGCTTTCGGGAAAGCCGATGCAAACACAAAGGGTTAGATCATCGGACTGGATGCGATATCCGATCCGATGATCTAGACTCCCCCCGAGCCGTGATCGATCATCGCGCGCGAGGGCCTGCAAACGGGCGTCCTAACCCCATCGCCCGGGCGGCTTCAGCTCACATCGAGCCAGGCCTCTGCATCTCGAAGGGTCCCATCGGCCAACGGAAGCAGTCGCGCATGATTTCGTCGACCTGGTCTTCCGACGCGACGCCTTCCTCGACCACGCGCCGGGCTTCGATGCGGACGGCGCGGTTGATGCGGTTGGCGACATAGCCCCAGCTATCGGGCTGGTCCTTGACGACGATCGGGTTCTTGCCGCAGCGGCGCGCCAGTGCGCTGACATAGTCGATCGCGTCCTGCGCCGTCCTGGGATGCGCGACGAGCTCCGCCAGCCGGATCACCGCCACCGGCTGGGCCCAGTGCCAGCCCAGCACGCGCTCGGGCCGGCCAGTCGCCCAGGCCAGCGCCGTGATCGGCAATCCCGCCGCGTTCGAGGTCAGGATGGCGGCAGGCGGCGCGGCCTGGTCGAGGCGGCGGAAGACGTCGCATTTCAACGTCAGGTCTTCCGGCACGGCCTCGATGGCAAGGTCGATTCCGGCGCAGGCGTCCTCCAGCGACACGGTCGTGGTGATGCGTGCGAGGGCTTCGTCCGCCGCCTGGGCCGTCACCTTGCCGCGCTCGACCCCGCGGCGGAGGCCGAAGCGGCCGTTCTCGATCGTGTCGAGCGAGGTCTGCAGGCGCTGCTCCGCGACATCGTTCAGCCTTACGCGACAGCCGGCGAGCGCGAGCGACTGGGCGATCCCGGTGCCCATGATGCCGGCCCCGATCACGGCGACGAGAGGGGATTCTGCGGGTTCGTTCACAGCAATTGCTCCTTCAGGAAGATGTTGATGTCGCGCGGCGGCTGCATCCGTCCGCGCAGCGCCGCGTCGAGGGCTTCGGGCGACCAGCGGTGAGGTGCGCGCACGCGTTGCGCCACCGCCGCGATGTCCATCAGCAGGACCTCCCGCCCGATGAGGTGGAAGACCTGCGCGTTGGCCGGGCAGTCCGCTTCCGCCAGCCAGGCGATGAGGGGAGAGACGTTGTCGGGCGCCATCACGTCGAAGCTGCCGTCGGCGGGCGCATCCTCGATCGTGGCTTCGCTGATGCGCGTGCGCGCCGAAGGCGAGACGACATTGGAGCGGACGCCGTAGCGGGCGCCTTCCAGCGCAATCGTCGACGACAGGGCGACGACGGCCAGTTTGGCGCTGGCATAATTCGCCTGTCCGACATTGCCGGCGAAGGCGGAGGCGGAGCTGGTGTGGACGACGCTGGCTGAGACCGCTTCGCCGCGCTTGTGCCGCTCGCGCCAATAGGCCAGCGCATGGCGCGCCGGCGCGGCGTGGCCCTTGAGATGAACGCGGATGACCGCGTCCCACTCGGCCTCCGACATGTTGGCGAGCGTGCGGTCGCGCAGGATTCCGGCATTGTTCACGAGCACGTCAAGGCGGCCGAAGCTCGAGACGGCGAAGGCGACCAGCGCCGCCGCCTCGTCCCAGTCGGCCACGTCATGGCCGCTGGCGACGGCCTGCCCGCCCTGAGCGCGGATGGTCGCGACGACCTCGTCGGCCGGGCGGGCGTCGTGGCCGGCGCCGTCGAGCGCGGCGCCACGATCATTGACGATCACCGCAGCGCCCTGCGCGGCCAGTGCCAGCGCATGCGCCCGCCCCAATCCGCGCCCGGCCCCGGTGACGATCGCGACACGGTCCCGCAGCCTCACGGCGTGACCCTCTCGAAGGCGGGGAAGGGCGGCGCGTCCTCGCGCTCGCGCCAGACCAGCCTGACCCGGTCACCGATGCTGCAGGCGGGGCCATCGATGCCCGCGAGCAGGCGCGGCCCGGCATCGAGCGTCACCAGCGCGACCTGATAGGGCGGCGGCAGGAGATCTGAGACCGGAATCCGCACCGTGGTGATCGAATAGACTTCTCCCGCGCCGGTGACATCGACCCAGTCGAGCTCGCGGCCCTCGCAGGACAGGCAGAACGGCCGCGGGTAGAATTGATGGTGGCTGCAGCCGCGACAGCGCTGGACCGCGAGGCGCCTCTCGCTGGCTGCCTCCCAGAACGGCCAGAGAAAGGGGTCCTCGACCTTGAGGGCGTGATCAGTCATGGGCCAGAACCACCGTGCTCGCGGTTGACAGGAAGCCGCCGGTGCCGTGCGCCACGCCGATGCGCGCGTCGGGCACCTGCCGTTCGCCGGCCTCGCCGCGCAACTGGCGCACCGCCTCGATCAGCAGCATGAGGCCCAGCGCACCGGGATGATTATAGGAGAGTCCGCCGCCGGAGGTCATCGAGGGCAGGGCCCCGCCGGGGCGCAGAGCGCCGGATTGCGCGAAGGCGCCGCCTTCTCCAGGCTTGCAGAAGCCGAGGTCCTCGAGCGCGATCAGCACGCTGATCGTGAAGGAATCATAGGGCTGGAAGACGTCGACATCGGCCGGCCGGATGCCGGCCATGGCGAAGGCCTCCGGCCCGCAGCGCCGGCCCGGCATGCCCTCCCGGTCGAGATCCGGCATCTGGGAGACGAGCCAATGGTTCTGGCTCTGCGCGGCGCCGATGACCCGCACGGCCTTCTTGGCGGCGTCGCGGGCGCGCTCGGCGGTGGTCACCACGATCGCCCCGCCGCCATCGGTGACGAGGCAGCAGTCGAGACGGGTCAGCGGATCGCAGATCGGCGCCGAGGACAGAACCTGGTCGATGCTCAGCGGCTTGCGGCTCCAGGCCTTGGGGTTGCGCATTGCCCACATCCGGGCGGCGACGGCGACTTCCGCCATCTGCTCGCGCGTGGTGCCGAACAGGTGCATGTGCCGGGCCGCATAGAGTGCATAGCGCCCGATCGGGGCCGGCAACCCGGTCGGAACCTCGAGCTGCTGCAACATCGGCACGCCCATGCTGCCCGCAGGCGGCTCGCGGTGGCGGGCGCGCCGGCTGCGCTGGCGCGAGGCATAGGTGATCAGCGCCACCTCGCAGAAACCGGCATTGATCGCCGCGATCGCCTTGTGGACATGGGCTTCGAAGGCAGCACCGCCGAAATCGGTGGAATCGGCGTAGCGCGGCTGGATGCCGAGATATTCCCCGACCTGAACCGAGCCCTCCTCGCCCATATAGTTGACGAAGAGGCCGTCGACGTCGCGGATCGACAGCCCGGCTTCCGCCAGGGCCTCGGCCGCGGCCAGCGCGATCATCGAGAGTTCGTTATGGTGGTGGACCTCGCCCAACGGCGTTTCCGCCGCGCCGGCGATGTAGACGGGACGCGTCGTCACTGGCTCAATCCTTCGGGGGTACGGGCCGCGATCAGGGCACTGCGGCGGATCTTGCCGGACTGGTCGCGCGGCAGGGCGGGCGTGAACTCGATCGTCTTGGGAATCTTCGCGGCCGACAGGCGCTCGCGCATCCAGGCGTAGAGTTCGTCGAGCGGGATCGTGCCGGAAGGGTCGACCGGTTCCACGATCGCGTGGACGCGCCGGCCCCAGTCTGCGTCGGGAAGGCCGACCACGGCGGCGTCGCCGACGCCGGCATGCTCGGTCAGCACGGCCTCGACCTCGGCGGGATAGACGTTGACGCCGCCGCTGATGATCAGGTCGGTGCGCCGGTCCGCGATGTAGAGGAAGCCCTCGGCATCGACATGGCCCATGTCGCCGACGCTGGTATAGCCGTTCGGCGTCGTCTTGGCCGGTGGCGAGCCGATATAGGCATAGGTCGGGCGGGGATAATGGGTCGGGCGAAAGAAGATCTCGCCGATCTCGCCGGTCGGGACCTCGTTGAACTCGGCGTCCAGGATCTTGAGGTCGCCGTCTCCGGCCCGCCCGACGCTGCCCTGATGGGCGAGCCATTCCGGCCCGGAAATATGCGCGTAGCCGACGGCTTCGCTGCTGCCGTAGGATTCCTGCAGTTTTTCGGCGCCGATCAGGTCGACCCAGGCCTGCTTGAGCCAGACCGGGCAGATCGCCGCCGTGATGAAGATCGAGCCGATGCTGGAGAGATCGCGCGACTGGATGTCCGGCAGCCGGATGATGCGCTGCATCATCGTCGGCGCGAAGAACATGAAGCCGCAGCGATGGCGCTCGATCAGATCGACCACGCGGGCGGCATCGAAGCGCTCCATCAGGATCAGCCGGTGGCCTTCGAACAGGCCGAAATGGGCCCAGGTGAAGGGCGCGTTGTGATAGAGCGGGCCGCAGACCAGCTGGATCTGCCCGGAGCGGAAGCCGATATGGCGGATGTCGCCGATCTCGCCGGGCACGCGGACCCAAGGATGGGGATAGACGATGATCTTCGGCCGGCCGGTCGATCCGCCCGAGGCGGTCGCCTTGCCGGGATGAGCGATCCGGTCTGGCACCGGCTCCGCGTCGCGGCTGTCGTCGAGCGTGACGGCGCGGATCTCGGCATGGCTCATATCGGCCCCGGCGCGGTCGGCGATCACGAACCTTGTGTCGAGAAGCTTCAGCGTCTCTGCGAATTCGCGCTCGGGTGCACGGGCGCTCTGGGCCACCGTGCAGGCGCCGCAGCGCCAGGCGGCAATCGCGATGGCGATGTGCTCGATGCTGTTGGGGATGCCGGTCACGACCATGGTGTCCGGGCCGACCCCGCGCGCGGCCAGCACGCGGGCGAGGCGTGCGGCCCGCAGATGCAGGTCGCGCCGGGTCACGTCCGTCTCCCGCCCGTCACCATCGACGAAGGTGATCGCCACGATGTCCGGCGCCTCGGCAGCAAGCTGTGCGAGGCGGGCGGGAAAGCTCAGTTCGGCAGACATGATCGGTATCCTCGGGAAGCCTGGAGACGCGGAGGCACAACGATGGTCAGCCCGGGCCGAAGGGGCCGGGGGCGGAGGCGGGGGGCTCGCGCAGGTGTCGGAGACGGGGCACGGCCTCGAGGAGGCTGCGCGAATAGGGGTGCGACGGCGCGGCGAAGAAGCTGTCGGCATGGCCCTGTTCGACGAGCTTGCCGCGATACATCACGGCGACCTCGTCGCTCATGGCCCTGACGGCCGCCATGTTGTGCGAGATGAACAGATAGGACAGGCGCAGTTCCGCCTGCAGATCGCGCAGCAGGTTGAGCACGAGCGCCTGGACCGAGACGTCGAGCGCGGAGGTGACCTCGTCGAGCACGATGATCGATGGGCGGACCGCAAGCGCACGGGCGATCGCGACGCGCTGGCGCTGGCCGCCAGACAATTCGTGGGGCAGGCGCGAGGCGACGGTGCGGGACAGGCCGACCGTGTCGAGCAGGCGCCCCAGTGCAGCCGGGTCGCGCTCGCCGCGCAGCCGCATGCCCTGTTCGATCGCGCGGGCGACATTCATGCGCGGATCGAGCGAGGCGGACGGGTCCTGAAAGACGATCTGGACCTGACGGCGATAATTCTTCAGGCGAGCCCCTGAAGCGCGTGTGACGTCTTCGCCGTCCAGCATGATCTTGCCGCCGGCGAGGTCGTGCAGGCGCAGGAGCGCGCGCCCCAGCGTCGATTTGCCGGAGCCGGACTCGCCGACGAGCCCCAGCGTGCCGCCGGGCGGGATTGCGATGCTGACGCCGTCGAGCGCCAGCATCGCCCCGAAGCGCACCCGGATATCGGTGGCGGACAGGCCGGTCATGCTGCAGCCTCTGACTTGGTATCGGACTTGGCGTCGGGTTCGGCATGGGGCGCGGCATACAGCCAGCAGGCGACGACGCGGCCTGCTCCGATCTCCGTCTGCGGCGGTTCCGAGGCGGCGCAGGCACCCTGGCGGGCCGGGCAGCGCTCCTGGAAGGAGCAGCCGCGCGGGAAGGCGCCGATCACCGGCGGCTGGCCGGGGATTTCGACCAGGCGTTGCCCGCGCGGCGTATCGAGGTCGGGAATCGCGCCGATGAGGGCCCGCGTATAGGGGTGGGCGGGATCGCCGATGACCTGCTCGACCGGGCCGCTCTCGACGATCCGGCCGCCATACATCACCAGCACGCGGTCGCAGACCTGCGAGATCACCGCCAGATCATGCGAGATCATCAGGATCGCCGTGCCGTCGCGGCCATTGGCCTCGCGCAGCAGCGCGAGGATCTGAGCCTGGACGGTGACGTCGAGCGCGGTCGTGGGTTCGTCCGCCACGATCAGGGCGGGGCGCATCATCAGCCCCATGGCGATCATCGCCCGTTGCCGCATGCCGCCGGAGAATTCGTGCGGATACTGGCCGAGCCGCCGGCCGGGCTCGGTGATGCCGACGAGTCCGAGCTGTTCCAGCGCGAGCGCGCTGGCCTCCTCTTCAGACAGGCCGCGATGATGGCGCACGGCTTCCGTCATCTGCTCGCGAATGCGCAAAGCCGGGTTGAGCGAGGTGCTCGGATCCTGGAAGACGACGGCGAGCCCGGTGCCGAGCAGGCGCTCGCGCAGAGCCCCGCTCATCGCCGTCAGATCCTCGCCGGTGAAGAGCAGCCGGTCGGAGGAGACCCGGGCCGGATGGCCGGTGAGCCCGGCGAGCGCCATGGCGGTCAGCGTCTTGCCACTGCCGGATTCCCCGACGAGCCCGACCGTCTCGCCGCGCCCGATGCTCAACCCGACATTGCGAACCGCCGCGACCGTCTGGGAACCCTCGGTCGGAAAGGCCACGCTCAGATTCTCGGCCAGCAGAATCGCATCCTCCCCGGCATCGAGCCGCAGCGGTGCGATCGCGCTCGCAGCGCCGTCGATGTCGCTGCGGGACACCAGGGAGCCGCTGCGCATGGGCTGGATCCAGAGGGCGATCGCCTCGCCGAGATAGCTGAAGATCAGGCCAGACAGCGCGATCGCCGCTGCCGGTCCGAGCGCGGCGGCAGGGTTGACGTAGATGGCTTCGGCGCCCTCGATCAGCATGCGGCCCCAGTCGAAGGCCGGCGGGTTGACGCCGAGGCCGAGGAAGCTCAGCGACGCGATCTCGACGATCGCCAGTCCGAGCGAGGTTGCGGTGCTGACGGCGAGCGTGTCGGCGATATTCGGCAGGACATGGCGCCAGAGGATCGCGATGCGGCCGAGGCCGAGTGCCTTTGCCGCAGCGACATAGTCCCGCCCGACGATGGCCGAGGACATGGTGTAGCCGAGCCGCGCATAGGTCGGCACGCCGGCGAGGCCGACGCCGAGCACGGCGCCCTCGATGCTCGGGCCGACGATCGTAGTGATGACGATCGCGATCAGGATCGCAGGAAAGGACAGGGCCGTGTCGATGATCCGCGTGCCGATCGCCCGGGCGAGGCTGCCCGATAACGACAGCCACATGCCGATCGCGACACCAAGCACCACGCGGATGGCCGTTGCGGCCAGCGCCAGGCCGAGCGAGAGCTGCGTTGCCGCGAGCGTGCGGGCAAAAACGTCGCGCCCGAGATCGTCGGTGCCGAACCAGTGTTCGGCCGAGGGCCCCGTTCCGGCGGCCGCGACATCCATCCGGCTGACGGTGTCGGAGAACAGCGCCGGGGCGACGAGCGCGGTCGCGAGCAGGAGGATGGCCCCTATGCCGGCCAGCAGGGAGGCGAGGTTGAGCCGTCCGGTCATGTGCGGACCGTGCTGCGCGGGTCGGCGATGGCGAGAAGCACGTCGACGATCATGTTGGTGACGAGGACGAGCATGCCGAGCAGCACGACGATGGCCTGCACGACCGGGTAATCGGCGGTCACGACCGCCCGCACGATGGCGGTGCCCAGACCCGGCCAGGCGAAGATGTTCTCGACGATCACGGCGCCGCCGATCAGAAAGGGAAAGACCAGGCCGGCGATGGTCAGTGCTGCCGTGACCACGTTGGGCGCGAGATGGCGCAGATAGATGCGCCAGGCCGGCAGCCGCTTGCTGCGGGCGGTGCGGATGAAGTCGGCCCGCAGCGTCCGGCGGGCTTCGACCCGCACGACGCGGGCGAGATTCAGCGCCGGCCGCAGGCCGATCGCGAGCGCGGGCAGGATGACCGAGCCGGGGCCGGCGGCACCCGAGATCGGAAGCCAGCCCAGCGAGACGGCGAAGACATAGCCGAGGAAGATGCCGGCCAGCAGCTCCGGGATCGCGCCCAGCGTCCCGGTGACGATCGTGAAGCCATGGTCCAGCCAGGGCAGGCGGTCGTCGCGCGTCGCGATGGCGACCGAGAGCCCGAAGCTGAAGCCGACGACCACGACGAAGGCGAGCGCCAGCCCGGCAAGCGCGGCGGTATAGGGCAGGCGATCGCGGATGAGCTCGATCACCGGCTGGCGCGTGGCGAGCGACACGCCGAAATCGCCGCGCGCCACCCCCGCCACATAGTTCCAGAGTTGCACGGCGAAAGGCCGGTCCAGCCCGAGTTCGCTGCGCAGCTGGCTGAGATAGGCGGCGTCGGCATCCGGCCCGGCGATACGGCTGGCCGCATCGCCGGGGATCATCTTCACCATCAGGAAGGTCAGGAGCACGAGGGCAAAGAGGATCGCGGCGATCTGCGCGGCCTTCCCGAGCAGGAACCTGGCGAACGGTAACCTGGCGAACAGGAACCTGGAGAGGGGTCGGCCGCGCGTCATCATGCTGGGCTCACTTGCCGACGCGGATCGAGCGGATATCCATCACGAACGGTCCGCCGATGGTGAAGCGGACGCCCTTGCGCGAGAAGAACGTGTTCACGCCGCCAAACAGCGGCAGGATGTTCATGTCCTCGAGCAGCGCGAGCTGCGCCTCGCTCCAGCGCGCGCAGCGCTCGGGGCTGTCGGGGGAGGAGGCGAGCGCCGCGGCCTGCGCCGCCGCGAAGCGGGCGTTCTCGATCGTGCCGTGGTTCGAGCCCTTGCCGCTCACGAAGGGAACCACGGTATTGGCGCTCGGCATGGGTGGGCCGAAGGGGAAGACGCCGATTTCCCAATCAGGCCCGCTCATCACGGACGCGGTCTCCTGGAGCGTGATGTTGCGCAGCTCGACCTCGACGCCGATCGCGCGCAACGCTTCAAGGATGTATTCCGGGGCCGAGCCCTGAAGCCCGGGCTGGCCGATCAGGCGTAGCCTGAGTTTCTTGCCGTCCTTGGCGAAGATCCCATCGGATCCGGGCGCATAACCTGCCTGCTTCAGCAGGGCCTTGGCCGCCTCCGCATCCGGCTTCGGCAGGAGATCCGCCGTCTTTGGCTCGTAGCAGGCGACCAGGGGGCTGATATAGCTCGTTGCCGTCAGGCCATTGCCGGCCGTCGCGGCGCGGGTCGCGAGATCGCGGTTGATGGCGGTGGCGATGGCGCGGCGCACCAGCACGTCGGCCGTGGGATAGCCGTCGCGATGCTGGAACATCATGAACTGCATGCCGAAGGGTTTGGCATCGAGGAAATCGAGCGATTTCGCGGCCTTCAGCCGGTTGATGTCGCGACCCGTGACCAGGCTGACATCGATCGTGCCGGACTGCAGCTCATTGGCCGCCGTCGTGTTGTTGTTGATCACGCGCACCTGGATCGTCGCGGGGCGCCCCGGGTCCTTTCCGGTTGCTCCGCTTGAATCCCAGGCATGGTCCGGACGAAGCTTCAGCACATAGTGCGAACCGCGAACCGAGGCCGCCTTGTCGAGCGTATAGGGCCCGGTGCCGCTCGGCGTCGAACCCAGCGCCTCGGTATCCTTCAACCCGGAGGGGCAGACGATCGAGGCCCAGGGCATCGCCAGCCCGATCAGCAGGTCGCTGAAGGGGGCGGTCATGGTGAGCGTGACCGTGCCCGCGGCGTCGTCTCCGACGGCGGAATACCCGGCGATGCCGACGGTGCGATACGCCATCGGTGCATTGGTTTCCTTGGCGCCGAGACGGGTCAGCGCGGCGGCGGCCGCGGTCGCGGTCAGCGCCGTGCCATCGGAGCAGGTGACGCCCTTGCGCAGCTTGAAGACGGTGCGGCTCGCGTCGCCGCTCCAGGATTCGGCGAGCGCCGGCACGGGCGTGCCCTTCTCGTCGAGCGCGACAAGGCGGTCATAGAGCACGTTGACGAGCTGATAGCCGTCCGAGGTCACGGTCTTGACCGGGTCCAGGCTGTCATAATCGGCCCCGATGCGGATGGTCGCCTTGTCGGCGGCATGGCTGGTCGGTGCGACGGATAGCGAACCGAGAATGCCGGCGACGATCGCGGCTGGCCTAGCGAAGTGCCTCAGTGACGAGCTCATGCGCAATCCCCCTTGTTATATTCGTATCTAAGATATTAGTTAGAGCTGAAGCGGGGTGTCAAGACGCGGCCCCGGTTCGTGATATGCGTGCAACGCTCGGGCAGCTCCAGCCCGCGGAAAGGGATTTCCATGTTCAAGCCGGTGGCGGCGACAAGCTTTCAGGATCTGGTCTATGACCAGCTGAGCGATGCGCTGATGACGGGAGCGTTCTGGCCGGGCGAAGCGCTGAATATCAATGATCTCGCAGCCCAGTTCGGGACCAGCATCATGCCTGTGCGCGATGCCGTTCGCCGCCTGGCCGCCGAGCGCGCTTTGCTTGTCGAGCCGCAGAAGGGGGTGCGCGTCTGGCGCCCGACGAAGTCGGAATTCGCGGAGATCACCCATGTCCGCACGCTGCTCGAAGGCGATGTGACCGCCGCCGCGGTTGCGCATCTGACGGATAAGAACATCCGGGACGTGGCGCGCGCGATCGACGAGATGAACGATCTCGGAGTCTTCCGCAGTGAGCGTTTCCTCGTGCTGAACAAGCAGATCTTCTTCACGCTCTACGAGGCTGCGCAGAGGCCGGCGACACTGCCGATCATTCAGAGCCTTTGGCGTCAGATCGGGCCGATCGTCCGGCTCTACTCGCTGTTCGAGGGGTTTCCGCCGACCGTGGAAACCTCGCTCGCCTTTGTCGACGCGCTGCGCAGACGCGATGGCGAGGCCGCGCGTGAGATCCGGATCAAGCAGATCCTGCGGCCATCCGAAATCCTGATGAGCCGTTTCGACGAAATCCTGGACTACCGCAACGACTCGCCCCGCCACCTGGCCCATGTGAAGCCGATCGCGAACGAAGTGCCAGGCGGGACGAAGCGTCCGGGACGGCCGCGCAGCGCGAAATAGCCGTCCCTATCTCGGGCCGGGGAAGGGCTATCGCGCCGTCTGGCCGCCGCTAGACGGTCGCCCGGATCTGTTTCCCGAGGGCCTGCCTCGCGCTTGCTCGGCGTTTGCAGGGC
>UBZM01000081.1 GCA_900470095.1 Hyphomicrobiales bacterium
CGCCGCCTGCGCCTGCGCATCGGCGGCATGCGCAGGGGCGTTGCCACCACCCGTTGAATCTGCGTTGCGGCAGGTGCATTCCTGGCATTGGGACCCTCAGGACCGGACGTGAACGCGCATGGGGAACTTCCTCGCCTATCTCCGGGAGTCGATCCCGTTCCGCATCGTCCCGGCCGCGATCACGACCGCCGCCTTGGCTCATCCCGCACACCAGTTGCGCCAACCGTCGATTTCTTGACCCCTCCGGCGAGCCAGATGCGCCATCTCTTCCAGCGCCGAGAGAATGTCCTCAGGCTCCTCGGTTTCGATCACGCCGCCCGCGCATTCAGCCGTGCGCCAAATGCGGATTCTGGCAGCCTAGCCAAGATCGCCTTGCGGATCTGGAACTGCCTTCCGCCAGAACGTAGCCTTCCACTTGTCGATGCTCGCATCGCTCACACCCTGCCTACGGCAGAGATTTGCGACCGGGACCCCAAATTCCTTCTCCTTCAAAATCGTGATGATCGACCCCGCTGGAAGCGGCCAGCAGGCCTGTCCAGCATCGGGGGGCAGGCCCAATAAGCCCGAAGACATACTTCAGGCTGGACCAATTCAACGGGGGTGGATCACTCGCCATTATTGCCAAAGATTTGGCCAATCCGAGTGTCGCAAATCAAGCTTGCCCGTAAGGCATGCGGTGATCACCAACACGCATGTGGGACCGACATTGGACGGAGACGCGCGGCAAGCTGAGAACGACCGCCGTCCGGGATAGAATGCTCCAGTCGCGCAATAGGAGGCTATGATGAGATCAGTCGCCGCAATTGCACTTTTGCTCGCCGCTGGCGGTTGCTCGCTTTCGCGTCCGATCCACGGCGTGGTCGAAGGCACTGGCGAGACCTTTACCGGAATGGCAACCGGCTACTTCAACGACACGGGACAGGTTGCCGTCCGGTCCAACAGGACGGCGTGCAGCGGCAGATTCGTTTACACGACATTCCGCCAGGGCGCCGGCACACTCTACTGCGACGATGGTCGCAGAGCACCGTTCAGCTTTGTGTCGTCCGGCTGGAAAGGCAGCGGCGGAACCGCGACATTCGGGCGGCGTCGGGTCGTGTTCACCTTCGGGTAGGCAGCCTCCTGATGAAACCGAGGGGCGGAAGGTCCGGCCGCGCTGGTCTGCGAGGGTAGATCAGCGGTAAAGCCGGCCGCGGTCTTTGGGACCGGGCATCGCGCCGAGGACCTGGTTTGCCGCATGCATCCCGTGCTCGGCGGCACGTCGAGTGCTATGATAGGCGGCTTTCTCACGCGCGATCCACGAGCATCAGGGAGGGCCTTCCCATGTTCCGTATCGGACTTGCCATCGCCGCCATCGCCCCTCTCGCTGCATGCGTCCCGAGCACGACGCTGGTCATGTACCGGGCTGACGGCAAGACCATCGGCAGCAATCCGGCTCTGTCGCAGCAAGCGCAGCAAGATCTGACGGTATGCAGGGGAGAGTTCAGCAAGGCGCAGCTTACAGCACCGGTGATCTACGCCACCCAGCTCATGACGGATGTGTATGTCGGGTGCATGGCCCGGAGAGGCTACGTCCTCACCCCCAAGCAGTGATCGCGCAACGCGTGCACACCCGTACACGTCGCACTGCTTGTGATGCGTTTGGGCTCATGGCCTACCCAACTCACTCTCCCGTTGGGCCGTCGACGCGCGCGTCCAGGTCAATGGCATGAATGCCCGCTCGGATGGTCCCGTACATCCCGAAGCATGGCTCAAGTACGATCAGCCATTCGCCCGGTTGAGCGCCGACGCCTCTCTCCCACGCCTCGATATCACGCTCACCCGCGCGTTGCAGTCTCAGCCCGCCGAGTACGTTCTGGTGGCTGAAGCCCTTCACCTCCGCATCGATCCAATCGCAGAGCCGGAACGTGATCGTGGCGCTCCTGCCGCGCCAATCCTGCTCCACGCTGAGATGACGGGCCCCGTTGCGGTCCAGAACGAAGCTGCTGACCTCGGCATCCCCGAACTCCGGCTCTCCCTCGAACCATTCGACGACCGCCAGCCCACCTGGGATCGACTTCAGGGCCTCGGCTAACTCGCGCCTTTGCCGAGCCTGAATGGCGAAGATGTCCCCTGTTTCGCCTCCATTAGACACCGTGTTCGTTCCTTCATAGCCGGAGCCTGTGCGCATTTTCGACGATGACACGAGCCGATCTCCATTCCGTTGCAGCTGGAGCACCATATTCGAGGATCGGTTTAACCCGCAGTTTGGCAGTAATGAGCATGATCAGCCACTCGACGCGGCGGGATCATGGGCTCCACGGTCATCCGATTTGTCACGCAGGCCAGGCACCCGCCGTTCGGGCATCGGACCGGCGTGTTCAAGCTCGCCTAAAGGCTTCACCGAGAGCGACCGGCGGTGTCTTCACATGCGGTGGAGCTAGAGGGCCTGCTGTCCTGGCTCGACGCCAATCTCCGGCGATCCCTAAAATGGCCTCGGACCAACTAAACTCAGGGCTCTCCCTCAAGCTGAAGGAGAGAAGGGTCTCAGGCCATAACCAAATCTGCCGGGCTTCGAGTCTAGGCGAACAAAGTCCAATTTGAGTCGGAAACTGCCATAAATGCCCACGACAGATGACTTCGCAATGCGAATTATGCTCGGCGATTTGTCTTCAGCAACTCAAACTCAAGTTCCAGCTTATACTGCGAGATCTTCTCTCTCAGCCACTTCTTCCGATGTTGAACCCCTAAAGGCGCGGCACTGAACCCAATCCGCTCGAAAAGCTCCTCCAGCGAGATCAGCCTGCCAGCGTTACCGCTAATCACCGCGAAACGGACACTCGCATTGTCTGGGCCGCACAGGATCCAGCTGTCCACCCGCCCGAGGGCATGGACCCAGAGATCGCGCTCTCCCTCATCCATTCGCTGCAGGTCGGCATATTCGATGGTTTTTTGAAGGCGATCGCGATTTGAGACCTGGTGGACATGCACCTGCTCGCGAAACTCGATTCCGTCGACAACCTCACGGTATTCGTGCCCCGTTCCAGCCTCAGCGGCGATCTCCTCGACCGTCTCAAGCCTGTATCGAGCGCAAAGTGCCTTCCAGCCACCTGCGCTAAGACAGGCAGAGATAGCGCAATTGTCCAAGAGAACAGGATCGTCGGTGCTCGGCATATCCGATTCCTAGACCGTAACCGGAACCTGAACGCCGTGGACCGTGAATAGATCTCGAAGCTTGTCCCGACTGACATCTAGTAGCTTCGCGAGCCTCGCAACCGAAATCTCTCCTTCCTCAATCGCCTTGGCGACTGCGCTCATAAAGACGCGAGAGAACAAGGCAAGGGCTGGCCCGTCACGATCATGCATCGAGACACCGCAGTCGAGGATTTCAGCAGTCCTATTGAGCATCCGCAAAGAGACCAAGCGCCAATGCAATGCTGCAATCGACACCTGAAAATGGTCAGCAACAGCGCGCATTCGCTGTGCACGTTCAGAAGTCCCTAGAATCTGCCACTCGCCAAACCGCTCCAGCAACCGCTTCGGCATTAGGAGAGCTGAAGCAAATGCATTGGCCAACTTCTCGATCCTGTCTCCCCCATTACTACGCGCAACCTCCACGGGTTTGGGAGGCATCTTGTCCCACGTCAAAATATGGAAAAACTCATGGGCCAGATCAAAATTCCGGCGACCGCAGGTTTCTTGCCGGTTGACCAAGACCGCGTCGAGCTCAGGCAGGCGGCAGGCCGCTCCAGAGATACCTTCCGGCATATCGACCATCAGTACGATGATGCCGTACTCGTTCTCCATAACGCTCGGGAGCTTGAGAGCCGGTACATCTCCCATATTACAATCGACCGTCAGCCTCTCCCCTTCGGCGCAAGCTTGCTCGAAGGTCGATTGCTCCCAGAGTCTCAGGCTTCGGCGTTCCGACGGCCCAGGTCGATCGCCGAGTTCAGTAAGCGCCCGGAACGCAGCCAACCAGCGACCAGCTCGCTTCTGATATGCCTCCAACGCGGCCGGGGCGCAGTCCGACTGCCTCCAGCTGAACGCGCCCTCCCCCACCAAACGAAACGGGTCGGTAAAATAGTCAAAATCGAGGGCGTACTCTTCGATCAATTTCTCAAGTTCTTCGGGCTTGGCGCGCCGGTCGCCCTTCTCGATCGCCGACACGGTCTGTCGATCATTAAATTCGAGAACTTTGGCGATGTCGTCCTGGGACAGACCGCGGTCGTCCCTGAGCGCCTTCAGCCGTATGCCGACCAAGGGATTTGTCATGGCTACTGAACCTCCGGGCACGGATATAATCTTGCATATCGTAATATGCAAGATTCGGCTATCTCGTTCACGGCCCCCTGACGGCGACGGGCATAAAGCTGCCGCTCTTCGTCCCCTGCCTGATCATGGGCATCGTGCTGTCGAACACCGTCGCCCTGCTCTTTCCGAAACTGCCCTGGCCGGCGCGCTCGCCCTCGCTGTCGCTGATCTCCGATTATGCGCTGTCGATCTTCCTCGCGATCTCGTTGATGAGCATGCAGCTCTGGACGCTGGCGGAGATCGCCGGGCCGCTTCTCGTCGTCGTCGCGATGCAGGCGGTGCTCGCCGTGGCCTTCATCCTGCTGGCGATCTTTCCGCTGATCGGGCGCGACTATCAGGCAGCCGTGCTCAGCGCCGGCTTCACCGGCCTTTCGCTCGGGGCGACCCCGACCGCGATCGCAAGCATGACCGCGGTGACCAAGCATTACGGGCCCTCGCCCAATGCCTTCGTCATCCTGCCGCTGGTCTCCGCGTTTTTCGTCGACCTCGTGAACGTCGTCGCGATCACGGTCTTCCTTGGGCGCTGAGTTCCTGGGGCGCTGAGATCCTGGGCCGCCGACGTCCTGGGGCGCCGGGCGCCGCCTGCGCCTGCGCAT
>UBZM01000069.1 GCA_900470095.1 Hyphomicrobiales bacterium
CCCGACATCTTCGGGAACCAATAGTAGAAGCCCGCGAACAGGCCAAACACCGCACCCAGCGACAGCACGTAGTGGAAATGGGCCACGACGTAATAGGTCGCATGCAGCGAGCGGTCGACGCCGGCATTGGCCAGCACCACGCCAGTCACGCCGCCGACGGTGAACAGGAGGATGAAGCCGATCGCCCAGAGCATCGGCGCGGTGAAGCGCAGGCTTCCGCCCCACATCGTCGCGATCCAGGAGAAGATCTTGATCCCGGTCGGCACCGCGATCACCATCGTGGCGAAGACGAAGTAGCGCTGTGTGTTGAGCGAGAGACCGGCGGTGAACATGTGGTGCGCCCACACGATGAAGCCGACGACGCCGATCGCCACCATCGCATAGGCCATGCCGAGATAGCCGAAAATCGGCTTCTTCGAGAAGGTCGAGATGATGTGGCTGACGATGCCGAAGGCCGGCAGGATCATGATGTACACTTCGGGGTGACCGAAGAACCAGAACAGGTGCTGGTAGAGCACCGGGTCGCCACCACCGGCCGGATCAAAGAAGGTGGTGCCAAAATTGCGATCGGTCAGGAGCATCGTGATCGCCCCGGCCAGGACCGGCAACGCCAATAGCAGCAGGAAGGCGGTGACCAGCACGCCCCAGGCGAAAAGCGGCATCTTGTGCATGGTCATGCCAGGCGCGCGCATGTTCAGGATCGTGGTGATGAAATTGATCGCGCCCAGAATGGAAGATGCGCCCGCGAGGTGCAGCGCGAGAATACCGAAATCAACGGAGGGCCCGGGGTGGCCCGCCGTCGAGAAGGGCGGATAGATCGTCCAGCCAGTGCCGACGCCATGGGCGCCAGGCGCGCCTTCGACGAACAACGAAATGGTCAGCAGGATGAAGGCGGCCACGACGAGCCAGAACGAGATATTGTTCAGCCGTGGAAACGCCATGTCCGGCGCGCCAATCATCAGCGGCACGAACCAGTTGCCGAAGCCGCCGATCAGTGCCGGCATGACCATGAAGAAGATCATGATCAGGCCGTGGCCGGTGACGAAGACGTTGTAGCTCTGGCCGTTGGCGAAGATCTGCAGGCCGGGCTGCTGGAGCTCGATACGCATCATGATCGAGAGGAAGCCGCCGACGAGTCCCGCCATGATCGAGAAGATCAGGTAGAGCGTCCCAATGTCCTTGTGATTGGTGGACAGGAGCCAGCGTCGCCAACCTGTCGGATTGGCATGAGCTTCCCCGTGTTCGCGAGCGTCAACGGTCGGGATTTGGGCGTTCGGGGCGGTTCCCATGGGGTTCGCCTCCCATTTGGACAGTTTCGAACTTTCATTTCCACTGGTCAAGGCCCTTAGCTACGCCTGGCGGGGCCGCCATCGCCGAAACGCACCGTCGCGTTCAAGATGACAACCAACTGTCGTGGCTTTGAATTAGGCTCACCGGGGGGCGCCGTGGGTGAGCAACTCATCCGTCGCATTCGTCTCGCCGCCCACTCAATGGATAACCCAAGGGCGCGGTTGCTCGAGGCGATCGCCGAGATCGCCGAGGCGCCGCCGGAGATGCGCGAAGCGCTCAGCAAAATGGGGCTGGTGTCAGCGAAGGGCAGGGTGGTGGGCCCTTCGCTGGACGAAAGAATGATCGTTATCTCGATGCAAGAGCTTGCCGACCTCATCGAGGCCGTCGCGCAGCCTTCGTCCTTTGCGGAGGCGCTCCGGGTGGTTGGGTTTGCACCTGCCACTGGAGTGAAGCCGGTACTTCGTCGCGGCAACGTACGGAATTCATTGATGCGGTACCGCGCCGACGAGCATCAGACGAGGCTTTCAAAGGCCGCCGATGAAAGAGCCGTAGAGCAGACCGACGATCGAGCATGCCGCGATGACTTTGATCATGCCAACCTTGAAGTGGAACACCGCGATCATTGCGGCAAGCGTGAGAAGCAGGGATGCGACGTTGATGGTGCTCAGAACCGGCACGTCGAGCTCCATGCCGTATATCCGGATCTGATGGACCTCGGCGAACAGCACGTGCAACGCAAACCAGATTGACAGGTTCAAGATCACGCCGACGACGGCCGCTGTAATGGCTCCTAGCGCAGCCGACAGCGCCTTGTTGTTGCGCATCGTCTCCATGAACGGCGCGCCGAGGAAGATCCAGAGGAAGCACGGAACGAAGGTGACCCAGGTCGTCAGCAACCCGCCTAAGGTACCGGCCAGCAGAGGGTTCAGGGAGCCAGGCGCGCGGTAGGCGCCCATGAAGCCGACGAACTGCGTAACCATGATCAGTGGCCCGGGAGTGGTTTCGGCCATGCCGAGCCCGTCAAGCATTTCCCCCGGCTTCAGCCAACCATAGTGCTCCACTGCCTGTTGCGCGACATAGGACAGCACCGAGTAGGCGCCGCCGAACGTCACCATCGCCATCTTGGAGAAGAAGATGGAGATTTCCGTGAAGACATTGCCCTGGCCGAGTATGGCCAGCAGGGCGATGATCGGGGCGAACCAGAGGAAGAAGCCGATGGCGGCGACCTTCAGCGACCAGCTCAGCGGCGGTCTGGCGTGCGCGGGAATGCCCTCGCCTAGCGCGGAATCGATGTCGGCCAGTTGCTGGCCACCCAGCTTGCCGTGATCGCCTCCCACCAGGAACGCCGACCAGCCAGCATGCCCTCCGACATAGCCGATCAGGCCCGCGCCCAGCACCACGAGCGGGAATGGCGCCCGAAACAGCGTCAGCGCGAGAAAGGCAGCCGCGGCGAGCCCGATCATGACACCGTTCTTCAGCGAACGCCGACCGATGCGCAGAACGGCTTCGAGCACGATTGCCAGGACCGCCGCCTTCAATCCAAAGAACAGCGCCTGCACGCTCCTGACATTGCCGAATATGGCGTAGATCCAGCTCAGCGCCATGATCGCCACCGCGCCAGGCAATACGAACAGGATGCCAGCGACGAGCCCCCCCTTCGTCTTGTGCAAGAGCCAGCCGATGTAGATCGCGAGTTGCTGTGCCTCAGGACCAGGCAAGAGGGTACAGTAATTGAGCGCGTGCAGGAAACGCGTTTCGCCTATCCAGCGCTTCTCCTCCACGATGATGCGATGCATCACCGCAATCTGCCCCGCAGGGCCACCGAAGCTGAGCGCGGCGACACGCACCCAGACACGCAAGGCCTCACCAAACGAAATGCCGTGGTCGGGCACGGCGTTCTGCTTGATCGGCGCAGCGTCGATGGTTTCGATCTTGTTCATGGCCGTTTCTTGATCGTCAGGCGCGTTTTGACTTGAAGTACTGGTAGAGGTTGTCGAGGACGGGCGTGCCTTGGGCGATGCGCTGCTCATCGTCTGGATTGGCCGCGCAGACACCCACGATCAGGCTCGCGATGCCCGTCGCTTCCTCGTGCCCGAACTTGCGGTCTTTCAGATCGATGTCGTGGACGATCTCAGAGATAGCCCGGAGCGCCGGATCAGCGAGACCGGCACGGACCAGCAGGACCTCGAAGCTGCAACGATCGCCCTCGTGGGTGATCTCGCCTTCGAACATGTCGAAGCGGAGCTCCCCGGCCTTGGGCTCGTAACCCTTGCCCGGAACGAAGCGGATTACGGCGTCGGGGTCGATGAAGCGCCGGATCAGCCAGCTACAGGCGATGCGGTCGATATGGACGCCCTTGCGCGTGACCCAGACCCGCCCCTTCAGGTCGGCCGCGGTCTGTGGCGGCGTTTCCGCTGATGTGTTGGTCATGTCGCTATCCTTTGCGAGCCTGCGCTCCAGTTCCGCGATCAGGCCTTCAGCCGAGAGACGGCCAGTCGCTCCGAAGAAATCGATGGCGGCGATGTCAGCCAGCCGCTTGCGCAGGCGCTTGATCTGGGTCGTGGCCTCAGCCGTATCCTCGGGGGCTGCAACCTCATCGAGGCGGCTTGAAAGGGAGCGGACCTCCTTGGCGATCGCCTCGTAGTCTTCGTCGCGCGCAGCGTCGAACAGGGCGCGTGCCTGGGTATCGGAAAGGCCATCGATCAGGCGGGCTTCGCACACCATGGCCTCGCCGCCTCCTTCAACGATCTCCTTCAAAAGCCACTCGAAGTCCTCCTGCGTCTCGGAGTTGGCGGGCAGCGCATAGACTGTGCTCTTCACCGCGACGGCACCAATGCCTTGCAGGCGGCGCCAGATCTTCACCCGAAAATAGGCTGGCTTGCTCGGCAACTGGTGGATCAGGAAAAGCCAGCGCTGCTCCTGCGGTATCGCGTCATCGTTCATGTCCGTACCGTATCATCAGGAGTTTGAAAAGCAACATTTGTATCATTTTTGATTCGAGCGTAGCGTCCGCCTCGTCGCGTATCCCAAACGAGGATGCCATGCATCGGATCATGCCCTTACCCTTCAAGCCGCCACGGCTTGACGGGCTCTCGGAACGGCTTCTGGCGAGCCACTACGAGAACAACTATGGGGGCGCCGTGCGGCGCCTCAACGCCATCGAACGCCGACTGGACGAACTCGACTGGAGTCAGGCTCCCGTGTTCGATATCAACGGCCTCAAGCGGGAAGAACTCATCGCCGCGAACTCGGCGATCCTGCATGAGATCTATTTCGACGGGCTCGGCGGCACAGGCGATGCGATGGGCGACCTGGCCGCGGCGCTGGAACGCGATTTCGGCAGCGTCGCGGGCTGGCGATCGAAATTCTCGGTCTGCGCAAAGGCGCAGGCCGGTGGGTCGGGCTGGACCTTGCTGGTCTGGTCGGAGCGCCATCAGCGCCTGATGATCCAGTGGGGGCAGGATCATACGAACTGTCTCGCCGGCAGCACCCCGATCATGGCGCTCGATATGTACGAGCACGCCTATCACATCGATTTCGGGGCGAAGGCGGGCGCCTATGTCGATACCTTCATGAAGAACATCCATTGGGAACGCGTCGGCGCCCGCTTCCAGGGGCTGGCGAAGAACAGGCATGCGATCGGCAAGGCCGAGGCCGCCGTTTCCGGAGCCGGTATCGCCGCTGAGGATCTCCTGGCGCGCATGCAGCGCCACGACGATATCGTCCTGTTGGACGTCTGCCTCGCGGAGGACCTGGCGAAGCGCAGCGATATGATCCCGGGCGCGCAACTGCGCGCCCCCGAGTTGATTGCCGATTGGGCGGAAGATCTGCCCAAGGGCAAGCCGATCGTTGCTTACTGCGTCTACGGCTTCCAGGTCAGCGGCGATGCCGTCACCGAACTGCGCCGTCGTGGCCTTGATGCCTGGACGCTCACTGGCGGCATAGCTGCCTGGCACGCGATCGGCGCCCCAACCGTCCCGCTCACAACTGCTGAAGGGAGACCAACCCCATGAAATGGGTCACACGCGAGCGCCCCGTCATCGATCGGATTGCCTGCCCCTGGCTGATCACGCGGTTCATCGACAAGGAACCGGAGTTCCTGTTCGTGCCGCCCGACCAGGTCAGAAGGGTGGCCGAGGAAACCGGTGCCGTCCCTTACGACGTGCCCGGCGTCGAATACACGCATTTTGGCGAGGGATGCAGCTTCGACGCCTTTGTCGAGAAGCATGACCTGGCCAAGGACCATGCCATTGCCACGATCGCGGCTATCGTTCGCGGTGCCGATACGGACAGGCACGATCTCACGCCGCAATCGGCCGGACTGTTGGCGATTTCGATGGGGCTTCGCGACCTCTCTTCGGATGATCACGAGGTCCTGAAGCACGGGTTCATCATCTATGATGCGCTCTATGCCTGGGCGTCCCGCCGGAAGGGCGAGACCCACAGCTGGCCGCCAGCAACGAAGGCGACCGCTGCCTAATGCCCGACTGCCTCGGCATTGGAGAAAATCCGTGAAGGTACGCGACAGCTCGATCATCTGGGGCGTCCTACCGGTTGCGAGTGCGGCTTTCGGCCTGGCCGTTCTCGCTGGTGTCAGCTCCGCCAACGCCGTGGAGACATTTCGGCCAGTCAAGGGACCGGAAATCCGGAGCAGGCTCACCGGCATGGAGTTTACGGACGAAGTCCACTGGGCGCTCTTGTTCGGGCACGCCGGGACCCTCACGAGTATTTCGATGGGAAAGAAGACCCTGGGGCGCTGGCGCGTGAAACAGGATCAGTTGTGCCTGGACCGCTCGGCAGAGGAGCCGCGCTGTTACGCCGTCTGGAGTTCAGGGAGGGCTTATCAACTCCGCGAGCCAGATTTGGACATCTACGAGGAGGGCGTCGTGCAGCGGCCAGGGGCCCGGCGCTGAGGCCACGTCCCGGTCCGTGGGCTCGGGATCAGGGGCTATGGGGGATGGAAATGGAGCGCCGTGATGCAAGCAAAACTCGCTCTCGGAGTCGCCCTGACGCTGGCCATCATTGCGCCTGCACGCGCGGAGCCTGATTGGGCCGCTGTTGGCAAAGCGCTTGGGAAATCCGGCGCACAGGCATCGGGGCAAATCTATCGGGTCGGCCTGCCTCGATCGGATCTGAAGGTCACGCTCGACGGAGTTGAGCTCAAACCAGCCTTGGCACTCGGTTCATGGCTGGCCTTCCGGTCCGTGGGCGACCACGACGCCATGGTGATGGGCGATCTCGTCCTGACCCAGCCGGAAGTGAACCCGGTCATGAAGACGCTCGTCGAGAACGGCATCGAGGTGACCGCTCTTCACAACCATCTGCTCCGGTCGGAGCCCGCCACCGTGTTCATGCATGTCAGCGGACATGGTGATCCGGTGAAGCTGGCGAGCGCACTGCACGCCGGCTTGCAGGCGAGCGGAACGCCGCTCTCCGATACGGCGCCGGCGTCCCAATCCGCGATCGATCTCGACACCTTAGCCGTTGACCAGGCGCTCGGGCACAAGGGCAGGGTGAATGGCGGCGTCTATCAGGTCGGCATCCCCAGGGCGGAGACGATCCGGGATGGAGGCATGGAGGTGTCCGAAGCCATGGGATCGGCGATCGCCATCAATTTCCAACCGACCGGGAACGGCAAGGCAGCCATCACCGGTGACTTCGTCCTGATCGCGTCGGAAGTGAACCCGGTGCTGCGCGCTGCGCGAAAACGGCATCGAGGTGACCGCGGTCCATAACCACATGCTCGACGATACGCCGCGGCTCTTCTTCATGCATTTCTGGGCGAATGAGGGCGCCTCGAAGCTGGCCAAGGGCCTGAGAGCTGCGCTCGACAAGGTGAACCTGGCGAAGAATTAGGCTCAGGACTCATTGAT
>UBZM01000086.1 GCA_900470095.1 Hyphomicrobiales bacterium
GTTCAGGGAGGTCTGCTTCAACGCCGCCGGACGCGTCGAGATGTTGCTCTCTGCCATTGCCATGTTCTTGGTCTCCCTCAACGTCTTTGGCCGGCGGCAAGTCGGCGTTCGACCGAGATCGAATAGCGCGACATGCCCCAGCAGCACAGGAAATAGAAAATCGCGGCGAAAGCATAGCCCGTCGCGCGTGTCGTCGGCGTCGCCCAGGTCGGATCGACCAGGGTCGCCTCGATGGTCCGCAGGAAGTCGAAGATGCCGACGATGGTGACCAGCGTCGTATCCTTGAACAGCCCGATGAAGGTGTTGACGATGCCCGGGATCACGATGCGCAACGCCTGCGGCAGGATGATCAGGCGCATCATGTTCCAGTAGCCGAGGCCGAGCGACATCGCCCCCTCATACTGCCCCTTCGGGATGGCCTGCAGGCCGCCACGAATGACCTCGGCCATATAAGCGGCCGCAAAGAGGGCGACGCCGACCAGCGGGCGCAGCAGACGGTCGGGCGACCATTCCTGCGGCACGAAGAGCGGCAGCATGGTGTTGGCCATGAACAGCACGGTGATCAGCGGCACGCCGCGCACGAACTCGATGAAGATCACCGAGAGCAGCTGGATGATCGGCAGGCGGGAGCGCCGTCCCAGCGCCAGCACGACACCGAGCGGCAGCGAGAACACGATGCCGACCGCCGCGATCAGGAAGGTCACCGTCATGCCGCCCCAGAGACCGGTATCGACCCGAGGCAGACCGATACTCTGGTCCAGAATGGCGATGAGGCCAAAGGCGACAAGAGCCATCAGGATCAGCCGCTTGGGCCGATAGAAACGCTTCCAGGGCGGCAGCTCATGCTCGACTGCGAGTTGTGCGGCTCCCGTGTAGAAGCCCAACAACGAAGGCGCGAATGACAGCACCATGTACACCCCCGCCAGGGCGACCGTGGCGATGATCAGATAGCGAAGGAGATTTTGCGCTCCCGGACCGCCAAGCAGCAGGATATAGGCGCTGATCGGCAGCAGCACGAAGAAGAAGAAGGCACCGAGCTTCTTCAGCGGGGCGTTGTTCCAGAGCAGCCAGACGACGCCGAGCGCAAACATCGCGAAGACGATGTTGACGCGCCAGCGCTGGGTGACCGGGTAGGAGCCGTAGACGAAGTACTGGAAGCGGTCGGCCACATAGGCCCAGCACGCGCCAACCGGCCGGCCGACCTTCTCGGCAAGGCAGGCGTCACGGTTCGAGCCGGTCCAGACCGCATCGAGGAAGTAGAAGCGGATGATCTCCGGCAGGCTGGTGACGACAATATAAGCACAGACCAGCGTCAGAATCGTGTTGACCGGCCCGGAAAAGAGGTTGGCCCGGACCCAGGCGAGCGGCCCTGCCACGGAGAGCGGAGCTGCCTCCTGCGGGAGGGTTTCGCGGCGGACGAAGAAGGCGGCGTTCTCGGTGGTTGCATCGGTCATCGGGGCGCCCTCACCGTTCCACCAGCGCCATGCGCTTGTTGTAGATATTCATGAACAGCGAGGTGACGAGAGAGATCGTCAAATAAACCGCCATGGTGATGGCAACGACCTCGACCGCCTGCCCCGTCTGGTTCAGCACCGTGCCGGTGAAGACCTGGACGAGATCGGGATAGCCGATGGCCACCGCCAGTGACGAGTTCTTCGTCAAATTCAGATAATTCGAGGTCAGCGGCGGGATGATCACACGCATCGCCTGTGGGATCACCACCAGTTTCAGCGTCGCCCCCGGCCGCAGGCCGAGCGCATGGGCGGCTTCCGACTGTCCCTTGGAGACGGCGAGAATGCCTGCACGGACGACCTCGGCAATGAAGGCTGCGGTGTAGGTCGTCAAGCCGACCAGCAGAGCAACGAATTCCGGGAAGATCTGGATGCCGCCGCGCAGGTTGAAGCCGGCGAGCTCGGGATAGATGAAAGTGATCGGCCGGCCCATCAGGAGATAGACGAAGAAGGGCAGCACGACGACGAGACCGAGTGCGATCCAGCCAACCGGGTACTGCTTGCCGGTCGCCTCCTGCTGCTTGCGGGCCCAATAGCGGAAGGTGATCGCGCCGACGAGGCCAAGCAGGAAGGTCAGGACGATCAGGCTGCCGCCGGGCTCGAGTTGCGGATCGGGCAGATAGAGGCCGCGGTTATTGAGCAGGATGCCGGCCGGAAGTTCGATCGACTGGCGCGGGTTCGGCAGTGGTTTGAGCACCGCGTTGTACCAGAAGAACAGCTGCAGCAGCAGCGGCAGGTTCCGGATGACCTCGACATAGACCATGGCGATCTTGGCGAGGATCCAGTTGCTGGACAGGCGCGCCACACCGACGAAGAAGCCGAGGAAGGTCGCCAGCACGATACCGATCGAGGCGACGAGCAGGGTATTCAGCAGGCCAACCCAGAAGGCCTGCCCATAGGTCGAGCCCGAGGCGCTGAAGGGGATCAGCTTCTGGTTGACGTCGAAGCCGGCGGCGTTGTGCCAGAAGCCGAAGCCCGAGGCGATCTTCTGCGCCCGGAGGTTCTCGATGGCATTGGAGGCGGCCGAGTAGATGAGGAACCCGACGACGGCCAAGAGGGCAAGCTGATAGACATAGCCTCGAATCTTCGGATCGTAGAGCAGTGAGGCCTTGCCCGGTTGGACCGGCTCCGTCGGTATGGTCGTCACGTGTCACGCCCTTCTTGTTCTTGGGTGGCGGCCGGTGGTCCGGCGATGCCCGCCTCGAGCGTCGCCTGCCGTCTTCTTGTCCGTGCCGTTCGGCGGTAGCGGGCGCTGCGCGGCGGGCGCCGCGCAGCGCGGATATCAGCGGATCGGCGGCGCGTATTGCAGGCCGCCCTTGGTCCAGAGCGCATTCTGGCCACGAGCGATCTTCAACAGCGAGTTGGCGCCGACGTTCCGTTCGAAGGATTCACCGTAGTTTCCGACATGCTTGACGATGCGGACGACCCAGTCATTGCTCAGGCCGACAGCCTCGCCGAACTTGCCTTCGGTGCCGAGCAAGCGCTTGATCTCCGGGTTCTCGGATTTGAGCATCTCGTCGAGATTGGTCTTGGTAACGCCGAGCTCCTCGGCGTTCAGCATGGCGAAATGGGTCCACTTGACGATATCGAGCCAGGTATCGTCGCCATGGCGCACGACGGGGCCGAGCGGTTCCTTGGAGATGATTTCCGGCAGGACGATATGGTCGGTCGGGACCCCGAGTTTCAGGCGCTCGGCATAGAGGCCGGATGCATCGGTCGTGAAGGCGTCGCAGCGGCCCGATTCATAAGCCTTGATCGTCTCGTCGGCGCTCGCAAAGGCGACGACCTCGTATTTCAGTTTGTTGGCACGGAAGAAGTCCGCGAGATTGAGTTCCGTCGTCGTGCCCTGCTGGGTGCAGACGGAGGCGCCCGCCAGCTTCAGGGCTGAATCGATTCCGAGCTTCTTGCGGACCATGAAGCCCTGCCCGTCATAGTAGTTCACGCCCGCGAAGTTCAGGCCGAGCGACGTGTCGCGCGACATCGTCCAGGTCGTGTTGCGCGAGAGCAGGTCGACCTCGCCGGACTGCAGGGCAGTGAAGCGGTCCTTCGACGAAAGCGGGATGAATTTGACCTTGGCCGGATCATTGAAGACAGCAGCCGAAATGGCGCGGCAGAGATCGACGTCGAGGCCGCTCCAATTGCCCTGAGCATCAGGGATACCGAAGCCCGCAAGGCCAGGGCCGACACCGCAAATCAATTGCCCCCGGCTCTTCACCTGAGCCAGCAGCCCCGTTTGGGCCTGCGCTCCGCCCGCGAAAGCAGCGGTTGCTGCGACGGCGAGCGCTGCACTGACAAACCTGTTCATTATTATGTCCCCTGTTGCCGGAACGGGTTTTTCCCGTTCTCGAACCTTGCAAGTCTCGGACCAGATTTTTGGGTCCGACCGTACGTCCTTTCAGCGCGCCTCCGTCTTCAGCATCAGTCGATTAGGCGGAGGCAAGAATGCCCCCGCCTCGTCTTTTGTTCAACGCACCGGGGGAGCGTATTGCAGTCCGCCCTTGGTCCACAATGCATTCTTTCCGCGGGCGATTTTCAGGATCGATCCTGATCCGACATTCGCCTCAAAGGACTCGCCGTAGTTGCCGACCTGCTTGACGATCCGATAGGCCCAATCCGCGCTGAGGCCGATCGCTTCTCCAAACTTGCCCTCGACCCCAAGCAACCGCCGAACCTCCGGATTGGTCGATTTCACCTGCTCATCGGCATTGGCCTTGGTGATACCGAGTTCCTCCGCATTGAGCATGGCGAAATGACTCCATTTCACCAGGTTGAACCACTGCGTGTCGCTGCTGCGCACGACCGGGCCCAATGGCTCCTTGGAGATGATCTCCGGAAGCACGATATGTTCGTCGGGCGCCTCGAATTTCAGCCGTTGCGCATAGAGAGCCGAGGAATCGTCGCTGAAAGCGTCGCAGCGACCTGCTTCATAGGCCTTGATCGTCTCGTCACCTGTGTTGAAGGCCACCACCTCGTACTTTATGTTGTTGATGCGAAAGAAATCCGCCAGATTCAGTTCGGTCGTGGTGCCCTGCTGGGTGCAGATCGAAGCGCCACCCAGCTTCAGCGCCGAATCGACGCCGAGCTTCTTGCGGACCATGAAAGCCTGTCCGTCATAGTAGTTCACCGTCGAAAAGCTCAGGCCAAGCGCGGTATCGCGAGACATCGTCCAGGTGCTGGTCCGTGAAAGCAGGTCAACCTCGCCTGCTTGCAGGGCCGTGAACCGATCCTTAGACGAGAGCGGCACGTATTTGACTTTGCTCGGATCGTTGAAGATCGCCGCAGCGATCGCCCGGCACAGATCGACGTCCAGGCCTGTCCATTTCCCCTGAGCGTCCGGGACACCGAAACCGGCCAAGCCCGGGCTGACGCCGCAATTCAGCTGCCCGCGATTCTTGACCTGCGCCAAGGTGGTGGTTTGCGCCTGAGCGGCGCCCGCCGTGCAGAGCATGAGGCCTGTGGCCACAACCGCAGTTACGGTCCGATTCATCTGTGTACTCCCAGGTTCCGAAGCAGGTTCGTCCCGCTCTCGATCATCTTGTCGGCTGGGAGCCAGATATTATGCCGTTTGTCGCAGGCTTCATGGCATGGACGGCGCTTTAGAGCGGGCCTCGGCTGATGCCGAGGCCCGCATGTCTAGCGGCGCTCAGCGAACCGGCGGAGCGTATTGCAGGCCGCCCTTGGTCCAGAGGCCGTTCTGGCCACGGGCGATCTTGAGGAGCGAGCCCTGGCCGACGTTCTTCTCGAAGGATTCGCCGTAATTGCCGACCTGCTTGACGATCCGATAGGCCCAATCGGGCGTCAGGCCGATGGCTTCGCCGAACTTGCCCTCGGTTCCGAGCAGACGCTTGATCTCGGGGTTGGAGGACTTCAGCATCTCGTCGACATTCGCCTTGGTCACGCCGAGCTCTTCCGCGTTCAGCATGGCGAAATGCACCCACTTCACCAGATTGAACCATTGGGCGTCGGTGTTGCGGGTTGCCGGTCCGAGCGGCTCCTTGGAGATGATCTCGGGCAGAACCATGTGATCATCGGGCGCAGTGAGCTTCAGGCGCTCGGCATAGAGGCCAGACGCATCCGTGGTGAACGCATCGCAGCGGCCAGCGTCATAAGCCTTGACCGTCTCGTCCGAGGAGGCGAAGGCGACGACTTCATACTTCAAGTTGTTGGCGCGGAAGAAGTCCGCGAGATTGAGCTCGGTCGTGGTGCCCTGCTGGGTGCACACCGACGCGCCGGAGAGCTGAAGAGCCGAGGTGACGCCGAGCTTCTTGCGGACCATGAAGCCCTGGCCGTCGTAATAGTTCACGCCGGTGAAGAGCAGGCCGAGCGCGGTGTCGCGCGACATCGTCCAGGTCGAGTTGCGCACGAGCACGTCGACTTCGCCGGACTGCAGAGCCGTGAAACGGTCCTTGGCAGACAGCGGAATGAACTTGACCTTGGTCGGGTCATTGAAGATCGCGGCCGAAATCGCGCGGCAGTAATCGACATCGAGGCCCTGCCAGTTGCCCTGAGCGTCCGGCACGCCGAAGCCAGCAAGACCGGTATTCGAGCCGCAGTTGAGGATGCCGCGGGACTTGACCTGCGCCAGCGTCGCGGGCGCCTGGGCCGTTGCCACCGTAGCGGTCATCGCGAGGCCCAGCCCCGCGATCGCAACTGCCATGAACTTTTTCATCGAACTCTCTCCCGTTGAGGTCTCCCGGCTGGCCGCAGCCAGCGGGCAGTCTTCAGTTGCGTCGCCAGTGGGAGTGCGCGCCCCACTTGTTGCCCATATATTGAGCGACGTTCCCCTGCGTCGATTGCCAGAGCAGCGCATGTGCGTCAAGCAAGGGACCCTTTCCTGGAACGCATCTATCCACCCCTTGCATCACATGCGACTTTCAAAATGTGGTCAAGCCTGACTGCCTCGATCAGGACCTCCCTCCAGCGCCGGCTCCATGAAAAAACTGTCTCCTTCCGCGTTCGCGCAGCTTCGCGAAAAGACCCGCCTCGCCCTTGCCGGCCGGGACCCCGCCGACAGCTACGGCTTCGTCAATCCGCCGATCGTGCGCGGCTCGACCGTGATCTACCCGAACATGGAGGATTTCCTGGCCCGCAAGGCCCGCTACACCTATGGCACGCAAGGGAATCCGACGATCGATGCGCTGATCGCCGCGCTCAACACCATGGAAGGCGGCGCGGGAACCGTCGTCTGCCCATCAGGCCTGCTCGCCTGCACCCTGCCCATGCTCGCGACCCTGTCCTCCGGCGATCACTTCCTGGTCACTGACAGCGTCTATCGGCCGACGCGTCATTTCTGCGACAAGGTCCTGCCGCGCATGGGCGTCGAGGTCACCTATTATGACCCGGCGGCCGGCGCCGACATCGCAAAGCTGTTCAAGCCGAATACCAGGGCGGTCTGGACCGAGGCTCCGGGCTCGCAGACCTTCGAGATGCAGGACATCCCGGCCATCGTCACTGCTGCCCATGCCAGCGACATCCTGGTGCTGATGGACAACACTTGGGCGACACCGCTGTTCTTCGATTCGCATAAATTCGGGGTCGATCTCTCGATCCAGGCCGGCACGAAATATTATGCCGGCCATTCCGACGTGCTGATCGGCACGATCTCGGCCCGTACCCCCGAACTCTACAGGCAGTTGCGCGAGACCTGGGAACTGCTCGGCGTGATCATCGCGCCCGAGGATGCATTCCTCACGCTGCGCGGCATCCGCACGATGCATATCCGCCTGAAGGAACAGATGCCTGCGGGTATCGAGATGGCCAATTGGTTCGCCGCCCGCCCCGAGGTGGCGCGCGTGATGCATCCTGCCCTGCCGAACGATCCGGGCCACGATCTGTGGAAGCGCGATTTCACCGGCGCCTCCTCCCTGTTCGCAATCGAGTTGAAGCCGGTGGCGCAGAAGGCTGTCGGCGCAATGCTCGACGGGCTTACCCTGTTCGGGATGGGGGCCTCCTGGGGCGGCTATGAAAGCCTCGCCCTCCCCTTCGACTGCAAGGGCTATCGCACGGCAACGGAGCCTGATTTCAAGGGACCGACCATCCGCTTCCATATCGGACTGGAGGATCTCGAAGACCTCAAGGACGACCTCGATGCCGGTTTTGCCCGTCTCAGGGCAGCGGCGTGATTCCAAGGGCCAGGGCGGCAACGCGCGAGGCGATCATCTTCGCCTATCTCGATGAGCCGCCCTTCTGCTGGCCTGGCCCCGATGGCGGCGCGCTCGGCAGCGATGTCGAGCTGGTGACGGCGGCCTCGCGGGCGATCGGGATCGTCTCGGTCGAGATGCGCCTGACCAGCTTCTCCGAGTTGCTGCCGGGGCTTGTCGATGGGCGCCGGACAATCACCACGCCGCTCTTCTTCACGCCGGAGCGGCAGAGAAGCGTCGATTTCAGCCGGCCGGTCTGGGCGCTGAGCGACGGACTGCTCGTCAGGCGCGGTGATGAAGATCGGTTCTGCAGTTACGAGGCGCTGGCGCAGGATGGAAGCGCCCGCCTCGTTGTGGTCGCCGACCAGGTCCAGGAACAGTCGGGTCTCGCGGCCGGTATCCCGCGAGACCGCGTCTTGCGTGTTGCAACCCAGCAAGACGCCGTGCAGGCGGTCAGGGATCGACGGGCGGAGGCCTATGCCAGCGTCGCCATGGCGCATCGTGGCTTCCTCGGTCACACTCCCGATCCCGCCCTTGCCATCGTGCCGGTGGCCGCCGAAGCGAAGGACAGAGAACCCGCAAAGGGCGCCTTTGCCTTTGCCAAATCGCAGGCGGATCTGCGGACCCGGTTCAATCAGGCTCTCGACGGGCTGATCGGCAGCGATTGGCACCGCGCCATGATGGCGCGATACGGCTTCGCAGCCAGTGATTTCGAAGTCGATGAGACCATCGGCCCGAAGACCGCAACGCACTCTTCGGGCCGATGCGTTAGCCCGGACCGGCGTTCGTATCCTCGCCCCTCGCCCTGGCGCGCAGGACGAATTGCAGGTTGCGGCAGTAGACGAACAGTCCGAAGCCCTGCCCGAGAATGAAGACCGGGTCACGGCGGTAAAGCGCATAGACCAGCAGCAGGGCTCCGCCGCCGATCGAGAACCACCAGAAGGTCATCGGCACGACCGACCGCTTCGCCTTCTCGCTGGCCAGCCACTGCACCACGAAACGCATCGTGAAGAGCGCCTGCGCCACGACGCCGAGCAGAACCCACCAGTCGATATTGTTCACGAAGACGTCGTGAAAATATTCGCCGATCATTTGCTGAAGGTCGATCAGCATCAGAGCGTCTCCGGCACGATCTGCGGCACGCGCTTGCGACGGCGGATCAGCCACCAGACGCCGGCGAGATCAAGAATACCGACCCAGAGCCGGTCGAAGAAGCCATAATTGGAGACACCGGTCAGGCGCGAGCGATCGCGCACATCGACATGCGTCACCTGGTAGCCCTCCCGCACCATCAAGGCCGGCATGAATCGGTGCAGCGCATCGAAATAGGGCAAGGCGAGATAAGCTTCGCGGCGAAAGCATTTCAGCCCGCAACCCGTGTCGCGGGTGCCGTCCTTGAGAATGCGGCCTCGGACACCGTTGGCGATGCGCGATTGCCATTTCTTGAAACCGGTATCCTTGCGTCCGACCCGCTGGCCCTGAACGAGCCCGGCCTGCAATCCGGCTTTGTGCAGGGCCTCGACCATTGCGGGAATGAAAGCCGGGTCGTTCTGGCCATCGCCATCCAGCGTCACCACGACCGGCGCCCGGGCGTGGCGGACACCGGTGCGGACTGCCGCGCTCTGCCCGCAGGATTGTTCGTGGCGGATCGCACGCAGCCAGGGGCGCGTCGCGCCGAGCTCGCTCAGCGCGGCCGCTGTGCCATCGGTCGAACCGTCATTGACATAGATCACCTCGAAGGCGCCGACCGTTTGGCAAGCAGCCTCAATGTCGGCCAGCAACGGCCCGATATTGCCGACTTCGTTGCGAACGGGCACGACAACGCTGAGTTGCGGCAAGGCGATGGGTTGGGTCTCGGTCACGAAAGCTTCATCCGGGAAAACGGCGCGCAAACTGCGTCAAGCGCGCAAACAGGGCAAGCAGGTTTCACTGTCGCGCGAAAACGGCCATCTCGAGCCGCTTGCCGCCATTGAGATTAAAGCCAGGAATCGAGGTGACGAGACGTGGCGTGATCCCGGCAGCAGCGACGCCGGCCCGGAACTCCGCTTCGAAACGTTTCTCGACGAGCGCGATCCGACAGCCGGGCTGTTTCAGGAAGTCGGCAGCTGCCGCACCGTTCGCCCCCATGGCAAGATCGGTCCCGGTCAGGAAGACGAGGCTCGGCTCGCGATAACCGACGGTCATCACTGCGGGATCGGCACAGCCTACCGCCCGGACGGCTTCCGCCAGACGGGGCGAGAGCTTGAGCGAACGCAGGCTCTCGATCGCAAAGCCGTAGACGCCGATCGAGAGCAGGAGGCTCGCGAGGACGCAGCGCCAGAGCGCCCCCTCCAGATCACCTCGTCGGAACGCCATGACGACGCGCCAGGCCACGAACAACGCCAGGGCGAAAACCGGAAGCGCGAGATAGGGTACGGTGCGATCCAGCGTCCAATTGGCATAGATGATGACGCCGACAAGCGCCGTCGGGACCAGGAGAACCAACGCCGCAGTCGCCGTCGCGCCACGCCGAAGGCGATCGATGCCGCCATTGACCATCGCCAGCAGCAACAGCGCCGTGACCGCCGGATAGAGCGGCAGAACGTAATGCGGCAGCTTGGTCGGCACCGCCTCGAAGACGATCCAGGACGGCACGATCCAGGCCAGCAGGAAGATGATCTGCGGCTCGCGGCGACGCATCCAGGCGAAGGGAATCGCCATCGCCGCGAAAGCAGCGGCCGGCCAATAGGTGCCGAAGAAGATCAGTAGATAGAGTCCGGGCGGCCCCCAGTGCTTCTCCTGCCCCTCCGCGACCTTGCCCAGCATGTCGTTGCCGACGCTGGCCGTGAAGAAGCTGCCGCCGGTCTTCCAGGCGATCGCCAGGAACCAGGGCAGCACGACGAGCAGGCAAAGCAGCAGCCCCCAGGACGGACGCAACGATGAGAACCAACGCCAGGAGCGCTCGCGGATACATAGCACGATGGTGGCGAGCCCCCAGACCATCGGCACGATCGGCCCCTTGATCAGCAGGGCAATCGCCGTCGCGCCCCAGAAAACCAGCCAGTTCCGGCGATCCGGCACGAAAGCGAGCGATCGGGTCCAATCCAGCCACGCGCGCGCCAATGCCCCCATCGTCGCCACCGCGCAGGCTGCGAGCACCGCGTCGGTCTTGGCGATCCGGGCTTCGACGCCGAGCAACACCGCAGCGGCCATCAGAGCCCCGCCGAGCAGCGCCACGCCCGGGCTGAAGAAGGCGAGCAGCGCCCAATAGGTCAGCAGCACCGTGGCAACCGCGCCGATGAGCGACGGCACGCGATAGAGCCAGATCTGATGGCGAGGGTCCTGGACACCCAGCGCCTCGCCAGCGGTGACAGCCGCACTCTGCAGCCAATAGATCCCGACCGGCTTCTTGTGCCGTGCCTCCTGCTGGAAGCGGATATCGACGAAATCGCCACTCTCGAGCATCTGCTTGCTCGCCTGGGCGAAGCGCGGTTCGTCGCGATCGAGCGGCTGGAGGCTCGTGAACCCCGGCAGGAACGCAGCAAGGGAGAGCAGAAGCAGGAAGGCGCAGGCGCGCCAATGGCTGGCCGATGCGAAGGTGGAGATACGGTCAAACACGGGCCGGAGCGAAAGCATTGTCCATCCTCGCGACCGGCCAGGTCGCGTTCATCGCAGGCATGAATGTCGCAAGGCCAAGTATCGACCCAGGGCGCCGCCGGCATGGCGGGGCTTTCGGGCGCGATCAAGGCAAAACGGCCCGCGTCCCGGCGACGCACGCCGTTTACGACGCCACCTCCCCTGCTGCAAGCCAAACGCAGGATATCCCTTGCGGGCGCCGCGACCGCGATCCAGGAGGAGCAGTTGCGGCCAGGCTTCCCTGGCAGCACTCTGCATCGGGCTCTGGCTGCTTGCCCCGCCCTTTCGCAGCCTTTCGTCCTCATCGGCCGAATGATCTTCGACCCGCGATGGGTCGGGGCTGTCGATGCCGGCGGCTGCACGGACTATGGCAACGATGCCCTGCGGAATGGGGCGAAGATCCGGAGATTAGGAAACGCGGAAAAGAAGGTTGAACCCTTCGGGCCAGCGTCAGGCCTTCTTCAGGAATTCCGTTCTGAGCACGAGTCCCTTCACCTTTTCGGCGTTGCACTCGATCTCATCCTCGCTGCCGGTCAGGCGGATGTTCTTGACCAGAGTGCCGCGTTTCAAGGTGACGGAGGTCCCCTTCACCTTGAGATCCTTGATCAGGGTCACGGAATCGCCGTCCTTCAGGACATTGCCGTTGCTGTCCTTCACATCGCTCATCACGGGGATCCAGTCTGCGCAATTCTTGGTGGATCTCAGCGCGTCCCGCGCCTGCGATCGATAAGGAGTGGCGAGCCCGGCAGGATTCGAACCTGCGACCAGCAGCTTAGAAGGCTGCTGCTCTATCCAACTGAGCTACGGGCCCGTAGTCGAAAGCGCCCGATCGGGCGCCAAATGGTTGGTCAGTGGGTCCACTGCCCGACACGATTGAACTTGAAGTTATCCGAATAGGCCATACCGCGACGCTTCGGCACATGCGGCTGCTCCACCCGGTAGGCGATGCCGTTGCGCGTGGCATAGGCCACCGCCTCGTCCTCGGTGTCGAACCAGAGCTTCACCTGGCTCTTCATGTCGGCAGAGGATGTCCAACCCATCAGCGGCTCAATCTGGCGCGGCTGCTCCGGCTCGTATTCCAGCAGCCAGCGCTCGGTCTTTGCCGTGCCGGACTGCATGGCATTGCGGGCTGGGCGATAAATGCGTGCGGTCATGCTCTGGCTCGGCCGTCAGCTCGTCATTCCATTGGCCCGCGATAGCGGGCCAGGCGATTTCGAGAATGGTCGGGGCACCAGGATTCGAACCTGGGACCCTCTGCTCCCAAAGCAGATGCGCTACCGGGCTGCGCTATACCCCGACTGTCTGCAAGTGCATCAAATCACTCGCGAAACGATCGCACACGCTCCTCGACGGCCACGTGCGACGCGCAACGAGATAGCACCGAACTGCCGCCATGGGAACCGTAAGTTCCGATGAAATTCCCAGCCAATTTCGTCCGGCGCCTCCTGCTCTCCTTTTCGCACGACTTGAGCGCGATATGACGATGTCGGCCCATCTGGTCATCGCAGCACCGTCAATTTGTCCGCGCTCGCGCATAGCGATGCTCTGCGTGCAGGAGCGAACTACCTCTTTCGAGCCCAGCCGGCCCTGCGGCCGGTGAATGCCCGATGCTGCGCTCTCGCGCAGGCGGCAAGGAGCATCTCGCCCTTCGGAGGATCGGGGGAGCCCAGCCCGGCTGCGTTCAAATCAGCCGCAGGGGGAAGCGGCCTAGCGTAAAAGCCAGATTGAGCAAAACATCGAAATTTCATTATGATTGAGAACGATACAAAATCGAGAAACTGAACTCCACAACAATACACCAAAGCAATCATGCAACGTCCTGGCGCTGAAAATCGCTTCAGGATGGGAGGTATTGCTATGAACCATTTCAAATCGAGCATATTCATTGCAAGTCTTCTTGCGACAACATCGACATTTTCATACGCGCAGAATGCTCCCCTCCCGGGTGCCCCATCTGGCGGCGTGCAGTATTACAGCACCGTCACTCCCAATGGTCGCCGGACACGCGCGCCCAATCCGGCATGTGCCCTCTACCAGCAGGGCGGCGCAGAGTATTGGGCCTGCCCCCCTCTCACAACGGGATCACTGTCGTCGGGAACACCGGGGAGCGCCGGAGATCCGGCAGGCAACGGCAACAGCGGCGATAGCGGCAATGCTGCTGGCGGCGTAGCCAGCGCTGCGAGCAGCGGCTCAGGCGCTGGCAGCGGCAGCAATTCCAGCGGTAGCGGCGGCTCGGGCGGGGGCAGTGGTTCTGGCGGGAGCAGCGGCTCCGGCGGGAGCGGCGGTTCTGGCGGAAGCGGTGGCTCCGGCGGTAGTGGCGGCTCTGGCGGGAGTGGCGATCACGACGGCGGCCACGATGGAGGTCACCACGGCAAGGGCGGCCATCACCACGGCAGCCATGACGGAGATCACCACGGCAAGGGTGGCGGCCATGACGG
>UBZM01000083.1 GCA_900470095.1 Hyphomicrobiales bacterium
GGTGGGGGCCATGGGCTCGGTCCTTGACGCGATCCTGAAACGCGGTTGCAGGATCGCTAGGGTGAAGTCAGGCGGGCCGCCACCCGCTTTCTGATCAGGCCGCCTCGGCGTCCCGTGCCTGCCACATCGCCTTGAAAGCAGGGCGGCCCTGGCAGGCTTCGAGCCAGGCCTTCACATGCGGGACGGCGGCGAACAGCTCGGGTGCGCCGGCCTGGGCATAGCGAATGACTTCGGAGACATTGATGTCGACGACGGTGAAGCGACCGCCAACGAGATAGCCGTCATTGGCGAGGGCATCATCGAGCACGGCCAGCGGCGCGCGCAGGGCCTCGGCCGCGGCGTCGGCCAGCTTGGCGTCGCGTTCCGCCGGCGGCTTGGCAATGCGGTGATAGAGCGTGTTGAGCGCGTTGGTCTCGCATTCGGTCGCGGCCCAGAGCGACCACATCGCCGCAAGTCCCTCTTCCCCGACGTCCTTCGGCGCCAGCGGCCCGCCATGCTTGCGGGCGAGATAGAGGTTGATCGCGAGCGATTCATGCAGCACGAAGCCGTCGTCGTCGATCGACGGAATATGCCCGTTGGGGTTCACCTTCAGGAATTCGGCGCTGCGGGTATGGACCGGCGCGTCAGCCGCCTTGGGATCAGGCACCCGGCCGGCCTGGATCACAGGCACGTGCTTGAAGGCGAGGCCGAGCTCGTTGGCGAGCCAGATATTGCGCGTCGCGCGCGAACGATAGCACCCGTAGATCGTCAGGGTCATAAGGCAGGCTTTCAGGTTGGGGGTGGTCAGACGGTCTGGCGCAAGGTCTCGCGGGCGATGATCAGGCGCTGGATTTCGGAGGTGCCTTCATAGATGCGGGTGATGCGGGCATCGCGGGCATAGCGTTCGACGGGGAAGTCGCGGCAATAGCCGGCGCCGCCATGGATCTGGATAGCCGTGTCAGTGCAGCGATGCGCCGCTTCCGAGGCGAAGAGCTTGGCCATCGAGGCTTCCCGGGCGAAAGGCTCACCGCGATCCTTCCGGGCGGCGGCGTCGAGGATCAGCAGCCGCGAAGCATGCAGATCGAGCTCGCGGTCGGCGATCATCCATTGCAGACCCTGGAAGTCGCTGAGCGCCTGGCCGAATTGCTGTCGCTCCTTGGCGTAGGATTTCGCGGCCTCCATGGCCGCACGCGCGATGCCGAGCGAAACGGCGGCGACGCCGATGCGCCCGCCGGCCAGCTCGCCGACCGCGACCCGGAAGCCGTCATTCTCCCGACCCATCAGGCTCGAGGCCGGGATGCGTGCACCCTCGAAATGGATGGTGTTCGTGGCCGAGCCGGTCTGTCCCATCTTCTTCTCGGCCTTGCCGACGCTGACGCCAGGCGTGTCGGCCGGAACCAGGAAGACCGAGATGCCCTTGCCCTTCGGCGCATTCGGGTCGGTCACGGCCCAGACGACGAAGAGGCCGGCATATTCACCGCTGGTGATGAAGATCTTCTGGCCGTCGAGGACATAGCCGTCGCCGTCGCGGCGCGCTCGCATCCGCATCCCCGCGGGGTCCGAGCCGGCTCCGGCTTCGGTCAGGCAGAAGGCGCCGGCCGCATACGTACCGTCAGCGAGCTTCGGCAGATAGGTTGTCTTGTGCTCGGCCGAGCCGACCGCCTGGATGACCTCTCCGACCATGTTGGTCACCGAGGTCGTGACGGCGGTCGAGGCGCAGGCGGCCGCGAGTTCCTCCAGCGTCAGCGCGAAGGCGACCGTGCCAGCCTCGCTGCCGCCGAACTCGCCGCGGACATTGAGCGCCATGAAACCGTTTTCGGCGAGGGTCTTCAGATTGGCCAGGAATTCGTTGCGACCTTCGCCGCGATCGAGAGCTTCGGCCAGCGGCGCCAGCCGGTCGGACGCGATTTTCCGCGCGGCTTCGCGGATCAGTCCTTCCTCGTCGCTCAGCGCGAATTCCATGTTGCCCTCGTCGTTGCGTGCCCCGACCTTAGAGGGCCCGCACTGAACCGCCAACCGGCGTGATCGGCTCGTTCCCGCCAAGATGGACGCGCGTTCCCGTACACGCGTTCCGGTCACGGAGTTGGGGGTTGACGCGATGAGCCTTCGGGTGCATCTCCGCCTCGCTGCAAGCCTTCCGGCGGCAGTTTCACAGGAACCCCGACCCAATGCCAACCGACAGTCCCAGTCGACAGTCGATGCCGTCTGACGCCGCTTCGCGCGCCTGACCGGGGAAACCGGCTCGCCTGCGATCGGCCATGACGGCCGATCAAAGGATAAGAGCTATGAACGCCGTTGCCACCGCACCGGAGCGAGATCTTCTCGCAGCCACTCTCGCCCAGACGCTGGCGCGGGACCATATCGCCGACATTGTCGAAACCCTGAACGACCAGGACGTGGAAACGGCTGCGGCCGTGCTCCTTGCCTTGCCGTTCGAACGGGCTGTCGAGGTCCTGGACCAGCCGGAGCTGACGGTGGCCTCCGAAGCGCTTGGCCTGATGCCGGAAGTGCGCGCGGCGCAGTTCCTGTCTGCCATGTCGGCGGACCGCGTCGCAGACGTGGTCCCGGAGTTCGACGAGCCGCTGCGTCTGCGCCTGCTCGGTCGCGTCGACCACGACACGCGCGCGACGTTGAACCGCCTGCTCGCCTATCCCGAGCAAAGCGCGGGCTCGATCATGACGACGGAATTCGTCAGCGTGCCGGCCGACTGGACTGTCGCGCGCACGCTCGACTACATCCGGCATGTCGAGCGTACGCGCGAGACGATCTATGCCATCTATGTCCTCGATCCCGCGACCGGGAAGCTGGTCCGGGCCGTTTCGCTGCGCCGGCTGATCAGCGGCGATCCGCAGGCGCTCGTCGCCTCTGTCGTGCCCGAGATGAAGCCGATCAGCGTGACGCCGGAGGTGGACCGGGAAGATGTCGCGCGGCTGTTCACGAAATACGATCTCCTTGCCGTTCCCGTCATCGATGCGGGCGACCGCGTCATCGGCATCGTCACGGTCGACGACGTCATCGATGCGATGATCGCGGAGACGACGGAGGACGTGCAGAAGCTGGGCGGCATGGAGGCGCTCGACGAGCCCTACAACGAGATCAGCTTTGGCCGGATGATCCGCAAGCGCGCTGGTTGGCTCAGCATCCTGCTGGTTGGCGAGATGCTGACGGCCTCGGTGATGCAGCATTTCGAGGGCCAGCTCGAAAGGGCAATCGTGCTGACCCTGTTCATCCCGCTCATCATGAGCTCGGGTGGCAATTCCGGGTCGCAGGCCACGTCCCTGCTGATCCGGGCGCTGGCGTTGCGCGAGATCAAGCTGAGTGACTGGTGGCGGGTGGCGCTGCGTGAAATTCCGACCGGCCTGACGCTTGGCGCCATCCTCGGCGCTATCGGTGTCGTGCGCGTCATCGTCTGGCAGAAGCTCGGTTTGTACGACTATGGCGAGCACTGGGCCCTGATCGCGGCGACGGTCGGCGTGGCTCTGCTCGGTATCGTCACCTTCGGCTCGCTGACCGGTTCGATGCTGCCCTTCATCCTCAAGCGCCTGGGTTTCGACCCAGCGAGTGCTTCGGCACCCTTTGTCGCGACATTGGTCGATGTCACCGGCCTGATGATCTATTTCGGGGTGGCCGCGATGATCCTGAGCGGCACATTGCTCTGAACGCCCCACCGCAGAACAGGCGCGATTAGATGATCGGATCTCGTCTCCGATCCGATCATCTGGCCTTCTGTGTTCGCATCGGCTTCCTGCAAGCCGCAATCCACTGTGCGGGGCGATGCTTTAGCCAGCACGTCCGTTCTGCACTGCGACGGTGGCGGCCGGCCCGGGCTGCCGCAGCTTCTCGATCTGGCGCTGGTGGTCCTTGAACTCACTTAGCGCCGCGCCGCCCAGACTGTGGTTGCTCGGCAGCTTGACCTTCATCGGATCGACGAAGTGGTTGTTGATCGTTACCTCATAATGGACGTGAGGTCCGGTCGAGAGGCCCGTCGTCCCGACGGTGCCGATGATCTCGCCCATGCGGACGGCGGCTCCCGGTTTGATCTGCGAGCCGATATTGGCCATGTGGTTGTAAGCGGTGGCGTAACCATTCGCGTGCTCGATCTCGACGCGGTTGCCGTAGCCGGCATGCGGGCCGGCAGCCACAACCTTCCCGTCACCGGCAGCCATGATCGGCGTGCCACGGGGCGAGGCCCAGTCGACGCCGCTGTGAAGGCGTGAATAGCGCAGGATCGGGTGACGGCGCATGCCGAAGGGCGAGCTCATGCGTCCGATCTGGACCGGTCGGCGCATCAGGAGTTTTCGCAGTGAAAGCCCTTCTTCGTCGAGATAGTCGACATCCCCGGTCTCGGGCGAAGCATAGCGATAGACACGGTGGGTCTCTCCCTCCGCTGTCAGCGCGGCATAAAGCAGCTCACGGCGGCCGGCCGGGGCGCTCTCGTCGTCGCTGAAGATCATCTCGAGGCGATCGCCGACATTCGTTCGCTGCTTGAGATCGAGATTCGACGCGAAGATGCCGACGAACTCGTCGATGAGTTCACGCGGCACCTGGCTCTTGACCGCACTGGCATAGACGCTCTGGAAGAGGGTGGCGCGCTCGCCGCTGTCCTCGTCGTCGTCATCGTTGCTGTCGTCGGCCGGACCGCGGTGCGCGTCATTCTTGGCAACCGCGACGAACCGGCCGCTATCGTCGGCTGC
>UBZM01000049.1 GCA_900470095.1 Hyphomicrobiales bacterium
AGCCAAGGCTTTGGCCGGCTCCGCTTCAGGACCGGCAAACCAACTTTCGAGCGCGACTTTCCGCCGGTTGTCAGTATCCTGCACCCTCGATGTCAGGGCCTGCCGGCCGCCGGTGCAGCTCGAGAGTGGACGGAGGCCCATGAGCCCGCTTGATATATTCGCCTGGATCGTTCTGGTCGTGCTCGTGTGCAGCACGGTCTTCGTCATCGTCTTCATGGCCATGCTTCCGGGCATGATCGCCAAGCGACGCAATCATCCCTGGGCCCAGGCCGTGGCTGTCGGCGGGTGGGTGACGCTGTTTCTGGGCTTCGTGCTGTGGCCTGCCGTCCTGGTCTGGGCCTATGTCGACGTGCCCGCGCGTGTTGACGCGCCCGCGCGCCCACAGGAGCTCGCCCGATGATCGTCGTCCTGCTCAATGTGTATCTCGCTCTCCTGTTCGTGCTCGTGAAATTGCGGATCGTACCGTTCAACCTGTTCTGGAAGGTCTCGCCGATCCTTGTCCTGCTTCTGCTGTTGATCGGCCTCTTCATCCCGATGAATTGGGGCGCGCCGCAAGGCCCGGCGCTGGCCATCCGGCAATCCGTCGCCATCGTCCCTGATGTCGCCGGCGAGGTGGTCGACGTCCCTGTCGAGCCGAATACACCGTTGAAGGCGGGCGCTGTGCTGTTCAAGATCGACCCCGTGCCCTACGAGGCCCAGGTCAAGGCGCTGGAAGCGCAGTTCCAATTGCAGCAGCAGCGCCTGGCTCAAATGACCCAGCTGCAGAGCACGGGGTCCGGCCGCAGCTTCGATGTCGAGCAACGCCAGGCCGAGGTCGACCAGCTCAAGGCGCAACTCGAGGGCGCCAGGTGGAACCTCGAGAAGACGGTGGTTCGAGCTCCGGCCGCCGGTTACGTCACCAATGTCGCGCTGCGGAAGGGCGCACGCGTCGCCAACCTGCCGCTCGCGCCGGTCATGGCCTTCGTGGACACCGCGGAGACGGTCATCGGCGTCGAGATCCAGCAGATCGATGCCCGCTACATTGCGGCCGGCCAGCCGGTCGAACTGACGTTCAAGTTCGCCCCAGGGCAGGTCTTCACCGGCAAGGTCGAGAGCGTGTTGCAGGCGATCTCGACAGGTCAGGTGCAGACATCCGGGGCGGCGGTGACGCCGAAATCCATCCAGGCAGCCCCCTTTGTTGTGCGCGTGAAACTCGACGACCAGGCCTTTGCCGACAAGCTTCCGGCGGGTGCTGCCGGCGATGCCGCCATCTTCACCGATCGCGTCACGGCCGCACATGTCATTCGCAAGGTGCTGCTGCGGCAGATCGCGATCACCAACTACATCAATCCCCTCTGATGCGGACAATCCAGCCGGTGGAGTTCGGCGCGCCGCACCCGCCAGATCCTCTCGCGCCGGAGCGTTCCGGGCTCACGGCCAACAACGTGTCCCGATCGGAACGCCCGGATCGGCAACCGGCGCCGCGCTCGCCGTCCACATGATCTCGCGGCGGCGCGTTGACGCCGGCTGCTGCCGCCGGCTTTGATGCAGCGACACTATGCGACCGGCATCGCCCGCTCACGCGGCGGCGGGTTGTTCATCCACACGAAGGGTTATCCAGATGCCTAGCGGCGGTTCCATCACCACAATCAGCGCCGCGAGGGCCCCCCTTCGCCGGGCCTCCGCGGCCCTCGTCCTGATCGCCGCTCTCGCCGGCTGTACACAGCGCGAGCCCGTCGCGGCCAATGATGGGCCCGGAATCCCGATCCGTACGCCGCAGGAGCGCAGCTATCTCGATCCCGGCCCTGCACCGAGCGAAGGCGGCGGGCCGGCCTATGTCCGCGAGAACCGCCGCTCGCCCAATTTCGGCGATCGTTTCGGGGGCGATGTCCTGTCCCGCGCGCCGTACTGACCCCAAGCCCTTGCTGAATGACGCGCAGAGCGACCATGATCGCTCTGCTGCCTGGCCCTGCGACCTGGATGGCTTCTGCATGAGACGGCATGGGATGAAATTCGCTGCTGGGGCACTGGCGTTGTTGCTCGCCGGCTGCGCCGGCGACGTGCAGGGCGTGTTGGCACCGGTTACGCATGGCGCACCCGACGCCAGCAAAGTCACCATGCTCGTGGCCACGACGCGCTCGCCCGATCCGGATAACGGCATCCTGTTTTCCGGCGAGCGCGGCGTGAAATCATCCTTCGCCGAGATCACCGTCTCGATCCCGCCCGCGCGCGTCCGGAAGGTTGGCGAAGTCCAATGGCCAAGCCGCCTTCCTGGCGACCCGGAGCGCGAATTCGTGACGCTGAAGGTGGACCGTCTCGATCAGCCGGCCGCCTTCGCGCGCTTGCACTCAGCAGCACTGAAGGCCCCGAAGCGGCGTGTTCTCGTCTTCGTCCACGGCTTCAACAACCGGTTTGAGGACGCGGTCTATCGCTTCGCCCAGATCGTCCACGATTCCGATGCCAATGTCGTGCCGCTGCTCTTCACCTGGCCCTCACGCGGCTCGCTCTTCGCTTATGGCTACGACCGCGAAAGCACGAATTATTCGCGCCATGCGCTCGAGGCCACGCTCCAGGCGCTGGCGCGCGATCCCGCGGTCGGCGAGGTCTCGATCCTGGCCCATTCCATGGGCAACTGGCTCACACTCGAATCGTTGCGCCAGATGGCGATCCGGAACGGCCAGATCGCACCCAAGATCGCCAATATCATGCTCGCCTCGCCTGACGTCGATGTCGATGTCTTCCGGACCCAGATCGCCGAGATCGGCAAGAGCCGCGCGAAATTCACCCTCTTCGTCTCGCAGGACGACCGGGCACTGGCGGTTTCCCGCCGAGTCTGGGGCAGCACGGCACGGCTGGGCGCGATCAACCCGGAAGCCGAACCCTATCGCGACGAGCTGGCTGCCGAAGGCATCACCGTGCTCGACCTGACCAAGCTCAGATCGGACGACCGGCTGAACCACGGCAAATTCGCGGAGAGCCCCGAGATCGTGCGGCTGATCGGCACCCGCCTCGTCGCCGGCCAATCCATTACCGATTCGCGCGTCGGCCTCGGCGACCGGCTGATGGCAGTCACCGCCGGTGCCGCTGCAACGGTTGGGACTGCGGCTGGTCTTGCGATTGCAGCACCGATCGCCATCGTCGACCCCCATACTCGCCGCAATTTCAATGGCCGCATCGAGCAACTCGGAGACTCGATCAGCGACGCGGCGAGCACGACCGGCGAAGTACTGACCACGCCGCTGGTGAACGCGGGCCAGAAACAATAGCCGGATCGCGCGCACCAATCTCCAAGCCGCCGAACGCCAATTTCATGCGGTCGCCCAGGCAAGCTGCGACGGCAAGTGCCGCGGAGCACATGTCAGATCACAGACGGCAACATCGTCGGTTTTGGCAGGTTCACGGTCACCCGCAGACCCGCCGGCTGGGCCGACGCCAGGGTAACGTCCCCGCCATGCGCCCGGATGACGTCCCGGGCAATCGTGAGCCCGAGGCCGGTGCCACCGGTCGCACGGCTGCGCGATCCATCGAGGCGTTGAAACGGAACGAAAGCGCGCTCGATCTGGTCCGGCGCAATCCCTGGCCCGACATCCTGGAGAACAATGACAAGCGCCTGAGCTTCGTCGCGCAGTGTCACGCTGACCCGCTCTCCGTAACGCTGCCCATTGTCGATGAGATTTGACAGAGCACGGCGCATTGCCACGGGCTGGCAGGACAGCTGCGCATGGTCGGGGCCGACATAGGTGACATGCCCCCCCATATCCGTGGAGTTGTCGCAAAGGCTGATCAAGAGCGAGGCGATATCGACCACGTTGTGCGGCTCGCGCCGCGCATCGTCGCTGCCGAACGCGAGCGACGACTGAATCATGGTTTCCATCTCGGAGATATTGGACAGGACCTCCTGCCGCTGGTCCTTGTCGCGCACATACTCCGCCATGAGCCGCAGCCGCGTGAGCGGAGTGCGCAGGTCATGCGAGATCGCGGCAAGCATAGTGGTTCTCTCATCCACGAAATGGGTGAGGCGCGCCTGCATGTCGTTGAAGGCATGGGCGATCGCGGCATATTCCGGCAGGTCCATGTCACCGATCGGGGTCAGCGCCCGCTCCCGGCCGAGCCGTTCGGCCGCTCCGGCAAGCTGCGTCAGCGGCTTGACCAGACTGCGCGCCATCCAGACGGAGAGCATGCCGACAAACAACGCCCCGCCGATCAGGTCCGCTGCGTTCCGCACGTAGCGCGCGCTGGCCAGATCGCCGGCGCGCTGCGTCACGATCAGCCAGGACTGATCCGAGAGGCGGACGCCGATCTCGATCTCCGATGCCACGAGCGGGTAGTGCTCGACCGAATCCGCGGCGACGTTGGCCATCAGCGCCGGCAGGCCGGACAAAAGGACGACACCGGTCCTGACCTGACTGAGCAGGTTGCCATAGGGCGTGATATTGACGACGACAGCGTCCGCATCGACGCTCAGTTTCTTGGTGATCTGGGCCTGGAGCGTCGCACTCGATGCAGGCGAAGGGCCGCTCAGCGCTGCGGGTCTACGTTCACGGATCGCGAAATCGAGCCACTCCTTCGATTTGAGCGAGGACAGCGCCGCATCACGCCGGCTGGCATCAGCCACCGCCACGGTTCGTTGAGCCTCGACCGTCGTATCGACAAGCCATTGCGTGTCGAACAACGCGAAATCCGAGGGTGGCACCAGCGCACGGAGCGCCTCGCCGAGCAGTTGTGTCCCGATGAACGTCAGGACCACTACAATAGCAATACGAGGGGCGAAGCCCACCCGCGACCACAGCCTTACCCTCATGGCGTTGCTTCGGGCGCATCGGCAGCCACATCCGCAGTCATGACATATCCCTCACTCCGCACGGTCTTGATGAGCAGTGGTTCCTGCGGATTGATCTCGATCTTGCGGCGCAGCCGGCTGATTTGGACATCGATGCTGCGATCGAAGATCTGGCTTGCCCGGCCGTGGGCCAGGTCGAGCAACTGATCGCGGCTGAGAACACGCTGCGGATGCTCCACGAAGGCCAGCAGCAGATCGAACTCGCCGCTCGTCAGATCGGTCAGGACATTGTCAGGAGACAGGAAGACCCGGCGCTTCGCGTCCAGCGTCCATCCCGCGAACCGGAAGGTCGACCGCACATGATCTCGCGCAGCGGTGGGTGAGACGCCCGTGCGTCGCAGAACCGCCCGCACCCGCGCCAGAAGCTCCCGCGGGTTGAAGGGTTTCGTCACATAATCATCGGCACCGAGTTCGAGCCCGACGACGCGGTCCGTGTCGGATGTCATCGCTGTCAGCAGGATGATCGGGATGTTGCTCGTGGCACGGACGCGCCGGCAAAGGCTGAGCCCATCCTCTCCCGGCATCATGATATCGAGGACGACGAGGTCGAAGCGCCCTGCTTCCAGGGCTTCGAGCATCTGCGTCCCGGCCTGGGCCTGAGTCACACGCACCCCATGCTCGCTCAGGAACCGCGCGAGGATCCTGAGAATCGTGGCGTCGTCATCGACGATCAGGAGATGAGGGCTGTTCGAGCGGGCCACGCGATAAAGCTCCGGCAGAGGAGTACCCTTGGCCCTCCGCATGCCCTTGGGGCAAGCCTCATTCTGTAACAGTCTGTTGCAAACCGAAATCCCGGAGACATCGCCCCACACTTGCTTAGCCCTAGAGATGAGCATCTCGCGAACGCGACTTGCGCATTGGGGTTGATGAATGACGTCGTTGGAGGCGCTTGGGCGCCATCTGCCGGGCCGCGTGGTCCTGGCCGCAACTGCCCTTGCGGTTATCTGCGCAACGGTTCCCGGTAATGCCTGGGCGCAGGGCCTTTTCGATCAGATGCCAACCATTCCCGGCGATTGGACCGTCACCTTGGATGCCCAGGGCAAGCTTCTGCCTGAATTCGAAGGTGCCGGCCGCTCCCGCTTCGAACCCTTGCCGATCGTCTCCATCCGCCGGGCCGGCAAGGTTGCGCGCTTTCGCTCCCCTCTGGACGGAGCCGGTCTTTCCTTGATCGACATCGGCGGCTTTCATGCCGGCCTCGTCGGCAAATACAAGAGCGCCCGTGACGCGGGCGACTACCCCAGACATTTGCGCGGGCTCGGCGATGTCGACGCAACGATCGAGGCTGGCCTCTTCGCCGAGTTCTGGCCCCGGGACTGGTTCCGCACGCGCATCGAAACGCGCCGCGGTTTCGGCGGACACAGGGGCTTCGTGGCCGAACTTTCCGCCGATGTCGTCGTTCCCGTCGGCGAACGCTGGACTCTGTCCGGTGGGCCGCGCCTGTCGTTGGCCGACAACAAGGCGACCGCGCCGTATTTCGTTGTCGACGCGGCCCAATCGCTGGCTTCCGGGCTTCCCCTCTTCAATGCGAAGGGCGGGCTGCATTCGATCGGCGCCGGCCTGCAGGCGCGATATCAACGGACGCCGCAATGGGAGGTCCGTGGCTATGTCGAATATGCCCGCCTCAGGGATGACGCGGCATCCAGCCCCCTGGTGACCCGCTATGGATCGCCGAACCAGACGACCGTCGGCCTCGGCGTGAGCTACTCGTTCGACATCAAACTCTGGTGAGGGGATGCCCTTCGACAGGCTCCGCGAGGGCAACGACGGATAGCGGCTGAAGGAAGAGCCGGCTCCGGCCGCGAAGGCAAAGCGAAGGACAACGGCATTTACGCTTCCAACGGGCGCGGGGGGCTGGCCATGATGATAGAACTGGCGAGCGCGCGAATGTCGTGCAAATCTCCTGGACCTCGCGATCATAGTGCCCCCAATTGCAGGCATCTACCGTGCCGGTTCGCTCCCCGAGACCAGACAAACCTAGTTTCGCGAGGCGGCGCAGGGGCGTTCTGCGCGTTCTATTGCTGGTTGTTGCATCAGCAGCCATTGCAGGCTTGGCTCTGTCCTACAGCACGGTGCGCGACTACGGCTCATTTCGAGCGTCGATACTGACGGGAGCGCCAGGCGGTGCCTATCATTCGCTCGCTTCGAACCTGGCGCAGCTGGCCAGGCGCGACCGAGGGCATCTCGAGGTTATCCCGACAGCGGGTTCGATCGAGAACGCCAAACGCCTGATGGCAGACCAGAAATCCTGCGCGGAGAAATTTGCCTTCGTTCAGGACGGCACTCCAGTGCCTGCCGATTCCGAACTGGAGCTATTGGGGCGCCTGCCCGAGCCGGAGTCGCTCCTCTTTCTGTCCCGGCGCGATCGGCCCTTCGGTAGCTTCTCCGACCTACGGGGCGCCTCCATCGGAATAGGCCCCGAGAATTCGGGAACGGCCTATCTCGTGCTCCAACTGCTCGGCGATCCCGACCTGAAGAAGCTCGACATTCGAACGTCCTATCGCGAGCTGGAGGAACAGGCTCAGCTTGTGGCGAAGGGCAATCTCGATATTGCCGCCTATGTCATGCGAAATGATGCTGAGTTCCTGCGCACGATCATCGGCCGCTATGATCTGGACATCATCGAGCTCCGAGATTTGAGAGGTTTGACCGACCGCTTTCCATGGTTGACGCTCGGACGCGTGCCGGCTGGCCGATACGACTTGATGCGCCTGGCCCCTGCGACCGACAAAATGGTGCCGCAGGTCAATACGCTCGTGTTGGCCAACGCCTGCGCGAAGAGAGCTGACCGCATCGAATTGCTGGTGCTCCTGGCGGCTGCGCTTCCGACTTTCGTGCGCAGCAACCCGCCGACCTCGACGAGTTCGGCGACCGCGGTCCCGCTATCCTCCGAAGCGAGGCAGTTCTTTCTAACCGGGGAACCGGAATTCGTAGACCGCTATTTTCCCTGGCTCGTGAACCTCATGTCGCCGGCCTACTGGATCTATCTCGTCATGGCCGTTACGGCGCTCTTCAACCTGCTGAAGGGCATCAGCCGCTTTCGTCTTTGGCGCCTTGATTCCGCGCGCGAAAAACTTGAGGCCGAAGCACGGCTCGTGGCGGGGGAGGCCGTCAGCCATGCACCTGACCTGCATCGCCCGACGAAACCCGCCTTGCCGGATGCGGACGAGCGCGACGCGATCAAGGACATTCTGGATCGCCTGGCCAGGCTGCGCGAACGGTGTCAGCGCTACGCCAACTCGTTCGCAACGCCGATGGGCGAGGAGATGTTCTATCGCTACCAGCAATTCCTGATCGACCGCACGACAGTCGAATTGAAGGCGCGACTTGGAGCGGGCTCATAACCCGTAGCTGCTCAACCATCCATCGCGTGTATGGAAACGGCCTGCCGGGCACGCCAATGGGCGCCCCAATTGGCTTGCAGATGTCCCCTCTCGCGGTGTCCGCCCGCAACCTGACCACGTCCCCATAGGCCCTCACGGCCACGTAGATCGGCTCCCCCGTCGGAACCTTTGCGTTCCATGCGCCAATCTCGCGGGCGAACCGTTCAGCCTGCTCGACCAACTCAGCGGCGTGGCACTATGGGCGGTGCGGCAGTTTGGATGACCGCAGGGCCATGCGGGCGAGCAAGCCTCCTTCGCCCGAAGACCTCAGGCACGGCTGCTGGATGAGATGATGGCGGCGGCACTTGTTCGATCAGGCGGCGCGACTTGGTGCCTTCTCAGACGGCATGCCATCTTTGATGGCCGCTTTGATTTGGTCCCGCAGTTCAGGCGTATCTTGATGCCCATGCACGGCAACGGCGTGCTGCACCGACGCCTCCACGAGTTCGCTCTCGTTGTCGGCGATGATCGTGACTGAGCAATTCATGTCGCTCGGGAATTCACGGCAGTCGATGAACTTGCGTCCCATAACGTCCTCCCCAATTGGGAGATCAAGCAACCTTCCATCACGTCGAATGAAGGCCGCCTACTTCACACACAGTACGCTTACGCGCGGGTACTGGCAAAATGATCCGGCGCTCCACGATCGAATGTAGCCGAGATAATCGGAGCCTGCTGAGGCGGGAGAATGTCGTTCGCCCCCTGTGGGTCTCGATCCTACCAACCCATTCGCCACTTCAGGCTAGCAGCCAAGGGCGTCACGACCGGCCGTTACGGCAATCATTTAAAATCGTTTAAAATCAAAATCTTAGGATGATGGCTGGGGCGCCAGGATTCGAACCTGGGAATGGCGGTACCAAAAACCGCTGCCTTACCACTTGGCGACGCCCCAACACGCTGCTGCGTTCTAGTGTGCGTCGCGGCTCTGTGCAACCATCGACAAGCGCTTCTCACAGGAGGCCGCATCCGACGCGACAGGTCCCCGGCGAGGCTCTGGAGAAATCCACACAAGAGGTGCTTAGCCCTGTTGCGCTGCGGCGCGACGCTGGCTATAAGCCGGCCACCAGTTGATCGGAGTGTAGCGCAGTCTGGTAGCGCACCACGTTCGGGACGTGGGGGTCGCAGGTTCAAATCCTGCCACTCCGACCAAAATTTCCCGAGATATTTCAGATAGTTACAAATAATGCCCTTCGGGGCTTTTTTGTTGTCTGGACAGATACCCGGGCAGTTTCCCGAATCTTCCGCCGCACGCTGGCGCCTTCGGGCGCGATTAACGCAGCTGCGACTTCGTCCCGGTACGGCCATGGTGCCGCGCGCGAGGCTCCTGTAGTCTCGCCCCAGGACAATGGGGCTCACTCTATGACGCGCTTTTCCCGAATCATCGGAATCATGAGCCTCGCCGTGCTGCTTTCCGGCTGCGACAAATGCGGGGAGTGGATGAAGCTCGATATGTTCGGCCAACCCGTGAAGACCTGCTCCGGCAATAATCCGCAAGGCTGAGCGCAAGCCCATCCGCCTCATGCGAATCGCTGGATCATCGGACCGGATCTCGTATCCGGTCCGATGATCCAGCGATTCGCGTTTGCATCGGCCCTGCCGAAAACCGCAATCCACGTCTCGGGCCGATGCCTTAGCGGCCGGCGCCAAAGAAAAAGCCGGGGCAAAGCCCCGGCTCGTTGGTCTCTGCCTCTGCTGCAGATCTCAGCCGCGGCGGCGCAGGAAGGACCAGCTTGCCCCGACAAGGCTGGCAGCCAGCGCCATCTTGAGCGCATCGCCGAGCAGGAAGGGCTGCACGCCGAAGGCGAAGGCCTTGGCGAAGCCGAGGCCGGTGGCACCGCTCGCCATCTGCGCCCCAAGAGCGAGCCACAGTCCGCCGAGGCCAAGAATCAACGTTTCCGCGACGACGAATCCCGCGATCAGGCGGAATACCGAGACGCCGCGCTCGGCCGCCCAGCCAGCGACAGCTGCCGCAAGCACGAAGCCGACAAGGAACCCGCCGGTCGGACCGGCGAGATAGAACAGCCCGGCGGCAACCGGCGGCGTGTTGGTGAAGACCGGCAGGCCGGCGAGGCCATAGGCAATATAAAGCGCGACAGTCGCAGCACCGAGGCGCGAGCCATAGGCGGCACCCAGCCCGAGCACCGCCAGCGTCTGAAGGGTCATCGGCACCGGCCAGAACGGCACCTTGATCTTGGCTGCGAGGACGAGCAGCAGGCTGCCGGCCACGGCAAGGGCGACATTGCGCGCCAGCGCGGCGCGACGTCCGGAGACCTGGGGAAGGATCGCGTTGACCAGGGTCGGAGCGGAAAGGGGAAGCAGATCGGCCATGCGCTCTCATCCATTTTTCGAGGGCCGCGCTGCGCAGCCGGTTTTCCGTCTATAGAAAATGCTGCAATGCCCTACAAGGCGCGCGGCGGTGCGCGAAGCGGCAAGGCCGGGGCGCAATCTGCCCCGTGACGCGACTGGACCAGGCGACGGGACCCGTATGAGCGAAGACATCGAATTCGATCGGAGCGCCACCGCTCCTTCCGGCGAGGTGGTTGAATTGTCGCCGCTCGTCCGGCGTATCATCGCCGGGAATGGCGGCCCCATGACCTTCACCGGCACCTGTACCTATGTCATCGGCCGGGGCACGGTTGCCGTGCTCGATCCCGGCCCGGACGATCCCTCTCATATCGCGCGCGTCCGTGCAGCGCTTGCAGGGGAAACCGTCAGCCATATCCTTGTCACACACACCCATCGCGATCATTCGCCAGCCGTGCCGGCATTGAAGGCCGCGACAGGCGCCATCGTCGCCGGCTGCCTGCCGCATCGTGCGGCGCGCGAGCTGGCGCTTGGCGAGATCAATCCGCTCGATGCCGCGGCCGATCGCGACTATGCCCCCGATCTGCCAATGCATGATGGTGACACGGTCACAGGCCCCGGCTGGACGCTCTCGGCCGTCGAAACGCCAGGACACACCGCCAATCACCTCGCCTTCGCGCTCGCGGAAGAGGCAAGCCTGTTTTCAGGCGATCATGTCATGGCGTGGTCGACGAGCATCGTTGCCCCGCCCGACGGCTCGATGGCTTCCTACATGGCTTCGATCGAAAAACTGCGGACGATGGAGCACGCTGTCTACTGGCCTGGCCATGGCGGGCCAGTGAGCGAACCGCAGCGCTTCCTGCGCGGGCTCGTGCAGCACCGCCGCCAGCGCGAAGCCGCGATCCTCAACCGCCTCAGGGCTGGCGACGAGCGCATCGCGGAGATGGTGCCACCCATCTATCAGGGCTTGTCGGTCGCGTTGCACGGCGCCGCCTCGCTCTCGATCCTCGCCCAACTCGAGGATCTGGTCCTCAACGGCACGGTCATCTGCGACGAGGCGCTGCCGATGCTGGCGAGCCGATACAGACTGGCACGGGCCTGATGCAGCGGCGTCGATCCGCTCGTCGGATCGCGTCACGCCACTGCCACTGACCTAGCGTGCCTCGACCAGCAGTTCGACCTCCGCGGCAAAGGCGGCGATGCGGGCGGCATTTGCACCGAGATCGTGGCTTCCGATCCGCGAGGCCGAGCGGATATCGATGCGGCTGCCGTCGGCGCGCGGACGGACGCGGATCGTGATGTCCTCGGCAAGGCGCAGGATTCGGGTCCGCGCGACCGCCTCGATCCGCCCTGCCCCGCTGCGTCCGCCGGGGCGCGACGCTTCGAGCACCTGCCAACCCAGCGCGGTTGCGGCCCGGCGCGCGATGGTGAACGCCGTTTCGGCCGGGACCTCCAGCACGATCGGCAGAGTCTTCGGATAAGCCTGGCGCTGGATGCGCCGCTCTCCGGCCGCAACGTCGGGCGGCACCAGGCCATGGCGTGCGGTCAAGGCGGCCTGCGAGCGGCTGAAGCTCGGGGGATCGTCGATATCGGTCGAGATATCGCTCAATCGTGGCAGCACCAGCCATTTGAAGCCGCCATAGAGCACTGGGGCAAGCATGATGAGTGCAAGCACGAAGGCCTGCGCCGCCATGCCGACCCCGCGATGCCCCACCTGCCAGATCCGCATGAAGGCGAGCGCCGCCAGCAGCAGCGCCAGCAGAACGAAGCCATAGGCACCGGCGATCGGCGCGAGCCCCTGCGCGGAAGGCTCGCCGAGCCGGGCGACGAGAATGGCCAGCAGCAGAACCGCGACAGAAAACCAGGCCAGCCGCCGGCTCCAGCGTGCGGCGCGCGAGACAGGTTCCTCGAAGACGATGCGGCGATGCATGATGATTACGTGGCGGGGTCCGGCACCGAAGGCAAGCCTCGCGGCTCAGCCTGTCGGCAAGCGATAGTCCTTGAACTGCTCGCGCAGTGCGGTCTTCTGGATCTTGCCCGTAGCAGTATGCGGGATCGCCTCGACCAGGACGACATCGTCCGGCAGCCACCATTTTGCGATCTTGCCGGTCATATAGGCCAACATCTCGTCCCGGCTCGGTGAACGGCCGGGTTTTGGAACGATGACAAGCAGCGGCCGCTCGTCCCATTTGGGATGGGCGACGCCAATCACCGCGGCCTCCGCCACATCGGGATGGCCGACGGCGAGATTTTCGAGATCGATGGACGATATCCACTCGCCGCCCGATTTGATCACGTCCTTGGAGCGGTCGGTGATCTGGAGATATCCGGCGGCATCGAGCGTGCCGACATCGCCCGTGTCGAAGAAACCGTGCTCGTCGAGGATCGCTTCATCCTCGCGCCTGAAATAGGCGCCGGCGACGGACGGTCCGCGCACCTTCAGGCGCCCGAAGGTCTTGCCGTCCCAAGGCAGGTCCCGGCCGGCATCGTCGGTGATGCGGAACTCGACGGTAAAGGGCGGATGCCCCTGCTTGACCTTGAGATCGTAGAGCGCATCGCCCTGCAGATGCCCATAGACCGGCTTGATCGAGCAGAACGAGCCGATCGGGCTCATTTCGGTCATGCCCCAGGCATGTGCGACCGTGACGCCGTACTTGCGTTCAAATGCCTCCGTCATCGCCCGCGGACAGGCTGAGCCACCGATCACCACGCGTTTCAGCGTCGAGAGGCGGGCGTTGGTCGCCTCCAGATGGTGCAGCAAGCCAAGCCAGACCGTCGGCACCGCCGCGGTGCAGGTCACGCCCTCGCCTTCCAGCAATTCGAGCAGCGATGCACCGTCGAGCTTCGCGCCCGGCATAACCAGCTTGGCCCCGGTCATCGGCGCGGAATAGGCCAATGACCAGCTATTGGCATGGAAGAGCGGCACGACCGGCAGCACGCTGTCGCGCGAGGACAATCCGATATAGTCCGGCGCCGAGCAGGCCATGGCATGCAGCACGTTCGAGCGGTGCGAATAGAGCACCCCCTTCGGACCGCCGGTGGTGCCGGAGGTGTAGCAGAGCCCCGCGGCGGTATTCTCGTCGAACTGCTTCCAGGCGAAATCGTCATCGGCTTCGGCGAGCCACTCCTCGAAGGCAGTTGCTCCCTTCAGGCTGGTTTGCGGCATATGCGCCGCATCGGTCAGCACGATGTAGCGCTCGATGCTCGGCAGCCTGTCCTGGATCTGCTCGATCAGCGGCACGAAGGTCAGGTCGAGGAACAGCATCCTGTCCTCGGCATGGTTGATGATCCAGGCGATCTGCTCCGGGAACAGCCGCGGATTGACCGTATGCGTGATCGCGCCGATCCCGCTGATCCCGTACCAGAGTTCGAGATGCCGGTCGGTATTCCACGCCAGCGTCGCGACCCGGTCGCCGAGCCGCATCCCTTCCCGCTCGAGGCGCCTGGCCACCCGCAGGGCGCGGCGGCGGATATCGGCATAGGTCGTGCGCCGCAGCGAGCCATCCTCCACCGCGCGGCTCACGACCTCGCGAGTGCCGTGCTGGACGGCGGCATGGTCGATGATCCGGTGCAGCAGCAGGGGCCAGTCCTGCATCAGGCCAAGCATAGCGTCTCTCCCCACGATCATTCTTGCTGTTGTTGGGAGCAGCATAGACAGGCTGCTCCCCGCCAGGGAAGCAGGAGTTGAGCCAGAGCGGGAATGAAGGGCTCGCCTGGAGCCACGCGATAGTTTAGGGCAGAACTGACAGATCCTGAGAGTTGGAACCGTGTCAGCGCCCGACGCCCTACGCACCGATCCAGACCGCGTCTGGTTCCGCTTCATGCGGCTGCACCAGCGCATGCTCGGCCAGATGACGGCGCGCATCCGTACGCTCGGGCTCTCGATCCCGCAATTCGATCTGCTCTCCACGCTGACCGAGCGCGAAGGCATCAGCCAAAGCGAGCTGGCCGAGCGGCTCTACGTCACCAAGGGCAACGTCTCCGGGCTCGTCGATCGCCTGGTGCAGGCCGGCCTCGTCGAGCGCCGCGCCATCGCGGGCGACCGGCGCTCCTATGCAATGCATCTGACGCCCGAGGGGCGCAGGCTGGCGGAAGCCGGCATCGCTGCGCAACGCAGCTATGTCGCGACCACGCTCGGCAAGCTGCCGACCGGTGATCTCGCCGATCTCGACCGGCTCGTCCTGGCCTGGCGCGACCTCGCTCGCGCCGCGGACGCCGAATAGCGCCTTCATGTTCGCCGGGCTCGCCTTCGCCGGCGGCGGCAATCGCTGCTACTGGCAGGGTGGTTTCTATGAAACCGTGGCGCCACGCCTGGCGTTGTCGCCGCGCCGGGTCGTCGGTGTCAGCGCCGGCGCCTTCGCGATGCTCTATACGGCACTTGGTCTTGGCCCGACGGTACGCGAGCAGGTCAGGCTAGCCTGTCTCGATCGAACATCCGAGATGGATTGGGCAGCCTTCCGCCGGGGTGGGCGGCTCTTTCCGGTCGGCGAGCTCTATCAGAGCCTCCTCGTTCAGCTCTTCACGCCCGAGGCCCTCTCAACCTTGCGCGTGATGAGCGATTTCCGCATCGCGATCTCGCGCCCGCCGCGCTTCTGGCCCCTGCCGATTGCGGCAATGCTGGGGATCGGCGCCTACCAGCTGGAAAAGCGCCTCCGCCGGCCGGTCCATCCCACCGCCGGGCGCCGCCTCGGTTTCGTGCCCGACCTTGTCCGGCTCGCCGATTGTGCAACCGCAGAACAACTGGTCGCGGCCCTGATGGCGAGCGCTGCAGTGCCCCCCTTCATGCCGGCCGGGCTCGTCGGGCAACGCGCTGCGCTCGATGGCGGGCTGGTCGACAGTGCCCCGGCCTGGGCGCTCGCCGATCTGGAACAGGCCGGCGAGCAGACGCTCGTGCTGCTGACGCGCCCGTTCTCCGCGGTGCCGCAGGCTCCGGGCCGAACCTATGCGCGCCCGTCCCGAACCATTCCGGTCTCGCAATTCACGATCCGCGACTGGGAGGGGATCCGCTTCGCCTACGAACTCGGCATCAGTGATGGCGAGAGCTTCCTTCGGCGGATGGAAGTCGAAGCGCGAACCGGCTAGGCAAGAGGCTGGTTCTTGCCAACCGACCGGACGTGCCGATGCCTGCGATCGATCTGACCGCCTCCGCGACCGACCTCCGCGAAGCCCTGCTGGCGCGCCGCTTCAGCGCGAGTGACCTGCTCGAGGCCAGTTTCGTTCGTATCGACTCGCTGAACCCGCTGCTCAACGCCATCATTGCCCAGAACCGCGACGTCGCTCGTGCCATGGCGGCAGAATCGGACCGGCGCCTCGCCAATGGCAGCGCCCGGCCGCTTGAAGGGCTGCCGATCACGATCAAGGACGCGTTCGACGTTGCCGGCCTGCCCTCTTCCGGCGGGCTGCCCGCCTACAAGGACCGCATTCCCACCGATGATGCCGCCCCCGTCGCTCGCCTGCGCGCCGCCGGCGCCGTCATTCTGGGCAAGAGCAACGTCCCGGTCTTCTCAGGTGATTTCCAGAGCTACAACCCCATTCACGGCGTCACCAATAACCCCTGGAATGCGGCCTTCTCGCCCGGCGGCTCGTCAGGCGGGGCCGCAACCGCGGTCGCGACCGGCATGTCGTCCTTCGAGCTCGGCTCCGATCTCGGCGGCTCGGCGCGCTGGCCGGCCCATGCCTGCGGCGTCTACGGCCTGAAGACGAGCTGGGGGTTGATCTCGACCTGGGGCCATCTGCCGCCACCACCCGAGCGCCGCATACCGCGCAATGCCGACCTCCTGGTCGCCGGACCGATCACGCGCGCGCCCGAGGATCTTGCGCTCATCCTTCCGGTGTTGGCCGGCCCGCGCGATCCGCATGTCGCGGGCGCCGCCCTCCCCCCTCCAAGGCTGGAGGAGCCCCGCGGCCTGCGCGTCGCGCTCTGGGCCGACGATGCCTTCGCTCCGACCGACCGAGAGGTCAGCGCAGCGATACGCAAGGCGGCCGATCTGCTCGCCGCACAGGGCGCAATCATCGACGAGACGGCGCGCCCGGCGATCCGCTTCTCCGAAGCCTTCGAAGTCTATGCGCTGCTCAATCATGCCGTCGTCGCCTATGGACTGCCGCCCAAGGTCAGGGCGCGTATCCAGGCGATGGCATCGCGCTTCAGCACCACCGATCTCTCGCATCAATCGCTGCAAGCGCGTGGCGCGCGCATGACGCCGGGGCTCTATCAGCAGCTTTCGCAGCGGCGCTTGGCTCTGAAACGGCAATGGACCCGCTTCTTCCAGACCTATGACGTCGTGCTCTGCCCGCCCGCCCCTGTCGCCGCGATCCCGCATGACCACACGCCGGACATTCACGCCAGGCGCCTTGTCGTGAACGGCGAGGCTCGCCCCTATCTCGATTTCCTGCTCTGGGCCTCGCTCGCGACCGGGGCCGACCTGCCTGCGCTGGTTGCTCCGATCTCGCAGTCGAACGCCGGTCTGCCGCTCGGCGTGCAGATCATTGCGGCGGCCGGCGAAGATCTGACGGCAGTCGCTGTCGGCGGCATGCTGGCAAGGGCGGGCGCAGGATATCGCGCTCCACCCGGCGCGGCCGGACCTTCCTGAGCCGACGCGGCCCGATACGCGCCAGAGTCTGCGTCGATCTGCGTGAAAATCGCTCAGTGCTTGCGCTGATCCCGGTCTATGCTCGCATAAAGGCCGCATAAAAACCTGGAGCTTGCGCCATGCTATCCAACCTCGCCGTCCGCGACATCGAGACCCTGGTCCACCCGTATACGAACCTGGCGACCCATCGCGAGACCGGCCCGCTGGTGCTGGAGAGCGGCAAGGGCGTCTTCGTCTATGACAGCGCCGGCAAGGAATACATCGAGGGCATGGCCGGGCTCTGGTGTACCGCGCTCGGCTACTCCAACCAGGAGTTGATCGACACGGCGACGGAGCAGATGAAGAAGCTGCCCTTCACGCATATTTTTGGCGGGCGCAGCCATGATCCGGCGATCGAGCTGGCGGAGAAGCTGAAAGAGATCGCCCCGGTTCCGATCTCGAAGGTGTTCTACGGCGCCTCCGGCTCCGACGCCAACGACACCCAGGTGAAGATCGTCTGGTACATGAACAATGCCCTTGGCCGGCCGCAGAAGAAGAAGATCATCTCGCGGCTGAAGGGCTATCACGGTGTCACCGTGGCCTCGGCCTCGCTCACCGGCCTGCCCAACAATCATATCGATTTCGACCTGCCGTTGCCGGGCATCCTGCACACTTCCTGCCCGCATCATTATCGCTTCGCCGAGCCTGGCGAGAGCGAGCAGGACTATTCATCGCGCCTCGCCGCCGAGCTGGAGGAGATGATCCTGCGCGAAGGGCCGGACACGGTCGCCGCCTTCATCGCCGAGCCGGTGATGGGCGCCGGCGGCGCGATCACCCCGCCGGATGGCTATTTCGAGAAGATCAACGCCGTTCTCGCCAAATACGACATCCTGTTCATCTCGGATGAGGTCATCACCGGCTTCGGCCGCACCGGCAACATGTTCGGCACCACGACCTATGGCATGAACGTCGACACGATCTCGCTCGCCAAGCAGATCACCTCGGCCTATTTCCCGCTCAGCGCCGTGTTGATGAACGACAAGGTCTACGAGGTCCTCGTCGACCAGAGCCGCAAGATTGGCACCTTCGGACACGGCAACACCTATGCCGGCCACCCGGTCGGCTGCGCGATCGCGGTCAAGACGCTGGAGATCTACCAGCGTGACAAGATCGTCGAGCATACCCGCAAGGTCTCCCCGACCTTCCTGCGGAGGCTCGAGAAGCTTGCCGAGCATCCGCTGGTCGGCGAAGCACGCGGCGTCGGCCTGATCGGTGGCGTCGAGATCGTCAAGGACAAGGTGACCAAGGCCCCGTTCGAGACCAAGAAGGGCGTCGGCCCGAAATCGGTCTTCTTCGCGCAGGAAGAGGGCCTGATCACCCGCGCCATGGGCGACCGTGTCGCCTTCTGCCCGCCGCTCGTGATCACCGAGGCCGAGATCGAGGAGATGTTCGACCGCTACGAGCGGGCCCTGAACAAGACGCTCGCCTGGGTCAAGGCCGAAGGCTTGCTCGCGGCCTGAGCCTGTTTGCTTAAGGGGAGATTAACCGAAGCGGCGACATGATTGCGATCGAGGCCGAAAAGCCACGAAGAAATCACGATCACGCCGCTTCGTCGTCCCGATCGGACGTCACCTTCCCTGTGTCGACGGCCAGGAACCGCCGGCACCGTGCAACAAGTAAAGTCAGGACCGATGCCTTCCGCCAACCAGCGTCAGACGACGCAACGCAGTGCGAGCTTCCATGATGCCTCGGCCAAAGAGGCCTACGCATCGCACTTCCGCCCGATCGCATTTCGCGCAATCGCCGCGGGAACGAGACGTGCCTCGCCTGCGTCGGACAGGACGGCAGAGAGAAAACCGGCCCATCCTGTGCCGGCCGTTCTCCGCAACGGTTTTGACGACTGACTTGACGACTGCCAGACTGACTTTCGAGACCCTCCATGATTGACCGGCGCAGAGCTCTCCAAACTCTCGCCGGTCTTTTTTTGGCCGGCTTCGGCACTGGCGGCTATGCCTATGCCTGGGAGCCAACCCATCAGCGGGTGACGCACTACCGCTTCACGCCGAATGGCTGGCCCCAGTCGGGCCTCCTCAAACTCGCAATCGTCTCGGATCTGCACATTGGCGGGCCGCATATGCCGGTGTCGCGTGTGCGCGATATCGTCGCGATGACCAATGAACTGAAACCGGATCTCGTCCTGCTGCTCGGGGATTTCGTTGCGAGCCGGACGCGCCGCGCCTCCGACCCTCCCTATGCCGAATGGGCTATGGCACTCGCCGCGCTCAAAGCGCCGAACGGAGTCTACGCCGTACTCGGCAATCACGACTGGTGGCAGGACGAGCCGACCCAGAGGAACCGCAGCGGGCCGACACAGTCGGGCCTCGCACTCGAAGCGGCCGGGATCACGGTTCTCGAAAATCGGGCGCTGCGCCTGGAGACCGCTGCAGGTCCGCTCTGGCTTGCCGGCCTTGGCGACCAGATCGCCTTCGTGAAACGGTTACGCGGACAGAAAAATGGCGTCGACGACCTGCCCGGCACCCTCGCCCAGATTGCTGATGACGGCGCGCCCGTCATCATGCTGGCGCATGAGCCGGATGTCTTCGCCCGGATGCCGGCGCGGGTTGCGCTGACCTTGTCGGGCCATACCCATGGCGGACAGGTAAGACTGTTCGGCTGGTCGCCGATCGTGCCCTCACGCTATGGCAATCGCTACGCCTATGGCCATGTCCGCGAGGACGGGCGCGATCTGGTGGTTTCTGCCGGCCTCGGCACCAGCAAGCTGCCGCTCAGATTTGGAATTCCGCCGGAGGTCGTGCTGGTGGAGCTGGGCTAGAGCATCGGACCGAAAGGTGGAATCCGCTTTTCGGAAAAATCCGATGCTAAAGCAAAGAGTGAGATCGCCGCTCCTGCGCCCGAACGGACGCACGGCGATCTAGCGACGGCCGCCGCACGCTCTAATGGCCCGAGCACCTTGCTCTGCTCCATCCAGCTCGTTTGTCAGGATAATGGCCAGGCGAGGCCCTGGCGCCGACAGGCGGTGGCCGTCAGACCACCACCACCTTGGTCCCGATCGTCACCCGATTATAGAGGTCGATCACGTCGATATTGCGCATCCGGATGCAGCCGGAAGACGCCGACCGGCCAATGGTCTCGGGCTCGTTCGTGCCATGGATGCGGTAAAGCGTGTCCTTGCCGTTCTGGTAGAGGTACAGCGCGCGCGCGCCGAGCGGGTTGTCCGGGCCGCCCTCCATGCCGCCGGCGCGCGGAGCCAGATGCGGCCAGCGCTTGATCATCTCGGCCGGTGGGGTCCAGCGCGGCCACTCGGCCTTGCGCTGCATCGTGGCTTCACCCGTCCAGCCGAAGGCCTCGTCGCCGGTCGCGACGGCGTAGCGAATCGCCTTCTTGTTCGGCAGCACGAAGTAGAGAAACTTCTCGACCGTATCGACCTTGATGCTGCCGGGCGGCAGACCGGTCGGGTCCGTGATCTCGTAGGGCAACTGCGTGATCTGGTGCTCGAATTTCGGTACCAGCGCGATGTATTCTGCATCGCGCTCGGACAGTGCGGGAGCATTCACGCTCTTGTATTGGCAGGCACCGAGAAGGGTCGACAGCGCCAGGGCAACGATTACGGTCTGTTTCATGCCTACCACCAGCGACGCCGCGAACGCGCCATTTATGATGAATGAAAAGTAAATATTCTATTCCCGCCCCGGGGGTTGGGGCGACGTCGAGCTACGCCGCTGCTCTATGCGGCAAACTGACATGGCGCAATGAAGTTCCAGCCGTGATGCAGGATTCGACGACTTCGACCGCGACCGTGGTAATCGCGCAACGGCAGTGCAACATGACGCGCGGCGACAAGCCCCGCGATGAGGGTGAGAACCAGTGACGACGCTTCTGATTACGCACCCGGCGAGCCTCCAGCACCTGACTCCGCCCGGCCATCCCGAGCGCCCCGACCGCATCCGCGTCGTCGAGCAGGCGCTCGAAGATGAACGCTTCGCCCATCTCGCCCGGGTCGAGGCTCCGCGTGCCGATCTCGACCTCGTCACGCTCTGCCACCCGCGCCACTTCGCGGAGGCACTGATCGCCGCCTCACCGGCAACGGGCCTCGTCGAGATCGAAGCCGACACGACGATGTCGCCCGGCTCGCTGGAGGCTGCGCTGCGCGGCGTCGGCGCAGCCGCCCATGCCGTAGACGAGGTGATGCAGGGCAAGGCGAGAAATGCCTTCTGCGCTACGCGCCCTCCCGGCCACCACGCCGAAAGCGTCAAGGCGATGGGTTTCTGCTTTTTCAACCAGGCTGCCATCGCAGCGCGCCACGCCCAGAAGGCGCACGGCGCAGAGCGCGTCGCGATCATCGACTGGGACGTGCATCACGGCAATGGCACGCAGGAGATCTTCTGGAACGACCCGAGCGTGCTTTACGCCTCGACCCATGAGATGCCGCTCTATCCCGGCACGGGCGCTCCCTCGGAACGCGGCGAGCACGGCACGATCGTCAATGCCGCCCTGCGCGCCGGCGATGGCTCCGACGCCTTCCGGGATGCGTTCGAGACTGCGGTGCTGCCGCGTGTCGACGCCTTTCAGCCCGACCTCGTGATCATCTCGGCCGGCTTCGACGCGCATTGGCGCGACCCGCTCGCCAACATCAATCTGGTCGAGAGCGATTTCGCCTGGGCGACCCAGAAGCTGATGGCGATCGCGGATCGCCGCGCCGAGGGCCGCCTCGTCTCGATCCTGGAAGGGGGCTACGATCTCGAAGCCCTGTCGAAATCGACCGCAAGCCATGTCCTGGCACTGATGCGAGGCTAGCCGGCCTGGCGAGGAGCACAGCGCCGACGCAATCCAGAGACCGAGGCAGGCGGACCTGGATTGCCGCGTTCGCCTCCCAACGACGACTCAGTCGCTCACTCCAGCGGCTGCGTCTCAGCGATCTCTATGCCGAAGCCGCTCAGGCCCACGAAGGAGCGTGGCGAGGACGCGAGATTGACGATCGAGGCAACCCCGAGATCACGCAGGATCTGGGCGCCGAGTCCGACCTCACGCCATTGCTGCGAGCGCTGGGCGTCCGAGCCGTCCTCGACGCTCTTGATCGGCACCCCCGCGGAGCCGTCGCGCAGATAGATCAGCACGCCGCGACCATCCTGCTGGAAGCGCCGGAGCGCGCACTGGATCGACTTCGCGCCGCCGAGCACGTCCGCCACGACGTTCGCCCGGTGCAGCCGCGCCGGGACCTTCTCGCCGTCGCCGACCTTGCCCATCACGAAGGCAAAATGCTGCGTGTCCTCGAAGGGCGTGACATAGACATGGCCGGTCATCTCGCCGAATTCGGTCTTGACCGGGAAGGAATGCACGCGCTCGACGAGCTTTTCGCGCGCCTGGCGATAGGCGATCAGTTCGGCGACCGTGATCTGCTGCAGCCCATGCGTCTTGGCGAAGGCCGTGATCTGCGCGCCCTTCATCACGGTGCCATCATCATTGGCGAGTTCGCAGATCACGCCGACCGGCGGCAGATTGGCGAGTTTGCAGAGATCCACCGCCGCTTCGGTATGGCCGGAGCGCATCAGAACGCCGCCATCCTTGGCGATCAACGGAAACACGTGGCCCGGCCGCACGAAATCCGTGGCGCCCATATTGCCATTGGCGAGCGCCCGCACGGTATTGTTGCGCTGCTCGGCCGAAATGCCGGTGGTCAGCCCGTGCTTGACGTCGACCGTCACCGTGAAGGCAGTGCCGAGCGGCGCATCATTGGACGAAACCATCGGGTCGAGCCGGAGCCGCCGCGCCTCGTCGGCCGTCAGCGGTGCGCAGACGATGCCGCAGGTATTGCGGATAATGAAGGCCATCTTCTCCGGCGTGCAGAGCGAGGCCGCGATGATCAGATCGCCCTCGTTCTCGCGGTCATCGTCATCGGTGACGATAACGATCTCGCCGCGGGCGAAGGCTTCGATGGCCTGAGTGACGTTCTGCTGCATGACAGCCTCCCGCGGCCCTTGCAGGCCCAGAAAATCATTGGGGGTGACGGCACCGTTCGTGGCGGCGGCGATGCGCTCGGCACTTTCGCGCGAGATCCAGGCGCTCTGGTCGTTGCAGAGCGCCGTCACGCTGGCCGGCGACAGGCCGACCTGCCGCGCGAAGGCGCTGCGAGCCATGCCATTTTGCCGGAGCCAAGTTTCGAGCTTCATGATGGCAAGCTAATACGCCCCCACTTCACTTGCAATGAAGCAGGGAAGAAATTTCAGTAATACTGAATACTAACGAGCAAAGGGCCAGCGCGGCTCCACCACGCCGACCTGGGCGCGATGCCGCAGGAACTGGTCCGCCAGCACGCAGGCGACCATCGCCTCCCCGACCGGCACGGCCCGGATGCCGACACAGGGGTCATGACGCCCCTTGGTGAACATATCCGCTTCCCCTCCGGTCCGCGTCACGGTCGCGCGCGTGGCGAGGATCGAGGATGTCGGCTTCACCGCGAAACGGGCGACAATCGGCTGCCCCGTCGAGATGCCGCCCAGGATGCCGCCGGCATGGTTGGAAAGGAAGAGCGGCTTGCCGTCATTGCCGGCCCGCATCTCGTCCGCATTCTCTTCGCCCGAGAGTTCGGCCGCAGCGAACCCCTCACCGATCTCGACGCCCTTGACGGCGTTGATGCTCATCAGCGCCGAGGCCAGCTCGGCATCGAGCTTGCCGTAGATCGGCGCGCCGAGTCCGGCGGGAACGCCCTCGGCCACGATCTCCAGCACCGCACCGATCGACGACCCGGACTTGCGGATGCCATCGAGATACTCGGCGAAGAACGCTGCCGCCTTGGCATCCGGGCAGAAGAACGGATTATTGCCGACCTCGTTCCAGTCCCAGTTGTTCCGGTCGATCTTGTGCGGCCCCATCTGCACCAGCGCGCCGCGCACGGTCATGCCTGGCACAACCTTGCGCGCGATCGCGCCGGCAGCGACCCGCATGGCCGTCTCGCGCGCCGAGGAACGCCCGCCGCCGCGATAGTCGCGAATGCCGTATTTCACGTCATAGGTGAAGTCGGCGTGGCCCGGCCGGTACTTGTCCTTGATGTCCGAGTAGTCCTTGGAACGCTGGTCGACATTGTCGATCATCAGCCCGATCGAGGTTCCGGTCGTCACCTGCTGGCCGCTCGCCTCATCGGGAAAGACGCCGGAGACGATGCGGACCTGATCAGGCTCCTGGCGCTGCGTGGTAAAGCGGGACTGACCGGGCCGGCGGCGATCGAGCTCGAGCTGGATTTCGGCCTCGCTGAGCGGGATCAGGGGCGGGCAGCCATCGACGACGCAGCCAATCGCCGGCCCGTGGCTTTCCCCAAAGGTGGTGACGCGGAAGAGATGGCCGAAGGTGTTGTGGGACATGGCAGCCTGACGGGTTTCGCTCCGGGCTCATAAGCCGGATCGCGCCCGCGCGAAACCCCGCAGCGCGGAAACCACGCCCCAAAAGCCTGCCGCGCCTCGTCCCGCGCTCCGCATCCCCGGCAATACTGCGCTGCAACGCAAGTCTTGACAGCCGCCCGATCCGGCGGCTTCTAGGCCCGATGAGACGCAGGCCTGTCACCCAGCCGCGCTCCTGGCGCCCCGGGAGTGTCATCATCGCGGGCGCCTAGCCCCGAGCCATCCCAAGAGGAGCGGGTTCGGGGAGAGTGGCCTCAGGTCGGCCACGACGCCTGCCACGGCGTGCCGTCTCGGACCTGGCACAGCAACCTATCCCGGACGGGTTCGCGCAGGCGGTTCGCACCGCAAGCCCGCTTGTCCACGGTAGCCCGCCCCGCGCCTCGACATGTCGGCCCGGGAGCCGGCGACCGGTCTTTCGCATTCGGAATTCCCAGACCATGTCGAGACAATCCGGCCCCGGCATGCCGGGATCCGTCAGCCTCGCGCGCGCCCTTTCCAAGCTCGGCTATTGCTCGCGCACCCAAGCCGAAGGCTTGGTTCTCGACAGGCGCGTCCGGGTCGATGGGCGCCTTGCCCTGAACCCAAGCCTGCGCCTCGATCTCGCGCGTGCCCGCATCAGCGTCGATGGCGAAACGGTCTCGGCCGAACGCCGTGTCTATCTGATGGTCAACAAGCCCCGCGGCGCGCTCACGACCCGGACCGACCCCGAGGGCCGCGCCACGGTCTATTCCTGCCTGGACGGCCTGGAACTGCCATTCGTCGCCCCGGTCGGCCGGCTCGACAAAGCGAGTGAAGGATTGCTGCTCATGAGCAACGACACGCGTTGGGCGCAGCGCATCCTGGACCCGGCCTCCGGCGTCGAGAAAACCTACCATGTCCAGATCGACATGGTGCCCGACACCGCCATGCTGGCGCGGCTGCGCGCCGGCGCCGTCGACGGTGATGAGGCGCTCTCGACCAAGGCGGCGACGCTGCTACGCCATGGCCAAAGGAACGCCTGGATAGAAATGGTGATCGACGAGGGCCGCAACCGACAAATCCGGCGCATCGTCGAAGCGGCCGGTGCGCGGGTGCTGCGCCTGGTCCGTGTCGGCATCGGGGACTTGCCGCTGGGCGACCTGCCGAAGGGCGCGGTCCGCGCATTGCAACCCGACGAGATCGCACTGCCGCTCGACAATGGCTGCGTCGGCGCTCCGCGACCTCCGGCCCGCTCTTCGGCCGGGGACCGCCTCGACGGGTAGAACCGCCGACCAGCCTTAGTGCGCCGCCGCCTTGGCCGGCACCGCCGGCGCACCTTCCCAGCGCGTATTCGCGGGCAGGTTCTCGCCCTTCATGATCACGGTCAGCAGGCCGATCTGCGCGTAGTCGCCGACATGGGTGTCGTAGAGCACCGTCGCCGCCGCGCCGACGCAGACGCCCTTGCCGAGATGCACGCGGCCGACCTTCATGACTCTGTCCTCATAGAGGTGGGTCTGCAGGGCCGAATGCGCGTTGACCGTGCAGTAGTCGCCGACCTTGATGCAGTCGAACTCGGTGATGTCGGTCGAGTCGAGCCAGACGCCCTTGCCGTATTTCGCGCCGAACAGCATCAGGAACCAGGGCAGGAAAGGCGTGCCGCGCAGGTAGTCGAAGAGCACCTTGCCGCCAAGCCCCCAATACAGCACGGAGACTGCCTCGGTGCGCATCGCCCAGAATGACCACATCGGCTTCATCACCGGCTTGTAGACGCCCATCAGCAGCCATTTCATCGCGGCGCAGATCAGCGCCTGCGTGACCGCGATCAGGATGGACACGCCCATGAAGCTGAGCGCGAGCCCGACCCAGTCGCGATCGAAGATCTTCTGCTGCAGCACGAGGTCGACCGCGATGGTGCCGAACGTGATGAACAGCATCGCCGGGAAGGAGGTGTGTAGCGCCTCGAAACCGGCCCGCGCCAGCCTTTTCCCGAGCGAGGGCTTGTAGGTCCAGTCCGCACCGAGATCGACCTTCTGGCGCGTTGGCAGGCGGATCGGGGGCGAGCCGAACCAGGTATCCCCCGGCTGCATCTTCTCATTGGCAGGTGGCTTAGACTTGATGCCGATCAGCACCCTGTCCGGGATCACGGCGCCCGGCGCCACGACGGCGTCATTGCCGACGAAGACCTGATCGCCGGTCTTCGTCATGTCGAGACGCATATAGCCGCGGCGCATGTCCTCGTCGCCGAAGACGACCTCGTCGGCGATGAAGTTGCCGGCCCCGATCGCCGTCAGGTCGTAGCGACCAGACAGATTGGTCGAGATCTCCGCCCCTTTGCCAATGCTGGCGCCCATCAGCCGATACCAGAAGCGCATATAGATCGTGGCGAACAGCGAGGAGAGCGTCTCCAGTGTCACCTCGGTCGCCAGCGCCACCGTCCATTTGCGGGCATAGAAGCCGGAATGGATCGACCACGAGCCCGTGGTCACGCGCGGCAGGATCGCCCAGCGCAGGCCGGCCATCAACAGCACCGTGAAGGCGATGAGACCCATGGCCGTCGGCCAGGTCAGGATCGGCAGGTACCAGAGATAGCTGATCTCCGACCATGCCGCGAACTGGTCGTCGATCCTGTCGAACAGCCAGAAGGCCGGGAAGATCGGCAGCAGGCTGATCGGCGGCAGCACGATCAGCATGAGGACGTAGAAGACCGTCATCGCGAAGCGGCGACGCGTACTCGCCTCGGCCTGCGGAGGCAGCGAGTCGAGATCGACCATGCCGATCTTCCGGCCGGGTGTACCGTCCCAGATCTCGGCCTCGCCGACTTTCCCGCCAGCCGGAATCGCCGTCAGATCGCCAATCTCCGCATGGTCGCCGGTGACGCTGCCATGGCCGAAGACCACGGAGGCGCCGGCATTCACGTCCCGGCCGATCTTGATGCGCCCCAGGATCAGCTTGTCGCCAACGGCTTCGCCATTGGCGAAGGTGGTCTTCGAGCCGAAGGTCGTGTAGTCGCCGATCTCGATGAGATCGAGCGCACCCGCCTCGTAATCCGAGATGATGACGTCGCGACCGACCTTGGCGCCAAGCAGGCGCCAGTAGAAGCGCATCACCGGCGTGCCCTGCAGCCATTTGATATGGACGAGCCCCGCGACGCGCGCAGCGAACCACCAGCGGAAATAATAGACGCCCCAGAGCGGATAAACGCCGGGCTTGGTCCGGCCGAGCACGATCCATTTCAGGACGATCGAGATCAGGCCGGTGACGATGGTGATCGCGACATAGACGCCGAGCAGGGTAAAGACCTGCGCCGGCAGCGACAGGTCCTCGCCGGAGATCAGCAGATAGGTGACGAAGATGCCGAGCCACTGCGCCGTCGCCAGGCTGATGATGATCGGCAGCACGGCGGCTTGCGCCAGCCCGCACAGGAAGCGGCGCCGGAAGGAAGGCGGAGTGAAGGAGAGATCCTCCGCCTCCGCGATCCCGCGCCCATCGAGCACCGCCGCCATGCCGCGCAGCGTTCGCGCGCCATAGACGTCCTGCAGCGTGATGCCGGCATAGGCAGGCGTTTCGCGCACGATTGAAATGAAGCGCGCGGCCAGCAGCGAATGACCGCCGAGATCGACGAAAAAATCGGCATCGAGTGGCAGGCTCGAGGCACCGAGCACGCGCTTGGCCGCCTCGAGCAGAGCGGCTTCCGTCTCGTTCCGCGGTGGCTCCTGCTCGCCGGCTGCGGCCGGCGCCGTCAGCGGCGCGGCCCTGAGCATCTTGCGATCGACCTTGCCCGAAACCATGCGCGGCAGGGAGCCGACGGCCTCGAAATGGGCGGGGACCATATAGGGCGGGAGCTGTTCCCTCAGCGCCGCGCGCAACACACCGGCGTCAACCGCAACGCCGGGCTCGCTGACCACGAAGGCGACGAGCCGTTCTATGCCGTCATCCTCGCGCAGCACGACCGCCGCCTGGTTCACCCCCGGCTCGTCTGCGAGCTTCGATTCGATCTCGCCGAGTTCGACCCGAAAGCCGCGGATCTTGATCTGGTCGTCGATACGGCCATGAAAGACGATGTTGCCAGCCGCATCGAGACTGACCGCATCGCCGGATCGGTAGAGAATGGGGTCGTCGATCCCGCCAAACGGATTGGCAATGAATTTTTCCGCCGTCAGTTCGGGACGGCCATGATAGCCCCGGGCGACGCCCGGACCGCCGATCAGAAGTTCGCCCTGCTGGCCAGGCGGCAGCAATTGCAGCTCTTCGCTGACGACATAGGCGGTATAATTGGCGATCGGCCGGCCGATGGTCACCACCTCGCCCGGCTTCACCTCGGTCGCGGTCGCCACCACCGTCGCCTCGGTGGGCCCATAGGTGTTGAGGATGCGTCTTTCGGGCTTCGCCCATTTCTGCACGATCGAGGGCGGCAGCGCCTCGCCGCCGAGCAGGATGAGCCGCAGCGAAGGCACGTCGGAAGGCAGAATACCGAGCAGCGTCGGCACGGTATCGATCACGGTGACGCCGGCGCCGTTCAGGATTTCCGGCAGCTTCTCGGCATCGCCTATCATCTCGGGCGAAGCGACGAACAGCGTCGCGCCGACGAGATAGGGTGTCCAGATTTCCTCCATCGACAGGTCGAAGGCGACCGACGCGCCCTGGAAGACGATGTCGTCGGGGCCCATCCCGTAGAAGGCGTTTCCGGAGCGCAGGAAGTGGCAGATGTTGTGATGGCTGATGACGATCGCCTTCGGCGTACCCGTCGAGCCGGAGGTATAGATCAGATAGGCGGGATGATCCTTGCTCAGCCCGGCCGCACGCGCCGGCAGGAGAGCGCCGTCGTCACGCGCCACGAGATCGGCGGGCGACCAGACCGGACGCCCGACCGCGGCCGCCTTGCCCTGCCAGGCGGCGTAGGTCACGAGCCCCTTGGCCTCGGCATCGTTCAGGCAGGTCGCGATGCGATCGACAGGCGCCTCGGCATCGAACGGCACCCAGGCCGCGCCGCTGAGCGTGATCGCGATCTGCGCGACAAGGAGGTCGATGCCGCGCGGCATCCACAGGCCGACCATGCTGCCGGGTCCGACGCCCGACAGGACAAGGCCGCGCGCCTGGCTACGCGCCGCGGCCCAGACCTCGTCATAGCTCAGCCGGCGCTCGGCATCCGTCAGAGCCGGGTGCGCGCCGCGCGCGGCCACTGTCGCAGCGAAAATCTCGCCCAGAACCTCATCGCGGATCAGGTCAGGCCGCTTCTCGCCCGCGATCATTGCGAGCGGGGTGGCGCTCCGGGCGGTCTCGTCCGCCGACAGGATGCTGATGTCGTTCATGGTGCCCCGCTGCGGATCGGCCAGAGCAGCCCTGGCGGCACTCACCCCAAGGCGACCCTGCGGCGAACCGCACCTTCAAAACTGCCCCGGAATCCGCATCCTTCGATCCGGCTTCCGGCTGCCTCCCCCCGGCCGAGCGTGTCGCTGTTGCGCGCATCCCTGCTAGCACAACACTCCTTAAAGAGCACCCCTGAACCCGCGATGAATGTCTGCGACTGAACCTCGCGCTAGACCCAGGAGACGCGTCCGTCCGAGACCATCAGGATCTTGCCCTGCCAGATATCGACCATGGCGGCTTCCCCCGGCGCGACCGCGCCGACGAGGGCGAGCACGGCGCGCGCCACACCGCCATGGCTCACCATCACAGTCTCGCCCGTCAGCCCTTCCAGCACCGGCCTGATCCGCTCGGCCAGCATCCGGTAACTCTCGCCTTCGGGGGGAACGAAGCCCCATTTGTCGCGTTCGCGTGCCAGCGCCAACTCGCGCTCGGATTTGCGGACCTCGCGCCAGGTGAACCCTTCCCAGGTGCCGAAGGTCAGTTCGCGCAGGCGCTCATCGATACGGTAGCCCTTGGGCGGCAACCCCAGCCGATAGCGGAGGATTTCCATGGTCTCGCGCGCACGCTCCATGGGAGAAGCCACGAAATCGAGCCCGTCATAGCCCTGCACCAGCTTGCGCAGGCGGCCGGCGGCCTCAGCCGCCTGCTCGCGCCCGAGTTCGTTCAGCGGGATGTCCTTCGAACCCTGGAGACGGCCCTCCCGGTTCCAGTCGGTTTCGCCGTGACGGACGAGGAAGAGGCGGTGAGAGATCGTGAGCGGCAGCATGCTCCGGCTCATGCACGCTCCGCGCCCGCAGGTCAAAGCGTCAGAGGGGCACAGGGGCATGCGTATTCGCCATGGCAACCTGTCATCGCTTTCTGATGGCAGAGCGCGAGTGCGCTGTGTATAGGCGGCTCTCCGCTTCGGATGGATCCATGTCCCCGGCTCTCACTTTGCCAGACGGTCGCAGGCTTGCCCTCGGCACGACGCCTCTGCTCATGGGCGTCGTCAATGTCACTCCCGATTCCTTCTCGGATGGCGGCATGCTGAAGAGCGCCGACGAGGCGATCGCTCATGCCGAGACCCTGATCGCGGAAGGCGCCGACATCGTCGATATCGGCGGCGAGTCGACCCGGCCGGGGCACGCTGAAGTCGACGCCGAGACCGAGCGCGCCCGTGTCATCCCGGTGATCTCGCGACTCGCGACCCGGACACGCATCCCGGTCTCGATCGACAGCTACAAGGCCGAGGTCGCCGAAGCGGCGCTCGGCGCCGGCGCAGCGATCGTCAATGACGTCTGGGGCTGCCAGCGCGAGCCGGCGATCGCCGATGTCGCGGCCCGCTTCGGCGCCCCGATGATCCTGATGCACAACCGCGACAGCATCGATCCCGCGCTGGACATCCTCGACGAGGTCTTACGCTTCCTCGAACGCTCCATCGCCATCGCCTTGGCAGCCGGCGTGCCGCGCGAGCAGATCGTGGTCGACCCGGGAATCGGCTTCGGCAAGACGCCTGCGCAGAACCTCGCGATGATCCGCGATCTCCGCCAGCTCGAACAGCTTGGCTGCGCCATCCTGCTCGGCGCCTCACGCAAATCGACCATCGGCCTGATCACCGGCCAGAAGGTCCCGGCCGAGCGATTGGCCGGCACGCTTGCAGCCCATCTCTACGGCGTCTCGCAGGGCGCCTCGATCATCCGCGCGCATGACATTCGTCCACATGCCGACGCCTTCAAGGTCTGGACCGCCATCGGAGACGCGCCATGAGCGAGACAGGCAGCATCCTGATCGAGAAGCTCGATATCTATGCCTATCACGGCTGCTTCTCCGAAGAGGAACGGCTCGGCCAGCGCTTCACCCTCGATATTGCGCTGGCGACCAATATCCATGCCTCGGCCATCAGCGACGACCTCGCGGATACGGTCGATTACGGCAAGGTCGTCGCCGTGGTGAAACAGACCTTCACCACCCGCCGCTACAATCTGCTCGAAGCGGCAGCGCGCGCCGTGGCCCAGGCGATTCTGGCCGAGTTCCCGCCGGTCAGCCGTGTCTGGATCACGTTGCGCAAGCCCGCGCCGCCGATTCCAGCAACGCTGGCAGCCGTCGGCATCCGTCTGGACTTCCGGCGTGAAGACTGAGGCCACTCTCTGCTTCGGCGGCAATCTCGGCGATCCGGTCATTGCCTTCGCCGCGGCGATCGAAGCCCTGGCGCGCCATCCTGCCGTGACCGTGCTGCGGATTTCGTCGGTCTATCGCACGGCGCCCTGGGGCAAGCTCGACCAGCCCGAATTCAAAAACATGGCCGTGATGATCGCCACCGACCTCGCAGCGGTCGACCTGCTCGCCTTCTGTCTGAGGATCGAACGAGAGCAGGGCCGCGAGCGCAAGGAGCGCTGGGGGCCGCGCACGCTCGATATCGATCTTCTGACCTATGGCGAGGCCGTCATCGACGAGCCGGGTCTTCAGGTTCCGCACCCGCGCATCGCTGAGCGCGCCTTTGTCCTGGCGCCGCTCGCAGAAATCGCACCGGCGCTCGTCATTGGTGGCAGGAGTGCGTCCGAGCTGCGCGACGCTCTCGCGAGCGAGGAAGTCAGACGCGACGATACGGATACGGCGCGCCTGCGGAACGCCAGCGCCGGCTGAGGCCGGCGCGCCCCGGGGTCACTCGCCCCGGATCACTCGCCCTTGTCGAGCGTGATGTCGGGTGCAGACGGCACCTTCATGCCGACGACATGGTAACCGGCATCGACATGCATGATCTCGCCGGTGATGCCGCGCGACATGTCGGAGACCAGGAAGACTGCGGTCTCGCCGACTTCCTCGATGGTCACGGTGCGACGAAGCGGTGAGTTGTACTCGTTCCAGCGCAGGATATAGCGGAAATCGCCGATGCCCGAGGCGGCGAGCGTCTTGATCGGCCCGGCCGAGATCGCGTTGACGCGGATCTTCGAGGGACCGAGATCGGCAGCGAGATACTGCACGCTCGACTCCAGCGCCGCCTTCGCCACGCCCATGACGTTGTAATGCGGCATCCATTTCTCGGCGCCGTAATAGGTCAGCGTCAGCATCGAGCCGCCATTGGTCATCAGCTTCTCGGCGCGCTGCGTGACCGCGGTGAAGGAATAGCAGGAGATCAGGAGCGACTTGGTGAAATTCGCTTCCGTCGTCTCGACATAGCGGCCGGTCAGCTCGTCCTTGTCGGAGAAGGCGATGCAGTGAACGACGAAATCGAGCTGGCCCCAGAGCTTCTCGACCTCGGCGAAGACAGCGTCGATCGTCGCCGAGTCGGTGACGTCGCAATGGCCGACAACGTGTCCGCCGAGCTCTTTCGCCAGCGGCTCCACACGCTTCTTCAGCGCATCGCCCTGATAGGTGAAAGCCAGTTCCGCACCAGCATCAGCCGCTGCCTTGGCAATGCCCCAGGCGATCGAACGATTGTTCGCGACGCCCATGATGAGGCCCCGCTTGCCCGTCAGGACATTGGCGGTGGAGGAAGCAGCGCTGGATTCGGGCATCTGGGACCTGCGAACTGGACGAAGCGGAAGGTCTCTTAGCCGAGCCAGCGCGTCAACGAAAGGCTCAGTTGCGCGCTTACTCGCTCCGCGCCTTCATCAGCGCCGTCAGTTCGGGATCCTTCTCCGGCATCTCGATGTCGATTGCGACGAAGAGATTGCCGTGATGGCCCTTCTCGCCTTTCAGCCCTTTGCCGCGCAGGCGAAACTGCTTCGTCGTACCGGTCAGCGGCGGAATCTTCATCTCCACGGCACCCGTGAGGGTCGGCACATGCAACGGACCGCCAAGTACCGCCGTCGCCAGCGGAACCGCCACACGGGTATGCAGATCATGGCCCTCGATCGTGAAGCGCGGATCGGGCTTGACCTTGATGGTCATCAGCAGATCGCCAGCCTCACCCGAGAAGGGATCGGTCTGGCCAAGGCCGCGCAGCCGCATGACCTTGCCGTCCGCAACACCTTCGGGAATCGTGACCTCGACCTCTCGCCCATGCGGCAGCTTCACCCGGCGGGTGGCGCCCGTGGCGGCCTCGGCAAGCGAGACGCTCAGCGAAAAGCTCTGCTCCGGCGGTTTCTGGGGCTCATGTCGAGCCCGGCCGGCGCCACGACGGGCGGCATCACCGAAAAGCGAACCGAATATATCGGCGGGGGCGAAGCCCTGCTCGGCACCGCCACGCCCGGAGGGCGCGCCGCCCTGGCCGAAATTGAACTCGAACCCGCCGGCACGCCCGCCGCGGCCGGCCCCCATGCCCTCGAAGCCCTGGAATTTCGGCTTGCCGTCGGCGTCAATCTCGCCGCGGTCGAACTGCTTGCGCTTGGTTTCGTCACCCAAGATCTCATAGGCGCTGTTGAGCTCCGAGAAGCGGTCCTGCGCCTTGGGATCATCCTGATTGCGGTCGGGATGCAGGTCCTTGGCACGACGGCGATAGGCTTTCTTGATTTCAGCTTCGCTGGCGCCACGGGCGACGCCCAGGACCTGATACGGATCGCGCATGCATGAACCCCAATCTTTGACGAGACGCCGTTTCCCGCGCCCGAGACGGCACGCCGGAACAGCTCCGCCCGCTATGTGGGGAGACTGTGGCGGGAATGCAACGTTTTCCGTCCCGGCTCGGCAGCGGGCCGGGTCGGGCCGCCTCTGCTAGCTCAACCCCTTCCAGGGTTGCGTTTCCTTGACCGCCCATTCTCCGCCGGAGGGACGGCAGGCCGTGCCCTGAAGCCGGACGGGGCTGGTCTGCGTCTGGACATGGGCGATGAAGGCGCGACAGATCTCGTCCGAGCGCAGGAACGGCCCGCCAACCGGCGTGAACGATCCCTTCATGCCGCTCTGCGGATTATCCCAGTTAACCGCTGCACCATTACCCTGCGGGTCAAGGGCCAGCGCCATCGCGCCATCGGCGCGGCGCAGATCCTCTGGGCCGAGTTCGGCGGAGAGGGAACCGAGGACGCTCGGTTTCGTCGTGCCCCGCGCCGGCAGGGTCGAGGTGGTTGTCATTGCCACCTCGTCTTCGGACTTGCTCGACAGGCCCAGGATCGGAAACGAGACCGAGCAGCCGGCGCTGGCGACGGCGAGCAGCAGCACGCTGGCAACAGCAGCCGGACGCATAGGCGCAGCGCGCCGATCGAGGCTTTGGTTCGCCGCCCGGGCTGGCCTATATAAACTCGCAGTCCAACACCAAATCACAGATTGCGCTCGCCCGACGCTTAACCAGAACTTGCCGAGGATTAGACACGTGGAACGGTTAACGCCGGGTGACTTCACCGAAGTCGATGAACCCTTCGCCCTGTTCGCGAGCTGGCTGGAGGAGGCCGCGCGCTCCGAGCCGAACGACCCGAACGGCATGGCGCTCTCGACGGTCGACGCCGAGGGCCTGCCCAATGTCCGCATGGTCCTGCTGAAGGGGCACGACCGCGACGGCTTCGTCTTCTACACCAACACCCAAAGCCAGAAGGGTGAGGAACTGCTCGGCCAGGGCAAGGCGGCCGCCTTGTTCCACTGGAAGAGCCTGCGCCGGCAGGTCCGTATTCGTGGCCCCGTGTCGGTCGTCAGCGATGCCGAGGCCGATGCGTATTTCCAGTCGCGCCCGCGCGACAGCCGCATCGGAGCCTGGGCCTCCCAGCAGTCGCGTCCGCTGGAAAGCCGCTTCGCGCTGGAGAAGGCCGTGGCGAGCTATGCCGCGAAATTCGGTCTCGGCACGATTCCACGCCCGCCGCACTGGACTGGATTCCGCATCGACCCGGTCTATATCGAGTTCTGGCGCGACGGCGCCTTCCGTCTGCACGACCGTGTGGTCTTCCGCCGAGCCTCGGCGGCCGAGCCGTGGACGCGAACCCGCCTTTACCCCTGAGGATCTGACCGCATGGCCATGCCGAAATTCGACTTCCCCAAGACCGAGGCAGGCAAGCGCCCGGTCATGCTGCTGACCGGGGCGAGCCGCGGGATCGGCCACGCGACCGTGATGCAGTTCGCCATGGCGGGCTGGCGCATCCTGTCCTGCTCGCGCCAGGCCTTCTCCGATAAATGCCCCTGGCCCTCAGGCGCCGATGATCATGTCCAGATCGATCTCGGCGACCCCGAGGACACGATGCGCGGCATCGCCGAGATCAAGAAGCGGCTGGCGGCCGAGGGCGGCAAGCTCAATGCGCTGGTCAACAATGCCGGCATTTCCCCGAAGGGGCCCAAGGGCATGCGCCTCGGCGCCGCCACGACCTCCTTCAATGACTGGCACCAGGTCTTCCAGGTCAACTTCTTCGCGCCGATCATGCTGGCGCGCGGCCTACTCGACGAGCTAACCGCCGCCAGGGGTACGATCGTCAACGTCACCTCGATCGCCGGCTCCCGCGTCCACCCCTTTGCCGGTGCGGCCTACGCCACCTCGAAGGCGGCGCTCGCCAGCCTGACGCGGGAGATGGCCGCCGATTTCGGCCCGCTCGGCATCCGGGTGAACTCGATTTCTCCTGGCGAGATCGACACGGCCATCCTCTCGCCCGGCACCGAGAAGATCGTCGCGACGCTGCCTCTCGGCCGGCTCGGCAAGACGGAGGAAGTCGCGAAGGCGATCCATTTCCTTTGCACCGACGCCTCGTCCTATGTCACAGGCGCCGAGTTGCACATCAACGGCGGGCAGCACGTGTGAAGAGCCAAGGCGGCCAGGTCATCCGTTTTCCGACGCAGGCCAAGGCGGCGCGCCCGACTCTCGCCGCTTCCGTTGCGGTTTTCCGCGACGGCAAGGTGCTGCTCGCAACCCGCACCAAACCGCCGGCCGACCGGCTCTGGTCGCTCCCCGGCGGCAAGGTCGAAGCAGGCGAGACGCTTGAAGCGGCCGCACTGCGCGAGCTCGAAGAGGAGGTCGGGGTCAAAGCCGCCATTCTCGGCTTCAACCGGCATGTCGAGATTTTCGGGCGTGATGCCGCGGGCTCGGTGACGCATCATTTCGTCATCGCCTCATTCGTCGGCGAGTGGATATCCGGCGAGCCGCAGCCCGGCCCCGAAGCAGGCGCCGTGATGTGGGCCGATCCGCTGAAGCTTGGAGGCTTGGCGACGACACGCGAACTCGGTGACGTGTTGCGGCACGCCCATGCCATCCTGCAGAACGGCGGACATCGGCCGTGACCTGCGCTCGCTTCGCGGTCCTTCTCGCCTGGACATTGGCGATTGCGCCGATCGGTCACGCCGTTGCACAGGGCCAACGGCAGCAATCGGCGCCGCAACCGCCTGCCCAGGCCACTCCCGCCCCGGAAGCGCCGCCCCCGCCCTA
>UBZM01000088.1 GCA_900470095.1 Hyphomicrobiales bacterium
CGGCCTCGTAGACCGAGCCCGCGCCCATGGTCAGGGTGCCGTTGACGGTCAGCGTTCCCGGTGAGTTGCCGGGCGCCAGCGTGCCGTTCACCATCGTCGAGGGCAACTGACCGGAGCCGCCGAGCCGTGCGTCCGCCGCGACGGTCAGTCCTGACGATGCCGCCAGCGATCCGTTCACGATCAGCGAACCACCGTTCACCGTCGTCGTCCCCCGAAAGGTGTTCATTCCGCTCAGGATCGTCGTCCCACTTTCGTGCAGGATCGCTCCAGTTCCGGTCAACGTCGCGCCAACCACATAGTTTGTATCGGTATGATTGAACACGAGCCGCGCGGAGCCGCGGCCAAAGCGGATTTCCGTTACATCGATGAAGCCAGGCGCGCGGGCGACTGCTCCTGCCGCTGCGCCAATATTCACGGTACCCGTCGAGCCGGCACTGTTGGCGATGACAAGCATGCCGCGACCGTCGTCGATGCGAACCCTGCCGCCACTGTCGATCGTGGCGTCCGCGACGCCGAGATTGCCGACCATCAGATAGCTGGTACCGAGCCACTGCGAATTCGCGCCCGTCACCCGCAGATCGCCACGCGAACCTGTTTGCCAGGCGAGGATGCCCTGGTTCGTCTGGACAACAGCTCCGTTCGAGACAAGGCCGCTGCCCTGGCCGCTCATTCCAAAGACCGAATAGCCGCCAACCTTCAGCTTTGAACCGGCGCCATCAATGATGAGCGAGCCCCGGCTTGACGCGAACTCGCCGACACCCGTGTTGACCGCCACCGCAACCGAGCTGCCATTGGAGATGACGACATCGCCGCGTCCCCCGTAACCAGCCATCAATGTGCCCCGGATGTTCCAGGTGGCGCCGCTGACGGTGACCGCCCCCACACCCGTCACGTTGTAGCCGGCGGTGATAGCGCGGTCGTCGGCCTTGGCGCCGGCGAGAACCTGATAGGTGCCTTGCCCGGATTCGCCGACAATATGGCCGTTGCCGTTATACCAGGTGGTCCCTGCTCCCGAGAGCGTGATCGTTCCGGCAGAGCCGGCGAAGGAGCCGGTCGTCACGAAAGCCGCAAAATTTGCCGCCGCACCGCCCGAAGCGGTGAAGCTGCCCTGGCCCCTGTAGCCGGCATAGAGGTAGTCGCCGGACCAGGCCCCGCCGATCAGGTTGGCCGATCCCGTCTCTCCGGCGAGGTTTGCGACGGTCGTCGCGGCCGCGGTGAGCGAGCCGCCGGTCGATACCGTCAGCGATGATGTCATGCCGATCGCGCCAATGTGCAGCAGGTTCACGGACGCCCCGGCAGCAGTAATGGACGGCGCAATCAGCGAGCCAGCGCCGATGGTCACTGTCGTGGCGCCAGTCGGGACGGCGCCGAGCGACCAGTTCGACGCGGTATGCCAATGGGGAGAAACGCCTTGCCATGCTGTTTGAGCGTGCGACGGCGTCACGCCAAGCGCGAACCAACTCACCGTCGACAAGGCCGCCAGCCCCGTGATGGCACGAGGATAACTCCGTAGCGGCCGCATGCGCCCCCCTGGGTCTTCAACGCCCAATAGCAGGCGCATACCGCAGGGGAATTCATAAAATTGTCAAGAAATTAGTAAATCATTTCATTCGATAATTTGAACAACCATTCACATCACATGGCCGTATCGAGTCGAAATCGTCCCGCGCCCTGAATATTCCGAACCCTGATCAATATTCGACGCGCCCCAATTACGGCACGCTCTCCGGCCAAAATCTATCAACCGCATATTGTGATGTTATTTCGCGCCCCTGGTGTTCTTATAACGTAGATAAACCTGCATCCGGCGCATAAGGGAGCGGAATGCGCCCTTCAATGCCGCGCAGAGACGAGAAAGGGCATGCGCAGTGATGCACACGCCCCTTTGCGCAAACATGGCCTCGCCGGGGCAACTCTCACAGAGGCTTGGACGCCGAAGCCGCCCCTGTACGACCAGTCGCAGGCCGAGACCCGCGCCGTCCGACTGCCGGGATCGAGACACGATATCGATCCGCATCCACCATCTTGGCTTCACCGCATCCCCTCAACCGGAAGGGATGCGGCAAGCCGCCCGGATCAGGCCGTGGCGTAGCCGACCGTGCCCTTGATCTCGAGGAATTCCTCGAGGCCGAAATCGGCGTATTCGCGGCCATTGCCCGACTGCTTGTAGCCACCGAAGGGGGCGCCAGCATCCCAGGCCGGGTAGTTGATGTAGACATTGCCGCTGCGCATCTGGGCCGCAACCTTGCGGGCGCGCTCCAGCGAGCCGGACTGGACATAGGACGCAAGCCCGTAGGGCGTGTCGTTGGCGCGCGTCACGACTTCCTCTTCCGTCCGATAGGGCAGAATCGAGAGTACCGGCCCAAAGATCTCCTCGCGCGCGATCGTCATGTCGTCGGTGACATTGGCGAACACGGTCGGGCGGACGAAATAGCCGCGATTGAGGCCCTCGGGGCGGCCCGGACCGCCGGTCACGAGATCGGCGCCATCCTCGATGCCGGCCTCGATCAGCGCCTGGATCTTGTTGTACTGGGTCTCGCTGACGACCGGGCCGAGCCAGGTGCCTTCAGCCGAAGCAGCGCCGACCTTGAGCGGCTCAGCCGTTGCCTTGGCGATTGCGACCGCCTTGTCATGCAACTCCGCCGGCACGAACATCCGGGTCGGGGCGTTGCAGGACTGGCCACTGTTGCGCATCACGCTCTCGACGCCGAGCTTCACCGCATGGCTCAGGTCGGCATCATCGAGGATGATGTTCGCCGACTTGCCGCCGAGCTCCTGATGCACGCGCTTGACGGTGTCGGCCGCCGCCTTGGCGACAAGGATGCCGGCGCGGGTCGAGCCGGTGAACGAAACCATGTCGACCTGCGGATGGCGCGAAATCGCTTCGCCGACCGTCGGACCATCGCCATTGACGAGATTGAACACGCCCTTCGGCACGCCCGCCTCGTGCATCACCTCCGCGAAGATGATCGCGTTCATCGGGGCGATCTCGCTCGGCTTCAGCACCATGGTGCAGCCCGCGGCCAGAGCCGGCGCGACCTTGCACATGATCTGGTTCAGCGGCCAGTTCCAGGGCGTGATCATGCCGACGACGCCGATCGGCTCCTTGGCGATTAGCGTCGTGCCGCGCAGCTCCTCGAACTCGAAGCTCTCGAGCGTCTCGATCATCTTGGCGAGATGGGCCGTGCCCATTCCGGCCTGCGCACGATGCGCCAGATCCTTCGGCGCACCCATCTCCTGCGACAGCGCGTCCGCGATATCGGCATAGCGCGCCTTGTAGGCCTCAAGCAGGCGGCGCATCAGGGCGAGGCGTTCCGCCTTCGACGTCGCGGCAAAGGCCGGGAAGGCGGCGCGTGCGGCAGCGACCGCCTTGTCGACGTCGGCCTCGGTGCCAAGCGCGATGGTGGCAAAGGCCTCCTCGGTCGAGGGGTCAATGACCTCGAGGGTCTTGTTGCCCATCGGCTGGACCCATTGGCCATCGATGTAGAATTGCAGGGCATGCGACATGGTGCGGTCTCCGTCGGCTGGTCTTTGGGGGAAGTAATGCTCGTCCCTGAACAGGCGATGTCCGGGGAACGGCAGCGAGGCGGCCGCAGCCCCTGAAGCTGGCGACCGTAATTGGCGGCGGATCCGGCCAGCGCGCATCGCCCTCGCGAGCGGCTCGTCCAGCTCCACCTGACGGAATGTTTGGCGCTATGGCAGCATGGATACGACGATAGGCGGGCGTCACGCGCTTGTCACCGTCAGCAGGCGGGCCTTGCTGGAATGACCGTCATGCACGCCAGGCGGCTGGAGCTTGCGGTCGATCTGCAGCGACAATCCGTTTCAGCTGCGCGAGGGCTCAGCGTCACTTCCCAGGCTTGATCATCGTCACCTTGTAAACGGCGCCGTTGCGGTCATAGGTGGTCCACTCCCCAACCTGCTCGCCACGCTCGAAACAGCCCGAGCGCATGCGAACGCCATCCCTGCGGAACCATTCCCCATAGCCGGTGGCCACTCCATGGAGCATCTGGCCCGGGCCCAGGCGGTAACATCCTTGTGGTAATGAACGTAATCGTCTGGTTTCGACTGCTCCATACCCAGCATCTCCCGGAACAGGGCTTGCTGCGGTCAAGATCCCAGGCCGGCCGCAGGTCATGTCCACCTCATTGCCCATTCTGTATGCGCAATCGGCTCGACACAAATCCGTGACCGCCCTGGTTCACAGCCCTGCCTTGCGCTTGGCGCCGCTGGCGCATGGATCAATGGAATCCTACAGTCTGCTATTCCCCAAAACACAGGGCAGGCGTTGCAGATCGATGGACAAGCGTGTCGAGACCGATGAGCAGAAGCCGGCTCTGTCGGAAGCGGATATCCGCTCCATCATCATTGGCATCATGCTCGCCATGTTCCTGGCAGCGCTGGACCAGACCATTGTCGCGACCGCCATGCCGACGATCGGGCGCGAGCTCGGCGACGTCACGCATCTGCCCTGGGTCGTGACCTCCTATCTGCTGGCTTCGACCGCGGTGACGCCGCTCTACGGCAAGGTCGCCGACATCCATGGGCGGCGGGTCACGCTGCTCGCCGGCATCGTGATCTTCATCGTCGGCTCGGTTGCCTGCGCACTGGCATCGTCCCTCTGGCTGCTGGTGGTGGCGCGCTTCGTCCAGGGGCTCGGTGGCGGCGGGCTGATCTCGATGGCGCAGACCATTATCGGCGACATGGTGCCGCCGAAGGAGCGCGGAAAATATCAGGTCTACATCGCCAGCGTCTTCTTCTCCTCCTCGCTGCTCGGACCGGTGCTCGGCGGGGTGATCTCCGAGGCGCTGCATTGGTCGGTGATCTTCTGGATCAACCTGCCGCTCGGGCTCTTCGCCTACCTGATGACCGACAAGGCGCTGAAGCGCCTGCCGCGGCATGAGCGACCGCACAAACTCGATTTCCTCGGCGCCGGGCTGATGACGAGCGCAACGGTGACGCTGCTGCTCGCGCTCTCCTGGGGTGGCGTGCATTATCCATGGGCCTCGACGCCGATCCTCGGGCTGGTCGGCCTGTCGGCACTGCTCTGGATCGCGTTCGCCATGCGTCTCAAGACCGCAGAGGAGCCGCTGATCCCGCTCGCGATCCTGGCCAATCCGGTGGTGCGGATGGGCACGATCGCCGCCGGCTTCGGCATGGGCACCTTCATCGGGCTCACCATCTATCTGCCGCTCTATTTCGAGACGGTCGCCGGCCTCTCGGCGGCCAATTCCGGCATGGGACTGATCCCGCTGACCTGCGGCACCGTCATCGGCGCAACCGCATCGGGGCGGGCGATGACCCTCCTCAAGCACTACAAGCGCGTGCCGATGGCCGGGCTTTGCATCGCCCTGATCGGGACCGCACTGCTCATCGCCTTCGCTGGCAGGATGTCGCTCATCCCCTTCGGTATCGTGCTGGCCGTGATCAGCCTCGGCTTTGGCACCCTGCTGCCGGTCGCCACCGTCTCGATCCAGAATGCCGTCCAGCCCCACCAGCTCGGCACCACGACGGCAACGGCGAACTTCTTCCGGCAGATCGGCGGGGCGCTGATCGTCGCCGTGTTCGGAGCGATCGTGCTCGGCGGCATCGGGGCAGGCTCGGGCGTTACGGCCGAGACGCTGCGGAGCGGAACGGCGGACCGCGCCACCATGATCATGCTGTTCCAATATGTCTTCGCAGCGACGTTCGCGGGCTTTGGACTGGCCCTGTTCTTCCTGTTCAGGATGAAGGAAATGCCGCTGCGCGGCCGCGCCATCGAGGCTGCGAAGGAAATCGCAGGCGAATAGGGCGGCACAAGCATCCTCGTCCGCGTTTGACGAGCATCAAACCGGCGGGGTTGCCGGCAGGCTAAACCGGAGCGCAATCTCGCATTGCCGCAACTCTGTCACAGCCGCGCGGCAGGTTGAGTTTGCCCGCCAAAGGAGAGCCCCATGTCCGATCTCGTCGTCATCGTATACCCGACCGAGGCCAAGGCCGAGGAGATGCGCCAGAAAGTCATCTCCCTGCAGAAGGAATACCTGATCGAGCTCGGCGACGCGGCGATCGCGGTCATGCATGAGGGCGGCAAGATCAAGCTGAACCAGCTCATGAACACCACCGCGCTCGGGGCGGTCTCAGGCAGCTTCTGGGGCCTGCTGATCGGCGCGATCTTCCTGATGCCGGTGTTCGGCGCTGCCATCGGCGCGGCGTCCGGCGCACTCGGTGGTGCATTGACCGATTACGGCGTCAATGACGGTTTCATGAAGGAACTCTCGACCAGCCTGCAGCCGGGCAACGCCGCGCTCTTCCTGCTGATCCGCAAGATGACCGGCGACAAGGTGCTGGAAGCGATCAAGGGCACGGGTGGCGTGGTGCTGAAGACATCGCTCGACCACACGCGCGAGCAAGCCCTGCGCGACGCGATCTCGGCGTCGCCTGGAGCAGGCGAACATCCTTCGACGCCCGGCGCGACAGCAACCCCGACGGCCGGCGAAGCACCTTCGCCCGTGGGGTGAAACACACCATCAAGACGACATCATCCCGGGCAACCAGAGCGGAGCCCGGGATCCTTTCGTCACCGCTTACGACAAGGACCCCGGCGGCGCTACGCCTCTGCCGGGGTCTCAGCGCGCGTATCAGTCCCGCAGCAGCTCGTTGATTCCGGTCTTGGCGCGGGTCTGGGCATCGACCGTCTTGACGATCACGGCGCAGTAGAGCGAGGGGCCCGGCGATCCATCATTCAGCGGCTTGCCGGGAAGCGAGCCGGAAACGACCACCGAATAGGGCGGCACCTTGCCGATATGGACCTGCCCGGTGGCGCGATCGATGATCTTGGTCGAGGCCGAGATGAAGACGCCCATCGAGATTACCGAACCCTCGCCCACGATCACGCCCTCGACCACCTCGGAGCGGGCACCGACGAAGCAATTGTCCTCGATGATGGTCGGGTTGGCCTGAAGCGGCTCAAGCACGCCACCGATACCGACGCCGCCGGACAGGTGCACGTTCTTGCCGATCTGCGCGCAGGAGCCGACGGTCGCCCAGGTGTCGACCATGGTGCCGGAATCGACATAGGCGCCGATATTCACATAGGACGGCATCAGCACGACATTCGGCGCGATGAAGGCGCCGCGGCGCACGGCGGCCGGCGGCACGACGCGGAAGCCGGCAGCGCGGAAGCGGTTCTCGCCCCAGCCCTCGAATTTCGAGGGAACCTTGTCCCAGAACACGCCCTCACCCGGCCCGCCTGCGATAATCTTGTTGTCGTTGAGACGGAAGGAGAGCAGCACGGCCTTCTTGAGCCACTGATGCGTGACCCATTCGCCATCCACCTTCTCGGCAACGCGGGCCTGGCCGGAATCGATCATCTCGATGGCCTGCTCGACGGCATCGCGCACTGCGCCTTTGGTGCTGACCCCAATCTCTGCCCGGTTTTCCCAGGCGGCATCGATGGTGGCGGCGAGATCGGTCAGGCTCATCGTCGGTCTCCGTTCAGAATGCGCCGGAGCGATGGCGGATCGAGGCAGCGGCGTCAAGGAGAAGCGCGGCGCGCCACCGAACTTCTCGTCACCGCGTGCCGACGCCAGCCGCCAGGCTTCGGCTGTACTGAGGGCGTCATGAATCCAGCGGCCGCAGGAACGCCCCAATTGCCCCCCCAAGGTCATCGACCTCGACGGGAAATCTCGGAATCATGGTTGCGATGAAGCCATCTCTTTCAAGACGAGCTGCGACCGTGATCGCCTTGTCGGCCACGATCATCGGCGCAGCCCCAAAGGCCGCAGCACAGGCCCAACGAGATATCGATTGGACCACGCAGAAATGCATCCGGTACAAGGAGGCCTATGGTGCGGCCATCGCCAAGCGAGGAAAGGCAGGGTTGAGCGACGATTTCCTCACCCGGCACGATGCCTTCCTTGCGACCAACTGCACGGCACAGGCGGATGTTTGTCCACGCAGCGCAAAGGAGCTTGAGCTGGCTAATATCCTCGTATTGATGTCCCTCAATGGAGGGCTCTCGAGCACGTTCCTGCCTTTCGCCTGCCGAAAGCCGGCATAGGGCGTCTGCACGCCTCACCTTGATGTGACGGAAGACGCTCGGTCTATTCCTCACCTCTACCGCCTTCCTCTATTGAAGAGCGATTTCCACTCCCCATACGCAAGGAGCGGCCATGCGTCTCTGGATCAGGAACCCGCTCGGCATCGTCGCCGAGGACGCCGGCGGCGGCGTGGTGGTCGAGCATGGCGCCATCGTCGAACTGGTGGCCGCCGGCAGCGCTCCGGCACAGCAGGTCGACGAGGCGTTCGATGCCTCTGATCATGTCGTGCTGCCCGGGCTGATCAACACGCATCACCATTTCTACCAGACGCTGACGCGCGCCCATCCGGCCGCGATCGACCGTGAGCTCTTTCCCTGGCTGAAGGCACTCTATCCGCTCTGGGCTCGGCTGACCCCCGATGATCTCAGGCTCGCAGTGCGGATCGCACTCACCGAATTGCTGCTCTCCGGCTGCACCACTGCGGCCGACCACCACTATCTCTTCCCGAAGGGGTTGGAGAGCGCAGTCGATATCGCCGTGGACGAGGCACGCGCGCTCGGCATCCGCATGACCGTCTCGCGCGGCTCGATGAACCTGTCACAGAAGGATGGCGGGCTGCCGCCGGATGCTGTGGTGCAGGACGAGGAGACGATCCTGGCCGATAGTGAGCGCGTGCTCTCGCTGTTCCATGATCCAAAGCCAGGCAGCATGATCCAGATCGCGCTGGCGCCCTGCTCTCCCTTCTCGGTGACGCCTTCGCTGATGGCGAAATCGGCTGAACTCGCCGCGCGCTTCGATGCTCCGCTGCACACCCATCTCGCCGAGACGCAGGATGAGGAGGCCTATTGCCTCGAGGTCTACGGCAAGCGCCCGCTCGACCTGCTGGAGGATGTCGGCTGGATGCGGCCAAAGACCTGGCTTGCGCATGGCATCCATTTCTCCTGCGAGGAATGCGAGCGGCTCGGCCGCGCCGGCGTCGGGATCTGCCATTGCCCGACCTCGAATGGCGTGCTCGCCTCCGGTTTCTGCCGGACGCGCGAACTCGAGGCCGCCGGCTCACCGCTTGGCCTCGGCGTCGACGGCTCAGCCTCCAATGACGGCTCGAACCTGATGGAAGAGCTGCGCCATGCCCTGCTGATCAACCGCTTGCACTACAGGAGTGCCAGCGCCGTGACCGCACGCGACGTGATCCGTTGGGCGACGGAAGGCTCGGCGCGTTGCCTCGGCCGCTCCGATATCGGGCGGATCGCCCCTGGCATGCAGGCCGATCTGGCGCTCTATCGGCTCGACGAGCTGCGCTTCTCCGGCGCGCATGATCCCGTCGCAGCGTTGGTGCTGTGCGGCGCGAATCGGGCCGACCGTGTCATGGTCGCGGGGCATTGGCGGGTGGTCGACGGTGCGGTGCCAGGGCTGGACATCGCCGCGCTGCGGCGGGCGCATGGACTGGCGGCGCGGCGCTATGACTAGGGCGGCTCTACGGCTTCGCCGGGTCGTTCGCGACCAGCGACAGCAATCCGGGAAAGCGGGCCTCGATATCGTCGCCTCTCAACACTGCCGCCCGACTGTTGCCGCGGTCCACTTGCCGGATCAGCCCGGCGAAGCGGAGCACGCGGAAATGGTGGGTCAGCGAGGCCTTGCTGACCGGCAATCCAAAGGAAGCGCAGGTGCGCTCCGTCCCCGCCGGCGCGCGGGCGAGTGCCGCAATCACCTGGCGACGCAGCGGATCGGCGAGCGCGGCCAGGACCTCGCCCAGTTCCATCGCTTCCATCTCGGGATGACCATCAGCGTCGCGCATGCTCAAAGCCAGTCAAGGTAAGACTTGAATCTTACCTTTGGAATGGTAAGGTATGGTCATTGACTTACCATGAGAGACCGAAATGTCCAACCAGCCTCTGGATCTGCCACTGCCCGACCGGGGCGAACGTACTCCCTATGCCTTGATCGGAACGGCACGCGCAAAGGTCGGGCAGGCCGATGCGCTGGAGCAGCGGCTCGTCGCGCTGATTGCGCCAACCCGGCAGGAAGAAGGGGCGCTTGCCTATCATGTGCACCGCGACCGCGGGGATGCCGATCTCTTCGTTTTCTATGAAGTCTGGAGCAGCGTTGAAGCGCTGCGCGCCCATCTCTCCCAGCCTTATGTCACAGCATTCCTCGCCGAGCGGCACACCTATCTCGAGGGGGACCTCGACATCCGCTGGCTGCGCATGAGCAGCGCCTTCACCTGATGGAGTCTCGCGCGGCGCCTCAGCGTGTCGCGACGACGAACAGCCTCGGGAAGGGCAGCAGCACGGTGCCATCGGGCATCGCGGGGTAAGCCTGCGCAATGAGCCCCTGATAGCGTGTGAGGAAGGCTTCGTGCTCGGCCTTGTCGAGCAGATCGAGCAGCGGACGCAAGGCGGCGCCCTTGAACCACTCGACCACCGCCGAAGCCCCGCCGGCGAGCGGATGATGATAGGTCGTGCGCCAGATATCGAGCCGTGACGTGCCGCCGCGCAGCGCCCGATAATACCAGTCGGCGCCATGGCGCGCTGCACGCGCCTGCAGAGCTGGCGCGAGCTTGCCGGCCCAGGCCCCGTCTGCCGCAACCTCACGCATCAGCACATGGGCCGGTTCGTCGAGATTATCCGGCATCTGCACCGCGAGCGTGCCGCCCGGCGCAAGCTTGGCCACGAGCGAAGGCATCAGCACTTCGTGATCGGGCAGCCATTGCAGCACAGCGTTCGACAGGATGACGTCATAGGGGGCGGCCGGCTGCCATGAGGCGATATCGGCAATCTCGAACCGGATCGCGGGCAGGCGCTTGCGGGCGGCCGCGATCATGTCGGCGGAGCTATCCATCCCGCTGATCGCGGCGTCGGGGAAGCGAGCCAGCAGAAGCTCGGTCGAGTTGCCGGGCCCGCAACCGATATCGACCGCGCTCGCCACGGCATCCGTCGGGACCTGGGCTAGCAGATCGCGAACCGGGCGGGTCCGTTCGTCCTCGAACTTCGTGTATTGCCGCGCCGACCAGGTCATAACGATCTCCATATCCTCATGAGCCGGAAGGCTCGCAATCAGAGCAGCTTCGCCAGATACTGCCCATAGCTCGATTTGCCCGTCAGCTTCGCCAGTTCGGCCAGCTGATCGCGAGTGATGAACCCTTTGCGGAAGGCGATTTCCTCCGGGCAGGAGATCTTCATGCCCTGGCGCCGTTCCAGGATCTCGATGAACTGGCCGGCTTCCATCAGGCTCTCATGCGTGCCGGTATCGAGCCAGGCGAAGCCGCGGCCCATGATCTGCACGTGAAGTTCACCGCGCGCCATGTAGGCGCGGTTGATATCGGTGATCTCGATCTCGCCGCGCGCCGATGGCTTGATGCCAGCGGCGATGTCGAGCACATCATTGTCGTAGAAATAGAGGCCGGTCACAGCGAGATTGGATTTCGGTTCGGCCGGCTTTTCCTCGATCGAGATGCCCTTGCCCGCCGCGTCGAGCTCGACCACGCCATAACGCTGCGGGTCAGAGACGACATAACCGAAGACGGTCGCCCCCTTCGGCCGCGCGACCGCCTCCGCCATCAACTCGGGCAGGCCGTGGCCGTAGAAGATGTTGTCGCCAAGGACGAGCGCGACGCGGTCGGTCCCGACGAAATCGCGCCCGACGATGAAGGCGTCGGCAAGCCCGCGCGGCTCGGCCTGCACGGCGTAGCTGAGCTTCAGGCCAAACTGGGTCCCGTCCCCCAGCAAGCGGGTAAACAGCGCCTGGTCATGCGGGGTGGTGATGATCAGGATCTCGCGGATGCCGGCAAGCATCAGCGTCGAGAGCGGATAGTAGATCATCGGCTTGTCGTAGACCGGCAGCAGTTGCTTCGAGACCACCGAGGTCACCGGGTGCAGCCGCGTGCCGGTGCCGCCGGCGAGAATGATGCCCTTCATGAAACCCTCTGCGCCATCAACGAGGCCACGACCTCGCGCATGCGTTCCTGCCACGGCTTTGCCCGATAGCCAAAGGTCGCGGCGAACCGGGTGGACTCAAGCACCGAATTGGCCGGGCGGCGCGCCGGTGTCGGGAATTCTGCAGTCGTGATCGCGTCCACGATGGGATTCCGCCCGGTGAAGCGGGCCTGCTCGGCAATGATGGCGCTGGCGAAGCCATGCCAGGTCGTCTCGCCCTGCCCGGCGAAATGGTAGGTGCCCCAGGGCTCCGCTCCGGCCATCAGCGCCGCGCGGACGGCGAGGATCGCTTCCGCGAGGTCGCATGTCGCGGTCGGAGAGCCGCGTTGGTCGGCGACGACGCGCAGGACATCGCGTTCGGTGGCAAGGCGCAGCATGGTCTTCAGGAAATTCGCGCCATGGACGCCGTAGACCCAGGCGGTCCGCAGAATGACATGGCGCGGCTGCAAGGCTCGGATGCAGACCTCTCCCTCGCTCTTGCTCGCGCCATAGGCACCGAGCGGCGCGATGGGGTCGCCCTCGACATAGGGCCCGGATTTGCTGCCGTCGAACACGTAGTCTGTCGAAACATGGAGGAGCGGAATGCCGGCATCGGCTGTCGCCTCGGCAAGTATGGCCGGCCCTTCCGCATTCACGGCGAAGGCGGCCAGCGTCTCGTTCTCGGCCCGGTCCACCGCCGTAAAGGCCGCAGCATTGACGACCAGGCCAGGACTATGGACCTTCAGGGCCGCTGCAACAGCTGTGCGATCCGTGATGTCGCCTTCAGCCCGCCCCAGCCCGACGAGCGGAAGGCCGCGCTGCTGCGCCAGCGCCGTCAACTCGCGGCCGAGTTGACCTCCGGCGCCGAAGAGCAGGATCGGCGCTTCGTTCACGAGAGGCCGAGCCTCTCACCGCGATAGAGGCCGTTCCTGATACGGCCCCACCAATCCGGATTGGCGAGATACCAGCGCACGGTCTTCTCCAGCCCACTCTCGAAGCTCTCCCGCGGGCTCCAGCCGAGCTCGCGAGCGATCTTCGAAGCGTCGATCGCATAGCGACGGTCGTGGCCGGGTCGATCCGTAACAAACCGGATCAGCTTATCGCGCGGACCGATGGCGGCGTCGGGGGCGATGCTGTCGACCAGGCCGCAAATCGCCCGCACCACATCGAGATTGGTGCGCTCGGCATTGCCACCGACATTATAGCTTTCGCCGGGACGTCCGGTTTCCGCGATCAGGCAAAGGGCGCGCGCATGATCCTCGACATGGAGCCAGTCGCGCACCTGACCGCCATCGCCGTAAACTGGCAGTTCCTTGCCTTCAAGCGCGTTCAGGATGACGAGCGGGATCAGCTTTTCCGGGAAGTGATGGGGCCCATAATTGTTCGAGCAATTGGAGAGCACGACAGGCAGCCCATAGGTGTGATGCCAGGCACGCACGAGATGGTCGGAAGCGGCTTTTGACGCCGAATAGGGCGAGGTCGGCTGATAGGGCGTCGTCTCGCTGAACAGGCCTTCCGCACCCAGGGAGCCGAAGACCTCGTCGGTCGAGACATGGTGGAAGCGAAAGCCGGCCTTCGCGGCCTGCGACAGGGCGCGCCAATGGTCGAGCGCCGACTGCAGCAATACAAAGGTTCCGACGACATTGGTCTGGATGAAGGCGCCCGGCCCATCAATCGAACGGTCGACATGGCTTTCCGCCGCAAGATGCATCACGATATCAGGCCGAAACGACGCAAAGGCCTCGCGCATCGCGGCAAGATCTCCGATATCGGCCTGCAGGAAGGTGTAGCGCGAACTGGTCTCGACCGGCTTCAGATTGTCGAGATTGCCGGCATAGGTCAGCTTGTCGACGACCAGCACCTGATGCGGCGTCTCTGCGATCAGATGCCGGACCACGGCCGAGCCGATGAAACCGGCGCCGCCGGTGATGAGAAACCGCGTCATTCAGGCGCCCTCATAGACGAAGGGGCTGGCAAAACCGGCAAAGCCGGGCAGCTTTGCGTCCTTCTCGGACAGTGTCGCGGCTCCGGCCACCACCGGCCAGTCGATGGCAAGCGCCGGATCAGACCAGAACAACCCGCCCTCGCTCTGCGCCGCATAGGGCGCGTCGACCTTGTAGGCGACCTCGGTGCCGGGTTCGAGCGTGCAGAAACCATGGGCAAAGCCGTGCGGCACGAAAAGCTGCTCGGCACCGTCCGCATTGAGCAGCACCCCGCACCAGCGCCCGTAATGCGGCGAGCCGCGCCGAAGATCGACGGCGACGTCGAAAATCGCGCCCTTGAGCACACGCACGAGCTTGGCCTGGGCAGCGGGCGCAGTCTGATAATGCAGGCCTCGAACGGTGCCGACCTGCGCCGAAAGCGACTGGTTGTCCTGAACGAAATCCGGCGCGATCCCCGCTGCCGCGAAAGGCTCGCGGCTATAGGTTTCCATGAAGTAGCCGCGGTCATCGCCGAAACGTCGCGGCCGGACCAGCACAGGACCGGGAATAGCGAGAGGCGCGAAGGTAAAATTGGACATGGGGTCTCCTGCCTGGCCGCAGGTAGTCCTGCCGCCGGACCCCTGTCAACGACGCGCAGCCGCCACCTCGGTGGCATCATCAGGCGAAAATTCGCGCAGCTCGGGCAGCCGCGCATGAATCCGCCGCAACAGGGCGGTGAGCCCCGCAATCTCCTCCGCGGAGAAATCGGCCAGGATCAGGCTCTCGCGCTGCAGGGCTACGGCGATCAAACGGTCATGCAGCTCGTAGCCACTCTGCGTCAGCTGCAGAACCTGCCGGCGCGCATCGCGACTATCCGCATGTTCGCGGACATGACCGGCGGAAACCAGCGCTGCGACGGCGCGGCTGACCGCCCCCTTGTCGAGGCTGATGACCTCGCAGATGCGCTGCGCCACGATACAAGGCTCGATCGCGAGCTGCGAGATGATGCGCCATTCCGTGACGCCGACACCGAACAGGTCGAGATAGAGGCGAGACGAACTGCGCGACCAGGTATTCGAGATCGTCGTCAGGAAATAGGGCAGGTAACCCGCAAGGTTGAGCACCTCCCGGTCCCTGTCCCCACCCTCGGCCTTGCGGCGCCTCGTCGAAACCATGCTGCGCCCGCGATCGATCCCTGGAGGGCCCACCAAATCCGGGATGGCGGTGTTCGGCAAGCGGAGTCTGCCGCAGACTATTCCGGCAGCGGAACAGCGAGCCCGACCTTGACGCGGTCCATCGCGACGAAGGTACGGAACTTCCTGACATTGTTGTTGCCGAAGAAGAGCCGGCGCGTGAGCGCCTCATAAGCCGCCATGCTCGGCACCAGGATGACGAGCACGAAATCCGCCTCGCCAGTGACGTAGTAACATTGCTGCACCTCGGGTGCTGCGGTGAACTCCTGCTTGGCGGCGTCGATCAGGTCGGCACGCTCGCTTTCCAGCTCCACCTCGACGAAGATGGTGATCGCCTGTCCGAGCCGGGCAGGATCGACGAGCGCGACATTGGCCTGGATGACACCCGTCTCCTCCATGCGCTTGATCCGGCGCTGGACGGCGGGCGCGGACAGGTTGACCGCTTCGCCGATCACACGCTGTGGCGTCGTGTTGTCGCGCTGCAGGATGCGCAGGATCGCGAGGTCGAAACTGTCCAGCGTGACGGCTGGCGAAGGGGTTCGGGTCAAGAGCAACGCTCAACGAAACAAACTTGCATTTCAGGGGACCAAACACAGCGGTCTTTTCGCCATGATTGCAATATCCATTCGTTGTACCAGCGCGCAGGAGCGGCGATGTTTCTTCCCAACCACCACCCCGACCGTCGCAAACCGCTCGATCCGATCGATGCCGAGACCCTGAGCATCGCCGCGGCCGCCGAGGTCGAGCGCCATCTGAGCTATCGTGAGAACCACGTCGAGACACCGCTGCACGCCCTGCCAGCCATGGCGGCCGAGCTCGGGGTCCGTGCGATCCACGTCAAGGACGAAGGCCATCGCCTCGGCCTTGGCAGCTTCAAGGCACTTGGCGGCGCCTATGCCGTGTTCCGGCTGGTGCTCGAGGAGGCGAGCAGGAAGCTCGGGCGGCCAGTCGATATCGCCGAGCTGAACAGCCCCGAGGTCCGGGCCGTAGCCGCGGGGATGACGGTCGCCTGCGCCACTGACGGCAATCACGGCCGCTCGGTCGCACAGGGCGCCCAGCTCACCGGGGCGAGGGCCGCAATCTTCGTGCATGCCCGCGTCAGTGACGAACGTGTCGCGGCGATCGCCCGCTTCGGCGCGACGATGATCCGGGTCGAGGGCACCTATGACGACTCGGTCACGGAAGCCGCCCGTGTCGCGGAGAAAGAAGGCTGGACAGTCGTCTCCGATACCTCCTGGCCAGGCTATGAACGCATCCCCGGGCTGGTGATGCAGGGCTATACGGTGATCATCCGCGAAGCACTGCGTGAACTCGCCGAGCCGCCCACGCATGTCTTCGTGCAGGCAGGCGTCGGCGGTATTGCCGCTGCGGCTGCGGGCTATCTCGCCAATGTGCTCGGCGACAAGCGCCCCGTTTTCGTGGTGGTCGACCCTGCGCGCGCTGCCTGCATCTTCGAGACGGCGAAGGCCGGCCACCCGGTCAAGGTCGTCCATGGCGAGCCAACCGTGATGGCGATGCTCGAATGCTACGAGCCCTCGCCTATCGCCTGGCGTGTCCTGTCTCGCGTCGCCGACGGCTTCATGACCGTCGAGGACGAGGAGGCCATCGCGGTGATGAACCGCCTGGCGCGCCCCGCCGGCAAGGACCCCGCCATCGTCTCCGGCGAAAGCGGTGGTGTCGGCCTGGCCGGCGTCGTCCGGGTTGCGGCTGATCCCACCGTCAGGAAGCAGCTTGGCCTCGACGCCACCTCCCGCGTTCTCGTCATCAATACCGAGGGCGCGACCGATCCGGAGCGCTATGCCGAACTGACCGGCCTGCCGGCACGCGCCGCCCAGTAATGCGACGATGAACGCGCGAATCGCCATCGAGGCAGGAAGAGCGCCGGGACGGGCAGAGCAGGCCGCGACCCGCATTGCCTTCTTCGTTGCCGGGCTCGGCATCGCGGCATGGGCGCCCCTGGTGCCCTATGCCAAGCTGCGCATGGCTCTCGACGATGGTGCGCTCGGATTGCTGCTGCTCTGCCTCGGCGCCGGCTCGATCCTGGCCATGCCGCTATCGGGCGCGCTGGCTTCGCGGTTCGGTTGCCGCCGCGTGCTGATGGGCGCGGTGCTGCTGGTCGCTTTCATGCTCCCGGCTCTCGCGACCGCCGCACACTTGCCGCTGCTCGGCCTGGCACTGTTCGTCTTCGGAGCCGGAATCGGTTCGCTGGATTGCGTGATCAACATCCAGGCCGTGATCGTCGAGCGAGCCAGCGGGCGCAGCATGATGTCCGGCTTTCACGGTCTCTTCAGTCTCGGTGGCATCGCCGGAGCGGCCGGGGCCAGCGGGCTCTTGATGCTGGGTGCGACCCCGCTCGCCGCCACGCTCGTCGTCGTCGCGATCCTCCTGGCTGCGATGGCCTGGGCAGCCTCGGGGCTCCTGCCCTACGCCAGCAAGGGCGAAGGCCCGGCCTTCGCCATTCCGCACGGCATCGTGCTCTTCATCGGCGTGCTCTGCTTCGTCGTCTTCCTGGCCGAGGGCGCCATGCTGGACTGGAGTGCCGTCTTCCTGACCGATCTGCGCCAGGTCGATGCCGCTTATGCGGGACTTGGCTATGCGGCTTTCGCCAGCACCATGACGCTCGGGCGGCTGACCGGCGACCGCTTCGTGCAGCGCCTCGGCCCCCAGCGCATCATCATATCGGGCGGCCTCTGCGCAGCGGCAGGTCTCGTGCTCGCAACGCTTGCACCATCCTGGCTGGCAGGCCTCGCCGGGTTTGCGCTTGTCGGCGCGGGGTGCTCGAATATCGTGCCGGTTCTCTACACGGCGATCGGCCGACAGAAGTCGATGCCCGAGCATGTCGCCGTGCCCGCGATCTCGACACTGGGCTATGCCGGTATCCTTGTCGGCCCCGCAGCAATCGGTGCCATCGCGCATGTCGCGAGCCTCCCCATTGCCTTCCTGGTCGTTGCGGCGCTGCTCATCGGTGTCGCAGCCAGCGCTCCGCGGTTGCGCACATGAGCTTTGCATCCCTCACAGCGCCGCAAAGCACGTCCGTTGGAGGCAGAGCATGACTGCGCGCTCGACGAGTCCGGTTCATCATCCTGATTGGCAAGGCACGCAAATGAGGACGGCATCAGAGCGGACGCGAACCATGGACCTGATCTACCAGACCCATTCGCCCTATGCGCGAAAGGTCCTGGTCTTTGCCCATGAGGCGGGAATCACCGGACAGCTGCGCGTCATCCACCAGGAGACGAGCCCGACCAACCGGAACGACGATGTCTTCGCGGTCAACCCGCTCGGCAAGGTCCCCGTTCTCGTCCTCCCGGAAGGCGAGGCGATCTTCGATTCAACGGTGATCTGCGACTATCTCGCCAGCCTCGACGGCGGCAGCCCGCTCATTCCGCAAGGCGGGCAGGCGAGATGGTCCGCGCTTCGCCTGCAGGCGCTCGCCCAGGGACTGTGCGACGCCGGCATTGCGCTGCGCTGGGAAACCGTACGCCGCCCCGAGCCCCTGCGTTATCCGCCCCTGGCGGAGGGAATGACGGCGAAACTCGTCGAATCCTATGACTATCTCGAACGCGAGACCGATTTCGACGCGCCGCTCCATGTCGGCCATATCGCGCTTGCGACCGCCCTTTCATGGCTGGAATTCCGCGAGCTACCGCCCTTCGAGCCTGGCCGGCCACGGCTCGCCCGCTGGTATCGCTCCTTCTCGGAACGCCCCTCGATGCGCGCCACGCTCTATGACGGCGAGACGCATGACTGATCGCAAGGCCAGTTCGCCCGGCGGCCAACACCCGGCTTCACGATGGTGGAGAGAGAGATGACCACGCTCGACCAGAACATCCTTGAACGCGAGATGACGGGGTGGCGGCGTGACCTGCACGCCCATCCCGAATTCGGCTTCGAGGAGAAGCGAACCTCCGCCTTAGTCGCAGCCAAGCTCAGGGAGTTCGGCCTCGACGATGTGGCCGAGGGCATTGGCGGCACCGGTGTCGTCGGCACGCTGAAGCGCGGCAACGGCAACCGCGCCATCGCGCTTCGGGCGGATATGGACGCGCTGCGCATCAGCGAGCAGGCCGAGCATCCCCATCGCTCGCAAACCCCCGGCACCATGCATGCCTGCGGCCATGACGGGCATACCGCCATGCTGCTTGGCGCAGCAAAGCTGCTGGCGAGCGAGGGCGGCTTCGACGGCACCGTTCGCTTCCTCTTCCAGCCCGCCGAGGAATGGGGCAGAGGCGCGCTCGCCATGCTCTCCGACGGTCTGATGGAGCGCTTCCCCTTCGAGGAGATCTACGGGCTGCACAATGCGCCGGGATTGCAAGTCGGCCAGTTCCAGACACGCGCCGGCTCGATCATGTCGGCGGAGGACAATTTCGAGATCGTGCTCAAGGGCATCGGTGGCCATGCGGCGCGTCCGCATGTCGGCAATGAGGCTCTGATCGCCGCCTGCGCCCTCGTCACCAATTTCCAGACCATCGTGTCGCGGCGGCTCAGCCCGACCGATATCGGCGTCGTCTCGGTGACCGAACTCATCACCGACGGCACGCGCAACGCCCTGCCGGGCCTCGCCCGCATTCTTGGCGATGCCCGCAGCTTCCGGCCGGAGGTGAGCGCCGAGATCGAGAAACAGATGCGCATCATCACGGAAGGGACGGCGCTCGCCTATAACGTCTCGGCCGAGGTGACCTATACGCGCGAATTCGTGCCGCTGGTGAATGACGAGGCGCTGGCGGGGGAAGCCCTGACCGCCGCGAGAAGCGTGTTCGGCACGGAGAATGTCGCCACCGCCCGCGAGCCGATGACCGGCTCGGAGGATTTCGCCCGTTTCCTCGATCATGTGCCGGGCTGCTTCGCCTTCGTCGGCAATGGCCCCTCGGCGCCCCTGCACAATCCTTGCTACGACTTCGACGACGCCGGCCTCATCCATGGCGCACGCTTCCATGCCGCAATCACGCGGCAGCGCCTGCGCCCCGTCTGACCACCGCCCGTAGCCCCTGCCGCTTGCCGATCCGGAGCTTTCCCATGGCCCATTCCCTCACACCCGGCGCTGCCGCCTCCCTCAGGGAGCCCGGCCCGAACCAGCCGGCCCTCGACGCCGACGCCGTCTGGGAGGCGCGCGCCGATCTCGCCGCCTGCTTCCGCATGGCGGCGCGCCAGGGGCTGGAGGAAGGCATCTGCAACCATTTCTCGGCGCTGGTGCCGGGCTATGACGACCTCTTCATCGTCAACCCCTATGGCTGGGCCTTCCGCGAGCTGACGGCCTCGAGGCTGCTGATCTGCGATTTCCACGGCAATGTCGTCGCTGGCGAAGGGCAGCCCGAGGCGACGGCCTTCTACATCCATGCCCGCATCCACAAGGCGATTCCGCGCGCCAGGGTCGCCTTCCATACCCATATGCCCTACGCGACAGCGCTCTCGATGACCGAGGGCGAGCCGCTGATCTTCGCCGGCCAGACCTCGCTGAAATTCTACGGCCGGACCGCCGTCGACCACGATTACAACGGGCTTGCGCTCGACGAGCGCGAGGGCGACCGCATTGCCGGCGCGATCGGTGACGCCGACATCGTCTTCATGAAGCATCACGGCGTCATGGTGCTTGGTCCGACGATCGCCGAGGCCTGGGACGACCTCTACTATCTCGAGCGCGCCTGCGAGGTGCAGACGCTGGCGCTCTCGACCGGACGGAAGGTTCTGCCCGTTGCGCCTGCGATCGCCGAAGCCGCCTATCGCCAGATGCGCGAAGGCGACGCGGAATCGGCAAGGCTTCACCTCGCCTCGATCAGGCGCACCCTCGATCTCGAAGAGCCGGCCTATCGCAGCTGAGCGGCGAACGCGGGTTTCGTCCATCCATGCGTGCGGCTCGGTCCATCGCTCGCATGAAACAACTCGACAAGGGCCGACTGGCGGCGCTAGCTTCCCTAGAAGGAATGTAAGGTATCCGGTGAGGAGCGGTGCGTTGGTACCGCGCCTCGTCATAGTCGCGGGAGCTGTCTCCGTGATGTCCGATGGTGCCAAGGCTGAAACTGGGGCCGCATTCAGGCCTGCAACGCGACGGCAGGAGTTCCTTGCCTTCATCGTCCTGGCGATCCTGATCTGGCCGGTCATCGCGGTCGGCGTCGTCGGCGGCTATGGTTTCCTGGTCTGGATGCTGCAATTGGTCTTCGGACCGCCCGGCCCGCCACGGTGAGGGCCCGGCCATGGCAGAGAACGGGGTCGATCTCGGCAGACGCGGGTTCCTGAAGGGGCTTCTTCCCTCGGAACCGGCCGTCATTCGTCCGCCCTGGTCCCTCGAAGAAACCATCGCGAGCGCCTGCACGGTGTGCGGCGCCTGCATCAGCGCCTGCCCGCAAGCCATCATCAGGTTCGATGCCCGGCAGCGGCCCGAAATCGATTTCGGCTCGAGCGAATGTACATTCTGCGGAGCCTGTGCCGAGGCTTGCCCAGAGCCCGTTTTCGATCGCGCGCGGCCCGCTTTCCAGCACGTCGCCCTGATCGAAGACGCATGCTTTGCAGCTCACGGCGTCGTTTGCCAGAGCTGCGGCGATGCCTGCCCGGAAACGGCAATCCGCTTCCGTCCGCGTCTCGGTGGCCCGGCCCTGCCTGAACTCGCGGTCGATCGGTGCACCGGTTGCGGCGCCTGTATCGCGGCTTGCCCGGCTGCTGCCATAGGAACGCGGTCCCTGGCAGCGGAGGCGGCCCATGCCTGAAGCTCAAGCGGCCCGCACCATCCATATTTCCAGCGCGGTCATCACGGCCTTCCCGGAGCATTGCGACGCGGTCGTGCGCCAGATCAATGCCCTGCCGGGCACCGAGGTTCATCGTGTCGAGAACGGCAAGATCGTCATTGTTCTCGAAGGGGAAAGCACCGGCGAGATCGGTGGCAGGCTTACCGGCATCGCGCTGATGGACGGCGTCCTCTCGGCGAACCTCGTATTCGAACAGATCGAAACCCTCGACGACATCGGAGTTGTGCCATGACCCTGTCCCGTCGCGAGATGCTGAAGGCGCAGGCGGCCGGTATCGCCGCTGCCGCCGCCAATATGAGCCTGCCTGCTGACGCCCAGCCTGTCGCCGGCGGCGTCGACACGCTGGAAATCACCTGGTCGAAGGCGCCATGCCGCTTCTGCGGCACCGGCTGCGGCGTCATGGTCGGCGTCAAGGAAGGCAAGGTGATCGCCACGCATGGCGACATGAAAGCCGAGGTCAATCGCGGCCTGAACTGCGTGAAGGGCTATTTCCTCTCGAAGATCATGTATGGCGGCGACCGGCTGACGCAGCCTCTGCTGCGCAAGAAGGGCGGCGTCTACGCCAAGGACGGCGAGTTCACGCCGGTCTCCTGGGACGAGGCTTTCGACGTCATGGCCGCCAAGGCCAAGCAGGTCCTGAAGGACAAGGGTCCGACCGCGCTCGGCATGTTCGGCTCCGGCCAGTGGACGATCTGGGAGGGCTATGCCGCGACCAAGCTGATGCGCGCCGGCTTCCGCTCGAACAATCTCGACCCGAATGCGCGCCACTGCATGGCGTCTGCCGCCTACGCCTTCATGCGCACCTTCGGCATGGACGAGCCGATGGGCTGCTACGACGATTTCGAAGCCACGGACGCCTTCGTACTCTGGGGCTCGAACATGGCGGAGATGCACCCGATCCTGTGGACCCGGGTCGCCGACCGCAGGCTCGGCCACCCCCATGTCAAGGTTGCGGTGCTCTCGACCTTTACCAACCGAAGCGCCGACCTCGCCGATATCCCGATTGTCTTCAAGCCCGGCACCGATCTGGCGATCCTCAATTACATCGCCAACCACATCATCACGACCGGCCGCGTGAACAAGGACTTCGTCCAGAAGCACACGAATTTCGTCAAGGGCGCGACTGATATTGGCTATGGCCTGCGGCCCGACGATCCGCGCGAGGCCAAGGCGAGGAAGGCGGAGGATGTCGGCTCGACGTCGCCGATCGACTTCGACGCCTATGCCACCTTCGTCAAGGACTACACCCTCGAGAAAGTCTCGGCGCTGACAGGGGTGGAGCCCGGCTTCCTGCAAGAGCTGGCCGAGCTCTATGCCGACCCCAAGCGCAAGGTCGTCTCGTTCTGGACGATGGGCTTCAACCAGCATGTCCGCGGCGTCTGGGCGAACCAGCTCGTCTACAACCTGCATCTGCTGACCGGAAAGATCTCGGAGCCCGGCAACAGCCCCTTCTCGCTGACCGGGCAGCCTTCCGCCTGCGGCACGGCGCGCGAGGTCGGCACCTTCGCCCATCGTCTGCCCGCCGACATGACTGTGGTGAATCCCGAGCACCGCAAGCACGCCGAGGAGATCTGGCGGATTCCGGCCGGCACAATTCCGGAAAAGCCCGGCTATCACGCGGTCGAGCAGGACCGCATGCTCAAGGACGGCAAGCTCAATTTCTACTGGATCCAGGTCAACAACAACCTGCAGGCAGCGCCGAACAGCGCCGGCGAGACCTATCCGGGCTATCGCAACCCCGAGAACTTCATCGTCGTCTCGGACGCCTACCCGACCGTGACGGCCATGGCCGCCGACCTGATCCTGCCCGCCGCCATGTGGGTCGAGAAGGAAGGTGCCTATGGCAATGCCGAGCGGCGCACCCATTTCTGGCACCAACTCGTCAAAGCGCCCGGCGAGGCCCGTTCCGACCTCTGGCAAATGGTCGAGTTCTCGAAGCGCTTCACCACCGACGAGGTCTGGCCACCCGCGCTTCTCGATGCCAACCCCAACTATCGCGGCAAGACCCTGTTCGACGTGCTGTTCAGGAACGGGCATGTCGACAGTTTCGCGGCCAGCGAGATCGACCCCGCCTACGACAATCTGGAGGCGAAGCATTTCGGCTTCTACGTCCAGAAGGGGCTGTTCGAGGAATATGCCAGCTTCGGCCGCGGCCACGGCCATGACCTTGCGCCGTTCGACACCTATCATGAGGTTCGCGGGCTGCGCTGGCCGGTGGTCAACGGCAAGGAGACACTCTGGCGCTATCGCGAGGGGCTCGACCCCTATGTGAAGCCCGGCAAGGGCTTCGAGTTCTACGGCAACCCGGACGGCCGGGCCAAGATCATCGCAGTGCCCTACGAGCCCCCGGCGGAATCGCCCGACAATGAGTACGATCTCTGGTTGGTGACCGGGCGCGTGCTCGAGCACTGGCATTCCGGTTCGATGACGATGCGCGTCCCCGAACTTTTCAAGGCGTTCCCGGGGGCGCGCTGCTTCATGCATCCCGACGATGCCCGCAAGCGCGGGCTCAACCAAGGGGCAGAGATCCGGCTGATCTCCCGCCGCGGCGAGATGCAGACCCGCGTCGAGACGCGTGGTCGCAACCGCATGCCCCAGGGCGTCGTCTTCGTACCCTGGTTCGACGCAAGCCAGCTCATCAACAAGACCACTCTCGACGCGACGGATCCCATCTCCAAACAGACGGATTTCAAGAAATGCGCGGTCAAGATCGTAGCGGTCTGAGCCTGATGCGCTCCTGGACCGTCCTCGGAGCTGCCTTGGCAGCTCTCTTCGTCCTCTGCTTCGGCGCACTTTCGCAAGAGAGCGGCCGTATCAACATCGTGCCGCGGCTGACCGGCGCTGTGCCCCCGATGGGCATCGTCAATGTGCCACCACTCGACCGCCCGATCGTCGACGATGTCAGGCGCATGCGAAACTACCCCGAGCAGCCGCCGATCATTCCGCATTCGATCGACGGCTATCAGCTGACGCTGAACACCAACCGCTGCATGGATTGCCATAAGCGCGAATTCACCGAGGGCTCCGGCGCCCCGATGATCAGCATCACCCATTTCCAGGACCGGGACGGACAGGTGCTCTCGGACGTGACGCCGCGGCGCTATTTCTGCACCGCCTGTCATGTCCAGCAGACCGACGCCCGCACGCTGGTGCCGAATACGTTCCAGGACGCAAACACGATTGGCCGCAAGCGGTAACGGGGCGCCGACATGGGCAAACTGAAGGCTCTCTTCCTGCGCGCGTGGGACCTCGCGGTCTGGTTCTGGCGGGTCATCAGCCGGCCGAGCGCCTATCTGTCCCTGGGCTTCTTGACGCTCGGCGGCTTCATCTGCGGCGTCATGTTCTGGGGAGCATTCAATACGGCGCTCGAGGTCACCAACACCGAGAAATTCTGCACCTCCTGTCACGAGATGCGTGACAACGTCTATCAGGAGCTGACCCAGACGGTTCATTTCTCGAACCGCTCGGGCGTGCGGGCCAGTTGCCCCGATTGCCATGTCCCCCATGAGTGGACCCACAAGATCGCCCGCAAGATGCAGGCCTCAAAGGAGGTCTGGGGCAAGATCTTCGGCACGATCTCGACACGCCAGAAATTCCTCGACCACCGACTGGAGCTTGCCAAGCATGAATGGGCGCGGCTGAAGGCAAACGACTCTCTGGAATGCCGGAACTGCCATTCCACCGTCGCGATGGACTTCACCAAGCAGACGCGCCGGGCAGCCGAGATCCACAGCCGCTTCCTGATCCCGAAGGAGAAGACCTGCATCGATTGCCACAAGGGCATCGCCCATCTCCTGCCCGACATGACCGGGATCGAACCCGGCTGGAAGGAAGCTCCCGAGCTCCAGGGCAAGGGCAGTGCCTCCTGGCATGGCCCCGAACGGGAACTGCGCGCCTATCTCGCCAGCATCGAGGCGCGCTGAGCAGGTTCAGGGCCCGGGTTGAAGTGCTCCGCGCGCTGCGAGATGGATGCCCGCCAGCATGCAGCGCACCGAGCCACCGGCGAGTTCGATGGTCGGCACGTCGAGCGGCAGCAGGGTCGCAAACCCTTCAAGCGTCGCACGTTGCTCCGGGCGAAGAGCCTGCAAGGCACGTGAGGACAGCGCGACGACGCGACCGTTGCTGCCCTGCAGCTCGATTGCATTGCCGGCGAACGCGTTGACCTGCCCGTGGTCGAGATCGATGACGATGCGCCCCTGGGCCAGCCGCTCCGCAATCTCGTTGCGGCGCGCGGCATCGCGAATGGTCGCCAGTCCGATCAGGCAGAAATCCGTGCCGACGCACATCAGGACATTGGTGTGATAGATCGCCCGGCCCGCCGCATCGACCGCATCGAAGACCACCGGCTCGAAATTGAAATGCGTGCAGAAGCGCTCCAGCGCCACCTCGTTGGTGCGGTTCGAACGCGCGGCGTAGGCGACACGCTCGATATGATCCAGCACCATCGCGCCGGTGCCTTCGAGATAGACCCCGTCCTGCTCCAGCCCGGAATAGTCGATCACATCCTGGACGCGATAGCGATGCTTCAGCATCTCGATGACGTCGCGCCGCCGCTCCTTGCGCCGGCTCGGCGAGAACATCGGATAGAGCGCGACATGGCCGCCGGAATGGGTCGAGAACCAGTTGTTCGGGAAGACGGAATCGGGCGTCGCATTGCCCTCGTCCTCGAAGAGATGCACGGCGATGCCAGCTTCCTCCAGCCGCGCCGCAGCACGCGTCACTTCACGATGCGCTTCGGCGGCGATGGCGGCGGCGCTGCGCGCGGCATCGGTGCCCTGAAAGAGATTATCGGCGGCCGTCGCCGGGTTCGGGCTGAAGTGATGCGGACGGATCATCACGACGCTGCGCGGCGCCTGGACGGAAAGCTTTTGCATCATCGCGCCCCGAGAACGGCACGAGGAGCAGCAGTCGGCGCGCTCAGCAGGCCGAACAGGTTGCGCGGATCTTCCGGCTCGGTGAGGAGGTCGATCTCGTCATAATAGTCGGTGCCCTCGACCTGATCGCGCAGATAGCGCAGGGCCGAAAAATCCTCCGTGGCGAAGCCGACGGAATCGAAGATGGTGATCTGGTCCTCGGTGCGGCGCCCCTTGGTCTCGCCGACGATCACGCGCCAGAGCTCCGTGACCGGGAAATCCGGCTCCATCTGCTGGATCTCGCCTTCGATCCGGGTCTGCTCTGGAAATTCGACGAAGACATCGGCGCGCAGCAGGATGTCGCGCTGCAGCTCGGTCTTGCCCGGGCAATCGCCGCCGACGGCGTTGATATGCACGCCGGCACCGACCATGTTGTCGGAGAGGATCGTCGCCTTGAGCTTGTCGGCCGTGACGGTGGTGATGATATCGGCGCCAAGCACGGCCGCTTCGGCGCTGCTCGCCACCTCGATCTCAAGCCCGTGCGCCGCGAGATTGGCCTTGAATTTCGCGGTCGCAGCCGGATCGATATCATAGACCTGCAATCGCCGGATGCCGTTCAGCGCCTTGAAGGCCAGCGCCTGGAACTCCGACTGCGAGCCGAGGCCGATGATCGCCATCACCGCGGCATCCTCACGGGCGAGATAGCGCGCGGCGACGGCCGAGGTCGCGGCGGTCCGCAGCGCCGTGGTGATCGTCATTTCGGAGAGAAGGCGCGGATATCCGGTTTCGACATCGGAGAGGACGCCGAAGGCCGTCACCGTCTGCAGGCCGGTGCGCGTGTTTTTGGGATGTCCGTTGACATATTTGAAGCCGTAGAGCTCGCCATCGCTGGTCGGCATCAGCTCGATCACGCCGTCGGCAGAATGGCTGGCGACGCGCGGCGCCTTCTCGAAGAGGGACCAGCGCCGAAAATCCTCCTCGATGTAGCCCGCAAGGCCAATCAGATAAGGCTCGATGCCGATGGCCGCGATCAGCCGAACCATGTTCTCTACGCCTACATACTGAACCATTGGTCGGCCCTCCTGCGATACTTTCTGGGATGGAGGGCATTCTAGCCAATGCAATTTGCACACTGAATTGCGAACAAGTTCAGATTTGTGCAATTAGCTGATCAAATCGCTCACTTCGAATAGACAGATTGCCATGCATATCTTCGACGAGCTCGATCACCGCCTGATCGCAGCGCTACGAGAGGACGGGCGCGCCCCGATCTCGAAGCTCGCGACCATTCTCGGCGTCTCGCGCGCAACGGTGCAGACCCGGCTCGACCGGCTGATCGAGTCGGGTGCTGTGCTTGGGTTCACCGTGCGCTCCCGGCAGGACTATGACGACAAGGCCATTCGGGCGATCATGATGATCGAGGTCACCGGCCGTTCGACGACCGCGGTGATCAGGCAGATGCGCGGCTTGCCGGAACTGCATTCGCTGCACACCACCAATGGAACCTGGGACCTGATCGCGGAGATCCGCGCCTCCAGCCTCAGCGATTTCGATCGCGTGCTGCGGGAAGTCCGCACCATCGACGGTATTCTCAACAGTGAAACCAGCATTCTGCTCAGCTCGGTATAGCCGACGGGAAGCGCTCTCTGCGCAGCAAGGAGGGCAGGTGTCTTCGCGCCAAACCGACACCCTTCCATCAAGGTCCTTCCCGCGCGACAGCAGCGCGGCCACTAGCGGCCGCGGCCCAGTACGACGCAGCGCGCGAGCCGGCAGAGAAGAACACGGCAGGTTGGGATTGCCGGGCTCTGCTGTTGCCAAGGCCTTCAGCCGTGGCGCGGGCCGTCGCGCCGCGCCGGTCTGATGAAGCTGCGATAGCCTTCGTTGCCGAGCAGCAGGCTTCGCCCCAGGCCGGCGAGAAAATCGACATCGCCGGATTTCAGGCTGAGGGTGTTGTGCAGTTGGAGAATGCGTGCCTTTTCCACCTGCCCGCTGACATCCGCGAGGGACAACCGCACCACGCTGACATCGAGCCTTCCGCACCCGGCCTGCGCGCCTGCGGCGCCGCAGCGCCAGCGAACCAGCCGGTCACGCCAATGCGCCGCCTCCCCTTCCAGCGCGTCAAGGCTCATCCGGCTGGCGCTATCGATCATCGCATCGGCAGCTGCAACGATCGCCGACGGTGCTGTGGGCCCCTCGACCGCGCTGGACATCTCGCCACCGACACGCGTGGAGGCGTCGGCCACGATGATGATCAGGCGCTCCAGATGCCGCGCGGCAGCGATGCCCAAAGGTTCCGGCGCAGTCTGCCTGAGCGACCTGATGAGATTTCGCACCGCAAGATTGTCGACGAGGCCGCCGTCTAGCAGCTTGAGATAGCGGAGATCCGGCGCACTGGCGTATCGCGCCTGGGACTCCGCAACATGCCTGTCGAACTGGGAGCTCCCGGCAGGAAGGCGGACCGCGGCCGGCGCATTTCGGGCAACGGGACAGTCCCCAGTGAAATTCTGCAGGACGACCGGAGCGAAAGCGACCGGCACCGCGGACGAGGCCGCGACCGCGTGCGCCAGGGGGAAGCTGTCATAGTCGCTGCAGATCGAGCGGAAGCTCGCCCGATCGAACGGGAACGGCGCCCGGTTGTAGAGATCCGTCGCGTGCAGCAGCAGCCTTGGTCGTCCGCGTTGACCGAGATCGCCCAACGTCGCGCCGCCATACAGGCTGGCATCCAGCCAGGCCGCAAGACCGGAGAGATCATTGACGCCACCATGATAGGCGCGCAGCAGGTTCTCGGGCGTATAGGCCATGCGCAGCGACGCTTCTGCGTCCTGGTCGAGAAAGGCGCGGCGGAACTCCGGTAAGGCTCGCGGCCCGTGCAGGGCCAGATGGGCAGCAAGAATGGCCCCACCGGAGACACCGGCGACCACGCCAATATCGTCGACAAGCCTGCGCGTCTCATCGCCCGGAGACGGCTGTTCGGCCAATGCCGACAGCACGCCATATCCGAAGGCCGCGGACCGCGCTCCTCCGCCCGAGAATGCGAGGATCACGCCGGTGCGTGCCGGAACTCCCGCGGACAGCCGCATTGCGGGAGCGGGATCATGCATCAGGGGCGCGTTCGAGGGCAGATTGGCGGGCGCCGCGCACGCAGCAGTCCAGAGCGCAAGCATCGCCGTCATCAAGAGGGAGCGCCGCGCTCTGGCGACACGCCCGAAGCGAGCAGCAACAGTCAGTAAACAGGCTTTCAACGATGCCGGCCTTCTCAGCCGCGACACCATCTCCGCACGATGCGTGACCATTCGCTGGCCAGCGACATCTCGCCCGTGTGGGTTATGTCAGCATTATGCCCTGACAGGAGGGCTCAACCGCCGGCGGCGGTAATGTAATCCGAAAGCGCGCGCCCGACGCCGCCGGGTCGAGGGCGGTGATCTGACCGGAATGGCGCCGAACGATTTCCTGGACGAGGTGCAGCCCCAACCCCGCTCCCCGCTCGCGCGGCGCCAGGCGGCAGAACGGCTCGAAAATGCGGTCGCGCTGATCGACCGGCACGCCAGGCCCCTCGTCGGCGACCTCGATCGTCCGCTCGCGCCCGACAGCGATCGTGATCGTGCCGCGGCGTCCGCCGTGCTGGATTGCGTTCTGCACGAGGTTGGCCAGCGCCCGTTCAAGCGCGGACTGGTCGCCCCATACTGCAACCTGGTCGGCCTCAGCCTCGAAGGCCACCTGATAGCCTGAGGCGATCGCCAGCGGCGCGAGATCGGCGGCGACACGCCGGCCGATCGTCACGATATCGATCCCGGCAAAATCCTTGGTGCTGTGATCGATCCGTTGAAGGTCGAGCAACTGCTCCGCCATGACGGCAAGCCGTGCCACGTCTTCGTAAAGCCGCGCCCGCTGAGCCGTGTCAGGCAGGATATCGAGCCGCGTCTGCAAGATCGCGATCGGCGTCCGCAGCTCATGCGCAGCGTCACCGAGAAAGCGCTTGTGCCGCGCGTGGCCTTCGTCGAGCCTCTGCAGGGCGCGGTTGACTGCAGCGACGACCGGGGTCAATTCGCTCGGGGTCGCATCGGTCGGCAGGCGTTCGCCGTGCCGTTCGATGTCGATCCGCTCGGCCTGCTCCGCCACTTTTCCAAGGCCGGCAAGCGCCCTGCGCACGACGATGGGCGTTGCAATGATCGTCGCCAGGCCCATGACCACAAGGGCTGGAAGAACGAAGCTCATGAAGACGATCAGGAGCCCCTGAACAAGCCAGCTCAGCGGCGCCTCTGCCCCCGGCCCGGTTGCAATCTGGATCTTCCCCGCGGCGCCATCGACCCAGCGGATCAGTGCATTCGTGCGCGGGGGATCGCCAAGATTCCAACCCAGCCTCGCAACCCCGACATCGTCGAGCGCGTCGCCGATGCGTGCGAAATGGGGCGGCGGAGCTCCCTCGGTCAGCGTATGGCCAAGCCGGTCACGCACGATGAACCAGAGATCGGGAACATCCGACCGCAGCTTCGCCAGCGCAGGCGTCGTTTGCAGGACAAGCTTGCCGGCAGGATCGCGCGTGACCGCGCTCTTCAGCACATCGACCGTCACATCCTCGGATTCGAAATTGAACAGATGGCCGCCGAGGTAGAGCGCACCGATAACCAGGACGACGAGCAGCGAGAGTGTCGCGGCCTGCAGCGCGAGCAGGCGCCGGACGAGCCGCCATTTCAGCGAATGCGCGCGCGGCCAGGTCATGCCGCGTGTTTGAGGAGATAACCGACGCCGCGAATTCCGTGGATCTCGAGGCCGGCCCCCGCCTTCGTCAGCTTCCGACGCAGGTTCGACACATGCATGTCGAGCGCATTCGATTGGATTTCGTCATCGAAGCCGTAGACCGCCTCCTCCAGCGCGGCACGCTGCACCGTGCGCCCATGTCGGCGCAGAAGAGCCTCCAGCACCAGCAGCTCCCGGCGCGGCAAATCGAGCCCAACACCATCAATGGTCGCGCAGCGATCATGCCAATCATAGTCGAGGCGCCCCGCCCGGATTCGATCGGGAGCCATCACCGCCGCACGGCGGAGCACGGCTCGCAGCCGCGCCAACAGCTCGTCGATCGCAAACGGCTTGGCGAGATAGTCATCGGCTCCGGTATCCAGGCCCTTGACCCGGTCCCCCAGCTCGCCCCGCGCGGTCAGCACTATCACCGGCGCGATCTGCTTACAGGCACGAAGCCTCGGGATCAGCGTCAGGCCATCGCCGTCCGGCAATTGCCGGTCGAGCAGAATTGCGCAGTGCGCCGCAGTCGCGATCGCCTCCTCCCCTTCCGCCAGCGTGGTGACGTGGTCGACGACCATGTCGTGCTGGGCCAGGGCCGCGCGAAGCGCCGCCGCCATTTCCGGCTCGTCTTCCACCAGGAGAATGCGCATGGCTAGGACGGTCTCGCTTTGACTCAACCGCTCCTGACGCAGCAACATTGCCGCGAGATTGCGCGAATTCGAAGCCCTTCGAAGAGAGGGTGCTTGCCAGGTTCCGGCGAGGCGATCTGGTTAGTCCGGCCGCCTGGATCGTGGCGATACCTACGTCCTTCCGGGGTAGCAGATCATGGCGTCACCCCCGCCCGGTGGGCGGCTGCTTCGCCGCATATCCAGGCCCGAAAGGCCGCGATGGCCGGCCTTTCGGCGGAGACCTCAGGGCAGACCAGATAATACTGATGCGGCCCTCTGACCTGATGCGGGAAGGGCCGGACGAGGCGACCCGCGTCAAGATAGTCCCCGATCAGGACATTGGTGGCCAGCGCTATTCCCTGGCCCGAGGCGGCCGCCTGCAAGGCTAGGAACATATGCGAGAAGCGAGGCCCTCGCGTCGCGTCGATGTCTTGCAACCCGACTGCGGCCAGCCAGCGCGGCCAGGTGACATAATCGAGTATTCCCTCCGGATTCTCATGCAGCAGGGTGTGATGGCGCAAATCCGCGGGCTCGCGCAGGGGCCGTTCGGGATCACCGAGAAGAGTGGTGCTGCAAACGGGAAAGAAATTCTCCTCCATCAACAGGTCCGAGCGCAGTCCGGGGTAGATACCGCGGCCGGAGCGGATCGCCACGTCGATATCCTCGCCTTCAAAATCGGTCAGACTCGTCGAGATCGACACACGCACCTCGAGATCGGGGTGGCGTTCCTTCAACGAACCGAGGCGGGGGATCAGCCAGCTCAAGGCGAAGCTCGGCAAGGTGCTGACGGTCAGAATGTTGGGCGCACCGGGCCGCAAAGCGCGCGCCGTAGCCTCGTTGAGTTGATCGAGCAGCAGCGAAACGGTCGCGGCGTAGCGTTCCCCGACAGCCGTCAGGGCGACGCCCTTGCTCGGCAGGCGCGTAAAGAGAGGGCGGCGCAGCCAGGTTTCAAGCGATCTCACCTGCTGGCCGACCGCACTGGCGGTGACGGCGAGTTCGTCCCCAGCCTTCTCGAAGTTGAGGTGCCGGGCTGCGGCCTCGAAAGCGCGCAAAGAGGTCAAGGGCGGAAGGTGGCGACGCGTCATGGATAAGCGAAGAAAACCTTGGGCTGAAGCCAAGAAGTTCGCATTTGCTTGGAACCCAGGCAAGGAGCAGATTTGCTAGCGAAACATGGGACAAGGGAGGCCGTCATGTCGACCAGGCCAGCCATAGAAAACCTTCTGCCACTCCCTGCCGCGCCGTCAATTCACGGCCTGTCGCGCCTGCTGCTCCGCCTCGAAACCTGGCTTAGCGCCAAAGCCAGCGCACGCGCGCTCTACCGCATGGATGACCGTGCCTTGTCAGATATCGCGCTCTCCCGCAGCGACGTGGAACGCGTCAACGCCACGGTCCGACTGCCAGATTGACGGCCTCGCCGCCAGAGTGCCGGGATTCTGGAGGACGCACCGGCGATCGGGTCTTTGCGCCGCTTGATCGTGCATTCGCGCGGTGTGAGGTCCGTATTGGGGTTGGCCCCGTCGGAACCGAGGAGCGCGCCCTTTTGATCCTCAATAGGTTTTGGCCAGGTATTCGGCGATCGCCTTGGCATCGGCCTCGTCGATCGGGGCGCGGTAGACCTTGATCATCTTCTGCACCTCGGCGTCCCAGAAGGCCTGTCCCTTCTTCGGCGGCTGGAAGTTGACGTAATCGACCGAGTGGCACGACATGCAGTTGTTCTTTGCCGCCTCGAAGCCCGGACCGGGACCCGGCTTGAGCACCGCCGTCTCAGCGGGCAGTTGATAGGTTTTCGGCATGGCCAGCGCCGCCCCGGCCAGCGCCACCCCGGCAAGGCAGAGCCCGAAAGCCGACGCCCCAATGAAGCGCAAGGTCATGACCACCTCCATCACGCGGCCATCACGCGCGTCGTCTCGACGACATTGCGCATATAGCCCGCCGGATTCCACAAGGGCTCGATCGGCTGCGATTGACCGATCCGGTTGGTCGCCCTGACCATCAGCACATGTTCACCCTTGGGCAGCCGGACCGTCGCCTTCCATTCGCGGAAAGAATATTTTCCGAGATTTTCGCCAAGCGCCGCCGCAAGCCAGGACTTCCCACCATCCGGCGAAATCGCGACATCGGTCACGCCATAGCCGCCATCGAGGGCGATGCCGCGCAGCATGACATCCGAATTGGCCTTCACCGTTGCCCCGTTCTGCACGCTGGTGATGAAGGAGCGGACGCTGAAGCGGTTGATCGGCACGGTCGCGGTCGGTGCCTTGCCGGGCTCGGTGCAGGCGCAGGCATTGGCGGGGATACGATAGGCCGACGTCATCCAGAACCCATCGAAGGCCTTGTCCAGCACGGCGATCTCGCGGAGATGTTTGACCCAATAGGTTCCGAAATAGCCCGGCACCACCAGGCGCACAGGGAAGCCATTGAGCCAGGGCAGATCCTCGCCGTTCATGGCATAGGCCAGCATGACCTCGCCGTCGCGGGCATGGTCGATGTCGAGCGCCTTGATGAAATCCGGCGTATCCGGGATCACCGGCCCATCGAGGCCGTCGAAGGACACCTGCACCGCGCCGGCCTGGACACCCGCCTTGTCGAGCACGGCCTTGAGGGGTACGCCCCTCCAGCGTGCATTGCCCATCGCGCCGTTGGCGAGCTGGCCGCCGGCGACGCGCGGATCGAACAGGCCGCGACTATTGCCGGAGCACTGGTTCACGGCGATGACCTCGACAGGCTCGAACCCCGTCTTCAGATCCTGAAGCGACAGCGATAACGGCTTATCGACCCTGCCCGTGACCGCGATGCGGAAAGCGTCCGGATCGATCTCAGTCGGGATATCCGCCAGATGGTAACGTACGAAGAACGCATCGTTCGGCGTCAGGAGCCCGTCATTGAAGACGCCGAACGGGGTTTCGAGCTGGGGCGGGCGCGCCGTCAGCTCGATCAGCGGGCGTTTGCCGGGATAAGCGACGAGTGAACGCTCACCATTATCGAACGGCAGCTTGACCATATCCGCGGCGAAAGCAGCAAGACCTGCGCCCTCGCCCACTGCCACCCCCAGTCCCAACACGGCGCGCCCCGCCGCCTTGAGCATTTGCCGTCTGTTGAACATGGCGCTCCTCCGCAGGACATATTCCTGGCGAATAGAAAGGCACGCAGGTTCGGCTCGCCCTTCTCCGCGGCTGGAGTGCCGCGGCTCAGGCAGTGCAAACCCAGGGCCGCTCGGCAGCCCCGCTTCGTTGGTCCGCGATCAATCTAGTACAGGTCCGGGCCGACTGCCACGGCCGGGGGCTGCGGAGACGGCCCCGGATTGGCGCGACCGACACGGGCCCCAGCCCCCGGGACCGCCGCGCGGACGAATCGACGTTTTCAACAAAATGCGAATCGGCTGTTGACACCCGAAACCTGATTCGCTTAAACACTGCTCATCGAGACGGCGCCGCCGC
>UBZM01000094.1 GCA_900470095.1 Hyphomicrobiales bacterium
TGTGGAGCGTCAACAGGTTGTCCTCGCCGAGAGCGAGTCTGCTGATGGGTGTATTGGCCTGGATGCCGCCATGGGGGCGATGCCAGTTGTAGTGATGGAGCCAGCGCGGCAGCTCTTCGGCTCTGCGATCCGAGTGGGGATAGGGTCTGGCATAGGCCCATTCGCGGAGCGCCGTCTGGATGAAGCGTTCGGCCTTGCCGTTGGTCCTGGGTGTGTAGGGCCTGGTCCGGATCTGGCGCAGGCCGAGGTCGCGGCAGGCGTGGCGGAAGGCGTGGGCTTTGTAGCAGGGGCCGTTGTCGGTCATGACGCGCGCGACGGTGACGCCGAGGCCTTTGTAATAGGCGACGGCGGCCCTGAGGAAGGCGACCGCGCTGAGAGCCGTCTCGTCCGGCTTGATCTCGACGAAGGCGAGCCGGGAGGCATCGTCGATGCAGACATGGGCGAACTCCCAGCCCGCCCCGACGCTGCGGCCGGCGCTGCGATCCCCGGTGACGCGATGCCCCGGCTCTCGGAACCGGTTGAGCTTCTTGATGTCGAGATGGATCAGTTCGCCTGGGCGGGCGCGCTCGTAGCGGCGCGCCGGCTCGGCCGGGTCGAGGTCGCGCATCCGGCTCAGCCGCGCCCGCCGCAGGATCCGGCTCACGGTGGCCGGCGAGACCTCAGCCTGCCTGGCGATGGCCTGGCCGCTCAGCCGCTGGCGCCGCAGCGCGATGATCTGCTCGACCTGGCCAACCGGCGTCGGGCGATGCAGCCGGTGCGGACGCGACGAGCGGTCCGTCAGCCCCGCCATGCCCTCGGCGGCGAAGCGGGCAATCCATTTATGGACGGTCTTGAGGCTGACGCCGGCCGCCCTGGCGATCACGCGAGAGGCCGTGCCTGCCGCCGCCATGCGCACGATCCGCTCTCGACCCAGCGGCGTCAGCCGGGCATTCTTGTGGATGTTCATCCGGTTCCTCCCCGAGGGCTCTGAAGCTTCGCAACCTCAGCTTCCTCGCTCGGGATCGGATGGACAACCTATTGAGAGCTCACATCTAGCG
>UBZM01000091.1 GCA_900470095.1 Hyphomicrobiales bacterium
CGAGATGAACGAACCCAACGAGTTCTTCAAGAACCCGCAGCACGAACGCACCAAGCTCTTCCTCAGCCAGATCCTGCACTGAGGCAGGGCAAGACTTGAACCATGCGGCGCGCCGAACCCTCGGCGCGCCGCAACTGCGTCAAGTTTAGAGCGAGGAACGAGCGTCGTCTGCCGCAATGGATGCTGCCACGGCGATTGATCCGACGACCATAGATAGAGATTACCCCGTATCGCCCCACTATCGGCGCGATCAAATTCCGGAACAATTCGGGATGTACCCCGTTCTTGCCTGCAGAACGGAGGAACGCATCATGAGATTCATTATTCCGACGATGACTGCTGTCCTGCTTGCGACGAGCGGCGCCTATGCCCAGTCGATCAACATTGGACCGGGCGGCGTCTCGGTTGATCCACGCTCGCCGCGCGAGCGCGCCATCGACCGCGAAATCCGCCGCGAAGAGCGCATGCGCGATCGCGCCCGCTGGGAGCGCAGCAGCTGGCGCGGCGATTGCCGCACCGTGAGGACCATCGAGGAAACGCCGCGCGGCGAGATCAGGCGGACGACGCGGGTCTGCGATTGATTGCCCGCTGAAATGTGCAAGAGAAAGCCCGCCCCGGTGATCCGGGGCGGGCTTCTGATCGTTGGGGCTGGCTTATTTGGCGTCGCGGGCCTTCACGGCGGCATCGGGGAAGTCCGAGAACAGCCCGTCGATGCCGAGATCGAAGAAGGCCTTGTACTCGGCCGCGGGATCGCCCTTGAAGTTCGAGGTCAGCCGCTTCGGTTCGCTCCGGAACGTCCACGTATGGACGAAGAGGCCGGCCGCATGCGCGTCCTTGACGACGTTGGTCGGCGCGATCAGCACCCGATCCTGCTCGTCGATCTTGCCGTCGCCATTCAGATCCTTCGGCTTGCCGTCCTCGCCGATGGTCTGCTTGCCGGCGAGAATATAGGGCTTCCATGGCCCGACGCCGTCGGCATAGGTCTTGATCTCCTTCAACCCGTCGGCCGTGACCAGATCCTTGAAGGTGCGCTTGTCGCCGGTGACGACGAAGTCGTAGGGCTTGTCGAAGGGCGCGGCCAGCACGATGCCGCCATCCTTGTTGACGTCATCGGCATCGACGAGTTGGACGAGACGCAATTGCGTCTTGCCGCGCAGATATTTGAGGTTGGCCGTCTCGAAGCTCTGGATGATCACGGGCGAGGACTTTTCGGTCCAGCCGACCGCCTTCAACTGGTCAAGCAGGCGGTCCTCGAGCGGCAGCCCGATCGCGGCATGAAAGATCGGGTGCTTGGTCTCGGGGTAGATGCCGATGGTGCGGCCGGTCCGGCTGCTTTCGGCCTTGGCGAGATCGATGATCTCCTGCAGCGTCGGGATCGGGAACTTGCCATTATGCGACTGGTCGCGATCGGGCATCGCCTGCTTGGCGCGCAGCGTCTTGATCTCGGCGAGGGTGAAATCACCGGCAAACCAGTCATTGGTGTCGACACCGTCGACCTTCCGGACGGTCTTGCGAGCCGCGAATTCCGGCCGCTCCGAAACGTCCGTGGTGCCGCTCAGCATCGGCTCGTGCCGTGCGACGAGCACGCCGTCCTTGGTCGCGACAAGATCCGGCTCGATGAAGTCGGCGCCCTGTTCGATCGCCAGCTTGTAGGATTCGAGCGTGTGCTCGGGCCTGTGGCCGCTGGCACCGCGGTGACCGACGATGAGAGGCTTCTTCCCATCGAGCGTCGGGACGGGCTGGGCGAAAGCGGGCGATGTGGCAGCAAGGCCGCCGCAGGCAAGAGCGGCCAGCATCGTGGCCGAAAGAAGCGTCTGTTTCATCGGATCTGTTCCCTGATCGCGGCAAGAGCGCGCGACCATGATCAGACGATATGACAGCTCCGTGAAGTGGTCTTGTTACGCCACGACAACTTTTAGGCGAGGCGCGGGCGCTGCCCGTCCGGTCTGTATCGTGGCGCGTCCGGCCCGACGAGGATCGAAGCCGCGGCAAAGGCGTCGCCCGGCCGGGCCAGAGCGACGCCTTTGTCTGCGACGGGCTCAGCGCCTGTTTTCGAGCGTCGTCTTGGCATCGAGCCTCTTCTGGGGAGGCGGGGTCAGGTCCGGCGGCGGTGTGGCGGCGCAGGCGGTGAGGGCAAGGCTCAGAAGACCGGCAAGCGTGATTCGGCAGAGGCTCTGCATGGCGTGGTTTCCACTTGATCGGAGCGATCAAACTCCGTGTGACGCTGATGACGACGCTTCGTCAAGCAGACGGCTTCACATGATAATGCGTCGAGTTTCAGGCTGCGCGCAGCAACGGCGGCCGGTCTCCTTTGCCGGGTCGCCATCCGGTAGAGATTGTGCCCCCAGGAAACCTGGCTCTGCATTCGGATGACGACATCGGGGAAGTCTTCCGCCCGCCTTTCCGGATGACTGGCGGCCTCTGCCTGCCCATGAGCCACGGAGCGCGACAGCGGCTCAACGTGGACGGAATGTGCGAGACATATCTCTGCTTCAAAGTATCCGGTCGAGACGTTGTTGCCCCTGCCTCGTCTATATGACACCACAGCGCCGAGATTGTGCCGGAGACGCCGGCACCAGACGGAACGACGCAATGACCCCTGCCGCCCGCATCAGCGCCGCCATCGAGGTGCTGGACGATATCATCCAGCGCCGTCGGCCGGCATCAGACGCCCTGAAGGATTGGGGTCTGTCACGGCGCTTTGCCGGGTCGAAGGATCGCGCCGCAATTGCGACGCTGGTCTATGACGCGCTCCGCCGTCGCTCCTCCTCGGCCTTCGCGATGGGCGAGGAGACCTCGCGCGCGATGGTTCTCGGCATGCTGGCCGGCCTGCGCGAACTCCGGATGGAAGAGATCGCCGAACTGTGCACGGGCGAGAACCACGCGCCTGCGCCGCTGACGCGCGAGGAGGCGACCCGGCTGATCACCTTCGATCTCGACGAGGCACCCGGCTGGGTCCGCGCCGATGTGCCGGAATGGCTGTGGCCCACATTCTCCGCGAATTTTGGCGAGCAGGCCGTGTCGGAGGGTGCTGCGCTGGCCGATCGTGCGCCGATCGACATTCGCGTCAACCGCCTCAAGTCGAATCAGGCCAAGGTGTTGGCGGATCTTTCTCATCTCGGGGCGGAGGCCGGGTCATGGTCCCCTGATGCGATCCGCTTCCTGCCAGGAGCGGATGGGCGCGGTCCCTCCCTCCAGAGCGAGCCGAGTTTCTTCGAGGGCGCCTTCGAGATCCAGGACGAGGGCTCCCAGCTCGTCTCGCTGCTGGCCGGCGCCAAACCCGGCGAGACCGTGATCGATCTTTGTGCCGGCGCAGGCGGCAAGACACTGGCGCTCGCTGCCCAGATGCAGAATCAGGGTCGCCTGTTCGCGACCGATCTCGATAGCCGTCGCCTGGCGCCACTGCATGAGCGTCTGGCGCGCTCGGGCGCCAATATCGTCCAGATTCGCGTCCCGCGCAGCCGCGGCCATGAATCCCTCAGCGAAGTCGTTGGCGAGGCCGATCTCGTCCTGGTCGATGCGCCCTGCACCGGCTCCGGCACCTGGCGGCGCAATCCCGATGCAAAATGGCGCGTCAGACCAGGCGCGCTCGCCGAGCGGATCAAGGATCAGGCCGAGGTGCTGGCGCGCGCGGCCCGCCTGGTGAGGCCCGGCGGCCGCATCGCCTATGTCACCTGCTCTGTGCTTCCGGATGAGAATGACGCGGCCGTTTCAGGGTTTCTGCAGCGCCACCCCGGCTTCACGCTCGTGCCGAGCCAGGAGATCCTGTCGTCGACGGAAGGCGACTTCGCTCTGCTCGCGCGGTTCTCGACCGCGCTTGGCCTGCAATTGTCGCCGCAACGTACCGGGACGGACGGATTCTACCTGGCCTGCGTCAGGCGCGAGGCCTGAGGCGCGCTTGCGCCGTTGCGCCCACGCGCGCGATGGCGTAACCGGGCGCGATGACGAGCAAGCCCCACGACTCCATTCTCATCATCGATTTCGGTAGCCAGGTCACGCAGCTGATCGCGCGTCGCGTACGCGAGATCGGCGTCTATTGCGAGATCGCGCCGTTCCAGTCGGCCTCCGAGGCCTTTCAGCGGATGAAGCCGAAGGGCGTCATCTTCTCCGGCGGGCCGGCCTCCGTGCCGGATGAAAATTCGCCCCGCGCCCCGCAGGAGGTCTTCTCGGCGGGCTTGCCGCTTCTTGGCATCTGCTATGGCCAGCAGACCATGGCGCATCAGCTCGGCGGCAAGGTCGAGGGCGGGCACGCGGCCGAGTTCGGCCGCGCCGATGTCGAGATCGTTGCGCCTTCGGCACTGTTCAGGGACGTCTGGAACCAGGGCGGCCGCTTTCCGGTGTGGATGAGCCATGGCGACCGCGTCACCCAGTTGCCGGCTGGTTTTTCGGTCAAGGCGACCTCGGAGAACGCGCCCTATGCGGTGGCGAGCGACGAGGAGCGACGTTTCTATTCGACCATGTTCCACCCGGAGGTGGTGCATACCCCGGACGGTGCCAAGCTGCTGCGCAACTTCGTCGTCGATATCTGCGGCTGCGTCCCGGATTGGAGCATGTCCGCCTATCGCTCCGAGACCATCGCCAAGATCCGTGCGCAGGTCGGCACGGGCAGGGTGATCTGCGGGCTTTCCGGCGGCGTCGATTCCGCCGTTGCCGCCGTGCTGATCCACGAGGCCATCGGAGACCAGCTCACCTGCGTCTTCGTCGATCATGGCCTGATGCGGATGAACGAGGCGGAAGAGGTCGTGCGCCTGTTCCGCGACAGCTACAACATCCCGCTCGTGCATGTGGAGGCGGAGGAGCTCTTCCTCGCCGAGCTCGCCAAATGCGGCTCCGATCCGGAGGCCAAGCGCAAGACCATCGGCCGCCTCTTCATCGAGGTCTTCGACGAGGAAGCGCGCAAGCTCGGTGGCGCCGACTTCCTGGCGCAGGGCACGCTCTATCCCGACGTGATCGAGAGCGTCTCCTTCTCCGGCGGGCCCTCCGTGACGATCAAGTCGCACCACAATGTCGGCGGGTTGCCCGAGCGCATGAAGATGAAGCTCGTCGAGCCGCTCCGCGAGCTGTTCAAGGACGAGGTCCGCGTGCTCGGCCGGGAGCTCGGCTTGCCCGAGGCCTTCGTCGGCCGCCATCCCTTCCCGGGACCGGGCCTCGCCATTCGCTGCCCCGGCGAGATCACCAAGGAAAAGCTCGACATCCTGCGCAAGGCTGATGCGATCTATCTCGAGGAGATCCGCAAGGCCGGACTCTACGACGTGATCTGGCAGGCTTTTGCGGTGCTGCTGCCAGTGCGCACCGTCGGCGTGATGGGCGACTACCGCACTTACGACCATGTCTGCGCCTTGCGCGCCGTCACCTCGGTCGACGGCATGACGGCCGATTTCTACCCCTATGACATGGCCTTCCTCGGCCGCACCGCGACCCGCATCATCAACGAGGTCAAGGGCATCAACCGGGTCGTCTACGACGTGACGTCGAAGCCGCCCGGTACGATCGAGTGGGAGTGATTCAGACCCTCTCGAATGCCGCGCTGAGGGTCTTTCCCGGCCTCGAACATCACAATCTGCGCCGGGCTCCGGCATGCCCACATCTGCGTTACGGTCAACTCCGATGATCCAGCGTACTTTAGAGGGCACGTAGACGAAAACCTCATCCGCTCGGCCGAGGCATTGGGCCTGGCCGCAGAGGAGCAACTGACCCTGGCAGGCAACAGCCTCGGGGGCCGCGTTCATGGATGAGGACAGGCGTAGAATGAGCCGGAAGGTCATCAAGGGCAGGAGACCACTGGGTCGTACAGCGGTCTCCTGCAATGAGACCTGAAAATACAGATTCTCCGCTCCGCATCTGGCTTGCCGTAGTCGTGCTGGGCATCGCCTCGTTCACAATGGTCACGACTGAGTTCGCGCCGATCGGGCTGCTGTCCCAGATCGCCCTTGATCTGGGACGAGATCAGGCCGCGGTCGGGCTCACGGTGACGCTCTATGCCTGGATCGGCGCCGCGAGCGGCCTGTTGTCAGCCGTTCTGCTCCAGAAGTTTCCTCGCAAGCCATTGCTCATCGTCTTGATGCTCGTTCTTTCCGCGACCAATCTTGCGGTGATGATTTCCCACAGTTTCGACGGGTTGTTGCTGGCACGCGCCGTGGGCGCTGTCGTTCACGGCTTCTTCTGGGCCATGGCGGCTGCGGTCGCGTCACAGATTGCCCCCTCCCACCGTATGGGTGTTGCAACCGCAATCATATTTGGCGGGATCTCGATGGCGACCGTTGTCGGCGTGCCGCTTGCGAACCTCGTCGGTCAGGCGAGTGGATGGCGTGTAGCGTTTGGTTCAATTGGCGCAGTCGGGCTGCTCACCTCAGTCCTGATGATCGCAGTTCTTCCCAAAATGCAGCCCGGATCGCCGGTTGGATGGCGAGAGCTTGGATCGGTGTTCCGCAGACATGACCTGCTGGGGATCTATGCTGTAACGGCATTCATGGCGGCGGCGAATTTCGCAGCGTACACTTTTATCGAACCATTCCTCGGAGAGATTCCGGATCTTCCCCATGTCATGATCGGAATGTTGCTGTTCAGCTTTGGGGGAGCAGGAATCCTTGGGAACATCCTGACCGGCTTTCTCATCGACCGCTTCATGAAGTCCATCATCACTGCTGGGCTGTTTGCCCTGTGCCTGGCGCTCGTCGGCCTTGGATGGTTCGGTCCCCAGCTGGGAACAGGTCGAGTCCTCGTCTTGCTCGTCATCTGGGGCGCCGCCATCGCGGCGCTGTTCGCGGGCCTGCAGACCTGGATCCTGCGCGCGGCCGGTTCGACAGTCATGTCCGCTGCCGCGATACACTCGGCGGTCATCAATTCGGCCATCGGCTTCGGAGCCATCCTCGGCGCCCGGATATTGACTGTATCCGGCGTATCCGGAGTGATGCTGGCCGCCGGAATGGTCGTCATTGTTCCGCTTCTGATAATCCTGTTGCAAGCGGCTCCCCAGGCTGGCCCGAAGGAAAGGGGGAGCGTTGCTTGATGGTTGAGGCCGCAGCCAGACGCCGGCAGGCTTCTCAAGAATACCTGGACGGGTTCGGCAACGGCCCGGTGATCTTGCCTTTGAAATCAAGAGCGTAACTTTTTGACAGCCCTGATGTCAGAGTTTTGCGGTTCAAGATGGATTTGCGAGACGTTTCAATTGGTTATTCGTTATTCAAACAATCGAGTGGGAGTGAGGACGAGCGGCGGCAGCATGCCAGCTCCCACCGCTCGCGGACAGGCGAGAATGTGCATGCGACGTGGATAGCGCTCCTCAGATTGTCGAGGCCATGGTTTTGACCAACTCCCGAGGGGCTCCTTCTCCACCGGATTTGGGATCAGATGGACCGCGATTGCGGTCCTAGAGTTGTC
>UBZM01000092.1 GCA_900470095.1 Hyphomicrobiales bacterium
GTTCGCACGCCCAACCCGTAAGCCGCCCGCTCCCGCCCTCGCCTGCCCATGTGGCTAGTGGACGAGATCCAGGTCCCGGCGCATCTCTACTCCATGCCCTTTCGCCAGCATGCATTCCGGAGGCCCCATGAGCACAGACATCCAGGATGTTTCCACGGCGCTGGAAGGAATCGTCCAGCGTCTGGCGCCGAGCCTCGTTTCGGTCATATCCCATCGCACGCAGGCATCAGGCTTCGTCTGGCGCGACGGCCTCATCGTCACGTCGGACGAAGGCCTTGCCGAGGACGGAGACGTGAGTGTGATGTTGCCCGGTGGCGAGAGTATTGTCGCCCATCCCGTGGGGCGCGACCCGAGCACGGCCATCGCCGTGCTCAGGATTGACCGGTCTGATCTGCAGCCGGTCGCCATGGCGTCACCCCAGCTCTCGCCCGGCGCTCTCGTCCTTGCCCTGGGGGCGGAGGGCGGCGCACCGATCGCAGCCCTCGGCGTTGTCTCTGTCAGCATGGGGCCCTGGCAGTCGATGCGCGGCGGCGACATTGACGCACGCGTCGAGCTCGATACCCGCCTGCGGTCGACGGCTGAGGGCGGCCTTGCGGTCAGCGCCGAAGGGCAGGCCTTTGGCATGACGGTGCTTGGACCACGTCGGCGCGCCTTGGTGATCCCCTCGGTCACAATCGGCCGCATTGCGGCGAAGCTGGAGACCGATGGGCGGATTCCGCGCGGCTACGTGGGTCTCGGCCTCCATCCCGTCTCGATCGAGGGCAATGGCTCTGGCATCATGGTGATGAGCGTCGACTCCGAGGGCCCCGGAGCGATTGCCAGTATTCATCAGGGGGACGTTCTAGTGAGCTGGGACGGCAAGCCCATCGGCAAGCTGCAATCATTGCTGAGATCGCTGGGCCCCGACAGCATCGGAAAGATCGTGGACATCGAGCTGCGGCGAGGCGGCCAATTCCACCAGACAAAGCTTCAGATCGGTGAAAGGCCAGCGGCTTGACAGATCCGCGCGCGAAGGATCGGTTGCGGCTAGCGGTCGACATCGCCGACCCTGCAGTCGCCGATCGGATCGCGTCTGCTCTGGCCGATGCCGAAGAGGTCGAGTTGGTCAGCAAGGAGGATGAACCCGACGCGCTCGTCGTCGCGCCGGGAGCGGCGACAGAGCTGCACGCAAGCGTTGCACTCACCTCCAGGGAATTGGAAGTCCTCGCGCTGCTGGCAGAGGGCGCATCGAACAAGCTGATTGCCCGCCGGCTCGGCATTTCGGCGCACACGGCCAAGTATCACGTCGCATCCTTGCTGGAGAAGCTTGATGCTGTGAGCCGCACGGATGC
>UBZM01000093.1 GCA_900470095.1 Hyphomicrobiales bacterium
TCTTCAACACAATCGGGCGGGAACGGAAGTCAGGCGAGACGATTGGCAATCTCTGCTTCCTGGCCGCCAGCCAGGGCCCGCCATGGGCGCAGCCTTGGCGCGCGCCCGTGACGACAACGAGCGCGGCTCTGGGCCGAACGATTGAACCTCAGAGCCCGAACAGCCTCTCGAAGAAATTCTTCTGGCGCTTGGCGCGCTGCCGAGGTTGGCCCTTGCCGCTTTCATTGGCGTAGCGCAGATCCTGTCCGGCGCCGGCCACGCCCGCCAGGCCGACCGGCTTCTGGTCCTTGAGGGCGATCTTCATGAAATTGTGCCAGATGTCGGTCGGCAGGTTGCCGCCGGATACGCCCTTGGTGGGAGTGCTGTCGTCATTGCCGAGCCAGACGCCGGCAACCAGATTGCCGGTGAAGCCCACGAACCAGGCGTCCTTGTAGTCGTTGGTGGTGCCGCTCTTGCCGGCCATGGGCCAGCCGGGCATGCGCGCCCTTTGGGCCGTGCCGATGACGAAGACGTTGTGCAGCATCGCGTTCATCATCGCATCGGTGCCTGGATCGATGATCCGGCCCGCATCGTCCGGCGCCGGGCGGTGGAAGATTGGCCTGCCATCCGCAGCCTTCACCTCGGCGATCACGTAGGGCACAACCCCAAAGCCTCCATTGGCGAAGCTGGCATAGGCGCCGACGAGCTCGAGCGGCGTGACCTCGGAGGTTCCGAGCGCGATCGTGGGGTCGGCCTGGAGCGGCGAGGCGATGCCCAGGCGCTGCGCCGTTTGCACGACTGACTGAGGACCGACCTCCATGATGAGCTTCACCGCCACCGTGTTGAGGGACAATGCGAGAGCATTGCGCAGGGTGATCGGCCCGCGATAGCCCCGGTCATAGTTCTCGGGCTTCCAGCCGTTGATGTTGACCGGCGAATCCGTGCGCAGGGTGTCCGGGCGAAGCCCTCGCTCGAGCGCCGTCAGATAGACGAAGGGCTTGAAGGCCGAGCCCGGCTGGCGGCGGGCGGAGGTTGCCCGGTTGAACTGGCTCGTCTCGTAGTTGCGGCCCCCCACCAGCGCTGTCACGGCCCCGTCCGGCCGCATCGCCACGAAGGCGCCCTGGCTCACATTGAATTTCTGGCCCTTGGCGTCGAGTTCGTCCACGAGCACCCGCTCGGCCGCCGCCTGCAGGGCTGGCTCGAGGGTGGTCGAGACCACGATGTCGGAATCGATGGCGCCGACGGTGTCGTCGAGCGCTTCCATCACGTAGTCGGCGGCATAATTGGCGGAGCCGGCCGCTTTGGGACGCACGATCTCGGCCGGTGCGCCAAGAGCCGTGCCGGCCATGTCGGGCGTGATGAAGTCGAGCTCCTTCATCGCCGCGATCACGCGTTCGGCGCGGGCCTGTGCGGCCTCGCGGTTGCGGCTGGGGGCCAGGCGCGACGGGGACTGGACGAGGCCGGCCAGCAGGGCGGCTTCCGACAGCGACAGGTTGCGGGCCGACTTGCCGAAATAGCGCTGGGCCGCGGCCTCGACACCATAGGCGCCGGCGCCGAAATAGACCCGGTTGAGATAAAGTTCGAGAATCTGGTCCTTGCTGTAGCTGCGCTCCAGCCAGAGCGACAGGATCGCTTCCTGGATCTTGCGCGAGACCGTGCGCTCCTGGGTCAGGAACAGGTTCTTTGCGAGCTGCTGGGTCAGTGTCGAGCCGCCCTGGAGGCCTCCGTCATGGGTCAGATTGCGGTAGGCTGCGCGGAGGAGGCCCATCAGGTCGATGCCCCAATGGTCGTAGAAGCGCCGGTCCTCGATGGCGACGAAAGCCTTGGGCAGGACGGGCGGCAGCTCGCCCAAGGAGATTTCGCGGCCGCCGGTCTCGCCGCGATTGGCGAGAGGCGAGCCGTCGTTCGCCAGGATGGCGATGTTCGGGGGTCTTTTCGGCACCGTGAGCTGACTGAGCGGAGGCAGCTGCGAGGCGTAATAGGCGACGCCGCCACCCAGGACGATGACGCCACCCAGGCAGAGCGCGAGCCCGGAATAGGCGACCTTTCTCAGGAACGAGCCGCCGCCCGCGCGCCGGGCCTTCCCAGGCTGGCGCGACGCGTCATCGCTCATGTGAGAGGCCGGCCCGCGCGCCGTGGCGTCCGACGCCAGCGTGTCGCCAACCGGCTCGCGCCGGTCACATCCGTTCGCCACCAGTGGTCAGCCCCCAATCCGTGCAGCCGGTGCAATCGGGCGCTTCTGACATCGGGTCTTGGCGCAACTAAGACCAGGAGGTGAAGCCCCTCCGCGCAAGCGCGCTTCATCGTCGGGGAGGGGGGCGCCGACCGGTCGTTGAACGTGACGGCTCTTGGGAAGCCGTCGCTGGTTGCGTTGCGGGCCTGACGCCGACTGTCGTCAACGCCGGCTTCCGGGATCGTGATGTGGAGGATGAGGCTTCCGCGCGCGACTACGGCTTCATCTCGATCCCGAGCTTCGCGCGCATGTCCTTGAACACGACGGCGATCGCTTCGATGATCCGCTTGTCTTGATTGGCCTTGCAGTACTGAATGACCTCGTGCTCCGCTTCCTTCGCCCTCTTCACATTGAGAAGGTGCTTGTGAGCGAGGCCGTTATACCAGCCGCTATACCAGGTCGTGAGCATATCGGCGTCTTCCTGGAAGGTTCCGGCCAGTTGAGCGCAGGTCATTTTCTGAACATCGATATAGCCCTTGTCGTCGGCATAGGCGCTCAATGGGGTCTGAGCAATCACAGGCTGAATCAATGCCGACATCAGGATCGACGTAACGAGGGCGTTGCGGATCATCTTATTTTATCCTTTTCTCAGGTTGAGCATTGCGATCTGCGGGAAATACTGTTTCGCGCAGATCGCGGAAGGTGTGATAAAGTATAGTTCCGAAAGTGAATTGCGGTTTTCGGATGATGCAAGCACAAAGGGTTAGATCATCTAACTGGATACGATATCCGGTCCGATGATTGAGCTTGGACTCTCAGCCGATTTTCTGGACTGCTGGAATTGCCCATGTCCCGTTGATGATCGACGGGTCTGTCTCGCTCGGCCAATACATCCGCAGCATCAGGATGAAATCGCCGGGAGGTGCGGGAAGCCAATTCGACTCCTTGTCCTTCCCGGGTGAATCCCTCTGGATATAGAGATCCGTCGACCCGTCTGGATTTGCCCGCAAGTTTTGGCGCGGGCTGATCGAATATCGGTTGAGCGGGTTGTTCACGAAGAAGTACTGGTCGTCATACATCGTCATCGACCAGAACCCCTCGACGGGCGGCAAATGACCTTTGGCGAAACGCATGACATACGTGTTCGCCCCGTTGTATTTCTGTCCCTCGGCATCCGCCGTCGAGGTCGGGTAGACCGCGTCCTGGGGGCGGTTGGCGCCGAGTCCGATGGCGGTCACGAGAGCCCGCATCAAGTAGTCGGTGCCGTAGATTCCGGTTTTCGTCGTGAACGCCCAGCCGTTCTCGTTCTTGAGCGCCGTGTTGGTCTTGAACTGCTGCATGATCCTGTCGAACGCGATCTCCGGAACGCGCTTGGCGAAATCCGCCTTGAGCTTGCTCTCGTCGAAGTCCTGTCCCGGGACGATGCCGATGCGCGCGAACCTTGCGAGATGAGGCGCATCGGCGGCTGACGGCGGGTTCGTCTTCATCAGCTCGCAAAGCAGCTTGAAGTAGGACACCGCATCCATGCGATTGACCTGATCGCGCACGGCCGTCTTCATGTCGAGGGACGGATCGACCTTGCCCCGCGGCGGCGTGTAGGGCTTGCCGTATGCACTGAGCGGAACGAGCTTGCACTCGTCTTGCAGCTTGTGGACGGCAGCGTAGTCTTCCGGCGTGCCGGTGCAATAGATGCGGCCGAGCAGCCACACGATGCTGGTGAGCGATTTATACTCCTTCACGCCCTCCGGCAGCGTGCCTTTCCAGCCCGGGCCGGTGATCGCATAGGTCTGCGCTCCGGTGCCGGTCGTGCGTTTGCCCGGAACCTGGAACACCGTCGTCCAGCCGTCGAGCATCGGCATCACGGAATAGCGGCCCTTCATGTCGGGGATGCTGAGGACCCAGGGCTCCTTGCCGACATCGAAGAAGGCGGTTGTGTAGAGCGTGTCGGCGTTCGGCGCCGTGACGTCCTTGAACGAAGCGTCGGGGTAGTTGCGCAGCGTGATGAGATGCCCCATCGGCCCCCGCGTTCCCGCGGGCTCGGCGACATTGGTGATGATCCGCCGGGTCATCTCCATCGTCACCAATGGGTATCCGAAAATGTAGGCGTCGGTCGCCAGCCAAAAATCCTCGAGACCGGCGCCAATGCCGTGAAAGGCCCCCTGCTGGGCGAGCGCTGAGCGAGCCATTGCCGTGCCGGCGAGCAAGGCGAATCCGCCAAGAGCAGTGGACCGACGAGTGATCTTCATGTGTGACTCCGTAAGTTGCTAAGGACCTGACACGCTGCAAAGCTCAGGAGCGCGCCGTCATGCCGGCAATCGGCCCCTGCGTGAGCATGTCGTATTGATGGAGCGTGCCGCCGGCGCTCCTCATCATGACCCCTATTGCCCGCCCAATCTCGATCGGCGCCCATGGCGGCACACCCAACGACGACGGCGTTCCGTCGCGCCATCTCGCAAAGCGCTGGGGGGTGAGTCTTGCCATTCCGCGCCAACGCAGCGGCTCAGCGGGATTTGCTTCTCTTCGAGTTCTTGCGATGGAGCGTCCCGCCGTTGCCGGATCGCTGGCGACCCTGAGGCTCGCGATACAGCGTCGCGGACTTCGGTTGTCGTTTGGCGCAGACGGCGTCCTGGTCGGATTCAAGTCCTGGTCGGATTCAAAGAGTAAGCGGGCTGCGGGTGGTCTCGCCCGGAATGAACGCTCCCGCCATCTTCGTCCGGGCCTTGGCCCGCATTCCCGGCATCGTTCCGGGAAGAGCCGTTCGGTAAATATCGACCGGTCGCCCATTTGTGGGAGCCCGCTAACCGGGCCCCGCTTCATGCTTCGTCAATGTCCGCTTCCGGGCCGTGGTCCGGCGTCCGCAAAGGGCGGTGACAGGCAGACACTGGCGGCGCGCTCGAAAGCGGACCTCCTCAGCGAGAAAGCGGCACGCCTGAGGATCTGTTCCGAAAGCTCAGCGTCTTTGGAGCGATGGGAACAAGCTGCTTCGAGGCGGTGGCTCGTCAGCCAGGGCTTTGCTCTGTTTGCTCGCGCGTCCCGATTCCGGGCAAGCGTCGCGAAGTGACCAACTCGGCTGTGGCTGCATGAAAACGACGTCCGGCAGCCTGGCCGATCCAAACCACGCGCCAATGACAAGACCGTGCCTCTGTGATCCCGTCAGCGTCAGCGTCGGTGTCTTCCCTGACGGGATCGGAAGAATGCCCAAGCGATTGACGTGAAATGGCAAGACCCGGCGATCCGGCAATGCGCGAAATGATCGGGACAGGTTTCGTCTGCTGATCGGACAGCGATCGATGGGATGAAGGCTTCGACGATCAGGCCGTGCCGACAGGTCGAAGCCCCGCCCGACATTCGCCCGGAGTCCGGTTGCCTGACGGCCGGAGGATCGATGGAGGGCGGTATGGCTGAGATCGCGATGGTCGCCATGGGATCGGTTGTCTATTCGCTGACCTGCTGGGTCGCTCTTGCGCCTCGTCGCAGATGAGCGGCCAGGGTTTCGGCTTGGACCCGTCCCTTTGGCCGCAATGTCCCGATGCCCGGTGAACGCAGTCGGACAGCCAGGCTCACCCATCCATCTGCGGTACATGAAGGGGCTTGGGCACCAGTTTGATGCCGTTCTCCGCCAGCGTGATCCGCACCTTGGACAGGATCGCCTTGCGGATCTGGAACTGACGCCCGGCCCGGGCCTTGTATTTGGCGCGGATCACCAGAGTGCCTTCCTCGAGGGCGGCAATGCCCTGGCTCTTGAACGGCTCGAGCAGATCGGGGTTCAGGTCCGGATCCGCTTCGATCTCCTGCCCGATCTTCTTGAACAGCTTTCGCACCGCTTCGACATCGGTGTCCAAAGCAACCCGGAACATCATCTTCTCGATGACCCATTCGCGGCTGAAATTCTGAATCTTCCCGATCTGCCCAAAGGGGATCGTCGCAACCGGGCCACGCGGATGCCTCAAGGAGACCGATCGCAGCGAAATTCTCTCGACGGTGCCCTTGGCTCCCGAAGTCTCGATATATTCGCCCTGGCGGAAGGCATCGTCGACGAGGAAGAACAGACCGGCCACCACATCCTTGACCAGGGTCTGGGAGCCCAGCCCGATCGCCAGGCCGAAGATCGAGAGCCCGGTGATCAGCGGCCAGACATTGATGCCCAGCATGACCAGGACGGTCAGCGCCCCCAGCGTCAGAAGCGCGGCCTTGGTGAGGCCCACGAGCAATGGGCCGACGGTGGTGAGCCGCGTGCCGATCATGGCGGTGGGGACCTGCGGATCGCCAGGCGTTTGAGGCCTGATGCGCGCGGCCATGATGGCCACCCAGTTCCAGCAGAAGGCAATGACCAGCACGAGCATCAGGATCTCGCCCGCTTTCATCAGGACAGTGTCCCGCGGAATGCCGACGACATCCAGAATCGGCAGGAGCCAGAGCGTGGCCAACACCGCGAGAATCGATGCGGCGACGACGATGCGGAAGGTGCGCCACAGCGCGCCGGTCAGTTCGCCTCCCTGCGATCGAACCGCCTGCCAGCCGCGTCTTTCGATGGCGACGTCGAGATGAGGCCCGGCGAGAACCAGAAGAAGCGAAAGCAGCAACAATCCGCCCCGCGTCGGCCTTCCGATCGTCAGGTCGAGTTGGATGAAGAGGAAGGCGGCTATGACAACCGCCACCACGAGCCCGGGCCAGAGTGCAGCCAACTTCCGGCGGAGCGATCCTGCCCTGCTGCCGAAGGACAGAACCCTGGTCACCAGCCCGCGATGACGAAGATACGCCGCTGCGACCAGAATGGTGAACGGCAAGGACACCGCGAATGTTGCGAAAAGATCGCGTAGCGGATCAGCCGCATTCCATACGCGCAGACAGGCAAGGACCACCAGGCCGCCGGCCGCGATGCCGATGGCGACCGCGAGATCGCGTCGCCAACGCCAGAAGATCGACCTGCGACCTGTGCTCAATGGGAAACAGATCATTGTCGCCACGGCCGAGATCACGACGCAGTTCAGCAAGGCGCGGCGGAGCAGCGGATCGGTGATGAGACTGAGGAGCAGGACCCAGGACGCCAGCACCACGAGCAAGGCGGATGCGAACCAGGCGGCCGCAGACAGAAGCGGCCTGGCCTTCGCTCTGCCGATGATTGTGCTGGCCAAAGCTGCCGTTGCAGCAACGGCAATCAGGCAAACCGCGACAATGCCGAGAGCCAGCAGCGCGGGACTATAGCCAGCGGTTTCGAGACCTTGGATGAAATCATGCCACGCAGTACGGGAAGAGAGCCAGCCTGACAGCCTTGTCGTCAGACCGTTCTCGATCAGCGTGGAGAACCGATGGAGCATCCCGGATGCAGCCTCGAGCTCGTCGGTCCTTGAATCAGCAGCCATGGTCTCGGTCTCGCGTAGCAGTCGACGACACTCGTCTGTCCACGCCAAACGGTTGTCCGGCATGGAGAACGTTTTGGACGCCTTGCAGGGGAGGGGCGCCCCGATACGGCCCGGACAAAGCTGCGGCCTCGGCGGCGCAATCTGGCATTGGGCTTGCCCCCTTGGCCTAGCGCGGGGTCTGCTTGCTGTCGAGCCTGGCAGCCATCGCGCAGGAGACAGTGTCGGCGGACAGCGGAAAGGGGAGATCGCGCTTCGTTGCGCCTGACATTGCTGCTTGTCCCCCGCCTTGCCCGCCGCTCCGGAACCTGCGTGAGCGCTCCGGCTCGCGGCCGCACGCGATCGCGGCTGGATCGGCCGCCGAATCCGTTGCGCGCATTTCGTGCACGGGCAGCCGGCCCGTCTTGCCATTTCGCGCCAAGCGCGACCTTGTTCACCGCCTGCGGCGATGCGCATCTGGTCGAGCTGATCCAGATGATGGCGCAGAAGGTCCATGGCGCGCGTTCGATCACGGCAGCAAATCCCGCGCATCCGGCGCAGGGCTCGCGCCGGGCATGGGGCGATGATCGCGGCGCTCGATGCCGGCGACCGGGCCGGGCGGGTGCAGCTCTGCCGCGACCATCCCGGCCCCTCGCGCGTCGCCTCTATCGCCGCAGTCGAGCAGCGGCAGGGCCGCGATCAGGCGCGATAGGGTGGTTCGACCTGGGGAATCGTCGACGCGAAACCTCTAGACGGCAGGGCGCTCGCTGCCCTGATGCACTTCGTGCGGCTCCATTGGCTTGACGGAGCCTCCGAGAAGGCAGCCGACAGGCCTGTCATCCGCAAATCCCAGGCGCACGCCGATCTCGGACAGGGAACCCATGGCCCGCCCTTGAAGAATGGTGATGCGCTGGCTGTCGCGGCCCACCAGCCCGTTTCTGAGCAAGCCGAAGGCCAGGGCCGCAGCCGCGATGCCGGTTGCTGCATCCTCGGGATAGCCCGAGGATTTGGGGAATTGCCTCGCCTCGAAACGCTGCGCGCCCCGATCGTCGATCGCGTAGGGATACAGGCCCGTGGAGCCGATGCGCCCGCAGCAGTCTTCCGTCCGCCTCATGTTCGACGAGAGGCCATTCAGAAGCGCGGTGCTCTTCATCGGAATGAGGGTTTTGACGCGCGATGTCACCGCATTCTGGATGGGAAGGTCGAGGAGATCACGGCGCGAGAGGTCGAGGGTCGACAGAACCTCCTCCTCCTCGGCCGCAGTCAGGTCGACGACCTTGCCGGCGGGCTGGCTGATCTCGACCGACGGGTCATCGGGATCCGTCAGATCGACATAGCCGGTCACCGGTCCGCTGCGCGTCTCGATGCGCACCTGATCTGCACCGAGCCTGCCAGCCATGGCCAGGCACCAAAGGGCACCGATCGTGGCGTGCCCGCACATTTCCATCTCGTGGCGCGGCACCCAGAAGCGGAAGGCATGATCGAAATCGGCCCTCGACCCCGGCAGGACGAAGCCGGATTCGTGGCCGAAGCGTTCGGCCACCGCCTGCATTTTTTCGTCCGGCCATCCCGACGCGTCGATCGCGATCGGGCAAGGATTCCCGCCGCGTCCCCTATGGGTGAAGACGTTGACAAGTCTGATGTCGTTCATCGACGCTGCCCGGGATCACGTCAGGGACGGCGCAATGGCATCGACGGCGGCAGTCCCGGAGCCGACCGGAAACGTCCTCGTCAGATCCGAACAGATGACGAAGTCTTTTGAGTGAGCGCCCTGCATCGCATGTCCTCGCCTGGCTCTTGAAGCGTCCGGCCAGGATAAGGGGCGGGGCGGCCCTTTGCGCGACCGAGCGGGACTCATGATTTGTCGGATCGGGCCAAGTCCCGGCGCGCGGTCGTCGGCGTCAGACCAGTCAGGCGCTTCATCGCCCGCGCGAGGGCGGAGCCGGATTCGAAGCCGACACGCCAGGCGATCTCGCCAACGGGAAGCGTGGTCTCGACCAACAGCTCCTGCGCCTGCCTGATCCGCACATGGTCCTGGAAGGCGGCGATCGAGAAGCCTGTCTTGTTGCGGAACAAGCGGGTCGCATGGCGTCTGGACAAGCCGAACCGATCGGCGATGAAGTCGAGCGGCAGGTCCTTGCTGGCGTTCTGGCTGATGAACGACTTGATCTCCGAAACGAGCATCTCGCCATGACCCTCCGGGCGCGCGCCGGACAGTTCATCGCTTCGCTCGATTTGCGCGAGGCAATTGATCAGCAATGCCGCAGCGAGGTGGCTGCGCGTGACCTGCGCAACTCTGTCGTCGGCGCCTCCACTCTGGCACAACCCGCGAAGCGACCGGATCTCGGACGTCATCGCGAAAACGCCTGTTCGTCCGAGCTTGCCGCGCACACGGTTCAACGAGCCGATGCGGGCCTCGATCTTCGCCAGTTGTCCATCTGCGGCGTAGATCGCCACATGGTGATGGACCGGCCGGGCTGCCGAGGTCTGATGCGCGAGACCCGGCGGAACCACCACGAAACGGTCCTCGCTCAGCCAGGCGCCGGATTGTCTGGTCTCGTCGCGGAAATCGACCGCTCCGACATGCGGCAGGAATATCATCAGGCAGTCGTGCCAATGCCACGGCATGCGGTATTCGGAGCCGCCGCCCATCAGCGTCAATTGCTCCTGGCCATCGGCAAGCAGCGCGCCCACCGCGGAGGTGTCCCGAAGCTGTTGGATCGACCGGAGCATGTTTGCATGCCTAGCATCCGCAGCGAGATCAGAACATCATCCATTCTCGAGGCAGGCCGCGCGCTGCGGGCGGGTTTCGAGCGGGGGCGCCCATCCCAAGCTGGTGCGATGTCGCTGGGTTCGACCGGCTCTCCCGAGAACCGCAATCCAGTTTTCGGGCCGATGCTTTGGCGTCCGCCCGGAGATCGAGAACCTATTCGTCCCATCTGACCACCGCGCGTCCGCTGGTGACATCCCTTACCAGTTGGGAGACCAGATCGGCCTCCAGCTTTGGAACGGACACCGACAGCTCGGCGCCGGTATCCGTGAAGGCCTGATCGCGCACCTGCACCCCCGGTCGCTCGGCAAGCCGCGCCTGGACGCGCGCCAGATCGCCGAACGCGCAGGTGATCGTCACTGATGCCGTCTCGACCAGCGGCATCGTCTCGGCCGCGCGCAAGCAGAGGGCGGCCGTACCGCCATAGGCGCGGATCAAGCCGCCACTGCCGAGCAGGACCCCGCCAAACCAGCGCGTCACGACGACGGCGACACCGTCCAGCGCTTGCCCGTCGATGGCCGCGAGAATCGGCTTTCCCGCGGTGCCGCTCGGTTCTCCGTCATCGTTGAACCGATAGCCCTGTCCGCAACGCCACGCCCAGCAATTGTGATTGGCCGCCGGGTCGGAGTGAGCAGCGATGAACTCCTTGGCCGCCGCCTCATCCGCAACGGGACCGGCGGTCGCAATGAAGCGGCTCTTCTTGATCTCTTGCCGGAATGAGCTGAGCCCAAGGAGTGTGAAGCGGTTTTCCATGCGCCCATGTAAGACAAGTGCCGGGAGAACCCGCCCTTTTCAGACCATGCCGTCGGTCGGACAGGGCAGGGGAATTCAGGTGCTCTATGAAGGAGCCTTGAGCGGCTGGGAAGGCCCATGCCGGTCCTGGCGATGCCGGATGCAGGTCGTCGCCGCAAATGGAGTATTGAGACTCGATTGTCCGGCCCGCGCATATGTTGCGATGTGCGAGAAGGGCGTGGTTTGCTGACGGTCCCGCAATGCCGTCGATTCCACGCAAACGACCTTCTCTTCGCGGAGGGGCCATGTCCCGGGCCATTCTGAAAGGCGCAGTCACTGGTCTTGCGGTCATCGGCTTGGCATGGGGCGGCTATTGGCTGATGAACCGCAGCCTGCAAAGAGGCACTGTGCCTCAGAAGCTTCAAACGGGGTGGTTCTACGCCAGAGGTCTCTGCTCAAGCTTCCTCGGTCATCAAGGGGCATTTGCTTTCAGCCTGAGCGAGCAAAGCGTCGCAGCGATCAAGTCGAAGGGCATCGACTTCTTCGTCGACATCGACAATCCCGACAGTCAGGCAACCAGGCCCTATTTCAGGGGCGGGTGGAAGGAGACGCCTGTCCCTGCAGCGTTCTTCTCGGATGGACTGCCGCCGAACCTGCAGTGTGGTCAGGAGCATGCGTGGCTTTGGCCGCAGGGGATACCGGACGCACTGAAGCGACCAGGCAGTTTCTACCAGGAGTCCGGGACCGCGCGTCTCCTTTTCGTCCTGCCCGAACTTGGGCTGATCGTGGGCAGTGTGTCCGATCGATAGGTCCAACCAAGCGCCTGTTCGTGCCGCCGTCGCCTCAATCACCACACCCATGGCAGCAAGGCTGACCGCGCGTTAGACTGAACCCGGCCGATCGATCGGGCTGGCCCAGGCCGGTACCAAGGATCGGACCGGTGTCGCGGACAAAGTGTCCATCGCCGGCGCAAAGGAGTGTGGGGCCTGATGGACCGCTTCGATGCGATGCAGGTTTTTCTGGCGGTCGTCGACGCCGGCAGCTTGTCGGCGGGAAGCCGCAAGCTGAACGCGCCACTGCCGAGCGTCAGTCGGAAAGTCGCGGAGCTCGAGCGCCATCTCGGCACGCGCCTGCTCGTCCGGACCAGCCGGAATGTCCAGCTCACCGATGCGGGGCGCGACTATGTCGATGCGGCGCGCCAGATCATCGCGCAAATCGAGAACGCCGAGCTGCGGGCATCGGGCGAATACGAGACGCCGAGGGGCGTGCTGACGATCACCGTGCCGATCGCATTCGGCCACGACCATGTGCTGCCGCTCACCTACGACTTCCTCTGCGAACATCCTGAGATCACGCTGAACGTGCTGTCCGTCGATCGCGTCGTGAACCTCGTCGAGGAGCACGTCGATGTCGGCGTGCGATTGGGCGAGCTTGCCGATAGTTCGTTCTACGCGGTCAAGGTCGGCGATTTCGGCTTCGTGACATGCGCCAGCCCGGCCTATCTGGCGCGCAAGGGGCGCCCGTCGAGCCCGGAGCACCTTGTCGACCATGACGGCGTCGTCTTCGGCGAGATCACCGAGCCAGGCTGGATCTATCGGCAGAAGGACCGCAGGCTGGAAGGCAAACCCACCATTCGGGTGTCCGCCAATACGGTCACCGCGACCGTCACCGCCGCCGCGCGCGGGGTCGGCATCATTCGCGCGCCTCTCTATCAGGTCGCCAGAGAGCTACAGTCGGGTGCCCTTGTCACATTGTTCGACGCGTATGAGAGCCAGTCCTTTCCCGTTCACCTGGTCTATGCCCGGCAAGGCCTGCTGCCGCTGAAAGTGCGCGTGTTCATCGATTGGATGGCGCCACGATTGAGGCGGCGCTTGCAGGAACTCGCTGCGTTCAGGCCAGCGGGAGAGCAAGCGCAGGGATAGCGCGCCGATCGTTGGCCGCTCGCCAGCAGGCGAAACCGGCGTGGCATCGTCCATATCGGCACGTGAGAGGCTGCCTATCGCTTTGACGATCTGCTGCCGAACTGAAGCCTCCTCTACGTATTGGCAACCCCGAATACAAAGACAGGAGCTTCGCTATGACGACCAAGACTCTCTTCACCGCGCAGGTCCACACCGTCGGAGGCCGCGAGGGCTGGGCGAAGAGTTCGGACGGCCAGCTCGACGTCAAGTTGTCGGTGCCCGGCTCGAACCGTCCCGGCACCAATCCCGAGCAGCTCTTCGCGGCCGGCTGGTCCGCCTGCTTCGAGGGCGCGCTCGCCCATGCCGCGCGGGAACGGGGCGTCAGGCTGCCGCCCGAGACGGCCGTCGATGCCGAGGTGAACCTGTCGCTTGACGAAGCGGAAGGCTATTTCCTGACAGCCCGCCTGAATGTCAGCATCCCCGGCCTCGCCGATGACATCGCGCAGCAGCTGGTCGAGCGCGCGCACGCGACCTGCCCCTATTCGAAGATGACCCGCAACGGCATCGACGCCCGCGTCGCGCTCGCCGTCGCCGCCTGACCCCATCCAGATGCCGCGGCGCGGATGGCCCCCATGCACGCCGAACCGGGGACGCGGACGGGCTCGTCAGCACCGTTCCCGTCTCCGCTTTAACCCCTGAGGAGAACCGCCATGCCTGGCCCCCACCCCTTGATCGGCCGCAGGAGCTTCATTGCATCAACCGTCGTGGGAACGATCGGCGCGATGCTTCCCGCCGTGAACGCGACCGCAGCTCCGCCTCCCTCGCGCGTCGGTGGCTCGCCGCAGGAGACTGCGGCCGCAGACCCGAAGGCGAGCGGCGACAGTTCGATCCGGCCATTCCGCTACCATGCGACCGACGAAGAACTCGCCGACCTGAAGCGCCGCATCAAGGCGACGAAATGGCCCGAGCGCGAGAACGACCCGACGCAGGGCGTCAGCCTCTCGACCATCGAGAAACTCGCCGCGTACTGGGCGGACCAGCATGACTGGCGAGACGCTGAGACACGGATCAACAGCTACCCGAACTTCGTCACGACGATCGACGGGGTGGATATTCACTTCATCCAGGTGAAGTCGAAACACCCGGACGCGCTGCCGATCATCGTCACGCATGGTTGGCCCGGGTCGATCATCGAGCAGCTGAAGATCATCGACCCGCTCACCGATCCGACCGCTTATGGCGGCACCGCCGCCGACGCGTTCGATGTCGTGATCCCGTCGCTGCCGGGCTATGGCTTTTCCGGCAAGCCGGCCGTCAATGGCTGGGATCCGCAGCATGTCGCGCGCGCCTGGGCGGTGCTGATGCAGCGGCTCGGCTACCAGCGCTATGTCGCGCAGGGCGGCGATTGGGGCAATGCGGTCACCGAGCAGATGGCGCTGCAACGCCCGGCCGGCCTGATCGGGATCCACACCAACATGCCCGCCACGGTTCCAGCCGAGATTGCCCCGCTGCTTCCCAACGGCCCCGAGCCTTCGGGCCTGGATGCCGAGGAAAAGCATGCCTGGGACCAGCTCGTCGATTTCTATGCGAACGGACTCGGCTACGCGCAGGAAATGGCGGGCCGGCCGCAGACGCTCTACGCGCTGGCGGATTCGCCGGTGGGGCTGGCAGCCTGGATCATCGACCACGACATCCGCAGCTACAACCTCATCGCGCGCGTCTTCGATGGCGCGAAAGAAGGCCTGACCAGGGACGATATCCTCGACAACATCACGCTGTACTGGCTGACGAACACAGCCGTCTCCTCGGCGCGGCTGTACCGGGAAAGCAAGCTCGCGTTCTTCGCGCCCAAGGGCATAGCGCTGCCGACCGGCGTCAGCGCGTTCCACGACGAGATCTATCAGGCGCCGGAAAGCTGGACGCGCAAGGCCTATCCGAACCTGGTCTTCTACGGGCGCCACGACACGGGCACGCATTTTGCGGCCTGGGAGCAGCCGCAAGCCCTGACCGACGATCTGCGCGCGACATTCCGCTCGCTGCATTGAGGTGTTGCGCACAGTGCACGGTTCCGGCTGCGGGCTTCCGCCGAGCCCGCGGCCGGAACGCATCCCCAGGGCATCGAGGCCGAGTGCATCGGCTCGGATCGTGCGGGGTCAATTGCCGACGCATAAAGCATCGACCCGAAAAGTGGATTGCGGTTTTAGGGAAAGCCGATGCAAACACAAAGGGTTAGATCATCGGACCGGACACGATTTCCGGTCCGATGATCTAGCCCTTCGGCGAAGAGTGGTCGCACCCTGAGACGGCGAGGGGGCTCGTCGGCCCTCGGCCTGGTCAGCCGCCGCCATGTTTCCGGATCGCGTCCGCCAGCCGGGTCGCGCTGAGTGAGAGCGGCCGGGATTTGACCCAGAGCAAGCCGATCCGGCGCTCGATGGTGGGCGCCGTGATCGGCACCGTGGCCAGATCTGTGCTCCGGAACATCGCGAAGGTCATCGATGGCAAGGCCGTGATGCCGAGGCCGGCCGCCGCGAGGGCCGCCGCCGAGGGGATCTGGTCGACTTCGTATCGGGGCTCGATCGACAGGTTGCCATGGACGAACCCGGCATCGGTGAGCCGGCGCACCGACGAGGCCGGCGAGATCGCGATGAAGTCGTGTCCGGCAAGGTCCGCCCAGGTCACGCTCTCGCGCCCGGCCAGGCTGTGCTGGCGGTGGCAGATCAGGTGCATGCGGTCCGACGTGACCGGGTTGAAGGCGAAGGCCCCGAGCGCGGCCGGGTGGCTGACGATCGCGAGATCCACGATGCCGTCCTCCAGGAGCTCCGTCGCCCGGTCCTGTGGCGCGTCGCGGATCTGGACCTCGATGCCGGGGAAGCTGCTGCGAAAGGCGCGGATCGCGCCGGGCAGCAGCGTACAGACCACGGATGGCAGCGCGGCGATCGAGACCCGGCCATGCACGCCTTCGTTCCGGCCGGCGATCGCCTCGAAGGTCTGGTGCAGGCTGCGCACGGCATCGCGCGCACTGGCGACGACGTGCCGCCCTTCATAGGTCAGCGTCAGCGCACGCGTCGTCCGGTGCACCAGCCGATAGCCGAGCTCGGCCTCGATGCGCTTCAGCGTCTCGCTGACGGATGGTTGCGTGATGCCCAGGCGCTCGGCCGCAGCCGTGAGATTCAGCGTCTCGCCGATCGCGACCAGGATCTCCAATTGCCGGATTGTCAGGTTCATGCGGCCTCGGCGCTCGATCGGCCGGGCAGGCGGTGACTCGCATTCCCGTATGTTTCAGTCATAGGCTTATCCTATGAAATAATGAACTCCCATTATTTGACTTTCTGAATGCAGCGCCATCAATGCGTCATGCGCGGCCAGGGCCGGGTTGGCGGAAACGGATGAGTTCGGCATGGTGACACAGGTTCGGATCGGTGCTGCGGCGGGCTTTGCCGGGGACCGATCGGATTCGGCCGGGCCGGTGATCGAGGCCTTGGCGCAGCATGACGGGCCCCGTTTCCTGATCTTCGAGACGCTGGCCGAACGCACGCTGGCGCTCGCGCAGATCGACCGGATCGCCAATCCCGCCCGCGGCGAGGTGCCCGCGCTCGAGCGCCTGCTGCGTCCCGCACTCGGGGACGCAGCCCGGCACGGCATCAGGATCATCGGCAATTTCGGCGCGGCCAATCCGCGGGCCGCTGCCGCGAAAATCCGGGGCTGGGCCGCAGAGGCCGGATATCCCCGCCTGAAGATCGCCGTCGTCGAGGGCGATGACCTTCTCGGCCTGATGAGCCCAGCCGAATTCGCCGCCTGCGAGAGCGATGGCACGGTCCTGGCGCGGGCGCCCGAGATCATCGCCGCCAATGCCTATCTCGGCGCTGGCCCGATCGCCGAGGCCCTGTCGCGCGGCGCCGACATCGTTGTCACCGGGCGCGTCGCCGATCCCGCCCTGGTGCTCGGGCCGCTGATCCACAGCTTCGGCTGGGCCTGGGACGATTGGGACCGGCTTGCGGCCGGCATCCTGGCCGGGCATCTGCTCGAATGCGGGTCGCAGGTCACGGGCGGCTATTTCGCCGATCCGGGCGTCAAGGACGTGCCGGGCATGGACCGGATCGGCTATCCCATTGCCGAGGTCGAGGCCGATGGCAGCTTCGTCGTGACCAAGCCCGACGGCACCGGCGGGCTGGTCGACCGGCGCACCGTCACCGAACAGATCCTCTATGAAATCCACGATCCGGCCGCCTATCTGACGCCCGATGTCGTGCTCGACCTGACTGAGGTCGAGATCGAGCAGGTCGGCCCCGACCGGGTCCGCGTCACCGGCGCCAGGGGCCACCCGCTGCCGCCCACCCTGAAGGCGACGATCTGCGTCGATGGCGGCCATCTCGCCGAGGCCGAAATCTCCTATGCCGGCCCCAATGCCGGGGCGCGGGCAAAACTCGCGATCGAGACCGTGCAGCGTCGGATGCGCCGGTACCATCCCGCTCTCGCCATCCGCGTCGACCTGATCGGCGCCGTCAGCGTCTTCGGCGACAGCGCGGGCTCCGGCGTCACCGGGATCGCCTGGGACAAGCTGCCGACCGATCTGCGCATCCGCTTCGCGGCCGAGAGCGATGATCGTGCTGCCGCCGAGTGCCTGCTGGACGAGGTCGAGGCGCTGTACTGCGCCGGGCCGGCCGGCGGGGGCGGAGTGCGCAGGCGCCTGACGCCGCGGCTGCGCAGCGCGTCCTGCCTGGTCGCGCGCGACAGGGTCACGCCCAGCGTAAGCTTCCTGGAGGGTATGGGTTGATGGAACTGATCAGCACACCCCTCCATGCGCTTGCCCATGCCCGCTCCGGCGACAAGGGCAACCGCCTGAATATCGCGCTGGTCTGCCGCCACCCGGCGCTCTTCCCGGTGCTGGCCGCAGAGCTCACGGCCGATGTCGTCGCGGAGATCTTTCGGGCGAGAGCACCCTCCCGGGTCGTGCGCTATGAACTGCCCCGGCTGTCAGCCTTCAATTTCGTCCTCGACGATGTTCTCGACGGCGGCGTCAATGCCAGCCTCGGCCTCGACGGCCATGGCAAGACCCTGTCCTTCCTGCTGCTCGCGGCCTCCGTGCCGGTGCCCAAAGCGGTGCTGGACGCGATCGCCGGCGAGAGCCCGGCAGCGAGCCCCATTTCGACCCGCCATCCCCAAAACCCTGGAGGCCCGCGATGAGCGCGCAGCCCGTCGTCGATCATCTGCTCGCCCGGCACGATGCCGTACTGGACCGGCTGAATGCCTTCCTGAGGCTGCCGAGCGTCAGCACCGATCCGGCCTATGCGCAGGGCATGCAGGACACGCGCGAGTTTCTGCTCGACTGGCTCAGGGAGATCGGGCTCTCGGATGTCCAGCTGCTCGATGGCGGCGGCCAGCCGGCAGTCTACGGCACCTGGCTTGGCGCGCCCGGCGCCCCAACGATCATCATCTACGGCCATTACGATGTGCAGCCGCCTGATCCGCTGGCGCTCTGGAAGACGTCGCCCTTCGAGCCGACGACCCGCGACGGCAGGCTTTATGCGCGCGGCGCGTCCGATGTGAAGGGCTCGACCACGATCGCCATCGAGACGGTCGCGGCCTTCCTCGCGGTCAACGGCCGTTGCCCGGTCAATATCAAGCTCTTCATCGAGGGCGAGGAGGAGACCGGCAGCCCGAGCCTGCATGCCATCGTCGAGCGCTATGGCCCGCTGCTCGAGGCCGACGCCATGATCTCCGCCGATGGCGGCCGCGCCAGCCCGAACGTACCGACGATCAATGTCGGGGCGCGCGGGCTGACCAAGCTCGAACTCGTGGTCCGCACCGCCGACAAGGAGCTGCATTCCGGCCGCTATGGCGGCGCGGTCCGCAACGCCCTGCACGAACTCGCCGCGATCATCGCAACGCTCCATGACAGGAATGGCGCGATCGCGATCCCGGCGCTGATGGAGGCCGTGCGCCCGCTCAGCGAGCGGGACCGGCACGACACCGCCGCCCTGCCTTTCGACGAGGCGGCCTTTGTCGGCGATATCAGCGGCATCGCCGCCGGCGAGCCGGGCTACAGCATCCGCGAGAGACTGACGCTGCGCCCCGCCATCGACGTCAACGGCATGTGGGGCGGCTATACCGGCTCCGGCAGCAAGACGGTGATCCCCGACGAGGCGCGCGCCAAGATCACGATCCGTCTCGCACCGGGGCAGGACCCCGACCAGGCGGCGCAGGCGCTCAAGGAGCATATCCTGGCCGTGGCGCGACCCGGCGTCGCGGTCAGCTTCGAGGCGATCGGCGGCGGCTCGCCGGCCTCGACGCTCGCTGCCGACCACCCCCTGGTCCAGGCCGCCACGCGCGTCCTCAGGACGACGTCGCAGCAGGAGCCGGTCCATGTCCGGCTCGGCGCGACCGTGCCGATCACCGCGATCTTCAAGGAGACGCTCGGTCTCGACACGCTGATGTTCGGCTTCAACCTGCCCGACGAGGACGTGCACGCGCCCAACGAGTTCTTCCATCTGGCGTCGATCCCGCTCGGCCTGCAGGCCTGGCCGATGCTGCTGGAGGAGCTCGGACGTTTTCCCGCCGCAGCGTTTGGAGCTGCCGCTCCGGGCGGGAAGGGCTGAGCCGATGGCCGGGATGATCGTCGCAGCCCAGCCCGAGGCCGTCGAAGCCGGGGCGCTGGTTCTCAGGCGCGGCGGCAACGCCGTCGATGCCGCGATCGCCTGCGCCTTCGTGCAATCCGTCGTCGATCCGCAAATGACCGGCATCGCCGGCTATGGCTCGATGCAGATCTACATGCCCGGCCGCAATGCCCATGAGGTGCTGGAATTCTATGCCCGCAGCCCGGCGGCGACCCGTGCCGACATGTGGCAGGACGCGATCATCGGCGAAGCGCCGGACGGCTTCTCCTTCGTGGTCAAGGGCCATGTCAACGAGATCGGCTACCAGGCCGTCGGCTCGCCGGGCAACCTGAAGGGATACACCACGGCGCTTGCCGAATACGGCACCATGGATCTCGCCGATATCATGCAGCCGGCGATCGACTACGCGCGGGGCGGCTTCAGGATCCGGCCCTACATGCATTACTACATGGCGCTGAACCAGTCGGAGCAGGGGCGGGTGCCCAATGAAGACCTGCTCCGCTTCAGCGCGACCGGCCGGGAGCTGTATTTCCGGGGCGATGGCAGCCTGAAGCGCCCCGGCGACACCGTCGCCAATCCCGACCTTGCCCGCACCCTGGAGCGGATCGCGGCTGCCGGCCCCGAGATCTTCTATCGCGGCGAGATCGCCGAGCAGATCGCCGCCGACATGAAGGCGAATGGCGGCCTGCTCGCCTATGAGGACCTGGCGAACTACCAGCTGCGGCGGTCGAAGCCGGTCTGGGGCAGCTATCGCGGCCACCGCATCGCCAGCGTCCAGCCGCCCGGCGGCGGCGTCTCGCTGATCCAGCTGCTGCATGTCCTCGAGAACTTCCCGCTCGGCGAGCTCGAGCATAATGGCGGCGAGCATCTGCGCATCCTGACCGAGGCGCTGATGCGGGTGACGGCCGACAAGGATGCGCATATCGGCGATCCCGATTTCGTCGAGGTGCCGACCGACCGGCTGCTGGCGAAGGACTATGCCGCGACGCTGGCGCAGAGCATCCGCCGGGGCGAGCGCGGCGCCATCGAGCGCATGAAGCTGAAGCCCGAGGCCAACGACACCACGCAGGTCTGCGTCGTCGATGGCGAGGGCAATGCGGTGACGCTCACCCACACGCTCAACATCCCGAGCGGCGTCATCAGCGATGGGCTCGGCTTCATGTATAACGGGCTGATGAGCGCCTTCGACCCGCGGCCCGGCCGGCCGGGCTCGCTGGCGCCGAACAAGGGCCGCACCAGCTCGCAGATGCCGAGCATCGTCTTCAAGGACGACAAGCCCTTCATCGTCATCGGCGCGCCGGGCGGCACCGCGATCCTGCCGGCGATGGCGCAGGGCATCAGCAACATCATCGATTTCGGCATGCCGGTCTTCGATGCCGTGGCGGCGCCGCGGATCAGCGTGACCAGCAACAGCATCGATATCTCGAACCGGATCCCGCGCTATGTCGCCCAGGAGCTGGAGCGGCAGGGCTATCGCGTCGCGCGCTCCTACCAGGGCTTCGCCTTCGCGGCGCTGCATGCGGTGCTCGCCGATGCCGGGCGCCTGTCGGCCGGCGCCGACCCGCAGCGCGACGGCATGTGGCTGAGCGGCTGAGCCGGAACGAAGCGGCCAGCAGACCTAATTCCAGTCAATCGATCATGAGGACCCCGATGAGCGCATCACTGAAAATCTGGCTTGCGGCGACGCTGCTGACGACGGGGCTCGGCCTCGCGCCCGCACAGGCGGCCCCGCTGCGGATCGCGATCGGCGGCGCCTTCACTTCGATCGACCCGCATTTCTACAATGCCACGCCCAATCATTCCGTCGCGATGCATGTCTTCGACCGCCTTGTCGACCGCGCGCCCGATGTCAGCCTGAAGCCCGGCCTCGCCCTGAGCTGGACGCCGGTCTCCGACACGGTCTGGGAGTTCAAGCTGCGTCCCGGCGTGACCTGGCATGACGGCAAGCCCTTCACCGCCGACGATGTCGCCTTCACCTATCAGCGCGCTCGCAACGTCCCCAACAGCCCCGGTGGCTTCGGCGGCTTCCTGCGCGCCGTGAAGACGGTCGAGGTCGTCGATCCGCTGACGCTGCGCATCGACACCGGCGAGCCGGCCCCCAACCTGCCGCGCGAGCTCGCCTTCGTGCCGATCGTCTCGCGCCATGTCGGCGAGACCGCCACGACCGAGGACTATAATTCCGGCAAGGCCGCCATCGGTACCGGCCCCTATAAATTCGTCAGCCAGACCCCGGGCGACCGGGTCGAGTTCGTCCGCAATGACGCCTGGTGGGGCCCCAAGCAGGACTGGGACAAGGTCACGCTGCGGATGATCACCAATTCCGGTGCACGGGTCGCGGCCGTCCTGGCGGGCGATGTCGACATCATCGACACGCCGCCCGTCGGCGATCTCGAGAAGCTGAAGGCGGATCCGCGCGTCGCTGTCGCCACCACGGAAGGGCTGCGCGTCATCTATCTCGCGCTGAATTCGCTCGAGCCGGGTGCCGCCACCGTCACCGGCAATGACGGCAAGCCGCTGCCGAAGAACCCGCTGCTCGATCTCAAGGTGCGCCAGGCGCTGTCCATCGCGATCAACCGCGAGGGCCTGGCCGACCGGATCATGCAGAAGACGGCCCGGCCGACCGGCCAGTGGCTGCCCGCCGGCACCTATTCCTATGCCAAGAGCGTCGCGGTTCCCGCCAATGACCCCAACAAGGCCAAGGCGCTGCTGAAGGAGGCGGGCTTCCCGGACGGGTTCAAGATCACGCTCTTCACGCCCAATGACCGCTACCCCAACGATGCGGCAACCGCGCAGGCGGTCGCCCAGATGTGGACGCGGATCGGCGTCAAGACCGCGGTCGAGACGCTGCCTTGGAGCGCCTATGCGACGCGCGGCGGCAAGCAGGAATTCGGCGCCGGACTCTGGGGCTGGGGCAGCCCGACGGGCGAGGCCGGCTACCTGCTCTCGAACGTGCTCGCCAGCAACAATCCCTCCAAGGGCCTCGGCGTGTTCAATTACGGGCGCTATGCGAACCCGACGCTCGATGCGCAGATCGTCCAGGCGCTGGCGACGATCGACGACGGCAAGCGCGAGCAGCTGCTCGTCGGCGCGGTCGAGACGGCGGCGCGCGAGGTGCCGATCATCCCGCTCTTCATCCTCGACAACGCCTGGGTCACCCGCAAGGGCATCGTCATCGACCCGCGCCGCGACGAGCGCACGCTGGCGTTGGATGCCCGCCAGGCCAAATAACACGAGCCAAGTAACCCGAGCCAAGTAACACGAGCCAAGTAACTCGAGCATCGACATCGCGGCGGACCGGCACGGTCCGTCGCCCGGGGACATCTAATGATTGCCTGGTTCGCCCAACGACTTCTGCAGGCTTTCGCGGTCGTGCTCGCCATGACCGTGATCGTCTTCGTCGGCGTCAACGTGATCGGCGATCCGGTTGCCGTGCTGGTTCCGCCCGATGCCGACCAGGCGGAGCGCCTGCGCGTGGTCGCGGCCTTCGGGCTCGACCGGCCGCTCTGGCAGCAATATCTCTCCTTCCTCGGCGGCGCGGTCAGGGGCGATCTCGGACGCAGCTTCGTCTTCAACGAGCCGGCGCTGCGGGTCATCCTGCAGCGCATGCCCGCGACGCTCGAGCTGGCGCTCGCCGCCATGCTGCTCTCGGTGGTGATCGGCATTCCGCTCGGCCTCTATGCCGGCGTCCGGCCGAACTCGCCGGTGGCGAAGACGATGATGGCCGGCTCGATCCTGGGCTTCTCGCTGCCCAGCTTCTGGGTCGGGCTGCTGCTGATCATGGTCTTTGCGGTGCAGCTGAGCTGGCTGCCGGCCGGCGGCCGCGGACCGACGCGCGAATTGCTCGGGCTGCAATGGTCGTTTCTGACGCTAGAGGGCCTGCGCCATCTCATCCTGCCGGCCCTGAACCTCGCTTTGTTCAAGATCTCGCTGGTGATGCGGCTGGTGCGGGCCGAGACCCGCGAGATCATTCCGCAGGACTATATCCGCACGGCCCGCGCCAAGGGCCTTGGCGAGAGCGCGATCCTGCGGGTCCATCTCCTCAAGAACATCCTGATCCCCGTCGTTACCATCGTCGGGCTGGAATTCGGCTCGGTGATCGCCTTCTCGGTGGTGACGGAGACGATCTTCGCCTGGCCGGGCATGGGCAAGCTGATCATCGACAGCATCAACCTGCTCGATCGCCCGATGATCGTCGCCTATCTCATGGTCATCGTCGTGCTGTTCGTCGTCATCAATCTCGTGGTCGACCTGATCTACACGGCGCTCGATCCGCGCGTCCGGCTCGAGAACTGAGCGATGGGACCTTGCAGGTGAACACCATGCCAACCTTGCGTTCCACCGCCCCGGACACGGCTGCGCCGGACTTGGCCGCCCCGGACTTGGCGCCCGCCACGCGGCGCACCCCGCTGCAGCGCTTCCTGAGGGCCTTTGCCGCCTCGCGCCTGGCCGTGCTCGGCCTCATTCTGCTCTGCGCGATCATCGCTCTCGCGCTCGTGGCGCCGTGGATTGCGCCGCAGAATCCCTATGACCTGATGCAGCTCGACATCATGGACGGGCAACTGCCGCCCGGATCGGTCTCGGCCACGGGCATGACCTACTGGCTCGGCACCGACGATCAGGGCCGCGACATGCTGTCGGGCATTCTCTACGGCCTGCGCATCTCCCTGCTGGTCGGCCTGACCTCGGCGCTGGCGGCAGCCGCCATCGGCACGACGCTCGGGCTCATCGCAGCCTATGCGGGCGGCCGCACCGGCACCGCGATCATGCGCGTGGTCGACCTGCAGCTCTCCTTCCCGACGATCCTGGTCGCCCTGATGATCCTGGCCTTTCTCGGCAAGGGCGTCGTCAACGTCATCCTGGCGCTCATCATCGTCGAATGGGCCGCCTATGCCCGCATCGCCCGCGCCAGTGCGATGGTGCAGCGGCGCAAGGAATATATCGAGGCGGCAATCTGCCAGGGCGCGTCGTCGCTGCGCATCCTGTTCCGGCACCTGCTGCCGAACTGCCTGCCGCCCCTGATGGTGATCGCCACGGTCCAGATCGCGCGCGCCATCGCGCTGGAGGCGACCCTGTCCTTCCTCGGCCTCGGTGTCCCGATCACCGAGCCCAGCCTCGGCCTGCTGATCTCCAATGGCTATCAGCACATGCTGTCGGGAAAATTCTGGATCAGCTTCTATCCCGGCGTGGCGCTGCTGATCACGGTGGTCGCGATCAACCTGATCGGCGATCAGCTCAGGGATGTCCTCAATCCGCGCGCGCAGGCCTGAGAGCAGAGCCCGCCAGGCCCGCGCGTGCCGTCGGTCATCAGGTCGTCCGCGCCCCGGCTCACGCAGTTGATTTGAGTCGCCGCGGTCCCGGGGGTACATTCAGCGGCATGACCGATGACTTTCCTGACATTCTCCGCTCGCCGCTCTGCCAGACCGTCACCCGCGATGGTGTGACGGTGCAGGTCGAGATCTATCGTCTCGCGGACAGCGAGGGCTGGACGCTCGAGCTTGTCGATGAAGATGGCGGGTCGACCGTCTGGGAAGAGACCTTCGCGACCGACGCTGCGGCCTTGGCCGAATTCAATGAAGGGCTGGAGGAACTCGGGCTCGCTGGTTTGATCGACCCGGAAGGGGACGGAGAAGCGACGGTGCATTAGGACCGAAACTCCTGCTTGGCGACCGGGTCTGATCGGGCGCTGCGTCGCCCCGGACGAAGAAGGCCCGCTTCCGGGCGATGGTCTGCTCTGCCTCCGGCGCGAGCCGCACCAGTCGATTGGCACAGGCGAAAAGCCGTATGTTGCATGGCGCCGCCATGGCGATCGTCCGACAGTCCCGCCCCATCGATGGCCGATCCGTCGCCCGGCTCCTTCGCCTCTTCCCTTTGAAATTAACTTTCTGTTAAGACTTTCGGCGTCCTTTCCGATGACGATGGTCCGCCGGCTCAGGCAGACCGAAGCCCGAAATCAGGAGGTTGCCGCATGAAGCGCGCCGTGATCGCTGCCAATGCTGTCCGTTCCATCGGTCTTCGCCGCCCCGGCCGCAAGGCGATCCCGCTTCTGATTTCACTGGCTGCGCCGGCTCTCGGCGCCTGCAGCATGTCGCCTGTCGAAACCGCTGCAAACTCTGCTGCACCCGCGACCAAGGAGCCGCGCGAGGCCCGCAAGCGCGCCGTTGCCCTCGCCAAGGCCGACCCGCGCGAGAAGGAATGCCTCGTCCGCGCGATGTATTTCGAATCGAACCGCTCGAGCGACGCGGGTCTGCTCAGCGTCGGCACGGTGGTGATGAACCGGGTGGAATCGCCGCGCTATCCCGAGACGATCTGCGGCGTCGTCGGCGCGCCGCGCCAGTTCGCGGCCGGCGTGCTGACCCGTCCGATGGCGGCGCGCGACCTGCCGAAGGTCGAGGCCATCGCCGAAGACATCCTCAACGGAAAGCGCCACGAGCCTGTCGGAGCGGCCAAGCATTTTCATATGGCCGGCATGCGCTTTTCCTATCCCAACATGCACTACGTGACGCTAGCGGGCGGGAACGCCTTCTATCTGAAGGGCGAACGGCCCGAGCGGCGTCGCATCGAAGAGCCGAGCTATCAGCTCGCGGCGGCCTCGACGCCTGAGGCTCCCGCCACCACCGCTTCGATCGTGCCGGCGTCCTATGCGGCAGCGCCGCTGGCCTTCGCGCCGGCAATGCCCGCGCCGGCAAGTGCTGCGCCGGCCATTGCCACGCCCGCTGCCGCTGCGCCCGCAAACCCGGCTTTGACCCTTGTCAGCACGATGCGGCTGCCGCCCAGCCGGCCCTATGATCTCGACCTGCCGAAGAAGGCCCTGCGCGCCTTCAACGCGCCGCCGGCGAATGGCGTCCGCGTGGCTGCGCTGCCGCCCGAGAGCCGCGGCCTTCGCGGCGGCCTGTCGCTGGACTGACCTGCACGGGAGCAGCCGGAGCATCGGACCGAAAAGGGGAAGTCCGGTTTTCGGACATATCCGATGCTCGAATACGGGGCCGGGGCGCCGCTGCCCGCGTCCGAACGGGCGGACTTGGCGGCTGACCGTATCCCGCAGCTCCGGCCAGCACGGCAGCGGCTGCCGTTCCGGCCGCATTTTGCGCTTGGAGCGTCCGGCACTCTGGCGGATGCTGTGAGCCCCCCGGGATCACTCCAGAACGGAAAAGGAAACCCTGAAGCATCCGCCCGAAAAGTGGATTGCGGTTTTCGGGGCAAGGCCGATGCAAACGCAGAAGCCTGGATCATCGGACCGGATACGATATCCGGTCCGATGATCCAGGCTCCTTCGGGTCTGAATACGGCCTGACAGGTGGCGAGGAATGCTTCCAGCGCTGGCCTTGAGCCAAACCGCATTCGAGGAGGACCATCATGCGAACCGCATCGCGCCTGCTGGCTGCGCTGTCACTGTCGACCCTGCTGATCGGCCCAGGCGCCTGGGCGGCCGGTTTCGAGTGCGGCGGGCGGCCCACCGCCGATACGCCGGCAGGCGTCAAGGACATCACGGCGCTGCTGCCGGTCTCCGATCCGCTCGACCATCCCGCCTCGCTCAATGCCGCTGTCGACAGATTGCGCAGCCAGGGCCTGAGCAAAACCCTGATCATCGACAATCTGATCGGCGCCTATTGTGCCCTGTTGGCCAAGGACACAGCGCTGACCGACGTACAGAAGACCGCTCGGCTGCGGAGTTTCAGCCTGCAGGCGACGCGGGCGGTCTACGCCATCGAGGTCGCGGACCGCATCATTCTCGACGTGCCGCTGATGCCCGACGTCGTCGACGCGGTCAGCGCCAGGGCGCGGGCGGCGGGGCTGACCCCGCAGGACTGGATTGCGCAGGCGATAGCCAAGGCGCTGGCCGCGCAGCCGTGAACGGCTGGATTCCCGGGGAACGGGCACAAGACAGGGCGATCAACCACAGCGATCCGGCAGCCTGGCCATTTGCGCGGCGAGGGCCATCGCATGGCCAAACAGCAGCCTCAGTCGACTCGAGAAGAAAGAGGCGCGAGCGACCCCAGACCCAGTTTGCTGGCTGGCTCCAGGCGAGCCCGTCCGCCCATCGGCGGAGTCCTGAAGGCCGAGCTGGATGCCGCCTGCATGACCGGCGCACATCATCAGCACAGTCCGGAGACTGACTGACGGCTGCTCCACCCCCATCGGGACGTTGCCTTGACCGGTCGCCAGCGGCTGCAGGGCGCACGGGAAGGGCGGTTTGGTGATGGCCCTCGGGGCGTGCGCAGGCGCGCCCGCTCGCTCCGATCGGCCTCCGATCAGTTCCGGAGTTCGGCCTCCCGATTTGAGGAGCGGCCTCGCAACCTGAGGGCACGGCGCGCCTGTCCCGGATATCATCTCCTTGCATCGGTCATCCAGATGCGCGCTTCTGCTCGCCTCAGTGAGTGAGCGGGCGATGAATCTGAAGCATTACGAGGCCTTCTACTGGATCGGCCGCCTGGGCAGCTTTCATGCGGCCGCACGCCAGCTCGGCGTGTCCCAAGCGGCCATCTCCGCGCGCGTCAGGGAGGCGGAGGAGGGGCTCGGCCTGGCCCTGTTCGAGCGCATCGGGCGCGGCGCGGTGCTGACGCCCAAAGGACAGGAACTCCTGCCCTATGCGGCGCAGTTCGTCGCGCTCGCCTCGGAGGTCCAGCAGCGCATCGGGACGCGCGATGCCCTGACGGGCCGGGTGCGTTTCGGGGCGACGAGCATTCACGCGATGACCTGGCTGCCGGGCCTCGTCGAAGGCATCGCGCGCTCCTATCCGGGCCTGCTCCTGGAGATCGCGGTCGATTCCAGCGAAACCCTGCGCAGCGGGCTGGAGCGCGGCCAGCTCGACGTCGCCGTCGTCGCCGGCCCGCTCGACGGCAGCCGGCTGTTCAGTGTCTCGGTCGGCGAGGTCTCCAACATCTGGGTCGCGCATCCCCGGCTCAACCTGCCGGCGCGCCCGCTCGCGGGCCGCGAGCTCGCGGCCTGGCCGATCATCTCGGACCGGCCGGGAACGCTGCTGCACAGCCTGATGCTCGACTGGTTCAGGCAGGATGGCGCCGAGCCGCATCGCAACCACAGCGCCTCGCATCTGCCGACGCGGCTGCATCTCGCCAAGGCGGGACTGGGCGTCGCGCTCGTCTCGCACTCGGCGGCGGAGCCGGATCTCGCGGCCGGCCATCTCGTGCGGATCGAGACGACGCAGCCGGCGCCCAGCCTGTCCTATTCGCTCGCCTGCGCGATCTCGCCGCCATCCCCGCCGATGCGCATCGTCATCGATGCGGCCGCGAACTTCATCGCCCAGAAGGGCGATCTCAACATGCACTATGCCGCCGCAAGCCAACTGGACCCGCTGCCGAAAGAAAATCTGATCGGCGATTGATCATGATAGTTTATCAAAAAGAGAAAAAATCCGATATTATGAAAAGTAATATTGACTAAGCTTGCGAGTGTGAGACGGTGATCTCGTCCGCTGGTCGATGAGGTGCACCTATGGCCCGACTGAACCGTCGTCAGATCCTCTCTCTACTCGCCATCGGGGTGACCGGCCTGCCGGCGCGACTCTCCGCACAGGAGCGGGATGCGATCGTCGCGGGGGCGAAGCGCGAAGGCCGGGTCAATTTTGCGAACTCGGCCTCGGCGCCCGGTTTTCCCCGCTTCATCCAGGCCTTCACCGCGCGCTACCCTTTCATCGACGCGACGACCGGGCTCTATTCGGCGCCGGCCGGCCGGGTTCTCGCGCGCGTTGATGCGGAGATGAAGGCCCGTGCGCTGACCTTCGACGTGCTGCACGTCGCCAATCTCGCGCCCTATCTCGCGATGGCCCAGCGCGGCCAGCTGCTCGGCTACCGCTCGCCGGAGCTCGATGCCTACCCGCCCGAGGCCTCCGACCGCGACCAATGGGCGATCGCGCGCATCGTCGGCGTGATCATGGCGTATAACCGCAACATCCTGCCGGCCGAGAAGGCGCCGAAAGCCTGGGCCGATCTGCTGAACCCGGACTTCAAGGGGCGCAAGCTCGTCATCCAGGATTCGGCTGCGGGCACGAGCTTCAACCAGATGTATCTGCTGGAGAAGCAGTTCGGCGCCGATTTCATGCGCCGCTTCGGACAGCAGGAGCCGATCATCGTCTCCACCACGGCGCAGCTCATCGACATGCTGGTGCGGGGCGAAGCGCTGGTGGGCGCCACGGTCGACCATTTCCGCGCCTTCGAGCCCGACGCGGTGAAGGCCGGGATCGTCGGCGTCTATCCGAGCGAGGGCATGCCGCTCGCCACCGCTCCGGTCGCGATCTTCAAGGATGCGCCGAACCCGAACGCGGCCCGCCTGCTGGTCGACTTCACCCTTTCGGCCGAAGGCCAGGCCCTGCTCAACACCGAGATCTTCAGCGTCTATTCGATGCGCCGCGGCGTCGCGGCGCCCGCCGGGCAGCTGCCGCTCGATCAGACCAAACCGATGCTGCCGCGCGATCTCCAGGATTACGAGCGGGCCTCCCGCCGCTTTCCCGAGACCTTCGATCGCTATTTCAAGGCCTGAAAACGTGTCTGCACCCCCGATACGGCTGGCCGGCGGCTTCATCCGCGGCGCCGGGCAGGAGCGGCTGCTCGCGCTCGTGCTTGCGGCGATCGTCGGCGTCATGGTGCTGGTGCCGCTCGCCGCGGTCGTCCTTGGTGCCGTCGGCGATGAGGACGGCTTCTCGCTCATGGCACTCGCCGACGTGCTGGCCTCGGGACGCGTGATCGGGAACACGCTGCTCGTCGGGCTCGGCACCACCGTCCTTGCGACGGGGCTCGGCGGGGTTCTCGCCGTCATCCTGGTCCGGACCGATACGCCCTGGCGCGGCGGCCTGGAGCAGCTCCTGCTCCTGCCCCTCTACATCACGCCGCTGCTGACGGCGGTCGCCTGGTCCTGGCTCGGCTCGCCGCGCGGGGGATTGCTGAACCTCCTGGCGCAAAGCGTGCTCGGCCCGGTCGGGTCGATCGTGAACCTGCATTCGGCGGGCGGCGTCATCACCGTTGCGGCCCTGGCCTATGCGCCCCTGCCGTTCCTGCTCGTCGCCGGCGCGCTGCGCGCCATGGACCCGTCGCTGGAGGAGAGCGCCCGCATCCATGGCGCCTCGATCGGCGCGGCCTTCCGGCGGGTCACGCTGCCGCTCGCGCTGCCGGCCCTGCTCGGCAGCGCGCTGCTGGTCTTCGTCCAGTCGCTCGGCCTGTTCAGCGTGCCGGCCGTGCTCGGCATGCCCGCCGGCTTCTATGTCGCGGCGACGGAGATCTATCGCCTGCTGAACAGCTATCCGCCGCGGGTGACCCAGGCCGCCGGCTGGGGCCTGCTGCTGCTCGTCGTCACGGCGGTCCTGGTCGCGCTGCAGGCGGCGATCCTCAGACGGCGCTCCTTCGTCACGATCACCGGCAAGGCCTTTCGCCCGCGGCTCGTCCATGTCGGCGGCTGGCGGCCGGTCCTGCTCGGTGTCGTCCTGCTCTATCTCCTCGCCGCGGTCGTCCTGCCCGTCGCGACGCTGTGCTGGGCGGCGCTGGTCAATTTCATCACCGTCGACCCGAAGCTGATGAGCTTCGATCTCCGTCACTTCAGCTATGTGCTCTTCACCTATCCCAAGACGCTGCTGGCGACGCGCAACAGCCTCGTGCTGGGCCTGCTGACCGCGACGGTGATCTGCACGCTCGGCCTTGCCATGGCCTGGGTGATAGTGCGCTCGCGCGGCGCGGCCGCGCGCTTTCTCGATCAGGTCGGGATGATGCCGCTGGCGATCCCGCCGATCGTTCTCGCGCTCGGCCTGCTCTGGAGCTATGTCGGCCTGACCTGGCTGCCGCTCTACGGCACGATCGGCATCCTGCTGCTCGCCTATGTCACGCATTACCTGCCCTTCGGCCTGCGGGCCCTGTCGAGCGCGATCCGCCAGCTCCATCCCGAACTCGAGGACGCCGCGCGCGTCGCCGGAGCCGGCCTGTTCGGTACCTTGCGGCGCATCGTCCTGCCGCTGACCCGGCCGACCCTGGTCGCGACCTGGACGCTGCTCTTCATCCTGTCGCTGCAGGAGATCTCGTCCTCGATCCTGCTCTACACCGCGCCGAGCACGGTGCTCTCCGTCGCCGTCTTCGACCTGTGGGAGGCGGGCAACGTCAACGCGCTTGCCGCTCTCAGCGTCATGCAGCTCTTCGCCACCTTCGCCGCCCTCCTCGTCGTGGCCCGGCTCCGTCAGAAAGCGGTCGCAGCATGAGCGCGGCATTCGTCAGCGTCGAGGATCTCAGCATCGCCTATGGCGGGTTCCAGGCGGTCGACCGCGTCAGCTTCGGCATCGACGCCGGGGAACAGGTGACGCTGCTGGGCCCGTCCGGCTGCGGCAAGACCACGACGCTGCGCGCCGTTGCCGGGCTGGAGCGCCCGAGCGCGGGGCGCATCCTGATCGACGGCAAGCCCGCCTTCGACGGCGCACACGGCCTCGATACGCCGCCCGAGAAGCGCAATCTCTCGATGGTGTTCCAGTCCTACGCGATCTGGCCCCATATGACGGTCTTCGAGAACGTCGCCTTTCCCTTCCGCGTCCGCGGGCGCCCGTCAGTCGAGACCCGGGCGGCGGTCGAGCGCGCGCTCGCACTGGTCGATCTCGCCCGCTTCGCCGAGCGGCCCGCAACCATGCTCTCGGGCGGGCAGCAGCAGCGCGTGGCGCTCGCCCGTGCGGTCGCCTTCGGCACCAAGCTCGTCCTGCTCGACGAGCCCCTCTCGAACCTGGACGCACAGCTCAGGCTGCAGATGCGCGACGAGCTCGCGGATCTGCGCAAGCGGCTCGGCTTCACCGCGCTCTATGTCACACATGATCAGGAGGAGGCGTTTTCGCTCTCCGACCACATCGTCGTGATGCGCGGCGGCCGCATCGAGCAGGCCGGCCGGCCCCAGGAGATCTACCGGAACCCGCAAAGCCGCTTCGTCGCCGAGTTCCTGGGCATGCGCAACATCATCCCCTGCGAGCTTGCGGGCACGGGCGAGGGGGCCCGCCTGCCGGACGGAACGGTGCTGCGCGGGCGCGATGTTGCGCCGGGAACCGCGATCGAGGACGCGGCCATCGCCTTCCGGCCGGGCGATGTCCGCCTCGACGACAAGCCCGGAGAGGGGCAGGGCGGCAGCGGCGTCGTCGCGCGCTCGCTCTTCGTCGGCGATGTCCAGCACGTATTCCTGCGGTCGGGGCCGGTCGAGCTTTGCGCTCATGTCCGCCCGCGGCCGGGCCTCGACGAAGGCCGCACCCTGTTTTGGCGCGTGACGCCCGAAGACTGCCTGATCCTGCGCAAGTGAGACACACCATGCAGACCGCAACAAGCCTTGCCAATCGGGGTCTCAGGATCCTCTGTCCCAACGGCCATCTCGGCTTCGCGCCGAGCCGGCGCGGCTCCTTCGACAATGGCATCGAGGCCGCGCCCGACATTGTCGCCTGCGACTCCGGCTCCTGCGACATCGGCCCGGTGCCGCTCGGCATGGACGGAACCGCGAGCCCGCTCGCCTGGCAGCGCCACGATGTCGAGATGATGCTGCTCGGCGCCCGCCCGCGCGGCCTGCCCGTGATCATCGGCTCGGCCGGGGACACCGGCACCGACAGCCGCGTCGACCGCTTCGTCGATCTCGTCCAGGACATTGCCCGCGAGCATGGCCTGCCGCGCTTCAAGCTCGGCTATTTCTACTCGGAGCTGTCCAGGGAGACCGTGCGCGCCAAGATGACTGCGGGACAGACCATCCTCGGCCTGCCGGGCCGCGCCGATTTGACCGAGGCCGAGCTCGACGCGACCGAGCGGATCGTCGCGGTTGCCGGCGTGCATCCCTACATGAAGCTCATGGACATGGGCGCGGATGTGATCATCGGCGGACGCTCGAGCGACTGCGCCATCTTCGCCGCGCCGGCGATCCGCAAGGGCTATCCGGAAGCGCTGGCCTATTATTTCGGCAAGGTGATGGAGTGCGCCTCCTTCTGCGCCGAGCCCTATGGCGGCAAGGAATCGATCCTCGGCGAGATCACCATGGAGGATGTCCGCGTCACCGCGATGCTGCCGGAGCAGCGCTGCACGGTCGCCTCCGTTGCCGGCCACGCCATGTATGAGCGGGCCAATCCCTATTACGAGCATTTCGTCGGCGGCCATATCGACATGCGCGATTGCGTCTACGAGCAGCTCGACGAGCGCACGACGCGGGTGACCGGCCCGCGCTACGTCCCGGCCGCCGATCTCAGGGTCAAGCTCGAAGGCTCCGGCAAGATCGGCGAGCGCTATGTCGGGCTCGTCGGCATCCGCGACCCCTATACGGTGGCGCGCGTCGACGACGTCATCGCCTGGGCCCGTCGCATGGTGCAGGAGCGCTTTGGCTCGGAGGGCTACCAGCTCTCCTACAATGTCTACGGGCGTGACGGCGTCATGGGGCGGCTCGAGCCCCTGCGCGACAAGCCGGGCCATGAGCTCTGCGTCGTCGTCCAGGCGGTCGCGCCGACGCGTGAGATGGCCGAGGAGATCTGCATCATGGGCACGCGCCAGATGTTCTATGCGCGCCTGCCGGACGTGAAGGGCACCGCCGGCGGCGTCGCCTTCCTGCTCGACGAGGTCATGCCGGCGAGCCCCGCCTATCGCTGGACGCTGAACCACACCATGCCGATCGACGATCCGATGGAGCCCTTCCGGGTCCACATGACCGAAGCGGGAATTTGACCATGAGCCCCGCAAGCCGCCCACTCTCGGCCATCGCCAAGACGATCCGCAGCAAGAATGCGGGCGTCGATCACATCACCTTCGACGTGATCTTCCCGGACCGCGCGAGCTACGACCATGTCAGGCATAGCGGCGCGCTGTCGCCTGCCGCCATCTGCCAGGTCTTCGGCATCGCCCCCCAGCGCCTGACCGACCATGTCGAGTTCGACCCGGCCTTTGCCATCAAGTTCACGATCGCGCGGGAGGGGGCGAGCGGCAGCCTCGGCGACGGCGACCTGTTCGGGAGCCAGCATTACGCGCCCCTGATCGACATCCCGATTCCGGAGCCGGCGGGGTGAAATGCGGAGGCCGCGCGGCACTTCGTTGATCAGCGGCACATCGCTCTGATGCGGCGAGCGAGCGATCCCATGACCGCGTCGTAGAGGGCGCTCCCGACGAGCGCATCTTCATGGCCGGCATCGACATTGGGGTTGTCATTGACCTCGAGCACGAGGGGCCGGTCCCCACACTCCTTGACGTCGACGCCATAGAAGCCGTCGCCGACCGTGTCGGCCGCAGCCAGCGCCGCTGCCAGCACGGTTTGGGGCGTGTCCGAGAGTGCGACGGCCTGGGTCAGGCCTTCCCGATAGTCTGGAGAACCAGCGTTCTGCACGACCTGCCAGTGGCCCGGCACCATGTGGTAGCGGCACGCGAAGAGCGGGCGGCGATCGAGCACCCCGATGCGCCAATCGAAACGGGTCCGGATGTACTCCTGAGCGACCAGGATGGGGGCGCGATCGAACCATTGCAGGCAGCGCGCGTGAAACTCGGCCTCGCATTCAACCTTGCAGACGCCTCTGGAGAACGAGCTGTCGGGGAGCTTGACGACACAGGGCAGGCCGAGCAGCGGGATCGCCTGGCCGATGTTCTCGCGGTGCAGGAGCAAGGTCTTCGGCGTCGGCACCCGGTGGCGTTCGAAGAGACGGACCTGTTCAACCTTGTCGGCGCAGATCCGCATGGAGAGCGGGTCATCGATCGAGGCCAGGCCGAGTTCGGTCGCACGCAGCGCGAACTGGTGGGTGTAATCGTCCAGGCGCGTGTGATCCCGGATGAAAACGCCGTCGAATTCGGCCAGCCGATCGAGGTCGGCTTCCCCGACGATCGTGACATCCAGGTCCAGCCTGCGGGCACTGGCGAGAAACTGATCCATCGCGGCGCGATTGGACGGGGCGAGCGTCCGGCCCGGGGTCCAGAGCACGGCAAGCGCAGGCCGGGCCTTGAGCGCCGGGATTGGGCATGTCGCTGCAGGGTCGGCTTGTGGAGCTGTCATCCCTGCGCGACCCGGCGGGCTCCGCGTGCCCGATGAAGATCGGAGTTAGCTGCTGAGTGTAACGATTCCCTGAATGCGAGGGATGGGTTCGATCCTGTCCCGGCGCCTGGCAGCGACGGGCGAGCAGATCCATCAGGGGCCGGTTCGCGCCGGAGGGCGCCGGGCGGGCGGGAACTTTGTTGCAGGCGAGGCGTAACCGTCCTGGCAACCTGGAGAGGCGCCCATGACCTTGATGATCGCGATGATACTGCTGCCGATGAGCCTCGCCCTGGCCGACACCGAACCCGTCACCAATCCGGTCTACACCTGCAAGTTCAAGGCTGGCGAAGTCGTCATCGAGCAGGTCGAGTCGTCGGGCGACGTGATGGTCAAAGCCGATGGGCAGGCTCGCCAATATGTCATGGACAAGCTGAAGCTCGTCCCGCGCGAGAGGGGCTTGCCGACATATGTGTTCCAGCCCGAGCTCAAGCGCTGGCAGGTGCTGAACGATCGCGGCGAGGCGATCGAGAGTACGGAGTGCAGCGCAAAGCCGTCGCTGAAGACAGGCTGAGCTGGTGGTGAAGCATCTGGCGCGATGGTCCGCCGCCGCAGCGCGAGGTCCGGCCCATGAGCAAAGGGAATGTCCGGGATCGGTGAGGGGAGCAGGCAATGCACGGCGAAGCCGTGATAGGGTCGCCGGATGATACCGCCCATGCTTCCGGATCAGTTCTCTACGGCCAGGCTGATCTTCGCGCCGATCGTGGCTGAAGATGCGCCGCTGATCTTCGAGGCCTACGCTCGGGATAGCGAAGTCTCGCGCTACATGACATGGCGTCCTCATACGGCGCTCGCCGAGACCGAGGCTTACGTTGCCTCGGCGCTGGCCGGGCCGTCTTGCTCCTACCTGCTGAGGGACCGAGGCGACGGAAGGCTGCACGGCGCGTTCGAACTTCGCCAGCCCGCCGCCCATCGGCTCGGTTATGGCTACCTGCTCGCCCGCCCATCCTGGGGCCTGGGGTTGATGTCCGAGGCCCTGACTGCGGTTGTGGACTGGGCCCTGGACCAGCCTGGAATCCGGCGCATCGGAGACGTATGCGACGTGGAGAACCTTGGCTCCGCGCGGGTGATGGAGAAGGCGGGGCTCACGCGCGAAGCGCTTCTCCGGCTTTGGGCCGTGCATCCGAATATCAGCGACGAGCCGCGGGACTGCTTCAGCTACGTCAAGACCAGATGAGCCGCGTCCGCTTCTGGGGTCGATTGGCGTAGACCGCGAAGCCGGGCTGCCCCTTTGCCTCGGGCTTTCGATCTCGGGTATCGGGACGTCGGCTATGGGCAAGAGTGCAGGTTAGGCGGGTCGGAAATCCGTCCGGCATCAGCGGGAGGGCCGCGGTTCCTCTGGCGAAACAGTCCTGTTGCCGCGCGATGAGACTGGCGCCTTGTCGGCGCATCCGGCCGGGTTTCCCGGTCGTTACCTTGCGGCAACACGCCCAAAACAAATCACAGAATCAAAGGTTTGCGAGCGCGGGCTGACCGTGCCCGGGAGGAGGCCTGCTAGTCTTTCGCTGATTCTCCCTGCGGCGCCGCGCCGTCTGGCCGAATCCGGGATCTGGGGGATTCGGGTGAGACGCGAACAAGTCGATCACGTGGCCATTCGCGGTGCTTCGCGAGTGGGCTGCCCTGTTGTCCTGAGCCAGGCGGGCAATCGCATCGCGCAGCGTCGTCGTGCCCTGCTTGCCTCATCCTGCCTTGCGCCGGTCCTGCTGCTTGCGATGACGGCTGCTGGGAGCGTTCTGACGATCTCGCCCGCCCTGAGCCAGACGCTCCCGCCCAATGGATCGGGCGGCGCGGCCAGTACAGGCCTCGCGGGCACGGGCGGCGGAGGCGGCGGCGGCGGCGGCGCCGGGTTGCAGCTCACCACGTCCAACAGCCTCGCCGTGACGGTGACAGGCGCCGCCGGCGGTGCGGGTGGTGGTGAAAATGCGTTCGGTTCCGCTGGCGGCAGCGGCAGCGGCACGGCCGGCGGAACGGGCGGGCCAGGCGGTGGGTCAACCGGCGGGTCGGGTGGCTCCGGCGGCGGCGGCGCGATCGGTGGGACTGGGGCGGCAAGCAGCGGCAGCGATGGCGGCCTCGGCGGCGGCGGTGGCGGCGGTGCGGCCCTCGTCCTCAACGGCACGTCCCTGGTTGTGTCCACCAGCGGTACTGTGACCGGCGGCATCGGCGGCGGCGGCGGTGGCGCGAATTCCTCTTTCAGCGGCAATCTCGGCAATGGCGGCGCGGGCGGTGCGGGCCTCGCCTCGGCGGGCGCCAGTCTGCAAATCTCGAACAGCGGCACCATCACCGGCGGCGCCGGCGGTGATGCCGGCTTCCTCGGTTTCCTGGGGGCCGGCGCCATCAATGGCGCGGGCGGCGCGGGCGGCATCGGCGTCCTGCTCTCGGGGGATTCGGCGGTGCTTAACAACACCGGCACGGTGCGCGGCGGCAGCGGCGGACTTCTCAACACATTGAATTCCTACACCGGCAGCGGCGCGGGGGGGGCAGGCGGCGCCGGGCTGGTCGTCTC